>NZ_QWET01000012.1 GCF_003573545.1 Mariniphaga sediminis | reverse complement strand
CACATGAGATTACTTTGGAGGACTGGTGGCTGAAACATCCGATGTCGCCAATTGAGCCAAGCATTTTACCGCGGAACTTTGCAAAGTGTGCCTGGCAGGCATCTTCAATGAGAAAGAGGTTGTACTTGCGGGCAATTTGCAGGAAGCGGTCCAAATCGGCAGGTTGCCCCATCATGTGCACCGGCATAATGGCTTTGGTATTTTTTGTAATCCTGCGTTCCACATCGTCGGGGTCTACCTGGAATGAATAACGGTCAATGTCAGCAAGCACGGGCAGTGCCCTGGCCGAAAGGATGGCGGCAATGGTACCGGGGTCGGTATAGGGAGAGGTGATTACCTCGTCGCCGGGCCCCAGTCCGAGGGCTTCCACAGCCGTGTGGAGAGCCTGGGTTCCTGAGCCCACTGCCACACAGCGGGTGACACCCATCATCCGGGCATACTCTTTTTCAAAAGTAGGTACCGTTCCGTCTTTTGACTGGATACGGCACCAAATACCGCTTTGTGTTGTTTTTTCAATGGAATCCATTACATTTTTATCGACATAGGGCCAATCGGGCCAGCTTTTATTTTGACGCACCGGGTTGCCGCCCAGGATGGCCAGCTTATTACTTGTTTTTGTTGCCCCAAATGCAGGGATACTACCTATTGCTACTGCCCCAAGGGTACTGGCAGAGACAGTCCCTACAAATTTTCTTCTGGTGAAATTTTTTGCTTTCATTTTTTTATTTTTAAGATAGTTATTTTTTAGTCATTGTTATAAATGTCAAACAAACATTTTTTACGATGGCTGTTCTCCGGTTATTGGTTTCCAAAGGGATTTTGAATTTTTACAAAATCTTCAATTTCTTTACCTTCGTGTTTAAACCTGGCCAGCGTATAAACCGTTCCGTCTTTTCCGACAGCAATTGAATTTACATAGATTGGCCTGCTACCATCTTCATAAAATATGGGCCCGTGGTCGGTGTAAGTATTGGTAGGGATGTGGAAGGTAACCAGGTGAAGGTTTTCAAGTCCGCGCGCTGCCCCCATGGCTATTTCCTCAACACCTTTCACCCTTTTCCCGTCGATGTATATGGGACCGCCGGTCAGGTAATAAATTGTTTCCCCGTCAGGGCCAAGGTCAAATCCCAGGTAGCCGTAACTAAAATAATCGAACATCCCGCTTTTTTGAGATGGTTCGGAAGTTATGCGTTGCACAATTTCGACGGTTGCTTCTTTGGGGTCGAACCGGAATAAATACCCGGAATTCCCATGGACTCCGTAAGCCACATTTTCTTCGGGGTACCAGACAATACGCCTCCAGTTGTACTGCATACTGCCGGGACGGGTGGGGTCGTATTTCCCAAAATAGTCGAGCTTCAAATCTACGCCCTCAACTTTTTTAATAGAATCCCAATCGGGATGGTAAGATAAAATGTCCCCTTCGGAGGTAGAGAAGTAAACGATCCCGTCACGTGGGTCAACCACCATGGAACGGCACAACACGCGGTAGTCTTCTCCCGGCTTCCCGGCTTCTCCGTTGGCAGATACTTTTCCGAGGTTTTTTAATTCATCTTTTTTTACATCGTAATGGAACAGGTATCCGTAAGGCCATGAAATGGAATAAATATGCTGGCGCAGGGTGTCCATTGTCATGGTTACAATGGCTTCCCCTTGTGGCAGGATGGCCAGGTCTTCAAACTTGCCGGTGGCTAAATCATAGGAAACGATATGTCCCCCGGGATATAGTTTATAACCTTCGGGCGCGTTTTGAACCATCATCTCCATGCCGTCAATCATTTCATAGTACCCGGCATGGGTAGATACATAGAGTTTTCCTTTACTTTCATAAAAATTGGAGTGAGACTTTCCCTGCGGAATGGCTTTGGCACCTGCTTCTCCACATATTTCTGTGATGTCGCCCAGGTGTTCTATTTTATCAGTTTTGGGATCGTACACGTAGTATTGTCCGCCGATATCAATCGACTGGGAGGAGAGGCAGTAGTAAACCCGTCCGTCGCTGGCAGTGGTAATGGTGTTGTAGGTGTCGTGGGCCAGTGGAAAACCTGAGTAGTAATGTTGGGCGGTTAATTGTTTTTTTTCCGTAACAGCGGAGCCGTTTGTTTCTTTTTTGTTTGAATCAACACATCCTGCCCCAAACATTATAATGGAAAGGGCAAATAAAGATATAGGTCTCATAATTTATTTATTCGTTAGCAGATAAGTAATTTGTTTATTTCAGGCTGAAATTCAGAAAGGGTTTGTTCGTTTTTTTAAGTTTTAAATTTTGATTGTCAGGGCCCGGTGTTTAAAAGTTGGTGCATTGCCTCCATCAATATGTTTTCGGATTCGGGTGTTACTTTGGAAACAACAACTTCATACCCCCGTTGCGGAAAAGCGGCAACAGTTGGAATATATCCCGGGGTGTAATCACCGTAAGCGGCCATTGTAACAAAAAGGTCTGGCCGCATTTTTTTGGCTGCCAACTGGTATTCCACAAACAGCTCTCCCGGCATAAACAGGACAGATGCATTGTTATTCAGCGAAAGACACTGGATATCAATCTTTGCCTTTCCGGATTTGTATCGTTCCACATAGATATTGTTTTTGGTAGTATCGGCAGGTAAAACAACCGGCCTTACTCCCCAGTGGATAGCATTTGCTGAAACTGGCTGCAATTCAGTGGACTCCCAGGCCCGTTTTATGCCATCAGCCAACCGTTCAGCCAGAATGAGCCTGTTTTCTTTAGCGCCGTCATTGTATTTGCCCGCACCAATATTACCGCCGGCACCGGTAAAATGAATGTGTAACGCATTGGGTACAGCGAGCTGACGAAAAAACCGGGCAATGCCGGGAAAATCAGGATTGGGTATCCCGGTGCGGTAATAGCTTTGCGGATGTGTCGCATAAAAGCTCATAACGGCTATCGGCTCTTCATCTTCCCAGAAACTTATAGCCGACACCATCGGGTCAATTACTCCCTCGGGTTCTGCCCGTAAAGCGGAATCACGACAGGTGGTGAAGCGGGGAGCCCGCACCGTATCGGTTTTCACGTCCAGGATACGCCTGTTGGAAGCCACTTTATATACTTCTGCTTCGCCCAGCCCGATGTGTGTGACCGTTCGGGTGTTTTCCAGCGAATGAACCACAGCCATTTCCAGGCGGTGAATTGCTGCAAGAACAAAATCATCTTGTATATCGCCTCTTGGTGCGTCGTGCTGATGAATGGTGTGCACTGCCACCCGCTCGGGCACTGTGCCGGCAGCCGAGGCAAGGGCACGTTTAAATTCGTCGTAACATGCATCATCAATGCCAATCCAGTCAATTGCTACCAATACAATGGGTTGCCCTGCTCCGGACAACACAACGCCTTTGGCACGCAACCCCATGTCCCACGATTGGATCATTGGATCGTAGGCCAGGTCATGACCAACTGGCGGGGTGACATCAATGTCGAATGTGGAGAGTTTTAACGGAGCGGTTTGGGCACTTCCGGACACGGGAAAACCCAAAGTCAGTCCTGCCAACGTCAAAAGAAATACATAAAGAAAACCAGCAGAGAATTTAATGTGCATGTTGTCGTATTTATTCATAACCGATAATTTAAATTTTTCTTTGTGTTAAGAAAAACAAACTCCCATTCGTTTTTCGGTACCTGCCCATCTGTTCCCGGGTTAGAATCAACTGTTTGGATTTATCCTGATTCAGGATGCATCCAAACAGTTGATACCCTCTTAAAACAATCGGCCCAGGTTTATCTGGTTTGGCCAATTGTTTCTACATCTTACGTTCTATTCGTAACCAGGGTTTTGTGGAAATTCAGCATCCACATTCAGGTCGATTTGATTTTGCGGAATAGGCCACAATACATTATGTGGTTCTATATCAGCTCCCGGAAGGACAGGGTTGTCATTGTACTTTCTAACCCTTTCTACGAGTTTGTTTGTGCGCCGCAAAATAATGAGCCTCCATTCTTCTCCATAAAGTTCCCTGGCCCTTTCATCCAGAATATAATCTATGTCTATTGCAGCTGAAGATACCGGGCTTGCATTTGCCCTGGCTCTTACCCTGTTTACATCAGCAGCGGCCAAATCCGGTTTGCTTATTCCGAGATAGGCTTCTGCACGGAGCAACAGTGTTTCTGCAAAACGCAGGGCGTACCAGTCTTTGTGAGTCCTTCCTCCACCCGCTCTGTTGGGCTGTTCGAAATAATTTAAAGGATCCAGGAATTTGGTATGTACAGGGAAGAGACATTTTGTTGTGTCTTCCAACGGATTCGGGCGGGGCGGATCATACAGGCTAAAATCGATTTTTTGTCCATGATACGCCGAGGCCGGATTATCGAAATAAATGTTTCTTTTTAGATTGTGCTCCGCATTACGGGTGTCGTTGTCCCAGTCGCTTTGCCAAATGGTATAATAAACAAGGCTGGAACCGCGCACATTAGCTGTTCCCCTACTCAATGTATCCGAATATCCGGTGTGCCTGCCATCGTAAATTGTACCCAGAATAGCCTGGTACCCGTCAGGAGTAAGTCCGATATCAAAATAACGGGGACCGAAAATATAAGCACCCTGAACAAATCCTCCGCCCTGTATGAAAGGCTCAACCTGAATAACCCACATGGCTTCTTTGTTTTCAGTCCGATTGTGATTCTCGTATCCAAAAAGATCATAGTAAGCATCTCCTGAGCCAAATATGTCTTTATCGAGGTGGTTACCGAAACGTTCGGTCATCAGGTCGTAACTAAAATTATCAACTGCTTTAGTAAGTGCATCAACAGCTAACTGAGGTTCCCCTTTTTCCAGGTATGTTTCGCCAAGATAATGCAATGCCGGTCCTTTTGTGATTCTGCCGGGCGCAGCCTCATCTCCGGGATTGGGTAAATGTTCTGATGCAAATTTGAAGTCTTCTTCCATCAGTTTATGGATTTCCGATACCGGGTCCCTGACAAAATCAGCCTTGGCCGTTTTAACCGGCTCTTTCAGAAGTGGAATATCACCATAAGTTGAAACAAGGTACCGGTATGCAAAAGCCCTGAAGAATCTTGCCTCGCCTAAATACAGATTCTTTCCGGCTTCTCCGTCCTGAAATATCCCTGCGTCCAGTTCCCCAATTTTTTCAATAAGTACATTGGCCCATTGAATAATTTGAAAGCCTGTATTCCAGGTGTCTACAACGTACCTTCTGATCGGGTTTACATCCTGGTAGCTGTTGATATAATACGTATTGTGCTGAGGGGCTTCTCCCATATAACCCAAATCACTTCCATGAACCCTCCAGCTCATCGTACCAAACTCACCAAATGAATAATAGGCTGAACGCACACGGTCGTGGAGCGCAACAATCCCCTGCACTACTCCCTGTTCTGTCAGAAAAGCATTGTCAGGAGAGAAAAAGTCAAGCGGTTTTTCCTGAAGTATATCTTCGTTACAAGAAGGCAACATTAACAGCAGGATGACTGCAGTCAATAAACACTTTTTGGTAAACGAATAAAAATATTCTTTCATCACTTTATTATTTTTTGATTTCATAATTCCTTGATTTTGGATAGAAAATTACAGACTAAGCCTTATACCAGCGATAATGTTTCTCATGAGTGGCGTATCGCTTGCTCCTGTCTCAGGATCCCAGCCCTGCCACTTCGTCCAGACGTACGGATTTTTACTGGATATATAAAACTGGCATTTCTGGAGTTTTAGGGCATCCAGTAGATTCTGTCCAAGGTTATAGGAAAGTGTAATATCCTGAAGCCTGACAAAACTTCTGCTCTGGTAAATTCCACTCTCCTGGGGAGGATTGTTATAAATTCCTGTGGTATTGGTAGTGGGGGCATCGGGCCTCCAATAGGGGTTGATCGCTGAATTATTCATCCGGTGTTGCATGTAAAAGCGTGGACTTACATTCGTCGCATTATCCGCTAAATAATATTTGTCGCCTCCCTGTATAGAATTAATAAGAAAAGTTAAACCGAAGTTTTTATATGACAAGGTATTGTTTATGCTAAACCTGTAACTTGGTGCAGCGTATCCAATAATTGTCCTGTCATAGTCCGGAGTGATCAGGCTGTCGCGGTTTTGGTCGACATATCTGAACTGCCCCGGATACCAGCCTTTTAATGGAATCTTTCCGGCAAAGAATTCTTCTTCTGTCCATACTCCCCCTGCCATTTTATAATCATAAATGGCGCTTATGGGTTCTCCGACAAACCATTGGTTTCCTATATCCGCATCATCATTTTCTCCGTAAAGCTTGGTGATTTTGTCTCTGTTAAGCGAAAATATAAAACTACTTTCCCATTTAAAATTGCCGTTATCTACATTAACCGACCTTACCTCAAGCTCAATCCCTTTGTTATTAAGGCCTCCGATATTGGCCCAAACACTGCTGTATCCCGCTGCCCGGGGAAGTTGCCTTTCAACCAGCACATCTTTCGTTTCCGCAGTATACACGTCAACTGACCCTGTTATTTTATTGTTCAGAAATCCGAAATCTACCCCAAGATTATACGATTCAGTTGTTTCCCAACCCAAATCAGCATTTCCCAAAGTGGAAGGATAAAGGCCGATAGCTGTAGCCTGGCCAAAAACATAGTATCGGGTTCCCATTCTCGATAAGCTGGAATAACGTCCGATTCCCTGGTTTCCGTTCTTCCCGTATGAAACTCTCAGCTTGGAGTAAAAATTCATGTCGCTGAAAAATGATTCATCAGAGAATACCCAGGCCAGTGAAAGAGAAGGAAAGGTTGCCCATTTTTTTTCTGCTCCAAATCCGGAGAAACCATCTTTTCGAATAGTCCCTGTAACCATGTACCTGGATTTGTAACTATAATTTAACCGGGCCATATACGAAAGGCTGTTTTCTTCCCATGCAGAAGAAGAAACGGTTGAAACCTCTCCCAACCCCATATTGTTATATCCCAGGGCCTGGTTGTCAAATCCCTCTGCATTAAGCGATGAAGCATCTCCTGTTCTGCCTTCCCTGCTGAAAAGCAACGTTGAATTCAGTTGATGGTCGCCAAAAGTCCTGGCATATGTTACAATATTATTGAGAATCCAGTCTCTGCTCCTGGAAGGATGTTTTTCTGCAAGCCCCCTGTTTGAAACTCCTGAAGGCGTATTGTAATTATGATAAGCATTGTTATCTACCTGAGTGTACATGTTGGAATAGTTAACCTCATTTGTCAATCCTTCAATCCATGGAATTTTTATTTTGGCGTTGCCAATAAGATGCAGTTGATTCCTGGTGATTGAATTGTCGATGTATGTATAAACCAGTGGGTAGGGTTGAAATAATTCCCCGCCAAGGTAAATATCGTACGAAGGTTCTCCGATAAAATTATTTACAAGGGGACTTGCAACTCTTGCATTGCCAAGGGACGCAACATTGTCGATATTTATACTTGAATTATTGTCACGCGAATTATCCATATAAGAATAGGAGGTGTTGATAGACAAGGAGAGCCAGTCATTCACTTCACTCACCAGGTTACTGCGCAGGGTAAATCTTTCATATTTATCATTTAGTTGAATTCCCTCCACATCTGTATAGGATCCTGATACAAAATAATTAACCTTTTCACCGCTTTTTCCCGAGAGGCTTAGGTTATAATTTTGCATGGGAGCTATCTGCAGCACTTCATCTACCCAGTCAATTTCATTTCCTGCCAGGTAATTGTCTTTTTCCTCCTGTGTTTTTAAGTAGGTAGCTACGAGCTCGCGGTTTGTAACATCCGGGCGGACAGGCCTTCCTGCTGCGCTTGTTGGATTTGTGGTGTACCACTGGTAAACCAGGTTTTGGTGGCTCCAGTCAACCAGCCTGACTGCAAATTCATCCGCATTCATAACCCGCATTGGGTTGTTGGTCATGTCCTGAAATCCATAATACATGTTGAATGAGACCACGGGACTTTCAGAGGTTCCTTTTTTAGTGGTAATAATCATTACACCATTGGCCGATCTGGACCCATAAACGGACGCAGCGCTGGCATCCTTAAGAATATCTATAGATTCCACATCATTGATGTTGATGTCAGCGATGGATCCATTATAAATAATTCCGTCAATAACAATAAGCGGACGGTTGCTTGCCGATAATGATGTTTGTCCCCTGACAGAAAAGGCAGGTTCGCTCCCTGCGCCGCCTCTTCCCTCAATGTTCACCCCTGCCGAGGTTCCGGCCAAAGATTGAAGAAGGTTAACGTTTGCCTGGTTTTCTTTTTGTTCCATTTCAACTCTTACAACAGAGCCCGTCAGGTCACTTTTTTTCATCGTCCCATATCCAATGGCAACTACTTCTCCCAACCCAATTGTTTCCTCCTCCATTTTTACATCTATAGTCTTTTGGTTTCCAACCGTTATTTCCTGTGCCCGCATTCCCACAAAAGAGAATTGCAGTATGGCATTCTCCGGGATATTCGTTATAGTATATTCTCCATCGGCATTGGTAACCGTTCCCTGGGTTGTTCCTTTTATTATCACCGTTACACCGGGTAAGGGTTGGTTACTGTTATCTGTAACTTTTCCGGAAACGGTGACCTGCTGCCACGCGGTACGGGAAGTATTTTCAAATACGTTAGGTGTGGATAGCACGATTAACCTGTCCCTTATGGAATACGTCACATCGGTGCCGGCAAAAACAGTTTTGAGTACCTTTTCAATATTTTGCCCTTCCAGATCAACTGAAACCTTTCGCTCCACATCAATAACTTTTTCACTGTAAACAAAAAAGTAAAACTCACTTTGCTTTTCGATGTTGGAAAGTACGTCTTCTACTTTTACATCTTCCATTTTTAAAGTGAGCTTTTTAGTTTGTGCATACGATAAGTTGGCATAAATACTGAGGGTAGATACCAATATAAGTACAAGTGTCAGCTTCATAACCATCAATAGTTTTAAAGCATGGGAGACATGAAAATTCCCCATGATCTTCTCATTAAAATTTTTCATACTTTTGTAAATGTTTTTAGTTAGAAAATACCCTGTTCCATCATACAGGGGTGTTTTTTTACGAATACCGGGGAAATGTTAGCGCATTTCCCTGTTGTTTTTTGTTAGAAGTTTACTTTCATAGGCGTTTAATTTTTTTGATTAGATACTCAATATTTTATTGGTTAATTCCTTTTTTCAATAATAATTTTTTGTTTTGAAAATGTTCCGTCGGGTAGCTGTTTACGGGGTATTTGTCTGTAGTCAATGGGGGCGGCATCTTTCAGCAATGCGAGAATATGGAATAAGGGTTCATCCACAAAGGTAGCGGTATAGGTAAATTCTTTGGCTGCTTCATCGGTTATTTCAATATCGACACTATACCACCGGCTTAGCCTGTCTGCAATCTGAACAAGGCTGTCCCGTTTGAATATGAGCTTACCGTCTTTCCACGAAATGTATTTTTCGATGTCTCCTTTCGAACTGAAAACCTCCCCTGTACCGGGTTTATAACTCACATGCTGTCCGGGCACCATAGCCCCAATGGTTTGTTTCCTTTGGGAATATGTTTTTCGCTCAAGCATCACCTTTCCTTCAATCAGGGTAGTGGCAACAATATTTTCGTCAGGGTAAGCATGCACGTTAAAAGTTGTTCCCAGTGCTTTTATATCCAGGTTTTTGGTTTTAACAATAAACGGTTTTTCGGGATTATGGGATATCTTAAAGTATCCCTCTCCGGTTAGTATAACCTCTCTTGTGTTACCTGTAAATTTTTGCGGGTATTTCAATTTACTGCCGTGGTTCAGGAAAACTTCCGATCCATCTGAAAATTGTATGAATGTTTTGGAGCCGGTAGGAGCAACTATCTCCAGAGAATCAATAGTCAAGTCTGAGTATTGGGAGTTATTCGCCGGAACCTGAGAAAGGGTGTAAATAAGAAATGCCAGAACCGGTACCAGCAAAATGGCAGCGGCTCTTGTCAGCCAGGTCGTAAACAAGACAGCCGGCTTATACGGTTTATTATAGTTCGCAATATTAATTTTGTGGTGGACCCTGTCAAGCAGAGATTGGAACGTTTCATCATCCGGCAGGTTCTCGTTTTCCTGGTATTCAATACTTTCCCATTCCCCGTAACCCCATTCTTTACTGCCAGAGCTGAGTGAGTCTTCTTTTATCCATTGTACCACCTGTTTCAACTCTTCATCTGTACAATGGTCGTTCAAAAATTTTATGAGTAATTCCTTTGTCATTTTTTTATTTAAAAAAAACCTCCCGGAAATTTCCGGGAGGTATTCCCGGTCTAACTAATCCTGCTTTGCGTAGGACAGCATTTTGTAATAGATTTGACAAGCTATACGCGCAACGGAAGAAACAGGACTATATAAAATGTGATTTTTTTAAAAAAAATATTCAGAAGGATCAAATTTATCTGAAATCGTCATTTTTTTGTCCCTACAATCGCCGTTTTTAAAAATTTAAGGGCATTTTTGTGAAAATTAAAAAAATAGGAACCATTCAAAAATTTTTGTTTTATGCCAAAAAGGGAAGATATTCATAAGATTCTTATTATCGGCTCGGGCCCTATCATTATCGGTCAGGCCTGTGAATTCGACTATTCAGGAACACAAGCCTGCAAAGCACTGCGCTCTCTCGGTTACCACATTGTATTGGTAAACTCCAATCCGGCAACCATTATGACCGACCCTGAAATGGCGGATCACACCTATATTGAGCCGCTCAACGAATATGCCCTAACGGAAATCATCAAAAAAGAACGTCCCGATGCGTTGTTGCCCAACCTGGGGGGCCAAACGGCATTGAACCTTGCCCTGCAACTGGCAAAAAAAGGAGTTCTGGATGAATACGAGGTAGAAGTGATTGGCGTAAATCTCGAAGCCATAGAAAAAGGGGAAGACCGCACGGAGTTTAAAAACTCCATGACCAGGTTAGGAATTGAGATGCCCCGAAGCAAGGCTGTTACGACGATTGATGCAGCTGAAAAAGTTGCGGATGAACTGGGGTATCCGGTGGTTATCCGACCGGCATATACAATGGGTGGAACTGGCGGCGGATTGGTATACAACGTGGAAGAACTTCGCACTGTGGCTTCCCGCGGAATTGCCGCAAGTATGGTTAATCAAATTCTGGTGGAAGAATCAGTACTGGGCTGGGAAGAGCTGGAGCTGGAAGTGGTGCGCGACGCCAAAAACCAAATGATTACTGTTTGTTTTATTGAAAATGTGGATGCCATTGGCGTACATACCGGCGATTCGTTTTGTACTGCGCCCATGCTGACTATTTCTGAGGAACTGCAAAAACGGTTGCAGGAATACTCTTACCGTATTGTAAAGGATATTGGGGTGATTGGCGGCACCAACGTTCAGTTTGCCCATGACCCAAAAACCGGTCGGGTAGTGGTGATTGAAATTAATCCGCGTACTTCGCGTTCTTCGGCTCTGGCCTCAAAAGCTACCGGTTTCCCGATTGCATTAATTTCGGCTTTGCTGGCAGGCGGACTGACCCTCGACGAAATTCCTTACTGGCGCGAAGGAACCCTTGAAAAATATACTCCCTGGGGTGAATACGTGGTGGTAAAATTTGCCAAATGGGCTTTTGAAAAATTCGACGGGTTGAAAGATAAACTCGGTACTCAAATGCAGGCCGTTGGTGAAGTAATGAGTATCGGGAAAAATTATAAAGAGGCTTTGCAAAAGGCCATCCGCTCCCTGGAAACCGGGCGATACGGCCTTGGATTTGCCAAAGATTTCCATAAAAAGTCGCTGGAAGAACTGATGCTGCTGCTGAAAGATCCTTCCAGTGAGCGCCAGTATATCATGTATGAGGCCCTGCGGAAAGGGGCAACCGTGGAAGCGTTGCATGAAAAAACGTTTATAAAAGCCTGGTTTATCGAACAGATGAAGGAGCTGGTTGAACTGGAAGAAAAAATGCTGGGCTTCAAAAACAGTGTGTTGCCTGATGAGCTTTTTATCGAGGCTAAAAAAGATGGTTTTGCCGATAAGTATCTGGCCAAACTGCTTGACATTCCTGAAAAAGAGATACGCGACCGCCGCCTGGCTCTTGGCCTCGCAGAATCGTGGGAACCGGTACCGGTAAGTGGTGCTGATGCAGCGTATTATTTTTCAACGTATAACGCACCGGACAAAGTGTCTGTCGACGACAATAAAAAAATTATGGTTCTTGGCGGTGGTCCCAACCGCATTGGTCAGGGGATTGAATTTGACTATTGTTGCGTTCATGCTGCCTTTGCCATCCGCGACACCGGTTATGAATCCATCATGGTGAACTGTAACCCGGAGACCGTGTCAACCGATTACGATACTTCTCACAAACTTTATTTTGAGCCACTGACAGTGGAAGATGTCTTGAGTATTTATGAAAAAGAAAAACCGGACGGAGTAGTGGTTCAGTTTGGAGGGCAAACGCCGCTGAACATTGCCGGGGAACTGGAAGCCAACGGCGTGAAAATAATTGGAACCAGTCCTGAAACCATTGATTTGGCTGAAGACCGCGATCGTTTCCGGAAGATCATGGAAAAGCTGGGTATTCCGCAACCGGAATCGGGGATGGCCAGCAATCTGGAGGAAGCGCTGGAAATTGCAGCCCGCGTTGGTTACCCGTTAATGGTCCGTCCTTCCTATGTTTTGGGAGGCAGGGGAATGAAAATTGTGCTCGATGAAGAGATGCTTCTTGAGTATGTTAAGGCGGCTGTGGATGTTACTCCTGACCGTCCGCTGCTTATTGATAAGTTTCTGGAAGATGCTATCGAAGCCGAAGCGGACGCTATTGCCGACGGGCACGATGCATTTGTTCCGGCTGTGATGCAGCACATCGAATATGCCGGTATTCATTCCGGTGATTCAGCCTGTGTTATTCCGCCAGTGATTATCACAGAAGAGCAGATGGAGGTCATCGAAGATTATACACGTCGTATTGCCATTGAGATGAAGGTGGTCGGCCTGATGAATATTCAGTATGCTATTTATAATGACAAGGTTTATATTTTGGAAGCCAATCCGCGGGCATCGCGTACCGTACCGCTGGTTTCAAAAATCTGCCGTATACCGATGGCAAAAATTGCCACGGAAATTATGCTGGGAAAAAAATTGTCCGATTTCAACCTGAAAAGAAAACCGTTGAAGCATTTTGGGGTGAAGGAGGCTGTCTTCCCGTTCAACATGTTCCCTGATGTGGATCCGGTACTGGGCCCTGAAATGCGTTCGACAGGAGAAGTACTGGGAATTGCTGACTCATTCGGCCTGGCATTTTTTAAATCTCAGGAGGCTACCAAAACCCCGCTTCCGTTAGAGGGAACGGTACTCGTTACTATTGGCGACCGTGACAAAGATAAGATCGTGCCGTTTGTCCGGAACTTTCAGGAAATGGGATTCAATATTGTAGCAACCGGAGGAACAAAAACATTCCTGGAAAAACATGGAATCGAAGCGCGTTTCATTAATAAAATTTACGAAAAGCGGCCCAACATTGTGGATGCCCTGGTGAATGGTGAAATCGACCTTGTTGTCAATACTCCCGCCGGGAAAATGAGCGAATACGACGATTCGTATATCCGAAAAACAGCCATTAAGTGCAATGTTCCTTATATTACCACCACTGCAGCAGCTTTTGCCGCTACGCAGGGGATTAAAGAACGCCGCAACGGAGCGTATAAGGTGAAATCATTACAGCAGTATCATCGTGAAATAGAGTGATATTCCTTTTCCAAATGATCATTATCGTTTGAAGGATAGCACTGAAACTTTTTCGATAAGTATGTTTTTCAGGTGGTTTGTCAATAAGTTTGATAAATTTGCCTGAATGGAAACGTTAAAAGTCACATTGGTACAGCCCGATATTATTTGGGAGCGTGCGACGGCAAATCTGGAGCATTATTCTGAAATGCTTGCCGATGTAGATGAAACAGATGTCATCGTTTTGCCTGAAATGTTTACCACCGGTTTTTCAATGTACCCGGAAAAGCTGAAGGAAAGCATGGCCGGACCATCGGTTGAGTGGATGAAAAACCTGGCCCGGGAGAAAAATGCAGTAGTTACAGGCAGCCTCATTATTGACGCAAATGACGAAGTTTACAACCGTTGTTTGTGGGTTTTTCCGGAAGGGAAAACGGAGTATTACGATAAGCGTCATCTGTTTACCATGAGTGGCGAACATTTGCAGTATGCGGCAGGAAGCAAAAGGTTGGTTGTTGAATACAAAGGCTGGCGGTTTTGTCCGTTGGTTTGTTATGATTTGCGTTTTCCGGTGTGGAGCCGCAACACCGTAAATTATGATGTGCTTTTGTATGTCGCCAACTGGCCCGCACCCCGTCATCATGCCTGGAAAAGCCTGCTGGTAGCTCGTGCCATTGAAAATCAGGCGTACTGTGTGGGGATAAACAGGATAGGAAAAGATGGAAATGGTCTGGACTACCAGGGAGATTCAGCGTTGGTGGATCCCAAAGGATTTGCCTCTTTTTTGGGCGAAAAGGAGCAGGTAAAAACATTTGAACTTTCGTACTCCGGTTTGCAGCAATTCCGGAAAAAATTTCCGGTTTTGGAGGACGGAGACAGTTTTACGTTGGATACACCGAATTCCCCTGCGCCGGACTGAATCATCGGGTCTCCCGGAACAGAAGATTTTATTCCGGTTGCTACCCCTTTTACAATTCCAGTATCATTCCCGTTTTCAGTTGCCGGGTGTGAAATTTATTGTAGAAAGCTGCCAGAGCGGGTAATTCCGTGCAGTGAGAAGGAAATACCTTTTCAATTTTGTTTTGTTTGAAATAATCGATAGTCAGCTGGGTTTGCTGATTCTGTTCGTTCAGGTGGAACCCTCCCAATACTGCTTTTACCTGTGAAATGCCGGTTGTTTTTTTTGCATGTTCCGTAATGTTGCAAATACCGGAGTGAGAGCAGCCTGTAATAACAATTAACTGGTTGTTGGATATTGCCGCCAGGGCCGAATCGTCAGGCACAAAGTCGTCGTTTTGGGAATCATCTGCAAAAGAAGTAGTTTGGGCTTCAAACGTATTTTTGCGTGGAACCTGACCAAGAAAGTATAAGTTTTCCGTCAGTTTTAACGGAATTTCAGTTTCAGCTAATTCGAATTTTTTTTTGAGTTCTGCTCTTGAAAGAGACAACCCTACCGGAGAGAAATCGCGTTTTCTGAAGCGCCGGATAAATGCTCCCGGGTGGCTGACCAATTTTTTATTTTGAAGGAATTGCAGCCCGTCGCCATGATCCCAGTGGCCGTGACTAAGCACAACCGTTTCTACTTCCGTTTGAATATTGATTCCCATTTGCGAAGCATTTTTCAGAAATACATCCGAGTGCCCGGTGTCGAATAATATTTTTTGGTCGTCGATTTCGATGAGGTATGAAAGGCCGTGTTCGGCGAGGAATTTTCCTCCGGCGGTATTTTCTGTTAGAACAGTTATTTTCATTGTGAATACTATTTGGCCCCGGCAGGGTTTGGAACTCTGTCAGGGGCGGTAAAAGATACTATTTTTTGCCAGATTGATTCCATCTCTTTGCTTACTTCACAATCCGGCGCGTACTCAGTAATTGTTTGGCCGCCGACCATTGCGTCAACCAGTCGCGTATCGAAAGGTATTTTGCCAAGAAGCGGAATGTCGTTTTCAGACAGAAAACGTTCAATACGGGCTGTTATTTCGGCGTTGATGTCAAATTTATTGATGAGGGCGAAAACCCGGATGCGGAATGACTGCACCAGTTCAAACAAACGGGTGGCATCGTGCAGGCCGGAAAGCGAAGGTTCAATCACAAGCAGCACGGTGCCGGTACCAGTAACGGAAGCAATCGCCGGGCAGCCGATTCCCGGAGGACCATCGTTGATGATAAAGTCTGCATGGGTTTGTACGGCAATGGCTTTGGCCCTTTTTCTGATTTCAGTAACCAGTCTTCCCGAGTTTTCTTCACCAGCTCCCATTTGTGCATGTACCAACGGACCGAATCGCGTTTGGGAAACAAACCATTTGTTGTTGTTGAACTGTAACAATGTGACTGCCTCTTCCGGACAAATGCGTTCGCACAACCGGCAGCCTTCGCATTGAAATGGGTTTACTTCTGGTACCCCCGATGCATTCAGGTGGATAGAATCAAACCGGCAATATTCCATGCACAATCCGCAGATGGAACATTTTGAAGGGTCAATTTCCGCTTTACTTCCGCTGTCAAAATCATACTTTTCCCTGATTTCGGGTTCGAAAATCAGATGCAGATCAGCAGCATCCACATCGTTATCGCAAAATACGGCATTCCCGGCCATTGATGCAATAGCCGCCGCCACGCTGGTTTTTCCGGCTCCTCCTTTCCCGCTCAGTATGGTTATTTCACGCATATCTGTCTGTACTTTTGAATAGTCAATATTTGATACTCAACTTTCAACTAGTGTAAAGTCAAACATAAATTGTCTCGTGCTGTCATTTCGAATCTGAGGTACGAAGATGAGAAATCTCAACATTTTGGCAGATTTCTCCCTGCGGTCGAAATGACATTTTGAAGTTGACATGACCTTAGTTACTCTTCTTTACAGTCCTGTTCTCCCCGGTGCCGGGCGTATAACTTTTCCGATGATTTCCCGGTAAATTTGCTCCGTTTCTTCCGGAATATTTTTCAACATTTCCCCGGAAGCATAGCACGTTGCAAATTCTTTCGAAAACGGTATTTCTCCCAATAATTCAATCTTTTTTTCTTTTAGAAATGAATAGATATCATCGGAGCCCAGGCCGGCTTTGTTTATAATTATCCCAAAAGGTTTTTTTAGCTTGCCCAATAATTCCACGGTGATTTTTAAATCGTGTAGCCCAAATGGAGTAGGCTCTGCGACCAGAATAATATAATCGGCGTCAGAAACGGTTTCCACCACCGGGCAACTGGTACCGGGCGGTGCATCGAGAATAACCACAGCGCCGTTTTGTTCTATTTCGTTTTTTAGCTTTTTTATTAACGTAGTTTGCATGGCCGAACCCACTTTCAGCCGGCCTTCCAGCAAGTTTTTGTCTGCTCCCGTTTTATGCCTTGTGATTGTCCCGACAGGAAACGGTTTTTCTGTGATAGCCTTGTGTTTACAAGCCATCAGGCAGGCGCCACAGGAATGGCACAGGCTGGCATCTACCTCGGCAAATTTTTGATTGGGGACCACTGTAATGGCGTTGAATTCGCACCATTCCACACATTCTTTGCAGAAAGTACAAGCTTCTGTGTCAATTTCAGGAATCAATTGATAAACCGTTTTCTTTCCGGTTGGCTTCAACAATGGGAAAAACAGCATATCGTTAGGTTCTTCCACATCACAATCAGCCAACACGACCTTTTTATCTGTGTGTTTCCCTATAAAGTGATAAAGATGCACCGCGACGGTTGTCTTTCCGGTTCCACCTTTTCCGCTTGCCACCGCAATTTGCATGAAATTGTCCTCCACTTTAAATTTTGAGCCTGCCGCAAAATGTTATTAAAAAACATACAAGATTTTACAAATCTTTATCCGGTTGGAAAAAAGTATTTTATTGCGTTTCCTGATGTTTTGATTTTGTGGCATTCCACTTTGTATAGTTCCATATCTTTTGGTTAATGTTTTCGGAACAGGCAACGTCAAACCAATTCGAATGGTACCATTTTCCCCTAAATCGCATAAATTTTTATTTCCTGAACATTGCCCGACTTTTTTTTCGGACAGTGGACTCAGGTAAAAGGTAAGACCCGATTGCAAATCGGGTCACCCAAAAAGGGATTAGTGGTCGCAATAGTTGGCCGAAAATTCGATGGAACTTGTCAGGTAGCCGTTAACCAGTTCTTTTGCCTGTACTTTTGGGGCACCTACAAAAACATTTACTCCCTTCTGGTTAAAAAGTTGAATGGCGCGGTTTCCCATTCCACCTGCCAGTACATCGGTTACTCCCAATTCTGCGAGCCAGCCCGGTAATACCCCTGGTTCATGAGGTGGCGGCTGGATAATCTCCTCTGAAACAATTTCTTCTCCCTGCACTTCGTGCAACGCAAAATAGGAACAATGGCCAAAGTGTGAATCCAGCACTCCGTTATTGTCAATAGGAACTGCAATTTTTTTTGTCATGTGTAATCTGTATTAAAATTTTGAATCTGATAATTGTTATAACATCCTGTAGTAAGGCACAGGGCAATAGAGACTGCCCCGTGCTTTCAAACAGTATTAATCAGGTAGTTTAACTGTTGCCTCCATGTTTTTTACGTTAGTGTTTAAAGGAAAAGCACGCCTGCCTTGCTTGTACATCCAACCCGGAAACACATAATCCCGGAATTTGTCGGGACAAAAAATTGGGGGTGTATTTTTTTTCCTTGTTTTCTTCATTTTAGATTGAGCTTTTCAATAATACCACCCACTGTGCAGGTGCCTTCGTCCATGATGACCATCTGTATTTTTAGTTTTTCGAGCAACGTTTTTGCCTTTGGCCCGAAGTCGCCCGATATTACCCGTTCGGCTCCCAGCTCAGCTACTTTCTCAGCCATTCTGGTACCAGCCCCTCCGTTGATATTTATGTTCGCATTTTCCGTAAATTCAACATTTTTTGTTTCCGTATCGTAAAGGCAAAGCCAGGCAGTACGACCAAACCTTATATCGAATTTTGACTTCAGACTATTACCGGCAGACGTGATTACTAACTTCATAGCAATAATATTTTTAGAATTGACTCGTGAGATTTCCTTTGTGCAAATTTAGGAATAATGTTGGGAATTAAAATTTTTTATTGAACTAATGTTTGAAATTTTAATGTTGGGAGAATTCAAAATGAATTGAAATAAAGAACATAAAATTCCTTATTCTATCTGTGTTAACAAGATCAATGGCTAAATATTAATTTGAGGTGCTGTGTGATCATTTGTACCTTTCGGGGATGGAAAACACCAAAGAGGTCGTGTTGGATGGGGTCGGCAATCCAATAGAGTTACAGAGTTTTCCGCTAAAAGGCAAACCGGTATATTTAAAGCTTTACCGCCGGCGTTGGAAATACAAAGGTGAAAATAAGCATTACATCAACACCTATGATTTTAATCCACAGGGAGTAAAAGCAACCAAAGAGTTTGCGTCTTTTTTTTAAGCAGCTTTTGGACAAACTCCAGACCAATACAACCCCGATACTAAAACCTGAAAATATTGGTACTGACATGGCCATTGATGAAAAATAAATAGGAGAAGAAATGCACACTGTATTGTCCAACCGTGAAACCGGTAAGATTGCTCTTCTGACCAGAAGATTAAAAGCAAAGGAACTCAGTATGCTGACTACTCATTTTGAAGGGAACGGATTTGAAGTTAAAACCATAACCCGCGACCTGTCGCACAGTTACGACTGGTTCTGCCGTACAGCCTTTCCCAATGCAGGCCACATAGCCGGCAAGTTCCAGAACTTAAGGATAATTTTTTTAATTCGCTTAGCAGCTTAACTAATTAGCGCATAAAAAACCAATGCGCACTAAGTGGTTTCAAAGTATTCGCTAAGCGTTTTCAACCGCTAAGTGTAAACAAAAAAACCGGCCTCTTAAAAGACCGGTTTCCTATATGAATTACGCGCAAAACGTTTCCAACCGTTAAGCGTATTTTAAACGTTGTAAGTTGATGACGCTGTGTCTCCACCGCGGCCTGTCCAGTTGGTATGGAAGAATTCACCGCGTGGTTTATCGGTACGTTCGTAAGTGTGGGCACCGAAATAGTCGCGTTGTGCCTGCAGCAGGTTGGCGGGCAGTCTTTCGGTACGGAATCCGTCGAAATAGCAAAGTGCCGAAGTGATTGCCGGAACGGGAATTCCATTTGACAATGCGGTTGCGCTAACCCTGCGCCAGCCTTCCTGAGCTGCTTCCACTTTTTCTTTGAAGAATGGATCAAGCAGAAGGTTAGGCAGTTCAGGATTTTTGTCGAACGCCTTTTTGATGTCGGCCAGGAATGCCGAACGAATGATACAGCCTCCGCGCCACATAAGGGCAATGCCACCGTAGTTCAGATTCCAGTTGTATTCTTTTGCGGCTTCCATCATCAGGTTGTAACCCTGTGCATAGGAGATGATTTTTGCTCCGTAAAGGGCCATTTTTATATCATTGAGGAACTGTTCACGGTCACCTTCAAATTTTGATTTCGGACCATTAATTACTTTTGAAGCCTGTACACGCAGGTCTTTTTGTGCCGACAGGCAACGGGCAAATACTGATTCGCCAATGAGCGTCAGCGGAATACCAAGATCAAGGGCTGAGATACCAGTCCATTTTCCTGTTCCTTTCTGTCCGGCTGTATCAAGGATATAATTTACGGTTTCTTCGCCATTTTCATCTTTGTAACCCAGGATGTCGCGGGTAATCTCAATAAGGTAGCTGTCGAGTTCTTCCTCATTCCATTTTTTGAATGCTTCGTGCATTTCAGCGTTGCTCATTCCCAGTAAGTCTTTCATCAACTGGTATGCTTCGGTGATAATCTGCATGTCACCGTATTCGATTCCATTATGAACCATCTTTACGAAGTGGCCGGCACCGTTTTCTCCTACCCAGTCACAGCAGGGAGAGCCGTCTTCTACTTTGGCAGCTACTGCCTGGAAAATTTCTTTCACATGAGGCCATGCATCAGGTGATCCGCCGGGCATCATTGAAGGCCCGAGCAAAGCGCCTTCTTCTCCGCCGGAAACGCCTGTCCCGATATACAGAAAACCTTTGCTTTCCACATATTCTGTGCGGCGAATGGTGTCAGGAAAGTGCGAGTTTCCACCATCGATAATAATATCACCAGGCTCCAGGTGGGGCATCACCATTTCAATAAAATCGTCAACTGGTTTACCAGCTTTCACCAGCAACATTACTTTGCGGGGCCTTTCGAGCGAAGCCACAAACTCTTCGATAGAGCGTGCGCCAATGAATTTCTTCCCGGCTCCGCGACCATCCATAAATTTGTCCACCTTTTCCACTGTCCGGTTAAACACTGCTACCGTGTAACCTTTACTTTCCATGTTCAATACCAGGTTTTCGCCCATAACGGCCAACCCGATTAATCCAATGTCAGCTAATTTTTTCATGTTATTCATTTTGATTATAATTTTTGAATTGCAAATTGTCATTCCTGCGAAAGCAGGAATCTTATCTAAATCTGCAGCCAAATCCCGCCATTCAGGATTCACCTTATTTATTAACTCATTTTTTCATTCCCGTTTCCACTTTTTTAGTCTTTTTTCTCTTTTAATTGCATCGTTAATATATCTGAAGTGTTCAAGATATACCAGTTTTTCA
This sequence comes from Mariniphaga sediminis, assembly GCF_003573545.1. Lineage (GTDB taxonomy): Bacteria > Bacteroidota > Bacteroidia > Bacteroidales > Prolixibacteraceae > Mariniphaga > Mariniphaga sediminis. The sequence goes on along the minus strand of NZ_QWET01000012.1, from coordinate 139,867 downwards.
GCATTGTATTTCGTTGAAAATCCTTTTTTTACTGTCTTTATGTTCTTCCAGCCGTCTTTTTAAATTATTGGTCACTCCAATGTAAAGAACTTTATTCCGTTTATTAGTTACAATGTAAACGTAAAAGTTAAAATTTTTCATGGCGCCAGTTTGATGAGTTTCCTGCTTTCGCGGGAATGACAACTATTCTGAAATATGAAATCCTAATTTTAGCAATTTTAACTTTATTGTTTCTTCCACATTTTTGACTTTTATAGTGTACGTGGCAAACTCCCTTCGCACCGGGTAATCTCCCCTTAGTTTTTCAAACTGTTGCGGGTCTTCACGGAGAGCTTCATCGTCCGTCTCAATGTCATAGGTAGAAAGTATAGCTTCTGCCAGGATGGAATACTCACGCCGCTGATTGCCGTCAATATGTATAACTGTTTTTTCGGGAAGCTCTACGTTTTTCGGTTCCCAGTCGTCAATTCCCAAATTAAAAAAACGACTGATAGCCTGAACACTCATTTGGGTCCCGTTGGCTTTCCCGTCTTTGGAATAGCCTGCAATGTGGGGCGTTCCGTAATCGGCCAGTTTCTGTAATAACTCCAGATCAATGTCGGGTTCGTTTTCCCAGCAGTCAACAATACAACCGGAAACCTTTTCCGATTTTATTGCACTTTTGATTGCTTCAGTATCGAAAACCTCTCCCCGGCAGGAATTGATGAGCAGCGGCTTTTTTTCAAGGGATTGAATAAAATCATCAGTAACGAGGTGGAAGGTGGCATCTGCCCCCTTCATATTCAGCGGTACATGGAATGTAATAATGTCTGCTTCTTTTTGAATTTTTTTTATGGAAACAAATTGTTCCCCACCTTCAATCCGCTCACGTGGCGGGTCGTTCAGCAGCACTTTCATGCCAATGGTTTCGCAGAGCCTTGCCACTTTGGAGCCCACATGGCCTACTCCTACAATTCCGATGGTTTTATCTTTCAGATCAAACCGCTTTTTCATGGAGTAAGAAAACAATGCCGAGGCAATGTACTGGTTTACACTTTCCGCATTGCAGCCCGGCGCGTTGGTCCATTCAATGCCTGCCTGTTTACAGTATTCCGTATCGATATGATCATACCCAATGGTGGCGGTTGCAATAAATTTTACGTTCGACCCTTCCAGCAATTCCTGGTTGCATTTGGTGCGGGTACGGGTTACCAGTGCATCCGCATCCTTTACCACTTCGGGGGTAGTTTTGCTTCCGGGAAGGTAAACCACCTCAGCAAATGGCTCGAACGCCCCGCGGATATATGGTATTTTATCGTCGATTATAATTTTCATTTCTTTTAGCTATTGGACCTGTGCGGTTCATAATAGTTTTTTACCATTTCATCCAGTACGCGGCTTGTGCGGGCGCCAGATACGCCTGTGCTTACGCATTTTCCTGTCCCGCGCAGCTCATCTACCACTTGTTGTACCAGGTTTTGGGAGATATGCTCCGGGTTGCTGAACCCCATTTCTACTATCCCGTCATTTGAGTTGATTTTGACGTTGCCATGCGTGAAACAGGGAAAGACAATGGTTCCTTTTTCTCCTGTAATGGTGATTTCATCCTTTTCCGAAGACTCATCGCACACAAAACACCAGCTTCCGCTGCCGGTGACTCCCGATTCATGTTTCCAGGTTCCAACAACAGTATCTTCTGCAGGGTAGAGGCCAGCCATATTTGATGCTATTCCGGACACCTCCTTTACCGGGCCCAACAAAAAATCGAGGTAATCGAACTGGTGAGATGCCAGGTCGAAAAAATGGCCACCTCCGCTGATTTCCGGAAAAACATGCCAATTCATCTCTTCAGGCTTCGAGCTTTTTTCCGTCGCCGGCTTATGCAGTTTAATATTTACCAGCAACGGTTTCCCAATCGCATCCGACTCAATCAGTTCCTTTACCTTCAGAAAGGCGGGTAAAGTTCTGCGGTAGTATGCGGTCCAGATGGGCATTCCGGTTTCTTCTGACACCTTCAGCATTTCGAGGCATTCGCTGTAATTCCGTGCCATCGGTTTTTCCACATACACCGGTTTCCCGGCGCGCATAGTTTCAATGGCATACCGGGCGTGGGAGTCGGGTGGGGTAGCAATGTACACCGCATCCACTTCCGGATCGTTGATAAGTTCCGAGGCATCGGAAAACCACTTTTGCACGTTGTGCCGGTGTGCGTAGTCTGCTGCTTTTTCTGCATTTCGTCGCATAACGGCCACCAGCCGGGAATGTTCGATTTTATAAAAAGCGGGTCCGCTTTTCTTTTCTGTCACATCCCCAACGCCGATAATGCCCCAGCGGATTGTATTGAGTTGTTTCATATTGAGAGGTCTCTGTAACCGTTTTTCCGTGTTGTCAATCTCCCGAATCGTTATTCAATCTACGTTCAATCCTTACTAATATTCGAACCTGTCTTTGAAGGCCCACAAGCCAATCGCAGGATTAGAAATGTAGAAAATTTCCTCTCCGTCCGGCATTGTGTTAAAGCCATCTTTCATTTTCTCCGGATTGTATTTTTTCATTACTTCGTCGATATCGGCATAGTTAAAACCAACACCTTCGATTTCCTGACGGGTCAGATTTTCCTTTCCTTTTCCCGGACAGTAAGTAATGCTGAACCGTCCTTCGGAAGAACCGTGAATTAAGTGAGCTGCAGCACTGAGGTTGCCACGGAGATCTTCATTTTCTTCCACCATTTTCAGGGTGTGTGGCGTTCCCAAATATCCATATTTTCGGATGAGCCTGTCAATCTCCTTGTCTTCTCCAAATTCCATAAGCGCCGGCGCCAAAACAATCAGTTCACCGCCATTGGCCAAAGCCATCCGGGTGCGGTACACACTTTTATTTCCCAGCCAGGTACTTTTAAATTCGGTGGGGTCCAGCCAGACAATCACTTTTTTTAATGGTTCTTCCACCATCTTAAAGTTAACCTGAAGAGAGAGCTTCGCGGCCTTGTCAAACACATTGAAATCGTCGCCGATAAAAAGCCCGTAGGTTTGCAGTTTGCCTTCTTCGTTCAGTCCCACAACAGTTTGAACATAGACAATGGGAAGGTGCGATGCAAAATGTTCTGACGCATAGTTGAAAATTTTTCGTACGGGCGTATCAGCGCGGCCCATCATTTTTTCCATGCCGTATGCCGCCCCAATGAAGTGGCTTTTGTTGATGCCCTCGGAACCACCGGTTCCCACAAAAATATTTTTGTTGTAGTTGGCCATTCCAACCACTTCGTGGGGTACCACCTGCCCGATAGAAAGAATAAGGTCGAAACCCCCTTCTTCCAACAGTTTGTTTACCTGTACCGGCCATTCATAATCCACGGCACCCTCAGAAACTTTTTTTACATATTCGGCAGGAACCATTCCCAGGGTAAGCACATCGTTGCGCCAGTCGTGGTCCCGGAAAAGATTCCGGGGGGTACTGCCAAACATGTGACTGATTTGAGGATCAGTCATTGGCGTATGCGTGCCAAGCGCCGGCAAAATATCCGTCAGTTTATCCCCCAAATATTGCCAGGCAAATTCGGTCAGTTCACCGGAACGTGATGGCAACCGGGTATAATCTGGCGGAATGGCCAGTACCTTATTCTTTTTTTCAATTTTATCTAAGGCTTCAAACAATCCTTGTTTCAGATCTTCTGCTGTTAGAGCAGTGTTTATTGAGCCTTTTTCGTAAAGTATCATTATCTGTATTTTTATGTATCGAAATAAAAGGAGAGAGCAACAGAAAATAGCAGGCAGTTATACTGAGTAAAAACACAGTTTCATTCTACTGAATGAAGACTGCCTGCTACTACAACTAACTGATAACTACTGTCTGTTTACCTCTTTACCCGTGCATTTCCTTTCCAGATACTCCAAACCATTTCCTCGTCGGCTGGCTGGGCATAATCTGTAAGGAAAGTAGCGGCCATGGCTCCGGAGGCCCATCCAAACTGCGGCCATTTTTCCGGTTCCCAGCCTTTTAATATTCCGTAAAGCAATCCGCCTACGAAACCATCTCCACCGCCAATGCGGTCGAGTACATTGATTGTACGTGGTTCAATCACCTGCCAGTTATTTTCACCTTCCAGCATAATCGCTCCCCACAAATGCTCGTTTACGCTTACCACCTCCCGCAAGGTAGTGGTAAAAACCGATGCATTAGGGAATGTTTCTTTTACGCGGTTAATCAAACCTTTGAACCCTTCGATTTTAGCTTTAATGCCTTCGCCTCCAGCTGGAGGTCCTTCAATACCAAAACAAAGCTGAAAGTCTTCTTCATTTCCGATAAGGATATCAGTAACCGAAGCAATTTCAGTGAAGTTTTCGCGGAGCTCCTTTTCACGGCCTTTCCAGAATGAGGCGCGGTGGTTCAGGTCGAATGAAATTTTTGTTCCGTGTTTTTTTGCCGCCCGGGCCAATTCAAGGCAGAACTGGCTGGTTTCGGGAGAAAGTGCCGCAATCAAACCTGAAATGTGAACAATTTTAACGCCTTCTTCCCCAAAAATCCGTTCGAGATCAAAGTCTTTTACATTCAATGTACGCCCCACTTCACCTGCACGGTCGTTTTGTACACGCGGTCCGCGGGAGCCAAATCCACTGTCAGCAATGTTGAACTGATGCCGGTATCCCCAGGGATCTCCCTGTTCTACCTCCGGGCCTTCGTAATCCATGTGGCGCGATTTCAGGTTGCTTTTGATAAACTGTGCTACCGGGCTTCCTTTTACAAAAGTGGTTAACACTTTCACCGGCAACCCGAGGAAAGATGAAACACTGGCTACGTTTGTTTCGGCGCTGGTAGCCTGCATCATATACATATTGCTGCTATGCACCGGCTGCCCGTTTACAGGCGTTATTCGCACCCCCATGCTTGTTGGCACCAGTATGGAGTATTTGGCATCATTTTTTAATTCTAAGCTCATTTTATTTACTTTTTAAATCATTGTTAAAGGTTCGTTTGCGTTCACGGTTTCAGACTGAAAAGAAGGGGCACAAAAATGACCCCTCACTGTTTATGCTCCCCTTGTTGGGTGAGGTTTGATATCTGTCAGCTCTTCAATTTTTACCGGACGCTGTTGGTCGATGGACTTGCGTGCTGCGATTCCAATCAGGCACGACATGGCGCCGTCACGTGTTCCGGCCGAATGTTTATACGGATCAGCCATATTGGGATCACGGAAGATTTTGTCTTGCAAACGCTGGTCACCTCCTCCATGGCCGCCCTTGGAAGCTTCAACCTTAACCATTTGATAGTCGGGGTCGAAGTTTTTCATAACAAAGATCTCATCGTATCGTACTTCGCCTTTCCCGCTTTGGTTCATTTCGGCAGCATGGAGCTGCGACTGGTTGATTTTATCCTGCCTGCGCCATGGAATGTCTTCCCACGACTCAATACGACCGTCTTTTCCGTTGAATGAAATGCGCCACCCTTCGTAGGGAGAGTAAGTTGTAAGTGAGTAATTTACGACAACATTGTTGGCGTATTTGATTTGAGCCGACATTTTATCGAAGATGTCAATGTCTTCGCGCCACAAACAATTGTCGCGAATGTATCCGTCGTATTTTTCGTTCTTCACATAAAGATCCATGGAATGTTTGTCCTTGGTAATGTCCCAGTAGTAATCGCATTTATCGGTGTAGGCACAGTTCCGGCAATTGGCTCCCCTGAAGGGATGGTTTTTTCCGTAATGTTCCAGAGCACCATAAGCGGTTACCTCCACCGGGTCGGAATCGATAAGCCAGTTTAGCAAATCGAAGTGGTGGGTGGACTTGTGTACGAACAAACTCCCGCCTTTGTCGCGTTCACCATGCCAGCGTCTGAAGTAAGATGCTCCATGATAAATATTCAGGTACCAGTTGAAATCGACCGAAGTGATTTCACCTACCGGCTTTTTGGCAAGTTGTTCCTTAATGGCAGTAAAAAGGGTTCCGTAACGGTAATTGAATCCTACGGTACACTTTCTGCCGGTCCGTTTTTCTGCATCGATGATGACCTGACATTTATTTTCGTCCGTGGTCATTGGTTTTTCTGTCAGTACATCTACGCCCAGTTCCATGGCCCTGACAATGTATTCGTGGTGGGTTGCATCTACTGTCGTAACAATCACCAAATCCGGTTTGGTTTCCAACACCATTTTGTCGAAGTCAGAATAAACAGGGCATTTAACTCCCATGTATTTTTTTGCAAATTCAAGCCTTCCGGGATTGATGTCACACAATCCTACAAATTCAACAATGTCACTGTAGTTATCAACAATTCGTTTGCCCCAGAAACCGACACCGCGGATGCCTGTACCTACAAGGACTACTCTTTTTTTAGAACCGGCGGAAACAGCAGCTCCTACCGGGCTCGAAAGCATAGAAACACCGGCAGTTGCACCGGCGGTTGTGGTTAGAAAATCTCTTCGTTTCATAGTATAATTTTTTAAGTTTCGAGTTCGAAGTTTAAAGCAAAGGTTTACAGGTAATGATTATACTCCTCCAAATGCGCTGTAACCGCCGTCAACAGGGATCACAATACCGGTAATAAAACTTGAAATATCTGAAAGCAGGAATAACGTAGCCCCTTGCAGATCTTCCGGTTCTCCAAATTTGCCCATAGGCGTATTGTCCACAATCTTTTGTCCGCGCGGAGAATAGTTGCCGGTTTTCTCGTCCATTACAAGGAAGCGGTTTTGATGGGTGATAAAAAAGCCAGGAGCAATGGCATTTACCCTAATGCCCACTTTGGCAAGGTGAACAGCCAGCCATTCAGTAAAATTATTGACAGAGGATTTGGCTGCCGAATAGGCCGGAATTTTTGTGAGCGGCTTGTACGAATTCATGGAAGAAATGTTTAGCACCACCCCTTTTTTAAGTTTTAACATATCCTGGGTGAAAACCATGGTTGGAAGAACGGTTCCTTTAAAGTTGAGTGCAAAAACTTTGTCGAATCCTTCCATTTGCAGTCCGTAAAAAGTATCTGCGAGGTTGTCGATGTCCTTTTCCTGCATTTGTTCCACTTTGGTAGTGGCCTGCGGGCTGTTTCCACCTGCGCCGTTAACCAGGATGTCGATTTCTCCCAGTTGCTCGTTAATGATAGCTTTGGCCTGTTCCAGTGATTCCTTGTCGAGCACATTGGCAGCAACACCAATCACCTGTGTGCCGGTTTCAGCTGCTATTTCCCCAGCTACTTTATCCGCTACTTCTTTGTTAATATCGGCAATGGCAATTTTTATTCCCACCGAGGCCATGGCTTTTACCATGGCACTTCCTAACACTCCGGCTCCGCCGGTAATTACGCATACTTTCCCTTTCAGATCGTCAAATGACATTGGCTTCATCATCATATTTCTTTTTTAAATTCTTTGTAATAATCTACGTTCTCTTTGGTTACGATGTCGATGGAGGTGTAGTTTTTATCGGAAGTAATCCTTTTTTGCACTACATGTCGGAATAGTTTGTTGATGGCATTGTATCCTTGCTCTTCAGGGCGCTGGCAGATTAAAAACTGAACGATATCTTTTTTCAGATATCCGACATTTTCTTTCAGAAGGTCGTGTCCAATTACCTTCAAATCATGCATTCCATATTTTTCAATTAATTGCCCCACATAAAAAACTTTTGAGTTGGTAACAAATATCCCTCTGATATTTTTTTTCTGAATGGTTTTGACTACCGGGTCCATCCAGTTTTCATTATTCGTGTCGGGCACCTCGGTTGTAAACAGCTGATGCATGTCCCTTTTGTTTTTGGAATACCAGTCGTAAAAACCCTTTTCCCGCTGCACCAGGTGGTTTTGGTTGTCCATCTCTTTGGCAAAATGAATAACCAGCACATTGCCTTCAGGAAGGATGAGGTCGAGTAATTTCCCGGATACCAGTCCGCTTTGGTAAGAGTTTTGACCGATGTATCCCACCTGACCGGCATTTTTTATTTCCGAGTCAATAAATACGAACGGGATGTTCAACTCCTTCAGTTTGTTAATAAATATCCCCGACTCTTTTTTGAAAAACGGGGCGAAAATAATCCCGTCGGGATTTAGGTCGATAACCTTTTGTGCACTTTCAACAAAATTTTTTGATTCGGTTTGACTAAAAGTAAAAGGTTGAACCTGAATTCCGTACTGCCGAAGTTCGGCGATGCGCTTTTTAACCCCCACCACCGGTTTTGTCCAGTAACCTTCCGGAGAAGGCGGCTCAGGAAACAGGGTGGCAAACAACGCCGATTTTTTCGATGCCAGGGTGCTGGCTAATATATTGGGCTTGTAGTCCAGTTCTTTTACAATTTGTAAAATTTTATTTTTAGTTTCTTCAGCCACTTCACCCCGGTTGTGCAACACCCGATCAACCGTACCGATGGAAACCTTCGCTTTTTCGGCAATGTCTTTTATCCTTATTTGTTTATTCGTTTCTATAATTACTTAATTTTAAATGTATTAATGAATTTCATTAACGTACCGGGATACAAATCTAAAGAAAATTTCAAATTTTTCGTGTTCGTACACGGAAAAAATAAAAACAAAATGTTTTGGAACATTGCTTTATGTTTTTATAAACGTAGTTTTGGTCTTGCATTTTACAATAATCCCGAAACCTACAAGAGGCTGGCTTTTAAACGAAATCCGGAAATGAATCATTCGTTCTTTCTAAATTTTTTCTATCTTTCGCCTTCAAAACGTAGCTATGCCAAAATTCCCGCATTACCTGCAACCCGATGCTATGGACTGCGGCCCGACGTGCCTTCGGATCGTAGCAAAATATTTTGGGAAGCATTATAATCTGGAAACACTGCGGGAACTTACCTGGAAAACACGTGAAGGGGTGTCGCTGCTCACGATCAGTGATGCTGCTGAAAAAATCGGATTTCGTACCCAAGGGGTGCGCATCACGTTCGACCGGCTGATTGAAATCCCGCTTCCTGCTATAATCCACTGGAAGCAGAATCATTTTGTGGTTTTATATAAGATTAAGAAGAGGGGGAGCAAGTTTGAAATTTATATTTCGGATCCTGCACACGGATTATTAAAATATACACAGGAAGAGTTTTTAAAATTGTGGGGTTCTACGCAGCAAAACAATGAACCTGCAGGTATTGTCCTTTTGATGGAACCCACTTCTGATTTTTACGTGGAAGAGGGAGAAAAGGTAAATAAAACCGGTTTTGGTTATCTTTTTTCATACCTCAAACCCTATAAAAAGCTCATTACCCAGTTGTTGCTCGGATTTCTTACAGGTAGTATTCTGAGCCTTATCTTTCCATTTCTTACACAGGCCATTGTGGATGTGGGTATCTCTACCAACAACCTTAATTTTATTGTGTTGGTACTTATTGCGCAGTTGGTTTTAACCGTAAGTCAGACAGCGGTGGGGTTCATCCGAAGTTGGATTATGCTCCACACAAGCGCCCGGGTGAGTATTTCGCTTATTTCCGATTTTCTTATTAAGCTGATGAAACTGCCCATCCGCTTTTTCGATACCAAACTTATCGGCGACCTTCGCCAGCGCATCGAAGATAATCAGCGTATTCAGAACTTTCTTACCGGAAACCTTATCAGCATGTCGTTCGGCATCTTTATTTTTGTTATTTACAGTTTTGTAATGGCTTACTACGACTGGATTATTCTGTTGATTTTCTATGTTGGTAGTGGTTTTTATGTGCTGTGGATTCTCATGTTTCTGAAAAAACGAAAGGAAATAGATTATAAACGGTTTAATGTGGCATCGGCCAATCAAAGTAATGTTTACCAGTTGATTACCGGAATGCAGGAGATTAAACTGAACAACTGCGAAAAACAAAAACGGTGGGAGTGGGAACGTATACAGGCCAGCCTTTTCCGGGTTAGCGTACGTGGGCTGATGCTGAACCAAAACCAGCAGGCAGGGTCCATTTTTATCAATCAGGTAAAAAACATTCTTATTTCATTCATCGCTGCCAAGGGGGTGGTTGAAGGGAATATGACCCTGGGGATGATGATGGCCATACAATATATTATTGGTCAACTGAATGCTCCTCTCAATGAATTTATCAGTTTTATCCAGGCTGGGCAGGATGCTAAAATTAGTCTGGAACGGCTGGGTGAGATTCATCAGCGTGAAGACGAAGAAGACAAGGATGTGCCGAAAAATTATGAGTTGCCTGTACGAAAAGACCTTTCCGTTACGGGAGTAGCTTTTCATTACGAAGGCCCCAAATCACCGAGAGTGCTGAATGATATTAATCTGGTTATTCCGGAAAATAAAGTAACGGCCATTGTGGGCGCCAGCGGTAGCGGAAAAACGACTCTCATCAAACTGATGCTTGGATTTTATCCTCCTTACGAAGGTAAAATTGAAATCGGAGGCATCGGACTGCAGCAGTTCAATATGGAAATGTGGCGCAGCAACTGCGGGGTGGTTATGCAGGACGGCTTTATTTTTTCCGATACCATTGCCAATAATATTGCTGTGGCCGACGACTTTCCCGACCGGGAGAAATTACGCCGTGCCGTGGAAGTTGCCAATATTGGCGAGTATATCGAAAGCCTTCCTCTGCGGTACAATACTAAAATAGGGCAGGAGGGTACCGGTTTGAGTCAGGGGCAGAAACAGCGGATTTTAATTGCCCGCGCTGTGTACAAAGATCCGCGCTACCTCTTTTTCGACGAAGCAACCAATTCTCTCGATGCCAATAACGAAAAAGTGATTATGGAAAATCTGGCCGGTTTTTTTGAAGGCCGTACTGTCATTACCGTTGCACACCGGCTGAGTACTGTGAAAAATGCCGATCGCATCGTAGTGATCGATAAAGGGGAGATTGTGGAAACAGGTACTCACAGCGAGCTGGCTGCCAAAAAAGGTGCGTATTACGAACTGGTAAAAAACCAGCTGGAATTGGGGAATTGAGAAATTGAATTATTATGGAAAAGAATTGCCTGGCAATTGAAAAAATAAAATATTAACAGAGTCGTGGTTTTAACTATTTAACAGTGTGAAAATTTGCCGATTAATAATGAAATAGAACTCCGTTCCGACGAGGTGCAGGAAATACTGGGAACTCCGCCACGATGGATTATCCGTTGGGGAATTACCATCATATTACTGGTGGTGATCGTTTTACTTGCAGGAAGCTACTTTTACAAGTATCCTGATCTGATTCCCGCCCGCGTGACCATCCTTTCTGAAAATCCGCCGGTGCAGATTGTGGCAAAAGCCAATGGCAAACTTGACCAGCTTTTTGTAGAAAACAATCAGCAGGTAGTTAGCGGGGAAATACTGGGCGTTATTGAAAATACAGCCAATTACAGTGATGCTTACCGGTTACTGGAAAAGCTTGACACTATTGAAACGTGGTTCCACACTCCAAAAAAATTTAATGAAATTTCTTTTTCTGAGAATTACAGCCTCGGACAGTATCACTCTTATTTTTCTTCGTTTGTGAGCCAGTTACGAAGCTACCAGACTTCCCTTATATTTAATCCTTTCAACCAGCGTATTGAATCGTTGCAAAAGCAGGTGCGGGATTACCGGAACTTTTTCGAAAAATCACGGGATCAGATTGTGGTACTCCGGCAGGATTATGAGCTGGCATTTAATCAGTTTTATCGCGATTCAACACTTTACAGGCAACAGATAATGTCGGAGGTTGACTATGAAAGATCAAAGGCTGCCATGTTGAAACAAAAATATGCCTGGCAGAATGCCCAGGCGGCTCTTGCCAATACGCAGATTACAATGAACAACTTGACCCAGCAGATCCAGGAACAAGAGGTTTTGAGAGCCGAAACAGAAAGTCAGTTGCTGGCTGCATTGAAAGAAAAGTACGACAACCTTGTCAATGAACTTGCTGCGTGGGAACAAACTTTTATCCTGAAAACACCCATTGCAGGACAGGTCACTTTTACCAATTTCTGGAGTCCCAACCAGTATATTTCTTTAGGGAATGTAGTGTTTACTGTTGTGCCCAATCAGGAACAGACTATCATCGGGAGGGCGATTGTGCCCATTGCCGGCGCCGGTAAAATTGAAACGGGGCAACGTGTAAATATCAAACTCGATAATTATCCGCATATTGAATATGGTATTGTTTCCGGACAAGTAGTAAATATTTCGAAAGTGCCTGTAACCACGGAGGAAGGAGCTTTTTATACTGCGGAGATTTCACTGGTCAACGACCTGACAACAAACTACGACCGTGAGCTTCCGTTTAGCCAGGAAATGCAGGGGGTAGCTGAGATTGTTACGAAGGACCGCCGGCTTATCGAACGGTTGATTGATCCACTAATTTCTATAGTGAAGGAGCGGTTGTGATTGTGTAAAGATGCTGCTTTGTATTCTGTTACTTATTAAAATCTGTCTTTTATTAAAGTTGCCTGGGGAAGTATTGTGTTGTGTTTATGATGCGCTGTTGGCTCTTCCGGTTTACTGCGTTTCACACAAGCCATTGCTTTTTTTGAGATCCATTCAGGGTTGGAGATATTTCACTTGGCACCCATGACTTTTTATGTGAATTTATTTTGGGGAAGATAAAACGGCAAATTATTTTAGCTTTGCCGCCCTAAACATCAGAAAACATGAAGACGGGTAATTTTTTGCTGATACTTTTTATTCAGATTACAATTGGTTGCGGAACATCGAAAAACCTGACATCTTACAGGGAAAATGCACAAAATGCAGAGGCCGCAGGTAATTATGCAGAGGCTGTTGTAGCATGGAAAAACTATTTCAGTCAGTCTTCGCCGGAACAAGGTTTGGAAGGCGATGTGTATGCTCTGGCTGCCAAAACTGCTTATAAAGCCAGTGAGACAGAATTGGCTGTCAGTTGGTTTGACCAGGCCCGGTATCGCAATTATGCCGATGCTGAAATGTATTCGATACTGGCCGAAATTTTCAGGGAACAGAATAATCTTTCAAAAGAACTTTCGGCATTGGAGTTTTTGGCGGATAATTACGATACAAAAAATCCGGAGGTGAGCAGCCGCCTGTTTTCAATTTATTATGAAACGGACATGGGAATGAAGGCATTGGATGTATGGGAGAAAATGCCGACAGAGACGAGAAGCACTGAGGAAAATCTTGAAAAGTGGTTTCTGTTAAATAAAAAGCTGAACAATGAAGAAGTATGCGATTCGGTAAGTCTCGTTTTGTTGGGACAAAATCCGGATAATATAGAAGCCCTTGACTGGAATGCCAAAAAGATTTACAACCAGACGGAAGAACACTATCAGCGGGAGATGGCAAAATATGAAAAGAATAAGACCCGGCGTCAGTACAGGCTTCTTTTAGATGAGTTGGACAAGGTAACTGCCGATTTTAAAAAAGCGCTGGAATATTTTGAAAAACTTTGGGAACTGGATTCAGGCTCCCGGCGCGAATACGCCAGTTATATGGCCAATATTTATGTCAGGTTCAACGAGGAACAGAAAGCAGTGTATTACCGGCGTTTTGCAGAATGACGGGTTTTTGAAGATTTGTTCAGCTGTTCTTTTCGGAGAGAAATGGATATGATTTGAAACGCAATGTGCGGTTTAGTCTACTTTTACATCCGGCACTGCAGAGGTTGTTTCCCCCTTTATAATCCTTCTGATTTTTACATTCAGGAAAGCAAACAAAATAGTCATGATGGGGCTAATCAGGTTAAAAAAAGCATAAGGCGCATAAGCGAAGGTATCCACTCCCAAAACCCTTGACTGGGTAGCCCCGCATGTGTTCCAGGGGATCAGTACAGAGGTCATTGTTCCGCTGTCTTCGAGCGTCCGGCTCAGTACTTCGGGTTTTAATCCTTTTTCTTCGAATGTTTTACGGTACATCCGGCCGGGCACTACAATGGAAATATACTGGTCGGAAGCTGTGATATTAAAAAAGATGCAGGTCCCCACAGTAGATGCCACCAGGCTTCCGGTACTTTTTGCATATTTTACAATTGGCTGTGTAATACGACGCAGCAGGCCTGCAGATTCCATCACACCCCCGAATACCATAGCCGACAGAATAAGCCAGACGGTATCAAGCATTCCCCGCATGCCCGAAGTGCTCAGCAGTTCGTTCACATCCTGGTTGGAGGTAGTGACTGATATATTGCCAAACATGGCCTGCATTACAGAAATGTAGGATGCCTTGAGGTAATCTTCAGCAACGCCGGAAACTTCCCTGATTATTTCGGGTTGAAATAGAATGGCAAAAATGCCTCCGAGAAGTGTTCCTGCCAGCAATGACGGCAGGGGTGGAACTTTCAGAATGATGATAGTAATCAAAATAACCGGCACAAGAAACAGCAGGGGGTTGGTGTTAAAAGTACCGTCGATAGTTGCCTTTACCGTTTCAATATTTCCCAGGGCGCTGGTGTAGTCACTACTGAGCCCGATGGCAAGGAAAATAATCAGGGTCAGGGTCATCGAAGGAACGGTCGTGTAAAACATGTATTTTATGTGGGTGAACAAATCGGTTCCGGCCATGGCAGGAGCCAGGTTGGTTGTGTCGCTCAGGGGAGAAATTTTATCGCCAAAATATGCTCCGCTAATGATAGCCCCTGCCACCACTGCTTCGTTTATTCCCAGTGCTTTGCCAATTCCCAGTAATGCCACACCAATGGTGGCAATGGTAGACCACGAACTGCCGGTGCCCACACTTACAATGGAGCTCACCACCACAGCCGTGAACAGGAACATTTTAGGGCTAATGATGTCCAGCCCGTAATATATCATGGCGGGAACCACGCCACTAATCATCCATGTTCCGGCAAGTGAACCAATCAGCAATAGAATTAAAATGGAAGGCATTGCCGAACCAATGGTGCTTACAATTTTTTCCCTGATTTTATTCCACGAAACTCCCAGCCGGATAGAAATAATTCCTGCCAGGGAAGCAGCCAGCAACAGGGCAATCTGGTTGGAGCCTGACAATGTATCGTCAAACAGGATTACATTGGAAGTTAACAGGACAATCAGTATCAGGATAGGAAAAATCGCTGTAAACAGGCTTGCTTCACGCTTCATTCAAAAACAGTTGTTCAGTTAATTGTTGCAATGTAATGGATTCTCTGCAATATCTGATTATACAATCTTTATAAAGTCAGTTAAGTAAGGTAATATTTCAACTATCCGGACTAAAGAGAAATTTCTTTTGGAGAATATTGACAGGGTTTTGAGGTCTCGTTATACCGACAAAAAATGAGATAGTTACAGGCCTGGATTTTATTTTTCTGAAGTAAATACAACATTAGGAAAAAATCATTTACCCAAATTAAAACAAAAAAATAATTAATTGTTTCTATTTTCGTTTTGGTTTTATTGAAGGTTTGTATGTATGAAACGAATGTATCTGAAAATCATATTTTTCATTTATTTCCTGACTTGTTTTGAACTTTCCTTGATTGCACAGAGAAGCAACGGTCTTACCGTAGAAGGAACGGTAAGTGTGGAGGAAGGTTCGGTGGAGGGAGCAGTGATTCAAATGTACCGGGACGGACGCCGTCTTGATAATTATGGAATCGGCCCCAACGGAAACTACCGGGTGGAATTGAATTACAGTCATGAATTTACCCTTGTTTTTTCCAGGGATGGAAATTTCCCGCAAAAGATCGTGGTCAATACGAATGTTCCGCGTGAGGTATTACTCTCAGATCCGCTTTTCCCGCCGTTTCCGGTAAATATCAAATTGTTTACGGAAATCCCCGGCATCGATCGCACTTTCTCCGAAAACACAGTGATGAAAATTTACTACAGTAAACAGGTGGATAATTTTATTTCTGATCTGTATTACAATGAAGCGCAGATTAAACACCTGATCGATCAGGCCATTCTGCAATCTCAGCGGATTGGAAAGGAAGCCGATTTCCTGGCGAACCTTACCAAGGCAGAGTTGGCAGAACTCAGAAAAGAGTACGATCAATTGATAAAAGAGGCAGAAGTTGAATATCAAAAAGAGGAATTTCTTTCAGCGTTGGACGGTTACAAGGCAGCCAGTAAGATTTTTCCCAAAGAACAATATCCGAAAGATCGCATTGCCGAAATCAACGATTTACTTGGTTTGCTAATGGTGGCCGAAGAGATGCAAACGGCGCTGGCTGAAAGGTTGGAGAAATTAATAGGCCGGGCCGATGCATTATATGCTGAAAAAAAATATTCCGAAGCCCGCAATGCCTACCGGAGAGCTTTGTCTGTGGATCCTGCAAACCGCCATGCGCAACAAAGAGTAGAAGAGATCAATGCCATTATCAAACAGCAACAGGCAGAACAGGAATATCAAAATTTGATTGCACAGGCCGACAATTCGTTTAAAGAGTTGCTCTATGTTGATGCAAAGAATGCGTATGAACAGGCATTGCAACTGAGAGAAAATGAAGCGTACCCAAGACAAAAAATCAGTGAGATAAATGATATTCTGGCAAAGCAGTCAGAAAATGCCGAAAAACTGAAAAGTTATGAGGAATCCATTTTTCAGGCGGAGGTGAATTTCGAAAAGCAGTTCTACGAACGGGCCATTTCCTTTTATGAAAATGCACTGACATACAAACCGGGTGACAATGTTGCCACGCAAAGGATTCAGGAGATTAAGGACTTGATGAACGAGCTGGCTAACCGTACGTTGTATGATCGGCGGATAAAAACAGCCGACCGGGCATTTCAACGGAAACAATATCCGGAGGCGCTGGCCGAATATGAACACGCAACTGAATTGTTACCTTCTGAAGAATATCCACAGAAACAAATAGAGAGAATAAATGAAATTTTTGCTGAAGAAGCCCGGTTGAAGGCTGAAGCAGAGGCTGCAGAACTCGCTCGTCTCGAAGCTGAAAAATTGGCACTCGAAGAAAAGTATAAGCAAACCATTGATGAAGCGGATCGCCTTGCTGAAAACGATGAGTTGGTGGCTGCAGTCGGGAAATTCAGGGAGGCGCTCGATGTAAAACCTCAGGAGCAATATCCCATTACGCGGATTGAGGAAATCAGGGGAATGATCAGCAGCAGGCAAGCCGCACAGGAAACTTATGATGCAGCTATCGCCCGCGCAGACCGGGATTTCCAGCGTGAAGCATTTGATGAGGCGAAAGCCGGTTACACCACCGCACAGCAGGCCAAACCGTCAGAAACCTACCCGTCGGAACAGCTGGCTAAAATCGACAGCATTGTGGAAACCCGCGCCCGTCTGGCTGCCGAAGCCGAAGCCGCAGAACTCGCACGTCTCGAAGCTGAAAAACTGGCACTCGAAGAAAAGTATAAGCAAACCATTGATGAAGCAGATCGCCTTGCTGAAAACGATGAGTTGGTGGCAGCAGTCGGGAAATTCAGGGAGGCGCTCGATGTAAAACCTCAGGAGCAATATCCCATTACGCGGATTGAGGAAATCAGGGGAATGATCAGCAGCAGGCAAGCCGCACAGGAATCTTATGATGCAGCTATCGCCCGCGCAGACCGGGATTTCCAGCGTGAAGCATTTGATGAGGCGAAAGCCGGTTACACCGCCGCACAGCAGGCCAAGCCGTTAGAAACCTACCCATCGGAACAGCTGGCTAAAATCGACAGCATTGTGGAAACCCGCGCCCGTCTGGCTGCGGAAGCAGCAGCTGCAGAACAAGCTAAACTTGCCGCATTGCAGGCAGAAAAAGACCGGCAGTACACTGTTGCCGTTTCCCGTGGCGACAGCCTGTTCACCCTGAAAGAATACGAACCTTCACGGACAGCTTACCAGTCGGCATTGCAGGTAAAACCGGAAGAGACCTACCCGCAGCAACGTATTGATGAGATTGACCAGATAGTGGTCCAATTGGCTAGCGCGCAGGCAGCTTATGATGCAGCTATCGCCCGTGCAGACCGGGACTTCCAGCGCGAAGCATTTGATGAGGCAAAAGCCGGTTACACCACCGCACAGCAGGCCAAGCCGTCAGAAACCTACCCATCGGAACAGCTGGCTAAAATCGACAGCATTGTGGAAACCCGTGCCCGTCTGACTGCCGAAGCCGAAGCCGCAGAGCAGGCTCGCCTGGCTGCGTTGCAGGCAGAAAAAGACCGGCAGTACACTGTTGCCGTTTCCCGTGGTGACAGCCTGTTCACCCTGAAAGAATACGAACCTTCACGAACTGCTTACCAGTCGGCATTGCAGGTGAAACCGGAAGAAACTTATCCACAACAACGTGTTGATGAGATTGACCAGATAGTGGCCCAACTGGCTGGTGCGCAGGAAGCTTATGATGCTGCCATCGCCCGCGCCGACCGGGACTTCCAGCGCGAAGCATTTGATGAGGCAAAAGCCGGATACACCACCGCACAGCAGGCCAAACCGTCAGAAACTTACCCGTCGGAGCAGCTGGCTAAAATCGACAGCATTGTGGAAACCCGTGCCCGTCTGGCAGCCGAAGCCGAGGCCGCAGAGCAGGCCCGCCTGGCTGCTTTACAGGCAGAAAAAGACCGGCAGTACAGAGTGGCCGTTTCCCGTGGCGACAGCCTGTTCACCCTGAAAGAATACGAACCTTCACGGACAGCTTACCAGTCGGCATTGCAGGTAAAGCCGGAAGAAACCTACCCACAACAACGGATTGATGAGATTGACCAGATAGTGGCCCAATTGGCTAGCGCACAGGAAGCTTATGATGCAGCCATCACTCGTGCAGACCGGGATTTCCAGCGTGAAGCATTTGATGAGGCAAAAGCCGGATACACCGCCGCACAGCAGGCCAAGCCATCAGAAACTTACCCGTCGGAACAACTGGCCAAAATCGACAGCATTGTGGAAACCCGCGCCCGTCTGGCTGCCGAAGCCGAGGCCGCAGAGCAGGCCCGCCTTGCTGCGTTGCAGGCAGAAAAAGACCGGCAGTACACAGTGGCCGTTTCCCGTGGCGACAGCCTGTTCTCCCTGAACGAATACGAACCTTCACGGACAGCTTACCAGTCGGCATTGCAGGTAAAGCCGGAAGAGACCTACCCACAACAACGGATTGATGAGATTGACCAGATAGTGGCCCAATTGGCTAGCGCGCAGGAAGCTTATGATGCGGCCATCACTCGTGCAGATCGGGAATTCCAACGTGAAGCATTTGATGAGGCAAAAGCCGGATACACCGCCGCACAGCAGGCCAAACCGTCAGAAACTTACCCGTCGGAACAGCTGGCTAAAATCGACAGCATTGTGGAAACCCGTGCCCGTCTGACGGCCGAAGCCGAGGCCGCAGAGCAGGCCCGCCTGGCTGCTTTACAGGCAGAAAAAGACCGGCAGTACAGTGTGGCTGTTTCCCGTGGCGACAGCCTGTTCTCCCTGAAAGAATACGAACCTTCACGAAATGCTTACCAGTCGGCCTTACAGGTGAAACAGGAAGAGGCCTACCCGCAGCAACGGATAGATGAGATTAGAGATATTTTGCAGCAAATGGAGTTGGCCCAACAGGAGCAGGATCGAATAAACAGGGAATATCAAAATGCTATTCGTTTGGCTGATCAACAGTTCAATGCACGAAATTACAGCGAGTCGCGGATAAATTATTCGAAAGCATTGGAAATGAAAGAAGAAGATTATCCGCGAGAGAAGATTGCTGAAATAGATCGTATCCTGGAACAGCAAAAGCTGGATGAAGAATACCGGACTATTGTTTTGGCAGCCGACGGGCATTTCCGCACGGAGGCGTGGAGTGAAGCAAAATCGGAATACGAAAAGGCGCTGGGTTTAAAACCGAATGAAAGCTATCCACGAAGTCAAATTGAGAAAATTGATAATCTTTTGATGCAGCAGCAGGAACGTGCGCTGGCAGAGCAACGCGCGGCAGAAGATATGGAACGGCGGCAAGCTGAAATTGAGCAGCGCCGTCAGCAAATGAGTGAACGGCAGGAAATGAGCGATGCAGGATTGGATCAGTTGTATAATGAATACATTTCCCTGGCAGACGGATTTTTTGATAACAAGCGTTACAATGTTTCCCGTGCCTGGTATTACAAGGCCTGGGATGTAAAACCGGAAGAAGCATATCCTCCTCAAAGGATAGCCGAAATTAACAAACTGGTGGGCGGATTACTGCTAAGTCAGCGCGACCGCGATTACCAAAGTTTTGTGGATCTGGCAGACTCTACGTTCCGAGCAAATCAATTGGCGGTTTCCCGCGGCTGGTATAACCGTGCGCTTTCAGTTAAACCCAATGAAGGTTATCCGAAAGAACAGCTACAGGCCATTGCCAACCTGATTGCCGAACGAATGGCCGGTCGTTCAGGAGAACAGTTCAACAGTCATATACAGAAAGCAACAGCAGCTTTTGAGAATGGAAATTACAACGTTGCCCGCTTTTGGTACAAAAAGGCTTTGGAATTACGGCCCGATGATGAGACCGCAAAAGAGGGGCTTCTGAAGATTGAAAATGAACTTAAGTAAGATACAGAAGAAGTTCCTGCGAGGTTCATTTTTCTACATCCATTTAAGAATCTGGGTTTTGATACATTTTAACAGGTCTGTATTGAGGTGGTCGGAATAAATCCGGATAATATCCTCCACAAACCCGTCAATAATAAATCCTCCCATGGCAGCGTCAAAAAGCAGGCAGTTGCTGTTGTTTCGAACGTTTTGGAACAATTCCTCAAATTTTAGTAATTCAAGGCGTTTGGGTACCTTGATGTACCCTTCGTTTTTTTCATTCTTATCGGAGTAGAGCCCATCGTCTGTACTTTTCAGTAAGAAGCATTTGTTTACTGTGACCACAGCCTCGTTTTCAAGGTCTACCTTTCGTGAGAACCTGACTCCCTGATTGATATAACATTGCTGCAACATTCCCACGTGTTGGTAATCAGGAAAATTGCGAATGCGAATAGCAGGTACCCGGTGATTTTTTAAAAGAAATATTGCACTGGCTACATTCACCTTGTTTTTAGCACAGATGTCAATGTTTTGAGTTAATCTGAGCGCTTCCTCAAGGGTGTAATACCTCTCGGTAAACAGGAAGAGAGAGTTGGGCTTTGGCTTGTCAGGAATCCGTCCATAGTAACCGGAGTAGGGGTGGTCGGCCTCGGCTACCGTGGTATGATCCAGTACACTGCCCGTGAATTTTGCCAGGGATTCCTTTTTTGTGATCGACCCGCAAACTTTTAATGTTTTTCCCGGTTTCATGGCTTTTTTTATTTATTGAACAGAAGTTTATCGATTTTACCTGTTTTATGCACAAAAAGTTACGATAAATGGCAACAGAAAAGCATGTTTTAGAAAAGGTCATTGAGCCTTCTTTTTTTAGTTTAAAATCATTCTAAATTATAAGTATATGTTTTTTTAAATCTATTAAATTCATATACTTGAAAAGTATAACAGGGTAGCACAGTTTATTTTTTGTAGTATAGATTTGGCTTCCCTTTATCAACCTGATAACTATATGAACCGACAATTTGGGACACCGTCGAAATCAGACAGGATAGTAGCTGAAATCATTGATCAAATTCGGGAAGGTAGTCTGGCAAAAGGACAGGCAATACCAAGCATTAATGCTGCCTCTGAAAGATACAATGTTGCACGGAAAACGGTTGTCCGGGCCTACCAAAAGCTTGCCGATCAGGGGTTTATTGAATCGCATCACCGAAGAGGCTTCTTTGTGGTTGACCGACAACCGAATGCAAAGCTCAAAGTGTTATTGCTTTTGCATAGTTTTGAAGCTCATTTTGAAATACTCTACAATGAATTCCGGAAACAGGTAGAAGGGTTGTGTGAGATCGAAATTTATTTTCATCACTATAATCCGAAAATTCTTGAATTGATTATCAGCCGAAATATTTCGGACTATGATATGTATATTATTTCTTCTTTTAATCATCCTAAAGTTTCGAATATAATTGGCCGGATACCGGCAGGTAAAGTTTTGATTATTTCCCGAAACGACCGGTTAGGGAATAAATACAATACGATTGTCCAGGATTTTTTTGAGGGCACTTATCAGTCGTTATGCTCAGCAAAAGAACAGATTGCAAAATACAGAAATGTGCAATTAAGTTTTCCGGAAAAAGGGGGACATCCGGAAACTCTAAAAAATGCGTTTTTGCAGTTTTGCAATGATTTTTCCGTTCCGCATAAAATAGTGAATTCACTGGAGAACAAGGAAATCGGGAAAGGAGATGCTTTTTTGGTCATCGACGATTCCGACCTGGTGAAACTACTCAAGGTTTGTAAAATAAGAGGTTGGGAACCAGGCCGCGATGTGGGGGTTCTTTCGTATAACGAAACCCCTCTGAAAGAAGTCATCAGAAACGGAATTACTGTTATCTCCTGCAACTTTGGGGAAATGGCGGCTGAGATGGCAGCTTTTATAAAGAACCGGATCTCCGTTCAAAAAATAATACCGATAAAATTGATAAAACGAAATTCTTTTTAGAAATGCAGACATCAAACAAAAAAACCAACTTTCGCTGGGTAATTGTCACCCTTTTATTTTACTCCACTACTATCGTTTATTTCGACCGGGTTATCCTGGGAATCCTGGCTCCTTTCATTACGGAAGAAATCGGATGGAGCGAACAGGAATATGGGTATGTGGTTTTTGCTTTTCAGTTAACGTATGCGATCGGGCCCCTGTTTATTGGCTACGTCATTGACCGCTTAGGAACCCGTTGGGGATTTTCGCTGGCGGTGATAGTGTGGGCATTTTTCAGTTTGTCACACGCTGCTGCGCGCAGTTGGCTGGGGTTTGCCATCGCACGTTTGGGACTGGGAATCGGGCAGTCGGCGAATTTCCCGGCAAGTATTAAAACCGTTGCAGAATGGTTCCCGCAAAAGGAAAGAGCATATGCCACAGGTGTTTTTAACGGAGGATCCAATATTGGACAGGTGGCGGCACCGCTACTTATTCCTGTTGTGCTTTATTTTTTTACTTCGTGGAGGTATGTATTTGTGTTGTCATTGGTATTAAGCGCTGTCTGGCTGGTGTTATGGCTGATATTTTTTAAATCGCCCCGGGAAAGCCGGTTTGTCAATGACGCAGAGCGGGAATATATCCGAAGTGACAGCGGCGATCTGGAAAAAGTGAAAGTACCGTGGAAGAAGCTGGTGAAATACCGCCAAACCTGGGTGGTTGCATTGGGCAAACTGTTTGCTGACCCCGTGTGGTATTTTTACCTTTTTTGGGGAGCGAAGTTTTTAAATGCCCGGTTCGGTGTGGAATTAAAAGGTTTGGCTTTGCCATTAATAGTCATTTATGTTTTGGCTTGGGGGGGCGGGATGGCAGGTGGCGCTGTGTCCTCGTTTCTGCTGAAAAAGGGGAAATCTCCCAATTTCGCCCGGAAAATAACGATGGTCGGGACGGCCTTACTGGTTTTGCCGGTAATGATAGTTCCTTTTGTCGATTCGCTTCCGGTTTGTGTGGGGCTGATTGCCCTTGCTGCCGCTGCCCACAACTCATGGTCGGCCAATATTTTTACCATCGCTTCCGACCTGTTCCCAAAAAAAATTGTCGGTTCGGTTATCGGGTTTTCTACCACGGTGAGCTCCATTGCGGCCATGGGAACGGCTTTGCTTATCGGTTATGCTTTAAATGAATCGGGTGTCGACGGCTATGTGTTTCCGTTTGTAATTGCTGCATTTGGCTATCTCGTCGGAATACTGGTTATCCATTTGTTATCGCCTGGAATGAAACCTGTTTCAATCAACAAATAATTAATTATGAATTCAAGAGAACGGATTTTTAAAGCGCTGAATCATGAGGAACCGGATCGGGTTCCCTATGATTTGGCAAGTTCAACCTGGACAGGAATTACCAACACAGCATATCAGAATCTGCGGAAATTTTTGGGAATGGAGCCCGAAGAGCCGGTTTGGTCCGATGTGATTCAGCAGATTGTGATTCCTTCCGAAGAAATATTAGACCGGTTGAATGTGGATGTGCGCGGGGTTTTCCCGTTGACAAGCCACAACTGGGACGTCTGGGCAAAATTGAAAGACAAGGGCGATTTTTGGGAATATTTTGATGAATGGGGATTTACCCACCGGTTCCCCAAAAACGGCTTTTGGTTTTCCCTGGTAAAAAGTCCGATGGACGAAAGTGATTTTTCAGAAAGTGATATTGTCGGAAAATACCCCTGGCCTAATGCCGGAGATAAGCAACGTTTTGCCGGGCTGCGCAAAAAAGCAATTGAGTACCGGAATAGCGATAAAGTGGTTTTTACGAAAGGGCTGTGTGCCGGGTTGTTTGAAATGCATCAGCGCGTGAGGGGAATGGAGAATGCCATGCTCGATGCGTTTATGTTTCCGGAGAATTCGGATAAACTGATCGGAAAACTGGCTGATTTGAAGATTGAGTTTTGGGATGCGTTGTTAGACGAGGCCGGGGATGTGGTTGATATTATTGGCGAAGGCGACGATTACGGTACACAGCAATCGCAATTGATCGATCCGGAGCATTTCAGAGCGTATTACAAACCTCATTTTATGCGGGTGCTGGACTTTATTAAGAAGAAAAGTCCTCATCTGAAAATCATGTTTCATTCCTGCGGAAATGTGCGCCCCATTCTTCCCGACTTAATTGAAATGGGTGTGGATATATTGAATCCCGTTCACGTTAGAGCCAATGGAATGGAACCGGTACAACTAAAAAAAGATTTTGGCAAAGACCTTGTTTTTTGGGGCGGGGGAGTAGATACGCAAAACGTTTTGCCAAATGGTACGCCACAAAATGTGAAGGATGACGTAAAACGAAATATTGAAGTGCTGGCGCCTGGCGGAGGTTTTGTATTTAATACGGTACATAACATTCAGGCCGAGGTGCCCCCCGAAAACATTATGGCAATGTGGGAAGCGTTGCAGGAGTTTGGAAAATATTCGTATGCTTAAATTGATTAATTATGGAACGAAGAAAATTTATTCAAAAAACGGCAAAGGGTGCAATGGCTTTGGGCGCCGCACCACTTATTTTTTCGAATTCAAACTGGAAGGGTGCCAACGACCGGGTGAACGTGGCAGTTATCGGTATCCGGGGAATGGGGCAGTCACACATCCGGGAATACCAAAATTTAAAGAATGTTGAAGTGGCCGCTTTGTGCGATGTAGATGAAAATCTTTTTGCCGGGCGTGTAAAAGAATATTATACCGATAAAGGTTTGCGAAAGCCAACGCTTTATAACGACATGCGCAGGCTTTTTGAAGATAAATCAATCGATGCGGTCTCGGTAGTCACACCGAACCACTGGCATGCCCTGGCCGGAATCTGGGCTCTTCAGGCCGGGAAACATGCCAGTATCGAAAAGCCATCGTGCCATACCATTGAAGAAGGGCAAAAGCTGGTGGAAGCAGCAAAAAGATATAACCTCGTTGTTCAGGACGGAGCGGAGCAGCGCAGTAATCCGGGCGCCCAATCAGCGGTTCAGTTTATGCGCGATGGCAAGCTGGGAGAGGTTTACCTGGCGAAAGGAGTGTGCTACAAATGGCGCGATTCAATTGGCAGGTACCCGGATGGTTATATGGCAGAGGGCGAGAAATATGCCAGCACAGTGAATAGTACCTCCTGGATTGAGCCGTTTACAAAAGAGTACATGGAGAAAGTGAATTACGATATGTGGCTGGGACCGGCGCCCAAACGGCCTTTTAACCGTAACCGTTTTCATTATAACTGGCACTGGAACTGGGACTATGGAAACGGAGACCTGGGAAACCAGGGTGTTCACGAGATGGATATTGCCCGTTGGGGATTGGGGGTGAAAATTCCTACAAGGGTGAGTGCCATGGGAGGACACCTTCTTTTTGACGATGCCCAGGAGACCCCAAATGTATTGATGGCGGTATTTGAATTTCCCAATCCGGAAGGTGGAGGAGATAAAAAGAAAGTGATGCAGTTTGAAGTGAGGCACTGGATGACCAACCCGGAAGGAAATAATCTGGGGTCGGGCGAGAGTTTGAAAAACACCTATATGACCAGTTCTTCCAACGTGATAGGCAATATTTTTTATGGCTCGGAAGGTTACATGCTGAAGGATGTATCAGGCTGGCAAACTTTTATGGGAAAAGAGAGAGAGCCCGGTGCTTCCGGTGCGGGCGAGGGGAACCACTATCAGAATTTTGTGGATGCCATCAGGGCAGACGATCCGGGGTTGCTGACAGCGCCTATTGAAGAGGGCTTTTACTCCTGTGCGTTAATTCACCTTGCTAACATTTCTCACCGGCTGGGGCGTACCTTGAATATCGATCCGGTAACTTTCAGTGTTATAAATGACGAGGAGGCCAACCGGATGTTTTCGAAAGAGTACAGGAAACCTTATATGCTGTAAGAGAAAATAGTGTAATGTCCTGCCAGTACCCGGAATCTTTTCTGCGAAGTTGCAGAAGATTTGAATACAGGTAATGCGGTGGAATATTTATTTTTTGTTCTGACTGAACAAGGTATTTTATGACCTGGGGGCAGTTCGGAGAAAAAAAGTATTCAATAAAAAGCATTATTTTTGGGCTTATGGACATGAAAAATATAAAATTGGTAGCAACCGATCTCGACGGTACTTTTTTGAAAGACGACCGTTCAGTGAGTCAGGAAAATTTGAGGGCGCTGCACCTGCTGGGGAAAAAGCAGATTGTTAGGGTGGTGGCCACCGGCAGAAACTTGCGGAAAGTTACCGAGGTGATTGCCCGCGATGTGCCGTTCGACTATATTGTTTACTCTTCGGGAGCCGGTATTTTCGACTGGAAAAAACAGGAGCACATTTTCCATCAAAATATCGGACAGGAAACCGCCAGCCACCTCGTCGAATATTTCAGGCAAAAGGATTACAACTTTTATGCTTTTGCTCCCGCCCCCGAAAATCATCGGTTGTGGTATCACAAAGGCACGCAGGATTGCGAAGAATTCAACCGCTATTTTTCATTTCATAATTCATTTTCGGAACCACTGCCTGAAAATGGAAAGTGGGAAAGCGGGCTTTGCCAGTTTATGCTGATTATTCCGGAAGACGATTCCATTTTTGAACAAGTAAAAAATGAAATTGAGGGACAACACAATGAAATCAGGGTAATCCGTTCTTCTTCGCCTGTTACCAAAGGGTACATTTGGGTGGAAGTTTTTCACCGGGAGGTTTCAAAAGGAAATGGGGTGAAACATGTTTGCAATTTGCTTCATATCCATCCCGGCGAAACATTCGGTATTGGAAACGATTATAATGATCTCGATTTGCTGGATTTTACAGCACATTCGTTCCTTACAGAGAATGCACCAGAACAAATTAAAAGCCGGTTTCATGCTGTCCCTTCCAACGAAGACGATGCCTTTGCCCACGCTGTTCAACCCTTACTGGAATAATTTGTTGTAATATTTACCGGAATTTGACTACCTATTTTGAAATGTAGTATTTATGTTATGAAACGTGCCGTGAGTGAAGTTTTTTCATGCAGTATTATTTTAAGAATGTCAGGTTCCTATGCTGCATGTACAAGCCAAACAGGCATGTTTTATTATTGTAAATCAACAATTATAAAAGCATGAAGAATATATTAGTTGTAACTTTCTTAGCGTTTTCTTTGCTCTCGGGTGCACAACAGGATTTTGATTTGAATGACCCGATCCCCATTGATTCAAGAATTTCAAAAGGTGTTTTGGAGAATGGACTGACATATTATGTGCGGGCCAACAGTGAACCCCGGAACAGGGCCGAATTGATGCTGGTGGTGCGGGCCGGCTCCATCGATGAGGATGATGACCAGAAAGGACTGGCGCATTTTGCCGAGCACATGGCATTTAATGGTACCGAGAATTTTCCCAAAAATGAACTGATAAAATATTTTGAGTCGATTGGGATGGAATTCGGTCCGGAAATTAATGCCTACACCAGCTTTGACGAAACCGTTTACATGCTGAAAGTTCCGCTCGATTCGGCACTTTACATGGAAAAAGGGTTACAGGTACTGTACGACTGGGCCTGCCAGGTAACCGATTCCGATGAGGAAATTGAGAAGGAACGCGGAGTGATTCGTGAAGAGTTACGCGGCGGACGAAATGCCAACTTTCGTATGCAACAGGAGTGGCTTCCTGTATTCCTGCACAATTCGAAATATGCCAACAGGCTTCCGATTGGCGAAGTGGATATCATTGAAAATGCACCTCCCAAAGCCTTGCGTCGTTTCCGGAATGATTGGTACCGTCCCGGTTTGCAGGCAGTTATTGTTGTGGGCGATTTCGATCAGGATGTGATGGTAGAAAAGGTAAAAGCGAAGTTTTCACAAATACCGGTAGCCGATAATCTGCGCGAAAAAGAGTTTTTTGGAATTCCGCCACATAAAGAAACGTTGGTAAGCATTGCTACTGACAAGGAAGCGCAGTACCCGGTAGCGTATGTTTTTTACAAACATCCGCTGGAAAAAGCGAAAACGATCGGAGATTACCGGAAATCCATTTTGCACAGTCTGTATAATTCGATGATTAATAGTCGCCTGTCGGAAAAAACACAGGAAGCTGAGCCACCGTTTATCATCGGCCAGTCGTCTTTCTCCGAACTGTTTGGGCCGGTAAGTGTCTATCAATCGGTGGCGGTTTGCAATAACGGAAAAATTGAAGAAGGCCTGGAGGCCGTTTTGCTGGAAAATGAGCGGGTGAAAAAATTTGGTTTTACCCAAACTGAACTTGAACGGCAGAAAACAGCCTTGTTAAACTATATTGAGAAAGCATACAATGAGCGCGATAAGCAAAAATCTATTGGTTATGCGGGAGAGTATAAGCGCAATTTTTTGATGACGGAAGAGCCCATTCCGGGAATTGAAAGAGAGTTTGAATATTTTAAAACTTTTTTACCCGGCATTTCGCTGGATGAAGTGAACCAACTGGCGGAGAAATGGGTGATCGGAGAAAACCGGGTTGTTGTGATTACCGCCCCTGAGATTGAAGGGGTAAAGGTACCTTCCAAAGAGGAGGTGCTTGCCTTGCTTCAGGAAGTGGAGCAGTCCGAAATAGAACTGTATGAAGATGTTGTTTCCGATGTTCCGCTGGTAGCAGAGGAACCCTGGCCAAGTTCTGTGGTTGAAAAAAAGAACCTGGAAAAGGTAGAGGCAGTAGAATGGACGTTGCAAAACGGGGCAAAAGTTATCATCAAAACCACTGATTTTAAAGAAGACGAAATTTTGTTTAGCGCCTGGAGCCCGGGAGGAACTTCCCTTTACGGACAAAAAGACGATGTGTCAGCCGATTTTGCTGCCACCATTATGGCAATGAGCGGAATTGCCGGTTTCGATAAAATTACACTCAATAAAATGTTGTCCGATAAAGTTTTTAATCTGTCGCCCTATATTTCTCAACTGCGTGAAGGTTTCAGCGGGAATTCTTCCGTGAAGGATTTGGAGACGCTTTTGCAGGTAGTTTACCTGTACTTTACCGAACCACGCTTTGACGAAACGAGCTACCAGGCTTACATGACCCGTCTGAATGGTGTATTACAAAATAAAGCTGCCTCGCCCGAAGCAGTATTTCAGGATACCTTAAAATCGGTAATGGCCAATTATCATAAGCGTGCCCGGCCAATGTCTGTTGACCTGCTTGATGAGGCCGACCTGCAACGTATGAAAGCAATTGGGCAGGAGCGTTTTCGTAATGCTGCCGATTTTAATTTCTTTTTTGTAGGAAATATTGACACAGCTACGTTGAGGCCGCTGGTAGAAAAATATATTGGAGGGATTCCCTATTTCGATGAAAAGGAGAATTGGAAAGATCTTGGGATTGAAGCGCCTCAGGGTGTTGTGAAAAAGACAGTTAAAAGAGGGCAGGAAGATAAAAGTATTCAATACATTGTGTTTCATGGAGATTTTGAGTATTCATCCGCAAATGCCATTGAATTGGATGCTTTGGGCCGGATTCTTTCGACCCGCCTGCTGGAAGTTATCCGTGAAGATAAAAGTAGCGTGTACAGTATTAGTGCAAGGCCCTCTTCTTCGAAATATCCCGATGAAGAATACACCGTTTCTATTCGCTATGGAACCGATCCTCAAAAACTGGAAGAGCTGGAGGAAGCTGTTTTTGACGAGATTAAAGATTTTATTCAGCATGGTCCCAGTGAGGAAGAGTTGGCAAAAGCCAAAGAAAAGATGTTGCGTGAACGTGAAATTGCTTTGCGTGAAAACGGTTTCTGGCTGTCTGTCCTGAGTAACACCTATTACCTGAAGGAAGGTGATTTCTCCGGGTTTGGAACGTACAATGATTTGGTCAACAGTCTTACGATAGAATCCATGCAAAAAGCATTTAAAAAGTATTTCGATTTTGAAAATTATATAAGTGTTGCGCTGGAACCGGCAGAAGCGAGCGAGAACTAAAGGAATATTTAGCCTTGAGGGTGTGAGAATACCGGTTCGCTGATAATTTATGCGCAGTGAATCGGAATTTGTGTCATTTTAAAAGTATCCTGTATTTTTTATGCGTGCTAAAAAGTTTAATTTAGCCCAATCAAAAAGGGAGCATGAAAAACCATACCACGCTGGCTGTTGCCGTTAAGGTCATTTTTTATTCGTTACTGGTTGTCGGGTTGGCAGAAATTGTCAGGCTCGATGCAAAATATCCGATGGAAGAGGGCTATTTCGGGGAAATCAGTTTTACTGAAATCTCCCAGGAAATTATCCTGTTTATCTTGTTTGGTTTTTACTTATTGCTGGGATACAGACATCGTCCTGTTCAGCCGGTGACCAATATCGTGTCACTTTTTTTCCTCATTTCCTTTATTCGCGAATTCAATTTTTTAATTGATTGGTGGTTTTACCCTTCTTTGCTGGTGCTTTTCATTATTATATGGCTGGTAGTTCGTGATTATAAAAAAATGGGAAAACCTACGCAGACGTTTTTTGCACAACCAGCTTCTGCCTGGTTCTTTGCCGGATTTCTGGTCACCTATATTTTTAGCCGGCTTATGGGGCGTTCCGGGTTTTGGTTACTCATGTACGATGCAGATAACTACCGTCTGGCAAAGGCTGCAGCCGAAGAAGGAATTGAACTGTTAGGGAATGGCTTAATGCTGATTTCGGCCATTGAATTTGCCCTTGTTTTTTGGAACCTGCGAAAAAAAGAAGCAGTATGAAGGTCTGTGGATTTACATTTATTCGGAATGCGGAAAAGTTTGATTTTCCGGTGGTGGAAGCCATCACTTCCATTATGCCCCTTTGTGACCATTTTGTAGTGGCGGTAGGAAATTCAGAGGATAAGACCCGCCAAATGATTGAAAAGATTGATCCGGACAAAATTACCATTGTTGATACGGTTTGGGATCAAACACTGCAAAAAGGCGGCGCGGTTTACGCTGCCGAAACCGATAAAGCTTTTGATGCCATTCCTCCGGAGTTTGACTGGTGTTTTTACATTCAGGGAGACGAAGTGGTGCATGAAAAATACCTTTTCCCCATTGAACGGGCCATGCGCGATAATTTGCGCCAGAAGCAAGTGGAGGGATTGCTCTTCGGATACAAACATTTTTACGGCACGTATGATTATGTGGGCAATTCGCGTAAATGGTACCGGAACGAAATCCGGATAATCCGAAACGATAAAACCATTCGTTCCTACCGTGATGCCCAAGGCTTTCGTAAAAAGGGACGCAAACTGAATGTGGTACCTACTGGCGCAGAGATTTACCACTACGGCTGGGTACGTCCCCCAAAATTTATGCAGGATAAAATTAACGAGGTACGCAGGTTTTACGATGGAATTTCTACTGCTGAAGCCAAAAAAATTGCGGGCGAAAAAGAATTCAACTACAGTGGAAAATACGATGCGCTGGCCAAATTTGACGGCAGCCATCCCCGTGTGATGCAGGATAGAATTGACCGGATGAACTGGCAGGTTTATGTTGATGTGAAAAAGGTAAAAATGAAACTGAAATACCGGGTGCTTTACTTCATTGAGAAAACATTCGGTGTCAGGTTGTTCGAGTACAGGAATTACAAGGTGCTGAAATGAACGGGCAAATTCTATCGAATGCTATAACATAGTACAAAACACGAGAGTGGTAACAGCCCATTTTTTTATTCCATGGGGTCTTGTTGAAAATAGCAGAAAGTCAAAACAGCGTAGAAACAAATATTCGGATTCAATACACATTCAGGGATTTCAAAAATTTGGTTACGAACTCATACGAATTCTGTTTTACGGATATCTATTTTTTGTAAAATTGCAAACAATTAATTCCAATAAAACAATGAAAAGAAGAAGGTTCCTAAGTTCGTGTGCCAGTATTGGAGCAGGAGCATATTTAAGCAGTTTTCTTACGGGCTGTTCTCAAAACAAATCCCAAAGTATTCGAAGATACAGTTTGTGCGTAAGCACGGGAGTATTAGATCAAAATCCGGATCTCTTTGATGTTATTGCTGAAAGCGGGATAACAGATGCCTGGTTGGCCGGATGGCTTAATGGATACTGGTATTATCCGGTTGAAAGAATTGAGTTTTGGAGAAAACGTTTTCTTGAAAAAGGGATCGCTGCTCATATTTTAAACGTACCATTGGGGCATCCTGCTGATTTGTCGGCATCTAAAGCAGGCAGTGCATTGGGGATAGAAGGTGAAATTCCCAATATTACGCCAAAGCACTGGAAGAAAAAAACAACAAGTAACGGAACTTTATATTCCGGCGTTTCCATTCATCCTCCAATTGTTGAAGAGAATATTGAAGCGATGAAAAGAGCCAAAGGGATTGGTTTTAAAAAGGTATTTCTGGATGACGATTACAGACTTGGAATTTATCCCGGTATGGTCGGGGGATGTTTTTGTCCGGAACATAAACAGGAGTTCCTTGCTAAATACGGGTACAACGAAAATGCATGGAATGACCTGCTTGATAATATAAAACAACGTGAAATTACCGATACCTTATATTCCTGGGTAAACTATACCTGCGACCGGCTTTCTGCGGCATATAAACAGATGCAATCGGCTGTGCCTGATATTCAACTGGGGATAATGGTCATGTACATGGGGGCTGAAAAATCAGGGATCCGGCTAGCCGATTATAAAGGCTCTCTTATGCGTGTGGGCGAAATGATGTTCGGTGATGATTCATTTGGAAGAGTTAAAGGTAAAACCGATGAACTTTTCAGTTCTCTTTTTCACAGGCGTTACGTGGCTCCTGAACTTGCATTTAGCGAAACAACAGCTTACCCGCCAGAAAACCTGTCGGCAAAAAATCTGGCTGCCAAGTTAAATGTTTCGCTGTTGAGCGATGTGCGAAATACAATGTTTATGAGCGGGTTGACTACTTTCCCTCCGGAGTACTGGTCAACGCTTTCGCCGGCGATGAAGAAAAGTGCAGATCTTCATGCAAAAATTGCCGGGCAAAAGCCCAGCGGACCTTTTAAACATTATTGGGGAGAAGCGAGCCGCTTTATAAGTACAGATAAGCCAAACAGTTTATTCCTTGCATCAGGCGTGCCGTTTGAGGTTACTGATGTTTTAAGCGAAGATGGCTGGACGTTCCTTTCAGAATTTGACGCACGGTCGGTAATGGAGGGAAAGCTAAAAAACCGGGGAACAAAACTCATTCATAATAAAGCGGAGTATAAGGATGTGACTGCCATGAAATATGTTCCCGAAACCATGGATGATATATTTTCATTTAAGCGCGAAATTATATCCAGCCTGACTAATGTCCCTTATGTGGAGGAAGATTTACCCATAGCTTGTGCATGGTATCCGTCGATAAATTCAATGTTGTTGTGGAACCTGTCGGAAACCCCGGAAAAATTGACAATTGTTTACGGGGATAAACGGTTTAACGTTGATGTAGAAGGATTAAACGCAGAAGTTATTCTTTTAAGTTAACAGATTGGATTTTGCATCGTTTTTTCTGATAGAAGGATGCTCTGTGAAATATAGTCCGGTTTAATACAGGCCCGGTTTTTTTTTAGAAAGGAAAAAGTATTTTTCAGCCTGCTGGAGAAAAGGTTACTGAACAAAAAGTGCGTACCTGAATGGAGGGCGAAAGTTCCCTTTTGAAACAAAAGGAGAGGTGCATTTAGTCAGGTTGTCGTTAAAATCAAAAAATCGGTGTGAAAAATTTTGGTGCCGAATGAGCCGGTTTCATATTTTGGATGGTACGTATTTATGGCTTGTTTTACTATATTTACAGGATTTTGGAACAGCGTACGTTTCTGTTCAATGTTACATGTTTCCAAATCAGGTAAGGATTACCGAAAAAGGCTTTTGTTTTTTTACGAAAAGGATTCTTTTCATAATTATTTGTTAAAAGTATTTTGGTGCCGCGGCAATTTTTACTGTTGGAATTTACTGGAATCGCATTAAACAAACTGTTTTAACAAAATGAAAATAAAATGAAAAAACAATCAATTAATGTCTTGATAATTTTAGTTATTATGATCGCAGCATGTAATCAGTCGAAAAAGGTGAACCCTGAAAACTGGGACGAAAAGGAGTTGAATGAATGGTATGCAAAAGGGGAGTGGAGAGAAGAATGGGAGGTTCAACCCGATGAAACTGTAGACCGGAAAGAAATGGCAGTGCAGTATTTTAAAAATTCCCAGCGCTGGCAAAAGGCTTTTACCTTTTTGAAAAATGAAGATTTGGCAGCTCTGTCTCCGGGACGCTATGAACTGGAAGGAGCAGACTTGTTTATTAATGTGGATGAGTACGTCACCAGAAACGAGGAAGATACCCGTTTTGAAGCCCATCAGAAGTATGCCGATATTCAGTATTTGGTTACAGGAGAGGAAAAAATAGGGGTGACCCCTCTGGAGAATACTTCGGTAACTGAACCTTATGACGGAGAAAAAGATGTTGCTTTTTTTGAGGCAGAGCAAAACAACTACCGGCTTGCAAATTCTGAAAAGTTTTTTGTCTTTTTTCCGGACGATGCCCACCGTCCCTGCCTGAAGTCAGGTGAAAATGGAAAAGTGAGAAAGGTGGTTGTAAAAGTCAGAATTAACTGAATTTGATTTTTGGGTAAAAGCAACATTTTGTTCCTGTATAATTAATCCTTTCGGACTTTTAGTTATTATGCAGCCTGTCCTGCTTGCTGCAGGCTAGGTATAATACGCTAGGGAAACTTCCCGGCGAAGGAAAATGGCTTACCGACCGAGACCATCACGGCGATATGCTTTATTTAGCCATAAATGTTCATTTGTGGACCAGCTTATTCTATCAATTCCTGGCTTTAGCTGTACCTGATGCGGGCTGTGTCAAAATTCCGTCAGTCGGGCCAGTTCGCCAGATTGAAAAAACGCAAAGGTTAATTTTGACATGATGCTCGGAAATGCCTTCCTCGTGTTTCGTTTTTCTCATCTAGGAGAAAAATGAAGTGGGGTTTGGGGCAAAGCCTCAAACACGTGGATAACCAGTCTGTTGTTATGAATAAGGTTTTGTAAGTAAAGTTTCTTACATCGAACTCATGTTGTTTCGTGAAATATAATCACTCCTTCAAAGTTAGTTTTGAAAAAAATTTGGACGAAGATAAAAGTCAGCCTTAGCTCGAAAATATCTTCCGGATTCTATGTCTTAGGTTCAAGTTGGAGTGGGACCTAAATTCCAACTATTTTTTCTTATAGCATTTTATCCATCCGGTTTGGAACCGGACTGGCAGTTTTGAGCCTGAAATTTGACTTAATACGATACTCTGTAAATGAATGTGTAAAGGAAAGTCGATGTTTTGTTGGTCCATTCTGAGCACTTCGGTGTCGTTGATTTTCCAGCTTAAACTTTTTCCTGATTTTTCGAAGGTGAAAATGTACCATTTCCCTTTTTTCAGGTTCGAAATGTCGAGACCGTTCATTTGCAGTTTGCCGTTTGCATCCAGTGTGGCAACCCCTATCCGGTTTTTGGCGCCCATTTCCGGCAGGTAGATCGCCGGGAAACTTTTTTCACCCTGTAAGCTGAAAGAACTTACCACCTCCTTTTCCGGTTCGAACTTTATTTTTGCCTCGAAAATACCGTCTTCCTGGCTAAGGCTTTTGGCAGAAGACGCAATTCCCGATGTGTAATCGAATGTTGCAGGAACAAATCCGGCGGGCATTTGCCAGACCATTCCATCGGCTTTTGCTTTGCGCGTTTCAATGACCAGTTTTCCGCCGGTTTGTATGTTCTTACCTTCGGTGAACAGGTGTAAATCGCCTGGCATGGAGTAGTTACGTCCCAGGGCTTTCTCCGCCCATAACGACGAGGTTGACCACTTTTCAGCGTTAAGATGGCTTCCGGCAAAATCGTCTTCAAAACTTACTTCCCACGTTTCAAAAAAATCGAATGTATTGGTTCCTTTATATTTAAAATAGTTTAAGAGATGCGGCCATTGTTTCATCTCTAAGTATTTCTGTTCCCTGGCGTATTCTTCCGATTTTTCCCATTTCTTCTTGTCTTCAAGGTATGCCTTCCTTTTCTGGAAATCTTCGGAAGAGACAATATTTTTTAATTCAAAGTACCGTTTAAGCTCGAATGAATTTTTTACATCAAGGTAATTCAAATTGTCTGCTGATTTTTCAAATTTCAAATAGAACTTTACGTCTTGGTCAGCAGCCAGTTGTTTGAAATTTTGCCATTTTTTGAAAGCCTCGCTTTTTTCAAATTTCTGTTTATCCTTCAGGTGGGCCACTCTTTCTTTGAACGAATCGTTCTCTACGTAAGCTTTTAACTCCTCCAGCTTTTTCAGGTTGTAGCTACCCGCTGTTTCGTGGTAAAGTTTTAATTTTTTTGAGTGTTCGAATTTGAAATAGGATTTTATTTCCGGTTCCTTTTTCAGGATTTTAAACTCCTTTCGTTTTTGTTTATCTCTTTCAGGGGTATTTTTCAGCTCAAGATATTTTTTTAGTTTTTCCGAACCGGCAAAGTTTTCGTGGGCAGCAAGGGCCTGCGAACCGGCCAATTCCATGTAGGCTTTAATGCCAGGCGATTTTAAAAGTTTATTGTAATCGAGAAAATGCCTTTCTTCTGTTGAGCCTTTATAAACCTGGCTTTGTATCTCCTTTTTTTCTTTTTCAAAATCGCCTTCTTTTACATATTCCCAAAGCTGATAGTAAGATTTGATTTTTTCAGATTCTTTTAAAGCCTCAAAACGTTTCAAGGCTTCCGAGCCTTCCGTTGCAAGGTATTTCTTTATTTTTTTGGTGCTTTTTAGTTTTTCAAATTCTTTCAGCAGGTTATGTTCCTCACTGTCTTTAAACTGCAGCGACTGAATTTCATTCTTCCTGTTTTTAAATGCAGCAGAATTTATTTCCTTTTCCAGCTCCAGAAAAGAGGTCAGCTCTTCCGATTTGTCTGTTTTTATAAATTCAAGGTAATCGTTGTACAATGTTTGACGTTGTTGTTCCGTCTTCTCCACCGGCTTAATTTTACCTGTAAGCTGAAGGGAAAATATTTTAAACGACATGAGCCTAGTTTTTGGTTTTACATGTTCAAAAATAGAAATTTAAGCGATTATAATCTAATAATTATGTAATTCTGCACGACATTATCCTTCCAAGTTGTTAACAATATTAAGCATTTCAGATAATGTTACCTCCCTGGTTGTTTATATGTTTTTCAGTTAAAAATTGTCTATTCATCTTGTTTTGAATAGTTTTGACGGTCTAATCATAATAATATGATACAACAATCGGAACTAATACTAAATAGCGATGGTACCATATTTCATTTACACCTGAAACCTGAAAATTTAGCAGACCAGGTTATTTTGGTGGGTGATCAGGCAAGAGTAAAGACGGTGGCTGATTTTTTCGATACCATCGATTTCTCCGCTCAAAACCGCGAGTTCCATACGGTGACAGGCAGATATAATAATCAACGGTTTTCAGTAATTTCTACCGGAATAGGTACAGATAATATTGATATTGTTTTAAACGAACTGGATGCTTTGGTGAATATCGATTTGGAAAAACGGGAAATTAAAAAGGAGAAACGTTCGCTTAAAATTGTTCGTATTGGTACTTCGGGCGCATTGCAGGAAGATATTCCCGTAAATGCGTATGTGGTTTCGCAAAAGTCAATTGGGTTCGACGGCATGCTGAAGTTTTATGCCCATAGCGAACCATTTTGTGATTTGCCATTTGAAAAAGCCTTCAAACAATTTACCGGCTGGAAAGATACATTGCCCGATGCTTATGTTGTGGATGCCTCAAAGCGGTTAGCAGACAGGTTTAACGGGGCTGAATTCAGAAAAGGAGTGACCATTTCCGCTCCCGGATTTTACGGGCCGCAGGGTCGGGTACTCCGTCTGCCACTGGCTATGCCCCAACTGAACAAGCTGATTGAACAGTTCCGGTTCGAAGATTGGAAAATTACCAATTTTGAAATGGAAAGCTCGGCTATTTACGGGCTGTCGAAAATGCTGGGACACCAGGCTCTTACGATTTGCCTGATTATTGCCAACCGGTTTACCGGACAGGCAAATGAAAATTACAGGCCGGAAATGAAGAAGTTGATAAAAATGGTACTGGACTGTTTAACCAAATAAATATTAATGAGAAAAAGCAGGCTGAAGGCATTGATCGATTTGCTGGACGACCCCGACAACCTGGTTTTTGAATCGGTTGAAAGAGAATTGTTGAAAGAAAACTATTCTATCATTCCTGCACTGGAAGAGAAATGGGAAAACAGTTTCGATGAAACCTGCCAGGAGCGTATTGAAAACCTGATACAGGATTTGCAGTTTAAGAAAACTAAAAACCTGCTGAAAAGCTGGATGTTTTCGAGGGAGAAGGACTTGCTGGAAGGTTTTTTAACCATCGACAGGTTTCAGTATCCCGACGTTAATCAAGCCGGGGTCCGGCATAAAATCGAGAAACTAAAAAACGAGGTTTGGCTGGAATTGAACGATTCACTGACCTTACTGGAAAAGACAACTATTCTGAACCACTTTCTTTTTAATATTCACGGTTTTTCAATTAACCATAATAACCTTCAGTCGCCTCAGAATTGTTATCTGAACCAGTTGCTCGATACAAAAAAAGGAAATCCGCTTTCCCTCAGCTTGTTTTATACCATTGTTGCACGCCAACTGGGCCTGCCGGCTCGGTTTACCGACTTTCCGAAAAACCCGCTGATTGCCATTGTAGATGGAGATTTGGCAAAAAGGGTGCATGGAAAAGATACTCCCTCCGATGTGCTGTTTTATATTAATGCATCCAATAAAGGATCCATTGCCAGCCGGAAAGAAGTTAACTATCACCTGAAAAAAAATAATTATACCCCGGTGGAAAAATTTATCGAACCATTGTCCGACTTATCGTTTATTCACCGGCTGTTGGAAACATTATGTGATTCATTCCGGTCGGTCGGATTTGCTGAAAAAGAGGAAAGGATTGAAGAGCTGCTGTCGCTTTTTAAAGGGACAATGGGAGAAAAGTAATTTATATCGAATCCAAAGATAAAAGGAGGAAGATAAAAGTGGGCTAAAGTATGGAAGCCGGTAGGATTAAACCACCGGCTTCTGTTTTATTTAGGCTAAAATATTTTTACAATATTCTACACAATTGATTATCTCTTTCTGGGCATTTGAATCCTCCGGAACCGGATACTCCAATTCAATGTCGCAGTAAATGGGCCATTTGTTTTTCTGAATCAGTTGCAAAATATCTGCAATGGGTGTATCTCCCTCACCCCAAGGCATGTTGGTGTTCGCCGGATTGGTATTTTTTCCGGTTTTGTCTTTTAAGTGAAGACTGAAAATACGATTATGAAACTTTTCAATCACTTCATTCGGATGTTTACCGGTAGCCCCCCAGTAATGTCCCACATCGAAGTTTAGCATGTTTTTCGACGAATAGGAAAGAAATTCATCGAAACTGAATCCGGGTTCTCCGGGTTGCAAGTGGTTGTGGAAAATGGCGTACATGTTGTGCCTTTCTGCAAATTTTCCCAACCGGGCGCAGGCTTCGTGCCCGATTTCATTTGAAATGCCTTTGGCTCCAAGTGTTTTGGCTGCTTTAAATGCGTAATCTATTTCTCCTTCACTCCATTTGGCAGGTGAAAATTTTACAATATGGATATTTACACCGGCCGCATTGAACATTTTTCTTAGCTCCACATACTTTTTCATCGACGCCGAAAGCCGCCAATTGCGCTGTTTGCTTTGAGCCACTTCTGCTTTTTGTCGATAAAGGGCCTGTTCGTTTTCATGAGCTTCCCGTGGCGGCCGGGGAGGCATGGGAGGAATACCGGCAAACTCTTCGACTACATTGCCCATTAACTCAATGGAGCTGATACCTGCTTCAACGCAATAATCCAAAATATCCTGTGCCGTTGACGGCATGCTACGCCAGCTGTACGTTATGGCTCCTATCTGGACTCCCCCAAATCTGGAATTCGGTTTTCGCGGTGAAACAAGCGCACTGGCAAAACCTGCCGGTATCATTGAGAAAGCCGCTGCTGCAGTGGCTGTTGTTCCAATAAATTTTCGACGTGATAATCCACTCTTCGTGTTTGTCTTTTTACTCATATTAGTTGTTTTGTTGATTTAAATCTCTGTAAAAATAATGCATTTGTCTGAATTTTATGGAACAGACTGACGATTTGCTGAAAAAGTGCGGCTACTTTCTGTCGGACAGCAATTTTTTTTGAAAAACAGTAGAAAATGTAAAACGGTAAAAGGCACTTTTTTTAGTTTTACATTTTTTTGGAGCGAAATGGAATATTACAAACAACATCCCCGGTTTTTAACAGCAGTAGACTGTGTGGTTTTCGGTTATGAAGCGGGTGAATTAAAACTATTACTTTACCCCCGTGCTTTTGAACCGGTGAAAGGAGAATGGTCGTTGATGGGCGGTTTTGTCCGGGAAAATGAGTCGGCGGAGGAGGCTGCACACAGGGTACTTTGCCAAACAACCGGTCTCGACAATATTTTTTTGGAGCAGGTTTATACCTTTTCAAACCCGACACGGGAATCGGTGGAAAGGGTTATCAGTATTACTTATTTTGCGCTTATTCGAATTGACCGTTACAAAAGAAACAATACCGACTCATTTGGTGCAAAGTGGTGGCCCATTAACGAATTGCCTCCGCTTATTTTCGATCACAATGAAGTGGTTGCACAGTCGCTCAGAAGACTT
Organism: Mariniphaga sediminis; assembly: GCF_003573545.1. Lineage (GTDB taxonomy): Bacteria > Bacteroidota > Bacteroidia > Bacteroidales > Prolixibacteraceae > Mariniphaga > Mariniphaga sediminis. The sequence continues at coordinate 98,990 of NZ_QWET01000012.1, read as the reverse complement.
GAGCAAAAAGCGGGATCAAGCCTTGTGGGAAGTGAATTGCTGCCTTCCCGGTTTACCTTGCTCCAGTTACGCAAATTGTATGAAGCTATTTATCAGCGCACATTCGATCCCGGAAACTTCCGTAAAAAAGTGTTATCGCTGGGTGTCCTGGAAAAGCTGGATCAGAAAAACTCTACCGAATCGAAAAAGGGAGCTTATTACTACAAAGTGAAACCCAACAGGGTAGAAGAGGAACTGGAAAGAATTGTCAAATACTAACGGATATTCCCGGTGAGTATGTTAAAAATAACCATTTCGGTATCGGCACCTGACCGGATGGTGGACGAAGGAGCAATGAACTAAAATATGCGCTTCTTGAAATCGTTGGTGTGTGATTAATCAGGTGACAATTATTGCTGTTGTTTTCGTTTTCTATGCCTATTTTTGGTAAGAGAAAAAAATAATACCAAAAACAGATATCGATTCTGATAACTGTTTTTTATTTTCGGATTTTACTGTTTGCCTATGTATGATATTATTGGAGATGTTCACGGACATGCGCAGTTATTGAAACAACTGCTGTTGAAACTGGGCTACAATAAGACGTCTGACGGGTACTCGCACCCGGGAAGAAAAGCAGTTTTTGTGGGCGATTTCATTAACCGCGGCCCTCAAATTCGCAAAACCATGCGTATGATACGTACCATGGTGGAAAACGGAAATGCCTTGGCCGTTCTGGGAAATCATGAAATCAATGCGATTATTGCACACCTGAAAGATAAAAATGGCATTGCCATGATAAAACCTCCGTTTAAAAATTTCATTTCGGTACTGAAAACCATGAATGAATTTGCAGGGTATTCCGAAGAGTGGACAGGACATTTGAAATGGCTTCGCTCTCTTCCGCTGTTCCTTGAACTGGATGAAATCAGGGTGGTACATGCCTGCTGGTCGGATGAAGCGGTGGAATACCTGAAAAACAGTCTCCCTGCGGGTAGAATTAAAAAGGAGACTTTCCGGCGGGTACACAAAAATCCTGGTTCAGAGCTGGCGCAGAATATTTGGCTTCTCACAAAGGGGCCACAGTTTAAAATGCCGGGCGATTTAAAAATCATCAACAATAAAGGGGTTTCGCCCCGTTCATTCAGGATGCGTTGGTGGGAAGAACCCGCCGGAAAAACGTTTGAGGAACTCTCATTTGAAAGTAAATTTCACCTTCCCGATTATTCGGTGCCTCCTCAAATTCTTCCGTCCGGTCTTCCTTATACCGAAGAAGCTCCGATTGTATTTTTCGGGCACTACTGCCGGGGCAACGGCCCGCACATTATCCGGCCAAATATCTGTTGTATCGACGGTTGTGTTACCGGGAGCAGGTCGTTACTGGCTTACAGATGGAACGGGGAAGCTTCCCTTTTACCCCGGAATCTTGTCAGGATGGTGAAATAATTTGTGTTAAGTTTTTGTGTGTCAGTTGGTTTTGACTAATTTTAAAAATGTTGTTTTTTTGTATTGCAGGAAAAAAAAGAAAGTATATATTTGCAGCACCTTATCAAATGGTAACAGCCAAAGAAAAGGGAGTTCTTAAAAAGAATTGTAAAAAAAAGGTGGCGTAGTTCAGTTGGTTAGAATGCCGGCCTGTCACGCCGGAGGTCGCGAGTTCGAGTCTCGTCGTCACCGCAAAAGAGCCGTTTCAAAACAAGTTTTTGGGACGGTTTTTTGTTTTTACTGATAACCTTCATAAAGGCTCACCTTAAAAATCCGGTGGATTTAGTTTTTTAAGCAAAAATTTTAGCTACCCTAAAAAGGAAGAACTTGACATCGCAAACACCTCTTAGTGTAGCTCTGAAAGCTTTCAACTTCGCATTAAAAGATTCAGCAGATGCGTTTGTACTTCTATTTTCAAAGAAGTTTAAGATTTCCCTGTAATGAGGGCTCATCTTGAAAATCCGGTGGATTTAGTTTTTCAGGCAATAATATTAGCTACCCTAAAAAGGAAGAACTTGACATCGCAAACACCTCTTAGTGTAGCTCTGAAAGCTTTCAACTTCGCATTAAAAGATTCAGCAGATGCGTTTGTACTTCTATTTTCAAAGAAGTTTAAGATTTCCCTGTAATGAGGGCTCATCTTGAAAATCCGGTGGATTTAGTTTTTCAGGCAATAATATTAGCTACCCTAAAAAGGAAGAACTTGACATCGCAAACACCTCTTAGTGTAACTCTGAAAGCTTTTAATTTGGCTTTGAATGATTCGGCAGAAGTATTCCTTTTTTGACTGGCTCCATTTTTCATCAGATTTGAATAACAGATATTTGCAGCGGGCCAGCAATTTTTTTTGTCTTCATTATCATAACGGGAAGGTGTATATGTATTGTTACCCCATTCGGTTTTCCGGTTACAAGTCTCAAAGAGGCATAACTTTTTTCAAAACATCTTGTTTATAATTCAACAGAGAAGAATAACAGCCAGTAAACACGTAGTACCAGTTGTTATTTACATGGGAGCTCTAAGAAATCTGGTATAAAAACAAGAAACTATCCCTGCAATGGATTTTAAGTAAACCGGAGATGATACAAAATTCTGAGATTTTTATTCAGCACCTGAAGAAATATGGGCGTATCGAACCACAGCATATTCCAGGCATTCTTTCCTTTTTTGAAAGGGCCAGTTACCGGAAAAAAGAGAGTCTGATGACTGCAGGACAGGTTTGTCAGGAGCATTTTTTTGTTGAAAGCGGATGCCTTCGTATGTATTTTATTGATGAAAAGGGCATGGAGCATACTACCCAGTTTGCCATTGAAAATTGGTGGATAACCGATCATTTATCTTTTTTGAACCAGTCGCGTACCGGATTTTACATTCAGTCTGTTGAAAAATCAATTGTTCTTTTTCTCAATTATAGCCGGCAAAATGAATTGCTTGACCGGTATCCTGAAATGGAAAAGTATTTTAGGATAATTTACCAAAGGGCATATGCCGCTGCCCAAATGAAGGAAATGTACTTACAAGACTTTTCACGGGAAGAGCTTTTTAATCATTTTTACGATAATTTTCCGGAGTTTGTGCAGCGGGTTCCTCAGTATATGCTCGCTTCCTACCTGGGCATTACTCCCGAGTATTTGAGTGAAATACGGAACAAAAAACGATCTTAAACCAGTTTAATATTTTTTTGAAGCGTGTCTTTAACCTTTGCACAAACATAAAAGCAAAACAATGAAAGCACGAATCAGAATTAAAGAGTTGGAATCTGCTGCCTACGAAGGCTTGTATAAACTGGAAAATTATCTTCAAACTTCCGCATTACTGGGGGAGCACTTTGAGTTAATTAAAATCAGGGCTTCGCAAATCAATGGTTGTGCCTTTTGTATTAACATGCACACGGAAGATGCAAGAAAAAATGGTGAAAGTGAACAGCGCATTTATATGCTCAATGCCTGGCGCGAAACCAAATTATTTACGGAAGAAGAAAAAACAATTTTGGCATTGACAGAAGAAGTTACCTTGATAAGTAATGGGGGCCTTTCAGATGAAACCTACCAGAAAGCAGAAACGCTGTTTGGTCCGAACTACCTGGCTTTGTTAATTATGGCGGTGGTTGCCATCAATGCATGGAACCGGGTAGCAATCAGTACCGGGATGGACTTTGATGGTTAATATTATTTGCTGCTGCGACTTATATGCCTTGTGTTGTGGCAGAAAGGATGAACAGGAATTCAGGTGGTTGTCATTTGACCACATTGCCTGGGAGGGGACGTAATGTGAGCGATTCCCTCTTTCGAAACATGTTCTATAACATTTTTTTGAATTTTGAATCCCCGTATTTTGAAATTACTTTTGGTATCATACCAGAACAGAACAGTTCGATAATTTATGAAGGTATAAACTATTAAACATTATGTATTTACTTGGATTCGATATTGGAAGCTCCTCTGTGAAAGTTTCACTGGTTAACGGGGAAAACGGCGATTGTGTGGCTACCTCCTTTTATCCAAAGACAGAGATGCCGATAACGGCGCATCGGGCAGGCTGGGCTGAGCAGGAACCACAGTTGTGGTGGCAAAATCTGAAATGTGCATTGGCCGAGGTTTTGAAAGAATCGCAGGTCGATCCGGAAGCAATCGGATCTATTGGTATTTCTTACCAAATGCATGGTCTGGTAATGGTGGACAATAAACAAGAGGTCATCCGCCCTTCCATTATATGGTGCGACAGTCGCGCTGCTTCTATCGGAGATCAGGCTTTTGAAGCTTTGGGAGCTGAACGTTGTCTGGCCAACCTGCTGAATTCTCCGGGTAACTTTACAGCATCGAAATTAAAGTGGGTGAAGGACAATGAGCCTGAACTTTTCGGGAAAATATATAAAATAATGTTGCCGGGCGATTACATTGCCATGAAATTAACCGGTGAAATACAAACCACTGTGAGTGGCCTTTCAGAAGGCATAATGTGGAATTTTAAGGAAAACAGCGTGGCCGGAATGTTATTCGAAACCTATGGGTTTCCTTCGGAAATTATTCCGGAAATAGTTCCAACTTTTGCAGTACAGGGGAAACTGGATCGGAAAGTTGCGGCTGAACTGGGACTTTCGCCCGAAACAAAAGTGAGCTACCGCGCCGGAGATCAGCCCAACAATGCACTGTCTCTGAATGTTCTGAATCCGGGTGAAATTGCAGCTACCGCCGGCACTTCGGGCGTGGTTTATGGCGTAAGTGACGAAATCAGGTACGACCCGCAGTCCCGGGTAAACACCTTTACCCACGTAAATCATTCACCCGAAAATCCAAGACTGGGTGTTCTTCTCTGCATTAACGGCACAGGTATTTTAAATGCCTGGATGAAACGGATGACAGGAGAAAACCTGGATTACGAAGAAATGAACCGGTTGGCTGCAACCATACCTGTCGGCTCGAAAGGCCTTACGATTCTGCCTTTTGGCAACGGTGCCGAACGGGTGTTGAACAACCGGAATATCGGGTCGGTTTTTAACGGTATTAATTTTAACATACACCAAAAAGGACATTTGCTGAGGGCTGCCCAGGAGGGAATTGTATTTTCATTTAAATACGGAATGGACATTATGCAAAATACAGGTATCCAGGCATCTGTTATCCGCGCAGGAAAAGCCAATATGTTTCTCAGTCCGGTTTTCCGGGATACACTGGCCGGGATAACCGGAGCCACCATTGAACTATACAATACCGATGGTTCGGTGGGGGCGGCAAGGGGAGCAGGCATTGGCTCCGGCTATTACGCTTCACCAAAAGAAGCCTTTGCGAGTCTGACCAAACTGGAAACAGTGGAGCCTGATGAATCAAAAGCCGAAGAGTACCAGGAAGCATACGAAAACTGGAAACAGGTATTGAAGCAGGTAATTTGATTTTTCCGGCTTGTTCTCCAGTGATCTGAAGTCATTTGTTGAACCGTTTGTGTAAGAATATTCATTAAAATCAGATAAGATGGAAGTATTAAAAGGGAACAAAGAGTATTTTAAAGGCATTGGCCAGATAAAGTATGAAGGCCCGGAATCAAGAAATCCGCTGGCTTTTAGGTGGTACGACGAAAACCGGGTGGTGGCAGGAAAGTCGATGAAGGAGCACCTGCGCTTTGCAGTGGCTTACTGGCATACGTTCTGCGGGACAGGCGAGGATCCCTTCGGTCCCGGTACACAAATTTTTTCGTGGGACGGAGCTTCCGACCCGCTTGATGCAGCCAAAGAACGGATGGATGCCGCATTTGAGTTTATTACAAAAATGAACATCCCGTTTTATTGTTTTCACGATGTGGATATGGTGGGCAACGGAACCGTTTTCGAAATCGAAAAACGGATGGAAAAGATGGTAGAAGTTGCCCGACAAAAACAGGAAGCCTCGGGTGTAAAATTACTTTGGGGTACGGCCAACGTGTTTTCCAATCCACGCTACATGAATGGCGCTGCAACAAATCCCGATTTTAATGTAGTCTCCCATGCTGCTGTTCAGGTTAAGAATGCCATTGATGCCACGGTTGTTTTGGGAGGCTCAAATTATGTTTTTTGGGGTGGCCGAGAAGGCTACATGACCCTGCACAATACAGATACCAGGCGTGAAATGGAACACCTGGGACGATTCCTCGGAATGGCGCGCGATTACGGCCGTAAGCAGGGTTTTAAAGGAACATTCCTTGTGGAGCCCAAGCCGATGGAACCTACCAAACATCAATACGACTACGATGCACAAACTGTAATCGGATTTTTGCGCCACTTCGGACTCGATAAAGATTTCAAAATAAATATTGAAGTGAACCATGCCACACTGGCAGGGCACACATTTGCACACGACCTGCGTATGGCGGCTGATGTTGGGTTACTGGGGTCTATTGATGCCAATAAAGGCGACTATCAGAACGGATGGGATACCGACGAATTTCCAACCAATGTATATGAAGTGACAGAAGCTATGCTGGAAATTATCCAGGCCGGCGGATTTGATACCGGAGGAATCAATTTCGATGCTAAAACACGAAGAAATTCTACTGACCTGGAGGATATTTTTATTGCGCATATTTCGGGTATGGATACTTTTGCGCGGGCGCTGATTATTGCTGACAGAATCCTGAATGAATCCGATTACCTGAAAATGCGGGAAACCCGTTATGCTTCGTTTGATAGCGGACAAGGCGCTGATTTCGAAAAAGGAAAACTTACCCTCGAAGATTTGTACCGAATGGCAGGTAAAGTAGGCGAACCAATGCAGATTAGCGGAAAACAGGAGTTGCTGGAGCAGTTGATAAACTGGTACATCTAATGGTATGAGCCAGAATAAATTGTATGTTGTCGCCCTCACTATTGTAGCTACACTGGGAGGGTTGCTTTTTGGCTACGATACGGCAGTTATTTCAGGTGCGGAAAAGTCAATACAAGCCTACTTGATAGAAAGTCAGGGGCTTAGTACGCTGATTCATGGATTGACTACTTCAAGCGCATTAATTGGTTGTATTATAGGCGGGTTAGCTTCAGGGGTATTCGCATCAAAATTTGGAAGGAAAAGGACCCTTATGTTGGCAGCCATTTTATTTTTTCTTTCGGCGCTGGGGTCTGGGTTCCCTGAGTTTCTGTTTTTTCAGCGGGGCGAACCATCTATCGGGCTATTGCTGGTTTTTAATTTCTACAGAATCATTGGGGGAATGGGAGTTGGACTGGCTTCAGCGGTATGCCCGATGTATATTGGAGAAATTGCCCCGGCCAAAATACGGGGGCAGCTTGTTTCACTGAACCAGTTTGCCATTATTTTTGGAATGCTGGTCGTTTATTTCGTAAACTGGGGCATCGCCAACGGGCAAACACTGGAGTGGATTAATAATATAGGCTGGCGACGCATGTTTCTTTCGGAAACCATTCCGGCCGGCCTGTTTGGAATCCTGCTTTTTTTTGTTCCGGAAACACCAAGATACCTTTCATTATCCAACAGAAATGAGGAGGCTTTAAAAATCCTGACCCGAATCAACGGGCCGAAAATTGCAGGTGATATTCTGGAAGAGATTAAAGGAAGCCTAAAACATCATGCATCCCGTAAGTTATTTTCATTCGGAAGAAAAGTTATCATTATAGGTGTTCTGCTTTCCGTTTTTCAGCAGTTTGTGGGAATAAACGTTGCGTTGTATTATGCGCCGCGAATTTTTGAAAGCATGGGAGCCGCTAAAGATGCTTCTTTGATGCAAACCGTTATCATGGGCATCGTAAATGTGATTTTTACCGTTGTAGCTATTTTTACGGTTGATAAATGGGGGAGAAAACCGCTGCTTATCGTTGGTTCTGCTGGCATGGCGCTGGGGATGTTTGCCATTTCAGCGCTGGCTTTTATGCAGGTTATCGGCATAGGGACATTGGTATTTATCATTATTTATACGGCTTCGTTTATGATGTCGTGGGGGCCGATTACCTGGGTTCTTATTTCCGAAATTTTTCCCAACAAGGTAAGGGGAAAAGCTGTTGCGGTTGCCGTTGCAGCACAATGGGCGGCCAATTATTTTATATCATCTACCTACCCGGCCATGATGGAATTTAGCGGAGGCTTCACTTATGGATTTTACGGATTGATGAGCATTTTATCCCTTCTTTTCGTGTGGAAAATGGTTCCGGAAACCAAGGGAAAAACATTGGAGGAAATGGAACAATTGTGGGAGAAATGATTTCGTTCAAAACGAAACAGGCTAACACTTTTGTAAGTTGAAAAGGCAGTTGGTACATTCATTTACCAACTGCCTTTTTTTGTTTTTTACTTAGGTTGCCAGTAGCACACTTTGGGCGATTCTATTCTTCCTTCTTTTTTAAGGACTTTCATCGCTTTATCCACCTCTTTTTTATCAAGGCCGGCAGCCTCTGCAATCTCACCGGCTTTCATCGGTTTGCCGGTAGCTTTCATGGTTTCAAATACTTTTTCTGTACTCATGTTTTTGATTTTTAGTAACCTGTCTCAATGAGTCTTAAAGTGTATTGCTACTTTGTAAGCCGTTCTGAGATTACTTTCCAGTCGATGATTCTCCAGAAATCTTCAATGTACTTCGGACGGGCATTCTGCTTATCCAGATAATAAGCATGTTCCCACACATCGCAGGTGAGCAGAGGAGTTTTTCCCTCTCGTAAAGGATTTCCGGCATTGCCTGTTTGTACTATTTCAAGCTCTCCCGCTTCATTCTGTACGAGCCAGGCCCATCCCGAACCAAACAGGGTAGCTGCTGCTTTGGAGAATTCTTCCTTAAATGCTTCCACGGTACCCCATTTTGCCTCAAGGGCAGCTTTCATTTCATCTTTCGGCTCATGACATCCAATCGGGTTAAACTGGTAGAAATAAAACGTGTGGTTCCAAACTTGTGCTCCATTATTGAAAATTCCGCCTTCTGCTTTTTGGATGATTTCTTCGAGGGAAGCATTCTCAAATTCAGTTCCGGGAACCAGGTTGTTCAAATTGTTTACATAGGCCTGATGATGCTTGCCATAATGAAAATCAATGGTTTTTTCGCTAATGAAAGGTTCCAGCGAACCTTTCCCGTACGGTAATTTTGGTAATTCAAATGCCATAATATATCAGTTTAAAGGTGAAATATTTTTTGATTTTTGTTTAAAGGTAAAGAAAATTAATACAAAAAGCTACTTCCTCCCAAAAACTCTCTGATGAGAGAAGTTGGGGGTATTTCCTCATCGTCGATGGGTTTGAAAAATGACAGAAATTTCAGTAGCCGCATAGCTTCCATGTATTCCGTTTGGTTTTCAAGTACCAGTTTCAGCAACGGATCTGCATATTTTTTCAGCACGCCAAGTTCATACGGGGTGGCTGAGTTAAACATCACATCGGCATTCTCCTGATAAGGGAAAATATTCCGCTCTTCCCCTTTTCTTACCGAAGGCCAGCGTTTAATGGTTTCGGCAGCCCCGTAACCGCGGTATTTGCTGTCGCGAATTATCCGGCGGATCAGTCGGTTGTCGGAAGTGGAAATGTGGGTATGTTCGTCCATGGAGATCTGGGTAAGCGCTGAAATGAAAATTTTGAAGGTGCTTTTTTCTTCGATCCTGGGAAGCAGTCGTGGGTTCATGCCATGAATTCCCTCAACAATCAGGATGTCACCGGTACGCAATCGCAGATGATCTCCATTCATAAAACGCCGCCCCCTGTGAAAATCAAACTTGGGAAGTTGCACCTCTTTCCCCTTCAGTAAATCAAGAAGCTGTTCGTTAAAGAAATCAATGTCGATGGCATCCAGAGATTCAAAATCAAAATTTCCATGTTCGTCACGAGGGGTATGTTCCCGGTCAACAAAATAATCGTCGAGTGAAACCTGGAAAGGACGAAGTCCGTTCACCGCCAGTTGTACGCCCAGTCGTTTGCTAAAGGTTGTTTTTCCGGAGGCTGACGGACCAGCCACCAACACCATGCGTATATCTCCGTCGCGTTCATGAATTTGGTTGGCAATTTCGGCGATTTTCTTTTCATGCAGCGCTTCGGAAATTTTTATAATGTACCCGCCTTTTTTCTTCAGGGTGAATTCATTGAGGTTTGAAACGGTTGCCACGTCCAAAATTTGCGCCCAGTCTTTGTGTTCCTGGTAAATTTCAAATAGTTTTTTTTGTTCCGGCGCTTCCTGCAACTCGTTAAAATTATCGGGGTTGGGAACCCGCAACAGCAAACCGTCGAAATATTTAACCAGGTCGAAATTGCTGATGTAGCCTGTTGAGGGCAGCAGGTGACCGTAAAAATAATTTCCCAAATCGTTCAGAAAATAAAGACTGGAATATAAATGTCCCTTCTGTTCAAAAAGCTGGGCTTTTTCTTCCAGACCTTCCTTAACCAAATGATCTACCACATCTTCTGTAAGCAGTCCTTTTTTTATGAAAGGAATGTTTTGGGCAATCAGTTCGTGCATCTCGTTTTTTATAGCATGGATATCAGGTTCGGTAATTTCCCTGCCAAAACCGGAGAGTTCGCAAAAATAACCGTTTGATATACCTTTGCGAATGCGCAGCAAAACATGAGGAAATGATTCCTTTACTGCAGCGTACAATACAAAAATCAAACTGCGGATATACATGCGTATCCCGTCGGGGTGCGAAACGTCGAAAAATTCAATGTGCTTTGGTTTTACCAAGCAAAAGGAGAGTTCGCGTACCTGGTTGTTTACTATGGCTCCGCATACAACGTTTTTTAATTGAATGTTCAAATCACGGCTTATGTCCATAAGGGAGGCGCCCATCGGATAGGTGTGTTTTGAGCGTGTGTTGTGGCAATAGATTTCTATTTCTTTCATTGTTGTGATTTCTAAAAAGGTAAAATTACTAAATGTTTGGAATATGCTATGGCTACAAAGAGGAAAGGGAGTAGTACAGGTTCAAAATAATGTGAAAGACACAATCATTGTTGCGGCTATAAAACTTTTTTGTGTTTGGTTCAGGCGTGAAATTTCGGTTAAAATATTTTTTATTCCAAAAAAGCCAGAAGCCGGTAAATACTCTGGAATTCTATTGTTGTATTGCCGGATTCCAGTTGCCAGCAGTTTTCTTTTACCACTACCCGGAAATCGGGTTCAGCCTGCATTACAATCTGGTATCCTTTCCGGTTGAGGGCGCGCAGGGTCCAGATGAGCGGCAGTCCTTCGCCCTCTACTCTTACTTTGGCCCTAAATTCTTTTTTAAAGAAAAACTCGCCTTCTTTCTCATCAAAGCCAATGTTTTCATTTTTGAAAAGATGGTTGAGCCATCCTTTCAGTGCAGCATCTTCGGGCGCCCCCTGGTAATTCCCGGATTCAGTAACAATCCAAAGCTTATCTACTTCGCGCAGGGCAATATTCAGGTCGTGCGTGGAGAGCACAACTGTTTTTCCTTTTTCGCCTGCCAGCAGCTGGAGCAGATGGAAAATTTCGTACTTGTTGCTTACATCAAGATAAGCAGTTGGTTCATCCAGTATAATCACCGGCGTATCCTGCGCCAGCGCCCGGGCAATCATGGCCCGCTGCCTTTCACCGTCGCTGATTTGCATAACCGACCGGTGTTCAAATCCACAAAGTCCCACCTTCTCAATAGCTTCTTCAACAATGGATGTGTCCTCCTCCGAAAGCATCCCGATCCAGTTGGTATAAGGGAAACGTCCAAAAGCCACCAAATCGAAAACCGAAAGATTGGGCACACGGATATTTTCGGTAGAAACAAAACTTATGGTTTGGGCTGTTTCTTTAGGACCAAGCGCTTTTAGTCCTTTGTCTCCGATTCGGATACCTCCGGCAAACCAGGGCTGAAAACCGGCCAGGGTGCGCAGCAGGGTACTTTTGCCAATTCCGTTACTGCCGATTAACGCTACCATTTCTCCGGGGGCTGCCGTCAGGTTTACATTTTTCAGTATCTCCAGCGGGGCTTCTCCGGGCTGCTTGTAACCTACTGAAAGCTGTTTCAGTTCAATATTAATCTTCTCTTTTTTCATTAAACTGAAACAAATTTTCTGTTTTTAACGATCATCCAAACAATAATGGGAATGCCAATAAGGGCTGTCACCGAATTGACAGGCAGCGTGGTTTGCATACCCGGAAGCTGCGAAACAATGTCGCTGAAAAGCATTACAGTACTTCCTGTTAAAATGACGGCCGGGACAAGCACCAGGTGGTTGGCTGTTTTAAAAATAACACGGCAAATGTGTGGAACCGCAATCCCGATAAAACCGATAGGGCCGCAGAAAGCCGTGATGGTTCCGGCCAGTAAGCTGGTGCTCAGGAAAATAATAATGCGGCTGGTTTTAATGGAAACCCCCAACGAACGCGCATAATCTTCTCCCAAAAGGAATGCATTTAAATCTTTGATTTTCATAAATGCCAAAAGAATACCGGCGCCAATGGCCGGCGCCAATACCATGAGTTGCGATTTGGTAACGCTTCCAAGGCTTCCCATTGTCCAGATAATGAATGCCTTTAGCATAGACTCATTGCTAAAATATTGTAAAATACTGACAATGGCAGCTACTGCGCTCGAAAACAGGATGCCAAGGATAAGTAGCGTCATAATATCGTTTACCCGGGCGGAAACATACAGCACCAGCAACATTACCAGAAACGAACCAGCCCAGGCAACGAGGGCCAGCGACCATGCCCCGGTAGAAGAGAAGATGCCCCATGCCATTACCGATGAGAATGCCAGAACAAATAAGGCAACACCCAGGCTGGCCCCGGCGCTAATCCCCAGTACATAAGGCCCGGCAAGTGGGTTGCGAAAGACAGTCTGCATTTGCAGGCCGCTCAGCGATAGCGCGGCGCCGGTAAGTACGGCCGTCAGTGCTTTGGGCAACCGGAAGTCGAGAATAATCGTGCGGAACGTTTCCCCGGAATCAGCCGGAGAAGTAAAAAGAGCCAGGAGTACCTGCTTTACCGGGATGATGATGGAACCCAGCAATAAATCGGCAATGAAAAACAACACAAATAGAATGGCGAGTATAAAAAACATCAGCCCCAATGGTTGTTTTTTATGTTGGGTTAAAGGTTTCATTCAATTTCCTGATAATATGTCGTTTCTTTTTCCGTCAAATCCGGATGAAAAATAGTAATTAAATCGCGCAACACGATGTGGGGATTTATCGTGCCGCTTTCCCAGAAGTCATTTCCGCCATGATTACTAAGCCGCTTGATATTGTTGTATATTTTGCCTTCATTAAACACGCTGAAACTTTTGAATCGCTGATCCACTGACAGGATCTCTTCTTTGGAAGCCAGGTTGCTCATGTTAATCCAAACATCAGCCTCATTGCCCCAGGCCAGGGCATTTTCAAATGAAATGACATAACTTTCATGCGAAGGGTTTTCCTTTCCGAGATAAAGACCCCCGGCATCGGCAATCAAATTGGCCAGGTAATTATTTCCCCCTGGCACCCACCAGGTATCGCGATACGGCGACCCTACCAGTACTTTGGGTTTGTCTGTTTTCCCGGCGGCCAGCTTCTTCAGGCGATTGTATTCTTCTGCTACCTGACGAAAATATTCTTCCGCTTCTTTTTCTTTTTGAAAAAGTGTTCCTATAAACTTTATCCACTCTGCTTTTCCAAGCGGCGTTTCTTCCAGGTATTCCGCTACCATAATTACAGGAACTCCCAATTCTTCCAGCTTTTGGGTGTGGCTTGTTACTTCACTTCCAATCCCGTAAACCATTATCAGTTCGGGCTTCTGGTTTAGAATCAGCTCGTAGTTGAGATTCTGGCCATACCCCACATCCGGAACCTCGCCCTGATCCATCCGGGCCCTTATTTTTTGGTTTGAAACATATTGCCGTCCTGAAATGCCTGAAACCGCCATGGTTTCGTTAAGCGCTTCCAAAAATGCCAGGTGAGTGGTAGAAAGACAAATAACACGTTCTACCGGGGTTTTAATGACTCTTCTCCCTGTGAGAGAATCAGGTATTGTTGCCGTTTTTTTTACTAAAAAATATTCGAATGAAACATTTTCTGCCTTTTCCCATGGATTAAAAACAGTAAGCCGGGTCAGTTCTCCGGACTTTTCTATCTGAAAACCATGTGCATTTTGATTGGAACTGACTCTTCTATCCGGTTTTTTTTCCGGATTTGCGCAGCCTGTGAAAATGTAGAGCGATAGAATAAAAAATATCAAGCGGTTCATATCTGTTTTTTTACCAGGGCATATAGGTAACCTTTTTCGACACCATTCCCTCCCCGGTTTTTAAGCGGACAAAGTAAACGCCCGGAATGTTACCCGACAAATCAATTTGAATTTTTTTATTCCGGTGGTTTCCCAGTTTCGCCTGAACCTCCTGCCCAATAAGATTGAATACGCGGATATTTTCGGGATCGATTTCCTGCCCGGCTTCAAAGGTAAAACCGGAGTGGGCCGGGTTGGGATAAATCAGCGCATCTGTCGGGTTATTTACCAATGGCGTATCGTTGGCCAGTGCATCCACGTTGCAGGCAATCAGTTCAAATGCATTTGCGATGCAATAGTTGTCATTGTTGGATGTCTGGAAATTGTACCATTCGTTATTTTGTTTGAACCAGAAAAAGTTTTCCTTTTCGGGTTGCCGTAATGATTGATACACCACAAAAGTATCCTGAGGAGCCAGGTTGCTTAACTCAAATCCCACAAAAAAGGTATCGGCAGGCTCCACCATTTCGGAGAACCCGATAAAATTCATGGCATCGGAAACAAGGCTGTTTATTTTAACTGTTTCTGAATGGATAACTGTACCAGGAGAATTTCCATTGTAAACAGTTACCGTAATTTCACTGTCGGTGCCGCCCGAGAGTATTACTTTTCCAACTCCAAGGGATACACCGTAGAACTGTTCATTTCCCGGGATGGAAAACCGTTCGGCAAACCCGGTAATTCCAATGTTGTTGGTTCCACCCCAGTATCCGGCAAACTGATTTTCGTTTTGCAGGACAATATTTTCATGTTCATCAAAATCCTCCAGGTTGGTAAAAGCCATGCACAGTTCTTCGTCGGTATAAAACCTCTTCCCTTGCAAAATAGTAGCGCCGGAATTAAGTGGGTCGAGCCAGTGTTTTAACTGTTTGGAAATATCAGCCCGAAATTCCCAGGCCATTTCAAAACGCGAGAAATAGTCGTTCCGGGGATCGCTGCAAAGGGCGGACCCGCCGGTAAGGGTTCCGATCAGGTTTTGGTCGGGATTGAATAATGGCCCGCCTGAAGAGCCATGTTCAGTGACACCGCCATCCCATCGTAAAATGCGTATAAACCCTTTGGGTGTGTAGTCAGAAAGAAAATTGGAATAAACAGGCGAATCACTGTCGTAAGCAATTTTTTTAATGTCGCCCTGCGGATGGTGGATACTGGTAGAAGAATCGGGTAAAACCTGACGGTTATCCCATCCGGCATAGTAAGGCCGATATTCAGGAGGAGGAACCAGGCTTAGTTCTACCAGGGCAAAATCGAGGCTGTCGGAAATGGCCCGCAGCACAGCGTTCGATACCGAATTCCCCGGATCGCCATCCAGCGGGGCACAGTAAGGACTTTCGTAATTAAACGTAAAAACGGATGTTTCGGCAAATTGGGCCTTCTCAATACAATGGGCGGCTGTAATAACATACGGTTTTTGATCTTCGGCCGTATTGTTTATCAGCGTACCTGTACAAATCTCTGCTTTGTTGTTTTTTGTGGTTATTATCCGGCAAACGGCATCTTTGGGATCTTCCCAGTCGCTTCCTGCTTCACAATGGATATCGATATTGCATTCACCCGCTGCGGTCCCCAATGGGCGCCGGTCGCTAAATTTTAAAATTCCTATAAAATCGTGGTTTACATTGGAAATGACAAAATCATTTTTACCGTTGTGGCCGGCCGGCACTTCATACTGAACAACCAGTTCATCGCCAGCCAGGGGCGCCACGGCAAATTTTCCCGAGGCCTTGTTGTTGATTGAAGTAAATGCCCCAAGGTGTTTCCCTTCTTTTTCGCTGAAAAGGAACAGCCGGGCATTGTACGGGAGTTTAAACCGATCAAAAATCAGTTGTATAGAAAAGGCATCTTTTGAACGGATTTTCAATTGCCAAATGTCAAATCCATCGATATTGTTTGTCCATAAACCATCTGTTTCGGGCGAAAGATGTACCTGAAACGTATGGGCAAACTGAAAGGCTTTCAGTCTGTTTCCCTGCTGGCGCTGTTCAGCTGCCTGTTGCTGCAACGCTTTGTTGTTCAACTCTGGCATTGTTTTTACAGGGATTCCACGGCTTTTTAGTATCGGAACTTTGAGGGGGGTGCCCCCACTTGAAACCTGACCTGTTACAACACAGGTTGTTGAAAACAGGAAAAACACTGTCAAAAAAAACCAACGCATCCTTTCTTATACTTTTTCGCCAAAGTTAATATTTAAAATCAGAGAGCACTTTTATCGGTTTTAAAATTCACCCCATGAAGGAAAATGGAGTCAACTTTCCGGCCTCTATTGTGTTTTTTTAAATTATACCGTATATTAAACAAAAATTATCTTCACTTAAAACGAAATGAATTATGAAAGTATTATTCCCCGTTTTTTTGATTGCAACAGTTTTTTCCGGCATTCTTATTCTGAATACATCTTTTAGAACAGTTTCTGATAAGAGTAAAACGACAATGCCCAAGGAGGTGAATGCCATTATCGATCAGTCGTGCTTTGGATGTCACAATACTGATTCGCAGAACGAGGATGCCCGGGAAGAACTTGATTTTAAAACGCTTGATGACTTACAGAAAGTTCGTAAAATCACAAAATTGAAAGATATTGCCAAGGTGGTGGAAGAAGGGGATATGCCGCCTAAAAAATTCCTGGAAAAAAGACCGGAAAAAAAACTTACGGAAGAGCAGATTAAAATTTTAACAGAGTGGGCTGAAAAAGAAGCTAAAAAGCTTATTGGGAGCTAATTGTTAAGTTCTTAATGCGTTACAAAATCATTTCCCGTTAGGGGAACCACTATCGTTGGCCTTTTTTGTGTGTGCGGGGAGTGTTATGATTTTCCGGGAGGCCATTGAAATGAGCTTGTGCACTTTATCGGATACCCATTAAAATATCTGATAAAATGAGATAAATATTTTTAGAAATAACAATCCAAATGAGATGAAAAAAATTCTGCGCATCGTTATTATTCTGTTTATCACAGCTCTTGTTGTAATCCAGTTTTTTCAACCGGAGAAAAACCAGGGAGAAATGACAGGGGATCATCTTTTCGAAGTAACCGATGTTCCGGAAGATATCAAAACGCTGCTGAAAACTTCCTGTCTCGATTGCCATTCCAATCAAACCAAGTACAGGTGGTACAATCACATTGCTCCGGCTTCATGGCTTGTAAACAGCCATGTTGTGAACGGCAAGGAGGAATTAAACTTATCGGAATGGGGCAATATGGATGTGTTGGAGAAGATATCTGCCCTGGACAAAATGTGTGAAGAGGTGGAGGACGGGAAAATGCCTCTCAAGTCATACAAGCTAATGTATCCCGGTGCAAGATTGTCGGAAGAACAGAAGGCTTTGTTGTGTGAATGGACCGGAAAACTGAGTGAAGAATTGCTTACAGAAATGGAGGAATAGATGAAGGTTCTTGTGATGTATGTGGATGAATTCAGTTACACTCCTGCGCAGAAAAACCTGGATTCGGCAGAAGAAATAACAGAAGGGGCCAGCTTTACAGATTCTGTTCTGGCATTTATCCAGATAGAAAAGACAGATGAAGATAACGATGTAAAAAGCCGGGAGAAAAAGCTGGTAAACCATCTGAAGTGGACCGCCCGCAAAAACAACTGCACAAAAATAATTCTGCATTCGTTTGCGCATCTTTCCGATTCCAAAGCCTCCGTGGAATTTACCAGGGAGGTTTTCGATTTGGCAGAAAAGCGGTTGCAAAACGGCGGATACACTACAGCACAAACACCTTTCGGTTATTTTCTTGATTTGCAACTGAAGGCGTCCGGCCACTCACTGGCCCGGATTTGGGCTACGCTCTGATGATATATTCGAAGGGCTGAACCCACTTCGGGGTTCTTATCATATCCACTTTATTACCACGGGTTTTACCCATGGCTATTATTATTTAATCCCTTTCGGGATAAAGAAGTGTCCGAAGGACATAAATTAAAATAGCCCCATGCGAAGCTCGGGGAAGGCAATGCGGGGTAAAGACGAAACCCCAAAGTGGGTTGAATTACTGATAATTAGCTAATATCAACTCTTGATTCGCCAGATATATTATTGTCTCTTCCAGCGGAACAATAAATCCCTGTAATTTTATTTTGAGTACGCTGTTTTGAACGAGTAGTTTATAACTCTATTTCTTTTTCCTTTTGTCCTGAAAATAGCTGAAGAACTCCATTGGCATGGCGGAAATAATGTCCGCGCAGGTCTTTGGAGTAATCGTTCAGAATCTGGTTCCCTACACCATTGTAGTCGCCACATTTGTATAGCGCACGGCCCAATATTAGTTCCCGCAATGAATTGTTTCGGGTTGAAACATCGTTTTTATGGGCGGGAGTGCGTTCTTTCGCTGTTTTGATATCAGGCATTGTATGTCCCCGTACACCGGGCAATTCCAGTATTTTGAAAAGCGGTTCAGCTCCTTTGGGATCGCCAATGGTTTCCAGGGCAATGGCAACAGCCCTGAAGTGTGAGAAGTGGCTTTCGGGTGTTAGCTTTTCTGCCAGGCGAATGATGGATGGAAGTGCCTCTGTTCTTCCCGTCCTTCCGGTAGCGATAATCAGGCTGTCGAGGTAGCTGATACTCTTTCCGAACTGGCCCATGCCGGTGAAATTCCAGCCTTCATCCCAATCGTCGTAGCTATCAAGGGCGGCAATCAGTTCCTGCCAGCCGTCCTGTTCCCCCAGCATGCCGAGAATGCGCGCATAAACAAGTTTGTGTTCTTCGTTTTGAGACAAATGAAATTTATCCGTTAATGCCGTAATTCCTCTTTCTTTATCCCATAAAATAATTTCCAGCCCTTCCAGGTCATTCACCACTGTTTGGGCAGCCTGCTGAATTTTTTCGTAGGGCGGTGGAAAATTGTCCACGTCAGTAAGCACATGCTCCGGCAAACTTTCAATTTGTACCAGCTCTTTTTGCAGCGCTTTTACATCAACGTACCGGATTTTTTGGTTGTTAAATTTTGCCCATGCGGCAGCCATTCCTACGGCATATCCCTGGTTTTGCAAGCAGGGCTGCATGCGGATAACCGGCATGGCATCCCGGTGGGCGCTTGCCCCCAGTCCCGTAACAGCAATCCCTTCCAGTCCTTTGGGAAGAAGTGCCCTGAAGGGGACAAATGCCAGAACATCCACTCCGCTGTGAGCCGGAGGTTTTAACGAGAAGAACGGATCCTCGGTAAACCCATGCGTGTCGAACGAGCTAAGATGTGCCGAAATGGTATCAGGATATGTTCGGTGGTTGTAAACATCAAGCACGCCCACTGTGAAATCGCCCACCATTCGCCGGCGCTCGCGGGTTTGTGGTATCTTTCCGATGTCGTATTGTTCTTTGAATTTATCTTTGGCCACAATAAATGCCCGCCACACATCCAGCATGTCGGAGTCGCTGATGAATGTCCAGTCGGTGTTATTATAAAAATCGTCGGGATTTTTAAAGGGTAAACCTGCCCCCTGCACTGCCACTGAAAGTCCGTCGGTATAGCTATATTCTGCTCCTGCCGCAATGGCAATATCCGCACTTCCGGTCGAATCGATCACCGTGTGGGCAAGCACCACCCCTTTGCCTTCCGGGGTTGCCACCACTACACCTTTCACCTGTCCGTTTTCCACATAGGCTCCACTGCCCAGCACCCCAAACCAGATATCGCCACCTGCATTACGGATTTCTTTCCGGAAATATTCTGTTTTCCAGTCGAAAACCCATTCGCCGAGTGACTTCTTTTTTCGGGGATTATCCGGGTCTATATTTTTAACACCGAGATCTACAATGTTGGTGTACCCTTTCCGGTACCCGTGGTAATATTTTCCGATCATGCCCAGGGTTCCCATGCCCCCCATTCCGTGCATGTAGTCGAGCACCAATGTTTTTGCTCCCTGTTGAGATGCGCCAACTGCCGCGGGAGCGCCGGCTGTTCCGCCGCCCATTACTACTACATCGTAAGTGCCCAAAACAGGCAAGGTTGTCTCTTCGGCAACCACTTCGTCCAGGTTCAGTGACGGGCGTAGTCCTTCCAAAATCTCGCCCACATCACCAGGCAGTATATTTTGTTGGTTGATGCCTTTTATTTTAGCCGATTGTATTTTGGTTAACGTGCTGGCAATCGTTGCGGCCTCTTTCCCAATCCGTTCTCCAATCCGGATAAGTTTGCCCGGCTGGAGCAAGGTTTCTGCTGCTGCATCGCTCAAATTAGCGCTTCCGCTCAACACAAAAATGTTTTCTGGCTTTCGTGGCTGAAAAACTTTCAGGTTGATGTTTTCCAAATCTACGCTGGCATTGTTCCACCTTTTTTGCCCCACCATTTTGTCCGGTGGATTTTGGAAAAGGAGATCTGCCGACTCTACCTGATCTGAGTCCCAGGTTAGGTCGCGGGCCATTTGCTCTGCTTCGGCAAACGAAGCCCAACTGCCGTCTTTCATGTCAATCTGAATGGTATACTCTATGGCATTGTAACGGATATCGGCATCGGAAAAACCACTCCCCTGTGTATTCCCTGTTGACACAAATTTTAGCTGCACCTGCTCGTCGTGAATTTTTCCGGTGAGTCCGGGCGTTTGCTTCAACTTGTTTCCCACAACGGTAAATTTGAAGGTTTGCTTTCCCGAAGGATAACTTCCGAACTGCGCTCCAGCCATTCGGGCCACCAAAGCCCGCGGGGTAGCGTCGATAATTGTTTTTGCAAAGATGGCCTGTCTTCCGGAACGGTTGGAGATGACAACTCCGGCAGGTTGGTCATTCTTATCGTTCAGAATATCGGTTACATAACTGGAATAAAGGAAGTCGACATTGTTATTAATCAGTTCATTGTCGAGAGTACGTTTTACATGCATCGGGGTGGGCAGGCCTTCTCCGAAAATTTTCTTGCCCAGTTCGGTATTTAAAATGCTTTGATCGCTCGTCCACAAACGGTATGTTCCGCAAATATCTTCACCGAGGTAAGGTTCCTGGGCGACGAGGAAAACTTTTGCCCCGTTCTGTGCGGCATCTGTCGCTGCTGCCACGGCTGCCAGCGATCCGCCGATAACAACTACATCTACGTTGTAAGCCACCGGTATTTTTCGTTCCGACTGGTAGCAATATTTTTTTTCGTCCGGATTCGAGGAGTAGTTAAAAGCAAATGCCCCCGGGGTCAGCAAAAATGCTGACCCGGCTGCCGCGGTTTTTACAAAGTTTCGTCGTTTCATCATTATGGTTTTATATTTTTTCGCAAATCAGAACCGGGTCTGATTTTATTTGCCCGTTATTGAATGATATTTTCCAGGGTTAATACCTGTCCTTTATGCAACAGCCGTTTTTTTAGTTTTTCGTACTCCACATCCTGAACAGCACTGTTTTTGTCGATAGCCATGCAGGCAGCTACTGCCGCCGACTGGCCAAGAATCATAAATACCGGTTCCATCCGAATGGAGCCAAAAGCAATGTGGCTGGCAGATGCACAGACCGGAACCAGCAGGTTCTGGCACTCTTCTTTTTTAGGGACCAGGGCGCCATAGGCAATTTCGTAGGGACCGGGTAGTGAAACACCGATATCGCCTTCATTATGAACGTGTCCGTTTTCATCTACATATCGTTGCACATTGTGGGAATCAATGGTGTAGGAACCCATCCCTACCGATTGGGGAGTGGGAGTGCGCTTCAGCAACTCGTTTTCTGTCATCACAAATTTGCCAATCATTCGCCGGGCTTCACGTACATAGATTTGATGAGGCCAATGCCCGTTGTCTGTAAACTCATCTTTTGGCAGGCCCCATTTTTTCATTTCTGTCTGAATGTCTTCGGGAACCCGCTTGTCGTTAGCTACAAACCAAAGGAGTCCCTTTTGGTAAGTTTCATGTTCTTTGATGATTTCCCTGCGGCGTTCGTAGCTGGCTTCGGGGTAATCGTAATTCATTCCGATATTGTCGCTGCTAAAAGGGCCGTGGTTGTTGGTGTCGGTTTTCCGGTTGGGAATGGCGTCGAACTTCCCGAACCATTCGCGCCAGCCGGCATCAAAAATACGCACCAACAATTCATACTGGGTGGAATCGTAGCCTTCAGGTTTGGGAAAAGGGATGCGGTTTTCAGGATGGTTGGTCATGCATACCCTGAAACAGTATGCCTGTATCCGGTTATCGCCTTCGCCTTTTTCTCCCGGTGGGTCGGGGCTAATGCGTGGTAGCAGTCCGCTTACCGGATTCCCCGGCTCCCAATAGGGGTCGATAGGCTGGGCAAGTACTTTAAAATGGTGCCGGTGGTGGTAAACCCCTGTTTGTACTCCGTTCCACTCTTCCCCGTAAACATTGGTGCCTTCGCGGCCCACGTGGTAACTAACCCCGGCCGAAGCCAGCAAATCGCCTTCGTAAGTGGCATCCATAAACATTTTTCCCTGGAATGTTTTGCCGGAAAGTGTGGTGATAGAAGTAATCTTTCCATCGGTCTTTTTTACTCCGTTTTTCCGGTCGAGCCATTCATCACGATACAATTCAATGTTATTTTCCTGAATCAGCTCTTCAAAAACCTGTTCGGCAATGTGCGGCTCAAAAATCCACATAGTACGCATGTCCCCGTCAATGGCAGGAGTTCCCTGGCCGGTATTCCCGTATTCTTCCTTTTGCATCCATTTCCAGGCCTCGTCCTGTTGGTAATGGTTGTACACGCGGTGGTAAAAATTTCGGGCCAGCCCGCCAATGGTCTCTTTTTTGCCGGTGTCAGTCCAACCCAGTCCACCTGCGGTCAGTCCTCCCAAATGAATGTCGGGAGAAACGACAATGACGGATTTGCCCGATTGAGCCACCTCAACTGCGGCGATAACAGCAGCCGATGTGCCTCCGTAAATAACTACGTCGGCCTCAAAAGTATGGGCGGGCTGATTTTTACATCCCTGGAATATGAATAGTATAAAAAGGAGTCCCAGGAATGTTGTTGCCCCAAACAGGTATTTATGATTCGACTTCATTTTATTTCGTTTTAGTAAGTATTGAAAGAAACTTTATCTCATTCGTGTGCCAGAATTTGTTTGTCTTCCAGCAAACGGCTTTTCAGAATGTTGTAGTCCAGTGCATGTACATCTGTTTTGTTTTCGATGGCCAAAGCCGCTGCAGTGGCTGCCGACTGGCCCAAAATCATAAAGACAGGTTCCATACGAATGGAGCCGAAAGCAATGTGGGTCGAACTTACGCAAACAGGTACCAGCAGGTTGTTGCATTCTTCTTTTTTGGGAATGATGGAACGGTAGCTGATAGGGTAGGGTGAAAATCCATGTGCTTCCACGTTGCCTTCGTTCTGGACATAACCATTGGCATCTACATAGCGTTGCACCTGGTGCGAATCCATTCCGTAGGCTGCCAGGCTAACCGGATCTTCAGCCACATCCAATCCTTCGCAGTGGCGTTGGGTCATTACATAATCGCTAATCATCCGGCGTGCTTCGCGGATATACAACTGCTGCTGCCAACCGTCTTCCCGTTCGTACTCATCTTTGCAGGTTCCCCATTTCGAAACGGCGTCTCTTACTTTCTCCGGAATACGCGGATGGTAGGCCAGGGTCCACATTAATCCCTGCTGGTACGACCGGTGCCGTTCGATAATTTTTTCACGTTCTTCATAGCTGCCTTCCGGATAATCCCAGTTCTGCCCGATAAAATCGGTAGAGAAACCCTTCTGGTTGTTGGTGTCGGTTTTCCGGTTAGGCATCGCTGAATTTATCCAGGGAACCAGTGGATCGCCGTAATGGTACATTTCTTCAATCGGCCCTTCGGCAGCTTCATAATTCCGGAAAAGGAGTTCATATTCCAGTTCGTTGTACCCAACAGGCTTTTTAAAAGGAATGCGGTTGTCCGGATGGTCGGTCAGGGTCATACGGAAACAGTAGGCCTGAATACCTTTGTCGCCACGCCCGTCAATACCGGGGCCACCTTCAACAATAAACGGCAATAATCCGCTCGAAGGATCGCCTTGTACAACGTAGGGATCAACGCCATCAATAAAATTGTGGTGAATGCTGTTGAGTGAAACGCCCCTTTTGAGGGTTATGCCAATATCATTGGCCTGAACCCCATTCAATGTTTCGCCATATTCCTTGTTTGATTCACGGCCGTAGGTGTAACTAACACCGGCAGTTGCCATTAAGTCACCCTCGTAAGTGGCGTCGATAAACATTTTTCCACGGTATTTCTGTCCGCCTTCCATTTCAATTTCCACAATCTTTTTTGCCTGTTTCTTTACACCGTTTTTTCGGTTCAGCCGTTGCTCATAGACCACATCGATTTTTTCGGCTGCCATCATTTTTTCATATACTTTTAATGCAACTGACGGTTCAAAAGTCCACATCGCATCTTCTCCTTTTTTGTTTCTGCTTTGTCGGTATTCTTCCGGTTTCTGCCATTTCCAGTTTTCCGGTTTTTCGTAATACCTTTTAATATTCTGGTAAAACTCACGGGAAATTCCGCCAACGGCCTGTTTGTTACCAATGTCAGTGGCTCCCAGCCCGCCGGTGGTTAATCCTCCGAGTCGTGTGGATGGTTCAATTACCACTACCGATTTCCCCATACGCGAACTTTGAATGGCTGCCGCAATCCCGGCAGAGGTTCCCCCGTAAATTACAATGTCGTACTCCTTTGTTTGACTTTGGGCATCGAATGGAAATATTGATGACACAATCAGTGCAAGAATAATTGTCAGAAATTTTTTTGTAGCAAACATAGTAATATCTTAATGGTTAATAATGATTACATTTTTTAGTATTTCTAGAATAAATTAGGAAAAGGGTATTATATCCAAACTCCCATTCATTAAATCCGAAATAAATGAAATTTTAATAAATAAAACAGTTAGAAAATTAAGCGGTTTAAACATTACTTAATGTTTGGCGCTAATATAACGGGTATAGTACTATTCTTCCTATTTTTTTGAGAACAAAAAGAAAAAAGTGGTTCCCTGGGTTTCGCCGGGGAACCACAATGAACTAAACTAAGCTAATCCCCGTATCCGGGATTTTGTGTCATTTCTGAATTTGTATCCATTTCAACATAAGGAATCGGCCATAAATAGTCGCGATTTTTATCAAAAGAGCGAATCTCCACCACGCGCATTTTAAAGTCTGCTGATTCTCCCTGCTGAGCTATCGGAATATTGTCGTAATACGATGTTCCGTGTTCGTCTACTCTTGGGGCAATAGCTGGATACGCTTTTTTCATACGACCCAGAACAGGCAGATTCATAACATTCTCTGCAATTTTCCACCTGCGGATATCGAAAAGACGGAGTCCTTCACAAGACAATTCATATTTTCTTTCGCGTCTTACTGCATACCTCAGTTCTGTTTGATCAGTGGTTGTAATTGGAGGCATCTCAACTGTTGGACGCTGTCTCACTTTGTTGATGGCATCAAGAACAGACTGGTCTATTTGACCGGCTTCAATTTTTGCTTCAGCGTAGTTAAGCAAGACTTCAGCATAGCGCATTACAATCATATTCAGCTCACTGTCGTTTACAGCATCTTTATCCAGGTTATCGGCATATTTTCGCCAGCCAATTCCGGTAAATGTGGCATAAGCGTGAGTGGCTTCCAGGTTGGGTATTCTTTGCGGCGGATCCACATTGTAATTCCAGCAATAAAGGCTGTCGCCGTGGGTTTCATACTGAAATCCCAAAAAGATAGAACCAGGCAATGAAAGCG
Source organism: Mariniphaga sediminis (assembly GCF_003573545.1). GTDB lineage: Bacteria > Bacteroidota > Bacteroidia > Bacteroidales > Prolixibacteraceae > Mariniphaga > Mariniphaga sediminis. The sequence goes on along the minus strand of NZ_QWET01000012.1, from coordinate 73,221 downwards.
TAAAATTTAACCTGGGGTCTCTGTTTGCAAATGGATTTTGCGGATCATACAATGGCGATTCATCAATCTGAAGTCCGTCAATACATTCCCACGTGTCAGCAGTTTGGTAACTTGGCTTCTTATTGGTATGTCCTTTTGCATTTCGGGTACCAAAGAAGCGAAACATAGAGTGCATCTGTTCTCCTTTCAGGAATTGAACAGAAAAAATTATTTCTTTTGAATCCTGCCCGGCATATTGGAAAAGATCCATATAGTTGTCATGTAAAAGTACTTCTGTGCCTTCCATGGCCATTACTTTTTGCGCAGCAGAAATAGCATCGCTCCAACGTTCATTATACAAAGCTATTCTTGATACGAGTGCCCACGCTGCTGCTTTTGAAGCTCTTCCCGATAAAGGATTGGTTTCTTGCGGCAAATCATTGGCGCATTCGTTCAATTCAGTAATCAGAAAGTCAGCGATGTCCGATTTTGTAGCTCTTGGAACATTAGACTCAGACAGAGATAAAGGAGTTGTTACCAATGGAACTCCACCCCAAAGTTCTATTAGATAATGGTAATAGAGTGCTCTAAGAAATCGGGCTTCTGCTTTGCTCTGTGCAAAAACCTGAGCCGGTATGTTTTCTTGTCCTCTTTCCATGTTTGTAATCAAATAATTGCATCTTGATATGCCTTGGTATAAATTTGTCCAAAGGCCTAACAAATCGGCATTTCTTGAATCAGCGTCACCACGCCCTGCTGCCTGAAGCGGAGAACCATTCCTGTCCCAGCCAATATCAGATACTTGATCGAAAACAGGAACAAATGGCATTGATTGTACTCGCGACCATAATATGTTGTAGCAACCGGCCACTGCCATCTTCAGCTCTGTTTCGTTAGATAAAAATGTGGCGTCAGATGGATTATTTAGCGGATATTTTTCCAGATAATCTTCGCATGATACCAACGCAAATGTTAGTAAAATGGTTAAAATGGAATATTTTATTTTTGATTTCATATTTTTTTACAATTAAAATTTGACATCAACACCAATACTGAAAGTTTTTACTTGTGGATAGTAACCTCCATTACCCACAGGAGCCTCAACATCGTATCCATCCCAGAAGTTTTCCAGGGTAAGCAGGTTTTGTCCACTCAGGTAAATACGAAGCTTTTCGGCTTTTATCCGGTTGGTTACACTTGCCGGCAAGGAATAGCCAACCTGCAGGTTTTTTAGCCGCATATAAGCCGCATTGCGCATCCAGAAACTTGATGTTTGTTCATTATTGGTTTCATTAAATGCAAAACGAGGGAATGTTGCATCCTTATTGTCAGGGGTCCAACGGTCTTTGTGTTGTTCCTGGATAGTACCTCCCATAAGAAATGGCATAATACCCTGATCGCGGATTATTCCATCAGCCTTTCCTACTCCCTGAAGAAAAATACCAATATCGAAATTCTTGTATTGGCCGTTAAACGTGAGACCAAACGTATAGCGGGGTATTGTTGCACCAATTATTTTATAATCACTGGCATTAATAATTGAGTCATTATTCTGGTCGATATATTTAATGTCGCCGGGTGCAATGGTACCATATTGTCTGGCATATTTATATGTCCCATCTTCATTAAAGTCTTCCTCTTCAATAAATCCATCAGCCTCCAAACCATATATGGAAAGCATGGGATATCCTTCGTGATTAACTGTTAGTCCGGTTTTGTTCACGCCTTTTAAGTCTAATACCTTATTTTTTACATCCGAAATGTTGATGCCAATTTCATATTTAAATTCGTTGTCCCAATTGCTGTAGTTCAAACCAAGGTCCCACCCTCTGTTTTCAACTTTTCCCGCGTTTTGTTCCGGGGCATCCATTCCAATAATCCTGGGAATATCAAGATCCAGAAGAATATCATCAGTTACTTTATAATAGTATTCGGCCACAATATTTAAGCGATCGAATAAAGTAAGATCCACGCCGAGATTGGAAGCTGTGGTCGTTTCCCACGAAATTTCGGTGTTGGCCAAACTGGTAATCCCTGCACCGCTGTTTACCTGCTTGTCGAAAACATATTTCAATCCAAGATTAACATCGGAAGAAAACGGGTAAAGTCCAATATCCTGGTTTCCTAATTGTCCCCATGAAGCTCGGATTTTTAGATTATTTATAATAGGACTAAGTGATTCAAAGAAATTTTCTTCTGATAATCTCCAGCCTGCTGAGAATGAGGGGAAAAATCCCCATTTCCGGCCGGTGACAAAGCGCGATGAACCATCTTGCCGGAAATTGGCTTCAAACAGGTATCGTCCTTTGAAATCGTAATTTACCCTCCCAAAGAATGACTGCAACGCCCATTCGCTGGCCGAACCGTAAGCTTTCTGGTTTTCTTCACCACCGGAATTCAGTACCGGATAATCAGGGAATGGAAAAACCTCCCGGTAGCCTCTTAGCGCATCGTTTCGGTAATCTTCCTGCTGATAACCCAAAAGTAATTTCACCGCGTGATCCTTAAATTCTTTGCTGAATGTCATCGTACTTCTCAGGTTATTGTGCAGACTACGGCTATGGCTTGTGTTGAGCGTACTTTTCTGGGGGGCTTTATAACTTTCCGAGCCATCCCATCTGTAGGTTTGAATGGCTTTAACAAAATCGGATACATTGGATTGCCAGTAGTTTGGAGAGTAGGCCAAATCCATAAAAAGCCAGTCAACGGGTTGGTATTTCAAAACAAGGTTCAGGGAAAACGAAGGAGCCTCCTGGGTATATAGCCCGCCGTCTTTTGTAAAAGCAATCGGGTTATCTCCATTCCAACCTTCGCCCCATTGCCCATTGGAAAGAACACCCCCCTGGTTTGCGGGTATGCGCCCCGACCAGTGGATTGCAGAGTTTGTTCCTCTTGAAGGTTCAACTAAATGAGATTGTTTAATGTGGGCATCAACCTGTGCTGAAAAGCTTTTGGTTAAATTAAGGTCGGTATTGATGCGTAACGTATATCGGTCGAAATTGGTATTTGACATGATACCGTTTTGATCCAGGTATCCGAGTGAGGCCAAAACCCTTACTTTCTCAGTTCCCCCGTTCATCGTTAAAAAGTGACTCTGCATTAACCCATTACCGGTTAAGACCTGGTCGTACCAGTCTGTGTCAGGATACCTATCCGGATTGGTTGCCATTCCCTGCCGGTATTCCTCAATATATTCCTCTGAATAAAGAGGGGATTTACCTACGTTTACATAGGCTTCATTAGTAAGCAGCATGTGGTCAATGGCTCCTACCATATTCGGAAGGAAGGTAGGTTGTTGTGTTCCCACATATCCGTTGTACGAAACAGACAGTTTGTCTTGCTGCCCCCTTTTTGTTGTTACCAGGATAACACCATTGGCAGCCCTTGAACCATAGATGGATGAAGATGCTGCATCTTTTAATATAGAGACGGATTCAATTAAAGTAGGATCGATGTTGTTAATTCCCATTTCTATCCCGTCAACAAGGATGAGAGGATTGCTGTTGCCCAGTGTTGTTTTTCCCCTGATGCTGATCGCTCCGCCATCGCGTCCGGGCTGACCACTGCGCTGAGTGACTACCACACCGGGAGCAACACCCTGTAATACCATGGAGGACTGAGCTACCTGGCGCCGGGCAAGAGCTTCCCCGTCAACTGTCGCAATGGCTCCGGTGAGATTTACTTTTCTTTGACTCCCGTAGCCGACTATAACTACTTCATCCACTCCCACTATATCTTCTTTCATCGTTACATTAATCGTCGATTGTTCTCCAATCTCAAGCTCCTGGGTTAAAAGACCTACGAAAGAAAATGCGAGGACATCGTTTGGTTGCTGAATTGTAATGGAATAACTTCCATTGACATCTGTAACCGTTCCGGAATTGGTTCCTTTGAGCATAACAGTTACACCCGGAATTGGCTCTCCCTGGGCTGTGGTGACTTTGCCTCTTACCGTTTGGGGCTGTTGCCCTTCGGCCGGAATAATCACAATGAGGTTATTTTCTGCAATTTTATAGGTGGTTTTCGAAAAATCGAAAAGTTGAGCCATGATTTCAGTAATCGTTTCGTTTTCAATGTTAAAGTCGACTTTGCGTTTCATATCCACAAAATCTTCGTTGTAAAAGAAACGAAACTCACTCTGTTTCTCAATGTCCCAAAATACCTCTTTTACTGTTTTGTTTTTGGATTTGATGGACAAGCGCGTTTGCGAATACACGCTTGCGGACATTTGCAAGACCAGAAATACGCTTAGAAAGAATGTTAGTTTCGTCATAAGTAAAACCTTTTTAATGCCTCGTTTACAAGGAAGAGACAGTTCCTTAAAAAAATTTTTCATATTTTTGAATCGTTAAGGTTTAAAATGTGTTGCCTCATAGTGCCAATATGAAGCAACATTATCTTTACACAAGATTTGGGAGGTCATACTGATCTCCCTTTTTAAATACGGATTTTATTTCATAAGCAAATGTTTAAATTTTCCCATTTTTTGATTATCAGACATTATGTAAACTGTTTTTCCTTCAATGACGTATTTGATTGGGGAACTTGAGCAAATAGCATCCAACACCTGTTGTAGTGTTTCGTCTTCAAGTGTTCCTCCAAATGAATATTCTTTCAGTAATTCGTTGTCGAAAATAAAGTTCACAGCATACCGGCGTTCCAGTTTTTGGGAAAGTGAACCTAATTTTTCGTTGTTTATTATCCACCTTTCATCTTTCCAGGAGATAATAGGATCCGGTTCGATGGAGGTGATAATTTTTAATCCGGATTCTTGTTTCGGCACCGTTTCATTTTCTTTTAAGGATTGATTAGTATCAATAAAATCAACGGATTTACTATGTTTTGTAAAAATGGCTTTTTCGTTCCTCGTGAGTATCACATCTTCTGTTAGTTTGAAATTATTTCCTTCCAATCTGACAGAGCCTTCAATTAACGTGGTTTCAATGGTTTTTTCTTCGCTGTAAGCTTTTACATCGAACTTTGTGCCGAGCGCTGTAATATTTAATTCACTGGTTTGAACTGTAAACGGAAGCGCCGGGTTTTTTTCTACTTCGAAAAAAGCTTCGCCCGAAAGGTTTATTGCACGGTTTTCAATGCCGAAATGGCTATTGTATGACAGCGTTGTTCCGGCATTGAGCCAGATTTTACTACCGTCGGGCATTTTTACAAACGAGCGTGAACCAAGAGGGGCTACATATTCAACAAGAAAGGGATCTGCAATATTGGGTTTGCTGTGAAGCAAAGCATGACCAATTCCTCCCAGAATGAAAACCAGTATCAAAACGGCGGCTACTTTGAGTAACCTAACCCAGCTCTGAATAGGTTTTTTGTTTTCTTTACTTAGTTGATCCTGAATTTCCTTCCAGGCATCTTCCATATTTATTTTGTCATTTATCCGGGTAAAATGGCTGGCTTGCCATATATCTGTCATCTGGTCGAACAGCAACTTGTTGCCTTCACTCTTTTCAAGCCAGTTGTTCAGTAGCCCGGATTCTTCCGATGTGAGTTTTCCTGAGAAATAATCGATGAGGGCTTTTTTCTCGTTTTCTGTTATGTTTAAGTTCTCTTTCATTTTTTGTTTTCTAATTATGATGACACAATTTTTACCTGGAGGTATTACAAGGGGGAGTGTTTTTTTTATTTGAAGAATGAGAAAAGAAGAATGAATAGGTGTGGAAGGGCTTCTTTGATGTTTTTTAATGCTCTGAATATTTGAACCTTAACTGTATTCTCAGAAATATTCAGTTTTTCAGAAATTTTTTTGTGCGACAGTCCTTCAAAACGGCTCAGTATAAAAATTTCCCTGCATTGTGGTGGAAGTTTTTCGATTTGAAGGTTTATCTGTTCTTCCAGTTCTTTGGCCAAAATATTTCCAACGGGATAATCGGGAGAAAGTGGCTGCCTGATTTTCAGTTCGACTACCGTTATATCCTCCACCAAAAGTGTCTTGTTTTTTCTTTTTTCCCTTTCCAGGTAGTTGATGCAGGCGTTGTGTACCGACCTGAAAAGGTAACCCGACATGGAAGTTTTTATGGAAATTTTTTCCCGGTTTTGCCAAAAATCGAGGAAAAAATCTTTTACAATGTCCTCGGCTGTCTCCAGTTGTTTGGTGTAGTCGAATGCGTAAGTACACAATCGGGGATAGTAGGTTTTAAATACCAGTTCAAAGGATTTGTGGTTTCCCTTCTTTAATGAGTCGACCAATGTTTTCTCCAGTACATTCATAAGTATAGTTAAGCCTGCTACAATGAATGACGAAGTTAGGGTAAGTCGCCAATAAATCCAATGATGATTTCGATATTTTTTTTTCGAATAGTAGCTATTTGTCTCAGTTTTAGATGGGTGGGTTACTTCTTCTGTTTTTTGTTTTTTACAAGCTCCTCACGCACCATGGTGTGGCCACATTCCGGGCATTTAATTTCGGTACATTTTATTCCCTGTTTATGGGGGATTTTGTGCCCGCATTTCACGCAAAGACAATAACCGCCGGGGCCATAGGCTCCCCCCTTATTCCTGCCCCTGTGGCCGCCAGTTCCCATTCCTTTTCCCGGTGTCATTTTAAATGTTTTTGTTTGTTTTTTTAGACTATTTGTCTGCAATAAATGTCAAATTTTAACTAAAAAAACTTTTCGGCTTCTCAATATTGAGAGGCCTGAAAAGTGATGAGTTTCCATAATTTCAGGAAGCAAAACCCACTTGTTCAATCTTCATTCTTGGCTTTGCGGATTTTTTTCAATTCCTTTTCAATTCTCATTAGTTGGTCTTTTAATACCCACACTTCATTTTGGAGCAATGTTTCGTCTGAGCTGTTCTGACAAAGATTTTTGGGATAGTTCCAATAAGGATTTCTCCATCTGAATCTAAAACCTCGTCTGCCAACACGTCCGGACCCACTGTGGAATCCACGCCTGAAATTTCTGGATTTACTCTCTGAAATGTCATGGGTACTTCCGGTGCATCTGCCAAGCTGCTTCCCTGTCATCCGGCCTGCACCCATTGGTCCTGTTCTGTTTAATCCTGGCATAATAACCTCCATTTTTAATTAATACACTACAAATATAATGAACTTATGTTTGAAACAAAAGGCTTTTTGCTTGAATTTGAAAATGTTTTTGGAAAAGGCGTAAGTTTCCCATCTCCGGTATCGTTTTTTTTTGTCAAAAGAACCGGTTACGGAAGTTAATTTCAGCGAGTGCGTTGGATAAACAAAAAATTCACCCGTTGATTATGGCTCAGCGGGTGAATCCATTGGGTATTTTATTCGAATTGCACCTTCCCAAAGAACTCGGGGCGATGGTAATCCGGATTTTCAGTTTTGATGGGGTTCCACGTAACATAATGCATCACAGCTGTTTCTTCTCCGCATTTGTAAAAATTGGCTTCTGCATTCAATCCTTTAAAGGTTTTCAGGTTGCTGTAAGCAAAAGATTCAATCGGAATCCGAATCATCATTTCCCATTCAAAGTTTCCTGATTTGTCATTGAACGGAGCGCTTCCCAGCGACGATTTAATATCAATCTTTTCAATAATTTTTGGATCGACAAATTTCCGGTTGCCTCTTCCCGGGCCATAGCCAAGGTGGATGGTGCCAATACAGCTAAACTCGAAATTGTAATAATTTTTCTCTCCGGGCGAAATGAAAAATTCCACACAACTGTCTTTGTAAACATCACCGTTAGTGCGGGTTTCCCTGGCCCTGATGTGTTTTTCTTTTACATAGTATTTTAGCCAGATTTCATCTCCTGTGTGCCCTATCCGAAAATTGACTTTCGGCATATAACTAAAATCTTTCCAGTTTAAAATCTGAATAGGATTGGAAACACAATGCTTCTCCAGTAAATGTTCTGCTTCAGAGAAACTAACCGACTTCTGAGTTTTAATTTCTTTTACGAAAAGCTGATTCATATTTATTAAGTTTTGTAAACGGTAAATGTAAGTAATTTTTAAGAACCTCCTGCATCTTTAACGTCACTCTAACAGGATAAATGCAGTAAAACCATTGAGAGACATCACTGCAATTTTTCCTGTTTTTGCTGACAATATTTATAGAAGAAGGGCGGGCTTTCCAGGCAAAATTTATTAATCGAATTGATTTTAATATCATTTTGTCTTTTATTTTTATTCGTATATTTATTGAACCCGTATGTTTTACATGCGGACAGAAAAGAGAAAAAATGCTGGAAATTACAGTCATATGTTTTACCGCCTTTTTTACTGCCATACTTACCTTTTTTTCCGGGTTTGGATTGGGAACCATTTTAATGCCTGTATTCGCCCTGTTTTTTCCGGTGGAGATTGCCATTGCCTTAACCGGCGTCGTACATTTTGCCAATAATATTTTCAAAATGGGCCTGGTAGGGAAAATGGCCAGCAGGCCGGTTCTAATCAGGTTTGGTATTCCGGCTGTTATGGCATCTTTTATTGGAGCATGGCTGTTACTAAAAATAACCGGTTTACCTTCTGTTTATGAATATGAGCTTTGGGGTAGAATGTTTCAGATAACACCGGTGAAGCTAATCATTGCCGTTCTTTTGTTGTTCTTTTCCGTGTCTGAAATTTTGCCGGCGATGCAAAAGATCCAGATGGGAGGTAACAGGTTGATTTTTGGCGGTTTGTTGAGTGGTTTTTTCGGGGGGCTGGCAGGTGTTCAGGGGGCTTTGCGGAGTGCTTTTCTTATAAAAAGCGGGCTTTCCAAAGAAGCATTTATTGCCACCGGGGTAATTATTGCGTCGTTGGTTGACATTACAAGGTTGTCGGTTTATGCTTCGCGATTTACGACTTCCGGCTTGTCTGAGAATTTGACATTGCTTGTTTCTGCAACTCTTGCTGCCATTGCCGGCGCTTTTGCCGGGAGCAGGCTGCTCAAAAAAGTAACTTTCCGGTTCGTTCAGGTTTTAGTGGCTGTAATGCTTACTTTTATTTCCATTGGTTTGGGTGCAGGACTCATTTAAAATGAGGGTATTATGAATTCAATAAAAAAGATTGGAGCGTGGCTTTGGAGTTCGGACAATGACAACCGATCGATGATTCCGCGTATTATAGTGGGGCTGGTTTTCCTCTCCGAAGGCATTCAGAAGTTTCTTTATCCTGAAATGGTAGGAGTAGGCCGCTTTGAAAATATCGGTTTCGAAAACCCGGAATTCTGGGCATATTTTGTTGCAAGCTTCGAGGTTGTTTGCGGAGTATTCATACTAACCGGACTGCTGACAAGGCTCGCAACTATTCCGTTGTTAACAATTATGGCAACAGCCCTGATTACAACAAAAATCCCCATTCTGCTGAATGAAGGATTCTGGTTTATGGCCCATGCTGCCCGTACGGATTTTGCCATGGCCATGTTGCTTATTTTTCTGCTGGTAAACGGGCCGGGGAAGTTTTCAGCAGATTACAAATTTTTTCATTTTCCCTTTTCCGGTACATAAAATGCTCTGGAAGAATCTTTCTTTTCTAAGTATTTTATGTTCTTTACTCGTGTCTGATACTCAGTCTGGTTACTTTTATGCCTGCTAACTTCCCCGTTTTTTTACGTCATTTCCTGCTATGAATTTTGCCCTTGTTCAGGCAGGATTTTGGCTATGGCCCGTTTTTCTGGTTACCCTGTTACTTTCAGATTATAACCTGGATTTTTAGTTTAACAGGTGTTTATAGTTGCCGTTGAGTAAATTGGGCAGGTAATTGGCAATTAATCCCAATGCTTTTTCGTCATCTATTTTTTGGGGAGTAATAACTTCCTGTCTTTTTACTTCGTCAGCATTCAGGACGGCGTCGTTAATTTCGGTGGGAACAGTGCTCCATGTTTTCTTTATGGGCCTGACGCCAAATCCTTTTTGTGAACAGCCGTAGCATACTTCAAAAAAAGATGTAGTGGCTATGTAAACAACTCCTTTGGCAGTACTACGCTTTACTACAGTAACCGGTTTGTCAGAGCCCTCATAGGTCAGGTTCCAAACTTTTTCAACTGATTTATCAGGCGTTACATTTTCAACGGCCTCTATCTCATAGTTTATAATTTTAGTGCTAAAATCAATGGCATTGGCAAGAGCCGGGAGAAAGAGGCAACAAAGGACGAACAAACTCAATACATTTAATTTTTTCATGGTTTCCAATTTTAATTAAAAAAATAGTTTTTGTTATTCTGAACATAGAATGAGACGACCGGATTGGAAAATCGTTACAAAAAAATCTTGATTTTATTAAAAAAAGCATATTTTTCCGGTTTTGATCTGTAATGAAGAAATTATGAAGTTTGCTGAGCTTATAAACCGCCGTTATTCCGTCAGGAGTTATAAAGACACGCCTGTAGATGATAAAAAAATACTGCAAATACTGGAGGCAGCCAGACTGGCGCCATCGGCTGTAAATTTTCAACCATGGCATTTTATTGTGATAAAAAAAACGGAGAATTTGGTCAAATTACATAATGCTTATCAACGCGACTGGTTTAAAACAGCGCCGGTTGTTATCTTGGCCTGTGCCGATCATTCGCAATCGTGGAAAAGGAGTATTGACGGGAAAGATTCAGCAGAAATTGACGTTGCCATTGCCATTGACCACCTGACCCTTCAGGCAGCCGAACTGGGATTGGGGACCTGCTGGGTGTGCAATTTTGATACGCAGCGCAGTGCGGAGGCATTGAAACTTCCGGGTTATATTGTGCCGGTAGCTATGATACCGTTAGGTTATCCGGAAGAAGAAAAAATTCCTCCCAAGAAACGTAAACAGTTGGAAGAAATCGTTCATTGGGAAGAATTTAAGCAGCATTATTCGTAGCGCTTTTCCATGTAGGTTGTCCCAAAGGCTGGGAAAATTCTACACATTCAATTTAGAATTGCCGGCAGGTTTTACCGGTGAAATTTTTCTGAGATAAATTTTAGTCCGTCGTATAGCCCTGTGCGCCAGTATTCCCATCGGTGAGCACCGTCGCGTACACGGTATTCATGAGGAATACCCAGGTTGCGCATTTTTACATGAAGAGCCGAATTGCCTTTGTAAAGAAAATCATCGTCGCCACAGTCAATGTAAAACCGGATGGATTTTAGTTTGTCTGCATCCACGGTTTCCAGCAGGTGCAGCGGACTGTAAGATTTCCAGTAATCGGTCACTTTGCCGTCAGTCGGTTTCGGACCAAAAATATTTCCGAAATAACGCTCGTATGCACTACCGGTTAGTATTTCTTCATCGGTAAATGTGCCGGCGCTGAGAGCAACGCATGACGAAAACAGGTCAGGGTGTCGCATGGAAAGCAAGAGAGCGCCGTTTCCTCCCATGGAAAGTCCGGCAATGGCCCTGAATTCCTTTTTGCTGCGAATGCGGTATTCTTTTTCAATATGTGGTATAAATTCTTCGGTAAACATGTCTTCCCACGGATCATCGCCGTTGTGGCTGTTCACGTACCACGAAACTTTCCCATCAGGCATTACAATAATGCAGGGAGGAAAATCGCCGTTTTCAATTCCCCGATCGGCAATGGAATTTGCTTCGCCAAACTGAATCCAGCCTGTTTCATCGTCGGAATACCCGTGTAACAGATAGAGCACAGGGTAGCTCCTTTGTGAAATATCGTAGTCGGGTGGAAGGTAAACAGAGTATTCTACAGGATAACTCACCTTTTGGCTTTCAAATACCAGGGATTCAAGAACTTTTCCGGTTTGTGCAAAAAGTGAAACGGCCACAAAAGAAGCGGCCAAAAGTAAAACTATCTTCTTCATTTTGTCATATAATTTTGATTTACAGCAAAACTATTCAAATTAATTATACCGATGGACGATTTTTCCAAATTATCCGGAATGTTGCATCTGTTACAAAATTTGGTTTTTACTTTATTTAGATTTGGAAGAAACCAATATTGAAACTTACACCATGAATATCAGGGGAAACAGCAGAAGAGGCCTGACTGGCAGTACAGTTGGATTTTTTTTCGGATTTGCAGCGGTTGCTTTATACGGACCAACAGCTGTCAAGTTTAAGGAAGCGATGGATTTAACACCCGCATTGGTAGGCCTGCTAATTGCAATTCCGGCACTTTCGGGCTCTCTGTTGCGTATTCCTTTTGGCGCTTCGGTAGATACCAACGGAGGGAAAAAATCATTTCTGATTCTTATGCTGCTCAGTGTTATAGGGCTGGGCGGCGTTACCCTGCTGTTATTTACTTCTTATCCCGATGGCATGAAAGGCATGTACGGCCTTGTATTGACTTTTGGCTTTTTAAGTGGCTGCGGAATTGCCACCTTTTCAGTAGGTATCGGGCAAACTTCTTACTGGTTTCCCCGAAATAAGCAGGGTATGGCGCTGGGTATCTTTGGCGGTCTCGGAAACCTTGCCCCAGGAATTTTTTCTTTGGTATTGCCCGTATTTTTGACATACTACGGATTTATTTCCGCTTACTTTGCATGGTTTCTCTTCTTGCTTGTGGGGACTATCCTTTACGGGATTGTCGGTGTAAATGCTTATTATTTTCAATATCGAAAAGCCGGGGTTCCGGAGGCTAAAGCGATAGAAAAGGCCCGGGAAAAAGGGCAGGAGATTTTTCCTGCAGGCAGTATAAAAGACAGCCTTCTCCTTTCTGCAAAAGTTAAAAATACCTGGGCGCTTGTGGCTTTGTATTTTACCACTTTTGGCGGGTTTATTGCTTTGACGGCATGGTTCCCGACCTATTGGGCCGAATTCCAGGGTTTCAATTCGGTAAAGGCAGGATTATATACAGCAGTTTTTTCCATTCTCGCTTCGGTGTTGCGTGTTCCCGGCGGGTCTGTAGCCGACAGGTTTGGGGGAGAGAAGGTGGCCCTGCTCGCAATAACTGCCATTCTGATTTCCACGGCAGCACTTTCCATTTCACATTCTGTCCCGGGCAGTGTCTTTGCTGTGCTATTGCTGGCTGCCGGTATGGGATTTGCCAACGCTGCAATATTTAAACTGGTACCGGTTTATGTGCCGAATGCAGTGGGCGGCGCTGCCGGCTGGATTGGCGGACTGGGGGCTTTTGGCGGATTTGCCCTGCCTCCTGTTATGGGAACCATTGCAGGAGCATTTGGCGCAGTTGGTTATGCCCGGGGCTTTCTGGTTTTTGTTATCCTGGCCTTAATAAATGTGCTCATCCTGGCTTTTTTGCTGAGGGCCAGAAATAGCAGGCTGGTAGAAAAAATTCGCTGAGTCTACTTGTTTATAAATCAAATTAAACAGAATGAGTTTTTTAAATGGATAAAAAGGTCTTAATGGTGTTTGGGATTTAATTTCTACATTTGCTTTCGAAGATTCTGCTAAATACTAAACAAGGTGACATAACAGGATGTTTAGGGATATTGTTTGTAGGGGTATAAAATCGTTTTTAAATGAAATCAATAGGTATTATTGGAGGATTGGGGCCGGAAGCCACCGTCGATTATTATAAGGAGATTATTAGTCAGATCAATACGTTAAACGGGAACGGAAGTCTGAACTACCCGGAAATTATTGTGTACAGTGTTAATATGGCCACCTTTATCGGTCGGCTGGAAAAAAAAGATTACACAGGAGCGGCGGGTTATATTGTCGAATGTATTTCAAAGTTGGAATTGGCAGGAGCTGATTTTGCGGTCATTAGCGCCAATACTCCCCATTTATTTTTTGACGAAATCAGAGAAAAGGTGACTATTCCGCTTATCAGTATTGTAGAGGCCTGCAAAACAAGGGCAAAGCAAACCGGACTAAAACGCTGCGGATTGTTTGGTACCAAGTTTACCATGAATGCCTCTTTCTTTTCCGATGTTTTTGGCCGCGACAATATTGAGGTTATTTCGCCGGATTCAGATGATATTAACCGGATTAACGAATTGCTTTTTACCGAACTTGAAATAGGAATTTTTAAGGAGAGCACCCAAACTGAATTGCTAGGGATTGTTCAGAAAATGATTGACAAACATGGTATCGATTCGCTAATTCAGGGCTGTACCGAATTTCCCATTATGTTTACAGAAGAAAAATACCTGGGAATTCCATTCCTCAATACAACCCGGATCCATGTTGACGAGATGGTAAAAAAATCGATGTCGAGCTGATTGCTTTTACAACGAACGGAATAAGGATTCGCAAAGGAAGTAACAGGCTCATGAATAATATTTTCAGAAATAAATTCGCTGTCCTGTCTATTATGTCATTTTTAGGCATTATTGTTTGGTTGCTCGCAGGAATAGTCAGAAAAGGCAAGGAAGAAACGGCCACTGTCGCGGAAACGCGGGAGTCCCGTTTTGTGGGTAGCGCTGCTTGTAAAGAATGCCATGAACTGGAATATGAGGCCTGGAAAAAATCCGATCATTATAAGGCAATGCAGGTTGCAGGCGAGGAAACCGTGCTGGGAGACTTTAATAATGTACGGTTCGAAAGCAAAGGTTTCACCAACAGGATGTTTAAAAAGGACAGCACTTTTTATATGGTAATGGAAAACCGGGAAGGAGTGCCCGATACCTTCGAGGTGAAATATACTTTCGGACATTATCCCTTGCAGCAATATATCATTGAATTTCCGGATGGGCGGTACCAGTGTACGCATGTTGCCTGGGACAGCCGCGATAATAAGTGGTTCGATTTATATCCGGAACTGGAGATTCACCACAGCGAGTGGTTGCATTGGACCGGCGGGGCACAAAACTGGAATAACATGTGTGCCGATTGTCATTCTACCAACCTGCAAAAAAATTATACGGATGCAACCGGAAGTTATCAAACTACCTGGGATGAAATAAATGTGTCGTGCGAATCGTGTCATGGCCCTGGCAGTGAACATGTTAGACTTTCCAAATTGTATCCCGATTCCAGCGAGGTTTTCGGAACGGTCTATTTAGGCCGAAACTCACAACAGCAGGAGCAAATGCAGTTTTGCGCCCGTTGCCATTCGAGGAGGTCGCAGCTGACCAACCGTTTTCATCACGACGAGCATTGGACGGATCAATACAGTCCTGATATTTTGCGGCCCGGCTTATATTTTGCCGATGGGCAGATACTGGATGAGGTATATGTTTGGGGCTCCTTCGTGCAAAGTAAAATGCACCGGGAAGGCGTGCGGTGTACCGATTGTCATGATCCGCATACATATGAACGAAAACTTCCCGGAAACCAGCTTTGCTACCAGTGCCACGACTTCCGGGTGTATGATAACCGGTCCCATCATTTTCATGAACCGGGGAGTGAAGGCGCCCAGTGTGAAAGTTGCCATATGCCGGGGCGTCATTATATGGTAAACGATTACCGGCCCGATCATAGTTTTCGTGTTCCCCGCCCCGATTTGAGCGTAAAATATGACATGCCCAATGCCTGCAATACGTGTCATGATGATCAGTCGGCACAATGGGCATCGGATTGGGTAAATGAATGGTATGGTAAAGAGCGGGAATTTCATTTTTCGGAAGTGCTGCTGCGGGCTGCCAACCATGAATCCTCCCCGGAGGAAATTGCACACCTTGTGAGCATTGATACAGTTCCGGACATTGCCAAGGCCACGGCAGTGTATTATCTGGAGAATTACGGAGGACCACAGGCACAACAAGTGCTGCTGAACTCCCTCAACCATCCGTCTTTTTTAGTTCGGCGCACGGCAATAGAAGGATTGGGCATGTACAACCCGGAGGAAAACAAAGAGCATTTTATCCATATGCTATCCGATACGGCACGGGTGGTGCGCCTGGCAGCATTTAATGCCTTGGCTGGAATGGATATTTCTTCTTCGCCTGCAGAAATTATTACCCAGTACAATAAAGTAAACGAAGAGTTTTTTAGTAACCACCGGAACAATGCCGATTTTCCGGGGGAGAAAATGCACATGGCACAGTATTATCACCGTTCGGGGCAAACCGGGCTGGCGCAGCAATATTATGAGGAAACCCTGAAAAAGGATAATTATCAGAATATGGCCCGGATGAATCTGGCCATTATCTACAATTCCCAAAATCAAAATCAGCGGGCTGCTGCTTTGCTTAAAAAAGTAGTGGAACAGGAGCCGGATTATGATCACGCTTATTATTCCCTGGGGTTGTTATATGCAGAAATGAACAAAGCAGATTCTGCCGTTTTCTATTTGAAGGAATGTACGCAGGTGAACCATCAAAATGCGGCGGCCTATTACAATTTGGGGCTTTTGTACCAACAGCAAAGTGAAAAGCAGAAGGCTGAAAATACCTTCCTTGAAGGATTAAAAAATAATCCGGGCAACGAAAGGTTGTTGTACGCCATTTCCCATTTTTATGTGCAGGAACAAAAGAGGGAACAGGCAAAAAGATATGCCCGGGAACTGGTCCGGTTATTCCCGGGAAGGCAGGAGTATATTCAGCTGTTACAAATGGCAGAAGGACAGTGAGCTGAATGGTTTGTGATTGTCCCGGATGATGGTTTATTCAGATACTGTACCAGTGTTACATAACATTCTTTTGTATTGAATCAGCCTATTGAAAGCATCAAGCATTTTTAGTTGTTTAATTCCACTATCGTGTACAATTTATAATAACTCTACAGTACTTTCATATAAGATATACCATATTACAGGAATCCGCTTATGATTGCCATGTTTTTTTGAACTGAATTTAAGTTGGATTAATAATTTGGTTTTTACTTCAATCATCTTTCTGAAGTTGCAGGAGCGCCTGAAGGAGGATGCCTATTTGATCGGAGTTTTCGTAAGTAGTTTTGTCAGGGTGACCGACAAAAAGTTTGCCTCTCCAGAGGTATCGAACAGCTTCATCTGCCACTTCAATCGCCAATCTATTCCAAGCATTCTCACGAGTCAGTCTGTACATAGCAGAACAAAACTTAATCATACGACCGTAATGATCGGCGAAAAGGCCGTAGGGAGCCTGATAGACGTAACCACCCTTCCTGTAATCCTCAACGAATTGTTTATTAAAATTCCCCTGGGGAACATAGCGTGTGTGGCTTATACCACGTTCGTTTTTATAGGTTTCTCTGGAAAAGGGTTGAATGGCATCGCGGAGGGCAAACCAGTCTTCGAATCCTGCATAGCGTCCCTCCCATGCCCGGGTTAGGACAATGCCGAATCGTTGTGCAGTTGGCAGATAAGCATCGCGATCCACATGCTCTGCAGCCCAGGCATAAAGCTGTGCAGTAAAAAGGGGCATCTCATGCCAGCCGGCATCGGGTAACCAGGAGGCCAGATACCCTTCCGGTTCGTCTTTGCCATCGACAAAGTCGCGTAATGCATCGGCACGCACTGGCTTGCCATCAAGAGTAAGATGCGCATAGAATAGTTCCTTATCGGAATCATAGCCATATTGTGCATAACCGTCAAGTATTGTGCGCCCCATGGAGATCATCTCCTTGTCACCGAGTTGTTGCCCGATTTCGATAAGGTTCCTGACAAATGGCATAACCGTCGTTGTAAAATCCCTAGTGTCGTACCGATCAACTCCTTGCCCGTATTGCCCTCCTGAACCGGAAATCAGACCCGTTTGCGGATTGAGTCGTTGCCAATGGTATCCGGCTACTTTCTTGCACCAGTCATGGTATTTCTGCTCACCTGTTTGTATGGCAGCATATGCCCAGGCACTCATAAGGGTGCCGTCACACCATGAAAAGGACCATCCATGTTGTTTGTCGGAATGCCGATTAGTTTCCCCGGTAGTTTTGTCAACTACATGACATTCCCATATTCGGTCAGCATAAGCACGCGCCTTATCGGGATCGGCAGCCCACCATAATTCCCAATCCATAGGCCAAAACCACAGTTCATGGTGGTCGCCATCCTGATCATTTGCTCTGTCTGTATAAAAATTCCATGAAATGTGTCCCCCAAGAGCCGGGAAGCCGCGTCGGTCGACGGCGTAATTTAGGTTGAAACGAAGTGCATCAAGTACAGCGTTGCGGTATTTCGGATCTCCTGTAAATTGGGTCATCAGATCCATCGCACGGAAAGTATATTGATCGTAGAAATGATTGGAAGACCCCGGAGCTCGACGGGACATACGCCCTGCATCAACACGTACAGAAACAGAAGGTGCTGTGGGCGGTTCCTGGGGGCATTCCAGCGTATCCTGGGTTAAAATGGCGGCAAACATGGGGGAATGCTTATCCCCATAACGATCACGACCATATTCAATAAGGGTATCTAATGCAGTACGTACTAACTGCTGGTAATCATTTGCTTGCATCTCTGTGGATTTGCGTAAATGGCTATCAGCCCGATGCATCGCAAGGAAATCTCCCGGAACTATGGTTATGCCAGAAGCTACAGCTCCGGTAGTCTTTAAAAAACCTCTCCTTAGCATATAGATATTATTTTATAGTTACTTCTTTCGTCAGCTAAATATAATCATTTCGTATTCATTGAAACAAATTTGCATTGAATCAGCCTATTGACAGCATCAGGCATTTTTAGCTGCTTAATTCCGATAACGGGTAAAAAGTATAAAAAATTTTGCTAATATTGACAAAAGGATTTTTTTGTCCGCTTTAAAGTTGTATTTTTACAATATTCAACTAACAAGATTTTTTGAGTGCTATGAAAAACCAATATGCTACACTAGCCCTGTTGATGCTTTTTTCTATCCATGCTTCATTGTATGCTCAGGAAAGTGGAGAAGACTTGTTTAAAGCGACATGTGTTACCTGTCATACTATTGGAGGCGGGCGCCTGATCGGCCCTGATTTAAGCGGAGTGAATGACAAAAGGGAGCAGGAATGGCTGTTCCGGTTTATTCGTTCTTCCCAAAAACTTATTAAGGAAAATGACCTGGTAGCTGTGGAACTCTTCAAGGAATACAGCGGGATTCCAATGCCCGATAATGATTTAAACGATGCTGAAATTATCAGTATTCTTGATTATATAAAAGAAACTGGTCTGGGAACTTCTGATGTTACAGAGGAATCAGTTGCAAAGCCTGACCTGGATACAACTAAAAAGACAGCCACCGTGACTTTTTCTGCTGATATGCTGAAAAAAGGAAACGCGCTTTTTTATGGTCATGAAAGCTTTGCGAATGGAGCGCCTTCCTGTATCGCCTGCCACAATATACAGGATGAGTCCATTATTGGCGGAGGAAAGTTAAGTTTCGACCTTACCGGTTCCTATGGCAGGTTGGGGGAGGCCGGAGTTCTGGCAATTCTTAAAAACCCGCCTTTCCCCGCCATGAATGTGGCCTTGCAGAATAAAAACCTGACTGACGAAGAAATGGAGGCAGTAACAGCCATGCTCCATTTTGTAAACGAACGTTATGCGGATGATCCGTCTCGTTCTGCTGGAGGAGTAATCTATGCCATTATAAGTTTGGTAATCGCCCTGTTTTTACTCATTCATATCTATATTCTTTACGACAACCGGAAAGTGCCTTCGTAATATCGGGTAGTAATCCATTGTAAAATCAAAAAAAACAAAATATATGAGTTGGATAAAAGATATGATTTCTCCCAAAGCGCGGAAATGGGAGGAGTTTTACCGTAACCGCTGGCAGCACGATAAAGTAGTTCGAAGTACCCACGGCGTAAATTGTACGGGCGGTTGCAGTTGGAATATTCATGTAAAAGACGGCATAGTGGTTTGGGAGTCGCAGGCACTGGACTATCCGTTGCTCGAAAATTCCCTGCCTCACTACGAACCACGGGGTTGCCAGCGGGGTATCTCTTTTTCATGGTATCTGTACAGTCCGGTACGCGTGAAATACCCGATGATAAGGGGCGCCTTAATTGATATTTTCAGGGAAGAAAAAGAAAAGACAGGAGATGCCTTGCTTGCCTGGCAAAATATTCAACAGGATCCGCAGAAAAGAAAGCGCTACCAGAAAGCCCGTGGAAAAGGCGGTTTTCGTCGTATCTCATGGGACGAAGCGTTGGAAATTATTGGCGCGGCAAACATTTATACTGCTAAAAAATATGGACCCGACAGGGTGGTGGGCTTTTCACCCATACCAGCCATGTCAATGATGAGTTTTGCAGCCGGTTCCCGTTTTTTGCAACTGTTTGGTGGCGTAAACCTGAGCTTTTACGACTGGTATTGTGACCTGCCTAACTCGTTTCCTGAAACCTGGGGTGAACAAACCGACGTTTGCGAAAGCGCTGATTGGTACAATTCCAAATTTATTGCGGTGATGGGGGCCAACCTGGGGATGACGCGTACGCCCGACGTTCACTTTTTTTCCGAATCAAGGCACAACGGTACCAAAACAGTGGTATTTTCTCCGGATTTTAATATGGTCGCAAAATATGCCGATCAATGGGTTCCGGTACACGCCGGGCAGGACGGTTCTTTTTGGATGGCCGTAACACACGTTATTCTGAAAGAAGCACATTTTGAGCAGAAGGTTCCTTACTTTATCGAATACACAAAAAAATATACTGACGCTCCGTTTTTGGTGGAGCTGAACAGGGAAGGGGAAAATTATGTTCCGGGAAAGCTGTTGCGGGCGAATATTTTAGAGAAATATGAAACGGCAGAAAATGGAGACTGGAAGTTTCTGAATATCGATGAAAAGAGCGGGGAGTTTGTTTGCCCGTCGGGAAGTTCGGGGCACCGCTGGCAGGAAAAAAAGGGAAAATGGAACATCCGGTTCAGGGATGGTGAAACCGGGGATGAATACAATCCGCTGCTCAGTCTGATAGAACAAAACGATGAAATCTTGCAGGTGGATATTACCCGTTTTGATAAGAATGAAAAAATAAAAAGAGGGGTTCCCGTGCGTTACGTAACAACGGCAGCCGGGAAGGTGGCATTTACCACCGTTTATGATCTGATGATGGCCCAGTACGGGGTCAGCAGGGGGCTTGAGGGTGATTATCCGGCAGATTACGAAGATTCCGGTTCGGTTTATACGCCGGCATGGCAGGAAATATATTCGGGAATCAGTGCAGGAACGGTAATCCGGTTTGCCCGTGAGTGGTACCGCACCGCGCAGGCTACCAACGGAAAATGTATGGTTATCATTGGCGCAGGGATCAATCACTGGTATCACAGTAATTTGATTTACCGGTCGGCTACCATGTCGCTGATTCTTACCGGCTGTATCGGGGTAAATGGTGGCGGAATGAACCACTATGTGGGGCAGGAAAAGCTGGCACCTGTTGATTCGTGGGGTACCATCATGTCGGGTAAAGACTGGAAGATTCCGGCCCGGTTTCAGCAGGCTCCCATCTGGCATTACATCCATTCCGATCAGTGGCGGTACGATGGCAACCAGGCCGACTACAATGCAGTCCCCAAAAATGAATTTTCTTCGCAGCATTCTGCCGATCTTATTGCCAAATCGGTAAGAAACGGATGGATGCCGTTTTTCCCCCAATACAATAAAAATCCGTTTGACATTGTAAAGGAGGCAAAAAAGGCAGGCGCTTCGGGGAGCAAAGAAATTCAGCAGTATATAATTGAAAAACTGAAATCAGGAGATTTAAAGTATTCGGTCAATCATCCGGATGAAGAGGTGAATTTTCCAAGGGTATGGTATATCTGGAGGGGAAATGCCCTGATGTCAAGTGCAAAAGGGCATGAATATTTTTTGAAACATTACCTGGGAACCCACCATAATGAAATTGCCGACGAAGTAGCAAAAGAGTTTGTGAAGGAGATTGAATGGAAAGAGGATGCCCCGGAGGGAAAAATGGATTTGGTGGTGGATTTAAATTTCAGAATGGATACGTCTGCATTATATTCCGATATCGTCCTGCCGGCTGCTTCCTGGTATGAAAAAGCAGACCTGAACAGTACCGACATGCACTCCTTTATTCATCCTCTTTCTGCGGCTATTCCGCCAGTCTGGGAATCTAAACCCGACTGGGTTATTTTTCGGGAAATTGCGCGGGTAACCAGTGAACTGGCTAAAGTGCATTTGCCGGAACCACAACTGGATGTGGTGAATTTACCCATTGCGCACGATTCGAAGGGGGAAATTTCGCAGAGGGAAATAAAAGACTGGTTCGCCGGGGAGTGCGAGCCGGAACCCGGAAAAACCATGCACAATATGGTGACAGTTGAAAGAGATTATACAAAGCTTTACGACCGGTTTATAAGTTTGGGTGACAACGTAAAAAACGGAGTGGGTGCACACGGCACTTCTTTTCAGTGCGACGATTTTTATGAGGGGCTGCTCTCCGATAAAAAACATACTCATACGGTTGACGGCAAATCTTACCCTTCCATCAAAGAGGATGTGGAAGCCATTGATGCGTTGTTGCAACTTTCATCCTTAACGAACGGAAAGCTGAGCGAACGAGCGTTTGTGAGTGCAGAACAAAATACGGGCGTTGATTTGAGTAACCTTCGTCCGAAAAATAATGAGTCTTCGGTACGGTACAAAGACTTACTTTCTCAACCGCGAAGGCTGCTCAATTCTCCTATTTGGTCGGGTTTAATGGATAATGGCAGGGCTTATTCGGCCTTTACTCTGAATGTGGAATACCTTGTTCCGTGGAGAACCCTTACCGGGCGGCAACATTTTTACCTTGACCACGAGGGGTACATTCATTTTGGTGAAAACCTGCCAACATACAAACCTTCGCCGCGCCCTGAATTGTATGGCGATTTACGCAAATCGGTGAATGAAGGCAGGGCCAAACTGCTGAATGTGCTGACCCCTCACGGGAAATGGCACATTCACTCCACTTACGGAGACACATTGCGCATGCTTACCCTTTCGCGGGGAATGGAACCCTGCTGGCTCAGCGAAAAAGATGCAAAAGAGCTTGGGATAAAGGACAACGACTGGGTGGAAGTGCTGAACGACAATGGCGTGTATTGTACACGCGCCTGTGTAAGTTCCCGCATTCCTTCGGGAATATGTATCGTTTACCATTCGCCCGAACGGACTTATTCGGTACCTAAATCGCCCAGCCGCGGAAACAGAAGGGCTGGCGGTCATAACAGCCTTACAAGGGTGCACCTGAAACCCAACCTGTTGGTGGGTGGTTACGGTCAGTTCACCTTCCACATGAATTACTGGGGGCCTGTGGGGGTTAACCGGGATACTTTTGTTTTTGTGCAGAAAATGAATCAGGTGAATTTTTAAATCGATAAAACGACAATTATGGATATACGATCGCAGATTTCAATGGTCTTTCACCTCGATAAGTGTATTGGGTGCCACACCTGTTCCATTGCCTGTAAAAATACATGGACCGACAGAAAAGGAGCCGAATACATGTGGTGGAACAATGTGGAAACCAAACCGGGGACCGGCTATCCGGGGAAATGGGAAGATCAGGAAGCTTACAAAGGCGGATGGGAAAAAAATGGAGATTCGTTAAAATTGAAAGGAGTGGGGAAAGTGAAAGGATTAAAAAAAATGTTTCATAATACCCACATGCCTACCATGGATAATTACTATGAGCCATGGACTTATCAGTATGAAAAATTGTTTGATTCTCCGGAAGGAGACGACCAGCCAACAGCAGAGCCGGTTTCACTGGTAACCGGTGAAAAAATGACGCCGAAAGCAGGGCCCAACTGGGACGACGATTTGGGAGGATCGCCAGAATATGCCCGAAACGATGTAAACCTGAAAGATTTGTCACCGGCAGAAAGGGAAACCATGTTCCAGTTGGAACGGATGGTAATGTTTTACCTGCCGCGTATTTGCAACCACTGCCTAAATCCGGCCTGTGTTGCCGCATGTCCTTCCGGCGCTATTTACAAAAGGGGGGAAGACGGGATTGTACTTGTTAATCAGGAGCGCTGCAGGGCCTGGAGAATGTGTGTTACAGCATGTCCTTACAAGAAGGTTTATTTTAACTGGCACACCGGTAAATCAGAAAAGTGCATTCTCTGTTATCCACGGCTCGAAACCGGGCAGGCACCGGCCTGCATGCACTCGTGTGTGGGACGTATCCGGTACCTTGGTGTCATGCTTTATGACGCCGACCGCCTGAAAGAGGTGGCTTCCTGCGATGAAAAAGATCTCGTAAAAAAACAGCTTGATTTGTATCTCGATCCGAACGATCCCGAAGTGATTGCCGCTGCAAAAACATGCGGAATTCCGGATTCTACCATTGAAGCGGCGCAAAAATCCCCGGTTTGGAAGTATGTGAAAGAGTGGGGGGTGGCTTTGCCCCTTCACCCTGAGTTTCGCACGTTGCCCAGTTTGTTTTACGTAATGCCATTGTTGCCGGCCATGGCGCAAATCAACGATGACAATAATTACCACAATGTGGGATCGGCACTTTGGGATGACATGGACAACCCGCGCCTTCCGTTAAAATACCTTGCCAGCCTTTTCAGTGCGGGAGATACCACTATCATTGGAAATATTCTGAAAAAGCTGATGAGCGTTCGGCAGTACCGCCGGGCAGTTACCGTAGGGGATATCAGTTGGGATGATGTGGATAAAATTATGCTGGAATCGGGTTTGACGCCTGATGTGGCAGAAGATATTTACCGGTTAACCTCTTTGGCCAGGCTGGAAGAACGTTTTGTTATTCCTCCGGCGCATCGTGAAGAAGCCATTGAAATGATGGAAGAAACCCATATTCATAAGGGGAGTACAGGGTTCGGATTTATGAAAAAACCAAAACGAGGATTGTAAAATGAAGGATTTAACACATTATACAGACCTGGCTGCCATTTTCAGGTATCCCACTCCGAAAAGGGAATCCTTCATTGGAGTGTGGCGGAAAATTATCTGGAATGGGCTGACTGAACAGGGACCTAAACTTGAAATGTTTATTACGCATGTTCAGGAGAAAACCATCGCCGCCCAGCAGGAATATTACATCAGCACCTTTGACGTACAGGCAGTTTGTTATCTGGATATCGGCTACGTACTTTACGGAGAAGATTATAACCGGGGTATATTTCTGGCCAACATGAAAAAAGAACAGGAGAACGCAGGGAATGACTGCGGAAGTGAACTTCCGGATCACCTGCCCAATATGCTCACTTTGTTGCCCAAACTCGGGGATCAAAACCTGGCTGAAGAACTAGTCGTTTCAATAATGATTCCGGCGCTTGAAAAGATGATTGAGTCGTTTCAGGCTACCGATAATGTGTATAAAGGAATGCTGGAAGTACTTCTGAATGTGATGAAAAATGACTATCCTGCTTCTGAATTTGAACGGTTTAATTTCAGTTCGCAGGAAAAGGCCAGGAGTTTTGAATGCCTGCCACAATGGAGGAATATTAAATAGCCTTTGTAGTTAATAGTTATAAAGAACGATGTTATGAACGGAGTTTTCTTTTTTATTGTATTGCCTTACCTTGCAACGCTTTCCTTGCTTTTAGGCAGTATTTACAGGTACCGTTTTTCCGGATACCAGGTTTCCTCTCTTTCCAGCCAGTTTCTTGAAAGTAAACAACTGTATTTCGGGAGCAGGCCGTTTCACTGGGGACTGATTTTTCTTTTTTTCGGCCACCTGGCAGCATTTCTTACGCCACGCGCTGTGTTAGCCTGGAACCAGGTACCCCTGCGCCTGTATATTCTGGAATTTACCGCTTTTGCTTTTGGGTTTATTGTTTTGGCCGGACTCATTTTGTTGATTTTAAGGCGCATCAAAACAAAAAGGCTCCGCGTTGTAACAACCTGGATGGATATTTTTGTTTATATTATCCTTTTGACTCAGGTGGTTACAGGGCTTTGGACTGCCTTCTTTTTCAGGTGGGGGTCGTCGTGGTTTGCCCTGGTGTTAACTCCTTACCTGCGGTCTGTTTTTAAACTCAATCCTGAAATAGCGGCTGTATCCCAACTTCCGGTGGCGGTTCAGATTCACATTATTTCGGCCTTTATTTTAATCGGAATGATTCCGTTTACCCGTTTTATGCACTTTCTGGTTTATCCGTTTACCTACCTTTGGAGGCCATACCAGCAGGTAATCTGGAACTACCGAAATACCAAAAATTAAACAGGGAATTGCTCATGCTGCTCGATCAATTTGGAAGAATCCATAACTATTTGCGTATTTCACTCACCGATAACTGTAATTTCAGGTGCAGCTATTGTATGCCCCTGGGGAAAATAGATTTTCTTTCGGGCGAAAAATTGATGCAGCCGCATGAAATAGAGAATATTGCAAAAGTTTTTGTCCGGCTTGGGGTAACAAAAATACGCCTGACCGGAGGAGAACCTCTGGTCAGGAATGGAGTGGAGGAGATCATCCGGCTGCTTGCACCCCTGCCCGTGGAGCTGACGCTTACCACCAACGGCGCAAGAGTGCGCAATTTTATCGGACTTTTTAAGGAGGCGGGTATCCGTTCCGTAAATGTCAGTCTGGATTCACTAAACCCGGATACTTTTATACGCATTGCACAACGGGACACCTTCCGGCAGGTGTGGGAAAACATTCTGCTCCTGCTTGAGAACAACATCCGGGTAAAATTGAACACAGTGGCAATATCCGGTGTTATCGAAAAGGAATTGTTCAATTTTATTGATTTGACCCGTAGGCTGCCACTACACGTCAGGTTCATTGAATTTATGCCTTTCGCCGGTAACCATTGGAACAGCGGAAAGGTGATTACTGCCGGGCAAATGCTGAAAATGGCAGAACAGCATTATGATTTGGTGAAGCTGAAAGATGAACCGCATGCTACGGCAAAAAAATACAAGGTAATTGGTTTTGAAGGCACCATTGCCTTTATTACGACAATGAGTAAGCATTTTTGCGGGGAATGCAACCGCATCAGGCTGACGGCCGACGGGAAAGTGAAAAATTGCATTTTCGGAAAAGAAGAAGTTGATATTCTGAAAGAGTATCGTGCCGGACGGCCAATTGAGCCACTTATACGGGAGTCGATTCGCGGGAAGCACAAAATAATGGGAGGTCAATTTATGAACGGATACAAAAAAGTTGATCCTGAAACCATTAAAAACCGAAGTATGATTCGAATTGGAGGATAAAAAAATGAAGACCGGATTTCACACAATAAAAATGTTCGGAATACTAGCAGAAAAAACCGGGCAGCATGTTTTGACTGTTCCGCTCATGGCTGATACGGACCAGCTCACTGCCTGGCTGTTTGAGAGATATCCGCAACTGGAAGGAATAAAATTTACATTAGCTGTTAATAAACAGCTCATTCATAATAATACACCTTTGGATGAAGGAGTAGAAGTAGCTTTGCTTCCTCCTTACTCCGGCGGGTAAAAAAATAGAAATGGGACGCTTCGAACGACAGATAATTTTACCTGAACTGGGCAGGGAAGGGCAGCAAAAACTGCAATCGGCCAGAGTGCTTGTGGTGGGGGCCGGAGGTTTGGGATGCCCGGCTCTCCTTTACCTGGCGGCGGCTGGTGTTGGAAGTATTGGCATTGCCGACGGCGACCGTGTGGCCATTTCCAATCTTAACAGGCAGGTACTCTTTGGCCTGAACGATGTTGGAAATCCCAAAGCATCTGTTGCCAAACATTACATCAATGAACGTTATCCGGATATACAGGTTGAAGCGTATGATCGTTACTTTTTGGCAAAAGACCTGGTTGAGATACTGCCCGGTTATGACCTTCTGATTGACGCCTCCGATAATTTTGCTACCCGGTATATGCTGAATGATGCTGCAGCGCTGTTCGAAAAACCACTTGTTTATGGCGCCGTTTACAAGTACGAGGGGCAGGTTGCCCTGTTTTGTGCCGGCGAGGGAAGTGCCAATTACCGGGATTTGTACCCGCTTATGCCGGAGCCCGGTGAAGTTCCGGGTTGTGCCGAGGCGGGGGTGATTGGGGTTTTATCCGGAATTATTGGAACCATGCAGGCTGCCGAGGCCGTTAAATGGATAACAGGAATTGGTAAAACTCTGGTCAACAAAGTACTTTTTTATAACCTTGCGGAGCAGTCTTTTTATGACATTGGACTGACTTCCAGTGATGAGGCACAAAAGAGACGGCCCGCCACAACAGAAGCATTTTTAAAAACAGATTATGCGTTTGAATGTGTTTCAGGAATTGATATTGGGTGGAATGCGGCCATGTTAATGGCAGAACAAAAGCCATCGGTTTTTATCGATATCCGTGAATTGTATGAAATGCCCCGGTGGACAAATACCGAATGCCTGGAGATTCCTTTTTCTCAATTAATACAAAAGAAAAATTCAGTATTCGATAGTAAGTCGATCTTTTTGTTTTGCCAGCATGGAATTCGCAGTCAGCCGGCAGCGGTGGAATTACGGAAAGTGTTAAAAAGAGACAATGTGTATTCAGTAACGGGTGGTGTGAAACATCCTGATTCACCTGTTAAATAATGGTTTATATGGAAAGGAAGCCCAAAAATATTTTTATACAGGGAGCAATTCCTGCGGAGAAAATAACTGAATCGGTTCAAAAACATGCCACCCAGACAGATATTGGCGCCCATGCCATTTTTCTGGGACAGGTGCGGGCCGATACAAAAGACGAAGGTGTGGTAACTGCCATTGAGTACACTGCTTATGAAGAGATGGCTTTGGAAAAAGTATTTGACATCAGGGAGGCCGTTTTTGCAAAATACCCGGTTACATGTGTGCATATTTACCATAGCCTGGGACAGGTGGATGCGGGCGAAATATGCTTTTTTGTTTTTACCTCGGCGCCGCATCGCCGGGAGGCCATTGATGCCTGCAACGAAATTGTGGAAAGGATAAAAGCTGAAGTTCCGGTTTGGGGCCGTGAGTTGCTCGGTAATGATAAACATGTTTGGAAAAAGAATACCTGAAATATGAAGATTACTACGCTTTTAACGGGAAAAATTGGCCTGCTGGGACAGGAAGGTGTGCCCAGCGGTATTAAAAAGAAGGCAACGCTAAAAAAAGAAAAAGTATCGGTTTTAGGGCTGGTTAACGACGAGCAAGCCGATAAAAAACATCATGGAGGCCGGGATAAGGCCATTCATCATTATGCATTCGAACACTACAATTACTGGAAAAATGTTCCGGATATCTCCTTGCCGGGTATGTTGCGAGAGGGCGGGTTTGGCGAAAATATATCTACCATGGGAATGGATGAATCTACCATTTGTATTGGCGATAAATACAGGGTGGGATCTGTTGTGCTGGAAGTCAGCCAGGCCCGGCAACCGTGCTGGAAACTGAACCTCCGGTTTGGTCATCCGAATATGTCGCGCATGGTACAGGACAGTCTTCGGACAGGCTGGTACTACCGTGTGCTGGAAGAAGGCTGGATACAGGCAGGGGATCATTTTACCCTGTTGGATCGAACCTGTCCTGAATGGCCTTTAAAAAGGCTGCTGCACCTTTTGTATATCGATATGAAAAACGAACGGTTGCTGGAAGAAATGACTCATATTGGTCCGCTAAGCGAAGCATGGAAAAAGACAGTTCGTCAAAGACTGGAAACAGGAGAAATAGAAGATTGGAATCACCGGCTTTATAATAAATCACCCAAAATTTAAACGATGAAAAGAATTTTACAATCCGGCCTATTTGTGGCTTTTTTTATTCTAACAATACCTGCTGTATCGCAGTTGCCGTCTAACTGGACAAAACTTCCCGGAGGGACTGGGAAATCACTCCGGGATGTGGTGGCTTTCTCCCCTGATACATTGTTTGCCCTTGATGAAGAGGGGAATATTCTTTCTACTTTCGATGGTGGAAACGCCTGGAAAACGCGTAACCCCCAGACGGGGAAAGAGATAAAAATTAATGCATTGCGCATAAACAGTAGTGCCCGGACCATTATTGCAGTGGGAGATACCAATGCCGTTTTTCGGAGTACAAACATGGGGGAAAGCTGGGAGTCAACCTATGCCGGCTCCGCAGATGCTCCGGTTTCGTTTTATGCCATAACCGGGGACGGAGCAAATTACGATGAAAATATCGTTTTTGCAGTGGGTCAAAACGCAACCATTCTAAAATCCTCGAATGATGGCATTGAATGGGAAAAAATTGAAATGGATGCAGGAGTTACCCAGAGTTTTAAATTTGTTACCTTCCTGAATCCCGACACCGGATTTGTTGCCAGTGTTAAAGGAATGCTCAGAACTTTTGACGGAGGCCAGACCTGGGACTTGGTAGCAACAGGAGACAGTATTAGTGCCGTAAAATCCAAAAGGAAATTTAAAGCAGGCAAAGCGTTGGCCGATGAGGTAAAGTTGGTTGGGAATGATGGCGGAGGCATACAAACTTCCACAAATTATGGCGCCACCTGGGCTAAAGACAGCATTGAAAATTCATGTGCCCTGCTGGCAACCGGCGGTGTTATTTTTGACAAGGAGCAATGCGAAAACCTGCATAAAGGAATGCTTGTGTCAGGAGGTGTTGGTGAAAAAGGAAACATGCTGTTTATGCTTTCCGGAAGTACATTTCAGGGCGTGTTACAACCCAAATGGGAGAATGTTGAGCTGGAAGGTATTTTGATGGTGATGCGCCGGATGGATGACAAGACAATAATTGCAGAAACCCTTACAGAGAGTAACGGCAGATTTGATTTGGACATTCCGGCATCGGTAAGCGGAGATGTGGAGGTTGTTGCCAGGCAAGCCTGGGATCAAGATTGGTGCCCCCGGACTTTGCCATTCGACTTCGACACAACTCTGGAGCCTATGGAAGAGTGCGATGAATCTACTCTTCCTCTGCGAATTATTAGTCCGGAATCAGTTGTATTAAACGACCTGGCTTTTAACAATGACAGCTGGATTACTGTTGGAAATAACGGAGTTGTTTTGCGCAGCACTGATCCCGATGACGACGGAGACGGACTTCCTACGGTTTGGGTTGAAGAAAACAGCCGTACAAATGAAGACTTGTTTGCAGCCACGGCACGTGGAATTGAAAAATCGGATATCAGGAGGGGTTTTTATGCAGCAGGAAATGCAGGAACCATAGTTGCATCACAGACACCGGAGTTTGAGTTGGTTGCCCCAACCAAAACCGATTCGCTTTGTGCCGGAACTGAGATCACAATCAGTTGGAATGGCGGAGACCCGACATGGAATGTAGTTGTTTCGATTATTGATGTCAATTCCTGGGCAGTGGCTGCCGTTGTAAACCCAAATACCCTGAACGACGGGAATGAAACCTGGAATATTCCCCCCAATTTCGCTCCGGGGCTATATCAGGCTTACGTTCAGGAAGTAAACTATATTACATGGGCTTATGGTGATGTTTTTACGATAAAGAGCTGTCCCAACCAACCGGGGTGCATCACGGAATGTGAAAACAACCTTGTTCAAAACCACAATTTTAATGTTGATGCAACATACGGCCCCATGCCAATTGGCGCCACGGCAGACTGGGTGCGTTCATGGTCGAAAACCATGTTTATAAATGGGTACCACGGGGAATCTCCCGATGTTAGCGCTTCAACTTGTGATGCCACTGATACTGTAAGTATTGGTATGTGGGGGAATCATGCCATTGGTGAATCCATGGAGCAGGTGCTCAGTGTTCCCTTCAGCCCGGGCAAAGCATACGCTGTTTCATTTACTGCACGCTGGATGCCCTCTTTTAACAGGCCCTATCCCGTACAGTTTGAATTTAAAGCATCCACCGCTCCGCTCACAAGCCCCGGCGATGGGACACTTATTGGAATCTCTGATCCGATAACGACTCCCGGACAGTGGGTTACTCTCTCCCTGCCCGAGTGGGTTGCACCCGCTTCAAACCATGTGTCGGGCATCTACACCATGCTTACCGTAGGGCCAACGAACCAATCTTCAGCAATACACCCCGATTCCACGTCGTACGGTCAAATCGGAACAATTTGTATTACGGAAAAAGATCCTACAAATGCACATTCTCTTTCAAATCAGGATTGTGAGCTGGGGCAAAGTTTCCCAAATCCGTTTGAAAATTCAACCGTAATTGAATACTCTTTGTCCCGAGCAGAAAAGGTGACCCTTAAGATATATGATTTGTATGGGAAGGAAATAGAAACGTTGGTAGATAAGGTGGTTGAATCCGGGACTCATCGGGCAGAATGGAATGCAACCGGATTGCCTGCCGGGATTTATCTGTACCGGATTCAGGCAGGTAATTTTGCCGACACAAAACGAACTATTCTGGTTGAATGATGGTGTATGAAACAAGGTGACTTTGTCGATATGTATTGTCATTTATGCATACTTGTTTTCATTGCACGGAGTTTTTATTTACAGGCTAATTGGTTTTTTTGCTGCAAAAAGTGGGTGCGAAAACCTTTTAATGGATTGTCCTGAAATGTATAAAAAGGTATTGACAGTTTGTGGATTATAAACTACATTTGAGTCGGTTAAAATAATTTAGTACGAAGTGATGGCAGTATTTGCCCGGATATTTACAACGAGGTTATTTTCATTACGCATTTACTGCTTTTTACTTTTGAATAGAATGGGATTAAGTGAGTCAAATCAATAAAAAAGATAGTTTCAAATTTTAAATAATCTGATTATGGCAATAACAAAAGTTTGGATTGAAGAAGGATGCACCGCCTGTGGACTTTGCGAGGAAATTTGTCCTGAAGTTTTCAAAATGGAAGATGAAGCAACGGTTATTGAAGGAGTAAACTACTCTGATTACGAGGAAGCAATTCAGGAGGCAGCCGAAAATTGCCCCGTCGAAGTTATTAAGTTCGAATAATTATTTTGTACAAGTCAGGATTGAGTTGTTTTTTCCCTGTCTGATGACAATAAATCGTCAAGAGGGTGAAGTATATTTTTGTAATTGCGGCATTTAACGCGCTGTTTTTTGCAGCATTGCTGATTCAGAAAAAATCGAAATCTTTTCACGATAAGATCCTTTTTTTCTGGTTGTTGTATTTAGGTTTCTACACCGGAGTTTATGCCCTTTTTTCAACTCTGTTGTTCACAGCATATCCGCTGTTGTCGGCAGCATTTATCTCTTTGCTCATGCTGCACGGGCCATTTCTTTATTTGTATATTCGGTCGTTAATTAACCAAACACCTAAATTTTCATACATGGACCTTTGGCATTTTGTGCCGTTTGTCCTGTTTAATTTTTTTTTTGATTGTTGTCTCATTTTTACCTGAAATCGCGGTAACAATAAGACTTGATCATGTTTCAGGAGAATATGGAGCTTCCGGTTTGTTTCATTTATTTCTGATAGCGACTGCTTTGTCAGGTCCGGTATATTTTGGTCTTTCACTTTTTTTGTTTAAGAAGCTGGATGTGAATATAGCCAATAACTTTTCATCCATTGAGCACATTAATCTTGACTGGTTACGAAAGCTTGTTTACACTTTTGGGGTAGTATGGACAATTTTGATGGCTGCTGCTGCAATCCATCATATTTTTCACTTGTTTTCCTGGGTTTTTTGTACCGACGGATTATCTCTGTCACTGTCGGTTTTTATTATTCTGATTGGCTATTTCGGGTTGAAGCAGAAAGAGATTTTTTCCGGTTATGGGAAAGACCAGTTTGTAACGGAGGGGCGTTCGTACAGTAAGTATGCAGGGTCAATGCTGAAAGAGACCGATGCTGAAATATATGCTCAAAAGCTGAAAACTTTCATGGTAGAAAAAAAGCCATTCCTGGATCCCAATTTAAATTTACCAGAACTGGCAAATGAATTGAACATTCCTTCGCATTATGTATCGCAGGTGATAAATAAAAATATTGGACAAAACTTTTTTGATTTTATTAATCGGTACCGGGTTGAAGAGGTGAAAGCCAAAATTATCGATCCGGAGTACCAGAAATATTCTGTTCTGGGAATTGCTTACGAAGCCGGGTTCAATTCAAAATCGGCTTTTAACAGGGTTTTTAAAAATATTACCGGACAAACTCCTTCCTCATATAAAAAGCAGCATTCCCGGTAAACACCACATTTTTTTTTTGAAAAAAGAGTACTGGTTTATAAAGTAGGTCGCACACATTGCCCGCTTCTTCTATGTTTGTTCTGACAATTTTGAGTATTCAACATTAAAAATTTTAAAGATGAAAACTAAAGGAGAAGGGAAAAAAACTGAGATGGTAGAATGCGTGAAAAGAGCAAAATTTTCAGTTGCGTTTGCCTCATTGTTTATGCTTGCCATATTGGCTGGCAACACGGCTTTGGGACATTGCGATTCGTACGATGGACCGGTAATTACGGATGCAAAAGAAGCACTGGAAGCGAACAATCCAAAACTTGTTTTTAAATGGATTTCCAGGGAACAGGAAAGTGAGATAGCCTCGCTCTTCAAAAAAACAATTGCTTTAAAAAGCGGGGATCAGGAAATTTATGAGGTTGTAGAGAATTACTTTTTTGAGACGCTTGTTCGTCTTCATCGCGAAACGGAAGGGGCTCCTTACACCGGTCTAAAGGCGCCTGGAACCACAAAAAAGATTATTCAAATGAGTGATAATGCTGTACTCAAAGGGGATGTTGATGACTTGATTACCCGATTAAACAGCCATGTTGCTAATGTTATTCGCGAAAAATATGATAAAGTTGTTGCATTAAATCAGCAGAAAAATGAGTCGGTTAAAGCAGGGCGGGATTATGTTGCCGCTTATGTTGATTATACCCATACTCTTGAGGCTGTTCACAGCATTGTTGAGCATGGAAACGATTTGCACGGAGCACATTAGATAAATGAAAAGTATACTGAATTATCCTTGTTGCTATAGGCAGTAAGGATAATTTTACCGGAAGGATTTGGATAAAAAATATTCAAAAATTTGGAAGTTAGTAAACATTAACTAACTTTGTTTCGTTATTAGTATTGAATAAAAATGAAAGTGGGTAGCAAAATGAGTTTTTTCCCTCCGCCTGAAAATTCCAATGAGCTTTTCAATGCAGAGATTGCGGGCAGCGAACGTCTTCGTGCGCTTATTTTAATTGGAATGCTGGGGCTTGAGGCCATTTTGTTGATGGTAATTTATTTCTTTTACAGCAACCGGTATCTTTCACTTTTCAACTCCCATATTGCCATTTATGCCATCCTTATTTTTGCGGTGCTGATTATTATTTACGAATCGGTAGTGCACTATTTCATCAGGAAAAAAGTGCGGGTGTTTTTTCACCACCGTAATGTGTTTGGTTACCTCAACGCTTTTTCGGAAATAACCCTGCTTACGTTGCTGTTCATTTTTATTGTCGAACATTCAGGACAAATTGTTATACTTCAGGCTCCGGCCACGCTTACCTACTTTTTGTTCATCGTACTTTCCACCTTGCGGCTTGATTTTCGACTTTCATTTTTTACCGGGGCGCTGGCAGCGTTTGAATTTGTAGCGGTTTCGGTTTATTACTCCACGGTTTTTAGTACTCAGCCTACCGACTATTTTCATCCTGATTTAACCGGGATGCAATACCTCGGACAGGGAATAATCCTGCTTATTTCGGGAATTGCCGCAGGGTTTGTGGCCGATGTAATTAAAAAGAAAATCAGGGTTTCCTGGGAACATATCAAAGAGAAGAATGAAGTTATCGACCTTTTTGGACAGCAAATTTCACCGCAAATTGCCGGCAGTATTCTTCAAAAGAAAGACGAACTCTCGGGTACCCGGAAAAATGTATGTGTGATGTTTCTTGACATCCGAAACTTTACACCTTTTGTGGAAGGGCATTCACCCGAGGAGGTGGTAGCCTACCTGAACAGCCTGTTTCATTTTATGATCGACAGCGTGCAGCGTAACAATGGTGTTATCAACCAGTTTTTGGGTGATGGATTTATGGCCACTTTCGGAGCTCCGGTTTCGGAGGGTAATGTGGCACAAAATGCCGTGTTGGCATCCATTGATATACTGCAAAAAGTCAGGCAGGAAAACAAGGCTGGAAACATTCCGGATACTAAAATTGGAATTGGCCTGCACTATGGCGAAGCAGTTATCGGAAATATTGGTTCAGCGGTACGCAAACAGTACTCCATTACCGGAAATGTGGTAATAATGGCTTCGCGTATTGAACAATTGAACAAGCGCTGGCATTCGCAGCTAATCATTTCCGGTGAAATTTTCAGGGAGCTTGAAGAGGGAATAAAAGCTGTGTTTATGCCCCGGGAACCGGTTCGGGTGAAAGGAATCCGCCTACCGGTTTTATTGTATGTTTTTAATGAAAAATGTAAAAACCAGGAACAAGAAAAGAACAGGATGTGAGATCTTAATGAATTGAGAATAATCAGAACTCATGTGAATTCCCTGTCTGTGCCAGGCAGGTATTTGTCTCCATAAAAAATAAAACGGATGAAAATTAATGAAACAATGATTGGTGATGCCGAAAAGCTTATCACCAGCCTCCTGGAAAGAGAGACTCCTGACGGGTATGCTTACCATATGCTGAACCATACGCAGGATGTAGTAAAAAATGCCGTTTTTATCGGTACACAGGAAAAACTTCCGGTAGAGGAAATGAACATTTTACAGGTAGCGGCATGGTTTCACGATGTGGGTTATTTGAAAAGATACAAGGGTCATGAAAAGGAAAGCGCAAAAATAGCGGCTAAATTTCTTGAACGCCATAATGTGGATGAGAATATTTGTTCAGTCGTTGTGGAAAGTATTCTGGCCACAGCTTTTCCCCAGAAGCCTGAAAGTCGGGTGGCTAAAGTGCTTTGTGATGCCGACTTTATGCATCTGTCCCGGGAGAATTATTTAGAGCAGGCAGAAAAACTCCGGCAGGAACAAAAGAATGCAGGTATTCGCAATATTAAAAAAGCCGATTTTGACATGGAATCGGTTCAGTTATTTGAAGCGCATGACTGGAACACCATTTTTTGTAAAGAGAACCTGGATGAACCAAAGCAAAAGAATCTTGAATTGCTTAAAGAACGTATTGCCAGGCGGAATACCAGGGCAAAAATGAAAGCTGCAAAGTCAAAAAGTTACTCACGTGGGGTGGATTCCATGTTTAAACTAACTGCCCGAAACCAGATAAATCTTAGCCACATTGCCGATAATAAATCCAACATTCTTATTTCGCTGAACGGCATCATCATTTCGCTGGCCCTGGCAACTCTGGTGAGCAGGTTTAAACAGGAACCGGCAATTGTTGCCCCTACTATTATTTTTATCCTGTTCAGTTTGTCTACCATTGTTCTGGCTATCCTTTCCACCCGTCCCAATATTTCATCAGGGAAGTTTACACGGGAAGATATCAGGCAACAGAAGGTGAACCTACTTTTTTTCGGGAATTTCTACAACATGGATTTGCCAGAGTACGAATGGGCGATTGGCGAGATGATTAACGATGATCCCTACCTCTATGCTACCCTTACCAAGGATCAATATTCGCTGGGAAAGGTGCTGGCAAGAAAATACCGGTTGCTGAGCTGGGCGTATAGTGTATTTATGGTGGGGCTTGTAATTACTGTGAGTGCATTTTTGTATGTGTTTATCTGAATAGTCAAATGAGAGGGGGTAAAAAATATTGGTTTCTTTTGCTTTTGCTGTACCAGGGGAGTTTCATTTATGCTCAGGAAGAAAAAGTATTCAACGTTTTTGTTTCCGGAAATACTTTCGGGGTAAATACAGAAAATGACCTTTTAAAACAGTGGAAAAGGCAGATTGGAATGCAGGAAGGTTATGCCGTTTTGCTGGCAGGCAATGCCGTAGATCCCCAAACCGGTCAAATTTCCCATGAATTATTGCCCGATAAGAATCAACCCTTACTGATTGCTCCCGGTAAAGCAGAATGGGCAGGTGGCTCCCGTGAAGGCAAGGACTTTATTAAAAAATGGAATGAATTATTACCTGAAGAATGGGACAATCCGGTTTTTTCACCAGAAGTAGCTTGTCCCGGCCCATTTGAAGTAGTGCTTTCCAATCACCTTGTCATTATTCTGATTGACACCTGGTGGTGGGTGCATAAATACGACCGTCGCTTTAGTAAATGTGGAATCGAAACCCATCGTGATGTGCTTGTTCTGATAGAGGATGCCATCCGCCGGCATTATTCCGGTAAGCATGTAGTAATAGCCGGCCACCATTCCCTGAAAAGTTATGGAAATACCAGTGGTTATTTTTCGGTTGGGCAGTGGTTCGCGCATTTGCCTTACACTTTTTACCGAAAATTTCCAGGTACCCGTTAC
Source organism: Mariniphaga sediminis (assembly GCF_003573545.1). Classification (GTDB taxonomy): domain Bacteria; phylum Bacteroidota; class Bacteroidia; order Bacteroidales; family Prolixibacteraceae; genus Mariniphaga; species Mariniphaga sediminis. Next base: position 35,417 of record NZ_QWET01000012.1, on the reverse strand, counting down.
GACAACCAGCATCCCGACTTTAAGGATTTTAGGAATGGGTTACTTTCAATTTTGAGGAAATACCCGGATGTAGCCTATGTTTCTGCAGGAGAAGCCAATATGCAGTATTTTCTGCAGGACAATTCCCATTTTATAATTTCAGGTTCCTGGCAAAAAGGGGAGCATGTGCGAAAGAATTTACCCGGGTTTGGTTCAGCGGAAAAAGGTTTTGCGCAACTCTCTTTCTCTCCGGAAGGTGCATGTTCTCTTACTTTTTTTAATTCTAACAAAGCGATTTTTAGTAAAGTTATTTATGAAAAAGATTTTACCGGAAGCATACATGGTTCTGCTGTTAAAGTGCAGTTGCGAGACAGCGTGATTGCGGTTGCCAGTGAAAAATATAATATTTCGAAGCGGAGGTACACCTGGTTGGGTGAAAATTACCGGGATGTGTGGGCTACTCCGGTGAAGGTACCGGTATTTGATATCGGTGAAAAAAAAGGAGGACTGAAAATTGTAAAACGGGGTGGAGGACAGCAAACCTTTTCATTGCGGTTGGAAGACAAAGGTGGTAGGGAGTATGTACTCCGATCCATCGAAAAAAATGTGGAAGGTGCTGTTCCTGAGGAGCTGAATAAAACCTTTGCCCTGGATTTAGTGCAGGATCAGATTTCGGCGTCTAATCCTTACGCAGCTCCGGTGGTGGCTTCGCTGGCAGAATATGCGGGAGTCTTTCATACGAATCCGGAACTGGTATACGTGCCCGATGACACACGGTTTGGTATTTACCGGCATGATGTGGCCGGGAAATTGTTTTTGTTCGAGGAACGCCCCGATGGAGACCTCAGCGATGTGGTAAGTTTCGGGTATTCGGATAACATTATTTCCACTGCAAAAGTGATGGAAAAAATCACTGCTTCCTCCATTCATTTGGTTGATGAAGATGCGGTGCTGCGCGCCCGTCTGTTTGACATGGTAATAAATGACTGGGATCGTCACGAAGATCAGTGGCGATGGGCCGGTTTTGAAACAAATGGACAAACGGTTTATAAACCCGTTCCGCGTGACCGTGACCAGGCATTTTTTGTCAATGATGGTGTTATTCCATGGATTGCTGCGCGACGGTGGCTGATTCCTAAAATACAGGGGTTTACTGAATATACGGAGAATATGGACGGACAATCATTCAACGCCCGTTATTTTGATCGTTTCTTTCTTACACAAAGTAGTTGGGAAGCCTGGCTTCGGCAAATCGATTCGCTGCAGGTTTTGTTGTCTCCTCAAAAAATAAATGAGGCCATGCACTCTTTTCCCCGCGAAGTTTATCCATTATGTGGGGCTGAAACGGCCCGTATCCTGAGAGCCCGGATTGAAAACCTGGAATCCATGGCCCGCAAGCTTTACCTGTCGCTGGCAAAGGAAGTCAGCATTACCGGAACATCGGAGTCTGATTATTTCGAAATCCTGACGCTTTCAGACACGCTTTTTCAGATTTCAGGATATACGCGTAAAGAGAACGGGCAGAAAGGCCGTAGATTTTATCACCGTAAATTTTATGGGGCTGAGACCGGAAAAATTCACCTTTATGGGTTGGGCGGAGATGACCAGTTTGAAATGAATGGAAATTATTCTTTAAAAACGGAAATAAATATCATTGGCGGGAAGGATAAAGACCAGATCATTTCAGGGGAAGTGCTAAATTCTAAGAAAATTTCAGTTTACGATAAAAAGAGTACCAGGATTTCACCCATACTTCATAGAAGACTGAAAAACCAGTACGCTCCCAAAGCATTGGAATACGACAGGGAACATTTTGAATACAATATGGTTTATCCGGGGATATTTTCCGGCTACAACCCCGATGACGGCATTTTTATGGGAGGCGGCCCGGTTTTTACCAAATACTCAAGGTACCGGCAGCAACGGTACGAATTTTTGGGAAATTATGCCTTGGCAAGCAGCGCCTTTAATATTCATTTCCGCACGCAGCAAAACTTTCCGTTACGGCGCGTGGAAATAAATTTGAGTACATATTATAATTCTCCGGAATATGCCGGAAACTACTTTGGTATGGGAAACGAAACGGAATGGGAGGTTTCGCGCTCTGATAAAGAGTATTATCGCCTACGTATGCGTCGTTTATTAGCGGAGATTGATTTTGTGAAGAAGCTGGATGAAGACCAGCGTCATAAAGCAGGTCCGGGAGTGTTTTACCATTTTATCGATCCAGAGCAAACCACCGGACGTTTTATTGCCCGGCCCGAAAGTGGATTGGCGGCAGAAGACCTGGCAGCCCATGCATACCTCGGTGCTCATTTCAACTATGAATGGAATACATTGGCGGACATGGAACGGAAAACCGAGGAGGAGTTTGCGGGCAGCAACATCTTTCCTTCCCGGGGAATGTACCTGAAAACCAGGGGAAGTTATTTTTCCGGACTCAATAAAAGCGCAAAAAATTTTGTGAAACTTTCCGGCGACTGGATGAATTACTTCAGCTTCTCACAGCGGCCACGTGTGGTATATGCCATCCGGGTTGGTGGTGAAAAATTGTTTGGGGATTATACTTTCCATGAAGCAGCCACATTGGGGCGAACGGATAATTTGCGCGGGTATAGGGAAAATCGTTTTTATGGGGATGCATCGCTTTACCTGAATGCGGAAGTGCGCATCCGGATGAAGCATTTTCAAACCTACCTGCTCAACGGCACGGCGGGGGTACTGCTTTTTAACGATGTGGGCAGGGTTTGGCTTGAAGGGGAGAATTCAAAAAAATGGCACAACGGAACCGGCCTGGGGTTATGGTTTTCTCCCTTCGATATGGCCGTAGGAAGTGTTTCGTATGCCGCCAGTTCCGATGACAGGCTGTTTGTTTTTTCTGTGAATTACCAGTTTTAAATATAATGACGAAAATTATTTTTGCCCTATTATTACTTACAGGAACAACCCTCCGGGGAAATCCTAAAATTTATCTTATCCGACATGCTGCAGTTGATTTGAAAAAACCGGGCTGGGGAACCTCAAAAAAAACGATGGAATACAAAGAAACATACAATGTTGCTGGTATAAAGGCATTTGATCCGGACAAGGTGCTGCGGAGAATAAAGAATCATGAAAGTTTGGATACGGTATTTTGCAGCCCGCAGTCCCGGGCGTTGAAAACGGGTGAAATACTTTTTGGCCAACATGCAGTATTAAAAGCTGACAGTGTATTGACCGAACTTGATTACCCGGTGATACCGGTACCTGTTTTGCAATTTCCCGTAAAAGGGTGGCTTTTTGTTTCTCGAATTTCCTGGATGGCTGGTATAAATCCGGGAGAAAAAAATGGCTACAGGGAACGTTTGAAAGAGCTGAATGTTTTTACGGATGAACTGGTAAAATTTGCCCTCCAAAATGATTTGGCTGTGGTGGTAGCCCATGGGGTATTAAACCGCGAACTGATAAGAATATTGAAAGTGCGCGGATGGAAATATTGTAGGAAAGGAAAAGAAGGGTTGGGAAACCTTTCTGTGAATTGTTTGGAAAAATTTTAAAACTATTGGCAGTTAGTAATTATAAACTAATTTTGAATCGTAAAATAGGAGATTATGCATACTGAACGGCAACAGGAAATAATTGAAACGGCCCTCGAATTAATCAATGAAAAGGGTATTCAGGGATTAACCATTAAAAACCTGTCGAAAAAACTGGGCATTACCGAGCCGGCCATTTACCGGCATTTCGAAAATAAAATACAGATTTTAATTGCTGTGCTCGACATGCTGAAAAGTAATACCAGCAAGATATTTGAATCAGAAAGGAATTCAAGTGAACCAGCCGTGGATAAAATAGGACGTTTGTTTGAGAAACATTTTCACTCGTTTGCCCAAAAACCGTCGCTGGCCTCGGTAATATTTTCAGAAGAAATTTTCCGGAATGAAGAAAAGCTTATAAGTAAAATTTCAGAAGTAATTGAGCACAACAACCAGACATTGCTCGCCATTTTAAAAGAAGGGCAGCAGAAAGATGAGATCAGGACTGATATTGATGCAGGCCACCTGGTTGTTTTCATAATGGGTACCCTGCGGCTTTTTGTAAAAAAATGGCAGTTTGCCGGTTTTGCATTCAACCTGGAAAAGGAAGGAACCCAATTAGTTCAGGCAGTTAAACTCTTAATTTCTAAAAAATAACGGTAAAAATTATTAATTTAATTGTTTGTTAGTAAACATTAACTAACTTTGTGTGTTTCTTGAAAACGAATGAAATGTATTTTTTGTATAAAAGAAGTTAGTGAGTATTAATTAACATTGAAAGACATGGATATAAAAACAGAAAAACGGGCAATTGAATCAAGTGGAAGATTTCCCGCTGAAAACCGACCACCGGCATTCAGCTTCAGAAAGCTTTCAGACCAATCAGGGGCGCTGGGGTTCGATATTTTCACCCTGGCCAGGAATGAGGAGCAAATTTTAGAACAGCTTTTATTGCAGCTGGAAAAAGAGTTGAAAGAAATTGTGGATGAAACTGCCTCCGCACAGGACGCTCCTGCTGCAGAGTTTGAAATGCTTTTCAGGCATTTGTATCAGTTATTTAAACAAAAACCGTATTACCTTACCGTGATTTTCGATAAAGATTTGCATCGGAAATACAACGGCGCTGAAAAAATTATATCGCGCATTAAAGGAGTGGCCAAAGGTTATCTTACCAGGTTAATCGATCGGGGGAAAGCACAAAATATTTTTATAATCCATGCGGAAACCAAAATTCTGGTTCGAAAAATCCTTAACAGTTTTCAGGTATTAATGAATGATATGCAACTGGCCGAAAAGATGATTCGCGATCTCCGGAAATACCAATCAATCGCAGATTAATTTATTTAATATGAGTCGAATATCTATTATTTTAAGTACTGTTTTTATCTTGTTTGTTTATCCGTTGGTGCTTTATTCTCAGCCGGTTAATGTGGGTATTGTTGCCGATGCATGGGGGAAAGAATTTGAATTACTATCCCGACAGGTAAAAACCGAAATTGAAGCCCTTGCCAATGCAGGGGAAGGGGCTATTTTTAAAGAACTGAGTGCGAACTGGCAGCCATCAAGAGCCACAGAAAGCCTGCAGGACTTTTTACAAGATCCGGAGGTGGATGTAGTGGTTACACTGGGATTTCTTTCTTCCGAAGCGGCGGCCAGGCTTCCCGTTTATTCCAAGCCGGTAATTGCCGCTACTGTTTTAGACCCGGAGTTGCAAGAGCTGCCGGCGCAATCCGGTAAAAATTCGGATATGCTGCATTTTTCGTGGATTGAATCGTTTATCCAGCTGAAAAAAGACATGCATTCTTTTGCCCGTATTTTTGAATTCAGTAACCTTGCAGTTATTATTCCCCACGCCCTCTATTCCGAATTTCGTGTTATAGATACTTATTTAACGGGTAATGAAAATTCATTTACTGTTTCATTTATACCGGTTGAGAAAAATGAGAACCCGCTGGAGCAATTACCGGTTGGAACCGATGCGGCCATGGTTTTTCCTTTAATTCAGCATTCTGATACGGCCATAACGGAGATTTTTTCCGGTTTGAATGAACAGGGTATTCCTTCTTTATCAGTAACCGGATCAACTTACCTCGAACGTGGCGCCACCATAACTTTCACTCCTTCGCGTGCTTTTCAGCAGGTAGCCCGGCAGGTGGCCGTAAGGGTTGTAAAGGCCACTGAAGAAAACAGCCTGTATGATGTTTTGGCCGTGACAGATAAACCAGAGCGGAATCCAATTATAAACATGGAAGGTTTGCGGTTAACGGGCCATTTCCCCCAATGGGATGAACTTGACAATGCCATTTTGCTGAATGTGTCTAAAATACCGGGGGAAGAATTAACCTTGCACAAGGCCATTGCCCTGGCATTGGAAAACAACCTTCAGGGAAAAATAACCGACCAGGACTTGCGGATAGCTGAAAAGGACATTCGTATTGCCCAAGCCAATATTTTGCCGCAGATAGAAGCTTCAGGAACCGCTGTTCAATTGAGTGAGAATTTGGTGGAATCTGCTATGGGACAGAAAGGGGAGTTTACCATTACTGGCTCTGTGTCGTTGAAGCAGATAATTTATTCTGAAGCGGCCTATGCAAACATTGCCCTGAAGAAATTGATGGCCGAAAATGCAAAACAGAGCAACAGGCAAACAATACTTGATATTGTACTCAATGTTTCGGAGGCCTATATTTCATTGTTGTTTGCCAAAAACAACCTTCAAATAAAAAATGAAAACATAGGTGCCACACTCCAAAATCTGGAACTGTCCAAAGCAAAAGAGAAAAGCGGTGAGGGCAGTGTTTCGGATGTCAATCGATGGATCAGTGAACTGAACATTGGTAAGATGGATTTAAATGATGCTGAAGCACGGTATAAGGCAGCCATGTATCGGTTAAACGAACAGCTTGATCAGCCTGTGGGGAATAGCATTGCCACCCCTGATTCGGTGGATGTCAGTAAAACCATTTTACAACATCAGCATATTCTGGATTTTTATTTCAGCAATCCGTTATTGTCCGAAAAATATGCGGATTTTCTCATGAACGAAATGATGGCTTATTCTCCTGAATTGGAACAACTGGCAACTGCCGGAGAGATAGTTGACCGGCAAAAACTAATGAAGATCCGGCAAATGTATTTGCCGGAAGTGGCACTTGTAGGGAGCGCCGATCAGGCATTTGTCCGGGAAGGGGTTATTCGTAATCCCCAACTACCCGTTCCTCCGCCACCAGACGATATTACCTGGAATCTGGGCCTTCGCGTGAGTATTCCCATTTTTGAGGGGGGCAGAAAAAAAAATGAAATACAAAAGGCAGCTATTGAGCAGGAGAAGATTGCATGGCAAAAAGAAGATTTGCTGAATAAGCTGGAAATGGGGATCCGCTCCAATGTGCAATTCCTTCAGACCTCATACCGTGAAATGGAACTGGCCGAAAACGCAGCCCGTGCTGCCAAAGAAAACTTTCATGCCACTCAGGACGCCTATGCACAGGGAATGGCCAATGTAGCGCAGCTTACCGATGCGCAAAGTGTGATGATACAAACCCGGCAGATGGCGTTGGGGGCACGTTACCAGTACGTTCTGGATTATGTTAATACAGAACGGCTTCAAGGTAATTTTTCCTTTTTGGAGGATGACTCCGAAAGGGTACAGTATGCCAATCGACTATTAAATTATTTAACTCAAGAATAAAAAAAGAACTATGAAAATAAAGATACAAATATTCGTTTTAGGTGCCCTGCTGCTGTCCGGTTGCGGAAGGAAAGAAGAAAAGAAAGAAGCTATTCGTCCGGTTTTTTACCAGGAAGCAGGGAAGGATATTAACCAAAACGTACGATCGTTTTCGGGGGTAACCCGGGCAGCTACAGAGGCAAAACTGAGTTTCAAGGTGGGCGGTTTGATCAAGCAGGTAACTGTTGACATGGGCGATACGGTGAAACGCGGAACTTTGCTGGCCCGTCTGGATACTACCGACTATCGCATCAGTTACAATAAAGCAGAGGCTTCCCTTAAAAGCGCAAAAGCCCAGTTGGCCGCTGCCAGGTCGGCTTTTTTGCGGGTTGAAAATCTGTATGTGAACAATAATGTTTCCCTGAGCGATTATGAAAAAGCAAAAACGCAGTTTGAGTCGGCTGAAAGTATGGTGAAAACTGCCCGGTCTCAACTCGACGCTGCACGAAATCAACTGGAGTATACGTTTTTGAGAGCGCCTTTTGATGGGGTGATTTCTTCCGTAATGGCAAAAGAAAACGAAATGACCGGTTCGGGGCATCCTGTTGTGGTGCTGGCTGCAGTAAACAGCCTGGAGGTAAAAACAGCTGTGCCGGAAAACCTCATCAGCCAAATCAAGCGAGGCCAGGAGGTAACAGTACAGTTTGGGGCATTTCCTGAAAAAGTTTTTCAGGGGATTATTACTGAAGTAAGTCCCGGTATCCCCAATGCCTCAGCCTATCCGGTTATTGTTCGTTTAGCTGAACCCAGTGTCCGTTTATTCCCGGGAATGACCGGTACCGTGGAGATTTCCCTGCATGAAGAGAAGCAATCAGGGTATGGGATAGTCATTGCCTCCGACGCCGTTGGTCATGACCAAACGGGCGATTTTGTGTATGTGGCAACCAAAATCAATGAGGAAGAGATTTATGTTGCTGAAAAACGAAAGGTTAGACTGGGGGAATTGCAAGCCGGTGGGTACGAAGTATTAGATGGGTTGAGAAGCAGGGAGATAGTGATAACTGCAGGCCTGAGCTTTTTATATGATGGCCGGAAGGTGAAACTACTTGGTGAGGAAAAATAGAACCGTCATTTTTTGATTAGTTTATTATGAATCTTACAAAAGTTACATTAAATAACAGCCGGATAACCCTCATCGCCATTCTGGTGGTGGCCATTATCGGAATCGGCAACTACTTTGAGTTGGAACGCGACAGCATGCCTCCCTATACGGTTCGGATAGCCAGCGTAGTTACGCAATTCCCCGGTGCCGACCCGCAAAAGGTGGAAGCGTTGGTTACAGAGCCGCTGGAAGAGATTATTCGCGAAGTGGCGGAGGTGAAGACCATTACCAGTGAATCACGGCCCGGGTTGTCGGTAATTACGGTTGAACTGGTTACTACTGTAGATGGAAAAGAGTTGCAGTCTGTATGGACTACCCTGCGCAACAAGGTGGAAGATTTAAAACCGGTTCTTCCGCAGGGTATTTTTGGCCCGGTAGTGAAAGACGAGGACATTGGAACCGTATTTGGAATAATCCTTGGTGTCACAGGTGATGGTGTTTCATATAACAAACTGGAAGACTATGCAAAAGATGTGCGCGATGAGCTTTTGCTGCTTCCGGATGCGGCCAAAATTAAATACGGGGGTGTACAGGAAGAGCGTATTTTTATTGAGTTTGACGATAAACAATTGGCTCATTACGGACTGGATGCTATGAAACTTCGGAATATTGTTTCGGCTACAAACATCCTTTATCCGGGGGGTGAAATTAACATGGGCCGCCAGCGTATTGTGCTGGAGCCATCGGGGAGTTTTGAAACCATTGCAGACCTTCAAAAGATATTGATCCCAACTTCTGCCGGGACTTCGGTTTATCTGGAAGATATTACCAGCCGTATTTACCGCGATTACATCACTCCTCGTCAAAAACTGGTAAAAATTAACGGTAAGCCGGCTGTTGCCCTGTTCATTTCACTAAAGGACGGGGCCAATATTGTGCGGTTGGGTGAAGAGGTTGACGAGGCGTTGGTCCGGATAAACAGCAACCTGCCACTGGGGGTAGAAGTGGTGCGATCGGCTTCGCAGGATCAGGTGGTGCACGGGCAGGTGAACGACTTTCTGGTAAACCTGGCGCAAAGTATCCTCATTGTTTTGGCAGTAATGCTTCTGTTCCTGGGGTTTCGCACGGGTTCACTGGTAGCACTTCTTATCCCAATGGTCATTCTTACTTCTTTTTTCTTTCTTGAAATTCTCCATCTTGGGTTTAACAAGGTTTCGCTGGCAGCACTTATCATTTCATTGGGGCTGCTGGTGGATAACGGTATTGTGATTTCCGAATCTATAATGGTTAGTATGAAACGGGGGCTTTCGGCATTTGAAGCAAGTGTCTATTCCGGGAAAATTTTACTTATTCCATTACTTATTTCTTCCCTTACCACTTCCGCGGCCTTTTTGCCTTTTGCCCTGGCTCGTACCCCAATGGGTGAAATCTCTTCACAATTGTTCTGGGTGGTAAGTACAACTTTACTGGCTTCCTGGTTCCTTGCCTTTACCTTTATTCCACTACTTGCTGTGCTTATTGTTAAAATAAAAGTCCGAAATGAGGAGAAGAAGGAGAATTTTATCGACCGGAATATGCAGAAACTGAATTTGTGGTACAACAGATTACTTTTCCGGGTTTTGAAGAAACCATTTCTTTTTCTGGGGTTCATTTTGGTATTGTTTGTTGTAGCGGTGTCCCTGGTGCAGTTTCTGCCTTTTAAGCTGGTTCCTGACAGCGATCGGAACCTGGTTACCGTGGATATCAAGTTTCCTTCAGGTACGCAGATGGAATATACCGAACAAGCGGTGAACAGTATTGGTGATTATATTCTGGAAAACCTTATTGTCAACTCTGAAACAGGAAAACAAAATCCTGGTGTGCTGGATTTCTCTTCATTTATTGGCGAAGGGCCTGAACCTTACGATCTGGGTTATTTTAAAAATGAGGCCAACTCCAGCTACGCCCACATGTTGCTCAATACCACCGGTGACAGAGACAACGATTACATTATTGCCAAAGTGGATAGTTTTTGCTTTTACCATATCCCCGATGCCGATATTCGCGTGAACCGGCTAACAGGTGCCGGTGCCTCCGGAACGCCTGTGGAGATCCGGATATCAGGAAGCAATCCTGAAACGCTGGCAGCAATTTCTGAAAAAGTGAAAGAGAAGCTGGTAACCATCGAAGGGGCCAAAAATATTACCGATAACTGGGGACCGAAAATTAAAAAGCTGGTGGTGAGTATCGATCCCGATAAAGCACAACGCTCCGGCTTAACCAACATGGAAATTGCTTTGGCGCTGAACGCCGGATTGTCGGGCATGAAAATAGGCGATTTCTTTGAGGCTGATGAACAGATTCCCATTTTTCTGAAAAATGAAAACAGCGACGAGCACGACATTGAAACAGTGCAGGCATTCAATATCTATTCCCCGGCCAGAAATCAGAATGTGCCGCTTTCGCAGGTGGCCAATGTAGAAGTTGACTGGCAATTTGGTAAAGTGATAAGGAAAGACTTAAAAAGAACCATGACCGTGGGAGCTTATCTGGAACCCGGCTACAATGCTTCTGACATTTTTGAGGCCATTGGACCGTGGATGGATGAGCAGAAAACGACATGGGACTTGGGTTACGAGTATGAACTGGGAGGTGAAGATGAAGACAAAGCCGAGAACCTGGGGGCTATTTTTGCCAATCTGCCTCTGGCGTTTTTTATTATTGTGCTGCTGTTGGTGCTTCAGTTTAATTCCATTCGTAAAGCTACCATCATTGTACTTTCCATTCCGTTGGGAATGATTGGAGTGGTGGCCGGGTGGTTTATCGGCGGTTCTTTTGTGAGTTTTTTCGGGGTGCTGGGAGTGATTGCCCTCGCCGGGATAGTGGTGAACAACTCCATTATTCTTATCGATAGGATTGATGTGGAAATTACAGAAAAACCTGATGTGGACAGACGCGATGCTATTTTAAAAGCGGCCAACAATCGGTTCAGACCGGTAATACTCACCACGCTTACCACTTCTATGGGAATGTTGCCGTTGTGGTTTTCAGGTGATTTACTGTGGGAGCCACTTACGCTGGCCATTATCTTCGGGCTATTCTTTGCAACCATGATTACCCTGCTTTTTGTGCCGGTTCTTTATCGTCTCTTCTTTAAGGTGCCATTCAATGGTTATAAACTTAACCTGAAAATGCTGAATAGTAACGAATAAGAGAAAATACATGTAATTATCTATTAGGATTTATTAAAAAAGTATATTAAAAATGAGAAACATAATTTTGATTGTTGGGTTACTGTGGGGTGTTTTTCTTTTTTCTTCGTTCTCCCTCCCGGAAAAAGGAAAATATTCGCTGACCATTGAAGCAGACAATTTGCGAAACTCGAAAGGTATTGTGCAATTTGCATTGTATAATAGTCCAAACTCATTTCCTGATGAAAATTATAAGAATTATTACCGAAAACTGACAGCAAAAATTGAGGACGGATTTTCTTTCGTAACTTTTGAAAACCTGCCCTCCGGAAAATATGCGGTTCATATTTTGCACGACGAAGATGAGAATGGAAAAATAAAGAAGGGCTTAATGTTACCCAAAGAAGGTGTTGGGTTTTCCAACTATGAATCCATTGGGATATTTAATAATCCCAATTTCACTGATGCCGGAATTATTTTGAAATCAGATACGACAATTCGGGTAAATGTTATTTATATGTAATTCCCATAAACGAGAAAGTGTTTTTCTATAAAAATGGTGAATCAGATTCTTGGCATGGTGATTTTGCAACCCACCTTATTCGAGTTCTATACTTATCGTTTTTTTAAGATATTTCAAAATGATGCTAAATTGTAGCAACTGTACTTCAGCTACCAGTTAAGTATTATTCGTTTTAGGATGACAACAGAAAAGGAACAAATGCTTTTGAATGACAACTGAAGAGAAGATATTAAATGTTGCACGAAAAAAATTTGTGTTATACGGATATTATGGAACAACTATTCGTGAGATTGCTTTTGATGCAGAAGTAAATAAAGGGACCATTCATTACTATTTCAGGTCAAAAGATAAGCTTTATGGACAGGTAGTAAGCAGTATCGCTGAGTTGTTACTCCAAAACAATATTAAAGAGCATCAGGAGATTTTTTTGTTTATTGTTAAAGAGTTACAGAATAACAGGACACGTTTTTTAAACGCTTTAAATGTTATCCCAAATTTAAACTGGAGTGATTATCTGATTACCCTTATTAAAAATACACTGGCTGAAATATCTCCCGATGAATTTGTGAACGTTTTAAAATGATGTTTTTCAGTCCGGTTTGGCGCGTTTGCTGATTTTTTTGCCCTGCCAGGTATCCCGTTCTTTTAGCCGTTTTTCTACTTTGGCCACAAACTCAAAATTTTTTAAACCCCATTTGGGGGCGATGAGCATTCCGGGAGGAGCCTGGCTGATGAACCGTTCTACTATAATTTTAGGATTGAGCAGTTCGAGGTAATCCACCACCAGTTCAATATATTCATCTGCAGTGAAAAGTTGGAACTGTTCCGGGGTCTGGAGGTACTGTTTTTCCAAAACCGTTTCTTTGTGGATTTGTAACTGATGAAGCTTCAGATTTTTGACGGGAAGCTGTGAAATAACCCGGGCCTGATCCAGCCAGTCGGAGCGGGTCTCGCCAGGTAATCCTAAAATGAGGTGTGCGCAGTTGTTAATGCTTCTTTGGGACGTTTGTTCCAGTGCCCAAACCGAATCGGCAAAGGTGTGTCCGCGGTTTATTTTTTCCAGCGACTGGTTGAGGTGAGACTCCAGACCAAACTCTACCATTACATAAACCTTCTGGCTTAATTCTGCCAGGTAATCCAGCAGGGCTTCGTCTACTGCATCGGGTCGCGTAGAAATTACCAGTCCCACTATTTTGGGATGTTGTAGTGCTTCTTCGTAAAGAGGAATCAGGTTTTCCAACGGGGCCCAGGTACTGGTGTAGGCCTGGAAATAAGCAAGAAAACGCATCGATTTGTACTTTTTTTCGAAAAACCGGATACCTTGCTGTACCTGGTGGCTTACAGAATTTTCAAGATTGCAGTAGGTGGGTTTAAAGGTTTTATTGTTACAGTAAGTGCAGCCTCCGCGTCCTTTTGTCCCATCGCGGTTGGGACACGTAAAACCGGCATCCACCGACACCTTTTGTACCCGTTCCGAAAACAGACTTCGAAAGTACGTTGGGAAATCATTGTATCGTTTTGTGTGGCCCCAAGTATATGTTTGTTGCTTCATTATCTCAATATTGAAAAACAAAATTACTGAAAATTCGGCGGTCGTCATTTACTTTTCCTAAACCATACGGTTTGCCCGCGTATATATTAAAAATTTAAAAGCCTTCGTTTCTTGTCATTTTCGTATATGTTGAAAAATATTACGAGTTTGTGTCGAAACAATGTCCGTTAAAGTTTTTTATACTAAATCTTATTTTTATTTTTAAAAATGGATTCAAAACAGAAAAATATGTTTTCTCAAAAAGATAAAGTTCAAATACAACAACGTGGTAGCCGGCTTGAGGTGGTGGAAGGTCAGATTGAAAATTTCAGAAAGGGATTTCCTTTTCTGAAGATTGATGACGCTGCAACTACCGGGAACGGGATAATACAACTTGATGAAAAAGGGATCGCTGAAAGCGGTGAACGATTTGAGCAGGGGATGGCTGCTGGAATCGAACCACTCAAATTCGTTCCGGCATCGGGTGCCGCCAGCCGTATGTTCAAAGCATTGTTCGAAGCGCTGGAAGATTGTAAAAAAACAGATAACCCCGATGAAACACTCATAAAAAACGCTTCTGCAAGGCAGTTTCTCGTGAACAAGGAAAAATTTGCATTTTTTTCTGACTTAGAGAAAGTTGCCGGTAAAAATGATGAGAAGAAAAACTGCAGAAGCTGGATTGAATATTTATTGAATGAAAAAGGATTGAATTACGGCTCCCTGCCCAAAGGGTTACTTAAATTTCATAAGTACGCTGAAGGAGAACGCACCCCGTTTGAAGAACATCTGGTTGAAGGAGCGCATTATGCGAAAGACAATCAAAATGTGGTGAGGCTTCATTTTACCGTTTCACCGGAACATTTACAGGCATTTCAAGAGATTCTGGAGCGAGTAAAAGAAACGTATGAAAAGGAGTTGAACGTCACTTTCGATGTGTCGTTCAGCCAGCAGAAGCCTTCTACTGATACCATTGCGGTAGACCTGAATAATGAACCGTTTCGTGAACCCGATGGCAGCTTGCTGTTTCGTCCGGGCGGGCATGGCGCCCTTATTGAGAACCTGAATGATTTGGATGCCGACATTATTTTTATCAAAAATATTGATAACGTGGTTCCCGACCATTTAAAGGAACCCACTATTGTTTACAAAAAAGCATTGGCAGGTGTGTTGCTGAAGTTTCAGGAAATAATTTTCAGGTATCAAAAACGACTGAACGAAAGGGATGCGGTGGCTCTCGAAAGTGCTTTTTTGGCAGAGGCTGCCAACTTTTTGGAAAATACATTGAATGTAAAGCCTCCGGAGAATCAGTATTATACTGAAAAAGAGGAATTGTATTATTACCTGAAAGAAAAATATAATCGCCCGCTACGGGTGTGTGGAATGGTCAAAAATGAGGGAGAAGCCGGCGGCGGTCCGTTTTTTTCCCAAAACCCTGATGGCACCACTTCCCTGCAAATAGTGGAAAGTTCACAGATTGACCCGGAAAGTGTGCAGCAGCAGAACATTTTGCAGAATGCCACCCATTTTAATCCGGTCGATTTGGTTTGTGGTGTTAAAAATTACAAGGGTGAAAAATATAACCTGACAGAATTTACCGATCCTGCAACCGGTTTTATTTCCAAAAAATCGAAAGACGGAAAGGAGTTGAAGGCACAGGAATTACCTGGCCTTTGGAATGGAGCCATGAGCAACTGGAACACCCTTTTTGTGGAGGTTCCTGTTGAAACGTTCAATCCGGTGAAGACCGTGAACGATTTGTTAAGGGAACAACACCTTTAAAAAGGAGAGGTTTCTTTATTCGGTGTGAATTGTTAATTTCGCAGTTTCATTTTTGAGATTGAATGAATAAAGAAGAACGACATTATTTCGGTGAAGAGAACATTAATGAAGCGCTTAGCCGTTTCAAACGGTCGCTTGCCTCGGGCCGGAAGAGTTATTTTGATGTTTCTGAATTTGAAGGTATTGTGGAATACCTGCTGGACGAAGGAGATATTAATACTTCGGAGATTGCAGCCCGGCAGGGAATTCAGATTCACCCCGGAGCTGTTCCGCTTCAACTTAAATATGCCCAGGTTTTACTGAGCAAAGGAAAATACCAGAATGCACTCAAATATCTTGATTTGGCCGAGCAGGTTGAGTTGACTAATCCGGATGTTCACCTGATGAAAGGTTCGGCCTGGCTGGTGCTGGGTGAAGAGCGGGAGGCAGAAAGATCATTCAGAAAAGCATTGAAATATTCCGGCGTGGAGAAGGATGATATTCTTTATCATATTGGCGCCGCCTATGTGCAGTCTGGCGACATTAAAAAGGCCATTCAATATTTCGAACGTTCTCTGAAGCTGAATCCTGAGAATGAGATGGCATTGTATGATTTAGGCTTCTTTAGCGATCAGGAAGGAGAATATCAAAAGAGTATTGATTATTATAATCGTTACCTCGATATTGACCCATTTAACTTTTCCATTTGGTTCAATCTGGGGATTTCGTACAATAAAGCCGGGGAATTTGAAAAGGCTGTTGAGGCGTATGAATTTGCGATGGCTTTAAACGAGGATTTTGACCAGTCGCTTTTTAACATTGGGAATGCCTATGCCAATGCAGGAAAGTATGAGGAGGCGATAAAAAAATATACAGAGTACCTGGAATTCGATCCTGAAAATGATGATGCCTGGTGTTACATTGGAGAGTGTTATCTCAACCTGGATGACCATGATCAGGCAGAACACTATTATCAGAAAGCAATAAAGCTGAACGAAGAAAACGATACTGCCTGGTTTGGTGTGGGATTGATTAAGTGGGTGGAAAAGAAATGGAAAGAAAGTATTGGTTTTATAAAAAAAGCCCTGGATATTGATGACTCCAATACTGAATACTGGATCACGCTGGCTAAAGTTTACAATGACAATAACCGACCGATAGAAGCGGAAAAGGCATTGGTAAAAGCCGCTGATTTGGAAGCAGGGAATACTGAAGTATGGCTAACCTGGGTAGATATTTTTCTGAAGTTTGGAGAACTGGAGAATGCCCTCAGGGTATTGGAATCAGGGCTGGAAAAAAGTGACGATTCCCTTCTTAAATACCGTATGGTGAGTCTTCTGTTGGAAAGTAAGCGTGAAAAAGAAGCCTTTGCAATGCTGGAAGTTGCCATGGAGCAAGAGTTTACCCAAATAAAATATTTGTTTGACGTGTATCCCAAAGCCTTGAAGAATAAACGTCTGCGAAAGATTGTAGATGATTTCGAGGAAGCAAATGAATAGTTATTCAGAAGACTGAGTTAGCTCCAAAAACCACTGGATTGAAAACAACCCTGCGGGAATAATTCCATCAATATGATCCGTTTCAGGAATCGGTACCAGTTGTACCCGGTCCGTACTAACTCCTTTTGTTAAAAAGCTCTGGTAAATATTAGTCGCCACATCCATCGGTACAAAACTATCGGCAGTACCATGTATAATACGCGTTGGGATGCTTGTATTCCAGGCTTCTATACTATTGTCTGAGAGAGTAGACAGAATGGAGGAGTAAGACGTATCGGTTTTATAATTCTGACGGTAATTTGCGGTGAAAAGTTCACTAACGCTGGTGGTGAGTTCTGCATTTATCTCTTCACCACTTTTTGTGCCATCGTATAAAACCGGGATTAAAGTATTGTAGGGTGAGTTAAAAACCTCATCAATGGGCGTGGTTATGGCTTCCAGGTTGGTGTAACTATCAAACATATAACCAAAGAAGTAAGGCATCGGGTAGGTTTCCCTGTTCAGGATGTATTCGTTTATAAAATTTAAATCGTAAGGGCCTCCGGCGGGGGCGCTTGCCTTCAGGTTAAATTCTCCTGAAAATTCATTCTCAATGGCTTTTTGCACCTGCATGGTAGCCCATCCACCCTGTGAGTAGCCGGTAAGATACAGCTCTTCGTTCAGTGAAAAACCCTTCAGTGTGGCCAGTTCCTCTACAGCCCTTAACATATCGAGTACTACCTGAACGGTTGATTCTTTGTGAAGGTAAGGATGAAACATGTTGTCGGACGAGCCAAACCCCAGATAATCGGGCATGGAAACAACAAAGCCGGTGGAGGCGACAAATTCAAGTAACAGGTACAATTCATTATTGTTTGGATTTACAGATGGGGCATTTGCATGCAGGGTATTGGTGCCATTTTGATAACTGATACTGGGAAAGAATTCTTCCCCGATAGGAACAGAAACAATACCGGAAGCTAAAACCGGCTCCCCCTTAAAAGACGTTTTATACTGTATTTTATAAACCTTGAATCCATATTTTGCTCTCTCCTTCAGGAATTCCAAATCCGGATATTTTGAAATAAAAGCGTTTAAACTTGCCTCTATTACAATAGGGGTATATGTTTTGACAAGTTCATAGTCAGTAAGATATATCGTTTCGGGCTGGTCGTCGTCGTCATTAAAAAGATTGTGGCAAGACGAAAAACCAAGTATTAACAAGATGATGAAAACTCCGTGAACAAGTTTCTTAACTTTTATTTTCATGACTAATTTTTTTCAAACTTACACAAAATTTCTCCAAAATGTCAGACTTTGCGAAATCTAAATTTAAGTTCAACTTTAGACAAGTATAATATAAAAATTCTACTTTTGTTTACGCTAAAACCGTTTAATTTACCTTGGCAGAACAATCAAAATACGATAATAATCAATTAACTGAACGGATAAAATCAGATGATATCGGTGCTTTTAAAAGTCTTTATGATTTATATAGCCGGCAACTTTTGAATTTTATATTACAATACCTGAAAGAGACAGGTGAGGCCGAAGAGATTCTTCAGGATGTTTTTTTGAGCGTTTGGGAAAGCCGTAAAAGTCTGCAAGTGGATAAATCGGTAAAAAGTTATCTTTTCCGGATAGCGGTAAATAAAGTTTATAACCATCTGAAAAGGAGAGTGGTTGAGCGTAAGTATCAGTATTACCTCTCGAATAATGAACATACTTCTGAAAACAATATTGAGGATAAAATCTATTTTAGTGAACTGAAAGAAACAATCGATCAAATCCTTGGCCAGCTTCCTGTGCAGCAGCGTAGAATTTTTCGTTTGAGTAGGTTGGAAGGCATGTCGCATGACGAAATTGCAAAAAAGTTCAACATTTCTGTGCGGACAGTAGAAAATCAAATATACAGGGCTGGTAAATTTGTGAAGAGTAAACTGAACGGTGATTCTCTTATCCTTTTTTTTATCGTTTATACGACTGTTAAACAATAAAGATCCATTTTATTCTTCATGCATGTCATATCTGAAATGACGTATTCTTTACAATCTATTCCCTTGGTTAAAGTATTGTGAGTGAGTGTTTTGATAGTGAGAGGCGAATTTTTTTATATTTTTTGTGAGTAGTTTGTCCGGGTTTGTTGTATTACCACTATAAAGAAATGATATATGACATTTCAGGAGTTTAAATATTTAGTAGAAAAGATTGAAAAAAATCAATACACCCTGTCTGATTTAAGGAAACTGGATGGGAAGTTAAAAGATAAGAAGCAGGTGACAGAATGGATGACCGGGGAATTAAACGGTTTATCTGATAGCGACTCCCTGAATATTCAATATGAAGAATTGTATGATAAGATCCGAAATAAGATCAACACCCGAAGTAGTAGCAACTCACCACAAAGTATAATGCCTTTTAGAAAATTGTTACGGGTTGCTGCGGTATTGGTTGTTGTTTTCTTATTCGGAGGATTGGCCTCTTTTTTTATTTTCAGACAGCCCCCGGAAAAAGAACCCATAAAACAATATTGTGAGGTGGTAGCTCCGTATGGTGCCCGATCGGAGATTGTTTTACCTGATGGGACCAAAGTTTGGTTAAACGCGGGCAGTAAGTTACGCTATTCGACTGATTTTAATGTTTCAAACCGAGACCTGACTCTTTCCGGCGAAGGTTTCTTTGATGTAAGTAAGAATGTGAAAATGCCTTTTGTGGTAAATGCCCTGGACATGAAAATAACGGCCTTGGGGACACAGTTTAATGTGAAAGCTTACGAAGATGATGAAACGATAGAAACCACTTTGGTCGAGGGAAAAGTGATGTTGGAAAGCGAAGCCAGTAGGTATAAATATTCTGAAAATATTTATCTGACCCCCAATCAAAAGGCCGTGCTGATTAAGGGAGGAAAAGAACTGAGGGTGGAAGATACTTCTGATAAACCTATGGTGGATAATAAAAAGAAAGAAGAGATAACCCCCTCTGCCAAATTAATAATACAGGAAAAAATTGATCCGTTGCCTGATATTTCATGGAAGAATAACAAGTTGGTTTTTGTTGCAGAAGAACTTTCAGAAATATTGATAAAATTAGAACGAAAGTATAATGTAAGGTTTCATTGTGAATCAACTAAGATTCGGAATTACAAATTTACCGGAACACTGGAGGATGAAACGCTGCAACAGGTATTGGATGCCATAAAAATATCTGCCCCTTTTGATTACAGTTTTAAAGGAACCGAGGTGACACTTTCCGTCAATGTGGAAAGAATGAAAGAATACGAAAAACAATTACGAAAATGAGAGTAAAAGTCTAACTAAAAAATTGAAGCCTATGTAAAAAAACAAAAAAGGGAAACAAATCTGCCGGTCTGTTTCCCCTGTGATGTGATTCAACTTTATTAATGCCAGTCTGTCAAAAAATTATGGCATTAAATGTCAAACCATTAACAGTTCAAATTTATGAAAAAAAAATTAATTAATGATGCCTTGCCTGTACACGGAGGGTTGAGAAAAATTTTATTGGTTATGAGATTAACTGTCTTTTTATGTTTTTCTTTTATAATGGGCTTAAATGCCTCAGTTTATTCTCAGGATACACAGTTGAAACTGGAACTTGAACTTAAAGGCAAAACAATTCGTGATGCTTTTGAGCTAATAGAAGTCAACAGTAGATTCCGGTTTTTTTATAATACCGATCTTAAAGATGTCAACAGAACCATTGATTTCTCTACAAAAAATTCAAACATCGAATCGGTGTTGGACAGATTATTTGTCGATTCAAATATTTCGTATGAAATACTTGGAGGCAATTTAATTGTTCTGAAAGTGAATGCACAACAACCCGGTTCAATAGTTAAAGGCCAGGTTGTGGATGAAGGTGGATTAGCTCTTCCTGGTGTAACGGTGCTTGTAAAAGGCACCACCCAGGGAACGGTAACCAATGCCGACGGAGAATACTCCCTGACCAACATCCCGGATAATGCAACCCTGGTGTTTTCTTTTGTGGGAATGGAGACGCAGGAGGTTGCTACTGAGGGAAGAAATACGATTACAGTTGTGATGGAAGAAGGGTCAATTGGAATTGAAGAGGTGGTTGCTGTGGGGTATGGGAGTGTAAGAAAGTCAGACCTTACAGGTTCAGTAACTCAAATTAAAGGAACTGAATTAGATGCTTTTGTGGCATCTAATCCGATGCTCACTTTATCCGGAAGGGCTGCTGGTGTTTATGTTAAGCAAAGTACCGGGCATCCGGGTGAAAATGTACATGTTAGAATTAGGGGATCCAATTCAATACGGGGAAGTAATGAACCTTTGTATGTTATTGATGGTGTCCCATCTGACCCATACCTATTAAACAATTCTGATATTGAGAGTATGGAAATACTAAAAGATGCGTCATCCACTGCAATTTACGGTTCTCGGGGAGCAAATGGAGTAATATTGATTAAAACAAAGAGTGGCCAGGCAGGACGTACAAAAGTAAATATAGAATCAAGGTATTCCTTTCAGCAACTTCGGAAGAAGATAGATTTACTTAATGTTAAAGAATATGCTCAGCTATATAATGTATTGGTTGATAATTCTCCGAATTCTGATTGGCGTTTCACAGATGAAATGATTGCAAGTTACGGCGAGGGGACAGACTGGCAAGACTTAATGTTTAGAACTGCCCCCATGCAAAACCATACTTTATCATTTAATGGAGGAAACGAAAAAACTCAGTTTAGTTTATCGGGTAGCATATTTGATCAGCAAGGGATTATTGAATATAGTTCATATTCACGGTATTCAACCCGTATAAATTTTCATCATAAAATAAATGAGCGATTTAATGTCGATTTTTCAACGATACTCTCAAGAACTGATCAGACATTACAAAGTTCGGGAGGTGGTCGCTTAGGTGGGTCATTAATTGCGGCAATTGTTACAGCCCCACCATTTATCAAACCTTATGATGAGAATGGCGAACCAACTATATTTTATGAAGTATACCCAATAAATAGTCCGGCTATGGGAAACCCGTTGCTTTATACAAAACTGACGCAAGGGGGAACGGTAAAAAATGATATTAATACCAGCGGTATTTTATCATACGAATTTATTGATGGTCTAGTCCTAAAAGTTCACGGCGGTTTCATTTCCCGGGATAGCAGAACCGATACGTATCAGTCGATTGAATATACCGACGGGGGAAGTGCATCTGTTTCAGTAGTGAATTATACCAGTGTCCTTAATGAAAATACACTTAATTATAATCGGAAGTTTGGTGAAAAACATACTTTTGATTTTCTGATAGGACAGACCTATCAAAATTTTATCAATAAAGGTTTAGGTGGAGGTGGCAAGGATATGCTGAGTGATATTACCAGTACCTATAACTTGGGAACTTCCGGAACTCCTGGTATTCCATCATCCAGTTACAGAAAGTCAGTCATTATGTCCTACCTGGGAAGGATTAATTATAATTATGATAATATACTATTGTTAACGGCTAGTTTTAGGGCTGATGGGGCATCGAAATACAGTCCTGGAAATAAATGGGGGTATTTCCCCTCGGGAGCTATTGCCTGGAGAATGAAAGAAAAGACACTAAAGGATGTGGATTTTATTTCTGATTTAAAGGTGAGAGCTAGCTGGGGAAGGACAGGAAGCCAAGCGATTGACGAGTACTCTACGTTAAATGTACTTAATCCTGGGTATACCATATTTGGTGGCGATATTCGTACAGTAACCCTTGCACCCGGCACTACATTACCCTACAACTTAAAATGGGAAACTACGGATCAGCTGGACTTTGGTTTTGATGCAATGTTTGGAAATGGGAAGTTCAGATTTATGGCTGATTATTATAAAAAGGATACCAAAGATCTGCTGAGTATAGTATCTCTTCCATCGTCTACGGGCTTTACTTCTTCGATGCAAAATATTGGATCTGTCCGAAACCAGGGATTAGAGCTTTCTGTGGATGCGGATATACTAAAAAGAAATATGTTTAGTTGGACCTTTTCCGGAAATATCGCATTTAACAAAAATGAAGTAGTAGAGCTTTATAAAGGAGAAGATATTATAACGGGTAACTATAATTTTAGTGCGCAATTTAAAGACGATATAGTTATATTAAGGGAAGGAGAACCATTAGGTACCTTCTTTGGATACGTAGAAGATGGGTATAACCCAGGTGCATCGGGAGCCCTTTCAACAATTAAGTATAAGGACTTGAATAATGACGGCCTTATTAATGTTGACGACAAGGTGGTGGTAGGGGATCCAAATCCTGATTTTATATTCGGATTTAACACGTTTATAGAATATAAATCGTTCTCTTTAAGTGCTTATTTTCAAGGGGCCTATGGCAATGAAATCGCAAATGTTAGTAGTATAGGTATATATGAGTTGCCCTACCAGGTTAATACCCGTAAAGATTGGTTAACTAATTATGCCACACCTGAAAATCCAAATGCTAAATATCCTGCGCCTGAACAAACAAATCTTGAGATGAAGTTTTCTGATAGATTTATTGAGGATGGTTCTTACTTGAGACTTCAGCATCTCGAACTGGGGTATACCCTACAGGATACTAAAAGAAGTGCTTATTTCTTTGTTAGTGGACAAAATATTTTCACATTAACAAATTATTCATGGTGGGATCCTGAGGTCAATTCAAGAGGTGGAGATGATATTGTCCAGGGAGTAGATCATAATACATATCCATTGGCAAAATCTTATACCATAGGTGTTAGATTGTCATTTTAATTATTCTTTAAAATAAAATATTATGAAAGCTTATATTGTTTGTTTTATTTTAGTAATGATAAGTCTTGTCTCTTGTAAGGATGAATTACTTGAAAAACCTTATATTATTACCCAAGAGAATTTTTATAATACAAAGATTGAGGCTGAGGCAGGTATTGCGGCCATCTTTCCAAATTTGAGAAGTGCTTTTAGCAATGTGTATTTATTAACAACTGAAGCATCGACAGATGTATTTATAGCCAGAGATTCCTGGGGACAAATTAGTTTGTTTGAGGGTTTAGATGGTGGAAACCGAAGTGCAACCGAAGGCTTTTGGAAGCATTTTTACAGAAGTATTCGCAATGCAAATATTATGATTCATTCTTTGCCCGAGGCAAGTGGATTAAGTGAAGATGAAAAAAACCGATATATTGCAGAAGCAAGGTTTTTACGTGCATTTGCTTATTTTCATCTTGTTCGGTGTTGGGGAGGAGTGCCCCTGAGAGTTGAAGATAATATGGATGCTATTCATATACCAAGAAGTTCTGCTCAGGATGTGTATCAGTTGATTATAGATGATTTACTTTTTGCAGAAAATAATTTACCTGACTCTCCCCCGGTTGCCGGAAGAGGATCTAAATGGACAGCAAAAGCAGTATTGGCTGATGTTTATTTCATGTTACATGATAATACGTCAGCGAGAAATAAAGCAGAAGAGATTATTCAATCCGGAGAATTCGCTTTGGTTGAGGTACGTGATTCTATGGATTTTTATAATGTTTTTGGTAAGGATGCAAGTGGTAAAACGCAGGAAGAAATTTTCTATATCAAGTATTCTCAGCAAGGTAGCTGGAGCTGGCCACGATATTTAGTGCGTAATAAAGCTGAAGAAGGGGGATCCCTGAAGGATGGAGGATATTGGATTGCAGCAGGAAGACCATGGATGCCTTTTTATACCAACTGGGATGAAAATGATTTGCGTAAGGCATGGAACACAAGGGTTGTTGATATTCCTGCAAGGGGAACTCAGGTTCTAGTTTCTAAATTTAGAGATCTGGAATATTCGAATGGTAGAATGGATTATCCGTTGTATCGTTATGCTGACATTTTATTGCTTTTTGCTGAGGCAGATTGTTTAGTGCAGAATGGTCCAACAGCAGAAGGAATGGAAGCTTTGAATATGGTGCGCAGGAGAGCTTATGGCTATGAAACACAAAGTGCATCTCCGGTTGATTTTCTATTGACTGATTACGATAAAGAACAATTTCTTGACTTGGTTTTATACGAAAGAGGGAAAGAAACCTATGCTGAAGGGAAACGTTGGTTTGATTTACTGAGATCAGGAAAATTTCAGGAGATAATAAAAGAATCATACGACATAGATGTACAAGAAAGGCATTTGTTGTGGCCTATTCCGAATGCAGAAATAAATTTTAATGATGGCATTAGTGCTAGTGATAATAATCCTGGATTTTAATGTGAGACTCGTCTGAAAATTAAATTAGAATAAAAAATAAATGGGATATCCAGAGTTCTCCTATTGGAGAATATGAGGGTATCCCATTAAAAAGATTTAAGGATAGTACTATGTTTTGTAGCAAAGCTTAATAATATACTTTACTGATTGTAACTTAAACTAATTTAGTTGACTGGGTTAGCATGTTATATAACTCAAAAAAATGATAGCACACAAATTAAAGAACCTTTTTGGTTCGTGTGTGGGAGTATCGAATATAAAGGAAAGATATAAGGAATATTGTTTTTTTTTAGTGTGGGAGGTATGATTTGTTCAGTGCATTGAAATTCCAGTTCAGGTTGGTCGTTTTTAATTAAAAGAAATAGTAATGAGTAAGTTAATTGGTTATTCGTTGGTGGGTTGTGTTTTTGTGTTTGGTTTTTATCTAAAAGTTACTGCAGGAAATTTGTTCCCATTTAATACGGATGAAGAAGAGGAGGCCAGACAAGAGATTATTTCACTTTTCAACGGCAAGGATTTATCGGGCTGGTACACCTATTTAGAGGGCCGTGGCCGGGATTCAGATCCGAAAGGGGTATTTACTGTATCTGATGGCATAATCCGGATATCGGGAGAAGAGTGGGGCAGCCTCACCACCGGGAAGGAATATGCCAATTATCACCTGACGCTGGAATTTAAGTGGGGGGAGAAGACCTTTGCCCCCCGGAAGGATAATGCGCGTGACGGGGGCGTTTTAATTCACAGTCAGGGTGCTGACGGCGCTTATGATGGGAAATGGATGCATTCCATCGAATGTCAGATTATAGAAGGGGGCACGGGTGATATTTTGGTAGTAGGCGATGGGTCCGATAACTTCTCTGTTACAAGCACCATTAAATCCGGCAAGGGCCCAAAAGTTTTTGAACCGGCAGGAAGTAATCCAATAACCATAACCGGGGGGAGGATAGACTGGCCCGGACGTGATCCGTCCTGGAAAGACGTTCTGGGGTTCCGCGGTGTTGAAGATGTGGAGCATGCTTTAGGGGAATGGAATACCCTGGAAATAATTGCCAACGGAGGAGACATCAAGGTTTTTTTGAATAACCAGATGGTCAACCATGTTTGGAATTCTACCCCAAGCAAAGGACGCATACAGCTTCAGTCGGAAGGGGCTGAGATGTTTTTCAGGCGGATAGATTTGGTATCGCTTCCCCGAAATTTTCGGTTTTGCTATAATTCAGATGCGAATAATATGTTTGTACCTTCTGCAGACAGCCCCGAAGATTTTTATCCTTATGTAGATGAGGTGGCAGCGGCCGGTGTAACCAGTTTTTTTATGAGCCCGAATTGGGGTATGCCTATGAATTATCCTACGAAAGTTGGGGATATGATAGGAGAGTACATCAGTGAGGAGCTGGAAGAGAAATTATCGCAGCCAATTTTAAACGTGCGGACTTTAGTAGCTGAAGGACATGACCCCCTGGGGCTTATTCTTGACAGGGCCCGGGCCCACCGGATGGAAACCTTTGTTTCGTTCCGTTTGAATGAGGTACATGCGGTGGAACAGGAAGATAATGTAATATTTGACCGGTTTTGGAGGGAGCATCCCGAATGGCGTATCGGGAAGGCTGGTGACCCTATGAGCGAAGTCTATATGGATATAATGGGGCCACGTTGTCATCCCGTAGTTTACGGATGGTTGCCGGGAGGGCTCAATTTTGCGATTCCGGAAGTTCGGGAATACCGTCTGGCACAGTTGAGGGAGGTTTGCGAACGTTACGATATTGATGGATTGGAGCTTGACTTTCAGCGTTTCCCCATGTATTTTAAGCCAGGCGAAGAAAAGCAGGGCATTGAGATAATGACAGGTTGGATGCAGGAAGTGCGGTCGATGGTTGAGGAGGTCGGAAAAAAACGGGGAAGGTCTCTTTTACTGGCGGCACGGATACTGGCATTGCCGGAACAAAACAGGGCTATTGGTTTAGACCCGGTATCCTGGGCCCGTGATGGAATTTTGGATGTTGTCATTGCGGCTCATTATCTTCACAATAATTTTCAGTTACCGGTAGATGAATACCGTCAGCTTCTGCCCGGAGATGTCCCGGTATATGCTTCGGTTGAGGTGGAGCCTACGATTGAACAGTACCGCAATATTGCCTATCCGCTGTGGCAGAAAAATGTTAATGGGGTTTATCTTTTTAACCAATTCAAATCTCCGTATGGTTGGTTACGAGAGATTGGTTATCCTATGATAGCAGAGGATACTGTATTGCTGGTTGTAAACAAACATTCGAATAAATTGTCGTTTGTAAATCCAAAATCATTTGAGGTGATTGAATCTATTCCTACAGGTAAGAACCCCTATGATATAACGGTCACACATGATCAAAGAATAGCTTATTTGAGTAATTATAATATTGTTAATGCTCCACCAGGAAATAGTATTTCAGTGATCGATTTATTGACCAGAAAAAAAATCAGTGAGATTTCTACCGGATACTATGGGCGCATCCATGGAGCTGCAATGTCTCCGGATGGGAGGAAGGCCTATTTTACTTCGGAATATTTAGGTTATATAATCGAAATAGATACGCAAACCAATAAGATTAGCCGGACAATTCCAACACATGGTAGAACATCCCAAAAGGTTTATATTTCTCCGGACGGTAAATATTTATTGACATCAAATAAAGCCACAGATGATATATCAGTAGTTAAGCGCTCAACAGGTTGTTTATATAAAAAGATTCCGGTGGGTAAGGGAGTTGAAGGGATGGCCTTTACCCCGGACAGAAAGTATTTATGGGTTTTAAATGAAACCGGAGGAAGTATCACCATTATAAATATGCAAACGTTGGAGCCAGTTGAGACTTTTGATTGCCCGGGCATGCCGGTCCGCATTCGGTTTACAGCAGATGGGAAAAGGGCATTGATTTCCGGCCGGACAAAAGAAGGTACATTAGCGGTAATTGATGTGGCAACCCGAAAAGAGATAAAGCGGGTAAGGGTTGGTGATTATGCCATGGGTATAGCGCTTTCCCCAGATGAAAAGTATGCATTTGTAGGATGCGAAGATGCCGGGAAAGCAGAGGTAAAGGAAGATGGAGAAGAACCTATTACCGTATCAGAAAAAGAATCAGATGGGGTTCACGTAGTTAACCTGGAAACATTTGAGGTGGAAGCTGTTATTAAGACAGGCTTAGGACCTGAGTCTATGATAATGTGGTATCCAGTTAGTAATTAAACAATCAATTTATATGGAAGAAATAATAAAAAATAGCGTTACAGGGAAGGAAAGTATTGTTGTAAATACGTTTACCAATGGGATACTTGATCCGGAAGCTCCTATGCTGGGGCCACTCAAGGACGGAGGGATTATTAAAGCGGATACAGCCCCCGGATGCTGGGGGCCAATGATTACGCCATCTTTAAAAGGAGGGCATGAAGTTACGCGGCCGGTTTATATCGAAAATTCGGAACCCGGGGATGCTGTTGTTATCAGGATTAATACATTGGAAGTTACATCAGTAGCAACTGCCTCGGGGCACGATAGTTTTAATCAGGGGTGTTTTAACGGAGACCCCTATGTGGCAAAGCATTGTCCCAAATGCAACATTCTTAATCCAAAAACCAGAGAAGAAGGTATAGGTCAGGATTCAGTGAGATGTATTCATTGCGGAACCCCTATTGTGCCATTTAAAATGGAGCATGGTTACACTGTGGTATTTGAAAAAGACAAGAGCATTGGTGTAACAATGGATAAAAAACAGGCAGAAGAAATAGCCCGAAAATCCAGACAGTATTCCATGATTCCGGAACACAGTACGCAGCATTCAATTCTTTTGTTTGCACCCCATAATCTTGTGGGAACAGTTTCAAGGCTGAGACCATTTCTTGGTCAGCTTGGTACGATGCCGGCTATTAAGATACCAGACTCCCACAATGCCGGTGATTTTGGAACTTTTCTCGTTGGTGCACCCCACCAATATGCTTTAACTGAAGATCAGCTTGAATTTAGAACGGATGGTCACATGGATATTGATATTGTCAGGCCGGGAGCGATTGTCGTCGCGCCGGTCAAGGTGCCTGGAGGAGGTGTATATGTGGGAGATATGCATGCGTTGCAGGGAGACGGGGAAATTGCAGGGCACACTATGGATGTAGCAGGAACAGTTGAATTGCAGATACAATTGATGAAGGGCAGAAAGCTGGAGGGACCTGTAATATTCCCTTTGGTTGAAGACCTCCCGTTTTTGGCTAAGCCCCTTACAGAGGAAGAAAAAACAAAAGCCCGGGCACTGGCAAAACAATGGGGAGTGAATGAGATCGAAAACTCAGCTCCAATTTCAATCGTTGGAACAGGAGCTAATTTGAATATAGCCACAGAAAACGGGTTGGGTCGGGCTGCCAGACTTCTGGATATGAGCATCGCTGAGGTAAGAAATCGCGCAACAATTAATGGTGCCATCGAAATTGGGCGTCTACCGGGAGTAGTGCAGGTTACATTCCTTGCACCATTAAAAAACCTTGAGAATGCAGGCTTCCTGGATTTGGTTAAGGAACAGTATAACGTAAGCTGACCCATCCATAATTTTAAAATGATGTTGGAGTACTTTTTTTCGAACGATAGATCTTTCGAATATCCGGGTAAAAATTAAAATGCTCTGTAGAAGACTTTCCTGTTTTCGGATAATAAAAGGGGTTATTGTTATTCTGAACAACATGTATTGGAGGTTAAAAAATGGATCAGGAATAAACGATGAATGAAACTTTAAAAATGACAAGAGAAATGAAAATAATTCTAATTGGACTAGCAGGTATATTTTATTCTGTTTTTGGTTATTCGCTAGGGCATCAGTGGAATGCAAATGGAGCAGATCGAACTCCTCAGGCTTCCCTTACCCCACTTTTCAACGGCAAGGATTTATCGGGCTGGTATACATATTTAGAGGGCCGTGGCCGGGATTCAGATCCGAAAGGGGTATTTACGGTATCTGATGGCATAATCCGGATATCGGGAGAAGAGTGGGGCAGCCTCACCACCGGGAAGGAATATGCCAATTATCACCTGACGCTGGAATTTAAGTGGGGGGATAAGACCTTTGCCCCCCGGAAGGATAATGCGCGTGACGGGGGCGTTTTAATTCACAGTCAGGGTGCTGACGGCGCTTATGATGGGAAATGGATGCATTCCATCGAATGTCAGATTATAGAAGGGGGCACGGGTGATATTTTGGTAGTAGGCGATGGGTCCGATAACTTCTCTGTTACAAGCACCATTAAATCCGGCAAGGGCCCAAAAGTTTTTGAACCGGCAGGAAGTAATCCAATAACCATAACCGGGGGGAGGATAGACTGGCCCGGACGTGATCCGTCCTGGAAAGACGTTCTGGGATTCCGGGGTGTTGAAGATGTGGAGCATGCTTTAGGGGAATGGAATACCCTGGAAATAATTGCCAACGGAGGAGACATCAAGGTTTTTTTGAATAACCGGATGGTCAACCATGTTTGGAATTCTACGCCAAGTAAAGGACGCATACAGCTTCAGTCGGAAGGGGCTGAGATGTTTTTCAGGCGAATAGATTTAGTCTCCCTTCCGCGTGATTTCCGGTTTTCCTATAATTCAGATGCGAATAATATGTTTGTACCTTCTGCAGACAGCCCCGAAGATTTTTATCCTTATGTAGATGAAGTGGCAGCGGCCGGTGTAACCAGTTTTTTTATGAGCCCGAATTGGGGTATGCCTATGAATTATCCTACGAAAGTTGGGGATATGATAGGAGAGTACATCAGTGAGGAGCTGGAAGAGAAATTATCGCAGCCAATTTTAAACGTGCGGACTTTAGTAGCTGAAGGACACGACCCCTTGGGGCTTATTCTTGACAGGGCCCGGGCCCACCGGATGGAAACCTTTGTTTCGTTCCGTTTGAATGAGGTACATGCGGTAGAACAGGAAGATAATGTAATATTTGACCGGTTTTGGAGGGAGCATCCCGAATGGCGTATCGGGAAACCAGGTGATCCTTTGAGTCAGATATATATTGATATATTGGGGCCACGCACAAACCCTGTTGTGAATGGATGGTTACCGGGAGGGCTCAATTTTGCGGCTCCGGAAGTTCGGGAATACCGTCTGGCACAGTTGAGGGAGGTTTGCGAACGTTACGATATTGAAGGATTGGAGCTTGACTTTCAGCGTTTCCCCATGTATTTTAAGCCAGGCGAAGAAAAGCAGGGCATTGGGATAATGACAGGTTGGATGCGGGAAGTGCGGTCGATGGTTGAGGAGGTCGGAAAAAAACGGGGAAGGTCTCTTTTACTGGCGGCACGGATACTGGCATTGCCGGAACAAAACAGGGCGATTGGTTTAGACCCGGTATCCTGGGCCCGTGATGGAATTTTGGATGTTGTCATTGCGGCTCATTATCTTCACAATAATTTTCAGTTACCGGTAGATGAATACCGTCAGCTTCTGCCCGGAGATGTTCCGGTATATGCTTCGGTTGAGGTGGAGCCTACGATTGAACAGTACCGCAATATTGCCTATCCGCTGTGGCAGAAAAATGTTTCCGGAATTTATTTGTTTAATTTTTTTACAAGCAGAGAGGGGGGGAAGACACCTCCTTACAAGTCAATAAGAGAGATGGGTTATCCTGTGATAGCGAAGGATACTGTATTGTTGGTTGCCAATAAACATTCCAACACATTGTCTTATATAAACCCAAAGACATTTGAGGTAGAAACTACTATTCCGACAGGGCCAAACCCCCACGAAATCATAGTTACACCGGATCATCGGTATGCCTATTTATCTAATTATGCGCCTCCCGGTAATACCATTTCGGTGATAGATCTGGTTGCCCGCAAGCATATAAAACAAATTCACACCGGAGAATATGGCCGGATACATGGAACGGCAATGTCACCGGATGGGAGGTATGCATATTTTACCGCAGGCCAATCAGGTTATGTGATTGAAATAGACACGCAAACCCATGAAGTTCGCCGGACAATTCCAACGCATGGAAAGATATCCCATATGGTTTATGTTTCCCCGGACGGTAAATATTTACTAACATCGAATATCGTTTCAGAAGATATTTCGGTCATTAATCGGTTTACCGGGGAGTTATATAAAAAAATTCCGGCAGGCAAGGGAGTTGAAGGTATGGCCTTTACCCCGGACAGGAAGCATTTATGGGCTTTAAATCAATCTGGAGGGAGTATCACCATTATAGATATGCAAACGCTGGAACCAGTTGAGACTTTTGATTGCCCGGGCATGCCGGTCCGCATTCGGTTTACCGCAGATGGGAAAAGGGCGTTGATCCCCGGCTGGACAAAAGAAGGTACATTAACGGTAATTGATGTGGCAACCCGAAAAGAGATAAAGCGGATAAGGGTTGGTGATTATGCCATTGGTACAGAACTTTCACCAGATGAAAAGTATGCATTTGTAGGATGCGAAGATGCCGGGAAAGTGGAGACAAATAAAGATGGGGAAGAACTTATTACCGTATCAGAAAAAGAATCAGATGGGGTTCATGTTGTTAACCTGGAAACACTTGAGGTGGAAACTGTTATTAAGACAGGTTTGGGGCCTGATCCTATGATAATGTGGTATCCACCTGTTTACTAACCTCATCAGGCATATTATATGTGAGGTAAATACATAATGCCTAAATCTCAGAAATAAATTAATCAAATAAAACTATTATGAATAAGAAATCGAACACCGTCCCATTTCATAAATTTATGGGATTTCCTGCTTTTGTAGGCCTTCAGGCTATGATTTTGTTAGTAATAACACCTTTTATCCCATTTACTCCCGAGGTCATGGGAAAGGGATTGCTTGTGTGGGCTGCTTTCCAGGCATGGGCAATGTATTTTTTGGGGGGAGCGACAATTAATATGGCATTTAAAACCTTCGCAGGTTATGTTGGTGGAATTATTGCTTCCGTCATATTGATTGAGTTGGGCGGAGTATTCGGAGGCTTGAATGGCTCAACCGTTCCGTGGGGAACGGTTTTGGCAGTTTTTTTTGTTGCCTTTCTTATTATCTCAACAGACAGGGTGCCCAGTATTAATTTTCTCCCTTCTTACTTTATTGGTTCAGGTGCGTATTTTGCAATTATTACCTATGTCCGGCGTCCGGATTCCATTGGCGTTTACCCCTGGTATTTTCAGGTTGCAGTCCCCTTGCTGATTGCTGCTGTTTTAGGTCTTGTTTTTGGCTGGGCAACAGTTGTTTTCAAAGTATGGTTTGATTCCAAACTGGCAAATGATTAATATTCAGTGTTTGAAATTTTTAGAGTTGAAATATGATGAAAAAATACAATGTTGGAATCATCGGTTACGGCTGGGCTTCCGAGGCTCACATTGATGCGATAAACAGTACTTCACTTGGGCAGGTTACTTCGGTTTTCTCTTCCCGTAAGCTGAGTTCTTCCGAAGTCAGTGCGAAGCATGGCGGGATAATTCGTTGTTATACTGAACTGGAAGAAATGCTGGCTGACCCTGAGCTGGATGCCGTATCTATTTGCAGCTATCCTGCCCTCCATGCCCAACAGGCCATTATGGCGGCAGGTGCAGGGAAACATATAATTATAGAAAAGCCTTTAGCCATGAATTGGGAAGACTGCCTTGCTGTAGAAAAAGCAGTAAAAGCAGCCGGGGTGACAGTATGTGTCTGCTTTGAATGCCGTTTTTCCAGCCAGCTGCTTACTATAAAGGCAATAATTGACCAGGGCTTACTGGGCAGGATACATTATGGAGAAGTCGACTATTATCATGGAATAGGCCCATGGTATGGTCAATACCGGTGGAATACCAAAAAGGAATCAGGAGGGAGTAGCCTTTTGTCGGCGGGTTGTCATGCAATGGACGCTTTGTTGTTATGTATGGGCAGTGAATTTGAGTCAGTGCAGGGGTATTCGACCTATTCTTCAAACAAAGATTTTGACAAGTATGAATATCCCACAAGTTCGGTTTCCATTGTTAAGTTTAAAAATGGTTCTGTTGGAAAAGTCGCCTCGGTTATAGATTGTTTGCAACCTTATTATTTCCACTTTCATTTAGTGGGAAGTGAAGGGACACTTTTAGATAATAAGTTTTATTCAACCCAATACGGTAGCCTGGACAAAAGCAGATGGAGCGAACTTTCCATGAAGATGCTTGATTCCGGAGATGTTTCGGATCATCCTTACCATGTTCAGTTCGAGGCGTTTTTTAAATCCATTGAAGAAGGGAAAGAGATGCCTTTAACCGGTCTGGAAGATGCGCTTCGGACCCATGAATTGATTTTTGCCGCGGATAAATCTGCAGAGCATAATAAATAATCAGAATGACAGAAATATGGGGAAAAGAGTGTTGGGCTTGTTTTCCTATCCGGATGATGCCGGGTTAATGTGGCGCACCCTATTATGAAGGAGAACACTAAATAAACAGGGTTTGAAAATACATTTATCAAGAAAAGATAATTATATATTCGTGCTCTTTTAACAAGACAATAAAAATATGAATTCACAAGGCAGAAAGGTGATGACACGCAAAGCCTCGGATAACAAGTATTTGCACAAGGACTTTCACGTGTCAATGAATATATTGTTAAAATACATTTACAACAATTTTGGCAGGGAGGAGATGGTCAACTACTTAACCCAGTATGCTGATGCTTACTATAAGCCTGTCAACGATGAATTGATGTTGGGCAGCATCCGTGCGCTTAGCAACTACTTTACGGATATCTATGCCAAAGAAGAGTGGCCGGTAAAAATGCACTGCGGCGAGAACATCCTGGAGATAGAGCAGGATGCCTGTCCCGGAATCACCCGGATTAAGGAGAAAGGGGATACGCCCTGTCCGCATTACGTTGAAACGTATCGTACCATCTATGAAAGGGTGTGCAGGAATACCCCGTTTAAATACGAGCTGGAATATTTCGATGAAGAAACAGGGGCCTGCAAACAGGTATTCAGGAGGAAGTAAAAGTATTCACCAAATCAAAAGGAAAAAGAAATGATTTCATGCACGGAGTTTATCCCGGCCTACAGCGAGGGCTTTAAATTTATTGAAAACCTGGGGGGAAGAAAAGAGCTGGAAAAATTCTGGAGCGAGTTATCCGATTTGTATTTAACGGATTCGCTTCAACGGCTGATGCAGGAAAAAGGGCTGGCCGGATGTTATGATTACTGGTCCCATTCGCTGAATGAAGAAGCAGCCGATTTTACCATGATACTGGATGAAGACAAAGGGGAATTCAGTATTGATTTGCACAAGTGCCCTTCCAAAGGGATGCTTCTGGAGCTAAAACATATGACCCCCTATCATTCTTATTGCGACCATTGCCCGGCACTGTATAAACCCATTGCCGAGGGGCTGGGGTATACATATACCTCTGAGATTGATTGCGATAATGCCAGTTGTAAGATAACCATAAAAAAACCATAAGATAACTATAAAAAAACCAGAGAAATGATAAATCAAAAAATGGAGGACGGATTTT
>NZ_QWET01000011.1 GCF_003573545.1 Mariniphaga sediminis | reverse complement strand
TTACTCCAACCGGAGGATGGGGTGGATACTCCTACCTCTGGAGCGACGGACAGACATCAGCTACCGCTACCGGACTGGCTGCTGGTACATACTCAGTTACTGTAACAGATGCCGAAGGGTGTGAAACTTCATGCCAGGTGACTGTTACCGAACCCGAAACAGAATTATCTTGTGAAACCAGTCTGGACAACGTAGTAACCTGCGTAGGCGGAACAGACGGAGAAGCCTCTGTTACTCCAACCGGAGGATGGGGTGGATACTCCTACCTCTGGAGCGACGGACAGACATCAGCTACCGCTACCGGACTGGCTGCCGGTACATACTCGGTGACCGTAACAGATGCTGAAGGGTGTGAAACTTCATGCCAGGTGACTGTTACCGAACCCGAAACAGAATTATCATGTGAAACCAGTCTTGACAACGTAGTAACCTGCGTAGGCGGAACAGACGGTGAAGCCACTGTTACCCCGACAGGCGGATGGGGTGGATACTCCTACCTCTGGAGCGACGGGCAGACATCAGCTACCGCTACCGGACTGGCGGCAGGTACATACTCGGTGACCGTAACAGATGCTGAAGGGTGTGAAACTTCATGCCAGGTGACTGTTACCGAACCCGAAACAGAATTATCCTGTGAAACCAGTCTTGACAACGTGGTTACCTGCGTAGGCGGAACAGACGGTGAAGCCACTGTTACTCCAACTGGAGGATGGGGTGGATACTCCTACCTCTGGAGCGACGGACAGACATCAGCTACCGCTACCGGACTGGCTGCCGGTACATACTCGGTGACCGTAACAGATGCTGAAGGGTGTGAAACTTCATGCCAGGTGACTGTTACCGAACCCGAAACAGAATTATCATGCGAAACCAGTCTTGACAACGTGGTGACCTGCGTAGGCGGAACAGACGGTGAAGCCACTGTTACTCCAACAGGCGGATGGGGTGGATACTCCTACCTCTGGAGCGACGGGCAGACATCAGCTACCGCTACCGGACTGGCGGCAGGTACATACTCAGTTACTGTAACAGATGCCGAAGGGTGTGAAACTTCATGCCAGGTGACTGTTACCGAACCGGAAACGGAATTATCCTGCGAAACCAGTCTTGACAACGTAGTAACCTGCGTTGGCGGAACAGACGGTGAAGCCACTGTTACTCCAACTGGAGGATGGGGTGGATACTCCTACCTCTGGAGCGACGGGCAGACATCAGCTACCGCTACCGGACTGGCTGCTGGTACATACTCGGTGACCGTAACAGATGCTGAAGGGTGTGAAACTTCATGCCAGGTGACTGTTACCGAACCCGAAACAGAATTATCCTGTGAAACCAGTCTTGACAACGTGGTTACCTGCGTAGGCGGAACAGACGGTGAAGCCACTGTTACTCCAACTGGAGGATGGGGTGGATACTCCTACCTCTGGAGTGACGGGCAGACATCAGCTACCGCTACCGGACTGGCGGCAGGTACATACTCAGTTACTGTAACAGATGCCGAAGGGTGTGAAACATCATGCCAGGTGACTGTTACCGAACCCGAAACAGAACTCTCTTGCGAAACCAGTCTGGACAACGTGGTGACCTGCGTAGGTGGAACAGACGGCGAAGCCACTGTTACCCCGACAGGCGGATGGGGTGGATACTCCTACCTCTGGAGCGACGGGCAGACATCAGCTACCGCTACCGGACTGGCTGCTGGTACATACTCAGTTACTGTAACAGATGCCGAAGGGTGTGAAACTTCATGCCAGGTGACTGTTACCGAACCGGAAACGGAATTATCCTGCGAAACCAGTCTTGACAACGTAGTAACCTGCGTTGGCGGAACAGACGGTGAAGCCACTGTTACTCCAACTGGAGGATGGGGTGGATACTCCTACCTCTGGAGCGACGGGCAGACATCAGCTACCGCTACCGGACTGGCTGCTGGTACATACTCAGTTACTGTAACAGATGCCGAAGGGTGTGAAACTTCATGCCAGGTGACTGTTACCGAACCCGAAACAGAACTCTCATGCGAAACCAGTCTTGACAACGTGGTTACCTGCGTAGGCGGAACAGACGGAGAAGCCTCTGTTACTCCAACTGGCGGATGGGGTGGATACTCCTACCTCTGGAGCGACGGACAGACATCAGCTACCGCTACCGGACTGGCTGCCGGTACATACTCGGTGACCGTAACAGATGCCGAAGGGTGTGAAACCTCATGCCAGGTGACTGTTACCGAACCCGAAACAGAACTCTCTTGCACAACAGAAGAGACTCCGGTTACATGTATTGGTGATTCAGACGGTGAGGCTACTGTTAATCCAATAGGTGGATGGGGAGACTATTCATACAATTGGAGCGGACCAAACGGATTCACTGCAGATACCAAAACCATTTCAGAACTTGTTTCAGGCACATATACTGTAACAGTTACCGATGCGGAAGGATGTGAAACGTCATGCTCTGCCGAAATTACAGTCCTTGACACCGAGCCACCTGTTCTTACCGGTACTATTCCACAAGGAGAAACAGGTATGGACCTTTGTCTTGCAAACATTCCGGCAGGACCCACTGAAGCAGAAATTGCCGCACAGTATACTGATAATTACAGCAATGCAAATGTTAAAAAGTCAGCAGTTTACGGAGAAGAAAATTCTGACTGCAGCTGGACTGTAACGTACAGTTATACAATAGAAGACGATTGTGGCAATGAAGCAGAACCGGTACAGGTCACCTATTCAGGAGGAGATACTTCTGCTCCAGTCATCGCATGCAATAGTAATGGTCTTACCATAAGACTGCGGGATAACGGTATTTATATTCTTTCAAATGCAGAAATAAATACTTTGATTGGCTCTGTTACAGACAACTGTAGCAATACAGAAGACATTGAAATAGAGATCTCTCCCCGCTCCTTCTCCTGCAATGATGCAGGTCAGCAAGTTCCTTTGACTGTAACAGCAACAGACCTGTGTGGTAATGTAGCTGAATGTCAGACAGTAATTACTGTAATCGATAATATTTCACCTCATATTTTCTGTCCGGAAGACATTACTGTACCGGTTGCTGAAGATGCATGCAGTGCAGTGGTGAATTTTGAAGTAGAAGCAACTGACAATTGCGATGTTACAGTCGCATATAGTCATGAGCCCGGAAGTGAATTCCCGGTGGGAACAACTACAGTCACTGCTACTGCCAGCGACGCTTCAGGAAATTCATCTTCCTGCACTTTCGACATTACTGTTACGGATGATGAATCTCCGGTAGTTACCTGCCCGGAAAACATTACAGTATCGGCAGACGAAACGGAATGTGGGGCTATTGTACAATTTGAAGCAACAGTAACCGATAATTGTACTACGACCCCGTCCATATCATACAGTCACGAACCGGGAACTTTATTCCCTGTCGGAACAACTACAGTTACAGTAACAGCAACAGATGACTCAGGAAATTCATCCAGCTGTTCGTTCGATGTAACAGTAACTGACGATGAAATTCCGTTCATTTCATGTCCTGCTGATATAGAAGTTACAACTGAAGCCGGAGAATGTGAAGCCAGTGTTCTGGTTCCTGAACCACCAACAATGGGTGACAACTGTAATTTCACCTATTCCAACGACTTCAATGACGGCACTGATGCAAGCGGAATTTACCCGGCTGGTACCACTGTTGTTACATGGACTATTACAGACGGCTCTGGAAATACAGCGAGTTGTTCAATGACAGTTACCGTTGTTGCAGCACCTGATGCAGTAGATGATCAGGCTTCCACCCCGGAAGATACTGTTGTGGATATTGATATCCTCGCAAATGATGTGGATTGCAATAACAGCCTTGATCCTGCTTCTGTAACAATAACAAGTGCACCTGCTAACGGGACAGTTACCGTCAACAATGAAACGGGACTGGTAACATACACCCCGGCCATGGGACATACCGGTACCGATGAGTTTACCTATTCAGTTTGTAATGCAGAGGGACTGTGCGACGAAGCATTGGTAACAATTACCATTGTATCGGTTAACAAGCCACCTATTGCAACAGATGACATCAATGAAACACTTGTCAACTACCCAACAAACGGGTGGGTAACAACCAATGACTATGACCCGGATGGCGACCAGCTTATCGTAAACACTACCCCACTGTCAAATCCGACAAATGGTTCGTTAAGTCTGAATGCCGATGGTTCATATACATACACGCCAAATTCTGATTTCATTGGAAAGGATCACTTCGAATACGAAGTTTGCGACCCATATGGATTGTGCGATGTAGCATTGGTTACTATTTCGGTTGTTCCCGAAAAAGAAGAAGATGAAAATCGTCCGCCAGTTGCTATTGAAGACAACTACAAAGGAAAGGTCAATACACCGGTTACAGGAAATCTTCTTGCAAACGACTACGATCCTGACGGAGATAACATCAGTATTACAACCACACCTGTATCATCACCGTCTTCCGGCACACTGCAAATTAATGCAGATGGAACATTCACCTTCGTTCCAGAAAGTGACTTTTTCGGAATTGTGACATTTGTC
Organism: Mariniphaga sediminis; assembly: GCF_003573545.1. Lineage (GTDB taxonomy): Bacteria > Bacteroidota > Bacteroidia > Bacteroidales > Prolixibacteraceae > Mariniphaga > Mariniphaga sediminis. The sequence continues at coordinate 176,544 of NZ_QWET01000011.1, read as the reverse complement.
TACCGAATCTGCGACGATGGTACACCATCATTATGTGATGAAGCAACTGTCACAATTGATATCAGGTATGTTGAGGAAATCAATACCACTGTTGGGGTTGACGATGCCTGGTTTATTGTGGAAGATTCTTTACTGCAGGCAGATGTTTCTCTGAATGACTACGACCCGGAAGGTGATAACCAGGTTAACTTTACCTTACTTGTTCCTCCGGCAAACGGTTCAATGGCTTTATTCCCTGATGGAACTTTTGAGTTCGAACCATTTGCAGGGTTCATTGGAAACGATTTCTTCATTTACGAGGTATGCGACGACGGAAGTCCGGTAGCCTGCGACAAGGCCACAGCATACATCATTGTAGAAAAGGCTCCGGTAGATACAATTCCGGGTGAGCCGGGAGAACAGGAAACGTGTGAGCTCTTTATCCCGGAAGGATTCTCACCCAACGATGACAACAACAACGACTATTTCGAAATTGTGTGTCTGGAAGATTATCCGAATGCCAAAATAGAAATTTACAACCGCTGGGGTAATTTACTCTACGAAAAAGAAGATTATGGTAATACTGACCATTGGGGCTCTGTAGATGCGTGGTGGGATGGCCGCTCCAACAAGAAATGGACTCTCGGCAAAGAGAAGCTGCCTCCTGGTACTTACTTCTATATATTGTACTTAAACGATGGAAGCGATCCGATAACCGGCTCAGTTTTCCTTAACAGATAAAAAAAATGTTTAATCTGAAAAAAATGAAAACGATGAAATTCAAATTAAATATCAAGAAAGGGTTAGGGATTCTGGTTCTGATAATCGCAGCCAATGCTTCCTTTGCTCAACAGGATCCGATGTATACGCAGTATTTTTTCAATACGCAAACGATCAATCCAGCTTACGCTGGCACATGGGAGTCTTTAGGATTTATGGTTCTGGGCCGCCACCAATGGGTAGGTTGGGAAGGCGCCCCGAGAACTTACACATTCTCAATGCAGGCTCCCATGAAAAACGACAAGGTTGCTCTGGGTTTGAATGTGATTAGTGATAACATTTTCAAAGAAAAAAGATTTGGGATATGGGGTGATTACTCCTATAAACTTAATTTAAGCGAAGAAACCAATCTGCGTTTGGGGCTGAAGGCGGGGTTCACCAATTATACCAATAATTTACTGGACTACGAACTACTTCCCGGCGTTAACGACCCCATGTTTCAGGGCGACCTTGAAAACAAATTTGTCCCGAATTTTGGTGTCGGATTCTTCCTGAAAAATCCAAGATACTTTGTTGGTTTTTCTGTTCCGAAAATGTTGCATAATGAAATCACAGGGGATAATCCCAATAATTTTTCACTGCAGGCCGATATCCGGCACTACTTTCTGGAAGGAGGTATGGTTTTCGATATAAGCGAGGATCTGAAATTCAAACCGACTTTCATGACAAAGGCAACACAGGGAGCACCCGTTCAGCTTGATTTAACAGCAAACTTTTTATTGGCTGAGAAATTTTGGTTGGGCGCGATGTTCCGTACTACCGATGCTTTTGGATTTATTGCCCAGTGGATATTCGACAACGATTTGCGTATTGGATATGCTTATGGTTTTTCAACATCGAAGTTACAAAACTACAACGGTGGGAGTCATGAAATTATGGTTTCCTACGAGTTGAGGACATTAAAAGAACTGGTGGTTTCACCAAGATATTTTTAACAAACAAGTTACTTTTTCGTGAGGTTAAAACCCAAAGTCCAGCTTTTTTTGCGGGCCTTTGGGTTTTTCCTTTTTATACGATGAAACAAGGTCATCTATTTCGGGAAGGCACCGTCCGCAGGAAGTCCCGGCGCCGGTATGCTGCTGAATTTCTTTTGTAGATACGGCCCCTTTCTTCAAAACAGAAAGGATCTCCTTCTCATCCACAAAATTGCATAAACAAACTAACCTGGCCATTATTTCGATGTTTCCACAATGGTAATAACAATGTTTCTTTCCTCCCTTGGACCATCGAACTCACAAAGAAAAATATTTTGCCATGTCGATAATCCCATCTTGCCTTGTATGATAGGAATGGTTTCTCCTGGTCCGACAATGCCGGCTTTTAAATGAGAATCGCCGTTATTGTCTTGTGCATCGTGTTCCCATACTCCTTCAGGAATTATTTTTTTCAGGAGGTTCACTACGTCATTTTGTACCGAATCATCCCAGTTTTCCTGAATCATAATTCCGGCGGTAGCTCCCTGAACGTAAACATTCACCAACCCTGTGTCAATATTGGCCTGACTCACCACTCTCCCAACCTCTTTCGTTATATCAACCAATACATTATGCCGGGGTGTTGATACTGTAACAACTCGTTGCATTATTCCATTAGTTTGTTTTCGGCATATACCTTAACTTTCCGGTAAATCTCAATTATCGCATCATTTTTGGGAAGGGTATTGTAAATTTTCTCAAGAAACCTGTTCTGAAATACTAACTCAATAGTGGGTTTAAAATTCAAATCATAAACCCATGAAAGCTGCATAATCTTTACATCTGTTTCACTTTTTACCTCATCTTTTGAAACCAGCTTACCGGCAAGCACATCTTTAGCCACTCCGGGCGAAGCCTGTGTTGCTTTCGGCAGATTCCAGGTTAGTGTGTGGTTTGGAGCCTGGTTTTTATCAGAATAATAATCCGTTACCACTTTTAAAATATCAAGCTTGTCAGCATCACGTAACAATTGGGCATGTAATAATTCCCGTTCTGATAACTTTTTGGGAAGAGCAAACTTATTATGGAATTTTATGGCCACATAAATGAGTTCCTGTATTGAATCGGTATACTGACTGAGAATTTTCTCTTCTTTTAAAATATCAAGTGCAAAATCGGCATGGTCAAGTGAAACAAGATCATTAAATGTATCATACTCGATAAGCTGCCGGAACCGTCCGATATCATGAAAGATGGCGGCAAGCACCGCTATTTTCTCATCTTCTTCGCTCAGGTTCAAAAATCCGGACAGTAACTTCGAGTTATCAGCAACACGTAAAGAATGCTCCTTTTTAATTTTGAAATTATTGTCCTTTTCCGCAGATAAACCTGTAAAAGAGTTTACATACGATTCAAAAAAATCAGTAGAGGATTTAACCCAATTTTCCATTCTTTTTCTATCAAAATTGAGGGGCAAAAGTAGGAATTGTTATTTTCATAGGGCAGATATTGAGCTGGATTTTATCAACAACAGAAGTTGAATGCTGAAAACAAGCCTGATTTTTTATCATTCCCAAAATCAAATACAGACGAAAATCAATTCCATGTAGGATAACACAGGATTTTTACTATTTTTGCGACACTAAAATCAGAATGGTCCCATAGTTCAATGGATAGAATATCAGATTCCGGTTCTGACGATCTGGGTTCGAATCCCGGTGGGATCACAAAAAACAAAGCAACTTTCGGTCTGTCAAACAGTTAAGAGAGTTGCTTTTTTTATTTTCAACCATAATTCCTGCCATTTTTGGCTCACCTTGAAAATCCGGTGGATTTAGTTTTTTAAGCAAAAATATTAGCTACCCTAAACAGAAAGAAAGCGACATTTCTAACACTCCTATTTGATTTCTAAAGGCAGAGCACATTAAAAATGTTAGTGGGATAAGAAGATTAAAGAATAATATGAATCAAAAGCTGAGATTCGCTGATCATCAAAAATTCAACCCACTTCGGGGTTGCATCTTTACCCCGCATTGCCTTCCCCGAGCTTCGCACGGGGCTATTTTTATTTATGTCCTTCGGACATTTCTTTATCCCGAAAGGGATTAAACAATAATAGCCACGGGTAAAACCCATGGGAATGAAGCGGGTATGAAAAGAACCCCGAAGTGGGTTCAACTCTTAATTTGCATGAATAGATCGATTTTCCTTACCGGGGGTCTTCATCTTTGCCCTGACGCAAAGACGAAGCAGAAAATTCAAGGCTGTTTTTCAGGTGAGCCGGAATTTCTCTAAAACCAGTTCAGTTTTCGGGTAGGAATACCCGTTTTACCCGGATAACGTGACCTGTTACTTTTTTCACTGCGGAGAATTTTATGTGAGTCATCATCACTTCTGCCTTATATTTACTGGTTATTTTTAATTTTGCCAGAGCCTCGGAAAAATGAAGAAATGATTGATAAAATATACTTTGTCGTAACAGCACTGGCCAGCGGCGGAGCATTGGTTTTAGGCCTCTGTTTTCTCTTTCTGTATATCCCCGAAAGTACGTTTTTAAATGGGTACCGGATTGCCCGTAAAACGGCGGCATCAGCATACCTGGGGCTATCCTTGCTTTATCTGGTCGAAATTATTTTTCATAATCCCGACATCAGTTATCCGCTTTCAAAATCAATCAAACTGATTGTGGGTTCTTTGCAGGCAGTGTTTTTTACCTACACTTTTATTTCCCTCATCAATACCCATTTTGTGAGCCGAAAAAAAATACTTTGGGAGATTGCCCCCATTTCAGCCTTCGTTGTTGCCTTGCTGGCAAGCCATATTTGGGCTGCCAATACGGCTGCCTTCCAAATAAGTTTCTACTTATTTTTGGGATATTACGTGTCGCTACTCATTCGTTACCTCATTTTATTTCTAAAAGAATACCGTGCATGTTTCAATAGGGCAGACAACTATTATTCCGGGGAAGAATCCCTGCGCCTGCGCTGGATCTACTACTCCTTCTTTGGTATGTTTACCGTAGGGTTAATGTTGCTGCTGTTGCTTATACTTCCGGAAAACGATTTTTTTTATTCCGTCTTCTTTTTAAGTTTCGTTCTGCTTTATTCGTATTTCGGGATAGGTTTTATCAACTATTCTTACCGTTATAAAATTATTGAACCGCTGGCCACTACCGAAAAGCCAAACGAAATTTCACCGGAAAACAGCAACGACAAAAAGAAACAAGCTGAAATGATAGGAGAAGCACTAACCCGTTGGGTTCTTCAGGAACGGTTCGTACAACAGGGACTTACCATTGAAGACCTGTCCACCGAACTAAACACCAACCGAACGTATCTTTCTGCATACATCAACCAGGTAGAACAGCAGTCGTTTCGCTCCTGGATTAACCGCCTGAAAATCAGGAAAGCCCAAAAATTACTGCTGAACCATCCGGAAATGCTGGTGGTTGAAGTAGCCGGCCTGGCCGGTTATTCCGACAGCAGTAACTTTAACAAGCAGTTTGTAAAAATAACGGGAAGCTCGGCCCAGGTTTGGAGAAAGCGAGAACTTTCAAAAAAACGGAGCTCGGCAAAGTAGCGGTGTAAGGGCTTCCGGGCTTTCTTGCAACGCTAAATCCGGAATCAAAGCTGTCTGCAGAACTTTGAACAGGTCCCTGCGTTGGCCAGCACACAAAAATGGCATGAATGTCCTCCTTCCCGGTTGGAGATAATAAGTGAGACCCCACCGCTTGTTTTCCGGTTTCGCCGCATCGGTATTCCCGTCTCAAAGTGAGCAGACAGTTGGGCAAAGTATGCCTCCTGTTTCTCTTGCCTGCTAAAATCATACTCACAGGCGATCAGGGCATTGCTGCTTCTACCCCCTGTATTTGCTGTTTTTACCCCGCATTTTTGTTGATTCAACCCTAATTATTTGTCATTCCTACCACTCCCCCAAACAGAGTTGCCCCTATTTTAGCATACATCTTTAATACGTTAAAATAATGTTAAAATCATTCACTAAACACCCGCTTCTCTTATACCAATTTGCTCTTCTCCCTGGCCATTTTCATTTACCTGTTTTAGTAAGAACAGATAGAAAAATAAACAGAAAGAGACGAGCTGTTTTGCTACCGTTCTTAAAAAGCTGCTGTGAAGATGAAAATCCTGTGCTGTGAAAAAAAATTCCTGTGCCGTGAAGATGAAAATCCCCTGCCGTGAAAAAAAAATCCGCACGGCAGAAAAATGAAAGGCGCAGGGGAAAGCATTCTGAACCGTCATCGCAAGCCAGTGATGACAAAGAATATCGGGAGAAACCGGATACTAGCCACAGGCTACCGAACTTCGAAACGCAAAAACTTTAAACATTAAATAATAATGAAACATATTTTACTTTTCTTCGCATTTATAATGGCTGTAACAGCCGTTAATGCACAACTGCCAATTTCCTACACTCTTTCCGGCCCTGAAGTTGAAATAGAGAATGGCTGTATAACGAGCTGTAAGCCATTGCCTGGTTTACTTATTAATCTCACCATTCCCAAAACAATATATAAAAACGGGCAGGCCATTACCATTACCAGTATAGCCGACAATGTGTTCAGTAACAAAAACTTAATAAGCCTCACACTTGCAAATAGTTTGATAAGTATTGGTGAAAACGCATTTGCCAATAATTACCTGGTAAGTGTAACACTTTCTGAGGCACTGAGGCACATTGGCAAGAGTGCATTTTACGGTAACAGCAACCTTACATCCATCAATTTGCCCAAACATACCTCAACCCCCGGCTTCGAAGGATGGATTGACGGCTTCGGGGATAAAATGCAACCAGACGAAAATGGCAACTATATCCTAAGCAATACTTTTCGTGCTTACGCTGCCATATTGCCGTATACCCTTACAGACGATGATGTTGAAGTGGTAAATGGCCACATCGTCAGTTGCAAAACCCTAAAAGGCACTAAAATAACCATCCCCCAAATACTAGACGGGCAAACAGTTACCGACATAAATGGCTACCAATTTGCCCGAAGGATGCTGGTAAGCGTAAATCTTCCCAATAGCATTATAAACATTGGCAGTAATGCATTCCTGGGTAACAGTTTAACAAGCATAACGCTTCCTGAAGGGGTGCTACGAATTGGAGCCTATGCGTTTGCCTTTAACAACTTAACAAGTGTAACACTTGGCGAAACAATTATAAGTATTGGAGAAAACGCATTTGCCAAGAATAATGATCTTTTGTCAATTAACCTGCCCAAACACGAGTCAACACCCGGTTTTGAAGGATGGATTGACAGCAACAGGCAGCAAGTTGCAAAAACCGAAGACGGCAACTATCCCATTAGCAATTTCGATATCTCTTACACTGCAATAGTACCCTATACCCTTACTTCCGACGACGTAACACTGGATAACGAGGGCTGCATTATAAGCTGTAAACCACTAACAGGCACCAAACTATACATACCAAAAACTTTAAATAAAAATGGGACAGAAATCACCATTACCGGGATAGGCCTGACTGTGTTTAGTAGCAGGGGGCTCATGGAGATTACGCTTCCAAACAGCGTAACAAGCATTAGCGAAAGCTCCTTCTTCAATAACAGCTTAACAAACCTAATTCTTCCTGAAGGGCTGATAAGTATCGGAGAATCTGCTTTTTCAGGAAACAAGTTAACAGAAGTAACATTCCCGAACAGCTTAACAAGCATCGGAAAAAGGGCATTTTATAATAATAACCTAACGAGCGTAAAGTTATCCGAATCGCTGACATTTATAGACGAATACGCTTTTTACAATAATCCCTTTGCATCCATGAACCTGCCCAAACATGCGGCAACTCCAGGATTTACAGGATGGGTTGACGGTATGGAGCAGCCGGTGCCGCTAACAGACAACAACTATACTGTAAACATTTTTTCAACCTCTTACACTGCCCAAATAAATTCTAACTTCTACACGCTTACAGCTGCCGATATTACAGTGGATGAAAACGGTGTGATTACATCCTGCAATATCACCGATTTTAATACCAAAGACTACGCATTTGGGAATATCGTTATCCCCCAAACCATCAATAAAGAGGGCGTTGATATAGCCATTACCGGCATTAACGATGCCGTTTTTATGCTTCGTAGTATGGCAAGTGTAGTAGTCCCCGAAGGAGTAAAAAGCATTGGAGATAAGGCTTTTTATAGCTGCCATTTAACCAGCGTTACACTTCCCGAAGGATTACAAAGCATTGGAAGCTGGGCATTCGGCTATAACGACTTAACAAGCGTAACGCTTCCTAACGGACTACTAAACATTTGCGACTACGCGTTTACCTATAACAAGTTAACAAGTGTAACTCTTTCGGGAACATTAATTATCATTGACGAAAGTGCATTCGCCAACAATACCAACCTTACATCAATTAATCTGCCCAGGCACGAGTCAACCCCCGGTTTCGAAGGATGGATTGACAGCAATAAGCAAAAGGTGACAAAGACCGAAGAGGGTAACTATACCATATCAAATTTCTATGTTCCCTACTACGCCATAATACCCTATACTCTTACTGCCGACGACGTAACAATTGACAACGAAGGGTGTATTGTAAGTTGCAATATACTGAAAGGCACAAAGCTAACCATACCCCAAACCCTAAATAAAAATGGGACGGAAATCACCATTACCGGGATAGGTAATAGTGTGTTTGAAAACAGGGGGCTGGTAAGTGTTGTGTTTCCGCACAGCATAACAAGCATTGGCAAAAACGCATTTGAAATAAACAACATAGCAAGCATAACACTTCCGTCCTCACTGACAAGCATTGAGTACCGGGCTTTTGCTTATAACTGGCTAACAAGCATAACCCTTTCTGAAACGGTAACAAGCATTGGCGAAAGCGCCTTTAGCAGTAACTTCTTAACAAGCGTAACGCTCTCTGAAAAACTGGTGAGCATGGGTGAAAACGCATTTGCTTATAATGGTAACCTGGCCTCCGTCAACCTGCCCAAGCACGATGCAACACCCGGTTTCACCGGATGGAAAGATGGCAACGGGTCGATGGTACCTCTAAACGGTGGTAATTATACCGTAAATGTTTTTACAACTTCGTACACCGCCTTAATCTCAGACCGCCCGGCCCCTGCTGCCCCAACTCTGGCAGGAAAAACACACAACACCATTACCCTTAATGCAGTAGAAGGTTGCGAATACAGTATGGATGGCGGAACAAACTGGCAGAGTGAAGTTTTGTTTGATGGGTTGGAAATCAATACAACCTATACCTTTGTGCAACGCTATTTCGAAACCAATACAGATTATGCGTCACCGGCAAGTGAACCACTGACTGTTGTAACCGACAAAGCGCAGCAAGCAACTCCTGCTGCTCCAACACTCGCTTCAAAAACCCAAAGTAGTATTACACTAAATGCTGTGGAAGGTTGCGAATACAGTATGGATGGCAGTGCAAACTGGCAGAGTGAAGTATTATTTGATGGGTTGGAAATCAGTACAGCCTATACGTTTGTACAACGCTATTTCGAAACCAATACAGATTATGCGTCCCCGGCAAGCGAACCACTGACCGTTGTAACCGACAAAGCACAGCAAGCAGCTCCTGCGGCACCCACACTCGCTTCAAAAACCGAAAACAGTATTACACTAAATGCAGTGACAGGTTGCGAATACAGTATAGATGGCGGTGCAACCTGGCAGAGTGAAGTTCTTTTCGATGGACTGGAAATCAATACAACCTATACCTTTGTACAACGCTATTTCGAAACCAATACAGATTATGCATCACCGGCAAGTGAACCACTGACCGTTGTAACCGACAAGACTCAGCAAGCAGCTCCTGCGGCACCCACACTCGCTTCAAAAACCGAAAACAGTATTACACTAAATGCAGTGACAGGTTGCGAATACAGTATAGATGGCGGTGCAACCTGGCAGAGTGAAGTTCTTTTCGATGGACTGGAAAGTGGCACATCGTATACTTTGCTGCAACGTTATGCAAAAACCAATACAAATGATGCGTCCCCGGCAAGTGAGCCATTAACCGTTGTCACAGATAAAGCTCAGCAAGCAGCTCCTGCGGCACCCACACTGGCAGGCAAAACCGACAGCAGCATTGTTCTGAACGTGCTGGAAGGGTGCGAGTACAGCATCGACAACGGAACAACATGGCAGGACACTCCTCTTTTTAAAGGATTAGATGATAATACGGAGTATATGCTTATCCAGCGCTATGCCGAAACGGCCACATCCAATGCTTCCCCGGCAAGCAAGCCCCTAATGGTAACAACCGATATCTCGACGGCAATTGACGAGCTTGAGACCGGAAGTATTAAGTTATATCCGAACCCTGCAAGCCATAAAATTACCATTGCCAATGCGCCAGAAGGTAGTTGCCTGATTATTTATAATATTTCAGGAGGAATAGTACTGCAAACAATCATAACCGATAACCTGCATCCAATCGATATAAGCGCTTTGAATACCGGCGTTTATCTTGTACAAGTTGGTACAATAACCCAAAAGCTGGTAGTCCGGAAATAAATATACGAACGGTTCACTTTGAACCGAATATAAAGTCCGCCTGAATGGCAGGGTTGCCTGCCAAAAAAGAGGTTACAAGTCAAAATGTAAAATAAACCACTATGGACTTTTATCCATAGTGGTTTATTCAATGGTACTGAGAACCTAAACAGAAGGGATGATTAAACACTTTTCGAATTGACAAAGAAAAGAAATTACAATAGTGAAGGCTTCCTTCAAACAAAGTGACACGGCTTTAAAGCCATGTCAAAAAGCTCCTACTTCTTCCTTATAATATCTCATATATTTTTTAAAACGTTCCAGGTATCCTTCCATATCCAGCAACTCCTCATCGTATATGAGGTAAGACATATCTGCTGTGCGAAATGCAAAATGGCGGGCGCGATCCTGTTGGAAAAAAAATTCCTTGTCAGGTGTTGACATTCCTTTGGGTAACCGAGTCTGTTCCCAGGTTTCAACCAAATCATTATAAACTTTTTCTCTTCGGTTTATACTTGTTTCAATAAGTTCCTGTGCCTGTTCCAGGTGCTGATAGGCCTGTTGTTTATCAATAAATGTAAGGCTATGCGCCCTGGTAATGGTATTTTCCAGTTCAGAAAGATCAATATATGTCAGGCAAGTATGTTCTATTAACTTGGCAAGAGTTCTGTATAATTCAAAATCATATACATTTTTTACACCTGCATTTTTATTGTTTTCAATGATAGACAGCGCCCTTTTCATTTTGCCAAGCATCTGCCTTGATTCCTGAATTTTCTCCGAATATTCTTTATTCCAATATGGATCATACTCGATATTATCGTTACGGGGAATATCAGGCAAATGTGTTTTTCCTATGGTACCATGGTGCCAAACATTCCTTTCCAATGTCCAGGCATAATAATAAGCCCCTTCATTGAGGAGACAATAAAGTTCTTCTAAGTCTATCGCTGAAGAACCATAATAATTTTTGTAAAAGGAATGTTCGAACTCTTCCAGGGTTGGTTTACTGCCACTCCATGAATATTCGGCAGAAGTAACAAAGCTAAGCATCCACATTTGGTTGTGTAATCCCGAATCATCCCAAGAAGTATTGATCATTCCATCGAATGCCCCAGACATGGCTGCAGAAGTTAAAAACTGATACGAATTTTCCAAACTTCCGGCAGTCTTGTTTCCAGCCTTGAACTTAAATTTATATGGAAGAAAAAGTGGCTCAATTCCCGGGTTTGGGTCATAAGCATAAACCTCATATCCCAATTCTTTAGACTCTTTAACATATTCAAAATTGGAGGTACCATAATTGTAGCTCTCGGTTAGCACTAATCCTTTGGCCAGATCGAAATTTTTCACCGGAGACGAATTTTGTTTCCATCCCATTGGGCGTTCCCATACCATCACTTTCCGGTTCAATTTCTGTAAGTGCTCTGCTGCTCTTTTTACAAATAAATGATATACTCCGCTTTTGCCAATCTCCTTTGCCCGAGCCTGACAATGCTCACAGGCAGCCAATTCATAAGTTTCATCCGAACCGATGTGTATATATTCAGAACCAGGAGTTGCTTCAATGGCTTCTTCCCAAAGATCAAAAAGCAAATTATAGGTACCTTCTTTTAGCGGACAAAACTCCCAGTTAGAATCTGCAATCTCCCTCAAATGCTTGTATTGTGCCCATTTTAATATAAAACTCACGTGCCCGAGGCCCTGAACAAGCGGAATAAGTTCAACATGATATTTTTTTGCATAACGGGTAATTTCCTGCATTTCGGCAATTGTGAACGCACCTGGGGCGCCAATTTCTGGATGCTTTTCATATGCCAGTTTGTCTTCCCACTCCCACACCAGTTGATTCATCTTGTATCTCGCTAAATCTTTTATAAAACTTTCAACATATGAGCGTTTATCCTGATGATGCTTGGTATCATAATGAGCTGCACGCTTTTTAATATCAGGCCAATCATTTATTTCCATACCGGGAACCTGAAATCCTTCCCTCACTTTTTTAATCAGCTGTAAAAAAGTTTGGGTACCATAAAACAATCCTGCTTCACTTTTTGCACTAATGAAAAGTTCATTGCCCGATGTTGTTATTCGATAACCTTGCTCTTTTAACGATGCAGAAGCGTGAGTACGCGACAAGACAATGGATTTCCTGCCTTTTTGGGTAGCAATTTTTGCATCAATACCCCACTCTTTTTTGAGATCACTAACCAATTCTTCAGCCGCAAAGCGGTCGGCTTCCGAATGGTTATTTTCGACAACAATCGTTAATTCTTCAGAAAAATTAAAATCGTCTCCTCCCAGCTGAACCTGCTGAGGATAAGGAATCACGTTCAGTTCTAGATCCTTAAGCTCACTGGAATAGATGTTAGTGCCCGAAAAGAAAAGGACCAAAAGAATCAATAATGTCTGTCTAAAGAGAAAAGCTACTGTTTGCATTTTGCCGGCAAAAATGTTCATCTTGTTTAAATTTAAGCGTTTATAAGTATCTATGTTAATCATTATTATCTTACCCAACGAAATGATAAAACCAAAGTAATTATTGACATCATGATAATTGTTTCTCTTACCCCAATAACTCAGCCCTAATAACTCATTAACTTCTAATACCAGAACCATAACTGCAAGAAGTGGCTCAAAAACCCTGCTATTTCAGCAACATGAATCCATCAGAAAAGCAAAAAAAATCAAACTCAAACCACTTATAAATCGAAAATCCACAGCTCCATTATAAGAAGCAAGGCCTTCCCTCTAATCTTACAGCTTCATTTTTAATGTCCTTTCTCCAGTGAGATGAAGAATTTCGGTTTTACTTTTGCCGTTATTCTCTACTTTTATTTCAAAAGGGCTAAGTTGTTCTTTTGTCAGTGCCGCCACCGTTTCCGACAATGAATGACGGTGTGTCCCTTTATTCCCGTAAAAAAAATAAGCAACCGGATATTTTTCAAGGGACGAATTATAATCTTCCTGAGAAAAAATGGTTGAGAAACATTCCGACAGAATAAACAATGCAACAATCATTGAAATTTTTATTGTAATATTCATATTGAAAGATATATAAATCCATATTAAAATACAAGTTAAATATACATCAAAAAAAATGCTACGAAACAACAAATATAAAAAATAAAACAAAATATAGTATTTTATAATTTCAATACAATAGTTTATTTTTCCATTTATTTCTATTAAAATCTATAACAAACTTAAATACACTCAGAAAGAAATCAAAAACCACAGCAAAAATCAACACAAAACACTAATAAACAACAACTTAAAAACAAGACATTCAAAATAATATAATTCCTTTGAAATATAAAATCAACAACCAACCAAAACAATTAAATCTTACGAAATCTTACTTAATTTAATCTAACAAAGAAACCGGCTTACTTTTAAACAGTAAAAATGCATTAATTAAATTCTCAGAAAACAATTCATTACTGATACAAGTAAGTTTGACAGAAGAAAGTTTGCCTTTATTGGACCTATTTCTGATGTAGATGTAGTTATTACTGATTCAGGACTAAAAGAAGAGGATAGAATAAGGCTTGAAAAAAATGAGGTTAAGGTTATTATTGCTTAGCAATGTCATTCAACCGCATTTCACTTCTCTTCTAACTATACCCTAACAACTGAAAACAGACAGCCCCCTCTCCCTTGTGCTATATATTAGCTTATTATTTTCTACGATTTGCTCTCTCATATTATTCAACGAAATTGTATATCATGAGCAATTCTTTCAAGTCTTCCTTAGTTTCTTTGCAATTGGCACAATTCAATAAAGTGGCCTGGCGTCATCCGGTAACTGTCTTCTGCTCTCACTTCTATAATCCGTTGTATTCTATTACTGAACATCCAGACAGTTGCAGGGCGCAAGTTCATTTCTCATTATAAATAACACCTCCAGTTTACTACTTGTTCCGTCTCCTTTTCACAATTCTTTTTACCACTTCTGACTCAATCATAAACCACATCAAGGTTTAATTCATCGTTTTTTGGTAACAACTCCTTTTAAATTGCCCGTTGAGCGAAAAGAATTCATTACTTTATGGCACCCCCTTCTCTTTTTTTACATTATTACTATAATACTAATAATCAAAAGCATGAACATTTTTCTCTTTAGACTGTTGGTACTTTGAAGACAATAAGCACAACTATATCACATTAAAAATCAAACAGTTAATCAATTATGCTTTTATAATTTGAAGTAGAAACAAAAAAATGTTAAAAAATGATAAGTTTGTACTTTTTGTTAATGGGGTAAGATAAAACAAGATGTCAGATAAAAAACTATGGTTAGACTTTTTATCAGGTAGCGACGAAGCATTTAGGCTAATCTATGATTCTCACGTACAACATTTATTTAAATACGGTTGTCATTTTACAAACGATGAGGAACTAATAAAGGACTGTATGCACGATATGTTTATCGATTTGCATTACTACCGCTCCAATCTTGGTACTATAGACAATATAAAAGGATACCTGCTGGTTTCGTTAAAACGAAAAATCATCAATAAACTTGACCAGAGAAAAAAAATCAAAACCATTAGTCTGGAAGACATTCCTTTCGATTTCATTTTTACTGGCGAAAATGACTTCGACAATGAAATAGAGAACGATAGAGCCAACCATCTAAAAAAAACAATGCAGGAACTTACCCCAAGACAACGGGAAGCTATTTTCCTTCGTTATATTTCCGGACTTGATTATCATGAACTATCCAACATACTCAAGGTAAACTACCAAGCCGCAAGAAATTTGGTTTACAGGGGGATGGAAAAGCTAAGAGAGAATATGAATAAAAATTCGCTTTTCCTTTGGTTTTTTCTGCAAAAATTAACCATGGGCAAAAAAAATTGAAATTTACTGATTACAAAATCGACATTTCTCTCTCATAGGTTTGTTTTATCATCCATTTGTATGAATCAGAAATCAAAATTTGATATCAATGCGCTCATCGATAACCAGGATTTCATAAATTGGATTCTTCATCCAGAAAAAGAATCCTCTTATGATTGGGAACAGATTATCGCAGATCATCCCGACAAAAAGGAAATAGACAAAGTTTTTTGGGTTGTAAAAAATCTTCAAAAAGAGGGAAGATCCCTGGACCAGCGCTCAGTATCACACTTGTGGAAAAGAATTGAAAAGCAAAGCATTGGCAAAAAGAAAATAAATTATTTTGCCAGATGGGTTGCAGCGGCCTCTGTAATACTTGCTTTATCAATTGGTGGAGTACTGTTGTATCAGCTTAAATTTTCCAATTCTTCCGGAATTGATTATCATTCAATTGCAAAGGTTGAACCAACCGGCAACGAAGTAAAGTTGATACTCTCGGATCAAAGTGAAAAACTTCTGAAGAGCAATGATGCAGAAATAAAATACGATAAGGATGGTAAAATTGAAATAAATGAAACAGAATCTATTTCGGATGAAGAGATTGATAAAGCAGCGAAAAAAGAACAATTGAACCAACTTGTTGTGCCCTTAGGTAAACGCTCTTCACTGACTCTTTCAGACGGCACAGTATTATACCTGAATTCAGGTTCCCGGGCTATATATCCTGTCGTCTTTACCCGGAAAGAACGGGAAATTTTTGTAGAAGGAGAGGCTTTTCTGGAAGTAGCTCATGACTCAGAAAAGCCGTTTTTCGTAGTAACAAACCACCTTAAGGTAAGAGTATTGGGTACAACATTTAATATAAGTGCCTATCCTGATGATTCAAAGACCTCTGTGGTACTGGTTGAGGGGAGCGTAGAGACCCTGTTTTCATCTGAAAAAGTGTTGATGAAAGAAAACCAGTTATTCACGCATGAAAACAGTACCGGTAGAACATCGTTGAAAGAAGCCAATGTCCTGGATTATATCTCCTGGAAGGATGGATGGATGTATTGCAATCAAAAGAAGATGGAAGATATTACGACCAAACTATCAAGGTATTACGATGTAACGATTAAGTATAAGGATGACAATGTTAAAGATATGACCATTACAGGGAAATTGGATCTGAAGAATAACTGTGAAGATGTTTTTAAAGTTATTCAATCTACTGCCCCTATCAAATATGAGATTAACAACGGAACATTCATCTTGTCAGAAAAACGATAAAACAGCCTGAATTTTTATGCCTATGGAAAAAAACGAAATCTAACCCAAGCAGATCTTAAACGAAAAGACAGGCTATAATGCCGTATAACCTGTCTCCGTGTTTAAATCGCAAATTACTTCTTCTAAGTTTATTTAAGTGCAATTTAAAATCAAAGACAAATTTATGAAAAAAAAAGTTGCTTGGGTACCTATAAACAGGTACCTGATGAAATTATTGCTAATTATGAGATTATTTTTGTTTCTGTTATTGGCCTTTGTTACTTCGGTAACTGCCAATGTTTATCCGCAAAGTACCAGGCTCTCGGTAGATCTTCAAGATGCTACTATCAGTCAGTTAATTAATGACATAGAGAAGCAGAGCGAGTTTATTTTTATTTACTATGATGGTGCAGTTGATCTGGGCAAACATATAACAGTTAAAGTATCAGATCAAACTGTGGATAAAATCCTCGATATAGTATTTGATTCGACCGATAACACATATGTCATTTTTGACAGGCAAATAGTTATTGGCAAAAAAGAATCACTACCTCCTTTGGAAACAATAAAAAAGCCGATTATAGAAGTTCTGGAACAGTTGAAAAAAGAGCTTCACGGGAGAGTTACAGACTCCTCAGGCCAACCCCTTCCGGGCGTTACCGTAGTAATTAAAGGCACCACCCAGGGGACTATTACCGATGCCGATGGGAATTATTCATTAACCAATATTTCTGATGATGTAACCTTGGTCTTCTCATTTGTTGGGATGAAAACCCAGGAAATATCAGTTGATGGAAAAACTTCTTTAAATGTTACATTGGATGCAGAAACCATCGGAATTGAAGAAGTGGTAACTGTAGCATATGGTACTCAGAAAAAGATTACTATTACGGGTGCCGTTGCTGCAATTAAAGGCGATGAACTGGTAAAATCTCCGGTACCCAACTTAACAAATGCGTTAACAGGTCGTGTAACAGGTATCACAACCATACAAAGCAGTGGTCAACCTGGTGACGATGACGCAACCCTAAGAATCAGGGGTATTGGTACCTTATCTAAAGATGCTGCCGCGCCGCTTATTTTGGTCGATGGGATTGAAAGATCTTTCAGTCAACTAGACCCAAATGAAATTGAGTCCATCTCTGTTCTTAAAGATGCCTCCTCAACGGCAGTGTATGGTATTCGTGGTGCAAATGGTGTTATTATTGTTACTACGAAAAAGGGGCAGGAAGGAAAAACACAGATTAGCTATAGTGGTAATTATTCTATACAAACCCCTACCCGACTCCCAAAATTTCTTGACGGATACACATTCGCAAAACTTTACAATGAAGCCCTTATTAATGATAACCCATTGACTAAGTTAACTTTTACCGACGACGAATTGCAAAAATTTAAAGATCAAAGTGACCCTTTGTTTTATCCTGATACGGACTGGTTAGATTTAATTATGAAAGATTATGCCGCTATGAATCAGCATAATTTAAGTATAAATGGTGGTACTAAACTGGCAAAATATTTCGTCTCTTTAGGATATTTAAATCAGGATGGTCTATATAATGAATTCCAGTCAACCAGTGGAATTAGTAACAATAACACCTATAAAAGATATAACATCCGATCAAACATTAACATTGATGTAACGAAAACTACTAAAATTGATTTTCAATTAGGCGGTATATACTCTCAAACAAATTCATCAAAAGGTGCGGAACACTACAATGTAAACATTTCAGGTTCAACCCCTTTATATCGGGGAATTTTAGATTCTGCGCCTACAGCTACTATTGGATATTATGATGGTAAAATCATTACGCTTGATCGCTCAGGAAACAGAAACATGATTCAGACTAGCCTGGCAAATGGTTTTGTTAATTTTATGGATAATAGCCTGAATGTAACTGTTGGAGTGAAGCAGAATCTAAGCTGGTTGCTCAAAGGATTATCAGCCAGAGCAAAAGTGGCTTATGACAATAAATATACGAGGACCAGAATATTTGACCGAAATGTGGAAACCTATACTCCTGTGCGGGTACATAATGAGGAGGGTGAAGAAGTTGTTGTATTACGCCAGAATGGAGAAGGAGCTGATATAATAAGCGCCCCATCGACCCGCTTTTCGAGAAACCGGCAATTTTATATGGATTGGGCACTTGAATATGCTAATTCATTCGAAAACCATAATGTTGGAGCTCTATTGCTTTATAACCAAAAGAAAAAATGGTATCATTCATCTTCTTATCCGGGCATCCCTTTAGGTTATCAGGATTGGGTTGGGCGTATTACCTATAATTATGCCCTAAAATATATATTGGAATTTAACCTGGGACGAAACGGTTCTGAGAATTTCCCAAAACACAATCGTTTTGGTTGGTTCCCCGCCTTATCTGCAGGATGGATTTTGACGGAGGAGCCATGGGTTAAAGAGAATGTTAATGCCGGTACTTTGTCCTATTTAAAATTGAGGGCTTCTTACGGTGAAGTTGGAAACGACAGGTTGGGCTCAGAACGATTCATGTATTTCCCGTCAGAGTATGAAGAGGGAAGTTACGGATATTTAGGAGAAGATCCTGTTAAATATATATCATTTATAGAAGGAAAAACCGGGAACCCCGATGTTACCTGGGAGAGGGCTAAAAAACTGGACATTGCACTCGATTTAAAAATGTTTAAAGATCAATTCTCTTTATCATTTGATTATTTCTATGAAAAGAGGGATAATATTTTGGCAAGCTTAAACACCGTTCCCTATTATGTTGCTATCCTGTTACAAGACGCTTATAATATTGGTATTGTTAAGAATAGAGGTGTTGAATTTGAAACAGAATGGAGAAGTAAAATCAACAAATTCAATTATTGGATAAATGGAAACTTCTCATTTGCCAGAAACAAAATTGAGTATATGGATGAAGCCAAAAATTTAGTCTACCCAAATTTGAACAGAACAGGTTTAAGAGTAGGTGAAAATTTTGGTTATGTATTCGATGGTTTCTTTAATACAGAGGAAGAAATATTAACTGCCCCTTTATATTTTGGTAAACTTCCATCATTAGGCGATACAAAATATAAAGACATTACTGGTGATGGCTATATTGATTCGAATGACCAGCAAGCTATAAAACACCCCTCTTTCCCCGAGATTTCTTATGGGTTCACATTTGGCTGGGAATACAAAAACTTTGATTTCAGCGTGTTATTTCAGGGGGCAACAAATTATGCAGTAATGGTTTCAGGCAGGGTATACGAACCTTTCGCAGCTTTTGGGTCAGCCATGGAATTAGTTGAAGGCAGATGGCATGCTGATTCACCAGATGGAAATGCAAATGCTACATTTCCTAAACTGTCTGTTAGTTATAGTGATCTTCAAAATTACTACAATTCAACATTGAATATTAAGGATGCTTCGTTCCTACGTGTTAAAAATATGGAACTTGGATATACCTTGAAAAAATCAAAGTTAGAACAATTTAAAATTTCGAGTTGCAGATTTTATCTCTCTGGTCAAAATCTTTATACCTGGGATAAGTTGAAGATAATCGACCCTGAAGGAAATCCGAATGCAAATCTGAAATATCCACAGTTAAAGGTTTTTAATATTGGATGTAGAGTACAATTTTAAAAAGAAAAAAGATGAAGATGAAGAATATAATATCCATACTTTTTCTGGTAAGTGCATCGTATTACTTTACTTCATGCGACGATTACCTGGAAATGCCGGCACAGACCAGTTTTAATCAAGACTCCGTGTTTGTAAACTATCGAAATGCAGAAACATATCTCTATTCATTATATGAAAGAGTACCTTCTATCGTTCTTGGGTGGACAGATATATTAAACGGACCCTCCCGGGTTTCTTTAACAGATGAGGCTGGCTCATTGGCTTTACAAAGTTCATACCGTTCCCATAAAGTATATGGGGGGAATGTTGACGCAACCTGGTTTACTACCAGTTTGGGGGAAGACTATTATTCGAGACATTGGACATCCATCCGAAGAAATTTTATAATGATTGAGAATATTGACAATGTCTCTGATATTACAACTACTGAGAAGGAACGAATAAAGGCTGAATGCAAAATTTTAATCGCTCTGGAATATTTTGAGTTGTTTAAGAGGTATGGAGGAGTACCCTTAGTGAAGGAGAGCCTGACTGCTGATTATCCTATTTTAGACAGGGAATCTATCGAAAACGTAGTAAACTATATTGTTGAACTATGCGATGAGGCCATTGCAAGCCCTAACCTTCCGGCAAAAGTTACCAGGTCTATAGAATTTGGAAGAGCAACCAAAGCTTTGGCTTATGGGCTGAAAGCAAGGACTCTCCTGTATGCTGCCAGTCCATTATTTAATACGGCAACTCCTTACATGAGTTTGGGAGAGAACAACAAATCTATTTGTTATACCAATTACGATAAAAACCGGTGGAAACTAGCAATGGATGCTGCTTCTGAAGCTATTAATTTCTGTGAAAGTAATGGTTATGCCATTGTTACGGATTATGGTATCGACAGAAATTATGTAGTGGCATGTTGTAAAAGACCAAAGGATGGAAATACTGAAATTATGTTTGGTACGATGAATTCAAATAGCAGCGCGACTGTTAGGTATACCTGGAGTTTCCGTGGCCGCCAAAGAGGGGCAGCTTGTAACTCACCTACACATAATGCCGTTGAATTTTATCAGAACAGAGATGGAAGCAAAGTAAACTGGGATCAGGTAATACGAACTTCTGCCGGAAACCCGGATGAACCATACGAAAATCTGGACCCTCGTTTTGATCAGACAATTGCCTACAACGGAAGTGTTTGGAGAACCAACCCGACAATGATTGTAGAGTTTTTTGATGCCGGGGAAGATGGTGTTACGGATGGTAAGGAAGGGAAAAAAACAGCAAAAACTGAATACTATTACGGCACACGAAAATACCTAAACGGCTATGAAGAAACCTCTTCCGGCTTCCTGCCAATGAGCCCCGTCATGCGTTTGGCTGAAATGTACTTTATATATGCAGAAGCATCAAACGAATACCAAGGGCCTAATGCAACTGCATTTGACCTTCTTGATGCAATTCGATTACGTTCCGGCATGCCCGAGGTTAATCGTTCATTTTCACAGGAAGAATTAAGGGATTTTATTGTGAATGAAAGGGCTGTCGAATTTTACGCTGAAGACCATCGCTATTTTGATGTGAAGAGATGGCTGGTACAAAATCCATTTGTAAATATCTACAATGTGAAGGTCTTAAAATGGGCTGATGATACTTACACATACGAGAAGTATTTGCACCAAGAAAGAGCCTGGTATGACCATTGGTACTTGCATCCGTTTCCGCAAGCAGAGATCAACAAAAACTATGGTTTAATTCAAAATCCCGGATGGTAATCGGTATTTGTAAATTTAAAATTGATTAAGAATGAATCAACAATATATATATGCCAAATATCCAAGGATTGTTTTGTACACCTTGCTTATTTTCATTGCTACAAATGCATATTCTTTTGGCGGTAAAAAAACAACTATTCAGGAAATATCAGATCCTGATAGCGTAACAGTTAAAGATGAAGTTATTTTACCAGATAGCAATCATGAAATAATTTCATACAACACGGTACGAAATGATGACATAATAAAAAGTTCTACTTATACAGTTGGAAATGCCCTTTTTGGTCTGATCCCGGGATTGATTGTGAGGCAAGGATCCGGCGAACCGGGAGTTGACTCTCCTAACATCACGATAAGGGGGTATGGAACCTTTGGAAATTCGAATGCACCATTGGTTTTAGTTGATGGATTTGAGCATGACCTTAATTCAATCTCCATTGAGGATATTGAGTCAATAACGGTATTAAAAGATGCCTCTGCTGCTATTTTGTATGGTGGCCGGGCTGCAAATGGAGTGATTGCTGTCACAACCAAACGCGGTAAAATAGATAGATCTAACATTGAAGTTAATGTGTTGCAGGGAGTACAGACCCCTCTTTATTTACCTGAGTTTGTTGGCTCCGCCGATTATGCCACTATTTATAACCAGGCGTTGATAAATGATGGTCTACCTGCATTGTATACAAATGAAGAAATTCAGAACTACAAAACAGGTGATCCCATATATTATCCAAGTACAAACTGGCTTGACAAGATGGTTAAAAACGTTACACCCGCAACCAAGCTAAATGTTAATGCAACAGGGGGAAATGATAAAATTCAATACTATGCATCCATTGGCTATTTAAGTAATACCGGAATTTATAACCATACAGAAAAGCATGAAGGATATTCTACAAATATCAAGTATGAAAGTTTATCATTTCGTTCTAATTTGGATATAAAATTAAATGATGAGTGGAATGTTAAAATTGATATGCAGGGAAAGCTAGACAATAAAAATGCGCCGGTTGATTCAACCAGCAGTATTTGGAACGCTTTATATAAGTATCCAACATATATCCCTGTTTATGCAAAAGATGGCCTCTTGGGAGGAACCTCCTATTATCCTGAAAATCCAATGGGCCTTATAAATGAAAAAGGACATATGAATATCCATAAACGGCACCTTTTAACAAATATCACTACAGAATATAATTTAGAAAGACTTGTTAAGGGGCTAAAGATTGGAGGTCGTTTTGGGTATGATAATTATTATACGGTTACCGATGGATGGCAAAAAAGTTTTGACTCTTACTCAGTATTGGGTAAAGATGAAATTACCGGTGAACCGATACTTAGTTCGGCCTATGGTGCTAAAACCGTTCTGACTTATTTTGAACCGGAAGACGAGAGGCAGTCTTTACGGTTAAATGTTCAGGGATATATAGATTACTCGACTGAACTGGGAAGTTCCAATCAGCTAAATGCCAAAGTACTGTATCATCAGGATGAATTAACCTTAGGCTCTGAAAGTCCATATTACACCCAATCAATTGGTGGTATTATTGATTATAGTATAAAGGATACTTACTTTGCCAAAGCAGGGATGACTTACAGTGGAAGTGAGGCATTTAAGAAGGGGAATAGGTTTGCATTATTTCCAAGTATATCAGCAGGATGGATACTATCAAATGAATCGTTCTTAAAAGATAGTAAAGTAATTGACTATCTGAAACTAAGAGCATCAGCCGGAACGGTTGGCCGAAGTGATTTAGGTTTAAGATTTGCGTATCGGGATTACTACAAATACTTCGGGAGCTACTCATTTGGCACAAGTGGTATTTACGGCGGTGGCCTTATACAGAGTGATGCTTCCAATCCGGATTTAACCTTTGAAAAGGCCGATAAATTTGAAATAAGTTTTGAATCCGTAATACTTAAAAATGTAAACTTTTCTGCCACTTACTTCCTGGATAATAGAAGAAATATACTGGTAAGCCGAAATAATATTGCCCCTTCAATTATCGGAATAGAATTTCGTGATGTGAATGCAGGGGAGGCAAAAAGTTACGGACTGGAATTGTCATTGGGAATTAATAAATCAACGAATAACGGAGGATATTTTGCCCAGTTGAATTATACCTTAATGGGAAGTGAAGTTCTTTACAATGCAGAGTTGCCTGTTCCGGAAGGAAGTGAATATTATTACAGAACAGGGAATCAAATAGGACAGGCATTCGGACTTGAGTTCGCAGGGTTCTTTGATTCCCATGAAGATATCGCCAATAGCCCTGTACAGCAATTTGGAGAAGTAAATCCTGGTGATATGAAGTATAAGGATAAAAACAATGATGGCTATGTAAATGAATATGATAAAGGGCCCATCGGAGATACCGGTTTAAAATCAGAGTTTGGACTTATATTGGGGTCCAACTACAAAGGCTTTGATATTCAAGCCGTGATACAAGGTCGGTTAGGAAGCTCAATGTATATGGGGGGATACTCCCAAATATACTGGCCATTAATTAATGAAAATGGCGTTTCAACTTATATTTTGGACCAAACACCCTGGACAGAGTCCGATAAGGCTCATGCCAATTATCCAAAATTAACAACTGTAGCCAGTTCAAATAATTACCGGTCTTCTTCATTTTGGTATAAAGATGCAGATTTTGCCAGGTTACGTTCAGCAGAGTTAGGTTATAACTTTTCAGAATCTTTAGCATCAAGATGTAAGGCAGAAAAAATTCGCGTGTTTTTGAGAGGTACCAATCTTTTCACTCTTACCAATCTTGAATATGGCGATCCTGAAAGGATGACAAGTTATCCGGCAATGAAAACCTATAATGTGGGGGTTAATGTTCAGTTTTAGCTATATGAATAGAATATTAATGCATATCATGAGTAGGTATAACAATAGGGAAATGTTGTTTTCTTCAATAAAAGAAAAACTAAAGCTTGAAAGAATGAAAAATATCAAATATTCAATTTTAATTATTTTACTGGCATTTGCATCTTCCTGTAACTTTGTTGATCCGGAAGAATTTACCATAAGGTCAGAAGATCAGATTGCAGGGAACTGGGACTATATAAGAAGTCTGCATATGACCCCTTATAGTTTTATGCCAAAGGGATACAATACAATAAGTAATTCATGGCTGGCTTCAGCATCTGATGAGGCGGAGGAAGTTGATGAGAATAAATCTATTCAAAGATTTAATGTAGGAAACTGGAATCAATACAGCAATCCGGATGATCGCTGGGAAGATATGTATAAAGGAATAAGGGCAGCACATGATTTTATTCGGCTAACAGATACTATTACCTGGAAATCATATCGTTTAAGTGATCCAAGTAAATACAGCGACAGGGTTTACTATACTAAAATGTACAGGAAGGAGATGTTCTTTTTACGTGCATTCTTCTATTTTGAATTAATAAAGAGATATGGAGGAGTACCCCTGGTTACAAAAAAACTGGACGTACAAGACTTAGATGATGTCAAAAGTTTACAACGGGACAGTTTTTCGGATTGCGTTGACTACATTGTAAATCAATGCGATACAGCGGCCAGATATTTATTAACTACGCAAAATTCATCCGATTATGGTGTACCAACCAAAGGGGCTGCCCTGGCATTAAAAGCAAGAACCTTGTTATATGCTGCCAGCGATTTGTACAATAAAAGCGGAAATACCGATCCAACCTTGGGATATACAGATGACAATAGAAGTGAAAGATGGTTGAAAGCCGCTGAAGCATGTAAAGAGGTATTGGATATGTCTCCGGGTGTATATACTCTAAATGGAAGTTACTCTGATTTGTTTCTTTTAGGTTCAGCCTTTAATAAAGAAGTGATTTTTGAAAGACGTTATGGTTTCAGAAACAGTTTCGAAACATTAAATTACTCTGTTGGGTTTAATGGTGGAAAAACAGGGACTTGTCCAAGCCAGAACCTGATTGATGCTTACGAAATGAGTGATGGCTCCGCTTTTGACTGGTCAAATCCAACGCACAGTGAAAATCCATATTTAAATCGGGATCCTCGATTGGCCATGACCATTGTTACCAATAATTCAACATTTAATAGTCGTACAATGGAAATGTGGAACGGCGGACTGGACGGACCTCCCATTGACCATGTTACAAAAACAGGTTATTATTTAAAAAAGCACCTGGTCGAAAATCTTGATTTATCAAAAGATCAAACTGCCTTTCATCAATGGATCTTCTTCCGTTTAGCAGAATTTTATCTAAACTATGCTGAAGCGATGAATGAAGTATATGGCCCGGATGACAATGGTGGCATGGAACTTACAGCAAGAGAAGCTGTAAATATAGTACGTTCACGTTCCGGTGTTAATATGCCTGAATTCCCATTAGGTATGACACAATCTAATTTTAGAGAAAGATTAAGAAATGAAAGAAGAGTGGAACTTGCGTTTGAAGATCACAGATATTGGGATGTACGCAGATGGGGCATCGCATCTTCTACTTTGGGTGCCGACATTAAAGGTGTTAATGTTACAAAAGGAAGTGATGGCGTGATGTCTTATGAGCCTTTTACGCTGGAAAGCAGAACGTATTCATCCAAAATGGATTTTTATCCTATTCCTGAAAAAGAAGTTCTGAAATCGGATGGGAATATTACTCAAAACCCCGGATGGTAGAATAGTAGCTATGATTTTATTTGCAATTCAAAAATAAAAGTGATGAAGAATATAAAACAAATAATAAAAGGAATTATACCCCTATTCATTATGGCTGGTGTAATTTCCTGCGAAGTACTTGAGATGGAGCTTCCCCAATTTGCAAAGTCCGTTGCATATTTTGGAAATCAATCACCTCTTAGAACCTTGATCCTGGGAAATACCAACGATTTTGATAATACGAACGATAATAACCTCAATGTGTCAGTTACTGTTTGGCTTGGTGGTGTATCTGAAAATACCGAAGACCGAAAAGTTGAATATACGATTGACGAAAGCCTGGTTCAAAATCTGTACTCAAGTGATGGCGCCGAATTGGTTGTAATGCCTGAGTCATATTATAATATTGAAAATCTGGGATCGGTAATAATTCCGGCCGGAAGTATGCAAAGTGAAATTGTGATTCAGTTAACTGAATCATTTCTTGATGATGCAGAGGCATTCAAAGATAAGTATGTGATACCATTCAGAATAACCAATGCTGAAACTGATTCTATTTTAATGGGGGAAGCGAAAGTGGATAATCCCGATATCCGGGTGAAAGATGATTGGAGTGTTGCCCCTCAAAATTATGCTTTGTATATGATTAAATATATTAATGAATACCATGGAAATTATTACTATTCAGGCAGTGCCACAATTATTGATGCCGATGGAAATGAAACGATGGTAGTTGATTACGGCAATGCCGATGTAACAAGTAATACCGAAATGGCGGTGGATATGATAAGCAAAAATGCTGTTTCATTTACCACTCCTGTTCAGATTATTAATTCCAGCCCCGATACCTTATATCTGGATTTAGCAATTGATAGTGATGGTTCAGTCACTCTTCAGAAAAGTGAAGGAGCGGACATTGAAATTACAGGTACAGGAAAATATATTGAAGGTGGTAATCAAAGAGAAGGGAAACAATACAATATGATTACCCTTGATTACAATTATGAGTATGATTTCTACCTTGAACCTGTAATTACCAAGTACAACAACACAGAAGCCTCCTATACTGGAACCTGGAATCATAACAATGAGAGTGGAAACTACAATAATGACCGGTCTTACTGTAAAACGAAGGGAGATTTTTTAGAATTGGAATTCTTTGGCAATAAAATTTCTGTATTTGTAAAAGCAGGCCCAAATTATGGTTCTTTTGATGTTTATATTGATGACGAGTTAATTGCCGAAGATGTATCGTGTTCATTTACCAGTGGTTATCAAACAAAAGCATTTGAGCTGATCGATTTAGAAAATACGTATCATACATTAAAATGTGTAATCCATACTGACGGGAAATGGTGTATTTTTGACTATTTTGAAACACAGGCAGATGGTGTTATTCCAAATGGTAAATATACTTGGAATGTAAAAGATACTTTGATTGTAAAAGATCGCGGTGTTTCTCCGGTTAACACGTTTACTCCTGTTGTAAATTAATCTCATTTCAGTATAAGTATGCTAACGAGTTGTTGAGACTATTTTTTTATGGTTTCAACAACTCTCTTATTAAAGTCATAATTATGAAATTATTCAATTATTCAGTGATTAAAGGAGTGCTATTAATAATTGCATTATCGTTTAGTACTTATGCATTTTCTACTGTGTACTATATTAGCAACACCGGAAATGATGCTAACAGTGGATTAACCAAACAGGAAGCCTGGCAAACTTTGGATAAGGTAAATGAGCTAAGTCTTCAGCCTGGAGATAAAATCCTTTTAAAAAGAGGTGATACATTTTATGGCTCAATTATTATCAATCAGGAAGGAAATCAGGAAAATCCGATAGTAGTGGGGGCTTATGGAGATGGAGATAAGCCATTAATTACAGGCTTTAAGAAAATTGAATCATGGACATCATTGGATGGAAATTTATGGGAAAGCACTGATTCCATTTCAAGCTTAAGCTCATGCAATATGGTATTAATTGATGGTGAAAATACACCTATGGGAAGAATTCCTAATACAGATTATCTTACCTATTATGCCCATTCTGAAAAAAATCAGATTTCTACATATAGTCTTTCATCTTCCGTAAATAATTGGACAGGTGCTGATATAGTAATAAGAACAAATCATTATGTGTGGGATAGAAGGGTCATTACTTCTCATGTTGGAGGGACTCTTGGTTTTGAAAACCTCATGTATCAGTTAAATGATGGTTTTGGTTTTTTTATCCAAAATGATATTCGTACTGTAAATGTCCAAAATGAATGGTACTACAATCCTGAAACCGGGAAGATAACTGTTTTTAGTGCATCAGAACCTTCTGATTTAAAAATGACGACTATTGATTATCTGATCGTACCAAACGGAAGCTACATCGTAATTGAAGATCTTGCTCTCTCGGGGGCCAACGATTGTGGAATTTATAATTACTTATCCAATACAGCACATCACATTACCGTAAAAAATTGTGATATTAACTATTCGGGAAAAAATGGGATTAGCTTAAGAAAATATTTTCTGATTATAGAAAATAACAAAGTATATAACTCCAATGTCAACGGTATTGTGGTTAAAAATTGCAAATATGGGTCCTTTGTTCGTGGCAATGATATTCAAAATAGCGGTTTGTTCCCCGGTATTGGCGATGGTGCTGAGTTCTGCGGGATTAGGGCTGGGAACCATAATGGGTTAACTGTTGAAAACAATACAATAATTAATTCAGGTTATTGTGGAATTACGTTTAGGGGAGATTCAATGACAGTAAAAAATAATTATATAGAAGGTTTTTGTTTTATCACGGATGATGGTGGAGGTATTTATACACATTCAAAAAATCTGAAATATGGAAATAAAATTATTGGGAATATTGTAACCGGGACAAGCAATAATGCTAATAAAGGGACTAATAATACATTGGAGTATAGCTGGACTAACGGAATCTATTTAGACCAATCATCTACTGATTATGAGGTTGCATACAATACTGCATTTGAATGTGGAGAAAAAGGTGTATTTTGGGGTAATTCAGGAAGAATAAATTTTCATCACAATACCCTTTATAACAGTAGTGTGCAATTTCAGATTTCCAGAGGTGGAGAAGAGTGTAAAGACAATACTATAAAACACAATATTTTTTGTGCCAAAACTACAGATCAGAAAATGGTAAAATACCATTCACCAATGGAGGCTGCAGGTAATCCCATTTATAATGCAGCAGAGATAGATAGTAATATCTATGCTCGCCCAATTGATGATTATGCTGCAAGACCACTGGGCTATAATGAAGGAATTTTGACCTCTCAAAGAATTAATGGCAATCCTGAAAATATATTCAGACCATTATCGGCATCTTATGCGTATAGTTGGCAGTCATATTCAAATAAAGATCAAAACTCAAAAATGTCTCCTCAGGGAATTGATAATTTATCAGATATTTCAATTTTGATTAATCCATCTGATTCGGTTCTTACCGTCAATTTAGAATATCCTGTTATTGACATTGAAGGTGAAAAGTTCAGCGGAACATTACAACTGGATCCATATACTTCTAAGATTATTTTGAAAGATTATAATGCTACCGGTGTATTGAATCTTAATGATTTAAAGGATGTAAAAATATTTCCTAATCCATGTTCCGGTAAACTTAGTATTCAATTATCAAATTTAAAGGAAAGCGTTTCTGTTGATATTTATGATTTGACAGGAAAAAAAATAATTAGTCAGTTAATTAATAATCAATTGGATGAAATGAATTTAGATGGATTGGATAATGGAGTTTATATAGTTCGTATTAATCAAGGAGAGAAAATTTTATCTTTAAAACTAATTAAAACGTGATTATTTGATTTTATGAATGATATCAGAGAGTAACACCATTTTCGAATTACAAAAAGATGAAAATATGAAAATAAAATATCTATTAATTATTTATTTGGTAATAGGGTGCTTAACTGCAAATTCTCAATCTATTTTGATTGAAGCTGAAAGTTTTACAAATACAGGAGGTTGGGTAATCGACCAGCAAAGTATGGATCAAATGGGATCTCCATATATGATGGCACACGGGTTGGGAATTCCTGTCGAAAACGCCCAAACAAGGGTTGAAGTGGCAAAAAGAGGGAAATACCGGGTTTGGGTACGCACCCGCAACTGGGTTGCTCCATGGAACGTTCCGGGAGCCCCGGGAAAATTTCAGTTGCTGTTTGACAAAACCCCCTTAAAAACAACATTCGGAACAACAGGAGCAGAATGGCACTGGCAGGATGGAGGAACGGTTCAGCTAAACAGGAGGAAGGTCGATATTGAACTCCACGATTTAACCGGGTTTAATGGTCGTTGTGATGCTATTGTCCTGACAAAAGATGCAGATTTTATTCCACCCAATGAGAGTGATGCATTGGCCCGGTTCCGCGCAACCCATTCAAATCTTCCCAAAAAACCAACGTTGGCAGGCGAATTCGACTTGGTAGTAGTAGGCGGCGGAATGGCCGGAGTTACTTCAGCGGTTAGCGCTGCCAGGCTTGGATGCAAAGTGGCGTTGATTCAAAACAGGCCGGTACTCGGTGGCAACAACAGTTCTGAAGTACGTGTAGGACTGTCCGGACTCATTTTTCAGAAACCGTATCCAAATCTCGGAAAACTGGTTGATGAAATCGGACCTGTCGGTTACTGGCCATTATGGGAAGCCCAACGTGATCCGGAAGCTGAAAGAAGTAAAAAAATTCTGGAGGTAATAGAAAACAACCCGGAAAAGAAAATTCACAATGCTGGCCCCAAAAGTAATTATGCCGACGATAAAAAACAGCAAATGGTTGAAGCAGAAGAAAACATCGAGTTGTTTTTGAATACACATGTTTTTGATGCCGAAAGTTCAGGGGGCAAAATTATCTCAGTTACTGGCAGAAACATTGTAACCGGCAAAGAAGTGAAATTTAAAGGTCAGTTTTTTGCGGACTGCACAGGTGACGGAAACCTGGGATTTTTGGCTGGTGCTGATTTTAGGATGGGAAGAGAAAGCCGGGCTGAAACCAGTGAGCCCAGTGCACCGGAAAATCCCGACGATCTGGTTATGGGAACTTCAGTACAATGGTATGCTGAAACGCCGGGGAAATCCTCTTTCCCTGAATGCCCCTGGGCCGTCCAATTTACAGAAGAAACCTGTCAATATCTTACCCGCGGCGACTGGGATTGGGAAACCGGTTTTTACTGGAATCAAATAGAAGATATTGAATACATCAGGGACTACGGTCTTCGGGCTCTTTTTGGAAACTGGGCATTTCTTAAAAATGAAAGTAAAGAAAAAGATACGTACAAAAATTATCAATTAAAGTGGGCTGCCTATATTGGCGGAAAGCGTGAATCGCGAAGGCTTATGGGAGATGTAATTCTGAAGGAGCAGGATTTGCGCGAAAAAACTGCTTTTCCAGATGCCAGTTTTACAACTACCTGGACTATCGACCTTCATTATCCGGTTGCACTGGAAGGGTTTAACGAAGAACCTTTTCTTTCAGAAGCAAAACATGTTAAAATAGAGCCTTACGCAGTTCCTTACAGGTGTTTATACTCCAGAAATATTGAGAACCTCTTTATGGCCGGAAGGAATATTAGTGTAACACATGTTGCACTGGGTACGGTGCGTGTTATGCGTACAACAGGAATGATGGGCGAAGTGGTTGGAATGGCTGCATCTTTGGCCAAAAAGCACGGAACCAATCCCAGAGGGGTATATCAAAATCATTTGAACGAACTAAAATCGTTAATGCAGAAAGGGGTTGGAAGAAACTGGTATAAATAAAATTAGGTTACAGATGAAAAAATGACTTAATAATCAGAGCCGCTATAATCTGACATTTTTTCTTTAGTTTCTCTGATTTATATACTTTAATACATATCATAATTTTCAAATAAAAGTACGACAACGCTCCGCCAGAAGTCAGAAGTTTGGTCTGAATACAAAAAGCCTCTTACCGGGAAGCTTTTTGTATTCAGACTTTAAACTTTTTTTACGCACCCATGTTTAAAACTCAGATATCTGAATCAAACGAAATGTCGAATGCAAATTTGAGAATGGTTAAATTTTGCAACAGCAATTCAAGGAATATTTCAACCGGGTTAATGGCTCATGCCGGGCTTAAAGCAGCCTGGTTGGATGTTTCGAAAAACGATTATTTATTTTAGCCGGTCTTTAATGCGGCTAAAAATAATCATGCTTACGCGATAAATATAATTAGGGAAGCGCCACAACATAAAATGATGGAATGGAAAAACTGAAACCTACAGAAAAAACAATTGCCGTACTTCCGTTTGTGAATATGAGTGGCAGCGAGGATATAGAATATTTTAGCGACGGAATTACGGAAGAAATAATCAATGCGCTGGCCCGTATTGAACACCTGAGAGTTACCTCCAGAACGTCTTCCTTTTATTTCAAAAATAAAAATATTCCCATCCGGCAAATTGCCAAAGAGTTGCATGCAGCAACTATTTTGGAAGGGAGTGTTCGTCTGGCAGCCAAAACCATCCGGATCACAGCCCAGTTAATTCATGCAGAAGAGGACTTTCATTTTTGGTCGGAAACCTGGGATCGGAAACTGGAGAATATTTTCGAAATCCAGGATGAAATTAGCCTGTTAATTGCCGATAAGCTCAGGGAACAGTACGGTCACTTTGAAATTCAGGATCACCTGGTAGAAAAGAAAACCACAAGTTTTGATGCTTATGAATACTTTTTGAAGGCCCGGTATCATTTTAACAAATGGAACCCGCAGGATGCACAAAAAGCCATCGAATTGTATGAAAAAGCCATTGCCCTTGACCCCAACCATACTGATTCGTATGTGGGACTGGCCGATGCTTACAGCTTTTTTGCCGTAACGGAACTAATGCCCGGGGAACAAGCCTGGCAGATATCGCGGGAATATACCGACAAAGCATATTCGCTGAATCCTGAAAATGCGGGCGTACATTACCTGCTGGCCAATATTGCTTTTTTCTACGATGCTGATTTTCAAAAAGCGTTAAAACACGTCCTGCACTCGGTCGAATTAAAACCAAACTACCCGGAAGCCCAACAGTTTTTGACCCTGCTTTATGTAATTTCCGGAGAAATGGAAAAAGCAAAACAACATTTGGAAATGGCATACAGTATTGACCCGCTTTCGCAGGAAACGTTGTTTTTCCGTGCATATTTTCATTACCGAACAGAAAACTATTCTGACGCCTTAAAATTGTTTGACGAATGCCTGGAGAAAAATCCCTACAACATTCCGGCTTACATTGTACGGAGTTACTGTCTTCTGAAGATGGAACAGTATGACAAAACCTTAGATTTTCTGGGAAGAATGCCCAAAGAAATTGTGGTTGACGATGAACGGTTGGGAATAATTTGCCTGGCAAACATCCTTAAAAAAGATGACGCTGAAACAAAAAAATACTTCGCCCGGTTACATAAAAAAGCACAAGAACCAACTGCTTTTCAGGCCCACTCCTACCTTTACCTGGCTTATGCCAGCATGGGAAAAGCAAACGAAGCTTTTACCTGGCTCGATGAAGCAGTTAAACTAAAATCATCGGTTTTATTACTTAGTTACACTGACCCATTGGCAAATGCATTGAAAAACGATTCCCGATACGAAACGTATAAAAATCAATTTTATCTCCAACCGGGAGAGCCGGCAAAACCGACACAGGAAAAACTGCCTCTTTTAGATTCCAAAACAGCAGACGTTCTCGAAGAAAGTTTATATCGGTTTATCCTTGAAGAAGAGCCATTTTTGGTTCCCGGTCTTTCACTCCGTTCACTTGCCGGGCAGGTAGAAATTCATCCGAATAAATTATCCTGGCTGCTCAATGAGCGCATGGGAAAAAACTTCAATGAGTTTATCAATTATTACCGGATTGAATATTTTAAAAAGCTCGCACTCGATCCGGAGAACAGCCACATTTCTCTGATTGGCCTGGCCTATGAAAGCGGCTTTAATTCAAAAACCGTTTTTAACACCTACTTTAAGAAAGAGGTAGGAATGACACCAAAGGAGTTTTTAAAACAGAATACTCCATCGTAAGATGAAACGTTTTCAACATAAACTCCGGATGTTACGATGGAAGTTGAAAAGAAATCAACGGGTATTTTAAGGGAGATGTAAAATATGATACGAGACATTATTGACATCAACGATTTTACCATCCTGCTGGAGGCAGCAAACTCTGAGGAGCCCTCCGTTGATTCATGTTTTTTTGAGGAACCCATAATTGCGGTTGCGTTTTATGGAGCAGGAAATGTTGATCTTACGGTAAAGTATGGCGACAACCAAAAAAAGTTTAACTATACGAAAGGACTGACACTCTCTTTTTATGCCGATAAAAATGTTGAATTTGTACATTCCGTTTCGGCTTCGAAACCGTTAGAATGTATTGTGATTGCAACCACCCTTCGTAACATCGATAAGTTGCCCAACCAGGAGGGAGAGCTATTTGGAGAAATGCTGAACCAGTTGGTTTTTCCAACCGACCATTATGTGGAAGGGCCCGGCTTTTTTATGACACACGAAATGCAACAAATTGTTGACCAGGTCTTTCATTCAAAATATGAAGGCAAGGCGAAAATGATGTTTTTCAGAAGTCAGATGACCTTGTTGCTCGCCCACTTTTTTGGCCAGCTTTCTGCTATGTCTGAAGAAACTATTCCCGGAGAAGAAAGAAAAAAGTTGCAACTGGCAAGAGAAATACTTGCCAAAAACCTGGAAACCCCACCTTCCTTGTCCGAACTCTCCAAACAAATCGGGCTAAATACATTTAAGCTGAAAAAAGAATTTAAAGAATTGTTTGGGGTCCCTGTGTTCAAATACCTTCAGAATGAACGGTTAAATACGGCACACGATATTATCAGAAAAAAGAAGATGACTATTCAGGAAGCAGCCTGGCATGTGGGCTACGACAGCCTGAGCTCCTTTTCAAATGCGTTTGCCAAAAAATTTGGTTTTCGCCCCAGCGAAATAAAAGGTTAATCCTTTTCGAACAAATCATACTCCCTTTCGAACAAATCCCTCACAGCGGGAAGCCACATCTTTGTCTCATAAACTTTTAATGAGCAACGATATGGAAATTTCAATACAAACAATTACACTCTTTACAGCCGTTATACTGACCGGCCTCTCTGCAGGATTTTTTTACTCATGGTCGGTATCTGTAATTCCAGGTACGCGGAAAGTATCCGCTCTCACCTACTTGCAAACCATGCAATCTATTAACCGTGCCATTCTAAACCCTGCTTTTTTTCTGATATTTTTTGGAAGCCTGGTATTGTTGGCTATTAGTACCGTGCAACAATATCAAACGGTGTTCTCATTCTGGTTCTTATTTTCAGCGGGGCTGACTTACCTCATTGGCACATTCGGAGTAACAGCTTTTGGGAATGTACCTCTAAACAATAAACTTGACGCGCTAAACATCAACAGTTTAAACTCCGGGCAACTATCTGTTTTCAGGCACAGTTATGAAATAAAATGGAACAGGCTGCATTTAGTCAGAACTGCATTTGCGGTACTTTCATTTCTGTTCTCACTCCTTGCCATTTTTTTCCATTCAAAATCCTTATAACACACACCTTTCAACAGAAAACACAATCATTTAATATTCATTTGAAATACATGTTATTATGAAAACAAACATTTTGGTAATTGGGGGAACCGGGAAAACCGGCCGCAAAGTGGTAGAAAAACTTCAATCGAAAAATCATCGGGTTCGGGTGGGCTCCCGAAATGCCAATCCTCCATTCGACTGGCAAGATTCAAATACCTGGCAGGCGGCATTGGCCGGGATTGAAAAAGTTTATGTGACTTTTCAGCCAGACTTGGCCGTTCCGGGAGCGGCGGATACCATCGAAGCGTTAACTAGGCAGGCCCAAAAAAGTGGAACAAAAAAAGTAGTGCTTCTTTCCGGCAAAGGAGAGAGAGAAGCAGAACGTTGCGAGCAGGTTGTTATCCATTCGGGGTTGGATTATACCATTGTCCGTGCCAACTGGTTTAACCAGAACTTTAGCGAAAGTTTCTTTTTAGAGCCGATTTTGGCTGGTCATGTAATGCTTCCCAAACCAGAAACAAAAGTTCCTTATGTTGACACAGATGACATTGCTGATGTTGTTGTGGAAACGTTACTAAATGAAAAACACAACGGCAAAATCTACGAACTGACCGGGCCCCGTTTATTAACCTTCAAAGACGTAATAAAAGAAATATCAACCGCCACAGGCCGAAATATTCAATTTACCCCGGTTTCACTATCTGCCTACTCCCAAACGTTGAAAGATGCAGGCGTTCCGGATGATTATATCTGGTTAATCAATTACCTGTTCACCGAAGTACTTGATGCTAAAGGCAACAATATTATCTCCAACGACATAGAAAAAATACTGGCCAGACAACCGAAAGATTTTGCTGAATATGTCGAAGAAACCGCAAAAACCGGGGTTTGGAACCCCTGACCTGCCCCTGGCACAAATAAATATTCCCCTGCGGTAAGCCCTTTTTCCTGTAAGACCTTCAATGTTTTAAAAACATTGAAGGTCTTTTTCATAAATTCATACTTTCTTGTCCGTAATTATAATTCCGAACATCTGCACTGTTTTTCCGAACTTTTAGCCGCTCCTCCTCCCCTACCTTTGTTTCATGATTTCGTTGAAAATCAATTAAAAGAATTTCAAACAATAAAAATAAATGATAATGAAAGAAATGATGAAAGCAATTGTTGCCACAGGATACGGAGCGCCGGATGTGCTAAAAATCCGACAAGTGGCCAAACCACACCCCAAAGAAAATGAGGTACTGGTAAAAGTAAATGCATCGTCAGCCACCACAGCAGATGGTATGATGCGCACAGGAAAGCCCTATTTTGCAAGGTTAATGACCGGGCTGCGCAAACCCAAACACCCTGTTCCGGGAACCGGGTTTGCCGGAATTGTGGAAACTGCCGGTAAAAATGTAAAAACATTCAAACCGGGCGATCGTGTTTTTGGAGAAACCACTCTCGGGTTTAGCACTAATGCCGAATATGTTACCATACCCGAAAACGGAGTGATTTTGCCCATGCCTGATAGTATGCCTTATGCCGAAGGCGCCACTTTTGGCGACGGGCATGTAACTTCGTTCAATTTTCTGAAAGAAATAGCCAAAATAAAACCCGGGCAAAAAGTATTAATTAACGGGGCCTCCGGGAGCCTGGGAACCGCTGCCGTACAACTGGCAAAATATTTTGGTGCGGAAGTAACCGGTGTAAGCAGCACCCGGAATGTGGGCCTGGTAAAATCGCTCGGAGCTGACCATGTTATTGACTACACAAAAAAAGATTTTACCAAAGTAAAAGAAACTTACGATGTGGTTTACGATACCATCGGGAAAAGCTCCTATTCAAAAAGTAAAAATATACTTACAGAAGACGGATTGTATCTATCACCCGTACTCAGGTTTTCGCTGCTTTTACAAATGATGCGGACGTCTGTTTTCAGCAGGAAGAAAGCCAAATTTGCCGCTACCGGATTGCGTTCCGACAAAGAGCTGAAAAATATGTTGGCCGAGTTGATAGAAATCTTTAAAGAAGGCCGCCTGAAAACAGTTATCGACCGCCAGTACCCGCTGGAGAAAGTGGCCGAAGCACACACCTACATTGCTTCCGGGCATAAAAAAGGAAATGTCGTAATTATTGTTGAACCAGAAAATTAACTGAAATGACAACCAACAGAAAGTATGCGTTAATAGCGGGTATCACCTTACTTTTTATGGCAGCGGCGGCAATATTAACTTTTGGTATTATCCATACTATGCTTATAGTTCCCGGAGACCCGGAAGCCACAACGGAAAATCTAACTTCAAACGGTGGGCTCTTCCGTACCGAAGTTTCAGGATGGTATTTTATTCTCGTATGCGATGTTGTGGTTGCCTGGGCGCTCTTCATCTTTTTCAAAAATGAAAATAAAAAGCTTTCACTTCTCACTGCGGCATTGCGAATCATTTTTGTGTCCATTTTTGGAATCGCCCTGTTTCATTTGATAAATGTCCTTAAAATTATAAACGGAAATATTACCGAAGTACAAATGTCAGGGGAACAAATTATGGACTCTATAGAATCGTTTGAAACCACCTGGTCGTTTGGGCTGATAATTTTTGGATTTCACCTGTTGTTGCTGGGAGTTCTGGCTCTGAAATCAAAAAGTATCCACAACTTCTGGGGGATAACGTTGGTTGTTGCCGCGGTTTCTTACATCATCGTTCACAGCACCAAATTTCTTTATCCCGAATTTGAGAGCCAGATAGCCACTGCTGAGATGGCACTCAGTGTACCCATGGCATTTGGCGAAATTGGTTTTGCCTTTTGGCTGATTATGCGGGGAGGAAAACCCAAAATAATTTACAAAACAATTTCCATCTGAGTTACCCAAAGTCCTTAAACACACATTCCCAGGAAATAAACTGGCTTTTACCGGAACAATTCCGGGAACACAACTCGCTTGACAACATTCCGCGTTACAACTGAAATACTCATACTCAGGCGGATTCAGTTTTACACTCCTCGGAGCTTTTGGAAACAAAACACTAAAAACAGAAAAATGAAAACAATGTTACAAACAGAAAACAAATTACTCTTAATCTTCATGTTGCTGCTGACATCAACCGCTCCCGTTTTTGCGGATGACAACATAACCATAAGCGGCTATGTGAAAAGCGCTGAAACAGGCGAAGGACTGATTGGCTCCACCATTTATGTG
Source organism: Mariniphaga sediminis (assembly GCF_003573545.1). Lineage (GTDB taxonomy): Bacteria > Bacteroidota > Bacteroidia > Bacteroidales > Prolixibacteraceae > Mariniphaga > Mariniphaga sediminis. The sequence continues at coordinate 137,493 of NZ_QWET01000011.1, read as the reverse complement.
GAGGAACTGAAAACCGGTACAGCAACCAATTCCTATGGATTTTATTCGCTCACAATACCCAAAGGGAACTACACAGTTCGGTATTCGTACATCGGCTATGAGAATATTTCGGTTCCCACAGAACTTCTGTCCGATAGTACTAAAAATATCGAATTGCACCCGGCTTCTGCAGAAATGGATGAAATTGTCATTCGAAGTGAAGCGGAGGACAAAAATATCCGCAAGGCACAAATGGGAGTTACCAAACTTAACCCCAGGGAAACCAAAGTGATTCCCGTTATTCTGGGGGAACAGGATATTCTGAAAACCATTCAGCTCTTGCCCGGCGTAAGCTCAGGAACCGAAGGAACCACCGGGTTTTATGTACGGGGTGGCGGCGCCGACCAAAACCTGATTATTCTGGATGAAGCACCGGTTTACAGCGCATCACATTTAATGGGGTTTTTCTCGGTATTTAATTCCGATGCCATTAAAGATATCGAATTGTATAAAGGAAATGCGCCGGCAAATTATGGCGGCCGCTTATCTTCCATCCTTGACATTCAAATGAATGATGGCAATTCCAAAAAGTTTGCCATGTCGGGAGGACTGGGGTTATTGTCTTCCCGTTTAACCCTTGAATCGCCCATAAAAAAAGATAAAGGCTCTTTTATTATCTCCGGTAGAAGGAGTTACGCTGATATGTTTCTTATATTCTCAAAAAACAGAACCCGGCAAAAAACGGATCTCTATTTCTACGATTTGAATGCCAAAGCCAATTACAAAATAAACGACAACAACCGCATTTATTTATCGGGATATTTTGGCCGCGACGTGTTTAACATCGAAGACCTGTTTGCCCTGAAATGGGGAAATAAAACCGGAACCTTCCGCTGGAACCATGTGTTTAACAACCGCCTGTTCCTGAACAGTTCCCTTATTTACAGCAACTACGATTACGGATTTGGGTACAATTTCTCGAACAACATGATTTACATTCAGTCTGACATCAGGGATTTGAACTGGAAAGAAGATTTTCAGTACTACATCAACACAAACAACACACTGAAGTTCGGATTTAATGCTATTTACCACACCTACAGTCCGGGTGAAATAGATGCAGAAAACAATGATGTATTCAATTCTGTATTTATGGGACAGAAACAGGCTTTTGAAGGCGCCGCTTACATCTCGCACGAATTGAATATTTCCGATCATTTTAATGTAACATACGGTTTGCGGTATTCCGGTTTTATGGCAGTTGGTCCGGATACTGTTTTCACATACAATGCAGCCGACGAAATCACAAATACGGAATTTTTCTCCCAAGGCGATATCGTTCAAAAATATACCGCACTTGAACCACGGGCAACCTTCAATTTTATGCTGAACAAACAGAACTCAGTCAAGTTTTCGTATGCACGAAATACCCAATACGTACATTTGCTGTCGAACTCGTCAGCATCGCTTCCTACCGATGTCTGGATTCCGAGCAGCAAAAATGTTAAGCCCGAAATTGCCGACCAACTGGCAGCCGGGTTCTTTCGAAACTTCAACAAAAACATGTTTGAAACATCGGTGGAGGTCTATTATAAAAGCCTGAAAAACCAGATTGATTACCAGAACGGAGCAGAAATTTTGCTGAATAAAAATGTGGAATCGCAACTGGTTTTTGGGAAAGGCCGTGCTTATGGTGCAGAACTTTACATTAAAAAACGTACGGGAAAACTCACCGGCTGGTTGGGTTACACGCTCTCCAGAACCGAAAAATCGATGCCGGCAATTGACAACGATGACTGGTTCCCGGCAAAGCAGGATCGCACACACGACATTTCGGTGGTGGCTATGTACCAGTTAAATGAAAAGTGGAATGTATCGGGCAACTGGGTTTTTAACACCGGAAATGCGGTTACATTCCCCAGCGGGAAATATAGGGTGGACGGCTTTACCGTTCCGGTTTACACCAAACGAAACGGCTACCGGATGCCCGATTACCACCGTTTGGATGTTGGCGCCACTTACACGCCCAAAAAGAAAAGAAGGTTTGAATCGAGCTGGAATTTCTCCATCTACAATGCGTATGGAAGGCGAAATGCTTTTTCCATCACCTTCCGGGAAAACGAAAATAATCCGGCTCAAACAGAAGCTGTCCGCCTGTCCCTGTTCCAAATGATTCCATCCGTTACTTACAATTTTAAATTTTAATCGCAATGAAACCAATTAAAAAACTCACGGTTATATTTAGTTTAATCGTTCTCATTTCCGCATGTCAGGATGTTATTGAAATTGACCTTGATTCTATAGACCCCAAATGGGTTATCGATGCAACAGTCAGCGACTCCATTGTTGTTAAAGTATCCAAATCGACCGACTATTTCGAGCCGGGGAATTATCTGCCAGGTTCAGGTGCCGTTGTTACCGTAACCGAAAATTCGGGAAACCCGGTTCTGCTTGAAGAAACCAGTCCGGGCACCTACATCATAAATTCAATGGGAATGGAAGGAGTCGGGTATATTTTAAATGTCGAAATTGAAGGGGAAAACTACACCGGAAGTGTGGAAATGCCCCATAAAGTTGGCATTGATTCCACTTCAACGGAACCGACCCCGGATTACATGGAATTTTCGGGGGGCTACCTGGTTAGCGCACACCTCTCCGACCCTGCTGCTACCAAAAACTATTACCGGCTGAAAGTGTCGAAAATGAATGATTCCACCAACCAGGAAAAGGTTTTGTATGTGTTTGACGATGCCTTTGTAGATGGGAATAAAATTTCGATGCAGTGGGATAATGAGCAGTTCTTTGAACAGGATACGGTTGTAATTGAGTTGCAAACTTTAGCAAAATCTACTTATGACTACTACCGAACATTATCCTCACTTTTTGAAGATGGAATGATTGGCAATGCAAGTCCTTCCAATCCAATTACCAACCTGTCAAACGGCGCACTCGGCTATTTTGGCGCCTATACCATTAGCCGCGATACCCTGATTATTTCAAAGTAAACTATAAAATTAAATGTTATGAAAACAATGCAATCACTCCAAATTATGAAAACCAATGCCCGGACTGCCGGCATTTTATACCTGATAATTATAATATCGGGGTTATTTAGCGAGATGTTTGTCCGTTCGGGAATCATTGTCCCGGGAGACGCCGCAGCAACTGCAGGTAACATTACAACCCATTCCTTTTTATTTCGGGTGGGTTTTATCAGCGATTTGGTCATGGTTATGAGCGATGTGGGAGTTGCCCTGCTGTTATATCTGCTTTTAAAGCCTGTCAACCAGGGGCTTTCCATGCTGGCAGCCTTTTTCAGGCTGGCGCAGGCTACCGTGATTGGCATCAACCTGCTGAACTTTTATTTGCCATTACTCCTTTTAGGCGAAGGGGATTACCTCAGCAGCTTTTCAGGCGAGCAGCTAAACGCACTCTCGCTTCTTTTTCTGAATGCCCATTCGTATGGCTACCTGATTAGTGGCGTATTTTTCGGGATCAGTTGTATATTTCTTGGCCACCTGATTTTCCGAGCCGAATATTTCCCCAAATGGCTGGGGGCTTTAGTAGTTGCTGCCGGAATCAGCTATTTAATCGACTGTGTAGTCAACTTCCTTTTTCCGGAACTTGCCTCAACAAGTGAGATTCTGGTTATTACGGTTGCCGTAATTTCAGAATTATCGCTTTGCTTATTCTTACTGATAAAAGGAGTAAAAACAACCGTTTTGCTAAAATAACTTGTGCCCCACAGATGCACCGGGTGACCCGACATTTGGGAAATTTACCATACAACTCCCTCCTCGCAGCTACGAGGAGGGAGTGCTGGAAACGGACAAACTTAATCTTTAACGACTTTACCAATTATCAGGTTCTTTTTCCCATTAACCGATAGGTATAAACACCCGGCGTTAAATCTTCCGTTTTGACAGTATGCAGGTTCTCTCCGCTAATTAATGAAACCTCTGTTGTTTTCATTGTATTACCCAACATATCATATATTTCGATTCTCATTTTTTCGGCGGTACTGCACGTAATGTTAAACGATATCGTATTTTGAAATGGCCACCATTCCCAAAAAAAACTTTTACACTGCCGCACCCGGCCAAACCAGGGAAAGAAAAGTACATTATTTTACAAGAATCAGTACACTAAAGAATACTGTTGTCATGTCAACTTCAGAATGTCATTTCGATCCCAGGGAGAAATCTGCTACAACATTGAGATTTCTCATCTTCGTGCCTCAGATTCGAAATGACAGTACGAGACAATTTATCTTTGACATGACACTACGTACCTTCTGCTAACAGTTTATCAAAATATTGGATAGTTTGCACCAGTCCTTCGCGCAGTGGCACCGATGGCTCCCATCCTCCCAGTTTTTCGCGGGCCAGCCGGATATCAGGTTGCCGTTGCACCGGATCGTCTTCGGGCAAAGGGAGGTAAACAATTTTCGATTTGGAGCCGGTGATATCGAGAATTTCCCGGGCAAGCTGCAGCATGGTAAACTCTCCCGGGTTTCCAATATTTACAGGGCCGGTAAATTCCTCTTCGGTATTCATCATTCGCACCATTCCTTCCACCAAGTCGCTCACGTACTGAAAACTGCGCGTTTGGGTTCCGTCACCAAAAATGGTAATATCTTTATCTTGCAGCGCCTGTACAATAAAATTGGAGACAACCCTGCCGTCGTCCGGTTCCATTTTGGGGCCGTAAGTATTGAAAATCCGAACAATTTTTATTCTGACTTTATTTTGCTTGTGGTAATTTACAAACAACGATTCGGCACAGCGTTTCCCTTCGTCATAACAAGACCTGACACCGATCGGGTTTACATTTCCCCAGTAACTTTCGGGCTGAGGATGTACCTCAGGATCACCGTAAACCTCGCTGGTGGAGGCCTGTAGTATTTTCGCTTTAATACGCTTTGCCAGTCCCAGCATATTAATAGCCCCCATCACAGAAGTTTTAATGGTTTTGATAGGATTGTACTGGTAATGAACCGGCGACGCAGGGCAGGCCAGGTTATAAATTTCATCTACTTCGATGTAGTAAGGCATTGTTACATCATGTCTTACCAACTCGAACCAGGGATTACCGATGAGGTGGACAATCTTTTGTTTCTTCCCTGTAAAATAATTATCGAGGCAGATTACTTCGTTTCCCTGTTTCAGGAGGTACTCACACAAGTGAGATCCCACAAAGCCGGCTCCTCCGGTTACCAGAATCCGTTTCATATCCTAACTTTTTACTGATTTTCGACCAATAGGATAGTATGTAAAGGAGAGTTCCTGTAGTTCGGAGGGGTCGTAAATATTCCGCCCGTCAAAAATCAATTTGTCTTTTAGGAGTCGTTCCAACACTTTAAAATTGGGTAGCCTAAACTCGGGCCATTCTGTTATAAGCACCAGGCCATCGGCATCAATGCAGGCTTCGTACTCATCTTTGGCAAATGTAATTTTGTCACCCAAAATCCGTCGGGCTTCATCCATGGCCACCGGGTCATAAGCGGTAACAGTTGCTCCGGCCTGCAGCAGTTTTTCTATAACCACAAGAGACGGCGCTTCCCGCATATCATCTGTTTTTGGTTTGAATGCCAGTCCCCATAAGGCAAACCTGCGTCCTTTTAAATCACCGTTAAAATGACTGTATATTTTATGAAATAGTACAGATTTTTGGCGATCATTCACTTTTTCAACGGCTTTCAGAATATCGAGCGAATGGCCGTGTTCATCGGCCGTGCGGATAAGCGCCTGTACATCTTTTGGGAAACAGGAGCCCCCGTAACCCGTTCCGGGATACAAAAACTTATTTCCAATACGGGGATCGGAGCCGATTCCCTTTCGAACGGCATCAATATCAGCGCCCATTATTTCGCATAAATTGGCAATGTCGTTGATAAAGCTAATACGGGTAGCCAGCATGGAGTTGGCCGCATATTTGGTCATTTCAGCGGATGTGATGTCCATAAATAAAATTGGATGGCCATTCAGCAAAAAAGGTTTGTATAACCGCTTCATCACCTTTTGGGCTTTTTCCGATTCGGTTCCGATAACAATACGGTCGGGACGAAGAAAATCTTCTACCGCACTCCCTTCCTTTAAAAATTCCGGGTTTGAAGCCACATCAAAAGGAATATCAACCTTTCTCTTTTTCAGTTCTTCCAGAATGGCTTCCTTTACCTTAACCGAAGTACCGACAGGCACCGTACTTTTGGTGGCAACCACCATGTAATGATCCATGTTTTGTCCGATTTCACGCGCCACCGCAAGTACATATTTCAGATCGGCGCTACCATCTTCGTCTGGCGGGGTACCAACAGCAATAAAAACGGCTTCTGTATCCTGCAGACTATCTGCCAGGCCGGTGGTAAATTTCAGCCTTCCTTTTTCCACATTTCGTTTGTAAATATCATCCAGGCCGGGCTCGTATATGGGAATCTGACCGTTATTCAGCATATCAATTTTCCGCTGATCTACATCAACACAAACCACATCAACACCTGTTTCGGCAAAGCAGGTCCCCGAAACCAATCCTACATAGCCGGTACCTATCACTGAAATCTTCATACAAAAATGCGTTTTTTGAAAGTTTAAAATTTTTCAAAAGTACCATTTTTTAAGAGGCAGCACATAATTTTTCAACGAAAATGAACAATCTTCAATTTTAAAAGATAACTTGTACTGACTTTCCAAAAATTATGTATTTTAATCGCTGTAAAAATAGATATGCGCGTATTGTGTCAAGGTAAAGAGTGTGTATATCCCTTCCTTTCTCCTTCAATGTTGAACGGGGAAACGGCACAGGGTTTATTTTCAGTTCAGAGGAACGGCGGAATATATCATCTAATACAACACGACACTCTATCCAATTGCTGACAAATCCTGCATTGAATAAAAACGGGGAGCTAAAGAACATAGAAAAGGGGACTAATATGAATAAAAAAACTGATCAGAATAATTCTGATCTGGCAAGAGAAATTGCTGCAAGAAAATTAGCTGAGGAAAAGTTGGCAACCCTCAAAAATAAATGGGAAAGCCGGGAAAAAGGATATAATAAGCTACTTCATTCTTTTAAGGATATCGTATTATTTTTTAAAAGTGATGGCCGTATCAATACTGTTAAACCACATGAAAATAGCAAGCTATTCAAAAAAAACATACCACAAGGGGACCTTTCCATTTATACCGCTTTTAATGAAGAGCTGACTGAAAAATTTTCCCATGCCATAAAAGAATGCCTCGTTCATAAAGATTTCACTTTTGTGTTTCAGCAATCAATCTCTAAAAATATATTGCATTTTGAAGCCCGGTTGTCTAAAATAGCCCCGGATGAGGTACTGGCAATTATCAGAGACACAACTCAACTGGCTCAAAATAAAAAAGAGCTGGAGAAGGCCAAAGCCAATGAGGAGACCGCACTCCGCTCAAGATCCGAATTTCTGACCAGTGTATCGCACGAAATACGTACGCCGTTGAATGCGATTCTTGGTTTTAGTCAGTGGCTGTATGAAAACACACATGATCCTCAACATTTGGAATACCTCCAGACTATTTTACAAAGTGCGCGAAACCTGCTCAACCTGCTCAACGATATTCTCGATCTCTCCAAAATAGAATCGGGGAAAATGGATATCGATATTAATCCCATGAATTACCATGAGGTAATAAATGATATTAAACTGGTATTTCAGCGTAAAGTAGAAGAGAAAGGACTGACACTGAAAATAACTACCGACAGTACCGTGCCCGGCTTTATTTGTATGGATGAATTACGGTTTTACCAGATTATTTTCAACCTGGTTAGTAATGCGGTAAAATTTACAGACAAAGGGCATGTCCACATTTCGGCACATGCTGTGCAAACAGAAGACAAAGACGAGGTAAATCTTATTATTTCCATAGAAGATACGGGGATTGGAATAAAGGAAAACCGGCAAAAAAACATATTTGATTCATTTACCCAACAAAGTGCACAAAACAACAAGACTTACGAAGGTACCGGCCTGGGACTGGCAATTGTGCAGGGATTGCTGAAAAAACTCAATGGAACCATTGACCTTCAAAGTAAACCCGGAAAAGGTTCGGTTTTTACAGTAACATTTTTTAAGGTAAAAGTCGATCGCACAGAAAATATACGCGTAGAAACAATAAAAGAAGGGGCTGCCATGAAACTGGCTCCATGCACCATCATGATTGCCGATGATATAAACTACAATACCCTGGTACTAAAACAACTAATCAGCTCTGACCAGGTTACCTATATTGAAGCAAGCGACGGTACCGAGGCCCTTGCCAAACTGAAAACCGAAAGGCCGGACATTATTTTTATGGACATTCGTATGCCGGGGATCAGCGGGTTCGATGCCACCGAGCTAATAAAACAGGACAACGAACTGAAACACATTCCGGTAATTGCGTTTACCGCTTCTACGCTGAAAGATCAGAACAGCCGGATAAACAGTCTTTTTGACGGGTTCCTGCAAAAGCCGGTATTCAAAAAAGACCTCGAAGCCCTTCTTAAAAGGTTCCTGAAATTCAGTTATGTGGAAGAGGAACAAAAAACGCCCAAAGAAAACTATCCGGAATTACCGGAAGAATGCAAAAAAAACCTGCCATTTATTCTGAAGGCCTGTCAAACTTCTTTTTACAAAAAATGGGAACAGATAAAGGATAACCTGATAATTTTTGAAATCAAAGGTTTTAAAAATGAACTGGGGAAAATGGCCTCGAAAAGAGCCTGTACCCCAATTCTCGACTATTGCGCTGAACTTGAGTCCGGCCTGAAATCATTCGACGTTGAATTAATAAAAAGAAAATTAAACGAATTTCCGGAACTGATTAAAGTGCTGGAGACCCTTAATAAAAAATGATTCGTTAATTTTGCATATTGTGAAAATTGAAAGAAATAAAATTATTTCGAAGCTACTGGATTATACCCGGCCTGGGAAACTGAAGAACGATCGTCAGATTATAGTTTTTGCAATATGTGTGCTTATTGCAACCGTACTTTGGTTTTTAAATGCGTTGGAAAAAGACTACTCCTCCACATTAACCTATTCAGTAAAATATGTCAATCCGCCGGAGGAGTTGTTCCTTGCCAACACGCCCCCTTCCAAACTCGAACTAAATGTGCAGGCACATGGTTTTACCCTGCTGCGTCATAAGTTGGCCTTCTCCTTCTCCCCCATTGTTATTGATTTAACCGAAATTAGAAATAACATGGAAAACGGAGGAAATACAGTTAGAATGTCAACGGAAAACCTGGTCAAGCTTGCCAATAACCAGGTAAGCAAAGAGATTTCCGTTGTGGACGTTTCGCCCCAAACGATTTCCCTGATTTTCGACAGTCTGGCTACCAAATCAGTTTCAGTCCTTCCGCAGGTGACTTCCGGGTTCAAACCTCAGTTTTACCAGAAAGGGGAAATATCAGTAAAACCCGAAAGCCTGCTTATTTCCGGGCCATCGGCCATTCTCGACACCATTTATTCACTGCATACCGAACTGAAAACGTTTAGCGGATTGGATGCCACCGTCGAGAGCCGGGTCAGGGTGGTACATCCCGATAATATTAAAATTTCGCCCAACGAAGTGTTGCTTCACATACCGGTGGAAAAATTTACGGAAAAAGAACTTTCATTGCCGGTACAGGTAATAAATATGCCCGAAGGATTGGGATTAAAATTATTCCCCGCCCAAATTTCTGTTCTGTTTTTGGTGGGCCTCAGCGATTATGAAAATATTTCGCCCACTGATTTCAGGGTGGTGGTTGATTATCAGAAAATTTCTTCGGGCCATGAAACCCTTGATGTGGCTATCGATGTTAAACCACCTTTTATTCAACTATTAAAGGTTTCGCCTGAGGAGGTTGAGTTTTTAATTGAAACCGAATAACGTAAAATCCCGGAAATGACATTAATTGTGGGTATTACAGGAGGAATAGGCAGTGGAAAGTCGACAGTATGCCGTGTTTTTAAGTTGCTGGGAGTCCCGGTTTTTGAAGCTGACCTGGCAGCTAAAAAACTTTACGATACGAATGAAGAGCTAAAACATGGTTTGATTCGCCTGTTTGGAGAAAAGATTTACACCCCCGATGGCAGGCTTGACCGAAAAAAACTTGCTTCCGTCATCTTCAACAACGACCTTCACCTGGCCAGGGTGAACGAATTGGTTCATCCGATTGTTAGAAACGAATTCAGCAAGTGGCTGAAAAACTACAAAAGTTCGCCTTATGTGATACATGAAGCAGCCATTTTGTTCGAAAGCGGGTTCTACAAAATGATGGATTTTTCCATCCTGGTTTCTGCTCCGGAAGAACAGCGTCTGGAAAGGGTTATTGCCCGCGACGGGGCTACAAAAGAGATGATCAAAAAACGAATGGAAAAACAGTGGCCCGATGAAAAAAAACAAAAACTGGCCGACAGGGTATTGATAAATGACAATAAAAATTTGATAATTCCTGAAATTATTCAGATAGATAAAAGGTTAAAAAAATATGGCAAAATTTGGTAAATGGATTGGCGGAGGATTAGGATGGGCAGTAGGAGGCCCGATTGGCGCTATTTTTGGATTTGTTGTGGGCTCCATTTTCGACGGAAGCACTGGTGAAATGCAAGTGGGAAAAACCACGGGGTATTCGGGCCGCACTACCACCGGCGGATATGTAATGAGCCTGTTGGTTTTGGTTGCCGCCGTTATGAAAGCCGATGGAAAAGTAATGAAATCGGAGCTGGACTATGTCAAAATATTTATGAGGAACAACTTTGGAGAAGCTTCGGCACAGGAAGCCGTGAAACTCCTTCGCGATCTTCTGAAACAGACTATCCCTGTCAATGAGGTGTGTCGTCAGATAAAACAAAATATGAACTATTCTGCCCGGTTGCAACTGCTCCATTTTTTATTTGGTATTGCGCAGGCTGATGGGCATGTAGAAGAAAAAGAACGGCAGCTTATTGAAGTAATAGCCCGGGAAATGGGTTTAGGAAACAGCGATTTTGAATCCATACAGGCTATGTTTGTCCGGAACATCAACGCCGACTATAAAATCCTTGAAATTGAGCCAACCGCTTCCAATGAGGATCTGAAAAAGGCTTACCGGAAAATGGCGATGAAATACCATCCGGACAAAGTGAGCCACCTGGGCGATGATTTCCAAAAAGCGGCTAAAGACAAATTCCAGATGGTAAACCAGGCCTACGAGAACATAAAAAAAGAAAGGAAGATTGCCTGATTCAGGCCGACTTTGCCGGCTCTGTGGCGCAACCCTCGCGGTATTCGGCAATGATTTGCTTCACCTGGGTTGGCGATACCCTTCCGAAAACTTTTTCTCCAACCATTACTACTGGCGCTAAGCCACAGGCACCCACGCAACGCAGGCAGTTGAGCGAAAATTTACCATCGCCGGTCGATTCGCCCACTTCCACCTTCAGTTGCCGTTTAAATTCACTTAAAACCTGCTCCGCTCCGCGCACATAACAAGCAGTGCCCATACAAATGGAAATGGGAAATTCCCCTTTGGGAACCATGGTAAAAAAGCTATAAAATGTAACTACCCCGTACACTTTAGCCACCGAGGTTTTCAGCTCCCTGGCAATTACTTCCTGCACCTCCGCCGGTAAATATCCCAACGTATGCTGAACTTTATGCAACACATTTATCAATTCACCTTCACTATGGTTAAATTCGGAACAAATATCTTTTATAATCTGAATGGTATTTTCTGCAAGTTTTATTTTTGGCATGACCTATGTTTTTATATGTCTCTCGTTTAAAAAAGTTTGATAATATTATTCAAAAGAACGGCAACCAGCGCCAATCTTTCAAGTTCTGTCAAAATACTTGGTATGCAGCAAATGGTGAGCTTTTTCGCTCATTGGTTTTTCCAAAAATTCTTCATATAACTGAATGATGAATGGATTTTCATGCGACTTGCGAATTTTTTTGTTGCTGTCTTCCTGGTAAAGGGCCATCTGACGTTTTTTCAGAATTTCCGCGTTTCCATGATGATAAGGTTGACCTCCGCCACCAATACATCCACCGGGACAGCTCATTATTTCAATAGCATGAAATTCACTTTCGCCCGATTCTATCTTTTCAAGCAGACGGCGTGCGTTCCCTAAACCGTGTGCAATACCAATCTTTAATGGAAACCCTGCAAAATCGATGGTTGCCTGCCGGATGCCATCCATGCCGCGCAGTTCATGGAAATCAAGCTTTGGTAACGGTTTTTTGGTGTACAATTCATAAGCGGTACGCACTGCAGCTTCAATGACCCCGCCGGTGGTACCAAAAATAACCGCCGCGCCGGTAGATTCACCTAAGGGCATATCAAAATCTTCATTAGGCAGCCGGTCAAAACTAATGTTGGCCAGTTTGATCAGATTCGCCAGCTCGCGGGTAGTAATGGCATAATCCACATCGGGATTTCCATCCACTTTAAACTCATCCCGCCCGCATTCATATTTTTTTGCCACACAGGGCATAATGGAAACCACAATCAAATTGTCACGTTCCACCCCCATCTTTTCAGCAAAATAGGTTTTGGCAATGCTGCCGAACATCTGCTGTGGCGAACGCGCTGTAGAAGGAATATCTTTCAGTTGCGGAAACTGGTGTTCAAAAAATTTCACCCAGGCCGGGCAGCATGAAGTCAGAATGGGCAATTTTACGCTTTCGTCCCCCTCCAAAAAGCGCGACAGCCGGTTTAGCATTTCAGTTCCTTCCTCCATAATGGTCAGGTCGGCTCCAAAATCAGTATCGAATACATAATCGAACCCAAGGCGCCGCAATGCTGAAACCATTTTACCGGTAACCAGCGTTCCGGGTTCCAGCCCAAACTCTTCTCCCAAAGCAGCACGCACAGCTGGTGCCGTTTGTACAATCACGGTTTTATCCGGGTCTGAAAGCGCGCGAACAACATGAGCCGTTTGATCCACTTCGGTTAAAGCCCCGGTAGGACAAACAGCAACGCACTGCCCGCAATAAGTGCAAACCGAGTGGTCGAGGTTCATTTCAAAAGCCGGTGAAACCACGGCATTAAACCCACGGTTAATGGCAGACAGAACGCCCACTGTTTGCACCTCGTTGCACATCATCTCGCAACGACGGCACATAATACACTTGTCCACATCGCGGATAATGGCCGGCGAAGTATCTTCCCGGTAAGTAGATTGTTCTCCTTTATAATGAATCTCCCGTATTCCGAGTTGATGAGCCATATCCTGCAATTCGCAATTACCGGACTTTGCACATATCAGACAATCCGCCGGATGGTCTGAAAGAATTAATTCCAACACGGTTTGCCGGGCATTTATCACCCGGATTGAATGGGAATTAACAACCATCCCCTCAGCAACTTCCGTACAGCAGGCAGGCGCCAGGTTTCTCCGACCTTCTACCTCCACCACACAAATGCGGCACCCTCCGGGTTTGTTTTCAATGTTCAGGTCATCCAGTTTCATGTGGCAAAGTGTTGGAATATGAACCCCCGCACTTGTTGCCGCTTCCAGAACGGTAATCCCTTTTTTTACGACTACCGGTTTATTATCTATGGTTAATTGTACTGTATCCATCGTTTCTGAATTTCTTCTCTATGAAAGTTTAATTGCATTGAATTTGCATTTCTCGTAACACGCGCCGCACTTAATACAAAGCGACTGGTCGATGTAATGCGGTTGCCTTCGCTCGCCCGTAATAGCGCCCACCGGACAGTTGCGGAAACACAACGTACAGCCGGTGCACAAATCTTCGATGATTTCATATTTCAGTAGCGCTTTGCACTGTCCCGACGGACATCTTTGTTCCTGTACATGGGCCAGGTATTCATCTTCAAAATTGGCAATGGTAGACAAAACCGGGTTGGGCGACGATTGCCCGAGGCCGCACAAAGAGGTATCTTTAATTACGTTACTCAACAGTTTCAAACGTTCGATATCCTTCTCCTCACCATATCCTTTGGTAATTTTTTCAAGAATCTCATGCAACCGTTTGTTTCCAATACGGCAGGGCGAACATTTTCCGCAGGATTCTTCCAGCGTAAATTCGAGGTAAAACTTGGCAATGGAAACCATACAGTCGTCTTCGTCCATCACAATCATACCGCCCGACCCCATCATTGAACCCGCAGCCAGAAGATTATCGTAATCAATGGGTGTATCCAGAAAATCTTTGGTAAGGCATCCCCCCGAAGGGCCTCCGGTCTGAACAGACTTAAACTCCTTCCCGTCTTTAATGCCGCCACCAATATCGTAAATCACTTCGCGCAACGTTGTTCCCATCGGAACTTCAATCAGTCCTACATTATTGATTTTTCCGGCCAGGGCAAAAACCTTGGTACCTTTCGATTTTTCAGTCCCTATTTCACTGAACCAGGCAGCGCCTTTGTTTATGATGACCGGAATATTGGCAAAGGTTTCTACATTGTTCACATTGGTGGGTTTACCCAGGTAACCGGCCACCGACGGGAATGGCGGCTTAAAAGTTGGTTCGCCCCGCAACCCTTCCATGGAATGGATAAGCGCTGTTTCTTCACCACACACAAACGCTCCGGCTCCGAGCCGAATGTCAATTTCAAAATTAAAACCAGTACCCAAAATGTCATTGCCCAAAAGTCCGTATTCCCGTGCATGTCTGAGAGCTGTTGTCAGGCGCTCGATAGCCAGGGGGTATTCAGCCCTGATATAAACCAGGCCTTTATCTGCACCGATACAATAACCGCAAATGGCCATGGCTTCGATTACAGAATGCGGATCGCCTTCCAAAATTGAACGGTCCATAAAAGCGCCGGGATCCCCTTCATCTGCATTACAAACCACATACTTTTGATCAGCCTCTGAATTACGGGTAATTTCCCATTTCAAACCGGTTGGAAAACCGCCGCCTCCGCGCCCGCGAAGACCGGAATCCTTTACCTCCTTTATCGTCTCTTCGGGAGTTAGTTCCGTCAAACATTTTCCTAATGCCATGTACCCGTCACGGGAAATATATTCATGAATACTTTCCGGGTTAATAAAACCACAATTCCGCAAGGCAATGCGCATCTGTTTCTTGTAAAAATCCATTCCTTTGGAATCGCTGATTTGCTGATTGGTATGCGGATCTTTGTAAAGCAACCGTTGAACCGGTCTCCCTTTCAGCAAATGCTCTTTTACAATTTCCTCGGCATCAGAAGGCTTAACCTCTACATAAAAGGTATTGTCGGGCAACACTTTAACGATGGGTCCTTTTTCACAAAAGCCAAAGCAGCCGGTAAGTACCACCTGAGCTTCTTCTTTCAGGTTTGCCTCATCAATCCAGTACTTCAACGATTTTTTAATTTCATCACTCTCTGATGATTTACAGCCTGTCCCGCCGCAAATCAGAAGGTGTATTTTATAGTCGGTCATAATTGATCAGTTGAATATTCTTAATCGTCAATTGTCCTAAAAGTCAATGGGATAACGCCATCAATAAGTTCCCCCCGTTTGATGTAAACATCAATAATTTCTTCCGCTTTTTCTTTATCCACGAAGCCAAAAATCACAGGTTCCTTTCCCGGGAGAGTAATCTCCACAGTTGGTTCGGCATAACAGTATCCCATACATCCGGTTTGCGTTACCACAGCGTCAATGGCCTGCTGTTCCAGCTCGTCCATAAAATACTTCATGGTTTCTTTGGCACCGGAAGCAATCCCGCAAGTTGCCATGCCGACCTTAACCTGGACCACCTGCTCAGGATGGTCGCTGTTTTCACGTAATCTGATTTTGGACTGAACCTCATCCCTTATTTTTCGGAGATCTGCCAGTGTCTTTATTTTTGTCATAGTTGAAACGGTTTTTATTTTGGTTACTTGCTTGCTTTTATCTCGACAAGATTGTTTTTCATCATCTCAACAAGGGCCTTTCTCACCTCTTTGTGTTGAAGGGAAACCCCTTCAAACATCTCCCTTATTTCCTGTGAATCTATTTCAAATGAGTCCTTCCCCACCCGATGACGGTATATCAGTCGAATTCCGGGATTACTCAAAAGAATTAACAGCCAACTGTCCCAAACATCTCCCAGCGGTGGCCGGTCCAGGTGTTCAAGCTGAAAGACAGCCCGCACCTGCGTCCCTTTCCCCGGCTCTGATTGAATTTGAAACGAACCGCCCGCCGTTTCCGCATTTTGTTTTAACAGGGGCAATCCCAGGCCTACTTTCCGGGTAGTTCGGGATGTAAAGAACGGATTAACTGCCTGCTCCAAAACCTCCCTGCTCATTCCTTCTCCATTGTCGTTTACCGACAAGGTATAAAGGTTATTCTTTTTGTCCTCATCAACCATGACTTCAATCAATGTTGCCTTTGCCCTCACTGAATTCTGCACAATATCAAGTACATGCTCAGAGATGGTTTTCATACTATTTCACAAAATCGTTTATCCTGTTGATTCAGCGCCTTTTTTATTTCAGAGAAGCTGATTTCTTCCATGTTAAAGACAGTGTAAATGTCGCCAATTTGTTCCAGAAAATGGGCATCAGAATTGCGAATAAGGGTCGTTTTATTTTGTAAAACATATTGTTTTTTAACATGTTTTTCTGAACCATGTCTTGAAAGGCCTAACGCATCGTATTTTAAACCTGGCGGGATAAAGCCCAACTGGCTTATTATTCCATTCACCGGCCGGTCGATATGGGCCGGGATAAAAATGCCATTCAGCTTTTCCACCGTTTGCTGAAGGGAGTGGATATCGGTTTTAAGCGCCGCCGGAAGATAGTATGGCACCAGCTCGAGGATATTCTCCTGTTCATCAATTACCGGTTGGTAACCAAAATAATTTTCAGTGTTCGGAATACGGGTTATATTTTCATCGATAAAATCCTGAAATTGGTGCAGTTGTTCCTGTTCGGCAAAAAAAGCAAGGCAATGTACCTCTTCTTTCGTAGTGACTTCAGCCCCGGTCAGCGTAAAAATTCCTGTTTCTTCCGCTATTTTTTTTACCAGCAAAGCATGTTTTGTAGCGTTATGATCCGTAATGCCAATAATATGTAAACCGCTTGCCCGGGCCTTTTTCACAATGTTATTGGGGGTCATTTCCAAATCAGCACAGGGCGACAACAAAGTATGGATATGTAAATCAGCCCTGTATTTTTTCATGATGATTTTAACTCGTTGAATAGCACTCCGGCCATTTCAAAAGTTCCCCTGTTTGTCCCAAGCAACGGAATACCTTCTTCCCTGCTCCGCGCTAATGTGTCATCATCCGGTTCCAGGCCTTTCACCAGGATAACCGCCGCCAGGTCTTTCAAGGAAGCAATGGCCATTACATTCTGGTGGGTCTGCAATGTTATCCAAACTTCATTCTCTTTGGCATGCCCCATCACATCGCTTAAAAGGTCGGAAACATAGCCTCCGGAAATCTCTTTTCCCAGGCTTTCCTGGCCCGCAAATACCTTCAAGCCATATTTTTCAACCAAATCAGAAACCTTCATTTCTTCCTCCTTTCTTATTGCAATCGGCCTCAAAACGCTTTTTACCCCAGATTCTTTCCAGGTTAGCGCAAGCCTTGTCCGGTTTTACTTTTAGTTCTTTTATAAATTTATTCTGAAGGAAAATACAATCTGTCATCCGGGCTTTTCCCTGCACAATATCTTCTGCCAATGCGTGGCAGTTTGGCGCCCCGCACCCGGCACAGTCAATACCCGGCAAATGGCAAAGAATGTTATTAATCTTCTTCATCTTTTCCAGGGCGCGGGTGCGATCCTGATCCAAAACAAAAACAGGACGTGGCTCTACATTATCCGAGATCAGCTTTTTCTGCACAGTTTCCTTCCTGACTCCTTCGGGATTGATTTGAGAAGCTTTGGGATACCGTAATGCTCTTTTTTGCAAGCGCTCCACGGTAAGAAACCGGTTACCGGTAAGCAGAATTCCCCCGGCACAACCCTGGTTGCACGACTTCAACTCCAGAAAATCGAGTTTTGGAACCTCATCATTTTCCAGGCGTTCCAGAAACTTCACCACATTATGAATGCCGTCGATAGCCATCGATCGTTTTTTGAACCAGGAAGCTTCGCCACGTGGGAGGCTCCACAAAATGCCTTCCCGGCTCAGGTACTGCCTGAAACCGGAAGTGTCAGTTGTTTCATTTGCCGGAAGCAGCCTCATTATCCGGTTATACAAATCCTTCATATTAATAACTCCGGTAACAATCGATTCCTTTTCGGCTACCGGCTGGTTAACAGCCGCCATTTTTGCCGAGCACGGTGAAACATAAAAAATACCGATTTCACTTTCGTTGGCTCCCTGCATTTTTAATTGCTCTATGGCAAAATGAGCCGCTAAATCATGAGGGGCTTTTCGCGGGGCAATATTCCGGGTCAGCGAAGGATATTTGGATTGAATCAACCGTACGATGGCCGGACAGAAGGAAGAAATAAGTGGCCCTTCGGCCAACTCCTGACTGCTTTCCTTGATTGATTCCATTAGCCATAAGGCAGGCTGCTCCACTTCAAAAATATGTGTAAATCCCAAACGAAGCAACGCCTCATAAATACGCCCTTCTGAATAAATCTCGGAAAACTGGCCGATAAAAACCGAGGGAAACAAAACCACGCGGTATTTAAAATCTTCAATATGGCTCAGTTGATTCTGTTCAACATAAAACGCATCTACCGGACAGGCACGCAAACAGTTTCCACAATCTACACAACGGTATTGATCGATGGTAGCAACCCCGTCCACAATGCGGATGGCTTCGGTAGGACAAATCTTCATACAATGGGTACAGCCAAAACACTTTTCGGTATCCACTTTCAATGCATGATATTTTGTTTTCCCTTTCATGAATAATTGCACCTGAACGTTAAAATTGTCCCTTTTCCCACTTCACTTTCAATATGTAAATTATCTGTGTTTTTTGCTATGTTGGACAATCCCATTCCCGCTCCAAACCCCATTTCCCGCACCTCTTTCGAAGCGGTGGAATAACCAGGTTGCATAGCCTGTTCAATATTTTCGATACCAGGTCCCTGGTCGGTAACAACTACCTCAACTTCCGTTTCACCAAACAGCGCCTTCACCTGCCCCCGGTGAGCATGAGCCGCCACATTTACCTCCGCTTCGTACACGGCAACAACAACCCGTTTTATGATCCGCGTGTCAATATTCAATTGTTTCAACACCTTTTTTATCTGGCTCGAAGCTTTTCCAGCGTTGGAAAAATCACCTCCTTCTATTTGAAAAACCAATTCGAGTGCCATCAGTAAACTTCTTTTAATCCATTAGAATACAGTATGCCACTGGCTTTATAAATAGAAAAAGGAGTTTCCAGAATAATGAGATTATTTTCGTTTGCCAGCTCAATCATTTCCGGAGAAGCCTGCTTTCCGCGGGCAAGCAGTACCGCCTGGATATCGGCCATTTCGGCCGTACGAACCAGTTGAAGGTTTGAAAGCCCGGTAATTAATAAAATATTTTCTTCGTCGAGGGTAAGCACATCGCTCATTAAGTCGGAACTGAAACCTTTTTCCAGGTCCTTGTCATTTTCCGGGTTACCTGTAACAACAGATGCTTCGGTATATTTAATAATTTCACTGATCTTCACGGTCGGTAGTTGATATTGATTTTTGAAATCTTTTCAGCAAATATACAGGAAGATTCAAACCCATATACTGTCAAATATCAAAAAATCCTGTTTTTAAATAGATTTAAAATGAATGTAAATAAGGTTTTTATTCATTACATTTCGGACTGATTGTATTCCTGAAAAAAAATAAAAATGATTTACGACAAAAAATCTTTCCTGCCCGGGAATATCGAAGATCCGGAATTTTATCAGAAAATTTTCGATGCATTGCCGATTCCTATATTTTACCGGGACTTAAAAGGCGTTTACCAAATGTGTAATAAAGCCCACGAAGAATTTTCCGGAAGGCCAAGAGCGCAAATCATTGGCCAGTCAGTATTTGAAATTCACACAAAACACATGGCTGAAATTTATTATCACAAAGATCAGGATCTGCTGGCCAACCCTGACATTCAAATTTATGAAACAAAGGTAAAACAAAGAGACGGGTCGCGACTGGATGTGGTAATCAACAAGGCAGTTATCCGGAATAATGACGGCAAAATTGTTGGAATTGTTGGTTCCATAAACGATGTAACCAAATTGAAAAAAACCGAAAAGAGGCTGGAAAAAGCCCAGGAGTCGATGGAAATTTCATCGCACATGTTACATAAAATAAATGTGGGTATTTTAATGATGGACGAAAACCAAAAGGTGGTCGACTCCAACGAAAGTTTTGCCCGGTTGATGGGTGAAGAAACAGCAGAACTTTTCGATACAATTCCCGGACTGAAAGGCGCTGACGTGGAAGAGCTTGTGCCGGAGGTTATTTTCAAAATGCTCTCAAGCATCCTCTCCTCGGGAGAAGATATACTGGAACGCGACATTAAATACAGCGAAAAACTGCTGCATGTTTCGGTAGTTACCCTTTACAAACAAAAAGTGGTGGGGGCGGTTATCCGCGACATGTCGGCACCACTGCTGGTACGCGATGAGATTATTAACCGGGCCCAGCGTATTAAGGAACAAAACATTGAAACCGTACAAAAAATTGCCTACCTGCTGGGTGAAAATGCAGCCGAAACAGAAGAATTACTTAACTCAATTGTAGAATCATACCGATATGGTAACGACCACTAACCTGAATTACCACGTTGAAATAGACGTTCAGCAAAAACGTCCCAAAGGCGAAATTGCCTGCGGAGATGTTTTTATGTCCGATATTTTTAAAGAAGAAGGTCGCACCATTCTGGTTTTGAGTGACGGAATCGGGCATGGGATAAAGGCCAGTGTTTTGGCTACACTTACCGCTACCATGGCGCTGAAATATACCCGCTTTCATACCAAGCCGGAAATTTCAGCGAAAATTATTATGGAGGCACTTCCTAAAAGCAGTGACGGAAAAGAAAGCTACGCCACGTTTACTATTATTGAACTGGAAACCGACGGACGGGTGCGCATCATTAATTATGACAATCCACCGGTACTCATCATTAGAAACGGACAACTTTTTGAACCACGCGAATACGAACTGGAAATACGAGGCCGGGAAAATGTGGGTAAACTTCTGAGATGCCGGGAATTTATTGCTCGCAAAGAAGACAGGATAGTATTTCTGAGCGATGGTGTGGTACAATCGGGGCTCGGAAACAAAAGATATCCGATGGGCTGGGGAGTTGAAAATATTTATGATTTTGCCCTGAACCAGGTTAACCGCATGCCTGATATTTCGGCGGCAAAACTGGGCCGGAAAATTATCAACCAGGCAGTAATAAACGATAATTTCGAGATGAAAGATGACACCACCTGCGGAGTTATTTATTTCAGGGAACCGCGAAAGTTTATGCTAATTACCGGACCTCCATTTTACAAAATAAAAGATTATGATTTTGCTGACCGGATCAAAAGCTTTAACGGAAAAAAAATTATCTGCGGTGGAACCACTGCCGAAATCATTGCTCGCGAATTAGACATCGAAGTTGAGATCCAGCACATTGCAAAAAATCCGGAAATGTTGCCCCCTGTGGCCAATATGGACGGTTTTGAAATGGTAACAGAAGGGATACTCACGCTGGGAAAAGTAGAAGAGATACTGGAAAACTACAACAGCGACACCCGGTTGCAGGATAGTCCGGCAGAAAAGGTGGTAAAACTTTTGCTTCAGCACGACAGCATTGAGATTATCCTGGGAACCCGTATCAACTGGGCCCATCAGGATCCGGAACAACCGCTTGAACTGGAACTTCGGAAATTTGTGGTCAAACGTATTGTCAAAATCCTGACCAACAAATTTTTCAAGCACGTAGAAGTAGAATATTTGTAGCACAAAAAAACTACCGCAAATTTTACGGTAGTTCTTTTTTTAAGCGCCCTTACCTTCTCTCACGAATCCTTCTTATTTTACCTTCCCAGGCTCGCTCATTCAACTTCACCATTCTTAGGGTTTGTAATGGAAAATTAATTACTGAATTGAGTTTCCCTTCATCGTATTTTTAATATTTTTTTATCGTGTTTTCTATTTGTTAATCACATAACAAATTAAACCATAATAATTGATATACAACCAATTCCGGAAACTGATAAGCAAGGTTACATTTTCTGAAAGTCCGGTTCAAAGTTACCTACCCGGAAAGAAAAGAATACAGAACTTCCATCTAAGAAACAGGGTTAACCTGGGTATAAAAGTTATCAGATAAAAAACAAAAGAGAGGGGCTGAACAACCCCTCTCTTTTTATAACTGTTTCATTTTTAATTCAACTAAACCATCGGATACTTTTTAAATACATCTTCCGACTTCATCAAAATATCTACATACTGTCCGCGCTGGTATACAAACGGATCTTTCATACTCTTCCGCGAAAGCATACCCCTGAAGTCATTCAGCGATTTAAATTCATGCTCATCCATCCACTTGTTCAGATCAATCAATATATCAGAAATTACTTCCGGTTTATTTTTGTAAACGGTACTTACCACCTGAACGGCATCAGCCCCCGCCATAATCATTTTAATTACATCTTTGGCATTATAAATTCCGCGAGAAGCGCAGATACTTCCATCAAGGTTTCCATGGAGTAATCCTGCAAAACGGAGCGCCAGCAAATGATCTTTCCGGTTACTCAAATTCCATGGAAAATAAAATTCTTTGTCTTCCACATCAACATCGGGTTGGAAAAACCGGTTGAAAAGTACATATGCATCGGCACCTGCTTCATCTACTTGCTTGATAAAATTCAATGGGTTCGTATAAAACAATCCAATCTTCACACTCACAGGAATATTTACAGCCCGCTTAACCGCTTCCACTATCTGCACCTGCTTTTCTTCTATTGACTGGCCGGATACTTCAAAATAGCCCGGTACAGAATATAGATTGAGCTCCAGGCCGTCTACTCCTGTTTTTTCCAATTCCTTGGCATATTCAATCCAGGTAGGTTCATAAATAGCATTCAGGCTGGCAATAACCGGAACATTGACGCTCTTTTTAAGCTTCTCCAGATTAAAAAGATGCTCTTTTGGTCCGGCATGCTCGATACTGGGAAACAAATGTTCCATCTCCGCATTCCGGTATTCATACTCGGCTAAAAATTCCGACATTTCCAGATTCTCCAGTTGAATCTGTTCCTCAAACAACGATTTGTAAACAATGGCTCCTATTCCGGCCTCCTCCAGTTGCGCCGCCATTCCAGGCTTCATTACCAGATTACATGAACCAAGGATAAGAGGATTTTTTAATTTTATACCCATATAGGTAGTTGAAAGATCTGCCATAGTGTTGATTTTTTAGTTATTAATCTGAATTAAATAACTAAATATAAAAAGATTTTGTTCATGAACCAGTTTTAATGAGGTTGATTTTTATCAAAAAATAAAGCCACCTGCTAAATTAACAGATGGCTTTAAGTATTTTAGAAATAAAATCTTATAATAAACTCAAGGTAACGGTTAAACCTGCCATTACCACTGAAACCATTGTCATCAGTTTTATCAGGATATTCAGTGAAGGCCCGGAGGTATCCTTAAACGGGTCACCAACAGTATCTCCTACTACACTGGCTTTGTGCGCTTCACCGCCTTTTCCTCCGTAATTTCCTTTTTCGATGAACTTTTTAGCATTGTCCCAGGCACCACCGGCATTGTTCATAAAAACAGCCAGGGTAAAACCAGAAGTCAAACCGCCTGCAAGCAGTCCGACAACACCTGCAACTCCCATGGTTGCTCCAACAATTACAGGAACGGCAATCGCTACCAACGAAGGCAACAGCATTTCTTTCTGGGCTCCTTTGGTTGAAATCTCAACACATTTGGCATATTCAGGAACAGCTTTCCCTTCCAGGATTCCTTTAATTTCACGAAATTGCCGGCGTACTTCATCAACCATTGCACCAGCGGCACGCCCAACAGCTTTCATTGTCATTGCGCTAAATACAAATGCCATCATTGCTCCCAGGAAAATACCTCCCAGGAATAACGGGTTAAACAATGTTATATCGTAAGCTGCAGAAAAATCTTTCACAGAAGCAGTCGATATTTTGACCACTTTTACACCTTCTTCCACAGCGGGTACCACGTCATTATAAAAAACATAACCACCTTTTGTAACGAATCCTTCACCTGCCTTGGCAATTTTATCAAACCACAGGCGCACTTCTTCCATATAAGCGGAAATAAGGGCCATGGCAGTCAGCGCAGCCGAACCAATGGCAAAACCTTTACCTGTAGCAGCCGTAGTGTTACCCAGCATATCCAGCGCATCGGTACGTTCACGTACTTTAGGATCAAGCTCAGCCATTTCAGCATTACCTCCGGCGTTGTCAGCAATCGGTCCAAAAGCATCTGTAGCAAGCGTAATTCCTAAAGTGGAAAGCATCCCCACAGCGGCAAAACCGATACCATAAACTCCCATTGCAAAATGTTGTCCGCCTCCGGCAGCCCAGAAGGCACCCATGATACCCAACACAATGGTTACCACCGGAATCCAGGTAGAATACATTCCCACTGCAAGTCCGTCAATAATAGTAGTTGCGGGTCCTTGTTGTGCCTGCCCGGCAATACCTTTTGTTGGTTTGTATTCGTCCGAAGTAAAATATTCAGTAGCCTGGCCGATAATAACACCGGCAGCCAAACCGATAACTACAGCCCAGAACACACCCCAGGTTACCCAACCAAGGAAAACAAGTCCAATCATAGCAATCAGGATAAGCAGAGAACTACCGCCTGTTCCCAAGAGTAATGCATTGAGCAGGTTTTTCTGTGTAGCCGTTTCTTTGGTACGTACCATAAAAATACCGAGAATAGAAAGGATAATACCAATGGCAGCCACCATCATCGGGGCAAGTACAGCCTGGTATGCCGTCAGTCCGGCATCCTTCATCACCAGGGCAGGCAATGAAGCTCCCAAAGCGGCCGTTGCCAGAATAGAACCGGCGTACGATTCATAGAGGTCGGCACCCATACCGGCTACATCTCCCACATTATCACCTACGTTGTCAGCAATGGTTGCAGGGTTACGCGGGTCATCTTCCGGAATACCAGCTTCCACTTTTCCCACCAGGTCAGCTCCCACATCGGCAGCTTTGGTGTAAATACCACCCCCCACACGTGCAAATAATGCCTGAGTGGATGCTCCCATACCGAAAGTAAGCATAGTAACGGTAATTTCTACCAGTTTGGTTCGTGTACCAGCCTCGGTTAACTCACCATTCAATACATATTCCGGATGAGCATGAACAAAATCAAGCCCTAAAAAATGAAGGCCGTTTGCCATATTTTCCGGGGTGTAAACCAGGTTGTCCAAAGCGAGGAACCAGGCTGCAATGTCGAGCAGGGCAAAACCTACCACAACCAACCCCATTACCGCGCCGCTCCGGAAAGCAACCTGCAATCCTTTGTTAAGCGATTGAGAGGCACCGTGTGCGGTACGTGCAGAGGCAAAAGTAGCCGTTTTCATCCCCAGGAAACCACAAAGCCCGGAGAAAAATCCGCCGGTAAGGAATGCCACAGGAACAAACGGGTTCTGAACCTTAAAATAGGCCATAACAGTTAACAGTATGACCAAAACAATAAATACGAGTGCTACGACTTTGTACTGCCTGCGTAAATAAGCCATTGCACCTTCCCGAACGTACTGCGCAATTTCCTTCATGCGATCTGTACCTTCCGAATTCTTCATCATCGATTTGAAGAATATCCATGCAAAAACCAAAGCTAAAATGGAGGCTAATGGAACTAATAAGAAAATGTTACTCATACGACAAATTTTTTATGTAACACATTGTTACGGTTTAGATTACATACAATTATGCTATTACAAGAGATTTTTTTCTACTCAGCTTGATTTTGGTTCCTTGGAAAAACTTTTTTCCAGCAAGCAAAGATAATTTTAAAAATGAAATGATAAAGGTTTGGTGACCTGTTAAACAATAGGTTGAAAAAAAATTAACAATACTGACTAATAATGAATCAATGCCCGCCGTTCTTTTCCGTTCATCAAAACAGTCAGGGGTTTTTCGAATTCAACATGTTTAATAAACTCCGTTTCATTCACCAACTTCTGACTACTCAAAACTTCCATATTCAGTTTTGCACTGTTCGACTGATGGGGTACTGAAAAGTACCCTACATTCATTGAGGTAACGTTGTGAAAAAAGTGTGAACCAAGCGAGGCATCCAGCGGAAAGCCCGGCAGGCCCATTTCTACAATAACCCGCGCTTTTGAGATATGCGCCCACAAAACGGGAATTCCGGTAAATGGATCGCGCGACCCCCAGCGGCCCGGGCCAATCAGAATATATTCTTTCTGTTTCCGCTCAAAATACTGATTGAGCTTACCAATTTCGGCAGCCATTTGGCGGGTTTTCATTCTATCAAACTTTTCGGTATCTACATACACGACATCTTTAATGGTTTTAACCTTACCATTCCCCATTCCCCGCTCGGCATATAAAAAAACATTGGTATCGTCCTTTTGTCCCAAATCGATATTTACCTGCTGTTCAACCCTGATCAGGGGCTTTATTTGCAAAAGATAAAATGTAGGTAACCCATTTTCCGCCGGTTCAAGATCAAGAGCATACTCGATCTCTACAGGCGATCCCATGGCCTCTTTGAAAAGCTTCAGTAATAACTGAAGGGTTTCTGCCAGGGGCAGATAATTATACTTTAAAATATTGGCAAAATTGATCACTTTTGGCCCGTGTCCCTGGATACCAGGTACCAAATCATCGTTTTCCATTAAATACGAAGAAGCGGAATGCTCCAGGGTTCCATCCTTCTCAGCCTCCCGTATCCTGTACTTTTTAATGGCGGCATCTTCTCCACCGGTGACCAGGTCAATATCTGACATGGAAAGATCGATGGCATAAAAGCTTTTTTGGGAGTCACGCATTAAATCCCCTACAGTTGTATGGTTAATAGACGGATATTTGGGACAAAACCGGAAGGAATTCTCCCCACCTACCACATACATCCCCAACCCAACAGCAGCCACAGAAAAGCCATCTTCCGGCTGCATGTAAGAAATAGGATAATAGTTGTATGACTGTGCTACCCCTGATATGGTCGGGTAAAATTTGTTGTTATAATTTTGTCCGACTACCTCCTGAATTACAACGGCCATTTTTTCTTCTTCAATTTTATAATGAACGGCATCGAAATAAGCCTGGGCCGACTCAGTAAAAATACTGGAATAAACCAATTTAACGGCTGTCTCCAACTGATTGTAACGCACCTGGATATCCGGATGATTATTGGGAATAAGATACGTGGCATAAACCCCGGAAAAAGGCTGAAGAAGAGAATCCTCAAACAATCCGGAAGAGCGAACGGCAAGCGGTTTGTCAACACATTTCACATATTCCATTAGCCGCTCCCTGATTTTCTCATCCAATTCCGACTCCAAAATATGTTGCCGGATGGACTTATAGTCATTCAGGGAATAAATATCCTCGTATAAATTATTGCCTTCCACGAATCTATCAAACTCCAGGGCTCCAATTACCGCTGTGCCCGGAATACGAATGTTCATTTCCGGGATCAAAGTATGAAAATCGATGTTTTCCATAAAATTGCACATGAAGGCAATTCCACGTCCCTTCCCACCAAGCGAGCCTTTGGCCAAACGAACAATCAGCCGGTTGGAGTTAAGCAAAAAAGAGTCGAAGTTTACAATTGTCCCTTTCAGCCTTTCAAACCGTACTGTTTTAAAAACATCCAGGCAAAACCGGCGCAGCTCTTCAGTCGATTCAAAATCTTCTGTTTTTACAGAGCGTAACTGCTCTGCCATGTTTATTTCCCCCCGCGCCATCAGCCAGGTGGAGAAGGAATTCCGCCTGCCGTGATAGGACAATACTTCACCGGGCACATCTTTAAACTTATCCTGAAACTCCAGCAGGTTACGGGCTTCTGCAATGGGTTTTCCGTCCTTGCCTTTAAAAATAAAATTTCCAAACCCCAGTTTCCGGTACAAAAAGTTCAGGATATCCATCGAGAGGCTTTCCGAGTTCTTATTGATAAAATCGGCCTGAATGGCTTTTGCCCTGCTGGCATTGGCAATATCCTGTGACTGAAGTAACACCGGGATAGGATATTTTAATGTGTTTTTGGCATATTTTAAAAGCTCAATGCCTGCATCCCCATCTTCTTTTCCCTCTTTTTCGAATTTTACATCGGAAATAACGCAAAGCATATACCGGCGGTAACTGTTAATAATCCTAACAGCGTCTTCATAACTATCAACCAAAATTACTTTTGGCCGCGCCCTCATTTTTAATATTTTGTGCAGCTCATCTTTCGCATCTTCCTGAACCAAAATCTGGGTTTGGGTCATAATGGTTGTGTAAAGCATCGGCAGGTAACGCGAATAATACTGGATACTGTCTTCCACCAGCAAAATTACCCGCACATTTCCGTTTTGCGTGTCCCGCTCCACATTCTTCTTGTCTTCGATGTATTTTATCATGGCAAGAAAAACATTGGAGTTACCATTCCAGACAAAAATACGATCGATAAAATCCAGCTTTCGACCTTCCGCCTGAAAGTATCGCAAATCGGAATTATTATTCGCCAGCAACAACAGCGGGACCCGGGGACGCAGTTTTCCAATGGCACGGGCGGTTTTCACCGCCGTATTCTTGTCGAGACCGGCCATTACAATTATCAGGTCGAAATCGCGATGTTCGAGCGCCAGCAGAGCATCATCCGTAGAGTTTACACTGGTAAAACGCGGGGCAGCATACAGGTTAAGTTGCAGGTATTCTCCAAAAATTTTATCGCTGAACTGTCCTTCCCTTACAATAGTATAAGAGTCGTACAACGTAGCAACCAGCAATACCTCCTTTATTTTGGTAGGCATTAGCTCCTGGAAAATATCACGGTCGTTTTTGGTTCGTTTGTATATGCTGGCCAGCGTTATTTTATCAATGTCCATTTTATCCAAGCTTATGAATTAAGAGCCCGGAACGAAGTTTCGGTTCGAACCACGTAGTTTTAGGTGGCATGATATTTCCACTGTCGGCAATATTAATAAGTTGCTGCATCGAAACAGGGTACAACGCAAAGGCAGCTTTCATTTCACCGGAATCCACACGTTTTTTCAACTCGCCCAAGCCACGGATACCGCCCACAAAATCGATACGCTTTGAGGTACGCAAATCGGTAATATCCAAAAGGGGCCCCAATACCTGCTCCGACAAAATAGTAACATCGAGCACACCGATAGGATCCTCATCATTAAAAGTACCCTGGCGCGCAGTAAGTTTATACCAGCTTCCGGAAAGATAAAGGCTGAATTCATGCAATCGGCCCGGTTTGTAAATTTCAGTCCCCATATTCTCCACCTCAAAAGCTTTATTGAGTTCTGCCAGAAATGCATTATCTGAAAGGCCGTTCAGATCGGTAACCAACCGGTTGTAATCTATAATCTGCAACTGGTTGTCAGGGAAATGAACTGCCATAAAAAAGTTGTATTCTTCTTCCCCTGTATGATTTGGGTTCTGAGCTGTTTTTTCAATGCCTATTCTCGCAGCAGCGGCAGTCCGGTGATGCCCGTCAGCCACATATGTACAGGGTACTTTTTCTTCAAAAAGTGTTTCAATGGCCTTATTTTTATCCGCATCGTACACTACCCAAAAATGATGACCGAAGCCATCCTCCGCAGTAAAATCATAGTCGGGAGTATTATTGGTTACTACCTCCTCCACAATGGCATCGATTTCAGGTACTGCTTTGTAAGAAAAAAATACGGGTTCGATATTGGCATCCAGGTAACGTGTTAGCACCATCCGGTCTTCTTCTTTTTCAGGCCGGGTGAGTTCATGTTTTTTTATCAACCCTTCTTCATAATCGGAACATGCTGCTCCACCCACAATTCCATATTGTGTGCGCCCGTTCATGGTTTGGGCATAAATATAATAACGGGGGGTATCGTCCTGAACAAGCCATCCTTTTTCCTGAAACATTCTGAAATTCTCCAGCGCTTTATTGTACACTGCTTCAGAATGAATGTCATCCACACCGGGACATTCAATTTCCGCGCGTGTAATACGCAACAACGATGTTTCTTTACCCTTTGCCATTTGCGCTGCCTCTTCCGAATTCATTACATCGTAAGGAAGGCACGCCAGTTCTTTTGCTATTTCCTGCGGAGGTCTCAGCCCCCTGAATGGTTTTACTTTTGCCATATTATTATTTATTCACCTGGAACGTACGATCACCTTTTTCAAAAAAGGCTACAATCTGTTCGGCTGCTGCCACCCCGGCGTTAATGTTTGCCTCGGCAGTTTGAGCGCCGGCCTTTTTCGGCGTAAAAAAGTAACGTCCCTCAAATTTTTCTTTAAAAATGTTTTCACAGTCGGGTGTAATATCCGACATATACTTAAAATTCGGCTTTTCTTCCATAATCCGCACCAGGTCAGGTTCATTTACCACTTCCTTCCGGGCGGTATTAACCAGAACAGCTCCATCCTTCAGCTCATTTAATATTTCGTAGCTTACTGACTTAATATGCTCGCCACGGGCCGGCACATGAATGGAAACCACATCGCTTTTCGCGTAAAGCTGTTCAAGCGAATGGGTAACTTTCAGTCCGATAGCTGCTGCGGCGCCTTTACTGTAGCGGGTATAAACAATTACTTTCATCCCGAATGCGCGGGCAATGCGAAAAACATTCCGGGCTACATAACCAAACCCGTGCAGGCCGAGTGTACGGCCACGCAATTCGCCCCCTGGTTTTCCACTAAATAATTCGCGTAATCCGAAAATAGCCAGTCCAATCGCCAACTCTGCCACAGCATTGGAGTTTTGTCCGGGTGTATTCATCACCACCACTCCCCTAGCAGTTGCTGCTTCCAAATCCACATTATCATACCCGGCTCCTGCCCTGATCACAACCTGAAGGTTAGAAGCAGCCTCAAACACTTCTGCGTCCACTTTATCGCTTCTAACGATTAGTGCCTGCGCATCAGCAACAGCCTGAAGCAATTCTTTCCGCTCTTTATAACTTTCGAGCAAAACGAGTTGATAGTTTTTCCCTGCTTTGTCAAAAACCTTTTCTATTTTTTTCAGAGCAACAGGGGCAAATGGTTTTTCGGTTGCGATCAGTATTTTTTTCATTACCCGTTATTTTAAAAAAAATGCAGGGTCCCTGCCCTGCATTTTTTTCTATTTATTCTTTTCAAAATCCTGCATGGCCTCTACCAGCGCTTTTACACTCTCAGCGGGCATGGCATTATAAATGGATGCCCTGAATCCTCCGACCGATCGGTGTCCTTTAATCCCCACCATTCCTTTTGCAGTGGCAAAGTCGAGAAAATCTTTTTCAAGTTCTGTATATTCAGGTGCCATCACAAACGTAACATTCATGCGCGAACGGTCATTAGGATCAGTTACTGTTGGCACGAACAGTTTATTCCGGTCAAGTTCATTATAAAGCAGAGCTGCCTTTTCGATATTTGTTTTTTCCATGGCTTCCACCCCACCGTTTTCCTTCAGCCAACGCAATGTTTGCAGGCATGCAAATATGGGCAGAGTAGCCGGTGTATTGAACATGGATTCTTTGTCAATATGCGTTTTGTAGTTAAGCATTGTCGGAATGGGTCTGTCAACTTTACCCAGTGCCTCATCTTTAACAATAACTACCGTAGCGCCCGATGGCCCCAGATTTTTTTGCGCCCCGGCATAAATTAAATTGTATTTGGCAACATCAATGGGGCGGCTGAGAATGTCCGACGACATGTCGGCAACCAGCGGTATACCTACGTCAGGGTCGCTCAGCAATTCGGTTCCGTAAATCGTATTGTTGGAAGTGATATGAAAATAATCGGCATCGGCAGGAACTACATAATCTTTGGGAATATAATTAAAGTTTGCGTCTTTTGAAGAGGCTACCTCCACCACATCACCAAAAAGTTTAGCTTCTTTAATGGCCTTCGAAGCCCAGGATCCGGTATTCAGATAAGCTGATTTTTTACCCATCAAATTGTAAGGTACCATTAAAAACTGGGTACTGGCGCCTCCCTGCAGGAAAAGTACCGAATATCCGTCGGGAACCTGGAGCAATTCCTTAATCAAAGCCTGCGCTTCAGACATAACGGCAACAAACTCTTTGCTCCGGTGCGAAACTTCCATTACCGAAAGGCCGGTACCAGCAAAATTTGTAACAGCTTCGGCTGTCTTTCCTTTAGTAAATTCGGGCAAAATAGAAGGCCCTGCATAAAAATTGTGCTTTTTCATTCCTGTAACTTTTTAGGTGAACTTTATAAAATCAATTGGTCATCAGGGCTACAAATTTATTCGATTCTGAAAAAGAAAGCTATTTTTTGAAAAGAAAAAAATGAAACGACAGTTATTTAAAGAATATTTAAATAAAAGGCAGTTTTACAATCTCAGCCGGAATGGTTTTATTTCTGATTTTCACAAATATTCCTGTTCCGAAAGCGGAATATTCACGCGCTACATATCCCATTCCAATTCCTTTTCCAAGAACAGGCGACTGTGTTCCCGAAGTTACTTTTCCTATCACTAATCCACTGGAATCAACCAATTCATACCCTTGACGAGGAATCCCTCTTTCGAGCATTACAAACCCTCTAAGCCGGCGGGAAATCCCTTCGGTTTTTTGCATCATCAGAAAATCTCGATCAATAAACCGGCGGTCATTGTTAAACTTTGTTATCCAACCCAACCCGGCTTCAATGGGTGAAGTTGTATCGTCAATATCATTTCCGTAAAGACAATACCCCATTTCGAGGCGGAGGGTATCCCGGGCTCCCAGACCTACCGGCTTGATTCCAAATTCTTCTCCCGCATCAAAAACGGCAGTCCATAATTTGACTGTATCTTCATTTTTGCAATAAAGTTCAAATCCGCCGGCTCCGGTATAACCTGTGGCAGAAATTATAATATCGTCCAGACCGGCCATTTTTCCGACGACAAAACTGTAAAACCGAATCTCGTTCAAATTTACATCCGTAAGTTTTTGCAATGTACTGAGGGCATTGGGCCCCTGCACAGCCAACTGGCTTATACTGTCAGATACATTTTCCAGTTCGGCCCCACAATCGTTCTGACTGTTCACCCACTCCCAATCTTTTTCAATGTTAGCAGCATTCACTACCATTAAATATTTTTCGGGTTCGAAAAAATATACCAGAAAATCGTCTACAATACCTCCCTTGCCATTAGGAAAACAAGTGTATTGTGCCTGCCCGGGCCTGAGAATGGTAGGGTCATTTGACGAAATTTTTTTTACCAGTTCAAGCGCCTGGGGGCCTTTCACCCAAAATTCGCCCATATGGGAAACATCAAAAACCCCTACCTTATCGCGTACAGTAAAATGCTCGTCTTTTATTCCACTGTACTCAACGGGCATTTCATACCCGGCAAACTCAACCATTTTGGCACCTGCTTTTTTGTGTACCTCGTTTAATGCAGTTAATTTCATGTTTTATAATTGTTAGTTTTCAAAGGTAAATCATGCCTGGTTATGCAAGCCAGACAGATAACTCACCTATATGAAAATCCGGCAGTGTGTAAATATCATACTCACGGCTCGTTTCAAGTTCTATAATTGCTAAAAAATGACTAAAATATGCAAAACTATGGATTACGCTTTCCCTAAGACATGAATTTTATCATCGTTTTTATAAATTGAATGTTCAATTATTTCCTTAAATTGCAGCGCTATTTTTATGGAATGGAGGATGAATGAACAATTTGATTACGTTGACCTAAGCTATCTGGAGGAAATATCTGGCGGAGACGTCAGTTTTAAAAAGGAATTAATTGGAATTTTCCTTACCCAGATTCCGGAGTTTGTTACGAATATGCACCGGTTTTTAACTAAAAATGAAATTGGGGATCTGGCAAAGGAAGCCCACACGGCTAAATCTTCGGTGTTAATTTTTATGATGGAAAAGACGGGAAAAATGCTAAAACAAATCCAACTTTTGGCAGAAAAGAACAGCACAGAGCAAATTCCATCTTTGATTAACGAAGTGGAAACAGATTTGGCAAATGCTTCAAAGGAATTATCCGGTTACCTGAAAAAACTTTAGGATAGCTAATCTCTCGGCCAATCCCCGCGGTTAGTTTACAACCACAAATTCCGTTTTGAGTTACTTCGACTCGTGCAACCCACACTCTTTTCCTGTGTTTTGCTCCCACCACCAGCGTCCTGCACGAAAATCTTCGCCTGGCTTTATTGCACGCGTACAGGGCTCGCAGCCAATACTAACAAATCCTTTGTCGTGCAATATATTATACGGAACATGATTTTCTTTGACATACTGTTTAACTTCATCCAGGCTCCAGTCTAATAATGGGTTGTATTTTACAATATGGTTGCCCTCGTCCCATTCGAATTCGGCCAGGTTACTACGGTTGGCCGATTGGGCAGCACGAATCCCTGTAATCCAAACCTGGTTCCCTTCCAACGCCCGTTTCAACGGAATTACTTTTCGAATATAACAGCACTCTTTGCGATTTTCCACCGACTCATAAAAACTGAAAGTTCCCTTTTCCCGCAATAATTTCTCTACTTTATCGGTCGGCGGGAAATATGCATGAATGGGTTTGCCATACTTTTCAAGGGTAGTGCGGTACACCTTATAGGTTTCTTCAAACATTCGGCCCGTATCAAGCGTAATAACCCGGACAGGTATTTCGTTTTTGAAAATCAGGTCAGTTATTACCTGGTCTTCGTAACCAAAACTGGTAGTAAATATGACCTTCCCTTCGTACCTTTCAGCAAGGTATTTCAATTTTTCTACAATCGACTTCCCTTCTAAACTATCACTTATATTTTGAGCTGCTTTCAATCCTTCCATCCAAATTATCCTTGATTTTTAAACGTATTTTTCTCTATCTTTCTTCCAAAATCATATACTCAGCAAATATAAAAAATCAATTTCCTCAACGCCAAGTTTACTGAAAGATTATTCCACATACAAAACCAGTCCTTTCAGGTATTCTCCTTCAGGATGATAAATATTCACAGGATGATCTTCGGGCTGTGAAAGCTGGTGCAGGATGCGCACCGAGCGGCCGGCAATGGCCGCAGCCGAAAAAACGGTTTCGCGGAAACGGTCTTTTGAAACTACCTGCGAACAGGAAAAAGTAAACAAAATGCCGCCACTCCGGATCTGCTCAAAAGCACGGGTATTGATTCGTTTGTAGCCCTTTAAAGCCTGGGGCAGTGTGTTGCGGCGTTTGGCAAATGCAGGGGGGTCTAAAATAATCAGGTCGTATTTATCCTGAATGGTTTTCAGAAACTCAAATCCATCTGCAACAAATGCCTCGTGCCTTCCATCACCGGGAAAATTCAGATGAACATTTTCATTGGTCAGGTCAATGGCCCTTGCAGAAGCATCAACTGAATGCACCAACCGGGCGCCTCCTTGCAGGGCATAAACAGAAAACCCGCCAGTGTATCCAAACATATTAAGCACCTCGCAACCCGAGGCATATTTTTGAACCAGCAACCGGTTTTCCCGCTGATCGATAAAGAAGCCGGTTTTTTGGCCATTTTCCCAATCGATATTAAAACGGAGACCATGCTCCAGCACCTCATTACTTTCAGGTTCTCCAAAAATCAACTCATCAGTTGGCTGAATATCCGCTTTAAAAGGAAGTGTTTTTTCACTTTTATCATACACGGCTTTCAACTTGTCTCCGAGCACTTCCTGTAGCGCTTTTACCAGTTCATCCCGCATGAAGTACATTCCAATCGAATGCATTTGCATTACGGCCGTGCCATTGTAAAAATCCACAATCAGACCGGGCAAACCATCTCCTTCGGCATGAATGAGCCGGAATACATTGGTGGAAGCACTTTCGCCAAATCCCAACTTATTCCGGTAATCCCACGCTTTTTGAACTTTACTTTTCCAAAAGGCAAAATCAGGTTTTATCTCTTCAAAAGAGATAATGCGAATGGCGATGGAACCTATTTGATAATGGCCGATTCCCAGGAACTCATCTTTATTGGAGAAGACGGCCACCAAATCACCTTCGGCAACCTGTCCGTATATTTTTTTTATGGCGCCTGAAAACACCCAGGGATGAAACCGTTTCAGCGACTGATCTTTCCCTGATTTTAAAACAATTTTAATGTAGTCTTCTGCCATAATCAATTATCGGAAAAATTTTGATAAATATGCAGGGCTGTCCAGGCGTCGGTAGCCGCATATATTTGCTGGGCCTCTGTGAGATCGGGCGCCTCCCAATTGGAAAGCTGCTGCGATTTTGAAATACGAAATCCCAATACAATGGCCGCAAGTTTTTTTAGGCTGAAATTCTGAATACCAATCTCTTTTGCAGTATCCTGCAATTCAATAAACCCATGTGGGTTAAATGGGGAAATCTCCTGCAGGCCTTTAATATCGTCCCGAATAGCCACACCGGGCTTAATGATACCCGGATCAGACAATATATTTCGAATTTCCTGGGGAAGCCCCAGTTTGTTGACCCTGATTAAAAAAGCTTCGTTGGGTGTGGAGAGCTGTAAAAGCGCCACTTTATTAATAACTCCTTTTTTAAAAGACGGCCTTGTTTCGGTGTCAAAACCAATCAATGATTGCGTTGAAAGGAATTCGGCCACATCGTTCACCTGCTCTGGCTTGTCAATCACATAAATTTCCCCTTCGAACCACCGCAACGGCAAATCGGTCAATTCTTCTTTGGATATACTTTCTTTAAACATCTTTTCACTCTTCATCGGACTGGGTTCCCCAAAACTTATCAAGCCATTCCGGATTGCCCGTTCCCGGTTTTATTTCATCATCTTCTCTCCCAGTCCCGCCATCGCCCGGAAATTCAACGGCATCCGTTATCAGCTTATGGACAGCTCTCAGCACATTGACCAGCCTCTGACCCCAAAAATCTTCAAAATGAAAAACGCTGTCATACAAAGCATCATTCATTATTTCTTCATTTCCAAGGCTGTAAGCTGTTATAAAGTCCTTTAAGTCCTGGTAAATATCCATCAGGCTTTCCGAAATGCTGGCTGTCACCATCTCTTCCCCAAACTGAATGTCGGGATCAAATACTTCGTAGTAGCTGTCGTATTCTCCCAACGCTTCAAGCCAACGTTGCTGCCACACATTGTAATCCAACTCGGATACATATTTTTCCAACTCCTCCTCCAACATCTTTTCCGTTTTGGGGAGTAAGGCGGCCTTCAGATAAAGCAACGGCAATACCTTTTGCAGGCTCTTTAGATTCTGCTCAACCGGAATACGGTGAACTTTTTCAATCAACCCGCAAAACTCACTGGCTACCGTAACAAACTCAACCACATTTTTGGAGTAAACCAACGGATGTAAATTCGCTTCACTCATTATTTACTGAAACTGAGAAACGCTGCAAAAGTAATAAAGATTTTTTAGGGAGCCATCTTTTTAAAACATACCAGAGGGTGCTACTTTTTCTACAAAAGGATCTCTCTACTCTTACTCTTTCCACTCCAGCTTCCTGTCAACCCGAGAAACAATATTTTTATTGTCGATAAGCCATTTGGCTACTTCCATCATTTTTTCACGATCTCCTTTCAATTTAAGCAGAAGGTTTTCATAGGTACAGGGTGTTGCAAGAATTTTTTTTACCTGCTTGCTGATTTCATTGAATTCAAAAGTACTCAATCCCATTGTTCTGAAGGACTGGCATACATCACAAACGCCACACTCAGACGAGTCAGTCTCTCCAAAATACTGCAAAAGTAACTGGCTGCGGCAAACGGAAGTATCGGTCGCATAATGAATGACGGCCTGTACCCGTTCCAGAAAATCTTTTTTCCTGAAATCGTAATTTTCCTTTGAAATTTTTAACCTGTCCAAACCAATTCTCTCTTTGCTGAAATAGATGAATGGGGTATTATTTTGAGGAATATAATCGATTACTTTCGACTTTCGCAGGTGTTTCAGAAAATTATAGACCGCCTCCTGATCGATGCCTGCCCGCCTTGCCAACAGCGCTTCGTCAATGTTTACATACCCGTTAAAAAGCCCGGTATAGGAACGCAGGATAAGTTTAATAAAAGCATCAAATGCAGCATTGGCTACCTGAAACTTGTACAAATCATCGCGCGAAACAACAAAAAATAAACGCGAAGGGCTATCCACTTCTTCAGTAAATTCGAGATAACCTTCAATCTGTAAAATTTTCAGGCTGTTGTATACCATCGCCTGCTGAAATTTAAACGCCTGTGCAAACTGCTGAAGACTGAACTCATAAACCTGTCCTTTTCCAAACCCTTCGGCCACCTGCAGGTAATTGCACAATGCCTGGTAAATACGTTTAATATTTTCAACTTCGGGAAAAGCGACAGTTACGTGCTTTTTCAGTTTTGTTTTATCGGCATTGCTGAACAAAAGCACAGCGGCCGCCTTTTTCCCGTCGCGGCCTCCCCTTCCGGCTTCCTGAAAATAAGCTTCCAGCGAGTCGGGCGGGTCAACATGCACCACAAACCGCACATCGGGCTTATCAATCCCCATTCCAAAGGCATTGGTCGCCACAATCACCCTGGTTTTTCCCGAAATCCATTCGTCCTGTTTTTCATGGCGCACGCCCGTACTTAACCCGGCATGGTAAAAATCAGCGGAAATCCCGTTCTTACGCAACTCCGAAGCAATCTCCCGGGTGCCTTTCCGGCTACGCACATAAACAATTCCGGAGCCTTTTACCCGCCGCAATGTTTCCAGCAGGTAACCCATTTTTTCTTCGCGGTGCCGAACAAGGTAAGCCAGGTTTTCGCGTTGAAATGACATTTGCAAAACATGCGGCGTTTCAAATCCCAGTTTATCCTGAATATCTTCGGCAACTTTTGGGGTAGCGGTGGCTGTAAGGGCAAGAAACCGGACTCCGGGCAACAGTTCCCGCAACTGGACAATATTCATATAGCTGGGCCGAAAATCGTATCCCCACTGTGAAATACAATGTGCTTCGTCCACTGTCACCAGGTTCACCTTCATTTTAGCCAGCCGTTCTTTAAAATATTGTGAATTCAGGCGTTCCGGTGAAATGTAAAGAAATTTATAATCGCCCCATACCGCATTGTCCAGCGTTATTTTTATCTCGTTTTGCGACATGCCGCTGTGTATTTTTAAGGCTTTCACTCCTTTGCGGTGCAGGTTTTCCACCTGGTCTTTCATCAGGGCAATCAACGGCGTAATAACAATACAAATCCCTTCCCGCGAAAGCGAATAAACCTGGAAAGTGACAGATTTTCCTCCACCGGTAGGCATCAGTCCCAGCGTATCTTTTCCCGAGGCTACTGACTCGATAATCTCCAGTTGTAGCGGGCGAAATTCGGAAAATCCCCAGTAGCGGTTAAGTATTTGACTAAAATCTTCCATTATACCCTAATTAAACTTATCTCAATGGCTTCGCATTTCCCGGTAAAAATAATATTATCTCCTGATTTGCAGGTTTAACAATTTTTATCAGACCGAATGCGGGCAATAACTGTTTTAGATAATGAGCAATAACCTATTTTTTTGTAGTTTTGCGCCATAATTTAAATAAAAAAACAGAAGCCCATGTCATTTCTCTCCGACAAAGTCATTTTTGAAGGATTAACATTCGACGATGTTCTTTTAGTTCCTTCATACTCAGAAGTTTTACCACGAGAAGTAGATCTAACCTCCCGTTTCTCACGTTCTATCACCATCAATGCCCCCGTTGTTTCGGCGGCGATGGATACGGTAACAGAACACAAAATGGCCATTGCCATCGCCCGTGAAGGGGGCATCGGGGTCATTCATAAAAACATGGATATTGAAGAGCAGGCCCACCAGGTAACCACTGTAAAAAGGGCTGAAAACGGAATGATCTATGATCCGATAACCATTACGCAGAATAAAAACGTGGCCGATGCACTTGCCATTATGGCCAAATATAAAATAGGCGGTATTCCGGTGGTGGATAAGGAAGGGCATTTGCTTGGAATCGTTACAAACCGCGATTTACGGTTCGAAAAAGATATGGGACGACCGATACGCGAGGTAATGACAAGTGAAAACCTGGTTTCAACAACGGAATCCACCGATTTGGAAAAGGCTGCGGAAATATTACAGCGATATAAAATTGAAAAACTTCCGGTAGTTGATAAAAACAACAAATTAATCGGGCTGGTTACATACAAAGACATTACAAAAGCCAAAGACAAACCCCTGGCCTGTAAAGATGAAAAAGGCCGTTTGCGGGTTGCTGCCGGTATCGGTATTGCAGAAAACACGATGGATCGCGTGGATGAGTTAATTAAAGCGCAGATTGATGCCCTTGTGATTGACACCGCACACGGACACTCCATTGCGGTGATAGAGATGCTAAAAAAAATCAAGGCCAAATACCCGGAGAAAGATATTGTTGCGGGAAATATTGGTACTGCGGAGGCAGCCGTTGCACTGGTAAAAGCAGGGGCAGATGCCGTAAAAGTAGGAATTGGTCCGGGTTCTATCTGTACAACTAGGGTTATTGCCGGCGTGGGTATTCCGCAACTTTCAGCGATATACAGTGTGGCAAAAGCGATTAAGGGCAGTGGAGTGCCGGTAATTGCCGACGGCGGCATACGCTATTCCGGAGACATTGTAAAAGCCATTGCAGCCGGAGCCAACTCAGTGATGGCAGGTGGATTGTTTGCCGGAGTGGAAGAATCGCCCGGTGAGACCATCCTCTACCAGGGACGCAAATTCAAATCGTACCGGGGAATGGGATCCATTGAGGCCATGCAGAAAGGCTCTAAAGACCGCTACTTCCAGGATATGGAAGAGGACATAAAAAAACTGGTACCCGAAGGAATTGCCGCGCGTGTCCCGTATAAAGGAACATTATATGAGGTGCTTTACCAGCTTATCGGAGGGCTGCGGGCCGGAATGGGCTATTGTGGTTCAAAAGACATTGAGATGCTGCAACAGGCCCAGTTCACCAAAATAACCAATGCCGGGGTATTGGAAAGCCATCCGCACGATGTTTCCATTACACGTGAAGCGCCAAATTACAGCAGCCGTTAAAAAGGGAAACCGGTATGGGAAAAATAATTCCGTTATTTATTCTGTTTTTAATTTGTGTTGGTTCTCTTTCGGCCCAAAAAAATGAAGTGCTTCTTACAATTGACGACGCCGAAATTTCCAAAGCGGAGTTTGAAAGGATTTACCGGAAAAATAACCAAAACCTGTCAGAAGAAGCGGATATCAAATCGCCCGAAGAATACCTCGAATTATTTATCAATTTCAAACTAAAGGTGATGGAAGCCATGAACCAAAAAATGGACACGGTAAGTACCTTTAGAAATGAATTGGCCGGTTACAGAAAGGAGTTGGCTGCTCCCTACCTTACCGATATGAAATATGATGAGGCATTACTGCAGGAGATGTACCGGAGAATGAAAATGGAGGTAAATGCCAGCCATATTCTGTTCCTGATTGAAAAAAATGCCGACCGGGAACGGGAAAAAGCGGTTCTCGAAAAAATCAGTAAGGTGAAGGAAGAAATACTCGCCGGTATGGACTTTAATGCAGCAGCACTTCAATACAGTGAAGATCCTTCGGCAAAAACCAACAAAGGGAACCTGGGATATTTTACAGCGTTTCAAATGGTAACCCCTTTTGAAAATGCCGTATTCAATACCCGGGAAGGCGAAATATCGGAACCGGTGCGCACCTCATTTGGCTACCACCTGATCAAGGTGCATGGTGTGCGGGAAAACAGAGGGGA
Source organism: Mariniphaga sediminis (assembly GCF_003573545.1). Lineage (GTDB taxonomy): Bacteria > Bacteroidota > Bacteroidia > Bacteroidales > Prolixibacteraceae > Mariniphaga > Mariniphaga sediminis. Next base: position 95,796 of record NZ_QWET01000011.1, on the reverse strand, counting down.
GATAAAAGTAGCCCACATCATGAAGATGTTTCCAAAGGGAGACGAAAATTTCGATAAATCCAAACTGAAAGCGGAAATAGATTCTGTTTACGAAAAACTTCTTAACGGGGCGGATTTTGCCGAAATGGCCCATAAATATTCTGAGGATAAACGTTCTGCCGCAAAGGGAGGCGAAATGCCGTGGTTTTCGGCAAGCCGCATGGTTCCTGAATTTTCGCAGGCTGCATTTGCATTAAAAAACAACGGAGATTTATCGCCGCCTGTTGAAACAGATTTCGGTTATCATATCATCAAAAAGATTGAGCACCGACCCGTACCATCATTTGAGGAAGCCCGTGCCAACATTGTGGAAAGGATAAAAAAAGATCCGCAGCGCAGCAGCAGCACAAGAAAAGCCCTGGTTGAAAAGCTAAAAAAGGAATACGGGTTTGAAGAAAACCGGGAGAATTTGGAAAAAATAGCCTCGCTGACAACAGATGTGAATTTTTCGGGAAACCCGGAACTTTTTTCCATCGACAACCGGCATTTTTCCCTGGAAGATTTCAAAAAACACATTGACGAAAAAAAAATTAACAGGGGTACACTTTCTTCCCTTTATGAAGACTGGACTACGGCTGAAATTATTGACCTGGAGGATTCTAAGCTTGAAAAGAAGTACCCTGAATTCAGGTATCTGATGCAGGAATACCATGACGGATTATTGCTATTCAATATCATGGAAAAGAAAATCTGGAATTTTGCTCCTGAAGACAGCCTGGGGCTTAATGAATTTTACAAAAAAAATAAAGGGCAATATTCCTGGGAAGAACGTTTTAAAGGGTTGGTAGTCGTTTGTAAAAATGAGAAAACCCGTACTGAAGCAGAAAAATATTTTGCGACAGAAATGCCCGCCAGTGAAGTGGAAGACCTTCTGAACAAGGAGGAGAAAATGATTGAGATAACGGAAGGTGCATGGGAAAAAGGAGCGAACCCCATTGTGGATTATTACGTTTGGAACAGTCAGGCGCCGGATGGATTCGATTCTGAGCTGACTTTCATTCGCGGGGAAAAAATTCAACCCCAATCCAAAACGCTGGAGGAAGCCCGTGGAATGTATATTTCTGACTATCAAAATTATTTGGAAAAACGCTGGATTAAGGATTTACGAAAAAAATACAAAATCAGGGTGAATAAAAAATTGCTGAAAACAATACCGCATGTTTCAAAAACTCTTTAAATACTGTCTGTTTATTTGGGCTGCCTTCGCTTTTGCAGGGTGTGAAAACACGACCCAAACCAACGGGAAAGTAGTGGCAGAGGTGGGGACACGAAAGTTATACCTCTCTGATGTTTCTGCCGTTATTCCCAATAACCTGGGACAAGCAGACAGTACTGTAATGGCTGACGATTATATACGAAAATGGGTGAGGCATGAGTTGGTGTTGCAAAAAGCAGAAGACAACCTTTCGGGTTCGTTAAAAGATGTATCGCGCGAATTGGAGGAATACCGGAATTCTCTCATCATCTTCAGGTATAAAAATGAACTGATGGCCCAGCGCATGGATACCACAGTAAGCGATGAAGAAATATTGCAGTATTATACGCAAAACACAGAAAACTTTAAATTGAACAAACCCATTGTAAAGGCTGCATTCATAAAAATTCCCGCCGACTTTGCCAATCCCGATCTGCTCAAGGAAATGACTTCCGACACATCGAGAGAGGGAATTAACGGGCTCCGTGACTATTGCCTGCAATATGCCAAAGGTTTTGATATTTTTACCGATCGCTGGACTGATTTAGACCTGGTACTAAAAAACGTACCCGTTTCCATCGAAAACCCGGAGTACTTTTTACGCAGAAACCAGTTTATCGAACATACCGATTCCACGGCCTATTACCTGGTTGCCATTCACGATTACAAGTTAAAAAATGAACAAGCCCCGGTAGAATATGTAAGTGATAACATTAAAAGTTTAATTTTGAACCGCAGGAAAATTGAGTTCCTCCGGGAATTGGAAAACAATATTTACAAAGAAGCAGAAAATAAAAAGAGTTTTAAAATTTATAACACAGATACGAATGAAACGGAATAAAGTATTACGAATAACTATTGTGGCCTTATTAACCATTTTTATATCAGCTGAATTAGTTGCTCAGGACAAGGTAGTGGATCAGATTGTGGCCATTGTAGGAGGTAATATTATACTGAAGTCAGACATCGAAAAAATGTACATGGACCAGCAGGCTCAGGGGGTCACTTCTGATGGAGACATGAAATGCGAAATACTTGAAAATCTTCTCATTGATAAGCTACTCATTGCGGAAGCGGAAATGGATACCCTGATTGAGGTTACCGACAGCCAGGTGAATCAACAAATGGATAGCCAGATTCAAATGTACCTGGCACATTTTGGTTCGGAGCAGGCTGTAGAAGGTTTTTTCAAAAAGCCGATTGCAGAAATCCGCGCCGAAATGCGACTGGCCATTAAAAACCAACTGCTGAGTTCGCAAATGCGAAACAAAATTATGCAGGACATTACCGTTACCCCTTCTGAAGTACGCCAGTTTTACCGCACCCTTCCGGAAGAGGAAATCCCGACCATTCCCACCCAGTACGAATATGCCCAGATTACCATGCAGCCTGAGATTTCGCTGGAAGAGGAAAACCGTGTGAAAGCAGAATTACGTAATCTGAAACGGCGGATCGAAGAAGGTTCCAGTTTTGCCGCCATGGCCATTATGTACTCGGAAGGACCATCTGCCGGCAATGGCGGTGAAATAGATTACCAGGGTAAGGCACAATTGGATCCGGAGTATGCCGCTGCGGCCTTTAACCTGAAAGGCGACAAAATTTCAAATGTGGTTAAGAGTGAATTCGGTTATCATATTATCCAACTTGTTGACCGGAGGGCAGATAAAGTGAAAACACGGCATATTCTAATGACAGCAAAGGTTTCTCCGGAAGCCAAAGAGACAGCCAAAAGCAGGTTAGACAGCCTAGCTAATTTGATACGCAAAGAGGAAATCCCCTTTGCCGCTGCGGCCGCCCGGTTTTCTTCGGATAAAGATACCCGTGCCAACGGAGGATTGGCCATTAATCCCAACACTCTTTCATCAAAATTTACGGCGGAAGAGCTGGAAGGAAACACAAGTAAAGTACTTTCAGAAATGAAAATTAATGAAATCTCAGATCCGTTTGAAACAATGGATCAAAAAAGCAGGCAAGCCGTTCTGAAAATAATTAAACTGGTAAGCAAAGTAGAAGCGCATAAAGCCAACCTTCAAAATGACTACCAGCATCTGTCCGATTTATTCCTCGCGGATAAAAGGGAAAAAACATTGGAGAAGTGGATTGCAGACAAGCAGGCACAGACCTATATTCGGATTGACGATACGTATGCCAATTGCAATTTTGAATTCGACAACTGGATAAAATAATACCAGATTGTATCCTTCAAAACAAAAAGAAATAACGTACAGAAATGACTTTTAAAAACGATGTGGAAGCGCTGGATGCACTGCGCGATAAATTCGGCGAATTAAAAAAGGAAATTACCCGGGCTATTTACGGACAGGACGAAGTCATTACACAGGTACTGGTTTCCCTTTTTAGCCGCGGACATGTACTTTTAATCGGGGTACCGGGACTGGCCAAAACCTTACTGGTAACTTCCATTGCCCAAATACTGGGACTAAAATACAACCGCATTCAGTTTACGCCCGATTTAATGCCATCCGACATAATAGGTACCGAAATTCTCGATAAAGAGCGCCAGTTTAAATTTGTACGCGGACCATTGTTTGCCAATATCATTCTGGCCGACGAAATTAACCGGACACCACCCAAAACCCAGTCTGCCTTACTTGAAGCCATGCAGGAACGTGCCATTACAGCCGCAGGACAACGGTTTGAGCTGGAAAGGCCTTTCTTTGTTTTGGCCACGCAAAACCCGATAGAACAGGAAGGGACCTATCCCCTCCCCGAGGCGCAGCTCGACCGTTTTATGTTTTCGGTTTGGCTCGACTATCCGAAGTATGAAGACGAGATTACCATTGTAAAAAACACCACCTCTACGCTTCAATTTGAATTAAAACCGGTGATTTCCAGTAAGGAAATTATCTATTTCCAGGATTTGATTCGAAAAATACCTATCAACGATAATGTATTGAATTATGCAGTGACACTGGCAGCAAAAACCAGGCCCGGAAACGGGATGGCCGCTGAAGTTGCAGACCAGTACCTGAAATGGGGAGCAGGCCCCAGGGCTTCGCAATACCTTGTGGTAGGCGCCAAAACACATGCCGTTCTTCACGGCAAATATTCGCCCGATATTGAGGATGTAAAAGCAGTTGCCCCATCCATCCTAAGACACCGGATCATCAAAAACTACAAAGCGGAAGCTGAAAGTATTTCCATTGAGCAAATAATTGAAAAGTTGCTGTAATTTTTGGAAACAAAAAGGGCTTTTATTTGATAAGAATAACATTCACAGGAAATTGCCATCAGGTAACAACAATAAAAAATTGAATTTCAAAAGAATAAATAAAAACGATTTTCACCTCTCTGCTTTTCTTTCAAATGTATTTAGAAAGACCGGACAGTTTATTTTTTCTTTCCGGTTCATGATGGTAACCATCCTGTTATTCAGCTCAATGCTTACCTTTTCTCAACAAAAAAAGCGGGTGGATATTGAACAGGCTGATTTTCTGGAAGCAGACGATAATATTGCCCCCAACGCCCAGCGCCTGGTAGGTAATGTACGGATTAGACACAAGGATGTACTGATGTGGTGCGACAGTGCATACAACTACACGGGTACCAACAGGGTAGATGCATTTGGAAACGTACATATTAACCAGGGCGACACACTGGATCTTTACGCCCGAAAAATATTATATAACGGAGATAATAACTTTGCCAGCGCTTACCAGGATGTGCGCCTGCTAAATAAAAACACCACACTTTATACAGACACACTCGATTTTGATATGTCAGCCAACGTAGGGTATTATGACAATTTCGGAAAGATAATAGACAGTACCAACACCCTTACAAGCATTGTTGGGAAATATTTTATCGATGAAGACCTTATCCATTTTTACAAGGATGTAGTTGCCTACAACGATAATTATACCCTTAAAAGTGACACCCTTGTGTACAACACAACAACAGGCCGGGTATTTATTGTGGGGCCCACTACCATACAGGATTCAGCCAACACACTATATGCCGAAGATGGATGGTACGATACCAAAACCGGCGAAGCAGAGTTACTGAAAAATCCGGCGGTTTCAAACGAAACCCAGCAATTAAAGGCCAAATACATAAAATACAATGAAGACGATGGCAAGGGACGGGCATTGGGAAATGTTCATATAGAAGATTTTGAAAACCAAATGATTGTAACAGGAAACACGGCCGAGTACAATGACGAAAAGGAAATTGCCACTGTTACCGATTCAGCCGTTTTTATTATGTACTCAGAAAAAGATACGCTGTTTCTTCATGCCGATACGCTGCGCACTGTTCCCGACACGGTTGAAGGAGAAAAGCTGGTGATGGCTTATTACGGAACCCGTTTCTTTCGTACCGATCTGCAAGGATTGTGCGATTCATTGATTTACTTCACCAAGGATTCAGTAGTACAGCTGTTTCATAACCCGGTTGTTTGGTCAGACAATCACCAGATGAGCGCCGACCTGATTGAAATGAAACAAAATACCGATGCTCCGGATGAAATGCACCTCAGAAACAATGGCTTTATTATTTCAAAACTCGATTCGGGAATGTTTGATCAAATTAAAGGGAAAGAGATGGTGGGGTATGTTGTTAACAACGAACTGAATAAAATAAATGTGGACGGGAACGGGCAAACGCTTTATTATGCCCGGCAGGACGAAGAAATTATCGGGTTGAACCGGGTGGAAAGCAGCAAAATTTCCATCCATTTCAATGAAGGAAAAATTCATATTATTTCTTTTTTAAAGGCTCCCGTGGGAGTACTTAAACCGCTTTTTAGCCTTACCAGGGAAGAAAAAACACTCAGCGGTTTTGACTGGAAAATAGATCAGCGCCCACTCTCAAAACAGGATATCTTCTGGCACAAAACTGTCCCCCCTGAGCCGGAATCCTCTGTAGAACCCGAAGCAGGTTCTGAATTACAAAATAAGTAAGACGAAAAGGTTATACTGAAAAGCTTCTTTCGTCTTTTTGGCTATTTGGGAGCAGGGAATTCCCAGTACTTCCAAACGGGCGATTCAGAAACCGTAACCCCGCACTGCAATCACGCCCGCCTAAATCCGTAACCCTTCCAGCAGTTTGATATACTGGTCAATTCCGGCAATAATTTCACTTTTAAAAATAAACTCATCGGCTGTATGAGAACGGGCTGAATCCCCGGGTCCCATTTTCACAGAAGGGAAAGGCATGATGGCCTGATCTGACGTAGTGGGCGAACCATAAATCCGTATTCCTTTTTCTTTCACCTTTCTTGCAAACGGATGATCGATGCTGACACCCGATGAATTCAACCGAAAAGAACGAGGCTTAACTTCCGATTCTATTAATCCTGCAATAATCAGGGCAGCTTCTTTATTGGAATAATGTTCATTCGTACGTACATCCACCACAAAATGGCAGATATCGGGAATAACATTGTGCTGAAAGCCAGCCTCAATCTGAGTTATTGTTACTTTAACATCTCCCAACAATTCCGACTGATTTTCAAACGTATAATTCCGTAATGTTTGAATATCTTCCAGCGCTTTGTAAAGAGCATTCTCGCCTTCATTCCGGGCAGCATGTCCCGACTTCCCGTGAGCATAACAATCAAGTACCAGCAACCCCTTTTCAGCAATAGCCAACTCCATGCGGGTGGGCTCTCCTACGATGGCAAAATCCACAGGTGCAATCTCCGGCAAAACGATTTCGAGCCCCTGCCGGCCAGAAATTTCTTCTTCTGCTGTGGCGGCATAAACAAGGTTGTATGATAAATCATCCCGCTCATAAAAATGCATAAACACTGCCAGCAACGCCACCAGGGGACCTCCGGCATCGTTACTTCCGAGCCCGTAAAGTTTATCACCTTCTTCCAGCGGCGAAAACGGATCATGCGTATAGCCTTTGGCCGGTTTCACTGTGTCGATATGCGAATTCAATAACAGGGTCGGTTTCTCTTTTACAAAATATTTGTTACATGCCCAGGTATTATTCCTTTTAACCCGATATGGAATATCTCCATTTGTTAAAAACTGCCGGATCACAGCAGCAGCATTCTCTTCTTCTTTACTAAGAGACGGGGTAGAAATCAGCTTCTTAAGCAATTTGATAAACTTTTCCATTTCTTCATATATTCCGAAGGCACAAAAGTGGCAAAAAAGCCGAACTTAACCAATCACAATTTACTATATTTGTGTGTTGTGTCTAAGAGATGAAAAAAGAAGTTTTTACAGACGATCAAAAACAGCTTGCCCGGATTGCAAGGGCCTTGGGGCATCCGGTAAGAGTTTACATTATGGAATTGCTATCGCAGCAATCATGTTGTTACAGTGGCGACCTTTCAGACGAACTGCCTATTGCCAAATCAACCCTTTCGCAACATCTGAAAGAATTGAAAACCGCCGGGTTAATTCAAGGAGAAATTGAAGTTCCGAAAATAAAATATTGCATCAACCAAAAAAACTGGGAACTGGCGCAGGATCTTTTTAAAAATTTATTGAAAAAGTAGTTTTTTTACTACAATGTTCGTATTTTTGCGAACAACGAACAATTAATCTTTAGAACGATGGATATTAAAGTTTTAGGAACCGGGTGTCCCAAATGCAAGGCACTTGAAAAAGCAGTTCACAGCTCTCTTACAGAATTAAAAATCGATGCTAATGTAAGTAAAGTGGAAGACATCATGCAAATTATGCAATATGGTGTAATGCGTACACCGGCATTGGTAATTGATGGCAAAGTGGTTTTAAGCGGCAGGTTGCCTAACGACGAGGAACTCAAAACTCTATTAACCCAATAATTTAAATTCCGTTGTTATGAAAACAAAAATCAATGCCACATTCTTCGTCCTGATTTTTTCCCTGCTGGCAGGGTTAAGTATATCTGCCCAACCGGCTAAACAGAATCAGGAAAAAGGAAAAGCCAAAGTGAATGTTTACTACTTTCATTTCAATACCCGCTGTGCCACCTGCCGTACCGTTGAATCGGAAGCCAGGCAGAATGTGGAAGACCTCTTTGGCAAAGAGGCCCGTTTTGCTTCTTACAACCTCGACAACCCGGCTGGTGAAGCGAAGGGCAAAGAATTAGGGGTTAACAGTCAATGCTTGATTGTGGTAAAAGAGGATACAATAATCAATATCACGAAAGAAGGATTTATGTATGCCCGCACCGCCCCTGAAAAATTTAAAAAAGTAATAGAAGAAAAAATCAATTCCCTTCTGTAATATGGAAGGTTTGTTAAACAGATTGCTCGAGAACAGTTCTCTACCGATTGTAACTGCTTTAATTTTAGGATTGATGACTACCATCAGTCCCTGCACTTTGGCCACAAACATTACGGCTATTGGTTTTATCGGGAAAAATCTGGAAAACCGGAACCGGGTATTTTACAACGGATTGATTTATACCCTTGGTCGGGTAATTGCTTATACCTTGCTGGCTTTTATCATTTTCCTGGGCGCCGACCAATTTACCCTTTCCGGAGTATTCCAGAGGTATGGAGAGAAAATTATTGGGCCGTTGTTATTCATCATTGGATTGTTTATGCTTGACATTCTGAAAATCAAATTTCCCGGTCTGAGTAAGCTCTCTCAACGGTTTGAAAAAAAAGACACCAAAAATTACTGGGATGTGCTGTTGCTCGGAATCTTATTTGCCCTGGCATTTTGCCCGTACAGCGGGGTGCTCTATTTCGGAATTCTGATTCCTATGACGATCGGTAGCGCATCTGGGTTGTATCTGCCGGTAGTTTTTGCCATTGCTACGGGGATTCCAGTCATAATTTTTGCCTGGTTAATAGCCTATACTGTTTCAGGAGTAGGCACTGTTTACAACCGGATAAAAGTTTTTGAAATCTGGTTTCGCAGAATGATTTCTGTACTTTTCATTGGAGTTGGTATCTATTACATAGTTACAGTGTTCTTCTAAAAAGATTACAACCATTATTCAGTTTTTTACGACTATACAATACTAATTATGAGTTGGAAAAAAGAGATTAAGATACTGCTTTGGATGATTTCAGTATTTGTTATCTTCTTCTTTGTACCGCTTGAATCGGAACGGTTCAGCGAAGCCCTCTTTGCCATGTTCGACCTCACCAAATGGTATGCGCGCGAACATGTAATTTTGTGCCTGCTTCCTGCATTTTTTATAGCCGGTGTTATTTCCGTATTTATAAGCCAGGGAGCGGTGGTGAAATATTTTGGTGCCAAAGCGAAAAAATGGCTGGCCTATTCAGTAGCTTCGGTTTCCGGAACCATCCTGGCGGTATGCAGCTGCACCATTCTTCCATTATTTTCCAGCATCCACAAACGGGGCGCCGGATTAGGCCCGGCTATTGCATTCCTGTATTCCGGACCTGCAATCAACATTCTGGCCATTATCCTTACCGCACGTATTTTAGGATTGGAAATGGGTGTGGCCCGCATTGTAGGGGCGGTCGTTTTTGCCATTGTTATTGGCTCTGTTATGTCGCTCATATACCGCAAAGAAGAAAAAGCAAAACGGGAAGAACAAGTAAATTTTCCGGAGATGCCCGAAAAGCGTCCGGTGTGGCAAACGGGAATTCACTTTCTTACACTGGTGCTTATCCTGGTTTTTGCCAACTGGGGCAAACCGGGAGACGATGTTACCAGCGGCACCTGGTTTTGGATTTGGACCCATAAATGGCACCTTACTTCGGCCTTTGGAATCCTCCTGGTTTATTCGTTGATATTCATTTTGAAAATAAAATGGCAGCATGTTATTCTTGCCGTTTTAGCTACTACCGTTTCAGGATTTTTAAGTCCCTCACCACTTGTTCCAATGGTAGTCGGGATTGCAGGCTTAAGCCTGGTCACCCTTCTCGATAAAAAAGACCCTGAAAACCGGGAATGGACACTTTCCTCATGGGATTTTGCCAAGCAGATTATACCTTTGCTGGCTGTTGGTGTTTTAATCGCAGGTTTCCTGTTGGGCTCCACACACGGGGATACCCAACTTGCCGGAATTATTCCCAACAAATGGGTGGCCGGACTGGTCGGCGGAAATTCTATATTCGCGAACTTTTTTGCTTCTGTTGCAGGCGCTTTTATGTATTTTGCCACACTCACAGAAGTACCCATATTGCAGGGGCTTATTGCTGCCGGAATGGGAAAAGGTCCGGCATTAGCGCTCTTGCTGGCAGGTCCTTCATTGTCGTTGCCCAATATGCTGGTCATCCGCGATGTAATTGGCACTCAAAAAACAATTGTTTACGTCGTATTAGTGGTGGTCCTGGCAACCATCTCAGGCCTGATTTACGGAATGTTCTTTTAAGAATAATGAATAAATAATATATAAAATGGATAGAAGAAAAGCAATGAAAGTAGCAGCAGGCGCCATCGCAGCAGGCGGAGCCGGCTTTTTTACCTTAACAACCGCATTCAAACCAAAAAAACAACCACTTGTAGAACCTTCCAAACTGGAATATACTCCCCCGGAGAGTAAATGGGAATACATTCAGTTAGATCCTGAAGTATCGGCACAGGTAGCCTACGATAAATACAGCGAGGGAAGCTGTATGTATGCCACGGTATCAAGTATTATTTCCCAACTGGCAGAAAAGATTGGTGAGCCTTTTACTTCATTTCCCGTTCACCTGTTTAAATACGGACACGGCGGTGTGGGAGGTTATGGATCGATATGCGGAACATTAAACGGTGCAGCAGCTCTTATCGGATTACTCATTACCGATAAAAATGTGCAAAATAAAATGATAACCGACCTTTTTCAATGGTATGAGAAAGCATCCCTGCCGGTTTTTAGCCCCCAAAAACCTGTATTTGAATTTTCGCCCCCGACAAGTACTTCCAACTCCGTTTTATGTCATGCATCCAATACGAACTGGTGCAAGGCGTCCGGATTTAAAGTGAACAGTAATGAAAGAAAAGAAAGGTGCCGCCGTTTAACCGGCGATGTGGCCCAAAAAGTAACCACTGCATTAAACGACATTTTTACACAAACGTATGTTGCCAATGTCCATGCCAATGAAGATGTAAACTCCTGTTTGGCATGTCACGGGGGAGAAGGGAAAGTTAAAAATACTTCCGTAAAAATGAGCTGCGAGCCGTGCCACACGGAATCTGTTGCACACAAAGCATTTGCAGATATTCACTATAAATTTATGAAGGAGTAATAAACCATAGAGTTACATTGAAAAAATAATAAATGATTCTTATTCTTTTTTAAGGAATTGAACCGGCAAAGAATTTTATATACCAAATGCTAAAGTGGGTGAATGATTAATGGAACAATATTCTATACCTAACAGGATACGAACCATTTAACAATTATCCGGTTTAGCATTTTTAACCACAAGTAATTATGAAAATACTCATTTTATGTACCGGCAACAGTTGCCGAAGCCAGATGGCACACGGTTTCCTGAAGTCGTTTGACAACAGGATGGAAGTGGCTTCGGCAGGCACAAATCCAACGTTACAGGTAAATCAAAAAGCGGTTGAGGTTATGAGTGAGGCAGGTATTGACATTAGTCATCACAAACCTCAGATGGTAGATAAATATTTGACTGAAGTATGGGATTATGTAATCACCGTTTGCGACCATGCCAATGAAACCTGTCCTACTTTTTCGGGGAAGGTAAAAAAACGCTTACACATTGCATTTGAAGATCCGTCCCAGGCTACCGGAACACCGGAATTTATCCAAAATGAATATTACCGGGTGCGGGATGAAATAAAAGAAGCTTTTTTCAACCTGTACGAGGAAGAAATAAAATCCCAATTGCCATGAAAGCGGAAAACCTAAAGCGAATTGTAAAAGAGAAATACGGCATGGTTGCCAGGCAGAAAAGCCTGTTAGTGCAGCAAAAGGGATGCTGCGGAGAACTGCAGGTCAGCATGATCAACGATGAATACCTCAATGTGACCGGTTACAACCCGGATGCGGATTTTGGATTAGGTTGCGGGATTCCTACGGAATTTGCCGGAATCAAAACCGGCGACAGCGTACTCGATTTAGGTAGTGGTGCGGGAAACGACTGTTTTATAGCCCGGGCCCTTGTTGGTAAAAACGGAAAAGTAACTGGTCTTGATTTTACGGAAGAGATGGTACAAAAGGCACAGATGAACCTTGAAAAAACAGGGTTCAAAAATATTCAATTTGTGCAGGGAGATATTGAAAATATGCCACTCCCCGATTCAAATTTCGATGTAATTATCAGCAATTGTGTTTTAAACCTGGTACCTGACAAGCATAAAGCATTTTCAGAAATTTTCCGCGTGCTGAAACCGGGTGGCCATTTTTGTATTTCAGACGTTGTATTAAACTACGAACTTCCTGCAGCATTGAAAAAGGCTGCCGAAATGTATGCCGGATGCGTGGCAGGAGCTCTTCTAAAAGAAAAATACCTGGCAATTATTCAAGAGCAGGGATTTTCAGGCATCGAAATTAAAAAGGAAAAATCCATTAACATTCCGGATTCTGTTCTATCAAACTACTTAACTGAAAGTAAAATGGAAATGTATAAACAATCCGGCACCGCAATTCTCAGTATCACTGTATCCGGAAATAAATAAGCAACATGGAAAAAAGAAAAAAGAGGATTGGTTTTTTTGAAAAATATTTAACCATATGGGTGGCTCTTTGCATACTGGCTGGTATTGGCCTGGGGTTTCTTTTCGGTGATGGAATGGAACATATTAGCAACCTGGAAATTGCCCGGGTAAATATTCCGGTTGCCATTCTGATTTGGCTGATGATCTATCCTATGATGCTACAGGTAGATTTTACCAGTGTAAAGCAAGTAGGTAAAAAGCCCCGGGGAATTATATGGACCGTTATTATTAACTGGGCCATTAAACCTTTTACCATGGCCTTTTTTGCATGGATTTTTTTCTCCAAATTATATTCTGCCTGGATTGACCCTGCCTTGGCAGGCGAATACATTGCCGGCGCCATTATTTTGGGGGCCGCGCCCTGTACAGCCATGGTTTTTGTGTGGAGCTACTTAACGGATGGGGATCCCAGTTATACGCTGGTACAGGTTTCAATAAATGATCTGATTATCTTAATTGCGTTTGTACCAATTGTAGGGTTGCTACTTGGAATAACAAATATTACGATTCCGTATGACACACTCATAGCCAGTGTTATAATCTTTGTTGTTATTCCGCTTGTTGCGGGTGTAATTACCCAGCGGGTACTGATAAAAAGACATGGAAAAGTTTGGTTTAGAAATAACTTTATCCCCAGACTAAAACCGTGGAGTATTGTTGCACTACTTGTAACCTTAGTGCTTTTATTTGCTTTTCAGGGCCAAAATATTCTGAATAATCCGCTGATTATTCTTCTCACGGCCATACCGCTTGTTATTCAAACCTATTTTATCTTTTTCCTGGCCTGGTTTGGAGGTAAAAAGTTAAAGCTTCCTCATCAAACCTGTGCACCAGCTGCCATGATTGGTGCAAGTAATTTTTTCGAACTGGCTGTGGCAGTGGCCATTGCTCTATTCGGGTTACAATCGCCGGCTGCACTGGTTACCGTAGTTGGTGTATTGGTAGAAGTACCGGTAATGCTTTCTCTGGTGGCGCTGGCAAACCGGTGGAGATACAAAATGTAGAATTATTTACCGATTCAGTAATTGCATAAATAACAGTTTTTCAACCATTAGCCTCCCAAATTAAGCGCGGAGACAAAAAGTTATCAACAGGCTATTAAACAAAAAAAAATCATCGGTTTCCCGATGATTTTTTTGCGGAGAGAGAGGGATTCGAACCCCCGGAACCTCTCGGTTCAACGGTTTTCAAGACCGCCGCAATCGACCACTCTGCCATCTCTCCAGGCGCGACAAAAGTAGAACTTTTTTTTAATCTCCAAAAACCTTGCGGTTAAAAAAAATTAGAAAATGCTGAAAAAAAAGGGTGTTCAGGGTTGTTTTTTTAAAAGTTATTTCAGAATTTAGCTAAAACAAAAAATGAGGTTCTCTGAAACTACTGATTTTACAGGCATTCCGGAAGGAATTGCCCGGTAGTAACGAGAAGTAAGACAAAAGAGAAGTGACGCAACTTGCTTATTTACAATAATTTAGTTTTTCATTTAAATTTTTAAATTTATGAACAAAGCACAATTAATTGATGCAATGGCCGCCGGAGCCGGCCTGACGAAAGCTGATGCAAAAAAAGCGCTCGACGCTTTTATCGGAGCAACTACTGACGCCTTAAAGGGTGGAGACAGGGTAGCACTGATCGGATTTGGTACTTTTTCAGTAAGTGAACGTGGCGCTCGTACGGGCAGAAACCCGCAAACAGGGAAAGAAATTAAAATCCCTGCTAAAAAAGTGGTAAAATTCAAAGCAGGTGCCGACCTGTCTGACGCAGTATCCTAACTGAAGGGTGGATACAAAGAAATTGAAGGGGAGCAGAAACTCCCCTTTTTTATTGTTGCTATTCAACAAAATAAAAAAATGCAAAAAAAACTGATTGAACATTTATCCGGATTTATTACCCCCGAAAGACTTCTGTTGTTTGAAAAAGTACTGGAACAACGTACGGCTTACATTACCGTCGTGTTGGAAGATATTTTCCAACCCCAGAATGCCAGCGCCGTTTTACGCACTTGCGACTGCTTTGGCATTCAACATGTTCATATCATCGAAAACCGGAATAAATTTACAGTGGACCGTGAAGTAGCCTTGGGAGCCTCCAAATGGCTGAGCCTTCATAAATACAACGAAAAAAAACAAAATAGCCTGAAGGCAATAAAATCATTAAAAGAATCGGGGTACCGGATTGTTGCCACTACACCACATAAAAACGATCAGTTGTTACCTGAATTCGATCTTACCAAAGGAAAAACGGCTATTGTTTTTGGTTCTGAACTCCCCGGAATTTCTGAAACGATACAGAACGAAGCAGATGAATTTCTTAAAATACCCATGTCAGGATTTACTGAAAGCTTCAACATATCGGTTTCTGCGGCTATTGTATTATACCAGTTGTCTGAAAAAATCAAAAAACAAAATGAAATTTTCTGGCAGCTTACCGAACAGGAAAAAGATACTATAAAATTACAGTGGCTGCGCAACTCGATCAAGAGAAGCAACTTACTGGAACAACGTTTTCTAAAGGAACAGGGCTCAACCGGAACAGCAACAAAAACAATCCGCTAATTTTTACTGAGCATTTTTTTCAACTCTTTTAGCGTAATCATCTCTACGCCTTTTTTCTCCCAGTTTTCAAAAGGCAATGGAATATTGGGAAGTTCTTTAATGGCATCTTTAATCACATACACATTTTTCACTTTTTTACTGAGCCCTTTCACGGCAGCATCCACACACACATTGGTCGTTACACCATAAACAACAACGGTTGTGGGTTTTAACTGTTTCAGAATAGTATCAGTCAAAGGGTTTCCGGAAAAAACATCGAATGCATCTTTACGGATAACAAAATTCCGGTGTTTTCCTTCCTCAAATAATTCGGGGGTAATAAGGTATTCCTTGTCCCAATCAAAAACAACCGGGTCTTCCGGCTCAGTCTCTCTGATGTAATCGGCTCCACGGGAATGGGCCATACAGTGTTCCGGAAATGTATTGATAAAATCAGGAGAGGCATCTAATTCAGCTGAATTAGCATAATGATAATCGGCTGTATTAATTACCCGAATCACCTTCTCTTTGGCCAGCATGGTCAATTCTTTCCATTGTGGACGTAACTCTTCAGCTCCCTGAACATACAATTTCCCCCGGGGATAGACGAAATCAATCTGCGTATCGACATTCCAGAATAACCAATCTTTTAAATCCATTTTTTCTCCCATTAAAAATCATTTGAAAGATCAATATTAGCCATTGTTAAAAGACACATTTTAGGTGCAATAATAAAACATATACCTTCCGTCTGTTCATTACAACCTCTAAATATATTCAATATGAACGGGGTCTAATAAGTTATAATGTTAAAAAATAATAACACAACATATCCACGGCACATGCATCCTTTAAAAGGGAATTAAAAACCGGCTTCGTTTTAATTCTATTAATATATATGACAATCAATTAAAAATGAATAGTGTTTCATTTGACTTGTAAAAAAAAGTATTATTTTTGCGCCGGCTTTAAGCAATCTCTTTTCCACCGGATGGTGGAATATATTGCCAACATTAATTAAATAATATCAGAGATGGATTTAATAAAATTTGTAGAAAACGAGTTTAAGGTAGAAAAAGAGCACCCTAAATTTTCTGCGGGAGATACCATAACCGTTAGTTATTTGATTCGGGAAGGAAACAAGGAGCGTGTTCAGAATTTCCGTGGGGTAGTCCTCCAGATTAAAGGAAGAGAAAGTACCAAAACCTTCACAGTTCGTAAAATGTCAGGGGGTATTGGTGTTGAACGTATATTCCCGCTTTCCTCGCCTTTCATTGAAAATATTGAGGTGAATAAAAAAGGAAAAGTACGTCGCAAAAGGTTGTTTTACCTGCGTGGCCTTACCGGGAAAAAAGCCCGTATCAAAGAAAAAAGATTCTAATGCTACAGTTCATTTATACAAAAGGTCTTCTCGCGAAGGCCTTTTTTGTTTCCTGACCTTTCCTCTAAAATCTCAAAGCACTCCAATGAAACACTCTTTCAACAATAACTTATATATTGTAAATGCTCCCTCATTCGTCAGAATATTTAACGGGGAATAAAAAATGCAAGTTGTCCTAAAGTTTATTTTCAGTTGAAGGCTGTTATAGCTGGGCCAAAATCAGCAAGGTCAAAAAATGCTTTACTTCCGTACGCAAAAAAAACAGTGCCTTTCGCATTTGCATATCGACTGTGTTTTCAGAAATATTAAGTTCTGCAGCAACCTCTTTATACGTCAATCCGTTTATTCTGTTAAGTTTGAAAATAATTTGCCGCTGCTCGGGTAATTGCTCAATCAAATAAAAAATCTGCCGTTCCAGTTCGGAGTATTCCACGTTGGCCAGCGTATCCATACTGTTATTACTCCCTTCTTTCAGCTGATTGTATAAATTCTCAAGATACTTTTGTTTATGAAACCTTTTTCGCATGACGTCCACCACCATATTCCGCGCTATAGCAAAAAGATAGGTTTCAAAGTTTTTATCTGCTTTTACCGATTTTCTGTTCGACCAAAGTTTGAGATAAATTTCCTGTAAAATACTTTCCGCATCTTCTCCTGCGGGTAAAACCTTTGTAAGAAAGCCTTTTACTTTTCCTTTCGTTTTATGAAAAATCAACTCGAAGGCCATTTCATTGCCTTGACGGAATTGCTCAACCAGCTTTCTCTCTATATCTAAAGAATTTACTATCAACAGATTAAGTTCAATTCGTTTTACATAGTTTATTTAGGCGCAAATGTCGAAAATATTCATTAAAAATCAAAATACTGACTACTCCTCACAAGCCATTTGCTGCAACAACCCGCGCACTTCTTCAAAGTTCTCCACTTTGTATCCGGCAACGGTATGGGCCATCCCCACTTTTATGGTAATGGCTTCATTGGGCAGATCAGAAAACAGGAACTCGTCGGTCCAGTCGTCTCCAATAGCCATAATTTTATCGGCAGGTCTGGAATGCAATACTTTCAGGGCAGCACGTCCTTTGTTGATACCCCTGTTTTTAATCTCCAGAACCTTGTTCCCTTCCATAATCTCGAGGTTCAAATTCGACACCAAACTGGTCATTTCATCTTTTAGCTCAATAGCCCGGTTCAGCCCCAATTCAGGGTCAGATTTCCGGTAGTGCCATACTAAACTGTAGTTTTTTTCTTCAATAAATGAACCCGGGGTACGATCCACATAAAACTCAAGGGAAGAACGAATGCTCTCCTTCCATGAATCGTCCAGCGGTTCAATCATTTCCCATTGGCCTCCAGCCTCCCTGTACCATACACCGTGTTCAACAATCAGCGTATAGGGCTTGTCACCAAACCATTCCTCAAAAGTATTTTTGTCGCGGCCACTAATAAGTACTACCCTGTTCTTCGGATTATTGGCGAGGTTATCCAGCAATTCATACAACTCTTTGTCGGGCCTTGCATGTTTAGGATTGTCCTTAAACCCGGTAAGGGTACCATCATAGTCGAGAAAAAAAATACGGTTGTCCGATTGGCAAAGTTCTTTAATTATCTTATTTCTGGTTGAATTTGTCAACTTCTTGGCCAGGTATTGTTGCTCATTTTGCAGCACTTTGTCCAGACTGTTCAGAAAATCGGTAGCCCACTTTTCGATATTGTATCGTTTAAGCCGCTTTTGAAGTACTGTATTTCGTTCAATCTGTTCATCCAACGGCATTTCAATGGCTCGTTTTATGGCCTCCGCAATCTGTGCTCTATCGTTGGGATTAATAATCAGCGCCTCACTCATCTCTTTGGAAGCTCCGGCCATTTCGCTCAGAATCAGCACTCCCCGGCCATCAGTTTTGGAGGCAATAAATTCTTTGGCTACCAAGTTCATTCCGTCGCGAATGGGTGTAATCAGGGCAATTTCGCAGTAATTGTATAAATCCACCAGGTTTTCAAAAGGAAGGGAACGGTAAAAATACCAAATAGGGTTGCGGTTTATGGAAGAATACGTCCCATTAATCCGGCCCACAATCTCATCCACTTCACTTTTCATTTGTTGATATTGATCCACTCCAATACGTGACGGGACTGCCAGTAGCACCAATGTTATCTTATTCCGGTATTCCGGATAATTTTCAAGAAAATACTCAAAAGCTTCCAACCTGTTAATCAACCCCTTTGTATAATCCAGGCGATCAATTGAAAGGACAAATTTCGTTTCAGGATAGAGCAGGTAGTAACGTTCCAGCTCTTTCCGTATTTCCGATTTATCGCGTACCGATCTTTTTTGAGAATCAAGGGCCGCATCTTGAAATTTATCGTAATCGATGCCCATGGGAAAATTGTCTACCTTAACAATCCGTTTGGGCAAATGAATTTCATTTATATTGATATCGTAACCCAACAGCCGGCGTACGGCACTCATAAAATGGCGTTCGTAATCGAATGTGTGAAACCCGAGTAAATCGGCACCCAGCATTCCCTGGATAATCTCATTACGCCAGGGCAGAATGCGAAAAAGTTCGTAAGAAGGAAAGGGAATGTGCAGGAAAAATCCGATGGTAACATCCGGAAACTTTTCTTTTATCATTTGGGGCAACAAAAGCAGGTGGTAGTCATGTATCCATATTTTATCCACCCCCTCCATATTTTCAGCAATTACATCGGCAAATTTTTGATTTACCCTTTTATAAGCCTGCCATTGTTCATCTTCGTATTCCACAAACTGGTTAAAATAATGGAACAAGGGCCAGATGGTCTTGTTACTAAATCCTTCGTAGTAAAGTTCGACTTCTTCCTGCGTCAGGTTTACGCTCACACATTTTTCTTTTTTTAATGCAGAGTTAACCTTTTTTACCTGACTGTTTGTCAATTCGTTAAAGTCGACTCCAGACCAGCCTATCCATAAACTGTTAAAAGATTTACTCACTGACATCATCCCGGTGGCAAGCCCTCCGACACTTGGTTCAACACCAATATCATTTTCAGAGATACTTATCTGCACCGGTAATCGGTTTGAAATAATTAGAAATCGACTCATAGTTTTTCTATATTTGTTCGTCATTATTATACGTAAAATATGCCAATTCTCAAAATTAAAAAAAACTGTACTAATAATGGCAAATTTGGATTATGGGATTATAGGAAACTGCAAGAGTGCAGCACTGATATCGAAAAAGGGTGCATTGGAATGGCTTTGCCTTCCGGTATTTGATTCTGCCTCGGTTTTCGCTAAAATACTGGACAGGAAAAAAGGGGGAAGTTTTGAATTTATTACCGGTGACGACTATCACTCAACTCAGCGCTACTTACCCAAAACAAATATATTATCAACAAAATATTCCAACGGAACTGACAGTTTCGAGGTTATCGATTTTATGCCCCGCTACCACTATCATAATGGCAGGGAACAAGTTTATTCCCCTCCTGATGTTATTCGCTATATCAAGCTAAAATCAGGCAGGCCTCGTTTCAGAATTCATTACGACCCCCGGCTGGAATATGCAGAAAGAAAAACCATTACCGAAGTGCGCAAAGAGTTTGTAAAAAGTTTTACGCGTACCGGCGCTTACGATTCACTCTATCTTTACACCGATATTGAAATGGGGAAAGTGATAAGTGGAGAGGAGGTTGAATTGGAAAAGGATACTTTTTTCCTGATTAGCTATAACCAGAAACTCTTAAAACAAACTATCGAACGTGCTTACCTTAAACTTCAGCGCACCAAGGTTTACTGGCTCAACTGGTCAGAAGAAACCCACCGGTTCAGAAGCTACAACGAAGAAATAATCCGCAGCGCCCTGGTCCTTAAACTGCTGAGTTTTGATAAAACAGGCGCGGTACTGGCAGCTGTTACCACCTCACTACCGGAAACCATTGGTGAAATCAGAAATTGGGATTACCGGTTCTGCTGGCTACGCGATGCTTCAATGGTTATTAAAATAATGACCCAGATAGGACACTGGAAAAGCGCCGAGCGTTTTTTGAATTTTATCATTGATGTTGTTTCTGACAAGGATGAAAAAATTCAGATTATGTACGGCATTAACCGGGAAAAGAACCTCAGGGAACGCATTCTTACCCATCTTTCCGGTTATGAGGACAGCGCGCCGGTCCGTATCGGTAATGCTGCCTACAAACAGAAACAGCACGATATTTACGGCATATTGATGGATGTTATCTATCAACAATTCAGCCTTTTCGAAGTATCCTTACAAAACAGTGAAGAGCTCTGGACCATCACCAGAAGTATCGTTCGTATTGTGCGTAAAAACTGGAAAAAGCCTGATCGTGGAATCTGGGAAATCCGTACAGAACACCGGCATTTTGTTTTTTCCAAACTGCTCTGCTGGGTGGCTATTGACAGGGCTATAAAAGTAGCGGAGTTGATAAAACGGGATGAGTATCTCCAAAAATGGGGAAAACTCAGGGAAACCATTTCAAAAGATATTTTAGAAAAAGGATGGAACGAAGAAGTGCAGGCATTTACCCAGGCTTACGGATTGAAAGACCTTGACGCCTCGAACCTGTTGATGGAGGCTTATGGTTTTATCGATGCAACCGACTACCGGTTTGTCAGTACGGTAAAAGCTATACAACGTGAACTGGGACGCAATGGGCTGATGTATCGCTACAAAAACCGCGACGATTTTGGACTGCCTACCTCCTCGTTCACTATCTGTACATTCTGGTTGATACAGGCGCTGGACAAAATCGGGGAACGAGAACAGGCTCAGAAACTTTTTGACCAGTTGCTTACTTACAGTAACCACCTGGGACTGTTCAGCGAAGACATCGACTTTGAAACCAAACGGCTTTTGGGTAATTTTCCACAGGCATATTCGCATCTGGCACTCATTGAAACGGCGATGCTGTTTTCAAAGGATATTGAGCTGAAAAGTAAATTCTAAATTCCTATTTCTTAAAAATAAAATAGACCGCCAGAATCAAAAAAATGAAACCAATAAAGTGATTTATACGGAACGTTTCGTTTTTAAAGAATAAGAGTGTAAACAGCATAAAGATGACCAACGTTGTCACCTCCTGGATTACTTTTAATTCAACCAGTGTAAAAGGTCCGCCATTTTCTTTAAACCCAATACGATTGGCCGGTACCTGGAAAAAGTATTCGAACAAAGCCATTCCCCAACTTATCAATACAACTGTTACCAGTGGCAATGCTCCAAACCACTTGAATTCCTTAAACTTTAAATGCCCGTACCAGGCAAACGTCATAAAAATATTAGACATTACAAGCAGGAGAATAGTATAAACCGATTTCATATATATGCGATGATAATTACAAAAAAATTGCGCAATATTAATGCATTTTCGGATACATTGGCTTCTCCCAAATCCAATTATTTTCCCAAAATCAGACAGATATTATAAAACCATTCTCCTCATTTTTTTTTATCTTTATAGTAGAACCAATAAAATCAAATCCGATGCCTAGAATCAGTCGATTAGATGCATTAAAGTATCATGAAAAAAACCGCCCCGGAAAAATTGAAGTAGTCCCAACCAAACCGCATAACACACAATACGACTTATCGCTGGCTTATACACCGGGCGTAGCACAGCCGTGTATCGAAATTGAAAAAGAGCCGGACAATGTTTACAAATACACGGCCAAAGGAAATCTGGTAGCAGTTATTTCCAACGGCACGGCAGTTCTTGGTTTGGGTGATATTGGCCCTGAAGCCGGGAAACCGGTGATGGAAGGCAAGGGGTTGCTTTTCAAAATTTTTGCTGATGTAGATGTATTTGATATCGAAGTAAATGAAAAAAAACCTCAAAAATTTATCGAAGTGGTGAAAGCCATCTCTCCTACTTTTGGAGGCATTAACCTGGAAGATATCAAAGCGCCGGAGTGTTTTGAAATTGAAGCGGCCCTGAAAAAGGAGCTAAAGATTCCGGTTTTTCACGACGATCAACATGGAACAGCTATTATTTCTGCTGCAGGATTACTGAATGCGCTGGAACTGAACGGCAAATCGATTGAAGATATCAAAGTGGTAATTTGCGGAGCCGGGGCTGCAGCCATTTCCTGCACCCGGTTATACGTCAGCCTGGGAGTAAACTCCGAAAATGTTGTGATGTGCGACAGCAAAGGCGTACTGAATGAAGGGCGCACAGACCTGAACCCTTACAAGCAGGAATTTGTGACAAAACGGAAAGTGAATACCCTGGAGGAAGCGATGAAAGGAGCGGACGTTTTTCTGGGTCTTTCAGTAGGCGGTCTGGTTTCCAAAAAAATGATTAAATCAATGGCGAAGGATCCCATCGTATTTGCCATGGCCAATCCCAATCCTGAAATTTCATTCGAAAATGCAACCGCGGCCCGTAGCGATGTCATTATGGCTACCGGACGCAGTGATTATCCCAACCAAATAAACAATGTACTGGGCTTTCCATTCATCTTCCGGGGGGCTCTTGATGTAAGGGCTACTCAAATCAATGAAGAAATGAAAATTGCGGCTGCCAAAGCGCTGGCTGGCCTTGCAAAAGAGTATGTTCCCGAAATAGTTGCCCGCGCATACAACAAACAAAATATTGTTTTCGGTCGTGATTATATTATTCCGAAGCCCTTAGACCCCAGGCTTATCATAACTGTTTCAACCGCCGTTGCCAAAGCTGCAATGGATACCGGAGTAGCACAAAATCCGATAAAAAACTGGACAGCATACAAACAGGAGCTTAGCAACCGGATGGGAATAAGTGGTAAACAGGTCATGAGTATTCGCAACAAAGCACGCCAGAATCCCAAAAGGGTTGTTTTTGCTGAAGGAAACGATTTTAAAATTCTCAAAGCAGTCCAATACGTCACCCGCGAAAAAATTGCCCATCCCATACTTCTCGGCAACGAAGAAAAAATAAGGATGCTAATTAAAGAGAATCAACTTGAACTTGGCAATGTAGAGATTATTGACATATTCAGGACGGTTACTGAAGACAAAAGGCACAAGCTGGCCAAAACGCTTTACGAAAAAAGGAAACGGAAAGGAATGACGTATGACGAAGCATTGGAAAATACATATAACCGCGATTACTTTGGTGCGCTGATGGTGGAAACCGGCGAGGCCGATGCATTTATTTCCGGTTTCTCCCGAAAATATGCCGATACTATCCGTCCGGCATTGCAGGTGATTGGCGTGAAAGAAGACTGCAATCATATTGCTGGCATGTACATGATGATTACAAAGCAAGGTCCCATTTTCCTGGCCGATACAACTGTAAACATGAATCCTTCTTCTCAAACGCTTGTAGACACAACGCTTCTGACTGCCCGGGAGGTTAAGCGTTTCAATATTGAGCCTAAAATTGCCCTCCTCTCCTACTCTAACTTCGGCGCATTTAAAGGACTGGGAAGCCCGGTAAGGGTAAAAGAGGCTGTACAGATATTGCATGAAAAACATCCCGATTTAATGGTAGATGGCGAAATGCAGGCCAACTATGCACTGAACGGAAAACTTCGTTACAAACGGTACCCTTTCAATAAATTAGGGGATCACGATGCCAATACCCTGATATTTCCCAACCTGAGTTCAGGAAACATCACGTATAAAGTGTTACAGTCTATTGGTACGGCGGAAGCCATTGGGCCTATTCTGATGGGTATGAAAAAACCTATCCATATTTTGCAGCGCGACAGTTCGGTTCGTGAAATTATCAATATGGTGGCCATAGCCGTGGTGGATGCACAGTCGGTACCGGAAGAATAAAATGGGAGGTGCATAAACAACAAAACCTATTAACTTAATTGTCAATAGGTTTTGTTACTCTTTCAAAAAAAACCGAAGGAAACTTTCAGTACCGTTTCGGGCAACTAATATTTACAAACTCCAGCCATTCTTATAGGTATGTTTTACCCATTCTTCACACATCTCCTGAGCGTTCCACTTTACACTCTGTTTCGATTCCCCTTCCACTTTCCGGGTAACTATATCGGAAGAGAAAGGCAGCAGTTTGGTTGTCACCAGTGTTTCATCAGGAGAAATATTGGTAACTTTCATATTTTCGCTATCCCACAATAAAGTTTTCTGAAGCGACTGCATCCTCACCGCCAGATTACCCATAACAACCATTTCATTAAATGGACCGGAATATTCAAAACTGGAAGCTGGTTTTCCTCCGTTTTTACAGCAATTCACAAAATGCATTTCATGACGGCCTCCGCCCATTGGATCGTCCGGAATTCTGTCGATGTTCACCCGGGTCTCTGGAACTACTTCCTGCCCGTTTTTGTAGACTTTCCATTTGCCCCCATAAGCTTCTGCAATAAGTGTTGCCTTTGAGCCAATGAACATAAATCCGCCTCCCGGATTCATAGGGGCATCAACTGGTAAATCAAACGAACGCGCAGGCATCAACCCTCCGTCATACCAGGTTAATTCCAACTCAGGAAATGCGCAATAATCCAGGTTTTTGCGGGCCGGAAACAAGTAAGTAACCTGCGCCGAAACCGGAGCGCTTTCTGTATTCACCAAAGAAGAACTTGCCTGAAAAGCCTTGGGTGCTCCAAGGTGCAATGCATAATTAGGAACATCCAATAAATGGCATCCCATATCGCCAAGGGCCCCTGTTCCAAAGTCCCACCAGCCTCTCCAAATCCACGGATGATATTCCGGGTTGTAAGGCCGCATTTCAGCCGGGCCAATAAATAAATCCCAGTCCAGGGTATTTGGCACCTTCACTTCTTTCAGCGGCTTAGGCATCCCCTGCCGCCATATTGGCCGGTTTGTCCATACATGGACTTCTTTTATATCGCCAAGGCAGCCACTATGCACTACTTCGGCTACTTCATACACCGTATCGTTTGAGTGCCCTTCGTTCCCCATTTGTGTAACGACCCCTGTTTTTTGGGCCAGTTCCGTTAAATACCTCGATTCCCAAACCGAATGAGTGAGCGGCTTTTGCAGGTAAACGTGCTTGCCCAATTCCATGGCAGCCGCAGCAGGCAGAGTATGCGTATGATCGGGAGTGGCAATAACCACGGCCTCAATATCTTTCTGATTTTCCAGCATTTCACGGAAATCTTTCCACTTCTTCGCCTTTGGGTAAGCTTTAAATACCCTATCGGCATAATTCCAATCCACATCACACAGCGCCACAATATTTTGTCCGGGCATATTGTCGAGGTTAACTTTTCCTTTTCCACCAATACCAATACCGGCAATATTTAATTTATCACTGGGAGGAGTGTGCCCGAGTCCCGCCACAGCATGGCTTGGAATCACACTGAAACCTGCAACGGCCGCTGCAGTAGTTCCGATAAAACTGCGCCGGGAAGATTTTAGGTTCGATTTTAAATCCATGATTTATTGTTTAAACTGGTTATAAAAAAATAAAATTATTGTTCAGTACAAATCCTGAATGTGTAAATTTATTTATTTATTACGAAACAACCTGCTAAAATCCAAGTATTTTAAACTCAACCCGGCGATTCACCAGGTGTTCGGCTTCGGAACAATTAACCCCATTGGCACAACGGTTTAGCAACCGGGTTTCGCCGTAACCTTTTGCCGTCAAACGTTCTTTTTCAATTCCGTTTTCAACAAGATACTCCACAATGGAGTCTGCGCGTTTCTGGCTCAGCCACAGGTTGAACTCATCTTCTCTTCTGCTGTCGGTATGCGTTTCTAATTCCACTTTCAAAGAAGGATTATCTTTCATCAGCTTTATCAGCTTTTGCAATTCAGGCTCCGATTCAGGCATAATTCTCCATCTGTCGAAATAATAATTGATATTTTTAAGCAGAAAGTTTTTATTCCTCTCTTTTTTGAAAAGCTGAATTGTATCGACCACATTTGCCCCCATCGTAAAATAGGTCGAATCTACATTCTTCGAATAATCGAAATACCCCTCTTTAATCACGTGGACATTGTACACCATCAAACTGTCAAACTGAATACGCACCAAACCCGATGTGTCCGTTTCCCATTTTTCTTCAAGACATAACACATCTGCCTCAGGCAATGATTTTCCATCGCCAAAATCCAACACCTGGATCTGGTATTTCAAAATTTGTTTTAACTGTAATTCCACAATATTCCGACCTGCGAGGTTTTCCAAATCGGATTGGAAACCTTCCTTCTCAGCCATTAACCGGTAGCAAAGCCCCTTTTGTATTTCGAATTCGAAATTGCCCAGAATACCGGATTGTTTGGTTTCAATCACATTGCCATTACAATCCTGCAAATAAACGATAGCATCCGAAACAGGTTCCCCATTGTAACGGGTTGAAACTTTCCCGTTAAGCGTTTCAGTAACAGGAATAAATTCTATGTGATAAATATCGTCATTCCCCCGGCCAGGCCGGTTGGAAGAAAAATAGCCATATTCTTTCGACGGGTGAACAACCAAGCCAAAATCGTCAAAAGCCGTATTTAGCTTTCTTCCCGCATTCACCGGAGAAATATGGTGAGGAAAGTTTGTATAATAGATATCCATCTGCCCGTAATTTTCTTCATGCCCGTCAGATGAAAACAGCAGAAGGCCGTCCGGGCCAAACGTCGGAAACATTTCGTTCCCGGGAGTGTTGATCATTTCTCCCAAATTCTGAGGCCTGCTCCACTTTCCATCCTCTCTCACAGACATGTAGAGGTCAGATTTTCCGTATCCCCTTCTCATGTCACTGGAAAAAATCAGCGTATCGCCGGTGACGCTAACCGCTGGATGGGCAAAATGGTAGTTATCCCGGTTAAACGGTAGTTCTTCTGTTACTGTCCATTTCCCGTCTGTCTCCTTCATAATAACAAGACGTAACCGGACATGTTCCTCATTTATCATTCCGTGATGAATGGTGTCGCCATCTATTACGTTGCTCAGGGTAACAAACAGTTCGCCGGTAGCCTCACACCACGATACCGGTCCTTCGTGGTACAAGTTACCAAATCCCGGAACCAGCTTTCTCAATGAGACCGGATTCCCGACGCTATCGATCTCCGTACTGTACACATCATAAAAAGACATATTCCGCTGCTGAAGCCTTTCGTTCCCAAAATATTCTTCCCGGATGGAAGAAAAATACAATTCACCTTTTACAAAGGCGGGTGAGATATCGCTTTCAACAGTATTTACCGACGGCAAAAGCCTGACCTTGTAATCCACCAGGTCAAAAAAATTGTATTGCTGTCCATTCACCGTGCTTGCCAGCGTTATAAATAACAAAAGTATGGTCGTCGTTTTTCGTTTCATATTACCTCTTCTTTATTTCACAGCATTAAAACATTCTGGGCGTACTCCACCTGCGCCTTACGCCAAGCTCATACGACACCATTATTTCATGCGAACCGCTGTGAAACGATTGCAGGCGGGACGTGGAATAGTCCACCCCGTATCCTATCCGTAGCTGATGGTCAAATATCCATTGAGCTATAAACCCGAAAGAATCACCTGTGCGGTAATTCCCTCCCAGCCACACCTTTTCTCCCAGTAAAAAATTGGCAGAAAAGTCAATCACGGTTGAAGAGCCCCAAATGGATCTTGCCAAAAATGTAGGCTTAAATTGCAGGCTCCGGGAGAGATTGAATACATACCCTCCAATCAGGAAAAAATGCCGGAATTCAGCCCACGACGAATAATTATTGTAGTTATTCAGAAATTTCGTTTTTAAAATCTTCGGCGACGATAACCCGATATAATATCTCTCATGATATAGAAATGCACCGATTCCAAAATTAGGGATCACCTTCGAATCGGTATCACTCATAAACATCGGGTCGGCCGGATCGCCGGGATACCCTGTGTAATCAGCCAGGTTATTTGTGTAATGATTAATACCTCCCTTCAGGCCCAGGCGAAGGGAAGTTTCCCTGTTTAGTTTCAGCTGGTAAGAATAATCGAAATTTGCCATCAAACGTTTTTCAAAACCTGCCCTGTCCGAAATTACATTGAATCCGACGGCTACATTCCTAAACTTTGTGGGAGTTTGCATGGAAAAAGTGTACGTTTGGGGAGCTCCTTCCATTCCCATCCACTGGTGACGCCCCAGCACCAAAAAACCGATATTATCCCATGTACCGGCGTAAGCGGGATTAATGGTTTGCGTGTTAAAATTGTATTGTGTGAACATGGGATCCTGTTGTGCCCGGCCTTCGCTAAAAATCAGCAAAAACAGAAATAAAACTCCCAATCCCTTTACACTATTCAATTCAAATCTCATAATTTCTCTCTTTCTCATTTTGTGTATCGATTTTACCTGTTCAGAAATATGAATCCGGTCAGGGGTTCGTTGCCGTCTTTCAAATCAAGAATGTAATAATAAGTACCTGTTGGAAGTTTTTCATTGCCGAAACTCCACTTGTGAGTAGAATGCCCGTCCCACCAGGCATCGGTAGTTCCATGAATATCGATATTCCCGAAATTCTGCTTTTCGAATACCCGATTTCCCCAACGGTTGTATATTTCAATTTCAGCATCCGGGTATTTCTCCAAACACTTAATTCTCCAAAAATCCTGGATGCCATCATTATTGGGCGAGAACCCGGTGGGCAGAATCAGATCGCACTGTTCAACCGGAACCGTCACAGTGCTGCTGCTTTCCACCCTGACACCATCCGGCGAGGTGCCTGTTACTGTGGCTTTATTCTTAAATTGCCCGTTTATTTCATCCGAACTCTGAACAGTGTAGCTTGTGGAATAATTCATGGTCCCTCCCGGATGTAGTTCTTCTACTTCCTGTTCAAAACCTGTCAGAGAGTCCTTCACCACAACATTGTTCAGGGTAACATTTCCGTTATTGGTAACTACCAACGTAAAATCGACCACTTCGTCCAACGAAACCGTTGACGTAAAAAGAACAGCCTCTTTTTCTATTAAAATGGACGGCGTTTGAACCAACATTGTCACAGTTGGCTCATCATTTCCCACATTACTCCCCGACTGATCACTAACAGGCCGGTTCAGTACATCGAATCCACTTACGCTGGCTGAATTGGTAATAACCCCGGCATCCGAATCTGCCAGTGTTACGGTGTAAATAGCTGTTGCAGTTCCGGTTTCACCCCGTTGCAAAGCACCGGGAGTTACCGCAAGGTTGTCCACGCCAATCCGCTCATCATCAATGGTTAAATCCTCAATTTTTAATTCCCCTGTATTTGTCACCTCGAAAGTGTACGCAACAACTCCGTTTTCAGGAGAATACAATGCTGTCTTTACCAGGGCAACAGAAGATAGTAGCACGGATTGATCCACACTTATCGTCACCACTGCTTCATCGCAGAACGAAAAATTAACACCCTGGCATAATCTGTAATTCAGAGGAGTTGGATCAGAGATAAAACCAGACTCGGGAGTAAATGTAAGCGAACCTGTATTTGTATTATAATTCCACGTTCCTTCATTTTCAACTGTCAGTTCATTCTGCACCCCCTGATTCTGCAAATCAATATCGAGTTCTACCAATTCCGGCAATGCCGGTGAACCATCACTTAAAATGTCATTGGTCAGAATGTCGATAACCACCACTTCACCCGGCGTGACGTCATTCCGACTGTCGTCTGCAGCAACAGGCGACCCTTCGTCGTAATTCATGGTAACGGAGGCATTGTCGCTGAGGCCGGTCAGTTTTTCTGTTAAAATATAGTTCAACGGTGCCGGATCGGAAGTAAACCCCTGCAGCGGATTAAAAGTTACCTCCCGGGTTGCCTGATTGAAACTCCAGGTTCCTTCCCCCGACACAACAAGTTCATCCTGTATCCCCGCCATTTGTGAATCGAGGTCCACGGTTACCAGGTTTATTTGAATCGAGGTTCCGTCGCTTAACCTGTCATTAACCAGAATGTCAATGGTTCCGTTTTCTCCGGGTTCAATACCCGACATACTGTCATCATTCGCCTCGGGGGGAACTTCATCGTACTCAATTGTGATGGTGGCATCATCATTCCGGCCTGTCAGAATTTCCCGAAGGATGTAAGTTATTGGCGCAGGATCGGTGGTAAAACCGGGTTCGGGAGTAAACGTCACGTTTCCGTTTAATGTATTAAAACTCCACTTTCCTTCTCCGGCAGCAATAAATTCATTCTGGTTTCCACCGGCTTGCGGATTGAGATCAATTGTTACCAACACAGACAATGCCGGCAATGCAAGCGACCCGTCACTTAACCTGTCGTTGGAAAGGATGTTAATTGTTACAGCATTACCGGGAACATTTCCCGTACTGATATCATTTACTGCATACGGATCGCCTTCATTGTAATCAACACTGATATCAGCAATATCTTTGAGGCCTGTCAGATTTTCTGTCAATTCATAAGTGATTGCTCCAGGATCGGTGGTAAACCCCTGTTCCGGAGTGAATGTCACCTTTCCCGTAGCAGGATTGTAAACCCAGGCACCTTCGCCAGCAACAGTCCATACATGCTGAATACCATTTGCGGGCAGGTTGAGGTCAACATCCACCAGTTCAGGCAACACTTGCGAACTATCGCTTAACAAGTCATTGGAAAGAATTGCAATAACTACAGCTTCGCCAGGCACGTTGTCGTTACTAATATCATCCACAGCATAAGGTTCCCTTTCATCATAATCCACGCTGATGGTGGCATTGCTGCTGAGCCCTGTCAGGCTTTCTGTCAATTGATAGTCAACCGGGCCCGGATCGGTGGTGAACCCCTGTTCCGGAGTAAATGTCACCTCTCCTGTTGCCAGATTATAAGTCCAGGTACCTTCTCCAGCTACAATCCATTCAGACTGAATACCATCCTCCTGCAGGTTGAGATCAACATCCACCAGAGCCGGCAATACCTGGGAATTGTCACTTAACACGTCATTGGAAAGAATATCAACGACCACAATCTTTCCGGGCACGTTTTGGGTACTATTGTCGTTAGCAGTCACCGGTGGTTTTTCAGTATAGCCCATTGTAACGGTGGCACTGTCGCTCAGGCCTGTCAGGTTTTCAGTTAAAGAATAATTCATCGGCTCGGGCGCAATAGTAAAACCCGGTTCAGGGGTAAATGTTACCTCTCCGGTTGCCGGATTATAAGTCCAGGCTCCCTCTCCTGTAACAATAAATTCAGCCTGTGTTCCTGCCGTCAGTGAATCAATATCCACCGTAACCAGATCCTGTTGAACAGAAGTTCCGTCACTTAATAAGTCATTCGTCAGGATGTTGACTGTTCCGCTTTCGCCGGGTTCAATACCCAACATGCTGTCATCATTTGCTTTCGGCGGCACTTCATCGTATTCAATTGTAATAGTAGCATTATCGCTAAGGCCTGTCAGCACTTCACGGAGTACGTAGGTTATTGGCGTCGGATCAGTGGTAAATCCCGGTTCGGGAGTGTAAGTTACATTCCCGGTCAAAAAGTTTAAGCTCCAAACACCTTCACCGGATACAATAAATTCATTCTGAAGTCCGTCCGTTTCCGGATCGAGATCGAGCGTTACCAACAATGGCAAAGCCGGCAATGCCAGGGAGCCATCACTTAATTTGTCGTTGTCGATTATATTCACTATCGCAACATCACCCGGTGAATTGCCTGTACTGATATCATCGATGGCATAAGGATTCCCTTCATTATAGTCAACACTGATATTTGCGTTGTCGCTGCGACCGGTCAGGTTTTCTGTCAATTCGTAGGTTATCACTCCCGGGTCGGTTGTGAAACCCGCCTGAGGCGTGAATGTTACTTCACCTGTTGCTGAATTATAAGTCCATGTACCTTCATTTTCCGCAATCAACTCCGTTTGAATACCTCCTTCCAGAAGATTCAAATCAACTGTCACCAACCCCGGTAAAGCAGGCGAGCCGTCATGTAAGAGGTCATTTGCCAGGATGTTAATTATTACGGACTCTCCTGCCTGATTATCAGCGTTTGCGTCGTCGGTGGCCGTTGGAGGATCCAATGCAATAACCGTTTCGGTATCTTCTGCTTGCACCGCACTTGCATCAGGCGCATTTCCTGTAACCGAAACCACATTCACAACATTTCCCTGCTCCAAATCGGATAGAATAATGGTATAGTTTTCATTGAAGGTATCCGAAGCTCCCGGCACAAGGCTGGGAATATTGGCATTTAGCCCTGTAAGGGGATCTGTCACCAAAATATCTGTGATACTTACGTTGCCTGTGTTTTCAACCACAATGGTATAGGCAATCTCTTCCCCAACGGAAGAATATGTTTGCGGAGCAGCCGATTTGGTTACAACCAAGGAAGCATCCTGCACCGCGTTAACTGTTTCGCTGTCATTGCCCGAAACAGGAGTGTCGCCAACGGAATCGCCGTCGGTGTCAGCCGAGCCACTTCCCTCTGCTATGTTGGTGAACGATCCGTTATTCAGGTCGGCCTGTGTGATTTCATATCCTGCAGAATAAACCCACGCTTCGCCCACATCCAGAATTCCGTTGGTGTTAGTATCGCCGCTCTGGTAAGCCGGGCCGCTGGTAGCGTCATTGTCTGTCACCGCCGGGGAGTAAACTGTTACGTTCCCGGTATTGCTCAAGGTAATCTCATAGGTAATAATATCCCCAATGGCATCGTAAGTCTGACCGGCCGGGGAAAGTGTTT
The DNA here is from genome assembly GCF_003573545.1 of Mariniphaga sediminis. Lineage (GTDB taxonomy): Bacteria > Bacteroidota > Bacteroidia > Bacteroidales > Prolixibacteraceae > Mariniphaga > Mariniphaga sediminis. Next base: position 62,533 of record NZ_QWET01000011.1, on the reverse strand, counting down.
TCGACACTGCAATGGAAGCATCCTGCACCGCGTTCACTGTTTCGCTATCGTTGCCCGAAACAGGAGTGTCGCCAACGGAATCGCCGTCGGTGTCGGCTGAACCGCTTCCCTCTGCTGTGTTGGTAAACGAACCGTTATTCAGGTCGGCCTGTGTGATTTCATATCCTGCAGAATAAACCCACGCTTCGCCCACATCCAGAATTCCGTTGGTGTTTGTATCACCACTTTGGTAAGTCGGGCCGCTGGTGGCGTCATTGTCTGTCACTGCCGGGGAGTAAACCGTTACGTTCCCGGTATTGCTCAAGGTAATTTCATAGGTGATAATATCGCCAACAGCATCGTAAGTCTGACCGGCAGGAGAAAGTGTTTTCGACACTGCAATGGAAGCATCCTGAACCGCGGTTACCGTTTCGCTGTCGTTACCCGAAACAGGGGTGTCGCCCACAGAATCGCCGTCGGTGTCGGCGGAACCACTTCCCTCTGCTGTGTTGGTAAACGAACCGTTATTCAGGTCGGTTTGTGTGATTTCATAGCTAGCCGAGTAAACCCACACTTCCCCCACATCCAGAATTCCGTTGGTGTTGGTATCGCCGCTTTGGTAAGTGGGGCCGCTGGTAGCGTCATTGTCTGTCACTGACGGGGAGTAAACCGTTACGTTCCCCGTGTTGCTCAACGTAATTTCATAGGTGATAATATCGCCAACAGCATCGTAAGTCTGGCCGGCAGGGGAAAGTGTTTTCAACACTGCGATGGAAGCATCCTGCACCGCGGTTACCGTTTCACTGTCATTGCCCGAAACAGGAGTATCCCCCACAGAATTGCCATCTGTATCGGCTGAACCACTTCCCTCTGCTGTGTTGGTAAACGATCCGTTGTTCAGGTCTGTTTGTGTAATTTCATAACCGGCTGAGTAAACCCAGACTTCCCCCACATCCAGAATTCCGTTGGTGTTGGTATCGCCGCTTTGATAAGTGGGGCCGCTGGTAGCGTCATTATCTGTCACTGACGGGGAATAAACGGTTACGTTACCGGTATTGCTCAAGGTAATTTCATAGGTGATAATATCGCCCACGGCATCGTAAGTTTGACCGGCAGGGGAAAGTGTTTTCGAAACTGCGATGGAAGCATCCTGCACCGCGTTAACTGTTTCGCTGTCGTTGCCTGAAACAGGGGTGTCGCCCACAGAATCGCCATCTGTATCGGCTGAACCACTTCCCTCCGCTGTGTTGGTAAAGGAACCGTTGTTCAGGTCTGTTTGTGTAATTTCATATCCGGCCGAGTAAACCCAGACTTCCCCCACATTCAGAATTCCGTTGGTGTTGGTATCGCCACTCTGGTAAGTGGGGCCACTGGTAGCGTCATTGTCTGTCACTGCCGGGGAGTACACCGTTACGTTCCCGGTGTTACTCAACGTAATTTCATAGGTAATAATATCGCCAACAGCATCGTAAGTCTGACCGGCAGGGGAAAGTGTTTTCGACACTGCAATGGAAGCATCCTGCACCGCATTAACTGTTTCACTGTCATTGCCCGAAACAGGAGTATCCCCCACGGAATCGCCATCTGTATCGGCGGAACCACTCCCCTCTGCTGTGTTGGTAAACGATCCGTTATTCAGGTCGGCCTGTGTTATTTCATAGCTGGCCGAATAAACCCACGCTTCACCCACATCCAGGATTCCGTTGGTGTTGGTGTCGCCACTCTGGTAAGTCGGGCCGCTGGTAACGTCATTGTCTGTCACTGCCGGGGAGTACACCGTTACGTTCCCGGTATTGCTCAACGTAATTTCATAGGTGATAATATCGCCAACAGCATCGTAAGTCTGACCAGCCGGGGAAAGCGTTTTCGACACTGCAATGGAAGCATCCTGCACCGCGTTAACTGTTTCGCTGTCGTTACCCGAAACAGGAGTGTCGCCTGCGAAATCGCCGTCGGTGTCGGCTGAGCCACTTCCCTCTGCCGTGTTAGTGAAGGAACCGTTGTCAAGATCGGCCTGTGCGATTTCATAACCGGCCGAGTAAACCCATACTTCCCCCACATCCAGAATTCCGTTTGTGTTGGTATCGCCGCTCTGGTAAGTGGGGCCGCTGGTAGCGTCATTATCTGTCACTGCCGGGGAGTAAACAGGGAAAGTTCCTGTATTTTCCATCTCGATGGTATAACCAATAATCTCTCCAACGGAATTATAAGTTTGTGGCGATGCAGTCTTCACAAGGGTCAATTCTCCAGCCTGGGCACTACCGGCAACAGGTTCCGGTGCAGTAACAGCCCGAACCAATTCAACCTGACCTGCCAAAAACAGGATTAGCAATATGAAAACTTTTATATTCTTGGCCATAGTTTCAGGGCCCCTCCAAAAAGTGGCTGCATGTGTTTTATCCTTTCCAAAATAATAGGTTCCCGCTGCGTCCCTGACAGCCGGGAGGGCATTCCTGCGTGCAGTTTCCCCACCGGGGACGTAAGGATGCGGGGAAGATTTGCATAAAATCGTGCATGACACGAAATTCAGACAAAAACCCTTCAAAAAAAATTCACGAAATTTTGTGGTAACTGAATGGAGTAAATATGATCTCATTTCATTGACATTTGTACATACAAACTAAATATACCAATGATATGCCCTATTTGTTCAATAAGAAATCACAGTAATTTTAAGGAGAATAAAATTCCGTCTTGTTTTTGCCGCCGATAACAACGGCTCAGGCAATCACACGGTAAAAATTACCGGCTAAAAATCTCTTCATGTACTATCTTCCCATCCACATCGCAATGCTGAAGAATAAGTGTTGGTTTTCCGTTTTGCCGGGAAACCTTTCCGTACAAAAATCCACCTTTTACGCGTAGAAAAAGATGCTCAGGCCTAAAATCATCCTGGTTCCATCCACCGGCGTGTTCATCGGCTCCGGCACCGCACCCGAATTCCCAAAGATTAGTACCTTCAAAATGGGTTACATATTGCCAGTGTCGATCGCCGTTACAAAGAAACACATTGTCAAAACGGTTCAAAAAATCCCGTATTTCATCGCTTTCGTATTTAAAACCGGAATTGGAATAGTTGTCCTTTTTATTGACGCGATCCGGTCCCAGAACAGGATTTGCATTAATAACCAACTTAAATGTGGCATCCGATTCTTCCAACGTTTTGAAAAGCCACTCTTTTTGCTCCTTTCCGAAAATGGTTTTTTCAGGTCCGTCAGGATCGGTATTTCTGCTTCGATAAACACGCCCTTCCGTCAGCCAGATTTGCAAATCTTTTCCCCATCTGACCGTTTTGTAAGGTTTATCACAGGCAGGAAGCTGTTCATCAAAAATACCAAGGCCACGCTCCCACGAAACCGTTCCATAAGTCATTCCGGGGAAAGCATCATCCCGAAGTACATCGTGATCGTCTTTCATAAAATAGCTGGTTACCTGTGCCCAGAATTTCCGCTGCAGTGGAAGGGCGAACAAGCGATCCCATTTAAACTGCATCAACTCTTCGGTCAATGCGTATGGTTCAGGTTTGTCATAATATTCAATGTCGCCTGTATGCACATAAAAATCAGGAAAGAGCTTCAGCATGGAGTCATAAATTTTATGTCCGCCGACAGTATCACGCCGCCAATAATCATGACAGGTTACAATACAAAAACCAATTTCCTCCTCTTTCCCTCCCCTGGGAGGAGTACGGAATGAACCTTCCAAACGGTCGGAGACTTTTGACCGGTCGTTATGCCTGGCCTCCAGTTCCACAACATATTTTGTTCCGGCTTCCAAATTCTCCAGTTTCCATTGGTACGTATAATTCTTTTCCACATCCACTGCTACCCAGCGGGTAATCATTTTGTTATCGGGATTGCTAAGCGAATAGTAAGTAAGCTTTACCTCTCCCGGCATCCCCGGACAGGCCCCCTCCATCTGTTCCAGGATAAGTCCCTCCGGTATTTGTGCTTTCCATATCTTCTCCGGATCAGCCTCGCGGTCAAGTTGACGGTGTTCTTCGGCATCAGGCACCAAAAATTTCTCCCCCGAAATATTCCCTTCGCGTGTTTTGGTAAGCCGGGTCCAAATAACAACAGAGCTTTGATCGGCACACCCGTTATGAAATCCGTTTCCGAAATAGGGACCGTCTGTTTCTTTTTTCGAATCGCAGGACATAAACAGAAGGACAATAAAGGTTGTACTACCGGCCAGTAATAGTTTCAAGGTTGATTGCATGGCTACTGATTTATGTTTATACTTTTCAATTCAGAGAAGTCATTCATCTCCCGCCTTAAATTTTTCAAGTAACTCTAACAGGGATTTCACTTTTTCAGGATATGATTCAGCGAGGTCCCGCGTTTCCCTGAAATCATTTTCAAGGTTAAACAACCCGGTCTGACCCGAATTCCGGTCAACCAGTAATTTCCAGTTTCCCTCCCTTACGGCATAGGTTTGTCCGGTTTTCCAGTAAATTGATCGTTCCTGAGCCAAATCCTGAACGCCGGTTAAAAAGGGCCAAATATTTTTCCCGTCCGGGTTCCAGTCCTTCAATACCTTTTCAGCCCCAATCAAATGGCAAAGCGTGGGCAGCCAGTCAGACATATGAATGGGGAAATTTGCCTCCCCAGGCTGTAGTTTCCCGGGCCAGCTGGCAATGGCAGGCACCCGGATTCCTCCTTCATACAAATCGCCTTTCCATCCGCGCAACGGGTAATTATTTCCAAGGACCGAATGAGGGTTGTCGGCATACTTTCCGCGGTATTCGGTGTTGCTGTGCCAGCTATGCTGTCCCCCGTTATCGCTCAGAAACAATATCAATGTGTTTTCACGTTTGCCGGTCCGTTCCAGCGCCTCCATAATTTTTCCAATGCCCGCGTCCATGTGGGAAACGCTGGCAGCAAATAATTTACGCGAAGGATGCAGGGATAAACCGTCGTACAACGACATCCATTCATCGGGTTCATCCAAAGGGTAATGCGGAACGTGATGGGCTAAATAAAGAAAAAAAGGTTTATCATTTTCTGCCTCAATTATCCGGAGCGCCTCATCGGTTAAAAGATCTGTTACATGGCCTTCTTCGTCCAGATACTCATCGTTGCGGTGCCATGATCTCCTTTCGGTCAGCTTCGTTTCTGTTTTGTATTCGTGGGTATAAGGATCAATCTGTCCATCGAAGTAACCGTAGGACGATTGAAACCCGTATTTTAAAGGGGTGTATGGTGGAGATCCCATGTGCCATTTTCCGGCAATCGCAGTAAAATATCCATTCTCTTTTAAAACCGAAGCCAGGGTTGGGTCGCCCAGGTCGATCACTTCGCCGTAATCGGGAGCTACAATTCCATACCGGCTGGGATACTTTCCCGTCATAAGACTTACGCGGGTTGGGGTGCAGGTAGGCATTACATAATGCTGCTCCAGCCGAATGCCCGTTGCAGCCAGTTTGTCAATATGGGGTGTTTTCACTACGGAGCCATGATATCCTACATCAGACCAACCCAAATCGTCGGGGATGATAATCAGAATATTCGGCTGTAAAGGTAATTTCTGTTGGCGGGAGTCCTTAACGTTTCCGGCGGCAGAAAAAGTCAATAAACCAACGATTGAAAGGCTCAGCAAGTTTCGATGAAGAATTTTCATTCTTTATATTTTTGAATTTTAAATTCTGTATCATTCTGGTCAAAAGGTATTTCCATTTCTTTTTCCCGTATCATGATTTCAAATCTCTCCTTTATTTTTTCTTCGTTTTTCGAAAGGCCCGTCATTGGGTTTTCTTCGGCCGGATCGGCAGAGGTATTGTAGAATCTGCCATCGCGGTATAATTTATACTTCCCGTTCATCACCCAGCGATTATGTTTAAACTTTCCCCACCGGGGCGAATAATGTATAAAAACCTGCTCTTTTCCCAATCTGTTTTTTTCACCGTTTAAAACATTATAAAAGCTTTCTCCATCTGTAAAATATGCCGAACGCCGGATTCCAGCCACATCGGCCAGGGTGGGCAGAATATCTGAAAAATCGACCATTCCTTCAAAGGTTCTTCCCTCTTTTATTTTTTCAGGCCACGATACAATCATTGGCACGTGATTTCCCGTATTGATGGATTGCCCTTTTGCACCTGTAACATCGCCAGCTTGGGTAGTTGAAATGACCGAACGATGGGTTCCGTTATCGGCTGTAAAAATAAAAAGCGTATTCTCCCAGATGTTCTTTTCCCTAAGTTTTGATTCCAGTTGGCCAATAATTTTATCCACGTAGGCAATCATGTCTGCAAAATAAACGGTGTCGTGTTCATAACGCCTTTCCGGACTGGCCCATTCAGGAGAATCGGGTGTGGGAACAAACGGCTCGTGCGGCAACACCATCGGGTAATACATAAAAAAGGGCTTTCCGGCGTTTCGTTCAATGTATCCGGTTAAAAAGTCAGCAATTACATCCGGGCCGTACGCATTTTCGTCCCGGGCAAGATCGGTTCCGTTTTGGGTAAGCAAGGGATTGGCATATCTTTCTCCTTCTGCACGGGTATGGTTCAACTGCCACAAGCAATACGCATCAAACCCAAAATGATTTGGCCGGCTTACATCCTGGTTTCCCGGATAGTTGTGATTCAGGCCATTTAACTGCCACTTCCCGGCAATGCAGGTGGAGTATCCGGCCTCTTTCAGCAAGTTTCCAAAAGTCTTTTCTTCCGGGGATAAATATTCAAAATTCACATAATTCCGTGCGTTTGTTTTTCCCGTCATAATTTTTACCCGTGAAGGAGTACACAGCGGCTGGGAATAGCAATTTTCAAAACGAATTCCCGAGCTTGCCAGCCGGTCAAGATTAGGTGTTTTGTATTCAATATTTCCATTGGCACCCACACATTCATACCCCATATCATCGGCCATAACCAGTACAATATTGGGCATGTTCTGCACTGCCTCCGGACTATTACAACCTGCGAACAAGAATACAAAAGGACCTAATGCACTTAAAAAGGTATTCAGCCTGATTCTCATTTTGTTCCTTTTTTATCAAGCCTAATTTAATCAATTATTATAACACTGAATAATCTGTTTTGATGAGGGTACGGTTTTAGGGTAAAATCGTTGCGTATTGCAAAGTACTTATTTTTCTACCCGCCTGTAAGCTGAACCAATTGCCGGCACAACGCTACCTATTTCTGTAACGAACCCTGCAATAAAAAGCCGGCTAATCTTTTTTACATTTTATAGCATTCACTTTCTACTTTTTTGCTACCATGTAATGTTGATTGGATGTCATTTTCAATAATTCATTCTGAAGCAATTGAAAGTTTGCATCTTTCAGTAATTGCTCCAAATCAAAATGTTTAAAGGACTTTATTCCCGGAACAATCCCGACTTTGCTAAAAGCCGAAAACAAAAGACTCAAAAAAGGTTTTTCCCCCATGCAAGGAGTTACGGATAGTATTAAGCCGCCAGGCTTTAACAGTTCTTTCATTCTCCGCATAACGATTTGCGTATCTTCGGTTAAGTGTAAAATATAAAAAGCCAGGATTACATCGTATGTCCCTGGTTTCAGCCTTTCATCAAAAATTGTTGCCTGAAAATACTCCACATTATGAATTCCTCCTGTTTCTGCCTTGCTTTTTGCCTTCTCAATCATTTTTGAGGATATGTCAATACCATGAACACTTTTAACAAATTTTGCTATTTCGGTTGAAAACAGACCTGTTCCACAACCAAAATCTAAAACGATATTATTGGATTCTAAATGTCCTTTTAATTTTTCAATAAGTTGAAGATAAATTTTTTCATCTTTCTTCTCTTCTCTATCATAGCTTCCGGAAACCCTGTCCCAGAACTTCTCCGCTTTATGCTGACGACTTGTTTTCTTCATACTATCGAAATTACCGTTCTCTGCCATTGGTGACTAAAATAAGGCACAACCGCAATTTATCTTAAAGGTAAAACAAAGCCATTAAAATGTCCCTATTTTATTCTTTCAAGTCTGCTCTGCCCCCTTCTTTTCTTTTAAGTTTTTTATACCTGCCGGCCCATTATATCGTGTCATCAATTCTCAAATCGTATTTATCTAAAAGTCCCGGGATTCCACGAATAGAGAATTTTGCTTTCCTAATCCGGTTATTTTCGGGGTCTATTGAATAGTTATACGAAGTGCGAAAGTCTGCTTTCTCAATAACGGTATTGTCAAAAGTTGCGTTTAATAAATCGCAGTTATCAAACAGGGACCCGGTTAAATCACATGCAGAAAAATCGACTTCCTGCAACCGGCCATTTCTGAAAGTTGTTTTTCTGATTCTTGTCTCATAAAACGAAGAATGGTCCAGGATACAATTATCAAAGTTAAAAGAAAGTCCAAATTCATTACAATCGTCAAAATGCAATCCCAACATTTTGCACCCTTTAAATTTTACATCCCGAAAAGCTGTCTTCATCAGTTTAGCCAGGCTTAAATTACAACCTGAAAACTCACAGTCGGTAAACCGGTAATCAGATAAGTCACTCTCTGAAAAATCACAATTGAGAAAAAGACAATTCTCATATTCTCCTTTTTTCAGAGGATTTTCTTTGAAGTTAATTTTGTCAAACGTCTTTTCTTCGATGCAAACGTGTTCCATATTCTGTTCTGTTTATATGGCATTTTAGGTGGTCTAATGTCCTTTTCCTGCCGAACGGCACAGGTATTAAATCATCAACCAACTCTCTTAGGTTCGGAAGATCAGGTTCAAATACCCAACAAACTGTCTTTGCTGAATTTTTAATGTTTCTAACATAGTCGTTAAGAATTCTCCCGCAACTTTACCTTCAGATTTATCCGGAATTAAATAATCTTCCATTTTGTATTTGATAGTTACTAAATCTATTCAGCGGGGAGAAGGTCAGCCGTAAAAAAGCGTTCACCCTGTGCCTTAAAGTTTTGGTTTTTAGAGCACAGGGCAAACCTGTCTGTGGTATTAAATATCCAAAAACTTTTTGATAAACTCATCGCCCTTCAGTAACCCGAACGAACCATTTATAACGCTGAACTCGTCGTAAACCTCCACTTCGTCGGGTTCAACGCCAGGCTTGTAAACCAGGAACGGCACCGGTTCACGTGTATGGGTTTTTAGGGCGCAAGGAGTTGGGTGGTCGGGCAAAATGGCAATAGCTACCGGCTCGTCCATTTTTTTAGTTTCATCCAAAATATACTTTACCACTCTCTCATCCAGGTACTCGATAGTTTTGGTTTTCAACTCCACATCCCCCTCGTGACCGGCCTCATCGCTGGCTTCGATGTGCAGGTAAACAAAATCGTTTTCACGCAGCGCATCCACCGTAGCCTGTGCTTTGCCTTCATAGTTGGTGTTGTACAGTCCGGTGGCGCCTTCTACACGAATCACCTTCATACCGGCATAAACGCCGATTCCCTGTACCAGATCTACCGCAGAAATAACAGCAGACTTTTCCACACCATACATTTCTTTTAATGTGGGCATTTTGGGTTTATAACCGGGAGACCAGGGCCAGATACTATTGGCCACAGCTTTTCCGGCATTTTTTCGCTTCACATTCACCGGGTGATTTCCCAGCAGCTCCTGCGATCTTATAATCAGTTCGTTAAGCAAATCAGACGTTTCCAGCGCAGCCTTCGATTTGGCATTTATCAGGACATCGCGGAACGGAGCCCCCGGCACATCATGCGGAGGGGTACACCCCAGTTCTTTATTGCCGTTTTTTATGACCAGCAGGTGGCGGTAAGAAACCCCCGGATAAAACTTCACCCGGTCATTTCCCAGTTTCTCATTCAATAAATGGATCAGCTCCGCCGCCTCTTCACTTGAAATATGGCCTGCAGAATGATTTTTCAGAATGCCATTTTCAATGGTGAGCAGGTTGCACCTCAGTCCGAGATCGCCTGGTTGCAGTTCCACTCCCATACTGGCTGCTTCGAGCACGCCCCGCCCGTCGTAAACCTTTTCCACATCGTAGCCTAAAACGGCCATGTTGGCAATCTCACTTCCCGGATGCATGGTTTCGGGAACCGTAATCAGACGCCCGGTTTGCCCGTTTTTGGCCAACCAGTCGATATGAGGTTTCCGCGCCATTTGCAGCGGTGTTTTTCCGCCATAATTCGCCAGCGGTTCATCCGACATTCCATCGCCAAGTATTATAAGGTGTTTCATTCTCTATTTTAAAATTAAATATTCGATACTTTAATCAAATCGGCAAAAACCCCGGCAGCGGTCACCGAAGCGCCGGCTCCGTAACCTTTTATAAGCATGGGGAACTCGTTGTACCGCTCGGTAGTGTACATCACCAGATTGTTACTGCCTTCCAAATCATAAAACGGATGACGGGAATCTACTTCCTGCAAGCCTACCTGTGCCTTCTCCTCTTCGAAGCGCGCCACAAACCGCCACTTTTTATTTTCGGCCTCCAGCCTCTTGCGGTTTTCTTCAAACTCATTGTCGAGCGCTTTAACATTTTCCCAAAAATCATCCAGCGAACCGTCAAAAAGGGCATCGGGAATAAACCGCTTAACAGAAATATCATCCATTTCCAGCGGATAGCCTGACTCCCGTGCCAGGATCAAAATTTTACGCGCTACATCCAATCCACTTAAATCCACGCGCGGATCAGGTTCGGAGTACCCCTGCTCCTTCGCCATCAATATGGTTTTACTTAATGGAACCTTTGCTGAAATGGTATTGAATATAAAGTTTAATGTACCTGACAATACGGCTTCAATTTTCAAAATACGGTCGCCCGAATTCACCAGATCATTCAGTGTGTTGATAATTGGCAAACCGGCACCCACATTGGTCTCGAACAGAAACTTAACCCCTTTTTGTTTGGCAACATCTTTTAAATCGAGGTAATTTTTGTAATCCGAAGATGCCGCCACCTTGTTGGCAGTAACCACCGAAATATTGGCATTCAGTACCTCTTTGTAGTATCCGGAAACTTCATCAGATGCAGTGCAGTCCACAAATACAGAATTGTAAATATTCATTTCCTTCATCTCGTGAATAAAACCGGGCAAACCCGACTTTTGTTCTGAATTTTCAAGCTTTTCACGAAACGTTGTCATATCAATCCCCTCGCGGAGAAAAGCCATTTTTCGGGAGTTGGCCACCCCTGTAAGTTTTATTTTCAGATGTTTTTCATCAAGCAGTTTTTTCTGCTGTTTCTGCATTTGCTGCAGCAGGTTGCTTCCCACCGTGCCAATTCCCATCAGGAACACATTCAGTTCCACATTTTCAGAAAGGAAAAATGACTCGTGTACCACATTCAGTGTTTTGCGTAATTCCGAAGTTTTCACCACCCACGAAATGTTCAGCTCCGAGGCGCCCTGGGCAATTGCAATAACATTTATTCCGTTTTTTCCGATAGTAGAAAACAGTTTCCCTGCAATACCGGTGGTATGTTTCATATTCTCGCCCACAATGGCCACGACAGACAATCCGCTTTCAATGTCAATTTTACTAACCTGGCCCATTTCAATTTCCTTTTCAAACTCCTCGCGGATAGCGCTCTCAGCCACCTCCACGGCATGTTCATCAATGGCTACGCTGATGGAGTTTTCCGAAGATGCCTGCGAAATAAGAATTACGTTAACATTCACCCGGGCAAGGGCTGTAAACAATCGCATGGATATTCCTGTAACCCCGACCATACCGATTCCCTGTAAAGTAAGCAGCGTAATTCCCGAAATGGATGAAATCCCTTTAATGGGCCGGTCTTTGGGAGTTTGTGCACTGCTCAAAATAAGCGTTCCTTCATTTTCCGGTTTGAATGTGTTTTTAATACGGATAGGAATTCCCTCCTGGTAAACAGGTAAAATAGTGGGCGGATAAATCACTTTTGCCCCAAAATGTGACAACTCCATTGCTTCGGAGTAGGTAAGCTCCGGAATAGTGTAGGCTTTGCTGATGACCCGTGGATCTGCCGTCATAAAACCGTCGACATCGGTCCATATTTCCAACGCTTCCACATTGAGGGCAGCGGCCATAATGGCTGCCGTATAATCTGAACCGCCCCTGCCGAGGGTGGTAAATTCCCCCTTGACATTTTTGGCAATGAAACCCGGAATTACTGCAATTCCGGAAAAAGAGGCAAAAGCATCCCTGATTTTTTGATTGGTTACTTCAAAATCGACACGTGCTTTTCCAAAATAACTGTCTGTTTGAATCAGTTCTGCAGAATCTTTTCGCACCGCACCAGGAATGAACTGGGCTACCAGGTGGGAAGAAACCCGTTCGCCGATACCGGCAATGCGGTCGAGGGTTTTGGGAGTCAGTTCTCCTACCAGGGTAATCCCGGTAAGAATTTGCTCCAGTTCATCCAGCAACTCTTCGGCAATGTAAACAACGGGGCCTGCACCGTTAAAAAGTTCAGCTACTGCCTGTGCATGCCGGTTTTTAATCTCAGACAGAACCGGATGAAAATCGCCCGTACCGGAGGCAGCCACACGGGCTGCCTGCAAAATAAGATCGGTTACGCCACCTAGGGCCGAAACCACTACAATGACATCTTCATTTTGTTTCTGTACAATTTCCTTCACCCGCCTGATATTTTCGGCTGAGGCGACCGAAGTTCCGCCAAACTTTAAAACCTTCATTCAAGTTACTTTTGTTGTTAAAAAAAAACTGGATGAAACGACAGATGCGGTTCATCCAGTAATATCTGTCAATTTCGGTTGTTATTAAGCTGTTGTCGTTGTTTTTCCTGAAATAGCCTCCAGGATTTTGGTTTCCAGTTCCTGAGCCAGTTCCGGGTTGTCCATGATCAGGTTGCGCACAGCTTCACGCCCCTGTCCCAGCTTCGTATCTCCGTAGCTGAACCATGATCCGCTTTTTTTGACAATGCCGTACTGCACGCCCAGATCAATGATTTCACCTGATTTGGAAATTCCCTCTCCGTAAAGAATATCGAATTCCGCCTTGCGAAAAGGCGGAGCTACCTTATTTTTCACCACTTTCACCCGCACGTTAATGCCGTTCACCTCGTCGCCGTCTTTAATCTGGCCAATCCGGCGAATATCAAGCCGTACCGAAGCGTAAAATTTCAGGGCATTCCCGCCGGTAGTTGTTTCCGGGTTTCCAAACATTACCCCGATTTTTTCACGCAACTGATTGATAAAAATACAGCAGGTTTTGGTTTTGCTGATGTTAGCTGTCAGTTTTCTCAGTGCCTGCGACATGAGACGCGCCTGGAGACCCATTTTTGAGTCGCCCATTTCACCTTCCAGCTCAGCTTTGGGAGTAAGTGCGGCCACCGAGTCTATTACGATGATGTCAATAGCTCCCGAACGTACCAGGTTGTCTACAATTTCCAACGCCTGTTCGCCATTGTCAGGTTGCGAGATCAAAAGTTCTTCCGTATCTACCCCCAGCTTTTTGGCATAATAAGGGTCAAAGGCGTGTTCGGCATCCACAATGGCGGCAATGCCACCCGCTTTCTGGGCCTCAGCTATGGCGTGAATAGCCAGGGTAGTTTTTCCGGACGATTCGGGCCCGTAAATTTCAACGACCCTGCCTTTGGGGTACCCGCCAACGCCCAGTGCAATATCCAGCGCAACAGACCCCGACGAAATAGCCGGAATATTCTCTATAGCCTGGTCGCCCATCCGCATGATGGAACCCTTACCGTAACTCTTTTCAATTTTGTCCATGGTAAGCTGAAGGGCTTTCAGCTTCTCTTTATTTACTTGTGCTTTTTCCTCTTTTGTCATGTTCAGAACAGGTTAAAGGTTCATTTTCTTAAAAATCTGATCCGTATGATCTTTTGTTTTCACTTTGTCAAAAATTTCCCGGATAATTCCATTTTCATCCACTACGAAAGTAGTACGTAAAATACCCATGTACTTTTTACCGAACATACTTTTTTCTGCCCAAACGCCGTATGCCTGAGCAATGTTTTTATCGGTGTCAGCAATCAGGTCGAATTTCAATCCATATTTGTCCCTGAACTTCTGATGCGATTTTACACTATCGGGGCTAACCCCCAAAACTTCAAACCCCTTTTCGAGCCACACGTCGTAATTTTCGTTTAAATTACACGACTCTGCTGTGCAACCCGGAGTGTTGTCTTTTGGATAAAAATAAAGTACCAGTTTCTTCCCGGAAAAATCGCTAAGCCCGACTTTTTCTCCTTCCTGGTTTACTCCTGAAAAATCCGGTGCTTTGCTTCCTACTTTCAATTTTGTCATGTTTGTATCCCTTTTCAAAGATTTACAAATATACGTTATTTAATGAAAAATATCAGGTAACTTTTTAACAGATTCCCAAAGTTTGAATTTGAGTAACAGCAACGCATTGCACAATTTTTGTAATTTTACGTGGAATAAAAAGATACAACGTTGAACCATGGATAACAAAAAAAATATTATCGGTTTTTTCTTCTTCTTATTCCTTTTTTTGGTTGAAGGCAAAGAAACAATCCTGGCAGTCAGTCAGGATGTATCCGCCGTAAAAGCCATGCAGCTTTTCGACGCGGGCAAATACGTTGAAGCGGAAAAGATGTTTCAGCTATTACTTGAGAAGGATGGGGGCAACCCGATGTTAAATTATTATTATGGCGCCTCGCGTACCGAAAACGGCCATTTTGACGATCGCGATTTGAAATACCTGCAGGATGCCGGGAAAAATGTTACTCCCGATCGCCTTCACTATTATCTGGGCATACAATACCATGCCCGGAATAAATGGGAGCAGGCGTTAAAATTTTACAACCAGTTCAGGCAAAGCATCCCCGTAGAGGAGCAAAAAACGCTGAACATGGCCGAAAAAATCCAGCAATGTTTTGATAAAATAAATCCTTTTGCAACGGGGCCGGTTACCTTTGCCACTGAAAAAAATGAACCAGAGACTGAATCCGGGGAGGTACCGTTGAGGGAAATGCGGGAAGAACCGGCCCATACAGAACCGGAAATGCCTGATGCCCCAAAAAAACCAGAGGCGGATTCTGTGGTTGAAATGCCACTCACGAAAACCCCGGAAGAAGGAACAACACCCCCCTCCCCTGAAACGCAGGATGCTGCCCATCTTTCCTTTGCCCGTGAAGCCCTGCCCGATTTGCCCGGCGTAAAAGCCACCCATTCCCTCCCCGAAGGAGATCCTATTGAATTCCAGGTAAACAACACTATTACCTACTTGTACAGTTCCCAATTTCAGACAGAAGAAGGAAGGGAACTGTTTAAAAAAGGCCGTTCCCTTCAAAAAGAATTGGAAAACAGCCTGAAGGAAGCAGAGAGTTTGCGTGAAACGTACCGGAATACAAACACCCCTGAAGAAAAAGCAGCTATCGGAGAGAAAATCCTCGCGTTTGAAACAAATTCTTATGGCCGGCAGGAAGAAATAAACCAGTACTTTTCTTCTTCCAGAAACCTGGAAAATGAATACTGGAATAATGCCGGAGCCACGGCTATTCATAATTTTTTAGTTGAACAGGAAAAAATAAAGGCCGTTCTCCGGGGAGAAGTTACCGATACCGAGCCATCTGCAGCGCCGGCAGATTCAGCCATTGTCCTGCTCCCCGGCGCCTTGTCCGACTTTTACGATACAAACCAGACAGCTTCCAAACAACAAAAAAGCGAAGGGCTGGTTTACAAAGTACAGATAGGAGCTTACAGTCGCGGGGTCCCCTCCTACAGGCAGCGGCTATATAAAAAACTCTCTTTAATTCGAAAAATTGAAAACTATACCGACGAAAATGGCGTAGTGGTTTATACTACCGGGAATCTGACCAACCTGGACGATGGAGAAAAAATGAAGGAACAGGTAAGACAGGAAGGAATAGAAGATGCTGTTGTTGTGCCGTATTTTAACGGAAAAAGAATAACTTTGGAGCAGGCAAAAAAAATTGAAGCAGAAGATGACTTCTAGAGAAACTAAAAAAAAGCCGTTAAAGGAGAAACAAAAAGAGGTATGTGGCAATTATGCGCTGATACTTCACAATGATGATGTGCATAGTTTCGACTATGTAATTGATGCTTTGATTGATATTTGCGACCACGATTACGAACAGGCGGTGCAGTGTACCTTAATAACACACCACAAAGGTTCCTGCGATATCCGCAAGGGAAAATTTGAAATACTAAAACAAATGAAGGATGCTTTGTTCCAAAGGGAACTCAGCACCACAATCGACTTACAACCATGACCGTATTTGCCATTATCTTGCTCATTTTACTGGGCCTGCTACTGCTGCTTATTGAGTTTGCAGTAATTCCCGGAGTAACCATTGCCGGAATCGGAGGTTTTGTATTGCTGGGAATAAGTGTTTACATTGCTTTTGCCGAATATGGCACGGGCATTGGTTTTCTCACGCTCACTTTTGTTCTGATAGCCTCTCCCCTGCTTATCTTTTATTTTTTCAAATCGAAAACCGGAAAAAAAATGGTGCTCGACTCACTGATTGACGGGAAGGTAGAAACCGTGGATGCACAAAAAATCCAGGTGGGCGACACCGGAAAAACGATTGGCCGACTGGCTCCCTCCGGGAAGGTCAAAGTGAGTGGTGAAGTAGTAGAGGCACAGTCGACCGGCGCTTTTATCGACCACAATACCGAAATAAAAGTGTTGAAAATACTTACGAATAAAATTATTGTTGAACCTGTAAATAAATAAAAAAATGATTGAATCAGTCGGTATCTGGGGATTAGTGATTGGAGTCATCGTACTGCTTTTCATTATCCTCTATTTTATCCCAATCGGGCTGTGGTTTTCAGCCCTTGTTTCCGGAGTAAGAATTTCACTGTTACAACTTTTCCTGATGCGTTTTCGTAAAGTTCCACCCGGAGTTATCGTACGCGCTTTAATTGAAGGAACGAAAGCCGATGTCCAGCTGGGCCGGGATGCGCTGGAGGCGCACTACCTTGCCGGAGGACATGTAGCAAGGGTGGTACATGCTCTTGTTTCGGCAGCAAAAGCAAATATTGATTTGCCTTTCAATATGGCCACTGCTATTGACCTCGCCGGTCGTGATGTTTTTGAGGCTGTACAAATGTCGGTAAACCCAAAAGTAATTAATACTCCACCGGTTACTGCCGTTTCAAAAGATGGTATTCAGCTTATCGCAAAAGCCAGGGTAACCGTTAGAGCTAATATTAAACAACTGGTAGGGGGTGCCGGAGAAGAAACCGTGCTTGCCCGGGTAGGTGAAGGTATTGTTTCGTCCATCGGGTCATCACACTCCCACAAGGCAGTACTCGAAAATCCCGATTTTATTTCGCGGGTAGTGCTTGAAAAAGGATTGGATGCCGGAACAGCGTTCGAAATCCTTTCCATTGACATTGCCGATATCGACATCGGTAAAAACATTGGAGCCGGGCTGCAAATGGATCAGGCCGAAGCCGATAAAAATATTGCTCAGGCAAAAGCGGAAGAACGCCGCGCTATGGCTATCGCCCTTGAACAGGAAATGAAAGCAAAGGCGCAGGAAGCCCGGGCCAAAGTAATTGAAGCCGAAGTAAAAGTTCCAATGGCCATTGCAGAAGCTTTCCGGCAGGGAAATCTTGGCATTATGGATTATATGAAATATAAAAATATCGGCGCCGACACAGCTATGCGTGACTCCATTGCAGGAGAAGAAAATAAAGAAAAAGAAGAATAAAACCCATTTGTTAAGAAATGTTTAACTGCATTTTTTTTAACATTCTCTTAACCCAAATGTCAAAAAGCGGGTTTATCTTTGCAGCATAGTTTTAGTTCATAGGTTTAGGTTTGATTAGTTTTATTGGTTTAGTTAGATGAAAAGGACGGGTGTTGACCTGTCCTTTTTTATTTTGTGCAAGTCTCCAAAAAAACACTTGGATTTGCACTTTTCAGAGATAACCTTGAAAAGTAGGTGGATTTAGTTTTTCAGGCAAAAATTTCAGCTCCCTTAAACAGGAAGAAAATGACATTTCTAACACTCCTTTTGATTCCTAAAGGCAGAGTACATTAAAAATGATAGTGGGATAAGAAAATGAAGGAATAATGCGAGTCAAAAGTTGACATTAGCTGATTATCAAAAATTCAACCCACTCCGGGGTTGCGTCTTTACCCCGCATTGCCTTCCCCGAGCTCCGCACGGGGCTATTTTTATTTATGTCCTTCGGACATTTCTTTATCCCGAAAGGGATTAAACAATAATAGCAACGGGTAAGCCATGGTAATGAATTGGGCATGAATGGTAGCGGATATTGTGTTAAACGAATGAAAACCGGAATCTCTGCAAAAAAAAGAGCCGGATAGTTTCGGAAAACTACCCGGCTCTTTTTCTTTAAAAGAAAATAGAATTAAAGTACGGCGTTGCAGGCATCCAATAATTTTTGTGCATTCTTATTCCCTGCATCCAAAGCTTTCGCTTTTTCCAGAATTTCAACAGCCGTTCTGAATTCAGCTTTTGCTTTTTCCACCTCAGCGGTGTAAACATCATCGGCAGTAGTAATAGAGCCGCTGTTTACTTTTTCATTAGCTGTGGTTAAAATAGCCACTCCTTTTTTATACAGGTCATTTCCTTCTGACACATATATGTTTGCCAACGCGGAAGTAATTTTGTCTTCAGCAGGAAATTTTTCTGCTCCTTCTTCCAGTGCGGCTTTATATTCATCATCTTTTCCCTGTTTCTTCAAAGTAACTGCCTTATAATATATTGCTGTTTCTCCGCGGTAACCATTTTCCACGCTTTTCCCAAACAACGCCACAGCTTTATCGAGTAAATTCCCGCGATAAGCTGCAATGGCAGCATTAAAAACCAGTGATTCTGTCTCTTCATCCGAAGTGGCAATAGCCTGTTCGTAACTGGCTACGGCATTGGCATAATCTTCATTTTCGTTATATACTAGCGCTTTATATTCGTGGCATTTTGATACATTAACGTCAGCTGCAATGGCTTTATCAAAATACTTGACAGCCCCCTCCTGATTGTTGGATTTATAAGCGGCATAACCAATGTTAAAATTAATTGCCGGTTCCACCTCCACATCGCCCAGATTGCTCATTGCTTCATCATAAAGGGTAAACGCCTTGGCATAATCTTCTGCTTTCATTGCTTCATTGGCCTGGTTAATTTTTTCGGCTGCATCCTGTGCAAAGGAAAAGACCGACAAAACAAGAGCCGCCACTACTAATAATACATTTTTCATCTTTTCGTTTTTTTAATTTTCAATATTAATATTTACAATTTCTTAATAATTTCTTCACGGAAAGTTCCAAAAATAATAATATTGACTAAAATCCTCCAACTAATTTTCACAGAACTTTCAATTATATTTTTTAAAGACGTATTAAAAGAAGGCAAATACCAACAGGGCAACAGGTTCCGGACTGTTTCCCGAAAATGAAGCAAAAACTTCCCAGTTTGATTTCCACAAAAAACTAACTACCAAACACTTTCAGACTAAACAGGGCCCTACAAAGTGCTTTTATACTTTTTATCTGTAAAAAGAATGAATCAGTCGGGCCAACTCCAAAGAGAAATCAAAAAGCATGGCACCAGCATTTTTCATGGATTCTTCAAGTGAGACGGGCCCGCGGGCAAAGCAAAAGATCCCGTCAAATGCAGAAGCAGCTTCCCGGTTTACGCTACCACCGATGGCTACCACGGGTTTTCCGGCCCTTCGCGCCACGTCGGCCACCGCTTTGGGCGCTTTGTCGTTCAGCGTCTGGCTGTCGATTTTACCTTCACCGGTAATTACAATATCGGCCCACTCTACCTGCTTTTCGAAATCGATAAGAGAAAGAATAAAACGGGCGCCGGGCACAATTTCGGCATTCAAAAAAGCCACAAGCGGCAAGGAAATACCTCCGGCGGCTCCGGCCCCTTCCAGATCAGACAGCTTTTTACCACTTTCTTTTTCCAAAATACTACACCAGTTTGTCAACCCGTTTTCAAGGGCATCCACCATAACAGGGGAAGCGCCTTTCTGCGGACCAAAAACTGCTGCAGCTCCCGTTGGTCCCAATAGCGGATTGTCAACATCGCAAATAATTTTAACAGAAATACCTTCAGGAAGGGATGCCTTCCTGACTTTCCTGACCAAATCAAGGCTTTCGCCATTCCCGGCAAGTATGTTCCCTTCATTATCCAGAAGCTCAAAACCGAGTGCACTTAACATCCCAGTTCCTCCATCAACCGTAGCGCTTCCTCCCACCCCCAATAAAATCTCAGTACACCCGTTGCTAATTGCATCTGCCATTAGCTGACCGGTTCCAAACGAAGAAGCCCGCATGGGATTTAGTTCTGCCGTTTTTATCAATTTGATTCCTGAGGCATCAGCCATTTCGATAATGGCCGTTTTTCCTGCAACGGCATATTTGGAAACCACCTGCCGCCCCAACGGATCTGTCACTGTCATCTCCACAATCCGGGCATCCAAAGCACGTTGCAAAACCTCTCCCGTTAAATCCCCGCCATCGGCTACCGGCACTTTTCTAATAGAAAAGTCTGGCGAAATTTGGCTGAATGCATCTTCGGCAATATCGGCAAAGTCAAAAGCGCTCAAACTGCTTTTCAAAGAATTAGGCGCAATCAATACGTTGATTTTATCTTTTTTCATGGTCATGTTTCCCCTCTTGTTACTGAAATAACACCTTTTATTTTTTTCATTCTGTGAAGAAGGAATTCCAGGTGGTTGGTATTGTAAACTGATATTTTCAGTACCCCTTCAAATTTTCCTTTTCTGGAATCGATATTAATAGACCGCAAACGGGCCCCGGTATCTTTGGCAATAATGTGGGAAACCTCACTAACGATTCCGGCCTCATCGGTTCCGGAAATATGTATTGTGGTTAAGAACGCCCCGGTACTTGTGGTTTCCTGCCATTTGGCTTTAATAATACGATACGGAAACCGCTCTTTCATTTGCGGAGCGTTGGGACAACTTTGACGGTGAATTTTTATGCCATCCCTGATGGTTACAAAGCCGAATATGGGATCTCCAAAAACAGGATTACAGCAGCGGGCCAGTTTATAATTTATATTTTTCAGGTGGTTGGCAATAATCAGGTAATCATCGCCTCCGTCGAAAGTGAAATCCCGCAATTCACCGGGAGGAAGAAGTTCTTCCATTTTCCGGCGCGTGCTCTCCTCCTCAGCCTTTTCCGTAAACAGGGATTTGACCTCCAACGGTTCAATTTTCCCGTTGGCCAGTTCGCAATAAAAGTCCATGGCCAGTTTCAATTCATATTTTTTCAGAATTTTGCGAATGGCCTCATCGTTTAGTTCCAGCTTCCAGTTTTTAAATTTCCGTATCAGGATTTCACGCCCCTGGGCAGCAAGTTTCTTTTTCTCTTCACTCAAACTGGCTCTAACCCGGTTTTTGGCTTTGGAAGTAATCAGAAAATCGAGCCAGTCAATTTTTGGTTTTTGGTTATTGGAGGTTTCGATGGTTACCTGGTCGCCATTTTTCAGCTTGTACCTCAGCGTAACCTTCCTTCCGTTCACCATCCCTCCCACACATTTATCGCCTAAATCGGAATGAATTTCGTAAGCGAAATCGAGCAACGTTGCACCGGAAGGCATTTTTCTCAAATCGCCTCTCGGGGTAAATACAAATGTTTCGTCTTTGTATATATCCAGACTGAACTGATCGATAAAGTCCACCACATTCACATCCGGATTTTCCAGAACCTCCCGGATTCCGGCCAGCCATTTGTCAAACTCAGAACCTCCTTTCCCGTCTTTGTATTTCCAGTGGGCAGCCAGTCCTTTTTCCGCCACTTCGTCCATTCGCCTGGTGCGGATCTGTACTTCTACCCATCTTCCCTGTGGCCCCATTACCGTTGCATGAAGCGATTCGTAGCCATTCGATTTGGGAATGGTAATCCAGTCGCGCATCCGTTCGGGATTGGCCTGATACTGCTCCGTTACAATGGAATAGACCGTCCAGCAGTCGGTTTTTTCATTTTCCGGTTTCGAATCGAGAATAATCCGAATGGCAAATAAATCCATCACCTCATCGAACGACACCTTCTTTTTCTGCATTTTATTCCAAATGGAAAAAATCGACTTGGTCCGTGCTTTCATGGAAAATTGAAAACCACGTTCCTTTAACGTCTTTTCCACCGGTTTTACAAATTCGGCCACAAAGTTTTCCCGTTCGTTTTTTGTTTCTTTCAACCGGTCCACCACATACTGGTACCCTTTGAAATTTTGATATTTCAGACAGAGATCCTGAAATTCGGAATTAATAACATAAAGTCCTAACCGGTGTGCCAGTGGAGCATACAAATGCGATGTTTCATTCACCAGCCGTTGCTGTGTCGATTCTTCGTAAATATCCAGATTGCGCATAACCTGGAGACGGTCGGCTGTTTTCACCAATATTACGCGTACGTCGCCGGCGAGCGCCATCAGGAGTTTTCGGTAATTTTCAGGATGCAACTCAACAGTATCGGTTCCGAGGGCATTAATTTTGGCCATTCCCTCTAAAATGGAATAAACCGGTTGTCCAAAATGGCTTTCAAATTCTTCACGGGTTACCTTCCTCTCTAACCCGGCATACATAATATTGTGCAACATACCAGTTATTACCGAGTCAGGCCCCAGGCCTATCTCTATTGCAATAATGGTAGCAACATCAAGGGAATGATTAAAAATGTACTCCCCTGTTTTAAACTGTTTTGAACCAATAACCGAACTGGCAAAGCGAAAAGCTTCATCTAATTTCCGGATGGTAGGTTCGTCCCAACTTGTCCGGCAAAATTCCCTTAAATGTTCGTACCGGGTGTATGCCTGTTCTTTATAGTCCATAATTTATCATAAAAAAGGCTGCTCCCGGCAGCCTTTCATTCTTTTCTTATTTTAACTGAAAATTATTCTGCCTGTGTAGTATCTACGAAAGTACGCTGACGAAGTTCACGATCGAGCATAAACAAACCATTTCCTTTGCCTTCAATCAGTTTCAGGCTGTCGAGAATTTCCGACACATTGGCTTCCTCTTCCACCTGCTCATCGACAAACCATTTCAAAAAACTTTCGGTAGCACGATCACGTTCTTCCACGGCAACATCTACCAGTTTATCAATCAGGGAAGTCACATATTGCTCATGTTCCAATGTTTTTTCCACTACTTCAACTACATTGTCAAACTCGGTTGGCATTTGTTCAATTCCCTTGAGCCCGACCTCACCATTACGGTCAATCACATATTTAAAAAACTTGTTGGCATGAGTCAACTCTTCCTGGTACTGCACATACATCCAGTTGGCAAAACCGGGCAAACCTTTGCTTTCAAACCAGGCTGACATCGACAGGTAAAGCAGCGCTGAATATTGCTCAGCATTGATTTGTTCGTTCAACGCTTTCTCAACTTTTTCCTTTAACATGATATGTAGTTTTTAATTATGCGTTAAAAATATAAAAATCTGGACATACAATAAAATAAGAAATGGTCAAGATTCAATTTGATTTTTTTGCCTTCAGGGAGACGCGCCACTCCAACAAACAAATAAAAACATGATAATCAAAACAATAAATACAAAACCCCAATTATTTTAACTGTTTTACGGGAAAACTGCTACAATTTGTTTTGAAAAGCTAAATCCCAAGCAAGGCTCCCCGCGGGAAACAATTTACTTATTTAATGGAATCTTAACATGGTATGAATGTTTAAGCCGAAAAAGAAACGCAATAATAAAAATAGCACCGTTTTTGATTTGTGACGACAAAACCACCAGTATCAGGCTAAAATTGAGAATCACATTTATTTCCCGACAAAAAAGTATGTTTTTAACAAATATTTTACAAACCTTTTTGAATAACCAATAATGATATTCGAAAGTTTTTATGGCCTATAGTTTTTATATATTTGCGGCCTTTAATTGAATACCCGATTTTTTTACCGGAAACCATGAAGAATATCAAGTTTATCAGTGCTAAAGAAGCAGTTAAAATCGTTAAATCGAATGATCGTGTTCATCTCCACAGTGTGGCAGTAACACCCCACCCGTTAATTGAAGCCTTATGTGAACGTGGCCGAAATAAAGAGTTCCGCAATGTACGGATTCAACACATCCACACAGAAGGACCGGCTCCTTATGCCGATCCGGAGTTGGAAGGTATCTTTCAGTTGGAATCGTTTTTTGTCGGCGCCAACGTAAGGAAACAAACGCAGTCAGGTTACGCCGATTACATCCCGGTGTTTTTGCAGGAAACCCAACGCCTCATCCGTGAAGGGTACCTGAAAGTGAACGTGGCCATGATTCAGGTGTCAGTGCCTGACAAGTTCGGATATGCCTCACTGGGCACCTCGGTAGATGCCACTCTGGCAGCAGTAGAAAAAGCCGATACCGTGATTGCCATTGTAAACCCCAATGTGCCGCGTGCTTTTGGCGATGCCATGATCCACATCAATGAAATCGATTTGTTTGTGGAAGATGATTGTGAACTGGTTACTGCCGAACCCGGTCCTATCAGCGAAACCGACCGTAAAATTGGCCGTTACGTGGCCGAGTTGGTAGAAGACGGCGCCACCCTGCAAATGGGTATCGGAGCCATACCAAACGCAGTGCTTTCCATGCTGGGCAACCACAAAGACCTTGGCGTACACTCCGAAATGTTTGCCGACGGCATTTTGCCATTGGTAGATAAAGGAGTAGTAAACGGGAAGAACAAAAAAACCGATAAGGGTAAAATGGTAGCGACCTTTTTGATGGGTTCGAAAAAGCTGTATGATTTTATCGGCGACAATCCCGGTGTAGCCATGCAGGATGTTAAATACACCAACCGTGTGAACGTAATCGCCAAAAACCCGAAGGTTACTGCCATCAACTCTGCTTTGCAAATTGACATTACCGGACAGGTTTGTGCGGACTCCATTGGCACAAGATTTTATTCGGGCGTGGGTGGCCAAATCGACTTCCTGCGCGGCGCTTCCCTCAGTAAAGGCGGAAAACCCATTATTGCCATGCCATCTGTAACCAACAAAGGGATCAGCAAAATTGCCCCGATTCTCACTCCCGGAGCGGGTGTGGTAAGTACACGCGCCAATATTCACTGGCTGGTAACAGAATACGGTGCGGTAAATCTTTACGGAAGAACCCTGCAGGACAGAGCCAAACTGATTATTTCCATTTCCCACCCAGACCATCAGGAAGAACTTGACAAAGCCGCTTTTGAACGGTTTGGGCCTCACTTCCATTTTGTGTGGGACGAAAACGACGATTAATACAAAATAATAATACAATGAATATTTCACATATCGAGCACATCGGTATTGCAGTGAACAGTCTTGACGAAGCCATTCCTTTTTATGAGAATATGCTGGGGCTGAAATGTTATGCCGTGGAAGAAGTAAAAGATCAAAAGGTTAAAACCGCCTTTTTTATGGTGGGACAAACCAAAATTGAGCTACTGGAATCGACTGACCCGGAAGGGCCTATCGGAAAATTTATCGAAAAGAAAGGGCAAGGCATTCACCATCTTGCCTATGCGGTTGACAATGTAGATCAAGCGCTGAATGAACTGGAAGGACAAGGTGTTCGACTCATCGACCAAAAAAGCAGAAAAGGCGCCGAAGGGCTGAACATCGGTTTTTTACACCCTAAATCAACGATGGGTGTGTTAACCGAAATTTGCGGCAAAGAATAGCCAAATCAATAAAAATCGCTTTTAGAAATGAGTACCCAGGATAAAGTAAAAAAACTGATTGAATTGCGGGCCGAAGCCAAATTAGGTGGAGGAGTAAACCGCATTGAAGCCCAACACAACAAAGGAAAATTCACTGCCCGCGAACGCATTGAGCTGCTGCTCGATGAAGGCAGTTTCGAAGAATTTGACATGTTTGTAACCCACCGCTGCACCAACTTTGGGATGGAGAAAAAGAAATTCCTTGGCGACGGTGTAGTAACCGGACACGGAACCATCGACGGACGCGTGGTGTACGTATTCTCACAGGATTTTACCGTTTTTGGCGGTTCCCTATCAGAAACGTTTGCACAAAAAATCTGCAAAGTGATGGACATGGCCATGAAAGCCGGTGCGCCACTGATTGGCATTAACGATTCGGGCGGCGCCCGCATCCAGGAAGGAGTTACTTCCCTGGCCGGATACGCCGAAATTTTTGAACGGAACATTCTGGCATCCGGAGTTATTCCACAAATTTCGGCCATTTTTGGCCCGTGTGCCGGCGGCGCAGTTTACTCACCCGCCCTCACCGATTTTATTATGATGACCGAACAGAACTCTTACATGTTCGTTACCGGACCGAAAGTGGTTAAAACCGTAACCGGTGAAGATATTTCGGTAGAGGATCTTGGAGGCGGAAAAGTTCACGCAGCCAAATCAGGGGTATCTCATTTTCTGGTAGAAGATGAAAAAGAAGGGTTGATGCTCATCCGTAAACTGTTGACCTTCCTGCCACAAAACAACCTGGAAGATCCTATCGTAACGGAAAGTTCGGATCCGATTGACAGGATGGATGATTTTCTGAATGAAATTATCCCGGAAAATCCCAATCAGCCTTACGATGTTACAGATGTTATTTCATCTATTGTTGATTATTCGGAGTTCCTGGAAATACACCGGAACTATGCCAAAAATATTGTCGTTGGATTTGCCAAATTCGATGGTCAACCGGTGGGGATTGTAGCCAACCAGCCCAATTACCTGGCCGGGGTACTCGACATCGAGGCTTCGCGCAAAGCAGCAAGATTTGTTCGCTTCTGCGACAGTTTCAATATTCCTATAATCACGTTGGTGGATGTACCCGGATTCCTGCCCGGCAGTAAACAGGAATACGGCGGAATTATCACCCACGGGGCCAAACTAATGTTTGCTTACGGAGAGGCTACGGTACCAAAAATTACCGTCACCCTGCGTAAATCCTACGGAGGCGCCCACGATGTAATGTCGTGTAAACAATTACGCGGCGACCTTAACTATGCCTGGCCAACCGCCGAGATTGCCGTAATGGGTGCATCGGGTGCGGTAGAAGTATTACACGGTCGAAAACTGGCCGAAATAGAGGATCCGGAAG
The DNA here is from genome assembly GCF_003573545.1 of Mariniphaga sediminis. Lineage (GTDB taxonomy): Bacteria > Bacteroidota > Bacteroidia > Bacteroidales > Prolixibacteraceae > Mariniphaga > Mariniphaga sediminis. Next base: position 35,644 of record NZ_QWET01000011.1, on the reverse strand, counting down.
AGCGGGCCAAATATATTGCAACACATGAGGAAGAGTACAAAGAAAAGTTTGCGAATCCTTATCAGGCTGCTGCGCTAGGTTATATCGATGACATCATCGAACCGAGAAACACCCGGTTCCGTATTATCCGTGGATTACAAAGTCTTGCCACCAAAAAGCTGGTAAATCCGCCAAAGAAACATTCAAACATTCCACTTTAAAACAGAAATGTTATGGAACTTCTTTTTTTATTACTGGCTAAAGCTCTTGACTTTGGGTTTACAGTGGCCATCGTCGGTTTTGGAATAGTACTTACTGCCCTGACCCTTTTGTTTATTGTTTTTTCCAGATTACCTAAAATCATTAACCTGAAATTCAAAAAGAAAAAAGGGATAACAGAAGCAGATAAAAACGTCAAGGAAGCCGATGCACACATTGAAGGAAACGTGACGGCAGCCGTTAGCCTGGCAATGCATCTTTATTTTAATGAATTGCATGATGAAGAAAGCAATATTCTTACCATTAAACAGGTTCGGAAAGCCTATTCGCCGTGGAGTTCAAAAATTTACAGTGTAACCCAGAACTGGCCCAAAAACTAAAAAAGTAAGCAATGAAAAAATATAAATTTACCATCAGCGGACACGACTACGACGTCCATATAAAAGATATTGAAGACAATATTGCAGAAGTAGATGTAAACGGAACCCATTACGAGGTGGTCGTTCACAACGAAATTAAAACTTCGAAAACACCTCGTTTGGTGCGTAAACCATTGGAGAAACTTCCCGGCGAAGGACAAATCAAAAAGAAAGAGACTTCCGGAAAATTTGAAGTAACCGCACCACTTCCCGGTACTATTTTGAAATTGAATGTAGCCGTTGGTGATGTAGTGGCAGAGGGCCAAAATGTGTTGGTAATGGAGGCTATGAAAATGGAGAACCAGGTGCAAACCACCAAAGGCGGTGAGGTTTTGTCGGTAAAAGTGAATGTGGGCGATGCTGTACAGCAGGATGATGTCCTCCTGGAAATTGGTTAGGCTGTAGCATTTATTCGAAATGAAATGACCATGAATAAAATATATTCATACTAAATCATGATTATAATTCGCATGGAAGTTTCTTCGAATACCTTTAAAAATTAGCAATTATAATGAGATGAAAAAAATATTTCAACTAATCTTTCTTGCTGCAGCGCTGTTTTCAACCATGCTGGCTCACGGGCAGGAGAAAGATATTTCGACAAAAATCACCGGAGGAAAGTGGATCACCCGGCACGATGGCTATGTTCCGATGGCCACTTACAACCCGAAAGAAATAAAAACAGGAGAAGAGCCTGAAACTGTTAAGAGGTACAAAACCCTCGGATTCAGTTCGAACAACACGTTTGTGCTTGACTCGGCAAAACAACGTTACACCGGACACTACCAAATAGTGGATAATAAAATTATTCTCGATTTCAATCCGGTAGTAATTTCCCACCTGCGAAAAAACATGGATCCGAATACCTCTTCGTCCGATTACCAAACCGAGAAAGAAACGGTAAAGTTATCGCAGCGCACCCTTTCCCTTTCGGAAGATGGTAAATTAAAAGGCGACGGGTACGTTTATAAAAATTACAGCGGCGCTGTTTCCGGACTGCTCAACTTTTATGAATTTTCAGGATTTGCCAATATTTCCTGGAAACACATGATTATGATGCTGGTAGGCTTCTTTTTTATTTTTCTGGCTATCCGATATGAATTTGAGCCGCTACTGCTCATTCCCATCGGATTTGGTATTCTAATCGGAAACATTCCGATGTTCCAGGCAGTCGATTTCAACCTGAAGCTGGGGATTTATGAGCCGGGGTCTGTAATGAATATTCTTTACCAGGGGGTGGTACAAGGATGGTACCCGCCACTTATTTTCCTGGGAATTGGCGCGATGACTGACTTCTCGTCACTGATATCAAATCCCAAACTGATGTTGCTGGGAGCCGCCGCGCAAATCGGTATCTTTCTCACATTCCTTGGCGCCCTTTGGCTGGGTTTTGCCCCACCCGAAGCAGGAGCTATCGGAATTATTGGAGGCGCCGACGGGCCTACTGCTATTTTTATCTCTTCGAAACTGGCAAACGGAATGAACATGATGGCCAACGGGGAGGTAGTGAAAAACCTTATTGGCCCCATTGCCATTGCAGCATATTCGTACATGGCCCTGGTACCGGTTATTCAGCCGCCTGTTATAAAACTGCTTACTTCCAAAAAGGAACGGAGAATAAAAATGAAACCTCCGAGAGCTGTTTCTAAAATCGAAAAAATTCTGTTTCCCATCGTCGGCCTCATTCTTACAGCATATATTGCACCTTCTGCATTACCCTTGCTGGGGATGTTGTTCTTCGGAAATTTGCTGAAAGAATCGGGCGTAACAAAACGCCTGGCCAACACTGCCAGCAATGCGCTCATCGACACCATTACCATTCTGCTTGGGATTACCGTGGGAGCCTCCACGCAAGCCGACGTGTTTTTAACCCCTTCGTCCATAAAAATATTTGGACTGGGAGCAGCGTCGTTTGTTATTGCCACGGCAGGAGGTGTTGCCGGAGCCAAACTCATGAACCTGTTCATGAAAAAAGAGAACAAAATTAACCCGATGATTGGAGCATCAGGTGTTTCGGCCGTGCCAGACAGCGCCCGCGTGGTACAACACATGGGATTAAAAGAAGACCCGACCAACCACTTGCTCATGCACGCCATGGCGCCCAACGTAGCCGGAGTTATCGGCTCGGCAGTGGCAGCAGGTATTTTGCTCAGCTTCTTAATGTAAAAAAATAACCACTACTTTATAAAAAACCTGCTCTGGCACCAGAGCAGGTTTTTTATTGCAAAAAAAGATAGGTCTGCAACAAGTATTCTGAAGATCATTTTAATATTTTTGGATTATTAATGTGTGTATCCATGAAGATAAAAAAAACGGTTTGCCCCTTTGTACTATTGTTTTTCACCCTATTTACAACTTTTGCAGGGCAATCTGACCTAAAAAAGAATGAATTAAAAGAATCTAGTTCACAAACCCTTCGTCTTAAACAGGACATAAATTTCCGCTATTCTTTTCACAATGATTCTATTCACCGGCTTAATTTCAGATACCCTGACGGAAAAAAAGGCATCAAACCCTGGATTGCCCCTACCCTTCTTATTTCCGGCGGGACTGCTCTCCATTTTATGGATGGGGCCAGGAAAAATGTCCGCGACTTTATGCGGGAGAATTTTGCATACCACGGCCAAATTGACGATTATGCGCAATATGCCCCGCTGGCAGCTGTATACGCACTAAATGCGCTGGGTATTGACGGAAAAAACAACTTTGGAAACCGGACTGCGCTTGTTGTAAAAAGCTTTTTACTGAATGGCCTGATTACCGACCGGCTGAAATATTGGGTCAATGAAAAACGGCCCAACGGAGGCATACACTCTTTTCCGTCGGGGCACACCTCCAAGGCTTTTACGCTTGCCCACTTTATGCACAAAGAATACGGGGAACTAAGTCCCTGGTACAGTGTAGGAGCATATGCCTGTGCCACTACAGTTGGAATAATGCGCGTAGCCAAAAATGCCCACTGGGTTTCGGATGTATTTATGGGAGCAGGCATTGGCATTCTTTCTACCGAGTTGGTTTACCTCACCCATCAGTATAAATGGGACAACGAACACCTGAAACGATTTGACATTTTCCCTTTTCAGTTCGGGAATCAAAAAGGCGTAACGCTGGTTTATAATTTTTAGTCGCTGCCAACAGCAACAGAAGCGAATACATCACCCCAGAAAATCTTCCCTCAGTGGCGTAAAACTGTCAATTAACCGTACGTTTTTAGTCAACAACTTTACGGTATGTTTTTTATTGGGAGGAACGGCATACATATCTCCGGCTTTAAGATGCTGCTCCGGCTCGTCTTCACAATAAAAAATAATTTCGCCTGCTGCCACATACGAAGCCTGTTCATGCGGATGCGAATGAGGGGGTTCCGGTTCTTCCCAGGGGCCGTTGCTAAAATCAATAAGAACACACATCAGGTTATCGGTATGAATAATTTTTCGCTGAAGTCCTTCTTTTACTTTTTCGTAGGGAACTTCATCAAATTTTAGAACTGCCATAATTGCCTTTTTTAATTTTCACGAATATAAAATGAATTGGCAGGTTTACGAAATGATTGATTACTTTCGTCCCGGAAAAACGGGAAATAATGAAAAAACTGCTGTTAATACTTTGTGCGTCATTTCCATTTTGGGTATTGGCGCAACAATTTGAATACAAAGTAACGTTTGAAGGTATTGGTGACAACCGTGAATTTTTCAGTGGCAAAGCATTGTCGCAAACGATATTGGGCAGCCGGGGCGCTTTTGAAATTGGACTGGAACTGGATAACCACCGGCTTCGTGGCGGACTAAGCCAGTTGCTTGAGTTTGGCAGCGACCTCGACTACCATAAACCCAACCTGACTTTATATTACCAGTTCAGCGACGAAACTAAAAATTTTAAATTTGGCGCATTTCCCCGGAGAGGAACCATTGACTTTCCGCTGGCCATGCTCACCGATACGCTGCTTTACTACCGTCCCAACATTGAAGGGCTTTTTGGCGAAGTACGCTGGGACTGGGGACACCAAAACGGTTTTGTTGACTGGGTGAGCCGTCAAACCGAAATAAAACGCGAGAACTTTATGGCTGGTTTTTCGGGCCAACTATTTCATAAAAATATCTTCCTGCAAAATTATGTATTGCTGTTCCACGATGCAGGGCCGGCAACAGACATTCCAGGCGATCACATTAAGGATTATCTTGGTTACGCCATTCAGGCAGGAATCCGGACAGCAGAAAACAGTGTCATAAAAGGCCATCTGAAAGCCGGAATACTGGGTTCTTCCTTTCGCGAACGAAGTGTAACCAACGGATTTATCCATTCTACCAGCCTGTTTGCCGAAGCAAAAGGGCGCTACAAAAATTACGGCATTCAATCGGTTCTGAGTTCAGGGGCAGGTCACCGCTTTGCCTACGGCGATTTGTTTTACCGGCTAAAAAATTACTGGCGCACCGACGTCATTTGGTATTTTATTAATCATGAAAAGGTAAAAGGCCGGTTTAACCTGTCGTTTCATGTTCTTGACTGGAACGATCTGGATCAGCAACAGCAAATGTCTATTGTATATATTTTTGGGAAGTAAGGACCACCTCGCCCATCAAATCATAATCTTCGGCGCCGGTAATTTTCACCTGGTAAAATTCGCCTGTTTTCAGTTCTTCCGAAGATGAAATGAGTACTTCGCCATCCACTTCCGGGGAATCGTATTCTGTCCTTCCCACAAAGTAATCCTCCTCTTTCCGGTCGATGATAACCTTAAACGTTTGTCCTGTTTTTTGTTGGTTAAGTTCGGCCGAAACCTGTTGCTGAATATCCATAATTTCATCGGCACGGGCCTGTTTCACCTCTTCCGGAACATCATCTGTAAATTTTTTGCCGGCATAGGTTCCTTCTTCATGCGAATAAGTAAAAACGCCCAGCCGCTCAAACCGGGTTTCCCTGACAAACTGTTTCAGTTCTTCAAAATCGGCCTCTGTTTCTCCCGGAAACCCAACTAGCATGGTTGTCCGCAAAATTACCCCGGGAACTTCTTCCTTTATCCTTTTTATAAGCGCCTCTGTTTCTTCGCGGGATACATGGCGTAACATTCGTTTCAGTACCGGGTTGGCAATGTGTTGCAAAGGCATATCAAGGTATTTGCACACTTTGGGATTTTCGCGCATCACCGGCAAAATCTCATACGGAAATTTCGTAGGATACAAATAATGCAGGCGAATCCATTCAATACCTTCAATTTCTGAAATTTGATGAATCAGGTCGGGAAGACAATTTTTCCCGTATAAATCAAAACCGTAATACGACAATTCCTGGGCGATAAGAAGAATTTCCCTCACTCCTTTTTTGGCAAGGTAACGCGCCTCTTTCACAAGGCTTTCCATCGAGCGCGACTTGTGCCTGCCCGTCATCATAGGAATGGCACAAAATGCACAGGAACGATTGCATCCCTCGGCAATTTTCAGATAGGCAAAATGCGATGGCGTGGTAATTTTCCGCTCATAAATGTATTCGGGCTGGTAGGTGACTTTCAGCTCGTCAACCATGGCTTTCAGGTCGAACTTGCCGAAGTAGCGGTCTACTTCCGGGATTTCCTTCTCCAAATCTTTTTGATACCTTTCTGACAGGCACCCCATTACATAAAGTTTGCCAATATCCCCACGCTTTTTGGCCTCTACGTAATCAAGAATCATATCGACTGACTCCTGTTTGGCATCGTGAATAAAACCACAGGTATTCACAAAAACCGCATCGAAACCAGTGTCATTGGAATCATGCATCACTTCAAACTTTCCCTGTTCCAGTTGGTTCAGCAAAACCTCTGAGTCTACCAGGTTTTTTGAACACCCCATCGTCACCACATTCACGCGCTTCTTCTCCATCTTCGTCAGTTTACAGAAATTTCCAAATTTACCCATATCCCTGTCCGAAAATAAAACATTCCTTATTTATAATTCAAGGATATTGGCAGTACAAAGAAAAGATTTTTTTGTCTGAAATTAGTTCTGCTTCGACAGATTTAATAATAATCCAGTATCAAGTCAATGATAAATTGTCTCGTACTGTCATTTCGAATCTGAGGCACGAAGATGAGAAATCTCAATGTTGTAGCAGATTTCTCCCTGGGGTCGAAATGACATTCTGAAGTTGACATGACACTAGTTTTCGATTATAAAAAATGTAGTAGAATGACATTCAATCCAAACAATATTTGACTGGCTTAAAATTCGATAAAACAACACGTCATTAAAATATAAGAAACTGTTTAAAAATCGTAAGAATGAAATACTATATAGAATGGGGTTATGTTATATTGCACAAATTATAATATTGAAAATCAATTTATTTTACCCCAACCCTAAAGGGAGTAAATTCCTGCCAGATGTCAGACTAGGATTTTAGCAAGTAGTATATTCACCATTTCAACTCAGGTTATACTAAAATTGAATTCTTTTTCTTGCTTTTATGTTTTGCATTTTATAATTTGGAACCCTGAAAAACCAGGTCACACATAATGACTTTCAAACCAGAAATAATACTCAATACCGCAATTCATCGTGAACAACCGGTAGTTAAAGTCGGATTTACCTATAATCACGAGATAATAGACAGATTAAAAACCTGTACAAATGCCCGCTGGAGCCAGACAATGAGGTGCTGGTACATTCCTGAAAACGATTTTAACCTTGGGAGTTTCTTTACAGCGATGAACCCCATGGCATTTATCAATTATTCGGCTGTAATACAAAACACTCACCTTCAGCCAAAAAACGATCGACCAAAGCCCCCCAAAAAAATAACAAACGCAAATATTGTACTCCCCAAAGGTTATTTGGAACAGCTCCAACAAAAGCGGTACAGTGAAAATACCGTCAAAACATACATCCATTATTTTAAAAATTTTATCGCTAATTTTTCAGACAGAGAATTGTCCCATATTACCAAAGAAGAAATCAATGAGTATATTTTACGCTTAATTAATGAGCGAAATATTTCTCCGTCGCAACAAAATCAGCGCATTAATGCCATTAAGTTTTATTTTGAAAAGGTATTGGGAAGAGATAAAGAATATTATGACATTGGCAGGCCCCGGAAAAAGCGAAGTTTACCTGAGGTTTTAAGCAAAACAGAGGTTGGCGCGATGATAAAAAACACTGAAAACCGGAAGCACAAGTGTTTAATTGCTCTAATTTATTCGTGTGGACTCAGGCGGAGCGAAGCCATTAATCTCAGGCTAAAAGATATAGACTCGAAACGGATGCTGATTAAACTCAACGATGCCAAGGGAGGTAAAGACCGGTACATTAATTTGCCATTGCAACTCCTTACCTTTTTAAAGGAATATTACCGGGAATACAGGCCATTGATTTACCTATTTGAAGGGCAAATGAGGGGACAGTACAGTGCCGAGTCTGTTTGGAAAGTTATTCGGGAGGCGGCCAAACGGGCAGGTATAAAAAAACGGGTTTATCCGCACATATTACGACACAGTTTTGCAACGCATCATATTGAACAGGGAATTGATATACGTTACATACAAGAATGGATGGGACATGAAAGCATTAAAACCACACAACGGTACACTCATGTAGCGGGGAATAACTTTAATTTCAGAAATTTACTGGATGATATTCTATAATTTTTTTTAATACATTTACGCAAACGTTACAACGCATAAAAAAATAACTTTTAATAAACTAAAACAATAAAACAAAAAACTCTGCGCCAAAAGCGGGCAAGCAAACGAAAACAAGCCAAAAAGAGACACTACAGTTCTCAAGCAATTGACATTCAGAAAGAAACAAAACAGAAAACAATAATTCTCAAGGACATACTAGCTGTAATTGAGAAAGCGGAGCTTTGAAAAGAGTTAACAAAACAAAAAATATTCTGTTTCGGAATCGGCCCAGTTTGAAGACAAATTATTAACAAAAAATGACTGCAATAAAAGACAAGTTGACAATTCAAAAAACAGGCGATAATAGAGATATATATTTACTAGTACATATACACAGACGTTAACGGCAAGTTTGAGGAAAAAATGGGTGGTTATTTAAAACGTTCGTTCTTTGGTTTTTTGCTCGCCCCGTAAATCGCTGTCACAAAACTTGCAAATGTTTGGTTAGTGCAAGTCGCCAATTTTGGGGGTCTGATACTTTGCCAAACTGTTTTGCAACCTGACTGTGCGGCACAATTTTAAGAACAGCCTATGGTTATTCAGACAGTTTGATTTTTGGCCTTCTGGTATTTAGGCTGGTATTAAAAAAATTGGCAGGAATATTTTGCGCACGCAAGTTTTCCGCCAGCGGCATAAGTTAGGAATGGTAAAGCTCACGTTTCAACTTTGTAATCGGCAGTGGTTACCTACAGCCCACAAGCAACTTTGATTTTGGGGGTTAAAAAAAAATTTAGATACCAAGTGGTTACTTGGAAAATTGACGTATAAATTGATACTTTTATACTGTTAACAACTTGACCATGAATAAAAAACCAGCCGTTAACAATTTGTATATGGCAGGCGGGGGTTTTAGCGGTCTGACAAGTCAGACCACTCGCCCACTTTCCTGCGGGTCTGACACGATTTCTTCCAGAAATCCCGCCCGACCACATACAAGTGACCGTTACCGGCAAGGCTGAAAAAGATGATGTGAACTTTGAAATAGAGTAAAAAAACTATAAGAAAATCAAAACTTCAGTATGATAAATAAGTTTGAACGACTTGTGTCCATAGGTAAATTTCGCGACTATCAAGCTGCGGGTCAAGTCAATTTCCGTAAAATGACTTTAATCTATGGCGACAACGGAGGAGGTAAAACAACGTTAACCTCCGTTCTGCGTTCATTGACAACAAATAATCCAGACATCATACGAAGTAGAATTTCAACAAATTATACTGCACCACAAGCAGCCCAAATTACACAAATTGGGACACCAAATATATATCACACTTTTGGCTCAACAGGTTGGTCAATAACTTTTCCAGACATTGAAATTTTTGATATTCACTTTGTGAATGAAAACATTTATTCGGGTTTTGACTTTAATGACGAACATAAAAAACAACTTCATCAATTTGTAATTGGAGCACAAGGAATTGCCATACAAAACCAGATTGAGCAAAATAAAGCGGATAAAGCGGCATCCAGACAAAATCAAGCAACAATTGAACTTCAATTGATTCAGCAAGTCAGGAACAATTTGACGAGAGATTTGATTGCATCCTTTCTTACTATTCCAGTTGCACAAGCTAACAACATTGCCCAACTTATTGTAAATGCAGAAGCTGCGTTAGCCAGTGCAAACGCAAATTCGATTATTCAGACATTACAAACTCTTTCACTTCTTACTAATATAGATTCAGGAATTGATTTTGAAACTTTAGTTACTGATTTGCAAACGACTTCACAATCAATTCAGAACGAAGCATTGCAATCAATATTTGAGGAACACTGCCACGATTTAGAAACTAATACAATTGATGGTGCAGAAGGTTGGTTACAGAAAGGTTTTGGATATATTGAAAGCAAACAAAATGCTAATGAAACGGAGATTTTCTGTCCTTTCTGCAAACAAGCAATTAACGATACGATAGAAATCATTAATGCCTATACAATTAAGTTCAATGCTGAATTTAATTCATTAATTGAGCGTCTTCAAAATCATCTGACTTCTCTTCAAAACTTTAATTTGGATGCAATAATTCAAGCAATTAATAACATCAATCAATTAAATATTGAAAGAATTGCATCATGGACAGCGCATTTACCCAATACAGTACAAACTCCAACTTTTAATATAATTGCTAACGAAGCTACATTAAGAACAGAATTACATAATATAATAACTTCGGTTCAACAAAAGATTCAAAATCCTTCATTAGCAGTGGCTACCGCCACTGCTAATGATTTTTGTTTGTCATTGCAAACAATTAATTCAAATATTGATATTTACAATCAAAGTGTAGCATCGTACAATTTAGCAGCTTTAAATTTTCGCGCTAACATTTTGACTGTTCCCAATGCGCAACTTGAAGTTGACAGATTGAAACGAATTCAAAAAAGATTTGAAGCCCCAATAGCAGCACTTTGTAATCAATTAATAACAGAAAGACAAAATCTAAGAACACTCGAATTAGCTTATCCCCCACTTGTTCAGCAGCAACAAGCTGCAGCAACAGCTTTTTTTACTAACTATCAAGCACGAATCAATCACTATTTAGGCACCGTTTTCAAAACACTTTTTAGAATAGATAACGTTGTCCATATTCCGCCGCAAGGAAGAGCGACTCAAAGCAAAATTGGCTATAAACTTACCATTGACGGCAAAGATATTTCATTTGTTCCAAACCAACCTTTTAGTGCTAAGGAATGCTTAAGTGAAGGAGATAAAAGCACAATTGCTTTAGCTTTCTTTTTATCAAAACTCGACATTGACCCAAATCGCCAAAACAAAATTTTAGTTTTTGACGACCCATTGTCTAGTTTAGATACTAACCGAAGAACTTACACAATTGGAATCATCAAAACTTTGTTTCAGCAAATGAAACAAGTAGTTATTTTAAGTCACAACGAATATTTTCTTCACGAAATAGGAAAAGATATTACAGCTTACGAAAAGTCGTCATTAAGAATTACTGAGAATTTTGCAGCTAAAGCTTCGATAATTGAACCTTGCGATTTAGATGAATTAGTTAAAAATGATTACTTCAAACACATAGAAGCACTTGAAGCCTTTAGAATCAATCCTGACCATTCAAAAAAAGATACTGTAATAGGATGGTTAAGAAATGTACTTGAATCCCATTTGAGATTTAAGTTTTATAAAGAAATAAGGGCTATGACAGGGCAAAAAACTTTTGGAAGATTAATCACTTTTCTTGACACTTCAGGTGTGGTTTTTAGAGATAATGCAAACAGGGCAACAATAATTTCAAATCTTAACTTAATAAATAGTGTTTCGTGGAAGCCGCATCATGGAATTCCAATGCCTAACTATACAACAATTGGGATTAATCCGAATACATTGACAGCACCTGAATTAGATAATTTGATACAAGACACCCTCAATTTGATAGATGTACAACTATGATAAAAAGAGAAATTAAAATAAGAAAAAAGCCCAGCCGGTAACAAATTGTATATGGCAGGCGGGGGTTTCAGCGGTCTGACAAGTCAGACCTTGCACCCACTTTCCTGCGGGTCTGACACGATTTCTTCCAGAAATCCCGCCCGACCACATACAAGTGACCGTTGGCGGTAATATTAAAAACAGACAGTAATGCTTGAAAATCAAGATGAAATAAGGACGATTGTTTACACAGTGACAGAAATTCTAAAAGCTGATAAGCTTGATGAATTGACTGAAATTTTGAATAGTGCCCAAATAACTTTGGAGCAGACTGGATATGATAATTGGAATGGAGGCACTTATTTCTATACACTACATTTACTAGTTGACATTGGCACATTCGTAAAAATTCGTGATAGAATTCAAAGTGTGGAATCCGCCTTACTTGAAAAATTTAGTGTCGCAACAAGACATTATGAAAACGAAGGAATATCAAATATTACGATTGTTCCAAAAGCAAAACCTAAAATTGATTGGGCTAGACTTGGGGGAACAATTAGTAAAGAACAACTTGTTCAAGATATTGAATTTCTTAAAAATACCATGATTTCTGTAGCTACTGGGGGACAAAGGATTCCAGATATAAACGACCAATTTAAACATAAATATACGACAACTGATAAAGCACTACAAAAACTGAATTTTAAAAATCCTAACCCACACAAAGACCTTTGGGAATGGTATGGTAAATGGAGTTCAACGTTTTCAAAATACAGCGAAAGAAGAACATACATTAATGAAATGTATAATTCTCTTATTCAAATGTTAGAGGAAAATGAAGAGCCAGATTTCATAAGTGTAACAGTTGACTTGACTGATTGGGAAAGGATTGAAAGGTCTGTAAACGAAATTAGATTAAGACAAAACGAAGCTAAAACAGAAGAACAATTTCAAGTGGTTGGATTATTAAGTCGTGAAACTATTATTACATTAGCTCAGGCAGTTTTTAATAAAGAGAAACACCCAATACTCGACGGGAAGGAGGTTAGTAAGACAGATGCTAAAAGAATGCTTGAAGCTTATATTGCAGTTGAATTATCAGGTTCAAGTAATGAGATTTTACGAAAGTATGCAAGGGCAACATTAGACTTAGCTAATGAATTGACACATAAAAGGACAGCGACAAAAAAAGAAGCTTCATTGTGTGCGACAGCAACGATTTCCTTGATAAATTTAATAGGGACAATTGAAGGAAGAATATAAAATACTACCGCCAACAATGTATATACAAAATAGGCGAAATGGCAGTAAATTCAAGGGTTGTAGCCCGCTTCAACTTCTCAACGGTTTGATAATTTTGAAGCCCGCAATCGCCTACTTTGCATATACTCACCGTTACCGCCAAGTGTAAAAAGACGACAATCCTAAGATTAAAAAGTAAACCATTTTGAAAGTACAGAAAAACGAAATATTGGTACAACAGGAAAGGCAATTGCCGACCCACATTGCACACATTGCCAAAGCCTCACAAGCCAACGCAAAAACCAAAGCTTTGTCAAAGAGTGCAATTTTTGCCTTCACTCAAATGAAATGTAATTATGTCAGATAAAGGGAGCGTATTTCAAAAAGGAGGAGGAGGAACAAATTTTGAACAACTCGTTCAAACTGCATTTCTCACAACACTTATTATTCGTGGTAATGTTCCTTGTATTGCTTCAGGAGAACTCTCAGAGGTTGCCTTACAAGTAACCAATAGAGGATATGAAACTGACGATTTCATGGCTACTGCAAAGTCAAAGATTGGCGAGCATCGTTTACTGATTCAAGTAAAACACGACATATCATTTACCGCTGGCAATGAAAAATTCAAAGAAGTAATAAGTGCTTTTTGGAAAGATTATAACAACACTTCAATTTTTGATAAAAAAAGAGATAAACTAATAGTTGTAAAAAATGGGTTAACGAAAGATGAACGAAATCATCTTAAATCACTTTTTAATTGGGCAAGAAGCCACGCAACGGAAACAGATTTTATTTCGGAAGTAAGTAGAATTAAAGGAAAGAAGGACAGGTTAGCTGTTTTTCGTGAAGTGTTAAAAGAAGCGAACAACAAAACCGTTTTAACCGACAAAGAGATTTGGGATTTTTTGAAATGCGTTGATGTTTTGGAATATGATTTCTTAAACGAAGGAAGCGTTGACAAAACATATTTTCTTAATTTGATTAAACTTTGCAAAAGCAAAGAATCAACAGCAAGCGACAACGAAATTTGGAATAGTATTTTTTCATACGTTGCAACGCTTAACCCAAATGGGGGAAGTGCAACTCTGGAAAGTATTAAAGAAGAAGATTTCTATAAGCATTTTGACAATGCACAATTAAGCCCATACTTAAAATCAGTTGAAAAGCTTAAATCAGATAGCAAAGAGATTTTAAGACCAATAAAAACGTCAATCGGTATAGGTGATAATAAATTTAAACTACCGAGAACCGAATCAAGAGAAAATATTTTAAACGCAATAAGCAATTATCAACTTACAATTGTTACCGGAAAACCCGGTGTCGGAAAATCGGCTGAAATCAAAGAAGTTCTTCAAAAAGATTTTCCAAATGCAAGTGTTTTTGTTTTTAGAGCAGACCAATTCAATGCACCTACTATTGCGAATGTTTTTTCAAGTCAAGGTGTAAATGAAACAATACAAGACATTTTCTCGTGCATTTCTCTGATTCCAGAAAAGATTATTTTCATTGACAGTTTGGAAAAATTATTGGAATCAGACCCTGAATGTGCTTTCAAACAAATATTAGCGTTACTTCAAGAACATCCAGAAATAAAAATCATTACTGCATCCCGAAAATATGCCGTTGACTTAATCACTTTAAAATTTGGAATTGATAAAAACGTCACAAACATAATTGACATTCCAACACTTGATGAAGCAGAGTTGAAACTTGTCGCAGAAAAATTTCCACAATTAAACAGCGTCCTAAAAAATAATAAAGTCAAAAAGTTGCTTCAAAGTCCTAAATATCTTGACTTTTCAATCCTAGCAATTAGTAAAACAAACGATGATTATTCCAATGTTTCACTAACTGAATTTAAAGATAAGCTATGGAATTCATTGGTTGTAGATTCAACTAATACAAAAAATGGGCTTCCTATTAAACGTGAAGAAGCGTTTAAAGAAATTGCTGTAAAGAGAGCGAAAGAAATGAAACTCTTTACAAAGCCCGATAAATCTGATGCTGAAGCAATCGCTTGTTTAGAAAACGATGAAATAGTATTTCAAGAAAACAACAATAGAAAATATTCCCCGACTCACGATATTTTGGAAGATTGGGCATTGGTGAAATATGTCTCTTCAAAATTTGAAGATTTTCCCAACCCAAAAGATTTATTCAGCAATTTGGGTAACGAACCGGCAATTAGACGTGCTTTTCGTCTTTGGGTAGAAGATTATCTAATTGACAACAGTAGCAAAATAAATGAGTTGATTAAAGCAACTATTTCTGACCAAACGATTGAAAAATATTGGGCTGATGAATTGTTAGTCGCCGCTTTTAAGTCAGAAAATAGCAGTTCGTTTTTTACCTTTTTTGAAAAAGAACTTCTTAATGAAGAGGCTTCCTTTTTCAACAGATGTCTTCATATCATTAAAACTTGTTGCAAAGAAAGTGACCAGAATGCCAGCAATAATAATTTGCTATTGCCTATAGGTTCAGGGTGGAAAGAAGTAATTTTATTTATTCAAAAACACATTACTCAATTAGATGTAATAAAACTTTCAATACTCAACTTTCTTTCGGATTGGTATTACCGATTGCTTTTTCAATATTATAAAATTGAAAATATAGAATTGGAAGCAGCAAAATCAATCGTCCTCACATATTTGAAAGAAGTTGAAGAAGAAAAGGAATTCTGGCAAGAAGAAAATATGAAAAGTAAGTCAAAAGATTTGATTACTATTTTATTTGACTTGTCGGATATTTCTAAAGTAGAGATTAAACAACTAATATCAAGAGCCTTTGCCTATAAAGAAAATCGAGATTTGTGGAGATTAAATTCATTTTATAAAAATGTAATTGAAAGTTGCCTTTCAGGCGTAGGGAATCAACGTTTGGTAAAAGAATTGCCAGAACTAATAGTTGAAACCGCTTGGAAGCATTGGAAATTTGTTCCGCCTAAAAAAGAAGATTTTCCTGAAGATAGATTTGGAATAATGGCAAGCCATTCTTTGAGAGATGAAGAATGTTGGGGAATTAAAGATAGACATTCTTTCTTCCCTTCGGGAATATATAAAACCCCAATTTATAATTTATTGATATTTCACCCAATAATTGGCTTAAAATTCATTATTGATTTCATTAACTATTCGGTTGATTTCTATGTAAATGCTACTTGTGAATACAAACACAAAATCTCTCAAATAGAAATTGAACTAAACGATGGAACAATTGTAAAACAATGGGCGGCTTGGGAATTGTGGGCTGCATATAGAGGTTCAAGCGTCACCAATTATGCATTGGAATCTTTACTTAAAAGTTTAGAAAAGTATATGCTTGAGACGGCAAGCTATAATACAGATGTCAGTAAAAAGAACTTACAATTTATGTTCAATTACTTGCTAAAGGAAAGTAATAATGTTGCCATTACTAGTGTATTGAATAGTGTTGCTATTGCTTACCCAAAAGTTGTTGAAGAAGAAATGATTCCAATATTAAGTATTAAGGAGTTCTATGAATGGGATTTAAGTAGAGCATCACAAGAACACGTTCCATTAGCCATATTTGATAATGACGTTCCATTTGCTCAAAAAGAAACGGCAAAATCAAATCAACTTCCTCATAGGAAGAAATATACAAGAGGATTAGTTGATTTTATCGTTGATTATCAGTTCAACGTACAAATTATTAATCAACAAATTCATCATCTTTTTGATAAACTTCAAGCAAAAGTCAAGGATGATGATGTGAGATGGAAAAAGCTACTTAATGAAATCGATATAAGAAAGTGGGAAGTTAAACCGTATGATGAAAAACTTGGCGGATTTATTATTCAACCCAAATATGAAAAAGATGTTGCTGAATATATAGATTCTAATAGTGCCTACATTGAAGCACAAAACAAAGCAGCCACATATTCAGGAATAATTTCGAAAGCATATACTAAAGAGGAAGCAATTAGTTATGAAAAATGGTTAGAGTGCCATAATTATTACTCTGATGCTAAAAATTTAGATATTTTATTCAGTAAACCGATAAGTCTTGCTATTCTCGGGTTAAGGGATTTTTCAAGTAATATTACATCAAAGCAAAAATCTTGGTGTATTAAAACAATTGTAGATGCGGTAGGCGCAATTCTACAAGATACATTTAGTCGGAACTATGGATTGAACAAAGGTTACAATATTATGGAAAAGGATATCGCTTTATCCTCTTTCCATTTGCTTATGCAAAATGCAGATAGCGATGAAGATAAAAACGGAATAATAGCAACGATGGTTTATATGTTGTTTGCTCCGTTTCACGACCATGAAGTTGACAAAATAACAAAATACGTTAGAGACACTTTTTTTAAAAAATATTTTGAAGAAGCTAAAAGAGTTTGGCTTGGTCTTATTAAATATTCCAATTTCAAAAAAGCTAATCCAAAATTCTATGGATACCAAGATGAGGATAC
Source organism: Mariniphaga sediminis (assembly GCF_003573545.1). Lineage (GTDB taxonomy): Bacteria > Bacteroidota > Bacteroidia > Bacteroidales > Prolixibacteraceae > Mariniphaga > Mariniphaga sediminis. The sequence continues at coordinate 18,307 of NZ_QWET01000011.1, read as the reverse complement.
TTTAAATGAGGTACTGAAAAAAGAAGAAGAATTCGTTCAACAAATTTCTTCTGACAAGCACCTAAAATTAGACCTTTCAGAAATAGATTTGGAAAAAAGTGAAGGATATTTATTAGCAAGGGCATTTGTAATTATACCATATGATACCATAGATAAAGATTTCGAATCATTCATTACACATTTTATTCCATTACTGACTGCTGATTTACAGCACGAAGAAAATTACTCTTACAATCGCAAGAAGGGAGAAAGGCAAATTCATCACCAATCTGTTCATGATATTGAATTTTATTTGGCAGAACTTTTTTTAAAAGCAAATAGCGAATTAGCGAAATCTGTTTTGGATTTAATCATAGACCCAATTTACAAACTTGAAGCTCAAAGTTTTAGAGGACGGAATGACTTATTTGATTTTACTTCAAAAATAACCGAATACGTTATTTACAAATTAGATGATATTATTGCCAATTCTAATGATGAAGATTTAACCAAAAAACTCATCGCAAACTTTTGGGCATTATGGCAAAAATTCTTTATCAAAATCAAAACAAGTGGCAAACATTATTTTCTAACTACACTATTCCTAGATATTAAATGGAAAGAAACAGCAAATCATTGGCAACCGCTTGAAAACAAAAAAGATTTTTATCAGTCAATGGTTAAAGATTTGGGAAAACATAAAACGACTTCAATCCTTAATGTTTTTTCAACTATTGGCGAAAAAACTTTTCTTCCTGAATCAATTAGTTGGTTAGTAGAAATATTTAAAACTGAACCAACCACTACACTTGCTTTAATGAATCCTTCCGCGGAAAGAATGATAAAACGACTTTTCTATAACCATATTTCAATTATCAAAAATGATAAAAACCTAGTTGACGAATATGTTTGGATTTTAAACCGAATGGTTGATTTAGGTTCGTCAGAAGCATATTTATTTAGAGAAAATGTAATTACGTATAAAAATGCTAATTAAGCCAACACAAATGGTGGCACATTTGCAATTCGCACCAGCCGACATTAAAACCAAAAATTGCAAAAGAGCCACCAAGCCTAACGCACGGCAGACAGAGAAACAGTAGCAAATTGAGTAAAAATGACTGAAAAAATAAACACCAGGCGGTAACACGCGGTATAGTTAATAAGGGTTTCAGTGGTTTTCGGGGCGCAGTAACCCGCTCCAAAATTAGCTGTAACTTGACAGGAAAGAAGCCCGCAATCCCTTACTAACCATACCGCCACCGTTAACGGCAAGTTTGAGGAAAAAATGGGTGGTTATTTAAAACGTTCGTTCTTTGGTTTTTTGCTCGCCCCGTAAATCGCTGTCACAAAACTTGCAAATGTTTGGTTAGTGCAAGTCGCCAATTTTGGGGGTCTGATACTTTGCCAAACTGTTTTGCAACCTGACTGTGCGGCACAATTTTAAGAACAGCCTATGGTTATTCAGACAGTTTGATTTTTGGCCTTCTGGTATTTAGGCTGGTATTAAAAAAATTGGCAGGAATATTTTGCGCACGCAAGTTTTCCGCCAGCGGCATAAGTTAGGAATGGTAAAGCTCACGTTTCAACTTTGTAATCGGCAGTGGTTACCTACAGCCCACAAGCAACTTTGATTTTGGGGGTTAAAAAAAAATTTAGATACCAAGTGGTTACTTGGAAAATTGACGTATAAATTGATACTTTTATACTGTTAACAACTTGACCATGAATAAAAAACCAGCCGTTAACAATTTGTATATGGCAGGCGGGGGTTTTAGCGGTCTGACAAGTCAGACCACTCGCCCACTTTCCTGCAGGTCTGACACGATTTCTTCCAGAAATCCCGCCCGACCACATACAAGTGACCGTTAGCGGCAAGCATAGAAGACAAGATAGTCACTTAATAAAAGGAATAAAAATGAAAACAGATGATTTTAATTTTTTGGTTGAATTTGCAATTAAAGCACCGTCAGGACATAACACACAACCATGGAAATTTGAAAATATTGATACTGGCATTATCATTCACCCTGACTTTAAAAGGGCTCTCCCGGTAGTTGATGCTGAAAACTATGAACTCTATATCAGTTTGGGTTGTGCGCTGGAAAATTTGCTCCTCGCAGCAAAACAAAAAGATTATAAGTGTAACGTGCAATATCCTGAAAACGCAGCAAGCAGTATAATTATTGACTTAACAAAAGATGATGCTGGTAAAGGCACACTCGATATTTTGTTTAATGAAATAGCTAAAAGACAGGTTACAAAAAGTAAATACAACGACAAACCTCTCTCTGATGATGTATTAGAACAACTTGGTTCATGTTTCAAATTTGAAGGCATTTCAATGCGCATTTTGGATAGTAAAAAGGACTTGGAAAATATAATTCCGCTCATTATTGAAGCAAACAACTTACAATTCAACAATAGTGATTTTTTGAACGAACTGGTTCATTGGATACGTTTTTCAAAAAATGAAGCAGAAAAAAAGAAAGACGGGATTTGGTCTGCTACTATGGGAATGCCTGGATTAGGGAGATTGTTAGGAAGTTTAGTGATGAAAAATTTTGTTACTGCAAAAAGCGAAGAGAAGCGTCTTATTGAATTACTTAAACACTCTCAAGGTTTGGCAATTTTCATTAGTGATACAAATAATGCCGAAGCTTGGGTAAAAACAGGGCAGGCTTTTCAACGATTTGGTCTTACAGCAACTCATCTTGGTGTATGTCACGCCCATTTTAATATGCCTTGTGAAGAAATAGTAGTGAGACAAAAACTTGCAAAAGAGTTAGGAATAGAAAACAAGCATCCATTACTTCTCATAAGGTATGGTTACGCCGAAAGAATGCCTTACTCTTACAGGAGAAATATTGAGAAAGTAATTATTAAAAGTTAGATAAAATGAAATATATTTTTATTGTAATTGTTCTCATACACGGGCTAATACACATTCTTGGTTTTTTAAAGGGTTTTGAATTAAAAGAAGTAAAGGAGCTTACACTTCCGATATCAAGACAAATGGGTGTTTTGTGGTTAACTTCTGCATTACTTTTTTTAACGTATTGCGTTCTTTTTCTCACAAATTCCAAATACTCTTGGTTTATCGGACTTGTGGCTGTAGCAATTTCCCAAATCCTTATCATTATGTTTTGGAAAGATGCTAAATTCGGAACAATACCCAATATGCTTATCTTGGTAGTATCAATTGTTTCATTAAGTTACTACAACTTCCAAAATCTTGTTCAGCGAGAGACAAATCATTTGCTTAGTCAAAATGTAAGCACAAAAGATAAAATCTTAAATGAAAGTGATATAAAAGAGTTACCCGAACCTGTAAAAAATTGGATTCGAAATTCTGGTGCTATTGGCAAACCTTTTATCAGTATAGGAAAGGTAACACAGAAAGCCGAAATGAAAATGAAAGCGGAACAAGAAAATTGGTTGACTGCAACAGCAATACAATATACTACCATTGACAATCCTGCATTTATTTGGTCAGTAGATGTAAAAATGAATAGTTTGCTCAATTTTCAAGGTCGAGACAAATTTGAAAACGGCAAGGGTGAAATGTTGATAAAAATGAATTCTTTAATCAATGTAGTAAATGAACATGGTGAAAAACTAAACGAAGGCACTTTGCAGAGATATTTGGGTGAAATGGTATGGTTTCCTTCATTAGCATTAAGTCCACACATTACTTGGGAACAAATAAATGATACTACTGCAAACGCAACAATGTCCTATGAAGGTAATAAAGGAAATGGTACATTTTATTTTAATAAAAACGGTGATATTATAAAATTTTCAGCTTTGCGATATAATGGCAACAATGCTGATGCCAAAAGACACGAATGGATAATGAATATTTCAGAATACAATACATTTGAAGGAATTGAAGTGCCATCTAAAATGACTGCAACTTGGAAACTTCCCGAAGGTGATTGGACATGGTTGAAATTAGAAATAACAGATATAAAATATAATGATAATGCCAGCCGCTAACAAAGTGTAAATGCCATAAGGGTTCCAGAGGTATGCGAAGGTCAGTAGTCCGCTTTAACTTTTCGTGTAACTTGATAGAAAATCACCCGCAATCCCTTACGGCACTTACACTCGACCGTTAGCAAACATTCCCCACATAAGCACTTCCGAAATAGATTTAAACGCAAATTATCTATTTCTCCAGAGCTTATTAAATACTGTTGCTAACGACAAAATTTTAGCACTTTTTTGAAAATTTTCAGATACAAATAAAGCTAAAAGCATTATGAACAAAGGGATACAAGATAAAAACAACAAAATTTGACGTTAGTCAGAATATTAAAAACCTTTTCGCATAATAGAACTCATTAATAAATTGATATGGAAACCATTTTTAAACAAAGACCATTTAAAATTCGAAATGCAGACGAATATAATCTTAGTGATATACTATCCCTTTTTGTTAATCCCCTTGAAGGATTACGCTCACCATTAGATTTTGAAAATTCCATAATCAAAGGTCGAATGGGGTCTGGAAAAACAATGTTTTTAAGAGCGAATTATGCATATTATCTTTTCAATATAGTCCCAAGACTAATTGAGGAAGCACCATTAATTTTGCCTGTATTTATTCGTTTAAGTGACTTTCAACATATAGATAGTCCAAGTGAAATTTACAGACAATTAATAATAAAAATTGTTGAAGAACTATCATCTGTTTATTTGAAATTGCAAGACTCGAAGCAAATGGCAAATATTCATCATGGTATGAAAAAAATTCCTGACGATGTATTTTTCGATGCAAAAATTAAATCAACTGCAAAACAATTGTTAAAACTTGGTTCAGAAGAGTACGTTGAAAGATTATCAAATGAGTTTGGATTTGATGGAAAATCCAAATATTCATTTTTTGAATTATCGGCAAATTACAAGAAATCACAGGTAATTGAGTTAAAGAAAAAGCAAAATCCTGGGATTGGCGATGTAGTTGCTATATACGATTTGCTACTCCGAGATAGTAATGGTAAAATATTGCTTTTAATAGATGAAGCAGGGTCTTTAGACAAGAACTTTTTCAAATCGACAGAAAATGATTCATTCTTTGAGATATTTATGAATCAACTTAGAACAGCGGATTTTATTAGAACAAAAATAGCTGTTTACCCAAATTCATATTCTGATATCTTAACAGAAACTAGATATGGTGATGCTGTTGCGCTTGAAGAAGAAATAAAAAATGTTGCTTCATACAAAAAATTTAGAGCTAAAGTTGAAGCAATTATTTTCAATTATCTTAATATCGAAACTAGTAATAACCATGAACCTTATATAAATCCAGAAGATGTTTTTGATATAAACAAAACAGGTATGGGGGACGCTATTGAACAAATAATTAATGGTTCTGGGGGTAACTATAGAAGATTGATTCAATTATTGGATTTATCCATGAATGAATCCTACATCAGAGCTGGTGGCAAAGGAAAAGTTACAATAGAAGATGCTATTCAAGCCTTAAATTCTCATTGTGGTAATTTGTTAACTTCATTTAATCAAATAGAAATAGAGTTTATCCAGAATATTGCAAAGGCTTGCAAAAATCGTAGTACTTATAGATTCAAATACCCTAATAATAGTCAGGCATTGTACAAGTATATGACAAAATCCCAAGAGTTTAATATTCTAAATGTGATTGAAGCAGGTTCAGGTCAGAGAGGAACAACCTATTCATTTGACTATTCATTTTGTGTCCATCAAGAAATTACAACTCATTTAATTAGCGGTACAGAGAAAATAGATAAAGATAGGTCATTTCTTACAGGTGATTGGGTAACTAGAAATGTTACTATTAATACAGAAATGATAAAACAGTCAGAGGTAATTGGAAAAATTGAAGGTGAGGTAGAGTTCATTAAAGAAGATAAAGGTTTGATTAAGAGTTTGAGTGATTCCCGATATTTCTTTTCACGAGAATATATAATTCAAAGTGATAGAAATAAATCATTGTATATAGGGAAAAAAGTAATTTTTTATCCTTCTAAGCTTGGCGATTCATTATTGGCAACTGAAATTGAAATAATCTAAAATACGTTTGCTAACACGTGGTATAAGGCATGGCTGGGTTTGTGCGGATTCGACAAGTCGAATCTCGTTTCAATCCCAGTTTCGGTCGGACACTCAGACTCTCGTCTGACAGCCACGACCTCATACCACCACCGTTGTGCGTAACTTAAGAAGACTGAACCTATGAAGGAAGAATTACAAAAATTGTATAAAAACGCGATTGCTCTTTTAGAAACTATGAAGTTTACATATACGAGTGATGACAACAAGATTTCTCAGTATGGTAGTTTTGATGTATTTATAAGAAAATATACTCAAATAGCCATGAGTGTTTCCAAATATGTGGACATATCACTGTTAGATATATATAACTTAGAAAAGATACCAAATGCTTTTAGTTTGACCTGGCCCCAACAAAAACAAATGTTTGATGGAGTATTAGCAAATCTAAGTTTATTAATTTCTTTATTAGAAAACCACCTTGATATTAAACAGAATAAGATACTTGAATTAAAAGACTTTTTGGCGAGCAACCTTCGAAAAACAATTATTGAAATACCAAGAAATGAGAAAGAAATTCAAGGAAAAGTTGAGACACTATTGATTGGTAAGGGCTTTAGTAAAGGAATTGATTATGACAGAGAAGTTGGTAGGGTGAAAGTATCAATGAAAGAGGTAATTCCAGACTTCATTTTTCAAAAACTTGGATTAGCACTTGAAATAAAATTTACAAAAGACAAGACAAAAACTAAATCAATAATTGATGAAATAAATGCAGATATTAGAGCCTATGGAAAAGAATACGCAAATCAGTTATTTCTTATTTATGACATTGGAACAATAACTGATGAAAATGAATTTAAAAATGACATTGATAACCAAGATAATATTCAAGTAATAATTGTGAAACATTAGAAAAAGCTACGCACAACATTTTGTATAAGTAATGGCAGGAAAAGTGCTAAATATCAAGGTTTGTAGCCCGCTCAAACTGCGTATCGGTTTGACAGGAAACTACCACGCAATCTGCCACTACTCATACAATTTACCGTTGTGCGTCATTATGAAAGAAAAAAATAACAAATGAGCTATTCTACAACAATCAATCCGTTGCACTTTGAAGACCTTGAACCTCATAGGTTTGAAGATTTAATAAGACAATTAATGTATGATTTTAAGGATTGGAAATCAATAGAGGCGACAGGTAGATTAGGTTCTGATGACGGTATTGATATTTTAGCAATAGAAAACTTTATTTCAGAAGAATTTACGGATGATAATCTAACTCAATATACAGTAAGAGAAAAAGAATGGATTATTCAGTGCAAACGAGAACAATCTTTAAGTCCAAAAAAGATTGACAAAATAATTTCTAATGACATTTCCAGACAATTAAATCTTCCTTATGGCTATATTTTAGCAGCCCCTTGTAACTTTTCAAAAAAATCAAGAGACGTTTTTAAACAAAGACTTAATGAATTTGGGGTAAACGAATTTTTCATTTTTGGCAAAGCAGAACTAGAAGATTTATTATTCCTTCCTAAATACGACCATTTACTATTTGCATATTTTGGAATTTCATTACAAAAAAGGAAAAGGACATTGAAATCAAACTTATCTTCAAGATTAACAACAAAAAAGAAACTTATAAAAGAATTAGATTTAAATAATATTGAAGATAGAATTTCAAAAGAAATACTTATTCGTCCATCCGAATCTGACGATTATCCACAACTAAAAAATGGAGAAATATTAAATTGGCGTTATTACGAGATAGATTCATTTTCCCCAATTGACTGCATATCTGTCATTCAAAAAAAGCACTACGCATACGTTAATTGGGAAACTGAGGAATGGGATATGATTGAAGATTGTGACATTAGTTTTCCACATTTTCCTGAACTATTTGGATTAAAAGAAAACTTCTATCATAAGCTCCTAGATAAATCAATGAAAGCAAAAGAAAGATGGAATAAACTTGACGATGATAATAAAGGATTTTATATAGAATTACGTCCTGTCCATTTCGACAGGATATTATTAATTGATGAGATTGGAGATATTTATAATGAAGGTCCCCATATCATTGTTGATTATATTAATAATTCTCCATTTGAGAATAAAACTTATAGATATCTGGAAAGTAATTATGATTTCACCGACACGCATATTAAAGACCCAAAAATGAAAAATAGAATAAAAAAATTTAAATAACGAACGCACAACAAATTGTATATGGCAGGCGGGGGTTTCAGCGGTCTGACAAGTCAGACCTTGCGCCCACTTTCCTGCGGGTCTGACACGATTTCTTCCAGAAATCCCGCCCGACCACATACAAGTGACCGTTAACGGCAAGTTTCAAGAAAAAATGGGTAGTTATCTGATAAGTTCGTTCTTTGGTTTTTTGCTCGCTTGTACAATTGCTGTCATAAAACTTGCAAAGCAAAGTTGGGCGCAGCCAGCCAATTTTTTGGAGTTTGACAATTTGCCTAAACTATTTTTCGGCCTGACTGTCCAGCGCCTTTTCAGGAATAGCTGGTAATTACCTGACAGTTTGAATTTTGGCCGCTTTGTACATGGCAGGAAATAAAATTGGCAGGAATAGCTGGTGCAGGCAAGTTTTCAGCCAGCAGCTTAAATCAAGGCTGGCAAGGCTCACGTCCCGGCGAAGTAACCGGCAGCGGTTACCTGCAACCCACAAGCTGTTTTGACTGAGGACAAAAAAAAATTAAACGCGACGTGGTTATTTGAAACTTTCGGTCGGAAAATGATACTTTTATACTGTTTACAACCTGACGATGAATAAATAAAAAAACCTGCCGTTAACAAATTGTATATGCCAGGCGGGGGCCTTTTCGGTCTGACAAGTCAGACCATTCGCCCACTTTCCTGCGGGTCGGACACGATTTCTTCCAGAAATCCCGCCCGACCACATACAAGTGGACGTTATAGCCAATGTTAAAAAGAAGAATTCCTAAAGATAAACTCTTGCTAAAAAGTAAATTATTATTTACCTTTGATAGTGATTTAGAAAAATTATTTTAAATGAAATGTTCAGAATTATTCCGACTCTTGAAAAAAGATGGCTGGTATCCAATCTCGCAAAAAGGCTCGCATGTTAAAATGAAACACGACCAAAAAGATGGAATAATAATTTTTCCAAATCATGGAAGCCAGGAAGTTGGAAAAGGGCTTGAGAAAAAAATTATGAAAGATGCAGGAATAATACTTTAAAAACAGGAATTATGAAAATTTATAAGAAAAAAATCAAAATAACAGTTGAAAAAACAAAAACTGGATTTTCAGCATATTCAGAAGAATATCCAATATTTACAACTGGAAGAACTATTCCTGAATTAATAAATAATTCGCTTGAAGCCACCCAATTACACTTTGAAGAAGAATTTGAAATTACACATGAGAATTTGAAATTTGAAATTGACTTTGCTCAATTCTTCCAATATTATAAAGTACTCAATGCAAAATTTCTTGCAGAAAAAATTGGCATGAACCCTACTCTATTGTCTCAATATGTGCAAGGGCATAAAAAACCATCTGAAAACCAAACTGAAAAAATATTAACTGGAATTCATCAAATAGGACAGGAATTATCTGAAATGAATCTGATTTATAGAAGTTGAAATTCAGACAATTTAAATTTCTGTAACCAGCATAGAAATATAGAGAACAATGGGAATTCGTGAAGTAAAAACCAATCTAAAAAATTTGGATAAAAAACAACTCATTGACTTGATTGGTGAATTATACAAAAAAAATAAATCAGTTAAAGAGTACTTTGATTTTTATGTAAATCCTAACGAAAAAGAGCTATTATCAAAATATCGTGAGAAAGTATTCCAAACATTCTTTCCCAAAAGAGGATTTGGCTATAATTTGAAAAAGGGGAAAAAGGCTATAAGCGATTTTAAAAAACTCGGAGTATCCAATGATAACCTTGCTGACTTAACACTATTCTATGTAGAAACAGGAGTCGAATTTACCAATGATTTTGGAGATATTAATGAAAGTTTTTATTCAAGTCTGGAAAACACATATAAACAAGCTTTGACTTTAATGTATAAAAATGGATTACTTGAAAAATATGCAGATAGAGCTGAAAAAATAATGTCAAATACAAGTGATATCGGATGGGGATTTCATGATTATATTGCTCAGGTTTACTTTGACTTTTATGCTGATTACTTGGAAGATAATTAAATAAAAAATAAAACACAGGCTATAACACAGTGCAAATGTAATGCGGGCAGGCGTGGTATTCCAGCGTTTTCTCCCTGTTCAATCACCGCCAATCCGTCTTTGACGGATGACGGTTTTAAAAATAATATTTAGTAGTAAGCCGGTTTGGCTCCGTGCAGGTTTGAAAGGAAACCGTTTCAAAATCCCGCACTCCACTTGCACCAACCGTTAGGCATAATGTTAAATCGAACCTATAACTAATAAATAATTAAAAACTTGACTTATGAATCTAGGTGAAAAATCAGACGGAAGAAAGTATAGTAGAGTTCTTCGTAGAAGTGTAGCGATTCTTGACTATCTCAATAAAGATAGAGTTTTTAGTTTTAAAGAAATTGCTACTGAAATAAACGCGAGTAAAAATGACAAATTTATCGAGTTCTACAATTCTAGAACTGACGAACAAATGTCGGTATATCGAATCATGGATTACATAAGATATCTGGAACATTTAAAATCTTTTGTAAAAATTGAGAATGATAAATACAAATTAAATTTTAATAAACCGAATAATGATAGTCAGTGGATTATTAAATTATCTGACCAAGCTTTAGAACATATTTCTAGTACATTAAATTTAGACGCTGCAAAAGCAATTGAGAAACTAAAAAAAATTATTACAGAAAATTTTCAAAATAATGAAATACCGACTATTGATTCAATTATTGAGGAACTCAATATTGACACAAATAAATCAAAGGAATTAATTAGGTGGTCACTATATGTATTTTTAGATTCTCCTATCTGCCCATTCGAATTAAAACGAAATCCATTTATAATTATAAAAAATCACAACCATGATTAATTTTGGACCAAAAGCTGCTCAAGATGATAATGATATCCTAAAGTACTTTCATAAAACTCGCCAAATTGAAAATGTATTTGAAAAGAAGAGTGAAATAAAAGGTTTCATTTTTGTAACCCGTTCAGGTTGTGGAAAAACTGCTCTAGTGAAATGGCTTAATAGTGAGAAACTTAAAAGAGAAAAAGTATATTTGAGTTCATCACAATTTTCTCTTATATGCGACGATGAATCTCTTAGCCTCGAAAATTATAAAAATATCATTGCTGCAGAATTGTTCCTCGGACTTATAGATGAATTCAAAGATAAATTATCAGAACCGTTAAAGAAGAAGTGCAATGAGTTGGTTAAGAAGAAATGGTATGAATCAATGGGCGCCTTCTTTAAAACGAAATTTGCTGGTATTTCTGTTCTTGGCAACGGATTTAATCTTAATCCCCAAGAACGAAAAGAATACTTAAAGTCGATAAAAAAAACTAATAAAATTGAAGAGTCCGGGAAATTGTTAGAGGAAATCTCAAAAGAATTAAATTTAATTGTAATCGTAGATAACCCTGAATCTCTTGTAACAAAAGGATTAGATGAAGTTAATTCAGATAATAGTAAAAGAATAGGAGCTTTTTTATCTGTCCTCGGAAACTTAGAAGGCAAAGATATTCAGGTCGCAGCCTTTACAAAAGAGTACATTATTCAATCTGTCAAAAAAAATTATATCGACTACAACCATTTTTCAGATAGAATCTGTGGGCTTGAGTGGGAAAAATCTGATTTGACTAATATGATTGACAATAGAGTTACTCAAAAATTAAACAAAACGTGGGACGATATTTTTAAAATATCGAAAAAAAGTTTTGAGGATAATATATTACCAAACTTAGTTAGTGGGCCAAGAGATTTAATCGATATATGTAACACTGTTGGACGAGATAATGATATCATTTCAAAGAAATTGATGGTAGAAGAGTTTGAAAGGCTGAAAAATGATAAATGGAATGAAATCGATGTTCAATACAAAAGTCAGTGGAAAAATATTACGGTCTTTTCCAAACAAATTATCGAGACATTAAATAATAATAGTCTTATCGAATTTAATACCCATCAGTTCCAGGACATTATAAAAAATGAATTTCAGAATACAGAAAGTGAACTGTATAACTTAAGGTCAAAAGCTGATTGGATATTCTCAGCGCATTGGAATCTGGTAGAATACCTTGAATTATTTTTCTTAATAGGATTACTTGGATATAAAAAAGGGAATACCAAATATTTCACTTGGCAAGGCAGGTTTATTGATGAATTTAAAAAATCAAATAGCTATTTTATAACACCACTTTTTCTAATATAAAACACTATGCCTAACACGTGGTATAATGCATGGCTGGGTTTGAGCGGATTCGACAAGTCGAATCTCGTCTCAACCTCAGTTTCGGTCGGACAGTTCAGACTCTCGTCTGACCGCCACGACCTCATACCACCACCGTTAACGCCAATTATGAAAAAAGACGCATCATGGGAACAACAGTAATAATTATAGCAATTGTCACTATTTTAATTCTTGTAATTGCAAAATCGAGTAAAAAGACAGAAGAAAGCAATTATGACAAATCTGACAATCGACAGATAAAACTTAATGTTTCGTTTCCTGACCCAGAAAAAGCAAATGATTTTAAATTTTATAAATACGTTCAATATGAACCTGTTTATAAGCTTGAACCGACTTATCAAGAAATGATAAGACGAGGAATGAAAATCAAACCCGAGTTTGAAAAAGCAATTCAGACTAAAATAAAAAATGGTGAATTCAAAAATCCTTTAGACTTTAAAGAATATTTCGGAACCAAGTTCGACATGATAGGAATTCATTTTTTGAAAGGAACAGACAATTTATTGAGTGCCTTTAATATTGGACTTTGCTTTATTCAAAATGAAAAAATAGCCGATACTGAAACTTATGATTTTCGTCCGCCAGAAAAAATTGTAGAAACAAAAAGATTTCAAAAAACTTTAGAACTGTTGGATTACGAACAAGAGTGGATTGAAGACATTAGTTTTAAAGATGTTTGGGAAATATTTGAAATACGTGATTTCTTAAATCACAATTTAATAGTTGTTTGGGATGAAGAAGCTGAGACTTTAGAGAAAGTTTTAGAGCATAACAGGATTAATGATTACAATTTATCGATTTTAAAAATTAAGGATATTGCACAAGCAAATAATCTTCCCGACTTGATTGATTCTTTATTGAAGCATTTTAATTCAGATTTGACATTAAATGATGACTTATCACTTATTGTCTGTGATTTAGCGATAGAACTAAAAGATAGTGGAATTGACATCGAATCTTTTGCATATTCTATTAAACCAATTAGTAGTCAGAGTAAATCAACAAAAATTTCAAAACCAAAGACAATGAACAATGATTTTATTGCTTTGGATGTTGAAACTGCAATTGGAAAAAGATGGAGCATTTGTCAAATAGGTATAGCAATTGTTGAAAATGGAGAATTAAAACAAACTATCACAGAATTAATTCAACCTCCAAATAACGAGTATTCCAGACACAACACAAATATTCATGGAATAACATCTGAAATGACTGCAGATAAACCAAAGTTCCCTGAAATTTGGGAAAAAATTTATCCAATAATTGAGAACAAAAAATTAGTTGCCCACAATGCCGAATTTGATATTAATTGTTTGCACCAGACCTTAGACTACTACGATTTAGATATTCCAAATTTTGATTGTGATTGCACATTAAATTTGACTGGACAATCATTAAATGAAGCTTGCGCTTCATTTAATGTTAGTTTGGAGAATCATCATAATGCGGGTTGTGATGCAGAAGCATGTGCAAATTTATATATCAAGGTTCTTAACGGAGAAAGCCCAACCTTTTCGAATGTGAAACCAAAACGGAAATCGAATTCAAAATCAAAGCAATTTCTGGATTTAGAAGGTCATGACAGGATTCAAGGAAATTTATTAAAACCCGACCTTGAAAATGCAGATATCAATAGTCCTTTTTACAACAAAAAAGTTGTTTTTACCGGCGTACTGGAAAATATTAATAGACAAGAAGCTGCCGAAATTGTAAAAAATATGGGAGCAGATATTGATACATCAATTACTAAGCGGACAAATTTTGTGATAACTGGTATTGACCCAGGTCCTTCGAAAATGAATAAAATCATTAAATACAATAATGAAGGTTGTAACATCAAGATTTTATATGAAAAAGACTTTCTAAAAATGATTGAGAATAAATAACTGGCGTTAACAAATTGTATATGGCAGGCGGGGGTTTTAGCGGTCTGACAAGTCAGACCTTGCGCCCACTTTCCTGCGGGTCTGACACGATTTCTTCCAGAAATCCCGCCCGACCACATACAAGTGACCGTTAGGCGGCAGGTTAAAAATCATTAAGAATTGACAGAATAATGCAATAAGATGTGATATTTTCACTATATTTGCACAATAAATACAACATATCATGCTAATAAGATTCACAATTGAGAATTTTCTGTCATTCAAAGAAAGGCAGACTTTTTCTTTACTCCCTGGCAAAGGAACATTGAAATCCAATCATAAAACGAAATCTGTAAAAGGAATTTCTGTCCTAAAGACAGCACTTGTTTATGGTGCAAATGCTTCTGGAAAATCAAATTTAATTAAAGCAATAGAATTTGGTAGAAAAACTGTTCTTAAAGGAACAAAAGCGGAACAGCCTATTAATTTTAAAGGATTTAAACTAGATAGTAAATACATAAAAGGTAACTCATATATTGAATATGAAATTCAACATAAAGGGAAGAATTATGCGTATGGATTTGTATTTAATTCAAAAGAAATTATTGATGAGTGGTTGTTTGAAATAAACAAAAAAACAGAATTAAAAATCTTTGAAAGAAGCAAAACAATTGATTTTGATTTGTCTTACATACTTAAAAAAAATAACAAAAAAGAAGAAAAACAATTTATTGAATTTACAGCTAAAGGAACCCCTCGGAACCAATTATTCCTCACCCAGATTCGAAATACAAATGTCACAGACAATGTTAGCGACATCTCTGACTTACTAAATATAATTGATTGGTTCCAAAATGTTTTAACAGTTATTTATCCTAGTTCAAAGAATATAGGGAAGAAGTTTGAATTACTAGAAAACACAAATTTACAACAACTTTTTACTGAAATGCTTGATTATTTCGATACTGGAATTGAAGGAATAGATTTCAAAAACGTTGATTTTGACAAAATTCAAATACCAGAAGAAATAAGAGAAGAAATTAAAAATGATTTACTAAATGAGAAATCAGAAAAAAATAATGTCTTTTTATCAAATCCACAAGACGACAAATATTACGTGATTTCAAGAACAACCGACAATGAACTTGAAGCTAAACTTCTCAAGACTAGACACAAGGTTGAAGGTGGAACATTTGAACTTTTTGACTTAGTCGATGAATCAGATGGAACAAGGCGAATTATGGATTTGATTCCATTAATAATTGATTTTTTCAAAGGCAGTAACGTTTTTGTTATTGATGAAATAGAAAGAAGTTTACATCCAAATTTAATAAAGGATTTATTTGAGTTTATTTTAAACAAGTGTGAACATGGCAACAGTCAATTAATTGTGGCTAGCCATGAAGCTACTTTATTAACGCAAAAACTTTTAAGAAAGGATGAAATCTGGTTTACTGTTAAAAACAAAGTTGGTGCAACAAAATTGCACTCTCTTGAAGATTATAATGTTCGATTTGATAAAGAAATAATGAAAGATTATTTATTAGGCAGATTCAAAGGCGTTCCAAAACTTGGCAACCGAAATAATCTTACTATACTCCCATTAATTGAATAAAAGATATGCCAAGAGAACCAATTCCGTTAATAAGACAAGGTGGTTTTTTAGAAGCCGAAAAATTGTTTATACTTTCATATGAAGGTAAAGTAAGCGAAAAGAAATACTTTGAAGACTTTAGAAAATCTGAGTTTTTCAATGATAGTGGTTTAATTGAAGTAATTTCTCTAAAAAGACCGTCTGACAAAGGTTCTGACCCAATAAATGTTAAAAAATTGCTGCAAAAAGCAAAAAGAGAATATCGTTTTAAAAAGACTGATGAATTTTGGTTAATCATTGACCGCGATGATTGGGAAACTATTCACAACCACGATTTTAGTAGTCTTGTTGAAGATTGTAATGCAGAAAAAAATTTCTTTTTAGCAATGAGCAATCCATGTTTTGAGATTTGGCTAATACTACACTTAAAGGATATAAATGACTTTACTGATGAAGAAAAACAAAATATTATAGAAAATAAAAAAATTAATGCTTCCAAAAATTATATAGATAAAGTTCTTGGCGATTTACTTGGCAGAGGTTATAACAAAAGACCAAATCCAAAAATATTTTTACCAAAAATAAAAATTGCGATAGAAAGGGCGAAAGCATTGAATAGTGATGATGAGGATTATCCAAAATATATTGGGAGTCATATTTATAAACTAGCCGAAAAATTAATAAAAGAAGAAAACCCGACCGCCTAACAATCTGTATATGTCATAGCCGGTTTTGTGGGTAATTGTAAGCTCATCACCCGCATCCATTTCATCTCGGCTTGACAGGAAAGTAGCCCGCAGCCGGCTACGCCACATACAGGTGACCGTT
The DNA here is from genome assembly GCF_003573545.1 of Mariniphaga sediminis. Lineage (GTDB taxonomy): Bacteria > Bacteroidota > Bacteroidia > Bacteroidales > Prolixibacteraceae > Mariniphaga > Mariniphaga sediminis. The sequence continues at coordinate 1,562 of NZ_QWET01000011.1, read as the reverse complement.
AGGCATAATTTTAAAAACTACACACACTGATTATGAAAATAGACTGGAACTCAAACCTTGTTAATACACTTCTTGGTGTTATAATTGGCTCATTATTAGCTATTGGTATTAGCTACCTTAATGAGAACAGAGCAAATAATGTTAAAAAAAATAGAGCTTTAAAAATACTTTTAGTGGAGTTTGATAAAATCAAATCTGCAACACCAGGATTATTAAATAGTTTCAATAACAGTTTTGATATTATTATTAAAGCACAAATGACCCAACTACCTTTTACTTCTGGTTCATTTCAGACTTTGAATAAGGATTTGCTACTTGTAAAATTCGAGGATTATAAGAAGATATATGAATTCTATTCGAAAGTTGAGTCATTTCAAATTGAATATGAAAAAATGTTAGCTGCACAAACAAATCCAGAAAAATCAGTTTATGGTCTGATGATTAAAGATTCTCTTGAAAAAATCAGCAGCCAACTATCAGAAATTGAAACTATTTTAAAGAACTAATTATACACTTTGCTAAAACTTAAAATATGGAAACAAAAATTACTACAGAGAATATTGTAAACAAACAAAAAATACAAAAAGGATTATCTGTGGTACTATTTCTCATTGGATTATACTTGTTGTTTACTGAAGACTTCTCACCTGAGAAATCAACTAATATCTTATCTATTATTCAGACAATTCTATTTTTCGTAATGGGTATTAGCATGTTTATAACAAGTTCAATCACCTTAAAAAGAACGAGTGGCATTTATATACGATTTTATACAAATGACCAAGCTACTGTTCTACTGGATTACAAGACTAGAATAAATGATGCAAATACCATCTCAATTGAAAATGTGGATAGTATAGATATAAAAATTAACTCTGTTGAATTTACTGACTCACAAAATAACAAACACAATATTGACTTGGGTGATTTTGGTTCATTCAAAGAAAGGAAGAAAATTAAAGATGTATTTAATCAAATAAAAGAAAAAAACTATGCCTAACACAGTACATATTGCAGGGCGGGGTTCGGTGGTACGCCAACTGCGGATTCTCGCATCGCAGTTCCGTGTCCTTCGGACAGGAACGCTCTCCGAAATCCACCCCGACAACATGTACCAACCGTTATGGCGCAGTTTGACCCGTCCTAAAAAAAGGCTACACAAAATGTAGCAAATATGTATAAAAATGATGGTATCTTAAGAAGATACAGCGAGGGTTTCAAACTCAAAATTTTAGCCGAACTTAGTACAGGAAAATATTCCAAGAGAGAACTAGGGGACATTTATGGCGTTAACCGGACTACCATAAATGAATGGGTAAAAAAGTACAACCGGAAAGATTTAATGAACACAAGAATACTAGTGGAAACAGAAGGAGAAACATCGCGCCTGAAAGCCTTGCAAAAGGAGATTAAGCAACTAAAAGAGTTGCTGATAAAAAAAGACCTTGACAAGTTGGCCTTGGATTCATATCTGGAAGTGGCAGCAGAAAAACTGGGGTACAAGAACGTGGATGAGTTAAAAAAAAATTTAAACATCAAGCCCTGATGAAGGCTGCTGCGAT
>NZ_QWET01000010.1 GCF_003573545.1 Mariniphaga sediminis | reverse complement strand
TTTTATCGACATAGGGCCAATCGGGCCAGCTTTTATTTTGACGCACCGGGTTGCCGCCCAGGATTGCCAGCTTATTACTTGTTTTTGTTGCCCCAAATGCAGGGATGCTACCTATTGCTACTGCTCCAAGGGTACTGGCAGAGACGGTCCCTACAAATTTTCTTCTGGTGAAGTTTTTTGAGTTCATCTTTTTCTTTTTTGAATAGTTATTTTTTAGTCATTGTTATAAATGTCAAACAAACATTTTTTACGATGGCTGTTCTTCGGTTATTGGTTCCCAAAGGGATTTTGAATTTTTACAAAATCTTCAATTTCTTTACCTTCGTGTTTAAACCTGGCCAGTGTATAAACCGTTCCGTCTTTTCCTACAGCAATTGAATTTACATAGATTGGCCTGCTACCATCTTCATAAAATATGGGCCCGTGGTCGGTGTAAGTATTGGTAGGAATGTGGTAGGTAACCAGGTGAAGGTTTTCAAGTCCGCGCGCTGCGCCCATGGCTATTTCCTCAACACCTTTCACCCTTTTCCCGTCGATGTATATGGGACCGCCGGTCAGGTAATAAATTGTTTCCCCGTCGGGGCCAAGGTCAAATCCCAGGTAGCCGTAACTAAAGTAGTCAAACATCCCGCTTTTTTGAGATGGTTCGGAAGTTATGCGTTGCACGATTTCGACAGTTGCTTCTTTGGGGTCGAAACGGAATAAATACCCGGAATTCCCATGGACACCGTAAGCCACATTTTCTTCGGGGTACCAGACAATGCGCCTCCAGTTGTACTGCATGCTGCCGGGACGGGTGGGGTCGTATTTTCCAAAATAATCGAGCTTCAAATCTACGCCCTCTACTTTTTTGATGGAATCCCAATCGGGATGGTAAGATAAAATGTCCCCTTCGGAGGTGGAGAAGTAAACGATTCCGTCACGTGGGTCAACGACCATAGAACGGCACAGTACGCGATAGTCTTCTCCCGGCTTCCCGGCTTCTCCGTTGGCAGATACTTTTCCGAGGTTTTTTAATTCATCCTTTTTTACATCATAATGGAACAGGTATCCGTAAGGCCATGAAATGGAATAAATATGCTGGCGCAGGGTGTCCATTGTCATGGTTACAATGGCTTCCCCTTGTGGCAGGATGGCCAGGTCTTCAAACTTGCCGGTGGCTAAATCATAGGAAACGATATGTCCCCCGGGATATAGTTTATAACCTTCGGGCGCGTTTTGAACCATCATCTCCATGCCGTCAATCATTTCATAGTACCCGGCATGGGTAGACACATAGAGTTTTCCTTTGCTTTCATAAAAATTGGAGTGAGACTTTCCCTGCGGAATGGCTTTGGCACCTGCTTCTCCACATATTTCTGTAATGTCGCCCAGGTGTTCTATCTTATCTGTTTTGGGATCGTACACGTAGTATTGTCCGCCGATATCAATAGACTGGGAGGAGAGGCAGTAGTAAACCCGTCCGTCACTGGCAGTGGTAATGGTGTTGTAGGTGTCGTGGGCCAGCGGAAACCCTGAGTAGTAATGTTGGGCGGTTAATTGTTTTTTTTCCGTAACCGTGGCGCCGGTTGTTTCTTTTTTTTCTGAATTGGAACAACCCATCACAAACAATAAAATGATGATGGCAGATAAATGTACACGTTTCATAAAAATGCTATTAGTATAAAGTGAATAATTATTTTGTTTTTAATAGTTCGTTGGGTTTTTAGGGAGGGGTTAGCCCGTCTGTTAATTCATCGGGTGAAACGAGCGGAGTTATTCCCAATTGACCGGCAAGATCAGCAATTCCTCTGGTTATAGATAATTCAATTCCTGGTTTCCAGTTCGCAGGTAACCCATAAACCATGTGGGAACTATATCCTTCGTATCCCCCTTCAGATAAAACTTTTTCGGTAGGAATATACGCCATCACATCGTTTGAATATCCCATAACAAATGAGTCCTTTCCAAACATTTTTTTCAGATTGATTGCGTAGCCTATCAACAGTTCACCCCCCAGGCCGAATATATTTTGGTCTCCTAACTGCCAGATTTGGATAGGGTAGGGATATGAGGTTTTCAGTGTTTCCCCTTTTTTTGTTTTTTCGAGTAAACTTTCGGCCCAGTTTTTTTGATAGCCTTTTAATTCTTCAGTGAGTTGAACCAGTTTTTCCTTTGTAGGAGGTTCTTCTAACGGAAGGTCAATTTCAGAATAGGCATATTTCATTTGAGGCTCCAGTGGCTTCATCTCTTCACTCAGAACCCTGTTGACAGAGGCTGCAAGTTGTTGCCCATATTGTTTAGACAGAGGCACAGAACGGCGGGGCAATGGATTTTGGTCGGCGCCAGCTCCCTGGAAAAACATGGCTGTTGCTCCCTCGTAGCTTTTCTCCAGTTCCAGTTGGGCAAAACCCGGATAATCTCCTGACCACTGATAGATACTTAGAACAGTAGGGTGGCAGGCGTAACCAAATACGATGGCTTCGATTTTTCCTTTTTTGTTCTCCACTTTCATAACGGGGACGGCATAATCATTGGGGCCTTTCAGTTCGGTGAGTTCTGATATTTTTGATTCCGAATTATTTCTTCTGTTCACCTGGAATCTCGCCACCCCGTTTCCTGCGTAGATGCTTACCTCTTTCGATGAATTCCGGGCCTGTTTTGCCAGTTTAAGAATTTGAACAACCAGCCAATCGGAATATTCTTTAATTTTTAGTTCCTCACTGGAATCTACAGGATAAATATCCGTCAGGGCCTCAGCCAAAACCGGCCCTGAGTGGGTATGTGAACTGTTTAAAATTACCTGGGCTTTTGTAAGGCCCATCTCTTTTTGCAATTTTTCCCGGATACGGTCCGACAATGTTTTGGAGAACCCAAGCAAATCGGTCGTAATCAATACCCCGGTATTTCCGTTACTATCTTCCAGGAACAATGCTTTTGCCCATAAATCATGTATTTTTCCTTCAGAAGGGTGAGTTCTGGAGGCATAACCGGCCATCCACATATTCTGCGATGGGGTTATTTCTATTCTGGAAATCCCTGCTTTCCAGCTTGCTCCGCTATCCTGGCCAGATAGAAAAGCCGGGACTGAAACAAGGATAAAAAGTGCAAGGGAAAATAAGGTGCTTCGTTTTATCATTGTCAATTAGCTTTTTCTGTTTATCAAATCTGCATTCTTCTGTACTTTTTCAATCGCCTGCGCTATATTGTCAAAATCCTGTTTAGCGCCAAGCAACACCTCCTGCCCAATCCAGACAGCTTCTTCTGTACCCAATGTATCATTTACCGGACATTCGTTTTCTCTGGTGTACTTGTCGTAATTTAATTGCTCTTTTGCGTAGAATTTTTTGAAGTATTTGCTTTCAAATGCATTTTTAATAAAGGGCATTTTATTGACTCCAATATTATAACCATGACTGCAATGCAATCCTTCGGCATTCACCGCTTTTATAAATTTATCCCGCGGCATTCCGCTAAATTCTTCTTTTTTGTACCGAAAAGGGAACAGGTGGAAAGCAGCCCTTGTTACATTGGGATACAGTTTGTATGGAATTATTCCGGGAATTTCCTGTATCAGTGATTTGAGATAGGCTGCATTAACATTCCTCGCTTCTGTTTGTTCTTCCAACCGTTCCATCTGTGCCAGTCCTATAGCTGCCTGGTATTCGGTAATCCGCAGCTTGGTGCCAATCCTCACAGTTCCTGCTCCGAATGTGCCAGCAGTCGTTCCAAAGGGGTTTCCGTAATTATGAAAGGAATAACAGCGGTCCATAAATTCATCGTCATCACTTACAATGGCACCACCTTCTCCCATAGGAAGATTTTTCGAATTTTGAAAACTAAAACAACCGGCATTGCCAAATGTACCCACCTTTTTGTGGTTTACCTCTGCTAACCAGGCCTGACAGGCATCTTCCACTACCAGAAGGTCGTGTTTTTTTGCGATAGACATTATTTTTTCAATGTCGCATGGCAGTCCCAATATATGTACTGGAATAATGGCCCTGGTACGGGGAGTTATTTTTTCTTCGATTTTGTCCGGATCCATTTGGAAGGTTTCCGGGTCAACATCAACAAAAACAGGAATGGCGCCATTAAATACAATACCTGAAACAGAGGCAATAAAAGTATATGGTGTTACCAGCACTTCATCTCCCCATCCGATTTCAAGTTGTGCAAGGGAAGCATTCAGGGCGTTTGTCCCGTTAACAACAGAAAGGCAACGTTTGGACCCAATCACTTTAGCCCATTTCTCTTCAAATTCGGAAACTACATTCCTCCTGGACCATACGCCACTGCGTATCACTTCCATCAACCTTTTTTCATCGGTTTCCGGTTTCCATATTGGCCACCCGGGCCAGCTATGCGATGTAATGGCCGGTTTACCTCCCAAAATGGCGGGAGTTGATCCTTCTGAAGAATAACTTGCGAAAACTTTACCCGCAGAACCGAGACCAAGAACCGCTCCTGCTCCCAGAAGAGAATTCTTTTTAATAAAATCGCGGCGTGTACTTTTAGATGATTTATTCATGCTTATAAGTTTTAATGGTCTTTATATAAAATAGCAAATCTAACTTTCACAGACCAATACAAGGGGTAATAAATGGAGTAATGCGGAAGAATTTTCGGGAATTCTTTATTTAAATACGAATAAAAACCGCTACGGAATATAATTTTTTAAGAAGAGTGGGGACCTGGCGTTTTTTTACACAAAACTTTAAAGTCGATTGAATAGTCTTCCTGATAAAGTTCTTTATAGAGTTTTACAAAGTTGGTGTAAATATTATTTGCCAGGCTCAATTTGCCTTGTTCAATCAATAAATTAATTTTTTTCTGAAGTGCAGATTCATTCAAGGGGTCGATTAAGCTTATGATTTCGGCAAGATCAAAAAGCAGGGCGTTGTGTTCCCGGTTATCTAAAATGGAAAACATTGACAGGCAAAACTCGATAATCCTGTTATTCATTTTTTCGATAAACGGATCAAGCCACAATTCTTCTATTCCCTCAAGAAACCGGCCTTTTTTCAGAATGGCAATTAGGGAAGGTAATTGTGCCTCCAGTATTTGTTTGTTCTTCTCGTTAACCAGGTGTGACAAAATATTGTCAACCTGAGCGAATTCATTATAGAAGGTTTCTTTAAAACCAAAAAACCACCTTTTGTTACTGAAAACAAGTTCAATATGTTTAAAAGATGCCAGGCTCAATCTTAAGTTCTGTACATAGGTACTGCGGATGTTTTTGGTATTGGCAACATTTGCTCCCGGCCATAAAATTTCTGCAAGCTGTTTAGATGTGATTCCTTTATTATTTCCATGACTGTGCAACAGAATGAGGGTAAAAAGCTGTTTTAGTTTTGGGGAAAATTTCAGGCTGACTTCGGCGCCTGTAGCATCAAAAACTTTTAATCCCCCAAAGCATACAATCCTTTCACTCTCCGGTAATACTTTCTGCGGTGGCGTTTTTGTATGCCTGATTTTTAGTGCATCTGTATGTTTTTTAGGTTGCCTACGTTTTTTTATGAATAAAAAGGTTGTAACGCCAATCAGAATAATGATAAATGCAGCCAGGCCTGGCAGAAGAAAATCATTTTTACCCGACGGATTTAGATAGTGGTAATAGATTTCATCTTTATCCAATTCCCGGTTCCATATTTTTATTTCCCCCATTTCCCCGGTAAAAAACTCTTCCCACAAATTATTCCCGATCAGCAGAGTGTAGTCCGATGCCTCATACTTGCTTATAAGGTCGATTTGATCGGTCTGTATCCCGTTTACATAAAAATATATGCGGTTATTAATTTCTGAATATACCATTGCCACCTGCGTCCATACCCCAACCGGCACCGGCGACTTTTCAGAAATGAAGTCATTGATACCGGCCATCGAAAATGTTAGATTGCCATGGTATATTCCCAGGTTAAAGTTTTCTCCCTTCCCAAGTATACTGTATTTCCCGTTGCTGTCGTCTACTTTAATCCAGGCGATAATGCTAAATTTTGAACTCAGCATTTCTGTGCTTTGCGGCCCGGCATCAATATATGAACGGTTTTCAAAAACGGCAACTCCGCCAAACTTTTTATCTTTTCTGAATTTTACATGATTCGTAATAAGACCGTTTGTATTTTTCCATTTTTCATTTTTTACTTTGTTTTGAAATGTAAAATGGTCCTCCAAACCGAAATCAGGTTCATATTTAATACCATTGAAGGTTTTCATGTCGTCCGCATTACTGGTCGATTGGTAAATAATGCCAGGCGAAAACCGGTAGCCCGGTTTATAAGGAATCAGATAATTATTATACGCTTTCAACGGAAAACTGAAATAACCGTAAGTTTTTGCTTCTGTATTTTCCCAGTAAACTTCCCTGAGCAGTTTTCCGTTTTCCCAGGTAACCCCGTATATTTTTGCCATTGAATTTAAGGCTGATACTATATTTGCCGCTTCCCGGATTCCGGATGGTTTTGCGTAGATAAAATGGGGAAGTTTTCCTGTTTTTTTCCACAAATCAAAACAAGCTTCCCGGCAGTTTGAATCGTTTACAGTAACCTTCAAAAGTTCATTTTCGCTTAAGAAGGATTCAAATAACTGCGGGTCGATTGTGTCAGAAGAACAAACCAGGCTGTCTATTTCATCCGGATTGCAGACAATAATTTCAGATTGAATATCACCGGGAGCCAGCGGGGGCTTGTTTGAGATTAAAAGAATTTGAGACTGATTGGAGGAGCATGTTCTTATTTGTTCCATAAATGCTGCGCTGTGCACATCATCAACGGTAAAGGCTACGGGGATATTGGCCCGGGAATCAAAAAAGGTATCGGGCAATTTCTCATTGGCTCCAATCAGAAGAAATGATTTTAAACGGATTTGCAGCCTCGAACTATCCGGCAAGTCTTTGTAGTTAATAACATTTGCCTGAATAAAAAAAGGCAATACTGTAAAAAGCAAGACGCCTGCAAGCCGGTATTTCAATATTTTATTCAAGCTCCCCTGGTTTATTTCGTAAAAAGTTTTGTTAGCTCACTACCCTCAAATATCCCTGACCTTCTTTGAAAGGCAAAGAAAAAAAGAAAGTAGTTCCTTTTCCTGGGTCCGACTTCAGCTTTAGTTCACCTCCCAGCAATTGCACGTAATGTTGGGCAATGGGCAGTCCGATACCCGAACCGGAAGTCATATCGTTTATTTCATTTTTTACCCTGTAAAACCGGCTGAAGATATTTTCTGCCTCGCTCTTCGGAATTCCAATTCCTGTGTCGGAAACGGTAAATTTTACCTCTTCATTGTACCGCATCTCGTAACCTATATGTATTTCTCCGTTGCGGGTATATTTTACCGCATTGTCTACCAATATTTGCAGTGCTTCCATCAGAAGTCGGCGATCGGTAACAAACCCGAAGGAAGAGTTAGGTACATCAAGGTTCAGTTGCATCTTTACCTGCCTTCCGTCTGGGATGAGTGGTTTGTACCGGGTATAAATATCACGCATCAGGGTGTTGACAGGGCAGAAATTCATAGAAAGATCAATGGCATTGGTTTCAATTTTGGAAAGATGGATAGTATTATCGATCATGTTAAGCAATTGGGTTCCGTTTTGCGAAATGGCATCCGACAATTCGGTACGTTCCGCAGAGCCAAGTCCTCCTTCAGCCAGTATGCGGGTAAAGTTGGTAATAATATTTAGCGGGGTTCGGATTTCGTGTGACAGGTTTGCCAGGAAAGCGGATTTCAGACGATCGCTTTCTTCTGCTTTTTTTAGTGCCCTTTCCAGGTTGAATTCGGCCGTTTTCCGGCGGGTAATGTCGCGTGCAATGGAAATAACCGAACGGGCACTCAGTTTGGCAAGCCGCATCTCGAAAAGGTAAGTGCCGTTTGGTGTATTCAATGAATATTCAATGGTTTCAATAGAATTGGTTTTTAGGCACGACTGGATACACGTTAATATTTTTGCAGCCATGTTTTCCGGGAACCCAACGTCGAAAATAGTACTGCCCACAATATTGGTATCTTCCACTTTAAACAGGTCGCTCTCTTTTATCACAAAGTCTTCGTAAGTCCCGTCTTTTCCAATGACAAAAAACATATCAGGAATGGTTTCGAGCAGTACTTTGTAACGTCGTCTGCCTTGCTCCAGTTCCGCCAGCTTTTTCTTGGCTTTGGTTATGTCTTCAAGAATAATATAGAAGGTGTTAAAATCGGGTTTAAGGACATGGATTTTAAACCATAATTCCAACTTGGTAGCATGAAACTCTTTTGTCTTGTGATCTTCAAACAGCAAAATTTTATTTAAATCAAAATGATCGCGCAGCACCAGTTCAAAGATATAATTGGCCTCCTGATTTTTGACTTCATGAAGTTGAATATTGAAAACCGATTCAAATATATTGTTTACCTTTTCTACCTTCAGGTTCACTACATTCCCTTCCTCATCCCGTAACGCTTTAATCTCAACCACCGGGAATCCGGATTCACGAATAACTTTGGAAATACTTTGACGGGTTGTTTTTAGATTTTCAGTCAGGGAGGTGGCAATTTTGTTGTATTTAAACCGGAGAACAAGTCCGCCGGAAATCAACAGAATGAAAATGACCAACGGATGGGGAATCAGAAAATTGTTTCCGGCCACAAAGTCGAAAAAATGATTGGCCTTTATGAGTTGAACCCCAATGGCAGATGCGGAAAGAATAGAGTAAAGGATGATTTTCGATATGGATTCAGAAAAATAAAACAGAAAAAAAGCTCCTGCCAGAAGCCATCCAACGGTCTGGTAAACGGTGTCAGTTAGTGGTTGGTGTATCGAAAAGTCAGCAATGTAGTAAGCATAAACAAATAAAGGAACCGTAAAGAAGGTATTTAAAGCCGCATTAAATTTATTGTTCAAAAAAAATGAAACCGACAGAACAGCTACTAATACCAAACCTATGTCACAAATAGGGCAAAAGTTTTCTGCGTTGATAATAAACCTGAAGGTCAGTCGAATGAGTGCGGCCAAAAGCAGTAATGCCAGTGAAATCAGCATTTCAAAAAGCCGTTTTTTTTCTTCGCCTGATTTTTTTGGCCACAGCTTTTCTGTAATAATATGGAAAAAAGGTTTGCTCACCGCCATAAAAATAAAGATAATGGCTTTAAAAGTGCCAATTTCTCAAAATAAATTGAATATACAAAGTTCTCGCGAATTTTGAATTTAAAAAGATGACTTTTGTTCTGTTTTTGAGGGGTGTGTATTTAAGATATTGTTTATTAGTATAATACAGGTTGTTAAAATCCATTTGAACTGATTTTTGTTATGATTTCGGCAGGGTATATTTTTTAGTTTTGTAAGGAAGGAGTTGAATAATAATTACTAAAACCAGAAATATGTCAAAAGGATTTTTTAATGTGCCTGTTCCAAAAAATGAGCCGGTGTTGAGCTATGCTCCCGGTAGTAAGGAAAGGGAAGAAGTGAAAAAAATGCTGGAAACATTGCGTTCGGCTGAGGTTGAACTACCCATGGTGATTGGCGGAAAGGATGTGTTCACAGACCGAAAAGTCAGGATGTTTCCTCCGCATGAGTTAAATCATACACTTGGTTATTATAACCAGGGAGATTCCAGCCATGTAGAGATGGCTATTGATGCGGCGCTTGAAGCGCGGGAAAAATGGATGAACCTTTCGTGGCAACACCGGGCTTCTGTTTTTCTGAAAGCTGCTGATTTACTTGTCGGGCCTTACCGGGCAAAAATCAATGCTGCGTCCATGCTTGGACAGTCGAAAAATATTTACCAGGCCGAAATTGATGCGGCATGCGAATTGGCCGACTTTTACCGGTTTGGGGTAAAAGCAATGTCTGACATTTATAAAATGCAGCCGGCTTCAACACCCGGAATTTGGAATTACAACGAGTTTCGTCCGCTGGAAGGTTTTGTATTTGCACTTACCCCTTTCAATTTTACATCCATTGCCGGGAACCTGCCGGCAGCTCCGGCATTAATGGGTAACGTAGTGGTTTGGAAGCCATCGAAAACGGCTGTTTATTCTGCCGGTGTTATTATGGAAGTTTTGCGGGAGGCAGGTCTGCCTGATGGCGTAATTAACCTGATTTATGCGCCGGGGCCAACAGTTGCTGACGTTGTTTTAACCCATCCTGATTTTGCCGGAATACATTTTACCGGTTCCACGAGTGTATTTCAGGGAATATGGAAAACTATCGGGAACAATATTGAAAAGTATAAAAGCTATCCGCGCATTGTAGGGGAAACAGGAGGAAAAGATTTTATTTTTGCCGATAACACGGTTAAGATTCCCGAACTGACTACTGCCATTGTGCGGGGAGCCTTCGAATACCAGGGGCAAAAATGTTCCGCTGCCTCCAGGGTATATGTTCCCAAAAGTATCTGGCCAAAATTGAAACAGCAGTTGGGAGAGATGCTGTCAACCGTAAAAATGGGGCCACCGGAGGACTTTACCAATTTTATTAACGCTGTAATTGATGAGGCTTCTTTCAATAAATTGAAAGGATACATCGACAGGGCTAGGGAAGATAAAGATGCCGGGGTTATTTTTGGAGGAAAATGCGACAAATCGGCTGGTTATTTTATCGAACCCACTGTTATCCTGGCTAAAAAGCCCAACTATGTTACCATGGAAGAGGAGTTATTCGGCCCGGTAGTAACCATTTATGTTTATGCCGATGAAAAACTGGACGAAACACTCAATATACTGGACACTACTTCTGTTTACGGTCTCACAGGGGCTGTTTTCTCTCAAGATCGGTATAACATCGAAAAAATAACCAAACGGTTGACACACGCTGCCGGTAACTTTTATATTAACGATAAGCCAACCGGCGCAGTGGTTAACCAGCAACCTTTCGGAGGTGCCCGTGGTTCGGGAACCAACGATAAAGCCGGCACGCTGTTCAATTTTCTGCGGTGGGTTTCTATCCGTTCCGTGAAAGAGAACTTTGTACCGCCTACAGATTATATGTATCCGAATTTTTTCCCGGAAAAAGAATAGAGAGTTAACGGGTAATTGTTTATAAAAAGGGGGATGAAATGTTTGTCCCTCTTTTTTTTGCGTGTGTATTGTATTATTTTTGACCTCAAACAATCAGGTATGGAAAATGGTATTCCTAATAGAAAAAAATGGTATAGAGTACTAAAAAACAGGTATTTTATTGCCTCTCTGTTGTTTTTGGCCTGGATTGTTTTTTTCGATGAAAACAGTTTCGTGTCCCATGCTGAGAACAAAAGGCGATTGAATGAACTTGTACGGCAAAAGGAATATTACCTGGAACGCATTAAAGAGGACGAGCAAAAACTGGAAGACCTGAATGCCGGGAAAAAGGAGTTGGAAAGATTTGCCCGCGAACAATATTTTATGAGCAAACCAGACGAGGATATTTATATCGTTGTAGAAGAAGACTGAATCCAGCCTCCCGAAATTTTTCGCATAATTTTTGTAATGTGGTTATCAACTGTTTGATGAATAGTTGTATTTTTCTTATATTGCCATAGAGAACATGAAAGACAAATTAGACATATTCAGGATCCAAACAAATAACGTGGCGCCCGAGAAAGGCCGTGTACTCATTGCCGAACCTTTTTTACCCGGAAACTATTTTAACCGCTCGGTTATTCTTTTGGTAGCATATAGCGAAAAGGGGGCCGTAGGATTTATTCTGAATAAAAAGGTAGATTTGGCGATTCACGATATTATGCCGGGGTTCCCTGATTTTGAGGGAGATGTTTACCTGGGAGGTCCGGTGGCTACCGATTCAATTTATTTTATTCACAAATTGGGGAAAAAACTCCCCGGAAGTATCCATGTGCTGGGTAATGTCTGGTGGGGTGGCGACTTTGAGGTATTGAAACAGCAAATTGCCGCCGGGCAGATAAATACATCCGACGTCCGGTTTTTTGTCGGTTACTCAGGATGGGATTCGGGCCAGTTGGAAAGGGAGTTAAAGGAAGATTCGTGGCTGGTAAACGACGTGGATGAAGAAACAGTGATGCGTGAATTGCAAGGAGATTCGTGGGTTGAGTTTGTGAAAAAGGTGGGACAACGCTACACTATGTGGGAAAATTTCCCCGAGAATCCGGCTATGAATTAGTTTGACTGAGCCGTTCGTTTAATTTTTGATAAATGATTCCGGAATAGTGGTGAAGAAACCGTTTATTCTCAATTCCCATAATCCACTGAAATCCCAATATTTCCGATGCGATAAAAATCTCGTCCATTTCCCATAGTTCGGGTATTGTACTTTTTTTCCGTTCCGTAACGTTCAATCCGGATTGGGTTGCCGTGTCCAGAATGAAAGGCTTCAAAACGTCAATGTAACTGCCTGCCTCTGACGACGGGGTGAACAGTTCGTTTCCTTTTACCATAAATATGTTTGCGCGGGCACATTCACAAATAGCATCCTTTTCGTTCAGAAAAATTACCTGTTGAAAATAGGTGTCACGGATTTCTGCCAGTCCCGCCTGCCAAAGTCCCTCATTAAAAAAGGCGAACCGGCTCAGGGTGTTTCCACTGTTTTTTTTCTGTTTTGAAAAAGTAACAAGTAAGCCTTCTTTCGAAACGGGAAAATCGAAGTTTTCAAAGGCGTTGCAGGTAATCAGTGTGTGTACGCTTTCATTGTTCCAGAATAATTGGAAATGGATATTTCCCGAACGGTAAAATTTGTTCTTGTTGAGCATGCGTTTTGTTAACCGGAAGAGTTCCCGTTCGTTTTCAAATTCTGCCGGGAAAGGGAGTTTTAATACCTCCGCCTGGGTTTTCAATAATTCCAGATTTTCATAAAAAAGAGGTATCCCCCCGAATCCATACCACATTTTCTGAGAGAGCCGGAAAGAAGCATCTAAAAATACCATATCCGGATTTATTCCATCCGTTTCAGTCATCTTTCCGTTTACAAGTATGAATTTTTTCGTATGTGGCACCTCTGCATTCAAATTAAAGCTTATTCTGCGTCAAATTTAAGAATAACATCAAAACCGCTGTCGTTTGATGAGTTGTTAAGTTCAAAAAATAAAAAGCGGAACAGTTCGTATTCCAGTTTTACTTCGTACTTGGCAATATTTTTTTCATCGGTTTCTCCAAATCGCTGCTCGTAGCTTACAAACAGATCGTTTGTGAGATATTTGCCCACAACAACCGTAGCATTGTCAAAGCCTCCGTCACTTTTCACTTCGATGTAATCGACATCTAGTTTGTCACCTAAAAAGTTGGTGATCTGAGAAGAAAGAATGGATGCTGCTGCCTTTCCGGCCAGTCCACCGCCGCCTGCGCCGGCCACATTGTAGTGTTCATCAATGGTCAATTCGTTCATGCTTTTTCCAAACAAAATATAGGATAAGGCATCTCCTTCGCTCACCGAACTTTCATCCAGTTGGAAACTCACTTCGGGAGAGTTGGCTGTACCTTTAATATTGACCGAAAGTTTTTGTTCTACCCGTTGAGCATTTCTGAATGTGTAGGATGCGTTGATATCCATTTGGGGAACCATTTCTTCCCCTCCCTGAAACCGTATGGAGCCATCATCAATAACAAAAGTTTTTCCTAGCATATCGTATTGTCCCCTTACTACATCTACTGAACCAAACAGTTCAAAATAGTCGTTGTTTTTAATGAGTTCGACATCTCCGGATACTTCGACGTATAAATACTCATTTCTGATCCAGGTGTTTCGCGGGATTTTAATGCGAAGTTTCCCGTTGAATTGATCGAGGTAATCGAACCGGGTGCTGTCTGCTTTTATCTTTACAGGGGGTGCTATGTTTACGGAGTCACCGGAAGCAGACATTTTTTCCATTTCCTGCATCAAAACAGGTTTGGGCATTTCCGGTATGGTGGCTTTTCCCAGCATACGCATGACTGCGGGAATATAAATTTCGGCCTGGGGAATAGTCACTTCGCCACTGTAAACCACTTCGCCTTTTTTCCCGCCAAGTGCGGCATCTCCGCTTACCTGCATGTTAAACTGCCGGTGATTGAAAGGTTGGAATTTATCAAACTTCAGAGTAATTTCCGACTGGCTGACATTGCCTTTGTAAAAATCCGAAGCAAAGTCAATCCTGCCTGTTCCGGTCAGGTTGCCGTCTTTACTCTGTATCCGAAAATTGTTTACTTCCAGTTTATCGCGTAAAAAATCGAGGTCGAGACTGACATCACGATAGTCAATCCCATATTCATTCATTTTTACTGAAGCATCTTTCAGGCTCAGGTTCCCGGAAGGCTGGGGAGAACCGATTGGCCCGGAAACGTTTATTTCCCCCTCAAGAGATCCTTCGATGGTGCCCGCCGGGTTTATTGCCTGCAGAACGGCCAGGGAGATTTTGTTCACCAAAAGTTTTGCGCTTACCGAATCTTTCGGGTTGATCCCGATACTTAATGAATCGGGTTGGTATCTGAGTGGTAGCGTCGCGGTTAAATTCAATCGGCCACTGTCTTGAGGAACAATCAGGTTTTCAGTAGAAAAAAGATTGTTTTTGAAATCGAACTTTCCGCCAAAACCGGGAAAACCGTATCCACTGAAAGCGGCGTCGTTCACCGTATAGTTTCCGGATAGGAGAGGGGCTTCCACTGTTCCTGAGATGTTGATATCTCCTGCAAGAAATCCGGAGATATTTTTTGAGATTTCCAATGTTTCGAGTATGTTGAGGGGTAAATCCCTGACAGTAAGCAGCCCTTGTACCGAATCTTTGGGATTAAAGTGAACGGCCATCGAATCGGGTTGAAACCCAAGCGGAAGGGAAGCTGAAAATGCTATCTTTCCACTGTCCCCGGGAAGTACCAGTGTTTCTATACTAACCCGGTTTTCGATATGTTTCACATTCCCGGAAATTTCGGCAATCCGGAATCCGTTATAGGCAACGTCATTCAATAAAAACTCCGAAAATAAAAGTAGGGAGTCGGCAGTCCCTTTCAAGTCCAGTTGTATATCAAGCAGCCCGGAAACCGGTTGTTCAAGTCCAAACAGCTCACTGAAATCACCTACATTTAAGCGGCCTGTTTCCAGTGTAAAATTTTCTTCTCCGTCCAGGCTAATGTTTCCTTCCGCAAAAAGGAACAGGGAATGATTCATGTCATTTGATATCAGTCGGAGGTTTTCCACATAATAATTTAACGGTTCAATCTCGATTATGGCCGGGGGGTTTTGCAGCATCCACCGTTTGTCTTTAAAGGCTATTTCCCAATCTTCGAGAGTAACCCTTGTTTTTCTGCCCGGGACAACGCCGGTTTGCAACCGGGTGGAAAAATCACCGGCTGTCAGATTGGTTGTCAGAAATACCGAATCCGGAGTGCCTTCCATTTGTGCTGCAACGGAGTCTATCTTCAGTGCCCCCGATGTTATTCCTGCTGCCAACAGTTGTGCATTAAAAATAGTGTCTTTCGGCATTAGCCTTACTGTTGCGTTTAAAGTAAGCTCGCCCAGCAAGTGTGTTTCATATTGTGTGGAATCCAGTTTGGCCTGCGATTCCAGATGTAGTGAGTCGGGTTTCCCGCTTAACCGGGCAGTCAGTGTGCCGCGGGTTTTCAGGTTGCTGCCCGGGAGGTAGGTGCTGAATTCCTCCAACCCTGAAAATTCAGTGGCAAGCAGTAAATTAGAAGACGTTATAAAACTGTAATTCCCTTTAGCAGTGAGTGTGGCCGTTTGGGTTTTTAACCACAATGAATCCAGTTGGATATTCTGGCTGCTGTAGCGGGCTGATGCAACCATATTTTCCAAACCGATTTTCTGGAAAAATGAGTTGGAAACGGTCATCCGGATAGCTGCCTTTATTTTTTCAGGGGTAAATTCTTCTCCTTTAATGTGCGCGGTTATATTCATGTTTGAACTCAGATTGGCCCTTCCGGTAAGTCGCGCCAGATCAAGATTACGGGTAGTAATTTTTGCCGAGTAGACCGGATTTTTCATCACGTCCTGAATGGAATGGTTTAGTTTGATATTTCCAAATTTTCCGCTTCCCTGCAAAAGGCCTGACAGGTTTCCACTGTTTAGGCTTACGTCAAAAAACAGTTTGTCCGGTTGGTTGTCTTTTGCCAGCCAGTTATTCAGTTGCCCCGTAACCTGGACGCTGGCTGTGCCGGGGTCGGTTCCCCTGCCTGTTGCTGAAATCTCTCCGTTGATAAAGTAGTTCAGTTTAGGATTTCCCAGCCAGTGGGCCAGTTCAACATTGTCAAATTTTCCTGTAAGCGCATAATCAAGTTGGGTTTCATCCGTATGGAAAAGAAATGGAACAAGGTTGGTGGATGAAAGAAATAACTGAATCTTCTGGTTTTGATTTTCCATTTCAAGGGCAACCCGGGTGATTTCCTCTGTCATGCCGGCATTGATATTGATTTTTGGCCGGACAGGTATTTTCAGGTGGGGAATAAAGTAGCTGAATTCTTTTACATCAAGTGCAGGGCTGTTAATTTGGGCATTTCCGGTATGAAGTTCCTGTTCAAAACCAGCTTCTCCCTCCAAAAGGTTTTTTGCCGTTTGCAACCTGAAATTTTTCAGCTCCATAAAATTTGGGTTGCGGGTAAAAGAAAATTCAAGCTGGGATAAGCTAAAATCAGGATGGATGGTGTTGAAGGAAAACTGTTTCAGGGTGGCTTGCTGTTCGTTTTCTGAAAAATAAAATGACAGTTCTGTATTCAGGTTTTCAACCGTTTGAGGAATAATGGTATCCAAGGTTTTTGTTCGGATAGTTCCTTCCACAATGCGGAATGCCGAAAGCTTTAGTCTCATCGCCGTCTGACCGTCGGAATCTGTAGTCTCTTTTTTTTGTCCGGGTTTCATTAAGTTCCGGATGTTCCAGGTGGAATCGTTTTGTTGTTCGAGATATAACTGCGGCCTGATAATTTCAGCAGAATATACATCGATTGTTTTGTTCCATAGTGGCCACAGGTTATAACTGGCATTTATTTCAGCAATGCCCGCTAAAGTATCCGTTCCTTGCGTAATAAATACATCTTTTAAAATGAGGTGGGAGAAGAAGTTTCCTTCTATTTTCCCGATGACCAGATTTCCGTTTAGTAAACGGGAGGTTTGTTTTTCTGCAAGATCGGCAATTTTTCTTTTGGCCGGTTCCGTTTGAATGAGCAGACCTGCCAATACCATAAAAAATATGACTCCCAGGACAATCCATCCCGGAACAAGAAGGCTGTATTTTATTCCTTTCTTCATTTTTCTTCTCAAAATGCCTGTCCCACACTGATAAAAAACTGGGGACTTTTTTTCTCATTCCAAAGCGGAAATCCCACATCGAAACGTACGGGTCCGATGGGGGTTTCAATTCTCAACCCTGAGCCGGCAGCGTATCCCAGGTCGTTAAAATCATATGTCCAGGATTCTTCCCATACATTTCCCGCTTCAAAAAAGGCTACCAGGCTTAATTTCCAAATCACGGGATACCTGATTTCAGCGTTGCTTTCAAAAATACTCTTTCCCCCCAGCGGGGTACCGCTTTCCCGCTTGGGACCCAGTTCAGAACGGTTCCATCCGCGGATAGAATTACTTCCCCCGGAATAAAAACGATCTTCTACCGGAATAAACCCGCTTGCGTCGGCCGAGCTGATATTTCCTGCCATGGCACGAACAGCCAGAATGCCTGTACCGATTTTATGGTAGGAGCGCACATCGCCCCACAATCGCGTGTAGTTGAAATCGCTCCCAAACAGATGTCCGTTCAGTTTAAAGCCGAGCGACAGGTTTATGCCACTCGCCGGAGAAAATGCCGGAGTGGAGTTGTTATAAACAGCACTCAGTAAAAACCCTGATTTGTTATACAGAAATTTGTCACTTTCCTGATCCGGAAATTCCATGTCGCCTGCTTCCAAATGTTGCTGAACGTCTTCCAGGTAGTAGGTTATTTTTCCTGTAAGCCAGGGGTTAAACTGGTAAGAGAGCGGAATATTTACACCGAAAGTACGGGTGTCGTAACCGGGTTCCAGGTTTCGTACAATAAAGGGGTTCAAAGAAATCGTGCTGTTCAATCCGAGAAAACGGGGCTGAATCCACCGCAAACGTACGGCATACGGTTCCAGTGCCGAATGTTTCAGGTAGAGATTGAGCCGGCGTGCCCCGCCTAAAAATCCCCGGTAGTTAAAATCGAGAAACGTTCGGAATTTGTCTTCGGTTCCGTACCCCGCGCCAAACCTTGTGCTCAGTCGCGGAGCTTCTTCTACATAAATATTTACAGGGATTGGACTTTGGTAGGTTTTTGCATCTTTTTCGGGCAAAACAGAAACCACCCGGAATAACTGCAGGCTGTATAAATCCTGCCGTGTTTTATCGAGGCGCGATTTATTGTATCGGTCCCCTTCACTGTATCTCAGTTGTTTTTTGATAAATTCCTCAGAAACATGCTTATTCCCCGAAACAGAAGTTTTACCTATATGGGCTTTGGGTCCTGCCTGAACCGAATAAAAAATGGAAGTGGAAGATTCTTCCGGGGACAAGTCCAGGGTATAGTCTGCGGTAGCATAGGCATAACCAAGGCTTTTGAAGGCGTCCTCAATGAGACGAATATCCTGTTTTATGGCCTCGTCCCGGAATCTTTTGCCGTGTACAAGTTGAAGTTGTCCTGAAAGTTTTTTGTAAAGGGAATCGGTATTTAAATTTGTTTCTTCCGAAATACGAATGGCTATGCTGTCGGTTATTACCGGTTCTTCTTCTTCGATCTTAATTTTTAATTTCAGAGTCTGCTTGTTTTGATTGACAATTAGTGGCTGAAGTGTGGCTTTTACAAATAAAAAACCTTCACTCTGGTAAATACGTTCGAGGCGTTCCAGGTCAATATTTATCAACTCCTCACTGTAAAGGAAAGGCTCTTTTTTTGTAAAAACCTTTTCGAGGTAGGAGACCTCTTCCAGGGCCATTTTTTCCAGCAGAAAATCTTTTTTTAATGTTTTATTTCCTGAAAAAACCACCTTGCGTACTTCAAAATTTTCCTGGGCAAGCGCATGGTAAGCACTTACAGGAAGGAGAAAACTTATGAATACGAGTAACCAAAAACGCATGAAACTTATAATAAAAATGAGCTTTTATCCAATCATATTCCTACTTGCCGTAAGAAACGGTTTATTTTCAGTTCATTTAAATTATCAGGAGTCTCATTTCCCCAGCATCGGGAACAATTTTCGGATTTCTTCCTCCGAAGGCCGCCTTCCGTATTCGCAAATTTCAAAAGCTTCGGCAATTTTTACTTTCGATGCTTTTTCTGTGCCATACCATTTTTCCAGGGACGTTTTTGTCTGTTCATTTACATGCGGCCTGCGCCATTCAGCGAGCCACTTAAGCCTGCCTTCTTCTGTTTGGGGAACTTTGTCAAGTCGTCCGCTGAGCCAGGGTAGCCATTCAAACATTTGAGACTCGTGTGCCGCCAAGGCATATATTTTTTGATCGAACACATCTGAAATGTCGACAACAATATCAGGTTGGAAAGGATATGGTTTCTGAAACCGATCTTCCGAATATAGAAAAACCGGATTTTTTCTGAGCGCCGGCACATCTGAAGCCACATTCGGCACGGTTACCATAAAGGCGGCATCCTGCAACAAAATGGCTGTATTCCGGTGATCGGGGTGGTAATCGTTGGGGCGGGGGCCAATGACTACATCGGCTTTCCATTTTCTGATTAACCGGATAACATCCAGCCTGTTTTCAAGGGTAGGCATCAACTCTCCATCGTGATTATCCAGTACAATATATTCTACTTCAAACCGTTTTCCAGCTTCCTGTGCCTCTGCACGCCTGATTTTTGCCAGTGCACCGCCCCCTTTTTCGTGGTGGCCTGCATCTCCGTTGGTGAGAGATACAAAAAGTACATTATGGCCTTCCCTGGCAAATAAGATAGCCGTTCCTCCCGCATCAATATCACAATCGTCGGGGTGGGCACCAATCACTACTAAATTTATGGGTTCCTGCGAATAAGTAAAGAATGGCAGTGTTAAGGATAGGATTAAAAATGAAATCAACTTTTTCATAATGAAATGATATTATTTGTCATTGAATTAGCATGTAAACATCAATTCTGTGAATATACAGTAAATATGTTTCAGACCATTTAATTGTTTGCAACATTTTTTTTATACAAACCTCACATATTGACATTTGTTTTTCTTTTTATTTAAAATTTTCCTTTTTTCACTATTTTAGCCCTCCCTTTTAGAAACTGAACAATAAAGTACTGATTTATGAAAAGTTGCGCGTTGTTAGTTTTGTCCCTCCTCTGGTTAAATTCAGGTATTGTATATGCTCAGGTTCACAAAGTTTCCGGCGAAGTTACCAGCGTGGAAAAAGGAGCTCCGGTTGCCGGAGTTTCAGTTGTTGTGAAAGGAACAACAGTGGGGACTGTAACGAACCAGGATGGTTTTTATCAGCTGTATCTTCCGGAAAATGCAAAAACACTTGTTTTTTCTTATATCGGAATGAAAACAGTGGAAGTAAATGTTTCAGGCTCCACACTGAATGTGGCCCTTGAGCCTGATATTGTGGGTGTTGATGAGGTGGTGATTGTGGCTTATGGATCTATGCCAAAGGAACGTTTTACCGGTTCTGTAAGTACGGTCAGGTCAAATGAACTGGAGCGGTTTCAAACGGCAGGTTTTTCCAAGGCATTACAAGGGTTATCGGCCGGAGTCCTCACCACCAACGGCAACGGGCAGCCGGGCGAAGAGGCTGAGATTCGCATTCGCGGGTTTAATACTTTTGGCGATGCCGGCCCTCTGGTGGTCCTCGATGGTTTTCCTTACGACGGAAACCTGAGTTCCATCCCCCTTTCGGAAATCGAATCGTTAACTATTCTGAAAGATGCTTCGGCAACGGCGCTTTACGGTTCGCGGGCGGCTAACGGTGTTATTATTGTTACCACAAAAGCCGGCCTGCCGGGAACTTCCGAACTTCGTCTTCAGTTGCGGTACGGGATATCAGATAGGGCAATCCCGGAATATGAAAGGGTTTCGGTACCGGAATACTATGAATTGCAATGGGAAGGAATCAGAAATGCATTGATTCAAACCGGTACCGGTATGGAGGAAGCAAATGCAAAGGCAAGCGAGCAACTCATTTCCACACTGGGAGGGTATAATGCTTATAATGTCCCTGATGGTGAGGTTGTTCAGTCCAACGGTAAAATTAATCCGGATGCCGGGTTTTTATGGCGTGACAAATGGACCGATGAATTGTTTGTTCAGGGAATACACCGGGAAGTAATACTTAGTACCCGCGGGGGAACGGAAAAAACAACTTATTTTCTTTCAGGTACTGTGCTTGACGACGGAGGGATTATAAAGGCCTCAAACCTGAAAAGATATACTGTACGGGCAAATGTAAATACACAGTTTAATCCGTGGATAAAAGCCGGTGTGAATTTTTCAGGAGCACTTTCGGAACAAAATTACCCGCTTTCTTACGGTACAGATTATCTGAATCCGTTCTATTTTACAGGGCTTGTTGCACCTATTTACCCGGTCTATTTGTATGACAATGACGGCAAGTTGCAAACGGATGCCCAGGGAAACCGGTTATTTGACTTCGGAACCGACTATGATCGCTCTCGGGGATTAACGCCGGGGGTAAACCCATTGGGAACTATTAAACTGGACAAGCAGCTTTATAAAAAGGATGTATTTACTCTTCGTTCGTTTATCGATTTTAAACTGACCAGCGAACTCTCATTTAAAAGTTCTATAAGTGCCGATTATTTTAATTTTAACGGGTTGTCGCACAAAAACATGAAATATGGTGACGGGCAGAACTTCAGTGGACGCACTTCCCGCCAAACCGATCGGACTGTTTCCTACACAGCCAACCAAATGTTTCGTTTTCAAAAAGATTTTGGAGAGCATATTTTCCGGGCGCTGGCCGGACACGAAAATTATAATTACAAATTCAATGTTCTTTCAGCCAAACGTTCCGGATTCCCGTTTCCCGGACTGTTTGAACTGGATGCTGCTGCCGTTGGCGATGGGTCCGGCTCTTTTGAGGATAATTACCGGTTGGAAAGTTACCTTGCCAAAATCGATTATGCCTTTGGAGATAGGTATTTTGCGAATTTTAGTATTCGCACCGACGGTAATTCACGTTTTGCAAAAGAAGTACGATGGGGAAGTTTTTGGAGTGCCGGCGTAGCCTGGATGCTTTCACGGGAAATGTTTATGAAGGATTATTCCTGGCTGAATACATTGGAAGTAAAAATGAGTTACGGCAAGCAGGGGAATGACAAAATCGGCTCATTTTATGGGTACCAGGGACTTTATGAAGCCGGGGTGAACAATATTGAATATCCAGGGTTGCTGGCCAGCAGGCTCGCTACTCCCGGTCTTACCTGGGAGTCGTTAAGTTCTGCTAATTTTGGTGTCGGCGTGAAACTGTTCAACCGCCTTTCCGTGAATTTTGAATACTATTCCAGAAGAAACGAGGATTTGCTTTTTGAGCAACCTCTTCCTCCTTCCACCGGGTTTACTTCCATCGATGCCAACATTGCGCGGTTATCGAATAACGGATTCGATCTTGAAATGGGGGCGTTATTATTAAAAACAAAGGATGTAAGCTGGAACTTAGACATCAATTTGGGGCGCTTCAGAAATAAAATAAAGGAATTGCCCCAGGAATTTATTGTTAATGGCAATAAGCGGTGGGAAGTAGGCCGGTCAATATACGATTTTTGGATTGAGGAGTATGCCGGCGTTAATCCGGATAACGGAAAGTCGCAGTGGTACTATAATATCATTCAAACAGATACGAATGGTAATGAAATGTATGATAGTAACGGAGATCCCGTGCTAACCGGAGAAAAAGGAGTGACCGATTCCTACTCCCTGGCTGACCGCTATTATGTTGGTTCTTCTATCCCTGATCTTTTTGGGGGAGTGAGTAACAGTATTTTCTTTTATGGATTCGACTTGTCCGTGTTGCTGAGTTTTGGAATAGGAGGAAAGGTAATGGACCAGCCTTACCAGTGGTTGTTGCATTCCGGCCTGTTTGGGACCGATTTTCACCGCGATGTTTTAAACCGCTGGACACCTGAAAATACGAATACTGATGTTCCGGCAGTGAATGGCGATCAATACACCAACAGGCGCTCTACCCGTTTCCTGACTGATGCAAGTTACCTGAGTGTCAGGAATGTTTCGTTTGGCTATCAAGTGCCTTCCCGGCTGGTTTCGAAGATTAATATTGCATCAGTTGGATTACGGCTTACTGCCGATAACCTGGCACTGGTTTCAGCACGCAGGGGGCTTGATCCGCGGCAATCGTTTACCGGAAATATCGGGAGGCTATATGTTCCCATACGAACAATATCTGTTGGTTTAGATGTTCAATTTTAATCAGATGAAGATGAAAAAGACAGGATATTACATCATTGCAATAGTTCTATCATTAGTCTCATGTAGCAAAGATTATCTGGAAACGGCACCTACCAATCAAATTCCTGATTTGGCCATTTTTCAGACGGTGGATGGCGCCCAAACGGTAATTGACGGGGTGCTTCGCGATATGAGAAGCCACCATGGTGGTAAAAATCAGCATGATCAGTTTGGAGTAAAAACGGTCGATCTCGTTGTTGATTTGATGGGAGAAGATATTGCGGTTGAGAAGTATCATTGGTTTGGTACAGATTACCGGTTGGAGAACCGGGGCGCTACTGACCAAAGGCCACTGTACGTCTGGAGCCTGTTCTACCGTATCATTTACAATGTAAACGGAGTGATTAATCAAATCGATGGTGCTTCAGCTGAAAGTGAAAACCTGAGAAAGAATTTGAAAGCGCAGGCACTCACTTTACGTGCTTATGCCTATTTTCAGTTAATTCAGCTTTTTCAGCATACTTATTTGGGTCATGAAAATGACCCCGGCGTGCCGGTTTATACCGAAGCTTCTACTGACGGAAATCCCCGGAGCAGCGTTTCCGAAGTTTACAATCAGATTACAAATGATCTGGATCTGGCGATTCAGTTGTTTGAGGGAAGTGACCTGCCCCAACGGCATATTTCAGATCCTACCCTGAATGTAGCCCGGGGACTTTGGGCAAGAGTAGCACTCGTGATGGGGCAATGGGAAACTGCTGCTGAAATGGCTTCCAAAGCACGGGAGGGATACAGTGTCATGTCGGTTGAGGAATTCAGCTCCGGTTTTGACAATTATTTACAACAAAACTGGATGTGGGGACTGGAAGTAAACAATGAACAATCGACAACCTACGGATCCTGGTTTTCGCATGTTGACTGGACAATTGGGGGATACTGTGGTTACGGTCTCAGTCCCAAGTCGTTTAGCCTGGAGTTATTCCGGAAGATGGATGAAGAAGATGTTCGTAAACAACTGGTGGATTCTGCTTCTATTGAAAGTGGCAGGCTCATTCCGTATAAGTTTGCGGCTGGTGGAGATAAAGAGTTTGCTGCTGATTTAGTTATGATGCGGCCCGAAGAGATGCTGCTTATTGAAGCAGAGGCCAAAGCAAGATTGGATGAAGATGTGCCGGCACGTGCCTTGTTGAAAGAGTTGCGGGATAACCGTTATGATAATCCGGTTACTGTTACTGCCTCAGGAGAGGAACTGCTGAACGAGATTTTATTGGAGCGAAGAATTGAACTGTGGGGGGAAGGTTTTTCCGGGTTCGATATAAAACGGATCAAAAGGGGGATAGACCGGAACAACAGCAATCATAACCCGGTCGTTGCCCTGATTATGGAGTTGCCGGCTGAGTCAGAAAAATTTGTTTTGCAGATTCCACAGACAGAAATAGATGCCAATCCAAATATTGGAGAAGGAGATCAAAATCCGTAAAAGCGGAGAAGTTATATTTGAGGGAACTCATCTTTTTTGCCGTCCCATTTTTTTTCTCAGTACCTCCTGTTCGCGTTGGTGTTTTTCCATCAGCTTTTTTGATCCTGGATTCCAACGCAGGACTTTCAATGCTGCTTCTGTGCGTTTTCTTCTTTCCTCAAAGGACGCGGTTACAAACTGCATTACTTAATTGGGGAGAACACCGACGCGGTTAGAAACCGCATCACCCCTATTGGGATCGGATTTTTAATTGCCGACTAGTTTGCCTCGGTTCAACTTGCATCCCACCTCGGGAACAGTTATTTTAAACACCCGTAAAACTGACGCGGTTAAAAACCGCATCACCCGGGTGTTTTTCTTTCTACCTTAAATGTTTCTTAAATTATTTCCGGTTTAAGGGGACAGCATAATCCTTGGCGAATATTATTTCCCCGCTTCTCTGTAGCCTTTTGCCACAAGAAAATGCACCCGGACAGTAGTTGATTCACCTTCGAATCAACCCATTCTCCAATCTTTTAACCGAAATTTTTTGAAAAGATGCTAAGGCATTGTTTTAATCAAAATGGTGTTCTTCCGCTGCCGGACCACATTCACAATCCTCGTGAAGGCCTTTTTCGTATTGCTGAAGCGCCCTGAGGCTCATTCCCATGTTGGAGAAACCACCGTCATTAAACAGGTTTTGCATTGTTACCTTTCGCGTAAGGTCCGAAAACAGGGTGATGCAATAATCGGCGCATTCTTCGGCTGTAGCATTTCCCAGAGGGGACATACGTTCGGCAAAATCGAGTAGCCGGTTAAATCCTGCCACTCCGCTGCCTGCCGTAGTAATGGTGGGCGACTGCGAAATGGTGTTGATACGCACCCGGCGTTCCCTTCCGTATATGTAACCAAAACTGCGCGCAATGGATTCCAGTAGTGCTTTGGCATCGGCCATGTCGTTGTACCCGTAAAAAGTACGTTGGGCTGCAACATAAGACAGCGCTACCACCGAGCCCCATTCGTTGATGGCATCAAGTTTTCGTGCCGTTTGAAGTACTTTGTGAAACGACACTGCTGAAACATCGAGGGTTTTATTCAGATAGTTGTAGTCCAGATCACTGTAATGCCGCTCTTTCCTTACATTGGGCGACATGCCGATGGAGTGGAGCACAAAGTCAATCTTCCCGCCCAGGGCTTCCATCGATTGTATAAAAAGGTTATTTAAGTCTTCTACATTCGTGGCATCGGCAGAGATAGCTATGGTATTCAGCTTTTCAGCAAGCTTTTGGGTTTCACCCATACGCATGGCCACTGCTGTATTGGTTAACGTAAGTGTTGCTCCCTCTTCGTGAGCACGTTCTGCTACTTTCCATGCAATGGAATCGGGATTTAATGCTCCAAAAACAATCCCTCTTTTCCCTTGAAGTAAGTTGTAACTCATGGTATCTTATTATGAATTTTTGCGGTGCAAAGTTAATTGAGTTTAAATATAAATAAAATGTATTGGCTTGTTTCACCTTCTGAACATGCCAATTTAAACCTGCCAGTATCGAATTTTGTTCACAGATAGTTAAAAAGTTTTAATGTGATCTTTATCTAAACTCATTCCAAATAAGTTTGGTTTTTCAGAAGAACCACGTATATTTGTACTCTGAAAAAATCGGTAAAAAAAATGAATTCACATTTTCGAAATACTTCAAAAAATGACCGGGCAAATCCCGCCTGGGTTTGTGAATTTATTGTACCGTCCTTTTTCATGTCTATGCGCTAGCCTTCACTCGGTGGTTTCCCATTGATTGAAGGCACACAGGTTTTAGCGTTCAATAAATCAAAGTTTTACTTTTCTTATTTTACATACTATGTCGGATAAAGTTATTCGATTGGGTGGTAGCCATGCAGGCAATACCACATCCATTAAAAATTTGACTGCTTTTTTAACGAAGCAGCGTGACCGCAGTTTTATTGTTTCCTCTGCAGTGCCGGAAATACTAAAAATTATTCGTACTGCAGTGGATGAAGCTTTTAGGACTGATTCAGGTTCTGTTTATGAAAAATTGATTGCCGTTTATGCTGAGCGGACAGGAAGTAAACCGTCTTCATCTTACACTATCCTGGTGGAACAGGTCACAGGAATCCTGAAAGGGATTGGATTGATTGGTGATTATTCCGAAGCCCTGAAAGATCAGCTGCTTAGTTTCAGTGAAAAACTGACGGTGGAAATTCTGAAAGACCGGCTGGAGAAGCAGGGAATTACAGTTCAGGTTTTATGGCCTGAACACATAGAACTGCTTGTTACCCCCGATTTTGGGAATGCCACTTTTCTGTCGGTAAACAACCAAAAGCTGGCTGAACTTTCCGGTAGGTTTTTCCTGTTTCCGGGATCCTACGGGGTCACCGAAAAAGGTAAAATTGCAAGGGCCGGTAAAACCGCTGCCGATTACACGGCGGCTTTTTTAACCCGGGAATTAAAAGCATCTAAGCTGGAATTGTGGGGACTGGATCATGACTTTTTACGGGCAGATCCTGCCATAGTTCCTGACTCCCCGCGTATGGAACGGCTCACCTATTCCGAAGCCAGTGAACTGGCCTATTTCGATCACTATTCTTTTCATCCCCGTACGGTAGAGCCGCTGGAGGCTGAACACATTCCCATTTATGTTGTTAATACTGATTCAGGTGAAGGAAAGATCGATACAGTAATTAATACCGAAACCTTTGTGGAAAGACAGGTTGTAAAAAGTGTTGCTTGTACCGACGATGTTTCTTTATTGCGGCTCGACGGGCCGGGAGTAGGGCTCAAACCGGGTATTCTTGCGAAAGTGACTTCGCAGTTGAATTTGGCAGGAATCAACATCAAGTCGGTCATTACTTCACAGGTTTCTATCAATTTAATACTGGAACGGGAAACGGGAAACAGAGCCCATAAACTGATCCGTCAACTGGGTTTTTCATCGGTGCAGGAAATAACTGTTATCGAAGATGTATCACTGGTGGGTGTGGTAGGTCACGGAATGCAGCAAAGTTATGGCGTATCGGCTAAAATTTTTGGAGCAGTAGCAAGGAGTAAAATCAATGTGGTTTTGAGCGGCTCCGGCGCATCTGATCTTGTAAGTTACCTGGTAGTAAAAACATCGGATAAAGAAAAAAGTGTATGTGAAATTTACAATGCGTTTTTTAACGCACCGCAAAAAGACGATTTTAATTTTTAACCCAAAAAATAAGTATTTATGACAACTAAAAATTTAAAGTTTGAGACCCTGCAGCTCCATGCAGGACAAGAGCCCGACCAAACGACCAACTCGCGGGCAGTTCCTATTTACCAAACCACGTCTTATGTATTTAATGACGCGGAACATGCCGCTAATTTGTTTGCCCTGAAGGAATTTGGGAATATATATACCCGGATTATGAATCCAACATCCGATGTTTTTGAACAACGGGTAGCGGCCCTGAATGGGGGAGCAGCTGCACTGGCAGTAGCTTCTGGTCATGCAGCACAGTTTCTAATTTTTAATACCCTGCTAGAGGTAGGTGATAATTTTGTGACTTCGCCCTTTTTATATGGTGGTTCGCACAACCAGTTCAGGGTTTCGTTCAAACGTCTCGGAATTGAGGCGCGCTTTGCAGAAAGTTTAACCGTAGAAGCTTTTGAAAAACTAATTGATGAAAACACCAAAGCGCTGTTTTTTGAAACCATCGGGAATCCCGGATATGTTGTTCCTGATTTTGAAGCATTGGGAGCACTGGCTAAGAAGTACGATATCCCGCTGATAGTTGACAATACGTTTGGGGCGGCAGGTTACCTGTTTCGTCCGATTGACTACGGTGCCAACATTGTAGTTGAATCTGCCACCAAGTGGATTGGCGGTCATGGTAACAGCATCGGTGGAATCATTGTGGATGCGGGGACTTACAACTGGGGGAACGGGAAATTTCCCGGCTTCACGGAACCCTCGGAAGGCTACCACGGTTTAAAGTTCTGGGATGTATTCAACTTCGACAGCCCGTTAGGAAATATCGGTTTCATTATTAAAGCCCGGGTAGAAGGCCTGCGCGATTTCGGACCTGCTATCAGCCCGTTTAATTCATTCCTGCTATTGCAGGGACTTGAGACGCTCTCGTTGAGGATGGATCGCCACGTGGAAAATGCACTCGCCCTTGCCCAATGGCTGGAGCAGCATCCGAAGGTGGAAAACGTAAATTATCCCGGTCTGGAAAGCAGTCCATCGTATCCGAATGTTAAGAAATATCTTCCCCGAGGCGCTGGTGGTATGTTGTCATTCACTGTAAAAGGGGACAAAGATACCGCCAACCAGGTAGTGAATAGTCTTGAATTGGCAAGTCACCTGGCGAATATGGGCGATGCCAAAACGTTAATTATCCAACCGGCTGCCACTACGCACCAGCAACTTTCGGAAGAGGCACAGATTGCCGCCGGGGTTTACCCGTCGCAGCTTCGCGTAAGTGTAGGATTGGAGCACATTGATGACATTATTGCCGATTTTGAACAAGCGTTGAATAAAATTGGTTAATTATTTAAAAACTTGAATGATAACGAGTAAAGAGTAGTGAGAAGGCCTGTTTGTCAGTAGCTTTCTCATTACTCTCATGTAAAAATCTTAATACTAAAAGAGATGCCAGTAAATGTTCCCGACAAATTACCCGCCATCAAACTTCTCCAGGAAGAGAATATTTTTGTGATGGATGAATCGCGTGCGGCACATCAGGATATCCGGCCTTTGAGAATTGTTATTCTTAACCTGATGCCATTGAAAGTGACCACGGAAACCGATTTGCTTCGATTATTGTCCAATTCCCCCTTACAGATTGAGATTGATTTTTTGAAAATGAAAGGGCATACTTCCAAAAACACCTCGTCGGAACACATGCAGCAGTTTTACCGGAACTTTGATGCGTTAAAGAACAAAAAGTACGACGGAATGATTATAACAGGTGCGCCGGTTGAATTACTGCCTTTTGAGGAAGTGGATTACTGGGAGGAAATGAAAGAAATTCTCGACTGGGCAGAGCACCACGTTTATTCCAGCCTTTTTATTTGCTGGGCAGCGCAGGCCGGACTGCATCATTATTATAAAATTCCCAAGTATGAACTTCCCCGGAAAATATTTGGAGTATTTGAACACACGCATACAAATTCTCAGCTACCCATTTTAAGAGGGTTTGATGATGTCTTTTATATGCCCCATTCGCGCCATACGGAAATCAGGGCTGAAGACATTGAAAAGGTGGAAGGGCTGGAGGTAATTGTCAGTTCGAAAGAGGCCGGGGTAGCTGTAGTTAAAGCAAAAAATGGCCGGCAACTGTTTATTACCGGGCATTCAGAATATTCGCGCCATACACTTGACAAAGAGTATAAGCGTGATTTGGCTAAAAAACTACCCATTGATATCCCTGTAAACTATTATCCTGGTAACGATCCTTCCCAAATACCACAAATGCGCTGGGGGTCTACTGCTAATATGTTGTTCTCCAATTGGTTGAATTATTACGTTTACCAGGAAACACCTTTCAATTTAGAAGAAATTAGCTGAGGTATTTTTTATTTTTCCCCCACAAAACCGTAATTTTGAAAAAAAACTAAAAATCGAAAAAATGAAGAAAATCGCAGTTGTTTTGGCTGGAAACGGAGTTTATGATGGAGCAGAAATTCATGAGGCAACCCTGACAATGCTGTCTATTGCAAGGAATGGGGCGCAATACCAGTGCTTTGCACCTGATATTATCCAGACACATGTGGTTAACCATGTA
Source organism: Mariniphaga sediminis (assembly GCF_003573545.1). GTDB lineage: Bacteria > Bacteroidota > Bacteroidia > Bacteroidales > Prolixibacteraceae > Mariniphaga > Mariniphaga sediminis. The sequence continues at coordinate 153,423 of NZ_QWET01000010.1, read as the reverse complement.
ACAGGCGAAGAAATGCCTGAAATAAGAAATGTAATGGTGGAAGCGGCACGCATTGCACGAGGAAATATCAAACCCCTGAATGAGTATAATGCGGCGGATTTTGATGCCATTATTTTCCCGGGTGGGTTTGGCGTGGCAAAGAATTTTTGTTCCTATGCATTTGATGGTGTTGATTGTGTGGTTATTCCCGAGGCAGAGAATGCCATCCGAAATACGGTGGATGCCGGGAAGCCAATTGGCGCTTTGTGTATTGCTCCTGTTTTGGTGGCAAAGATTTTAGGAGATGTTAATGTAACGGTCGGCGAGGATGATGCAGATGCAAATGCCATAGAAAATTTTGGCGGAATCCATGTGAAATCAACACATGGCGAAATTGTGGTTGATGAAAAATACAAATTGGTTAGCTCTCCATGTTACATGCTGGATGCTACCATCGACCAAATTGCTGACGGAGCTGAGAATGTAGTAGTGAAAATACTTGAAATGATTTAAAACATTGATTGTGAACCCGGTCCCGTTTATTGATATTCACACACATCACCTCCAGGCTCCGGAGGATACAGTTAAAGTGGGTAATATTTATCCGGGAGATGATATTCCGGTTTTTACCGGGAAGAACTTTTTTTCAGTTGGACTACATCCGTGGGAAATAAAATCTAAAGATGAGAACAACGATCGGCTGCTGATGATGGAAGATGCCCTGGAACTTGACCATGTAATATTTGTGGGGGAGTGTGGCCTCGATAAATTGGCGAAAACCGATTTTAGGGAACAAATACGGGTTTTTAACGTGCAGGCTTTTATGGCCGAAGAATACCAGAAACCGTTGATCATTCATTGTGTTAAAGCCTGGAATGAGATTATGGAATGGCATAATCAAAATAAGCCTGTAATTCCCTGGATTTTTCACGGCTACAATGGGAGCCCCGAAATGACACAGCAGCTTTCAACTAAAAAGATTCTGTTTTCCTTTGGGAAAGCGCTTTTTGAAGAAAATTCCAAAGCCGTAGAGTCATTCCGGCTGTTACCCCTAGATAAGATTTTTATTGAAACCGATGAATGGGAAGGTTCGGTAGAAATGGTTTATGAAAAGGGTGCAGCGTTAAAAAATATTTCTTCTGAAATACTAAAAGAAGCTGTTTGGGAAAATTTTAACCGTATCGAGAATGTCAGCTTCAATATCTGAAAAAGAATGATGGGTTGGGGAAGTCATTCAGTTCCGGTAGCGGGACTGAATGACTATTTCCCGAAGTTTATGTTTTAACAGGACAATCCTTTGTAGGCCAGGAAAAAGGGACTTTGAACTGAATGGGAGGTTTCAATCAGAAAGAAGAAGTAAAGGGTATTTACCATAATTTTCGCATATTTGAGAAAAATTAGATAAATAGGTGGTTATGAGAAAAATTTATTTTGTATTCCTGGTAATTGTATCCGCATGTATAAATAAAAATAAAGTAGCACCTCCGGATGTTGTTTTCCCGGTGCCGACGCAGGTACAACTGGATTGGCAGGAGAAAGAGTTATTCGCCTTCATTCATTTCACCGTAAACACTTTTACTGACAAGGAGTGGGGATATGGGGATGAGGACCCGAATGTTTTCAATCCTGTTGATTTTGACCCGGAGCAATGGGTAAAAACATTGAAAGAGGCAGGATTTAAAGGGGCTATTCTTACGGCAAAGCATCATGATGGGTTTTGTTTATGGCCCAGCGAGTTTACCGACCATTCAGTTAAAAACATCAATTGGCAAAATGGTAATGGCGATGTAGTGGGAGAGTTGAAAAAGGCTTGTGACAGAAATGATTTGGAGTTCGGAATTTATCTTTCTCCATGGGATAGGAATCACGCAGAATATGGCAGACCTGCCTATGTCGAATATTATCAGAATCAGTTAAATGAATTATTGGATAATTACGGGCCCATATTTGAAATTTGGTTTGACGGGGCAAATGGTGGAGACGGCTATTACGGAGGAGCAAGGGAGACACGTAAAATAGATGATCAGGTATATTACAAGTGGGATGAAACTTTTAAAATTGTAAAGGAGCATAATGCCAATACTCTTATTCGCGGCGATGCAAGGAATTCGCTTACCGAAAGCCGCTGGTGCGGAAATGAGCAGGGATATATTGGTGAAACAAATTGGAATATGGTTAATCCCGATACATTGCTGGCGATGGGAAAAAAGCGTATTAAAGTATTAAATACGGGTGATATAAATGGAAATGTTTGGATGCCGGCCGAAGTAGATGTTTCCATTCGGCATGGTTGGTTTTATCACGCTTCGGAAGATACATTGGTAAAAACACCCGATCAGTTGTATGATATTTATCTTAACTCAGTGGGCAGAGGGGCGCCGCTGTTATTAAACGTGACACCCGACAGGCGCGGGTTGATTCCTGAGCAGGACATTGCTTCGCTGAAAGGATGGAAGGAAAAAATAGATAAAACGTTTGCCACAAATCTGGCAGCTGGCGCAAAAATTGAAGTAGATTCGTATCGTGGAAATTCAGACAATTTTGATGCTTCTAAATTAACAGATGGAAATAAAGAAACCTACTGGGCTACAAATGATGATGTAAAAACAGGGACTATTTCTGTAACGTTTGAAAAGCCAACGCGGGTAAATTATGTTTTGATTCAGGAATATTTGAAACTGGGACAGCGGGTAAAATCATTTTCTGTTGACGTGTTTAAAAATGGAGAATGGCAACAGGTTGCACAAGGAACTACCATCGGACTTAAACGCATTGTGAAGATGGAACCAGTTGAAACCGAACAAATTCGACTTCGTATTAATGATTCAAGGGCTTGCCCGGTTATCTCCAATGTGGAGGTTTATTAGTTTCTAAAGATCATTACAGGAGATTTTTGGGAAACAGAAACCAACGGACAGTTTCCAAAATTTATATAAGTATTGAAAGGGTGGCAGAGAATTGCAGAACCTTTTGGATAAAAATCTGCTCAACAATAAATTAGTTAAACAGAGGGCGTGTACATGAAGTCAACTTTATTTACTTTTATTTTTTTAGGGTTCAGTTTGTCAGTAGTAGCTCAGAATTCAAGGAATAAGGGACATGAGCCATTTCAAAATGACATTTGTCTTCCCGCAAAAATATATATGCTTTCAGAGGTTCAGAACAACATTTTTATAGAACCTTTGATAAGACGGTGGAGGCCTTTTCAGGATGTTGTCAGGTTTTCAGGAACAGCAAAATACGGAAGACGTTTTCAAAGAGTAGTAAGTATTAATAATCCGTTAGATGGAACCTCGGTGGTTGCATCTTTAATTAATCAGGATTATTTCGATACAATAAAGTCTGTTACATCCACCATTGTTGTTGGAGAAAGGGGTAGTGGAGAAAATACAGTTACGGTTTCAATCATTGGCGATAGTTATACGCATGGAGCTTTTTTTAAAGATGCACTATTGGAGAAAGGCTATGTGCCAAATATTGAAATGATAGGATTGCGTGAGGTTAAAGGATATTCAGGACAAGCAGATGAAGGCCGGGGTGGCTGGACTCTGAATAAATATTTTACCGTTACCAATAAACGTACAGATGCTTATAACGGGTTCTGGCAGCCTGCCGATGATCATAAATACTGGGGAGCAACAGCTTTCTGGAAACTGGCCAATGCCATTCGTTTGCAACCGGAAGATAACCGGACCTTTGATGAAACATACAATGTTGGCCGGTTTGGTATACAATCGCTGCTTTTTGATGAAAAAACGGGTTACAGGAAGAATCCTGAAAAAAATGATATCATGTTTGATAACTCACTGGCCACCTATGTTAAATACGATGGTAAAAAGTGGCAGAAGGTGAAGTATGAAGATTTTGAGTGGGGGTTTGATTATGGGAAATATTTGTCGATGTGGCAATTGGAGGCTCCTTCTATTCTTGTGGAATTTCTTGGTTTAAATGATTTTAGAGGAGCGGCAGATCCATCAATGATTGATTTTTCTTTATGGAATACACAAATGGAAAAATTAGTTGCTTCATATCATAAAGCCGTTCCAGCTGGTAAATTTGTTTTGATGATTCCCTGTTCTTCTTGTGGTATATTGGATAATGAGGCAGGTGATTTCACAACAAAACAAAATGCTTGTATGTGGGAGCTTCGCAAGAATATTATTGAGAATTTTGATAAAAGAGAGGCGGAAAATATTTATGTTGTTGATGCGGGAATTGCCATTGATAATATAAACGGATATAACTTCTCAACAGATTCTGCTTATACAAAACCTTATTCCGAGTATACGGGAAAAAGAAGTATTCCAGTTCAAAGAGGGAACCCGCATCCCTATATCAATTATCCAAATATGGGAATATCTCTGGCTGCTTTTATTCAAAGATACCGGAAATAATTTTTTTCTGCTTCTTACAATCTTGCGTAGTCATTTCTCAAAAGGGAGGTAAGACATTGTCTGTCTTTCCCATTTTTATCGTTTTTCCTTCAGAAGTAACTTTTAGATGGCTCTATATTGTTTATGGTTGTATTTTGGAAATTGATTTTATTCAGATGTTTGAAGAAGAACCCGATTCTCTTGGGTAGGAAAGATGTTGTATTAACAACCCCGTCAAACAAATACTACAATTCACTTGTTTTTATTTTTTAACGACCTGTAATTTCGTAATTTGCAAGAGTTATGGAATTAAGATTAACTCCATAAGTTATCATTATAGACAGATAAGATTTATTAATAGGAAGTATTTCAAATTTGTCAGTAGAAGCAATTAATTAATCAGTACAATATGGAAAATAATGCACATTCAAATGCAAGTTACAATGAGAATGATGAAAGTAAGTGTCCGGTTCCGCACACTCAGATGCATGGAGGAGGCTCAACAAATCGTGACTGGTGGCCAAACAAATTGAATCTGAACATTCTGCGTCAGCATGCTGCGAAGTCAAATCCGATGGGAGAAGACTTTAGCTATGCGGAGGAGTTTAAGAGTCTTGACCTGGCTGCAGTGAAAAAAGATCTGCATGCATTGATGACCGACTCCCAGGAATGGTGGCCGGCTGACTTTGGTCATTACGGACCACTTTTTATACGTATGGCGTGGCACAGTGCCGGTACATACCGTGTAGCGGATGGTCGCGGCGGCGGAGGCACAGGAAACCAGCGTTTTGCTCCGCTGAATAGCTGGCCGGATAATGTGAGTCTCGACAAGGCCCGCCGTTTGCTCTGGCCTGTCAAACAAAAATATGGAAGGAAGCTTTCCTGGGGCGATCTAATGATATTGGCAGGGAATGTTGCCCTTGAATCTATGGGATTCAAAACCTTTGGTTTTGCAGGTGGACGTGAAGATATTTGGGAACCGGAAGAAGATATTTATTGGGGTCCGGAAGGCGAGTGGCTGGAAAACCAGCGCCACAGCAAAGAAGGAAAACTTAAAGGGCCGCTTGCTGCCGACCATATGGGATTGATATATGTGAACCCGGAAGGGCCTGATGGCGAGCCTGACCCCGTAAAGGCGGCCTATTTTATCCGTCAGTCGTTTGCCCGTATGGCCATGAATGATGAGGAAACGGTGGCGCTTATTGCTGGCGGACACACGTTTGGAAAAGTACATGGAGCCGCTCCCGATTCCAATCTTGGCCCGGATCCCGAAGCTGCCCCAATAGAGCAGCAGGGGCTCGGCTGGAGTAATAAGTTTGGAAAAGGGAATGCCGAAGATACTATCACCTCAGGCCTGGAGGGAACATGGACAAAATCGCCTACTAGGTGGAGTAATAACTTTCTGGAAAACCTTTTCGATTATGAGTGGGAACTAACAAAAAGTCCGGCGGGTGCTTACCAATGGAAACCCAGGGGGCAGGCAGGAGCAGGTAGCGTACCTGATGCGCACATTCCCGGAAAAAGAAATGCGCCATTTATGCTTACCACTGACCTTTCGTTAAGGTATGACCCCGATTATGAAAAGATTGCCCGGCGCTTTTATGAAAACCCGGATGAATTTGCGGATGCATTTGCACGTGCCTGGTTTAAGTTGACACATCGCGACATGGGACCCAAATCACGTTATCTTGGTCCGGAAGTGCCTGATGAGGAGTTGATTTGGCAGGATCCGGTTCCGGCTGTTGAGCATGAACTGGTTAGCGAAGAGGATATTTCTGTACTGAAAGAAAAAATACTTGATTCAGGGCTTTCTGTACCGGAACTGGTAGGTACGGCCTGGGCTTCGGCATCAACGTTTCGCGGTTCTGATATGCGTGGTGGAGCCAACGGAGGGCGTGTCCGACTGGCACCACAAAAAGACTGGGAAGTAAACAACCCGGTTCAGCTGGCAAAAGTAATTAGCAAGCTGGAAAATATCCAAACGGAGTTTAACAACGCACAATCAGGGAGCAAAAAAGTTTCACTGGCCGACCTGATCGTGCTGGGTGGGACAGTCGGAGTGGAAAAAGCCGCAAAAGATGCCGGACATGAAGTGGTAGTGCCCTTTACTCCCGGCAGGACCGATGCCACAGCGGAACAAACCGATGTGGAATCGTTCGCGTACCTTGAACCGGTTGCAGACGGGTTTCGTAACTACCTGAAGCCTGGGCAAAAATACCCGGCAGAGAACCTGTTGATTGATAAGGCGCAATTGCTGACACTTACCCCGCCTGAGATGACTGTTCTTTTGGGAGGCATGCGTGTTCTGAATGCGAACTTCGATCAGTCGCAACACGGCGTTTTTACTAAAAATCCGGAGACACTTACAAATGACTTCTTCCTTAACCTGCTTGATATGGGCACCACCTGGAAGTCTGTTTCAGCATCAGAAGATCTGTTTGAAGGTCGTGATCGAAAAACGGGAGAGCTTAAATGGACAGGCACCCGCTTTGATCTTATTTTTGGTTCGAACTCGGAGCTTCGTGCCCTGGCAGAAGTTTACGGAAGTGCGGATGGACAGGATAAGTTTGTGCAGGATTTTGTGGCAGCATGGACCAGGGTAATGAATCTTGACCGTTTTGATATAGCCTGATGTTTGACTGTTTGGCACTTAAAGCCAACAGGGATTGAAAAATATATTTAAATTATATTGAGCCGGAGCCTTAGAGTCGCCGGCTCACTATTTATAATATCGGTATAACTGATTTTCTCAGCTGTCCTTCAGGTTAATATTTTTTTGATAGATAATAAAACTATGATTTGAGTTTCACCTGTTAATTTGGATTTAACAGACGAATTGTTTGTTCCGCTTTGCGTCCGGAAGTGTTGAGCGGGGAATGGAAGAGAAACATGCAACGGGAGAATACCTGCATATTTTCTGTGTTAAGTCATTGACAACACAGCTGTTTTTCAGTAACTTTATGTAGGAAAACAAAAAAATGCAGCCATGGAAAAGTATTATTACCTGGTGTTTACTCCCGAATCGTTTATTGCATCGCACCTGAAGCCGGAAGATTTCGGCCACTACCTGTCAGTCGGCACTAAAAAACGTACCCGCGGACAAAACATTTTTTTTGAACTTGATCCGGGGAAAATGAAAGAACTGCCCCACGAGTACATTGATGCCAGGCTTGTGCCATATGCGAATGGAGAGCCAAAACGTTCGGTATTTTTCGGTATTTACCGGGTACTGGAAAAAACACCGCTGGCAGCCATCAAAAAACTTTATCTTGCCACCTACGATGGTAAAGTACTGGGAATTGAGTCGTCTGAGTATGAAGAAATTGAATCCGATGAAATTCATCTGTATCAGCAGTTTAATCCGGCGACTACGCGGGTGGCAAGCAAATTGCTGCCCGGTGAGTTTGTTCGTTTTTTAACGAATACTCAAAAGCCGGTTTCCACGCCTAAGTTGTTTTTTGCCGAACTGCTGCTTAATGAACTGGCTACCAACCCGGGTGCGCCACTGCACAACCTGCCTTATCCAAATCCGGATCATTTACGGGAATGCCTGCTGACATTAAAGGAAACAAAAGGAAAACTGACCAAAACGGTGTTACGGTTTATGCGGGGCGACCTTTCTTTCCGCACCATCAAAAACGGCTTTTTTGTTGGAGAAAGAGAATATTTCCTTTATTTCCCGTTTCCAACAACGGAAGAGTTGGAACTAAAACATTACAGTTGGTGGAGATCGGCGCTTACACAACACTATTGAAGCTGGTTGTTCCTGAAACAGAAGGTAAGTATTTCGGGGCAATCGCCGGCGTAAAGTTATTTTGATTCTGGCGGTGTGTTCAAAATGTTGTCCTTCTTTATATGGTTAGGATGAAGGGTGAGGGAGAGATACAAACGACTTTTATATGTCATTTTTAGACTAAGTTGCATAAATTCACACCCTTAGCGAGCCGCGGAATCCCCTGGCGGCATAATAAGAATCTGCTCCGTTATGATACAGAAAAACATGATTGTAACGGCGATCGCAAAAAACGGCGCCACCGAGCTTCCGAATTGCCGCAGGTGTTTGCACCCAGCTGGATGTTTTCAAATCAAACTTTTCTAATCGCTGCAGCTCCCGGTATTGCTCTTCTGTTAGAAGTTCAATTCCCATAGCAGCAGCCATATTCACAGCACTGTCTTTTGGCTTATGCTGTTTTCTCGATTCCAGCGCTTCCTGATCGTAGCAAAGGCTTCTGCGGCCTTTCGGACTTTCCTCCGAGCAGTCATAAAAAATGTATTCGCTTGTTTGGTTATCATACCCAACAACATCTGGTTCCCCGCCGGTTTCTTCCATTTCGTTGAGCGTCCACAATTTTTCAATATGGGTCTCCAGTCTCGCCAGAACATTAGACCATTCCATACCTTCATGGCGGTTCCTGTTTTTCTCAAAACGATCTTTCAATACGCTGAGTAGTTCTTCCACCTCTTTTGAGGATAATTTTTTGCTGGAATTGTTCATGGTATTAATTATTAGTTATATAAGTGGGCTTGTTGTTTCCATATTACCATAAAAAACGACCTTCAAACTTATTGTGTAAATACATACCGTATTATTGTTGAATAACAATAAAACCCGATTCCGGTTCGATTTAAACCTGTGATATAATTTGTTTAATCGTCCGAAAAACTCTGGAATATTAGAGGGTAATTGCTATTGACTTTCTATCGATAGGTCTGAAATACCATGAAGTTATGGTCAGCATGAGTAACAGTACAGGTCCAAAAAAATCGATGGCGTTACTTCCACTGGCAATATGCGAAAATACCGCCCCTGTCATAGCAAAGAAAAAACCTGCATAGGCCCATTCCTTCAATAATCTGACCCCGGGAATTAGAACTGTGATTACACCAAGTATTTTCCATATACCAAGTATGGTTAACAGATAAACAGGATATCCCAAATGTACCATCAATTCTATATCTGCCTGTTGTTTTAGAAGCTGTACGATTCCTGTGGAGAGCATCCCCAATGCAAGCCAAATAGTGGCAAACCAATAGATGATTTTAGTTGCTTTACTGTTTGGCAGGTTTATTTTTGTCTTTTTCATGAAGAGTTATTTAAGTTTGTTAACGAGATTTTGTAATCGGTTATGTGCCATATTTATACCTAGGGCAAAGGGCATTTGTAGCAGTTGATCCCTGTATGCAACCGATCTGAAAATAATCTGCATGCTGAGTTTGCTGCGGTGGCTGTCAGAATCATCCGTAATTTTTTTAAATTCCAAAAATTCAAGCTGGACGGGGAAGGATGTATTTTCCATTTCAAATGTCCGGGTAATTTTTTCGTTTGGAACAAACTCATGGATGGTTCCGTTGGCCCGGAATACTACATTCCCCTGGGGATCGGTTGTTTCAAACTGCCAACCACCGTGCTTTTTATTTTCCAGTTTAAGTACTTTTGTTCCCATCCATTGCTCAACAATTTCGGGCTCTGTATATGCTTTAAAAAGCAATTCAAGGGGTATATCAAATTCTCTTGTTATCAGGATTTCCTGTTTGCCATCTTCAGCATGGACCTTTGTTTTTCTTTCCATAATAATTATGTGTTTTTCTGATAGTTATCGGGATTGTAGTTTTTCATGATGCTTTCCAGTTTATTGAACCTGTCATCCCACAGTTTGCGAAATGGTTCAATAAAATCAGCTATTTCTTTTATTTTTTGAGGATTTAAGTGATAATATATTTCCCTGCCTTTTTGCTCCTGTTCGAGTAGTTTACACTCGGTGAGTATTTGCAGATGTTTTGAAACGGTGGGCCTTGCCGTATTAAAGTTTGAGGCTATGATACCTGCTGTCATGGATTGTGAGGCAGTTAATAGCAGAAGTATTGCCCTTCGTGTTGGGTCTGCAATGGCCTGAAATACATCGCGTCTTAAATTCATTGTGTAGTTATTTGACTACAAATATATATGTAGCTATTTGACTACGCAAGTTTTTTTAATGTTTTTTTTGTCAGCCATGAAGTTTTTTACATTAACTATTCAGAAATATTGACTGTTCTGGCTTTGTAGTATTTTCCGGATAACAATCTGATTTAACGTATTTAGCATTCTCTATTTTTGTAGAGGTCTTGCAGTGCTTTAGGTTTCTTTATTCATGCATCCGATTGACTTTTTATCGTAGCTTCACGAATACCTGATCCCGGAACTGAAAGTATTGTACATGCAATTTTAGCGTTCACTGCGTAAACACTATGAAGACGACATTTTTTGTTGTTTTTATGGTGCGCTGGTTTAATACATTGCTTCCTTGTTATATTTGTTTTTGTACGCCAATGGTGACATTCCCGTAATTTTTCTGAATACCTCACGAAATGCTTTAACATCTGAGTAACCTACATCATACATCACTTCGTTGATGTTTTTACGACTCGTTTCAAACGCTTTCTTGGCCGCTTCTATTTTTACCCTTTGGGTATATTCAACAGGAGTATTACCTGTAGCTTTAATAAATCTTCTGTCGAAGTTCCGTCTGCCAACGGCTAATTTCGTTGATAGGTTTTCAATGGATATTTTTTCGTGCAGGTTGTTTTCAATATAGGTTTGTGCTTGCTTGATCATTTCATCACTATGCGACTTTTGTCCCGTAAAGATGATAAATGCCGATTGACTTTGCCTGTCTATTTCAATCTGAAATACTTTGGAACAAAATATGGCTGTTTGCCTGTCAAAATATTTTTCTACCAAATAAATAATAAGATTTAGGAAAGAGTATGCCCCGCCATTGGTGTAAATTCCACTTTCATCTGTAATTAACCTGTCGGTTTGTAAATTGACTTTGGGGAACATTTCCCGGAAGGTCTCTGCAAATGCCCAATGTGTCGAACAGGATTTACCGTTCAACAACCCTGAAGAGGCAAGCAAAAAAGCTCCGGTACATATACTGGCGACTTCTGCTCCGTTTTTATATTGTTCTTCAATCCAGTTAATCAGTGGTTTGTTACCAGTTACTGCTTCCTGGTAGTTATGGTTTAATGACGGAATGATGATAAGATTGGTTTTTGGGATGGCAGAGATGTGCATATGCGGCTTCACGGTAAATAAACCGTCATAGAATTCCACTTCTTTTGAGAGCCCGGCTAATACAACGGTATACGATTCCCTTTTATGTTGTTTTTTCCAATACGTAATGGCTCTTGAAAAAATTTTGTATGCACCAACAATACTACTCAGGTTGTTCTGTCCGTCAGGAGTTATGATGGTAATGTGTTTCATAAGAATTTCTTTTTAGCAAAGATAAAAGATTAGTGTGTCTAAATCAACCTGTGAAGATGTCTGTTTTGCACCCCTTAAAAGTGTATTCCAGACATTAAATTTGCAGATAAATTAAATTTCAGAAAAATGACAACATCAAATTTTACACTTACATTACTTACAGAGAAAACTCCAGCAGAAGTATTCCAGGCGATTAGCAATGTCCGTGAGTGGTGGTCCGGGTATCATTCGGAAGAAATTATGGGGAGGAGCGTAAACCTTAATGATGAGTTTAGCTTTAGTGCTGCGGGAGGAATACATTATTCCAGGCAAAAGTTGGTAGAAGTAATACCCCACAAAAAAATAGTTTGGCTTATTACAGACAGCGATTTCGGTTATATTGCGAAAAAAGATGAATGGACCGGAACTAAGGTAATATTTGAAATTAGTGAAAAAGAAGGGAAAACTCATTTGGTGTTCACTCACGAAGGATTGACACCTGCCGTAGAATGCTATGAAACCTGTGCTCCCTCGTGGACTATGTATTTACAAAACAAGCTGCTCCCATTAATTAATACAAAAAATCGCCTCTCTTAAATACAACACATATTCCCGTAACAACATCGTATTTAGGTGTCGCGATATTTTGTATTCTGTATTTAGTGGTTCGTCTCATCAAAACACTTCCTGTTTGGACATAATTATTTTTTTAGGCAGCCGTCAGAATGCATATCCGAGACCTATTCCAATACCCAAAAATCCGAGTTTGGCTTTAAAAATGAAGCCACCTTCGGGTTTTTGATATCTATATCCAAAATCGATAAGTGGGTATACAAATATTTCATCGTGTTCCGTATCTTTCCCTATAAATGTACCCCCGTTTATTTCAAAATGTTTATTCCCTTTGCCCGTGAGCATTGTAATAGCTCCTAAAGCACCGAATCCTCCGTTTGCCATAATAATACCAGCAGTTCCTACACCTCCTCTTCCATACCAGGTTGTTTTCTCTCCTGAATAAATTTGCCTTTCAAGATTTATGGATGCCTGACCCGCAAAATGAAATCCAAAATCTGCATACAGGTTTACTTTACTTAGTTCTGTTGCCGTTGTAATCCGGGCTTCCGATTGATTACACAACAACAATAACAGTATGCCAATAAACAGGATTATATTGGCATTGAATGATGAATGAAAAAGGTAAGGTTTCATAATGATAATTTTTGGTTTTTAAATTATTTCTAACGGTCCGGAGAAAAGAACCGTTGCATTTCTCCATGCACTTACCTTTCATCCAACTAAACCGTTGGTTTAATGTTAAGTGCTTTAAATTTATCACTATGTGTGCCATGCTTTTTGACCAACAGGTTACAGGCTGGCCTTTCATTAGCAGGATTAAACCGGTCATATAATTGTCAATATTGTTTCTTGTATATAACATGATTATACTACCAGTATCTTTATACATCTTCTGTAATCCAAATGTTACTTTTGAAGGTATTGAAAATCAAAATAAGAGGAATGCATTTTTTTACCCCACATTGCCTTCCCCGAGCTTCGTACGGGGCTATTTTTATTTATGTCCTTCAGACATTTTTTTATCCCGAAAGGGATTAAACAATAATAGCCACAGGTAAATCTTTTGGTAATGAAGTGGATATGAGAAGAACCCCGAAGAGGGTTCAACCCTTGATTCGCATCAATAATCTCAAAACAATTTAATCGACCTGGCTCCGGTATTAAATCGTTTCCGCAAGCTACCAGTTAAAATGGAACCCAACTATCTTCTACTTATTTTGATTACCGGAACTTTTCAGGTTTTTTATATTTTCCATTTTGGGGTAAATGCAATTCTTTTCCCGTCATCCGTAGTATGTTCTTCCAATGAATGTTCTTTTGCCTGAATGCAAATATAAACCATCTCTTCGTCTGAGGTATTGCACAAACTTCTCACACCTTCAGGTGCAACTCGTATAACACTGCCTTCCTGTATCGGAAAACAATCATCATCTACCTGATAATAGCCCGAACCTTTGAGTATAATATATATTTCTTCGTCTTTGTAATGCAGATGGAAATATCCCAATTCTGCTTTAGGTGGTATGGTAGTAAAAGAAATTTCCGTTCCTGTTGCTTTGCTTGGGGTTTTCACAAACACTTTTCCTTTAATTTCCGTTCCTAATTTAGGGTGAATGTGAGAATAGGATTTTATATCCTCTAGACTTCCAATATTTATTGCAGTGTAATTTTTATTTTCTGAAATCGTTTCTGTCTTTTTCATATTTTAAAATTTTTAATGGAATAATCTTTTTTGTGTTTGTTTCCTGAAAAGCGTTTTTTTCATGCAAATTGTCGGGTGCTAAGCATAAAACCTGGGCACTTGCATTGTTGTATGTTTATTTCAAATTTTTTGACTTTATAAAAGTAATACATTCTCTGTATCCGGGGAAAAGTTTTTTTTATCCATCGAACGTAAGGTTTTACTGGAGTCGAAAATATAAACCGGCTTGCGGGTATAAATGGTATCAAAATACGATACCATATACGATGATAAGTTTCAGTCGTTTTCGAATTTCATCCGCCAACTATTCCTGAAGGTAACGAGGTAGTAACTTGTTCCGGATAATGGCAAATTGGTGTTGTCTATTTGCCCCTTATTGTTTCAGCAGCCAGATTTCCGAAACCTGCGAGCCGCGTTCCCCTTCGCCACATGTCCATTTAAAAATCACTTTGCCGTCGGCGATGGCTTCTTTGGGTACTTTGAATTCATATATAGGCTGGATGCCGGTTTGAATATAATCGTGGACGGGAAAATCATCGGCTACCATTTTTATCCGGGAGCGAAAACGACCGGTATAGGAAATTCGGATTGTGTAACTGCTGTGTGGATCAAGGTGGTCATAAATAATTTCCAGCGGCTGACTGTAGAGCGTGGTTGCCTGGTTCATCCAGGCAATGGGCGACACCTGTCCTTCGAATCCCGCAGCTGTCACTTCATGCACCCATTCTTCTTTCCGCAGGCCAATGCCAAAGCTAACACGCGGTGACTCCAGTCCGCCCGGGTCTTTTTCCCAGCTAATGCCTTTTTTTATCCGGGCCATACTTTTGGGAGAGCCAAAATTATCATAAAAACTGCCCGGTCCCGGATTATTCCGTTGAACGATTTGAATAACCTCCTGTAAACGCTGGTTTTCGTCCGGCAGCTTTTCAATGGCCGAAAGCCGGAATAACAGCCAGGGCGCGTTATTTAATGGTACATCAATATTGTCGATAAAGTTTCCGCGGCCTTTCATGGCATGGTGTTTTTCTACCGTGAGCTGGGCGCCGATACTTCTGAATAAGGAATCGGCCAGACTAAAACAGCGTTGGCGTAACTCCGGCATGACTGACTTTTTTGCTTGCAGCAGAACCGCTTTCGCCTCGGGAATCACATTATCTGCCCCTTTTTTTGTGGCTTGTGATAATGTTTCGAGCGCTTTTTGTTCCAGTGCCGTTTCATAAACCAGTCGCCGGTAAATGTAGGCGTCGTAGTATGCCCTGATCAGCCCCATCTGAAAACGGAAATTGGACAGAACTTCATCCGGCGCTTTTTTCTCCATATCCTGCCATTGGTAAAGGGTTTTCATTACTTCATCGTTGATTAACAGCGGCCCCTGGATATTGCGTTCAAGCGCCATCATTCCCTGGGCCACATCTTCTGTAAAATCCGGGCCAATGAAATAGCGGGCATAGTCACGTAATGTTTCAATCACCGGCGTTTGCGGATCCCAGTCCTGATCGCTCCACACTATTTTATTTAAATCATCATTTGTTCCTTCTGAATAGCTGATACTTCCTTCTGCCAGATTGTCAAAAGCATTATGAATTATCTTCTGGTCGGAAGGGCGCGGATTGATACACTCACGCCCGAGGGTAATGGCATATGCCAAATCCCATTCAGGTATCGGATATTGACAACTGAGACTGTGTGTGATGTCGGGATACCGGCGAATAGGTATGTCGGGATGAATGATTTTCCGGATTTCTGCAATGGGCGTTTTTATCCACGGACCGAAAACCACTCCTCCAAACCAATCGTATCGCTGGTTGACATGCCGGTAAAAAACATCGAACCATTCCTGCGTAGGCTTAAAAACCTGGGGGGAAACCCATATTTTGGCTTTGGGATGATACTGGTGCAAGGCATCGGCCACCTGTTCAAGCCAGGTAAAAAGAACATCGGGTTCTACCTCACCGGGATCTCCGCCCGGAACAAAAAGGGCGTCTAACCGGGGAACGGTTTTGAAAACTTCAAGGCGTTCATCAAGTTCTTTTTTTATGGAATCCGGATGAGTGTAGTTTGGCCCCAGGTTGGGGTACCACATCCAAACGTCCATTCCATAGGCATCACATATTTTTGATTGTTCCGCAATCATTTCAATAGCCGGTAGTTTCATGTGCACACTGGTAAAATCATCGTCGGTGCGGGGTGGCATTATCTCTATGGCGTTTGCTCCAAAAATGGCAAGGTCCCGTATGTAGCTTTCGTACTGCGCTGGCGACCATGCGTCGTAAGAATTGGTTTTGGGTCTGTATCCCAACTGATGTCCGCGAATGGGGTAGGCCGGAGAAGATGCGATATTTAAATCATCCGGAACCAGAATTTGCCCCGGACGGACTTCCATTTTGCGCAGCAGTTTCCCTATTCCATACAAAAGACCGCGGTTATCCTTTCCGATTACCAAAACGGTTTGCGACTCCTTTACAACAGCAATTTTGTACCCTTCTTTTTGAATGGATGGTAATTCAGTAATAACCTGCCGGTATTCCTCAGGGAATTTTTCAATGTGTTTTTCTAATCCAACGGCAATTGCCGGGTGGCTTTTCCGTGGCCAACTCTGCGCAACGGAAAGCCGGATATTGCTCCTTTTTTCAGTCTCTTCCTGCAAGACATCCAACGCTTTTAATACGCGTCTGTCTTTCTTTTCGAAACAGATAATTTGGGCCTCAGTTAAATCAATATGCTGCGAAAATCCTTTTCCGGCAAAAAAAGCAAGTAAAACAAGTATGAGCGTTTTTTTCATGATATGAATTGTGAATTCATTCACAAAGGTACAGCGTCAGGAGATGAAAAGCTTTTGGTATTTTATCCGGAATTTCTGATTAATTGTCTTTTGTGAAAGGATGGATAATGTGTATTTTCAGAGCGGTTTAAAATTGGATTCTTTACAAAATGCCGGGAATCAATATTATATAAAAATCAGCCAACATAATTGTAGATACATTCAATATTTTGCAGTTAATTTGATAGAATTTTGATTTGTTCGATCGATTTTATGTTTTTAATAAGAGAGAACAGGTTAATATTATTTTAACGGAAAACTTTAAGATCAGATGGAAAAAGGATTGCTTTCTGCATTGAAACAGGGAAAAACGGTTTACGGGACCAGCATTACTTCCCATGCTCCGCTATGGACAAAAACAGTGGAAGGAGCCGCGCTCGATTTTGTTTTTATTGACACGGAACACATTCCGCTTGAACGCTCGGATGTTGCGCGAATGTGCCAGACATACAGTGCTATGGGAATTACTCCTGTTGTGCGGATTGCATCAGCCAATCCGGTGCTGGCCTCTCAAATATTGGATGCCGGCGCCAAAGGGGTGTTGGCCCCATATATTGAAACCATTCAGCAGGTGAAAGAACTGACAGGTGCCGTAAAATACAGGCCGCTGAAAGGGAAACAACTGCAAAAAATCCTGGACGATCCGGATTCTCCGGAGCCGGAACTGATGAACTACATCCGGAATTTTAACCGGGGAAATGTATGTATCCTTAACATTGAAAGTATCCCGGCCGTGGAAAACCTTGAAAATTTGATTGCCGTTCCCGGGGTCGATGCTGTTTTTATCGGTCCCCACGATTTGTCCGTAAATATGGGGCTGCCGGAAGAATACGATCACCCCGAATTTGAAAAGCGGGTGAAATATATTATCCGCACTTGCAGACAGGGGAATGTGGCGGTGGGGATTCATTTCTCCGAATCGCCCGACCGGCAGATAAAATGGTTGAAAGAAGGAATTAATATCGTGATTCACAGTTCCGACATTGCCCTCTTTTCTCAAAAGCTGAAACAGGATTTAAATCAAATCAGAGCTTTTAACGGACAGAAATCAGTGGACGATCCGGGGAGTGTTATTATTTGAAATTTGAATGTTATGTCAAGGATGAATCTTTGTAAGTATTTGTTATTTAGTGCTCTGTTTGCGGTTTTGATGGGACTGTTTTCAGTGGCTCATGTTACCGCACAAGGAGCTGCAAAGGCACAAAGTAATTCCTTTGAATTTGTGTTTCTGACTGATATTCATATTCGGCCTGACATGAATGCGCCCATAGGCTTTCAGATGGCTATCGATGAGGTAAACCGGCTAAATCCTGATTTTGTGCTCACCGGAGGAGATTTAATTTTTGATGCCCTGCGCGGAAACCAGCAGCGAAGTGATTCTTTGTTTACCTTGTACAAAAATATGAGCAAAGGATTCAATATGCCGGTTTACCATTGTTTAGGCAACCACGATTTATTTGCTATTTATGAAGAAAGTCCTGAAGGTGAAAACCACCCCGATTATAAATACGGAATGTTTGAGCGCTACCTGGGTGAAACTTATTACTCTTTCAATTACAAAGGATGGCATTTTATTGTGCTGAACTCACTGGATGTTACAGAGGATAAACGCTACAAAGGTTTTGTGCATGGGGAACAACTGCAATGGTTGAAAAACGATTTGAAAGAGGTGGACAATACCACGCCGGTAGTGGTTGTTACGCACATTCCATTCATTTCTACCTGGAAATTCGTCAACGGAGGAAGCGGTACCCGCACAGTGGAAAATGCGGATGAGGTTTTTGCGCTTTTTGAAAATTACAACCTGAAACTGGTTTTGCAGGGGCATATTCATTGGAAAGAAGAAGGTTTTGTGAACGACTGGTTTCATTTTATTACCGGAGGCTCCATTGCCGGAAACGCTTGGAAGGGCAGAAGACACAACACCCGCGAAGGGTTTTTTTACATCAAAGTAAATGATGCCGTTTTATCCTGGGAATATGTGGATCACGGATGGGAGAAAAAGCGGCTTAAATTGGCTGAATAAAATAGCATAAAGATTGAAAACGATGGATAAATCAGTTTTTCAAAATTATTTTTGGTTAAACCCTCCTTCGAAATTTGAAATAAAAAGGGATGAACTGGTGTTGGTGACCGAACCGGACACTGACTTGTGGCAAAGGACTTATTACGGTTTCAGGAAGGACGATGCCCATGCTTTTCTGACCGAAACAACAGGCGATTTTACTTACACGGTAAAAACCAGGTTTGAAGATGCCCGGAACCTATATGATCAGTGTGGGGTATTGATGTACATCGATTGCGATAACTGGATAAAAGCTTCTGTAGAGTATGAAAATGAGACTTTTTCAAGAGTCGGTTCAGTGGTTACAAATGGGGGATATTCAGACTGGGCAACCACAGATATTCCATCATCTTCCAATGAAATGTGGTACCGTTTGAGCCGTTGCGGACAGGATTTTTATATCGAAAATTCGGTCGATGGTAAAAACTTTAACCAAATGCGTATGCTGCATATGCACCTTCCGTTCGAAAAGGTGAACCTGGGTATTTATGCGTGCAGCCCCCAGGCGGGAAGTTTTAAAGCCATTTTTTCTGAAATGAAACGGGAGGCCACTCAATGGCATCCGTTCAATAAAAATAATTGATTAGTTTTGTTGACCAGGTATCAACCAACAGGGAAAAATGAGATGAGCCAGGAGCAGAATTTTTACAAATAACATTTTTTAAGTGACAGGTTCCCTGTCTGATTGAGCAAGCCAGCCAGGCATGTTTTACCGCAGGAAAGAACAAGTAAAAACATGAAAAAAACTTCTTTAAATGATATTGCAGAGCGTCTCGGCGTTTCAAAAACACTGGTTTCTCTGGTATTAAACGGAAGGGGAAAAGAGCATCGTATCAGTGAAGAAGTTTGCCGGAAAGTTATTGAATTGGCAAAGGAACTGAACTACCAGCCAAACCAGATTGCCAAGGGGTTACGAACCGGAAAAACCAATACCATCGGTCTGATTATTGCCGATATTGCCAACCCGTTTTTTGGAAAACTGGGACGCGAAATTGAAAATGAAGCGTCGAAACACGGTTACAGGGTGATGTTTTGCAGTTCTGATGAAAAAGCGGAAAAATCGAAGCAACAAATTGGAATGCTGATGCAGGGGCAGGTGGACGGCTTTATTATTTCACCCCCGACCGGAAGCGAGGCACAAATTCAGGAATTGCAAAAAAGAAAAATTCCTTATGTTTTAGTCGACCGTTATTTCCCTCAAATAGAATCGAGTTACATTGTTGTCGATAATTTTCAGGCTTCCTATGATGCAACGATGCATCTGGCTAAGCAGGGATACAGAAGAATCGCCTGCCTTTCTACGCAGAGTAATCTGATAAATATGAACCAGCGTTTGGAGGGGTATAAAAGTGCGCTGGCAGATTCAGGATTAGAGGTTTTAGAAGAACGGATTAAAACAGTCAGCTTTACACACGAAAAAAATGACATTTTATTGGCAATAAAACAGCTATTGCAGGAGGAAAAAGAACGGGCAGATGCTATTTTGTTTACGACCAGTAAAATAGGAATTATGGGATTGGAATGTATCCATTCACTGGGAGTGAAAATTCCGGATGATGTGGCGGTGGTTAGTTTTGATGACCCGGATGCTTACCGGATAAGTAACCCCACCATTACGGCAATTGCACAGCCCTTAACGGAGATAGGAAGTCAGTCTGTAAAGGTTTTAATGGAGTTGATGAGCCCTTCCAAAGAGAAATCAAAGCCTCAAAAAATAACATTGAAAACAAATTTTATTGTGAGAAGATCCAGCGAGAGATAATTTTTATACTTTTGCTAAACCGATTTAACACTAATATTTTGAGAAACTATGACTACAGAAAGTGACAAATACTATATGGGCATTGATGTTGGAGGGACCAAATGTGCCATTGTAGTAGGCGATAAAAACTTTACAGTTCATCGTCGGGTTCAGTTTGAAACCAGGGTCGAAAGAGGATATGTTGAAATCCTCGAGGAGTTTCACCGGCACATTGATGAATTGTTTCTCGAATTTCCAAAAGAAAATTTGGCCCGGATTGGCATTAGTTGTGGTGGCCCACTCGACTCGAAGAAAGGTGTAATTTATTCGCCTCCCAATCTTCCGGGGTGGGACAGTGTGCCTATTGTCGAGATTTTTAGCGAAAAATATGGTGTGCCTGCAGCAGTTCAAAACGACGCTAATGCCTGCGCCT
This sequence comes from Mariniphaga sediminis, assembly GCF_003573545.1. Classification (GTDB taxonomy): domain Bacteria; phylum Bacteroidota; class Bacteroidia; order Bacteroidales; family Prolixibacteraceae; genus Mariniphaga; species Mariniphaga sediminis. The sequence goes on along the minus strand of NZ_QWET01000010.1, from coordinate 132,505 downwards.
TGGCCGAATGGTTAATGGGCGCCGGCAAAGGAACCCAAAATATGATTTTCCTGACATTTGGAACCGGAATGGGATCCGGATTAATTCTGGACGGAAAACTGTACGCCGGCACCAACGATTTGGGCGGCGAGGTTGGCCATGTGAGATTGGCCAAAAATGGTCCGGTGGGTTTTGGAAAAGCCGGCTCATTCGAAGGTTTTTGCAGTGGCGGCGGAATTGCACAGTTAGCTGCATCTGTGGTTTCTGAGAAGTTGGATAACGGAGAAGCCGTTGACTTTTGTCCCGATAAAGAGAAAGCAGGCAGTTTGACTGCCAAAGACGTTGCAATAGCAGCGAATGCCGGCGACCCGACTGCCGGGGAAATTATAAGGATTTCAGGCGAATATCTGGGGCGGGGGCTTGCCATATTGATTGATATCATCAATCCGGAGTGTATTGTTATCGGAAGTATTTACGCCCGGAATGAAATGTTATTTAAACCACATGTCGATCGGATTCTGGAACAGGAAGCCATTCCTGCAGCAGTGGAAGTGTGTCAGATAAAACCTGCTTTGCTGGGCGATTCCATTGGCGATTTCGCAGCGTTGTGTGTAGCGCTTTATGAAAATTAATTTTAAAAATTTTGAGTATGGAAAATATTATTTTGCAACAATTGCTAAATCGATATAGCAGAATAAATTTTTTGAAAGAGCCTATAAAAGATGCTGTTGAGATGATAGTAGATTCTTTCAGAACAGGAGGAAAATTTCTGGCCTGCGGCAATGGGGGAAGCAGTGCCGATGCAGACCATATTGTAGGTGAGTTGATGAAGGGTTTCGAAATGAAAAGGTCACTGGAGCCGTCATTTCAAAAAACACTGGATGATATTTCTCCTGAACGGGGAAAATTACTGGCAAATAACCTTCAGCAGGGATTGCCGGCTATTTCCCTTTCTGCGCACACTGCACTGACTTCTGCCGTTTCCAATGATATTGGTGGTGATTACATTTTTGCACAACAGGTTATCGGTTATGGGAATCCGGGAGATGTGTTGCTGGGATTGAGCACCTCTGGAAACTCCCGAAATGTACTTGATGCGCTGATTGTAGCAAAAGCAAAAGGTTTAAAAACCATTGGAATGACCGGTGAAACAGGAGGTAAAATGAAAGAGTTCTGCGATGTGCTTATTAATGTTCCGGAAAAGCGCACTGCCTTTGTGCAGGAGTTGCACCTTCCGGTGTATCATGCAATGTGTTTAATGATTGAAAACGAAATGTTTGGTATGCAATAGAATTTGAATTGTCCAACTAAAACCAATAAAAATGAGTAAAAAAGTAACTGAAAATGGTACCGGGATTACAAGAAGGGATTTTATAAACCGCAGTGCTGCAGGTACCGCAGTGGTGGTTCTGGATCCGGTTAGTGCTTTTTTTACCGGAGGAAATGATGGAAAGATTGCCTGGCCTGCCAACGCACTCGATTTTCGTTTTCACATGATTGGGCATGCCCACATCGATCCGGTGTGGCTTTGGCCCTGGTCTGAGGGATTGTCGGTAATCCACAGTACTTTTCGTGCGGCACTTGACCGAATGAACGAAACGCCTGATTTTACCTTTGTAGCAAGCTCTGCGCAGTTTTATGAATGGGTGGCGGAAAACGACCCGGAAATGCTGGATGAAATCCGGCAACGCGTAAAAGAAGGACGATGGAATATTGTAGGAGGCTGGTGGGTGGAACCCGATGTTAACATCCCGGACGGGGAAGCAATGGTGCGGCAAGGATTATACGGCCAAAAAACATTTGAGCGCCTGCTGGGACAGAAAGCCACCATCGCGTTTAATCCCGATTCGTTCGGCCATGCCGGTACGCTGCCGCAAATTCTGAACTTGCAGGGAATGAAACATTATGTGTTTATGCGTCCCGGGCCACATGAAAAAAATATTCCGGCCGACCTGTTCTGGTGGGAAGGTACTGATGGCTCGCGTGTGCTGACATACCGCATTCCGATTAGTTACAATGAAACCAAGCCGGTAGATAATCGTGTGGAAAGAATTCTGGAAAGGTTTCAGAATCAGCCAATGAAAAGTTTTATGGCTTATTATGGCGCCGGAGATCACGGAGGAGGCGCTACCAAAGAAAATATCCGCTCAATAGAAGCATTGAAAAATGACAGTGCAGCCCCCAAGGTGTTTTTCAGCACGATGGATAAATATTTTGAGGAAGTTGAAAAACAGAACCTGGATTTGCCAACTGTAAAGGATGATTTGCAGCATCATGCACAGGGGTGTTATACTGCGGAAATCGAGATTAAAAAGGGCAACCGGCAATCGGAAGCCGCCCTGGTAACAGCCGAAAAAATGGCAGCCATCGGAAAGGTGGCCTGGCGGGCAAATTACCCGAAGCATGAATTCACCACGGCGTGGCAGCGTGTCCTGTTTTTGCAGTTTCACGACAGCCTGGCCGGAACCTCATTGCCGGAACATTCCCAAACAGCCCGAGAAGGCTATGGTTATGCTCTTGATACGGCGCATCAATCAATTATCAAAAACATCCAGAAACTGGAATGGCAAATTTCTTCAGAAGATCCGGAATCAGAATATCTGGTCGTTTTTAATCCGCACACCTGGGAAACACGGCAAACCATAGAATATGATTTTAACTGGAGTGACAGACGAGCTGCTTCAAGGGTAGAAGATGAGAAAGGAAATCCGCTTCCGCACCAGTGGGCGGCGGGAACTACCGAAACCGGAAGCCGCAAAACACTGATCACGGAAGTTGAACTGCCTCCGTTTGGGTACCGTCAGATTCGGCTTATGGATGCCAAAACTCCTCCGGTAGAGAAAGGGGTACAGGCCCAAAATAACACCCTTGAAAATGAGTTTTACAAGATTCGTTTTTCAAAGAATGGCGAGATTGGTATCCTGGATAAACAGACTGGTAACGAAGTGTTTTCAGGAGGAGAGGGGGGATGTAAAGCCCTTGTGATAAATGACCCGAGCGATACCTGGAGCCACGATGTAAAAGCGTTTTCGGAAGAAATAGGTGCTTTTGGAAATGCCAAAATCAGAGTACTCAGGGAGGGACCGGTAAAAGGTGTCGTCAGGGTAGAAACAAGCTATGGAGATTCCACCCTTACCATCGACTGGGCTTTGTCAAAAGGGTCGCGGAATATTGAAGCCAGTGTTTCACTCAACTGGCATGAGCGGCTAAAAATGCTGAAATTCTCATTCCCGGTAAATGTGGAAACTCCGGAAGCAACTTACGAAGTGCCTTACGGACATATTGTCCGCGAAGCTAATGGCGATGAGAATCCCGGCCTGCGCTGGATTGATGTAGCAGGAAAACAAAACGGAAATACATACGGGCTTTCGGTAATTAATGATGCAAAATACGGGTACAGTGTCAATGGAAGTGACATTCGTATTTCTGTAGCCCGGGCAGCGGTTTTTGCCCATCATAATCCTAAAAAACTAAACCTGGAAAATTCATACCAATGGATGGATCAGGGAATTCATACTTTCCGTTTGCTGCTTGTTCCGCATAACAACTCATGGAAAGAAAGCCGGATTGCTCGTATTACAGAAGAATTTATGGCGGCACCGGTGTGTATTTATCAGGGAATTCATGATGGGAAACTGCCTAAAACAGGCTCGTTCCTCTCTGTGGATAAGCCCAATGTTATTGTTTCATCCATTAAGCAGGCGGAGGATTCCGATGACATTATTTTCAGGTGTGTAGAAACATCGGGAGTTTCAACCGCGGCAACACTTGACATTCATTTTGCCCAACGTACATGGAAGGGGAATTTCCGCCCGTGTGAGATTAAAACATTGCGGATGAAACCCGGTACCGGACAGATCCAGGAAGTTAACCTGTTGGAAGAAGCAGGATAAAATATTTATCAGTTAAAATAAAATTAAGAATATGTATCAAAAGTTTAAAGGAATAATTCTGGTGGCCATTATAGTTTTGGGCGGCCCGGCCTGTAAGACTCAAAAAGAGGCAGAAATTATTCATTATAATGATTTTGTTGACCCTTTTATTGGAACCGATTTTCACGGGCATACTTTCCCGGGAGCGGCGCTTCCGGGAGGAATGGTGCAATTGAGCCCTGATGCGGGTGTGGAAGGCTGGGACTGGTGTTCCGGATATCATTACAGCGACAACTCATTGATGGGGTTCAGTCATTTGCATCGTAGCGGAATGGGTGCCGGCGACTGGGGCGATGTTCTGTTGATGCCCACTACCGGCGAACTGAAAGTGGTACCGGGAAGCAAAGAAAATCCGGATGAGGGGTACCGTTCGAGATTTTCCCATGAGGAAGAAACAGCATCGCCTGGTTATTATTCCGTGCAGTTGAAAGACTATTCGGTTAAGGCTGAACTTACCGTATCGGAAAGGGCCGGCTTTCATCGCTATACATTTCCCAAGTCTGAGGCTGCGCACATTGTTATTGACGCAGGTCACGGCATCCGGAACAGCTATCGAGTAGGCAGCGAAGTGAAAATTGTTAGCGACACCGAAATTGTGGGGCACCGTGCTTCACATGGTTTTGTAAAACATAAAAAAGTGTATTTCTGTGCAAAATTCAGTAAGCCATTTCAAGCTTACGGAACCTGGAGCGGAGACAACATTAAGCCGGGTTCCAAAGAGGATTCGGGTGTTTATACCGGCGCCTACATTGATTATACTACTGCTGAAAATGAAACCATCGGAGTAAAAGTGGGGATTTCGTATACAAGCATTGAACAGGCAAGACTGAACGTGGAAACGGAGATTCCGGACTGGAATTTTGATACAGTGAAAGAAAATGCAGCAGGGAAATGGAACCAGGCTTTGAGCAAAATCGAAGTTCAGACTCCGACAGAAGATTCCCCGGCGTTACAACAGCAAAAATTAACCACTTTCTACACCGCACTTTACCATGCCTTACTCTTCCCTGCCACCTATAGCGATGTGGATGGAAAGTATGTGGGGCTGGACGGACAGATCCATATAGCCAACGATTTTACGTACCTCAGCGATTTCTCTTTATGGGATACTCACCGCGCTGAAATGCCACTGCTCACACTGGTTGAACCACAGCGAAACCTGGATGCCGTGCGCACCATGATGGCACAGTACGAGCAGGGGGGATGGCTTCCTACTCCCCAGCAGTTTGGGAACAGCTATACAAACGATATGATTGGCGATCATCCGGTCGCTGCCATTGTAGATGCTTACAAAAAAGGTATTGACGGGTTTGATGCCGAAAAAGCCTTCGAGGCGGTAAAAAAGAATGCCATGGAAATTCCTCCGGCAGATCACCGTTCCAAGGGCAGGGTTGGTCTGGAGTATTACCAGAAGTACGGGTACATTCCTTACAATAAACTGAGGGAGTCGGTTTCCCGGACGCTGGAATATGCTTACAACGACTGGTGTTTGGCTCAGTTTGCTCAGGCGCTCGGAAAAACGGAGGATTATGAATATTTCCTGAAACGATCCACTTCCTACAAAAATATAATCGATACCTCCACTGGCTTTGCCCGCCCCAAAGATGACAAGGGGAATTGGCTGGAGCCTTTTAATCCCACTTTTGTTGGGCATGGCGATGAGCGGCATTACACCGAGGCAAACGCATGGCAGTATACCTGGTTTGTTCCGCACGATGTAGAGGGATTAATTGAAATGGAAGGCGGAAAGGATAAGTTTTTAATGAAACTGGATTCGCTCTTTACCATTAGTTCGGAAGTACAGGAAACAACTTCTGACGTAACCGGGATGATTGGACAGTATGCCCATGGAAATGAGCCCAGTCACCACACTTTGTATTTGTATAATTATGCAGGTGTTCCCTGGAAAACACAAGAGCTGGCTCGAAAAGTAATGGACGAACTTTATCACGATGGTCCGGACGGTTTGTGTGGGAATGAAGACATGGGGCAAATGTCGGCCTGGTACGTGTTGAGTGCCATGGGATTTTATCCGGTAGCGCCGGGGCAAAATGTATATACGGTTGGAAGCCCGACGTTCAGCAAAGTCACAGTGCATTTGGACAGGGCTTATTATAATGCAGATCAATTTATTATCGAAACGGTAAATAATTCAAATAAGAACAAATACATTCAATCTGCAACCCTGAACGGGAAGCCGCTGGAAAAAACGTGGTATCGTCATGAGGATATTAAAAATGGAGGGACTCTGGTTTTTCAGATGGGGCCTGAGCCAAATAAAAATTGGGGAATTAAACAGGAAGATGCACCTCCTTCAATGACAGAGAACTAAGAAAAGGATTTTGGAATAATGATGATTTTATAACGAACATGAATAAAGAACAGTTACAAAAAGTATTACATGATATTAGTGCGGTAAAGATTGCGGTTGTTGGTGATTTTTGCCTGGATGCTTATTGGTTTATCGATGAATCGAAAAGTGAAATTTCTATTGAAACCGGGCAGGCGACAATGCCTGTTAAGCAGCAACGCTATTCATTGGGTGGTGCCGGAAATGTTACCAGTAACCTGGCGGCCATGGGAATAAAAGATGTGCGTGCATTTGGGGTAATTGGCCCGGATCCCTTTGGAAATGAGATGGTAAAAGTAATGCACGAAAACGGTATCGATACGCGCAATCTGGTAGTTCAGGAAGAGAGCTGGTCTACGCACGTTTATACCAAGCCCTACATTGCAGATGCGGAACAAAACCGGATTGATTTTGGGAACTTCAATGCCCTCTCAAATGAAACTGCCGACCAGCTCATCGGGCTTTTGAAAAATGAAGTGCCACAGGTAGATGTTATAATTATCAACCAGCAGGTTTTATCTGGTATCCACACCGAATATTTCAGAAAGAAACTGGTGGAGGTAATTCAATATTTCCCGGAAAAGATTTTTATTACCGACAGCAGGAATTACAACGGCTTTTACACCGGTTCCTACCGGAAAATGAATGACAGTGAGGCAGCGAATTTAATTGGGCTTGAAAAAGATGCAAATGATGTGGTGCTTTATTCCGAAGTGAAAGAAGCAGCAGATTTGTTGTATGAGAGATACGGTAAGCCGCTTTTCATTACCCGCGGAGAACGGGGCTCGGTGATTGTAGATGAGAACGGCGTAACCGATATTCACGGGCTGATGATTATTTCAAAGGTTGACCCGGTAGGCGCCGGCGACAGTTATCTGGCTGGTGCAGCAGCCACGCTGGCCGCGGGGTACAATATGCAAACAGCGGCGCAAATCGGTTCGTATGTTGCCGGGGTGACGGTACAAAAACTATTTCAAACCGGTACCGCTTCCCCTGATGAAATTCTCCAAATTGGATCCGATCCGGACTTTGTTTACAGCCCGGAGCTGGCGGAAGACATCCGCCACGCCCGTTACTGGCAGGGGACCGAAATTGAAATCATCAAAGAATGGCAAAAACCGCTGAATATCAGTCATGCCATTTTTGACCACGACGGAACCATTTCCACTTTGCGTGAGGGCTGGGAACACATTATGCAACCCATGATGATAAAAGCCATCCTGGGGGAACATTTTCAGGATGCTGACGAAGCATTGTACCATAAAGTCCAGACAAGGGTCATTGATTTTATTGACAAAACCACAGGGATCCAAACGCTTGTCCAAATGAAAGGACTGGTCGATCTGGTCAAAGAATTTGGTCAGGTTCCGGCGGATCAGGTTCTGGATGAATTTGGTTATAAACAGATTTATAATGACGAATTGCTTAAAATGGTGCGGGAGCGCGAGGCAAAGATTGCCAACAGCGAACTGGCATTGGAAGATTTTACCCTGAAGAATGCAGTAAAGTTGCTGGAAACATTGTACGAAGCAGGGGTTACCTTGTACCTGGCCAGCGGTACCGATGAAGAAGATGTAAAAAACGAGGCACGCATTCTGGGCTACGACCACTTGTTTAAAGGAGGAATTTACGGCGCTGTGGGGGATGTAACCAAGGAGGCTAAAAAGATGGTTCTCGACAGGATTCTTAATACTATCGGAGAGTCGGAAACCGGGCAGCTGGCTACATTTGGCGACGGCCCGGTGGAAATTCGTGAAACCCGTAAACGGGGTGGCGCCACCATTGGAATTGCCAGCAACGAAGAGAAACGGCATAGTCTGAACGAGGCCAAGCGTTCACGCCTGATCAAAGCCGGAGCTGACATCGTTATCCCTGATTTTTCGCAGTTGCCTAAATTGCTGCAGTTGTTAAACATTCAAGATAAAAAATAATGCCTTACCCAAAACTTGACCGGAATAGTCTGGATATCAAACGGCTTGCCGACCGGAAAAACAAGGTTTATATTGAACGCGATCACATTTCCGTGAATCAGCTTCCACGGGATTTAACTGCTGGTGGCATGTCACTTATCGACCAAACCGTTTCGCGTATCAAAAAAGCGCGTGAACTGGGCCGTTCGGTCATGCTTACATTTGGTGCGCATACTATAAAAAACGGCATGGCACCCACGCTCGTCGCGCTGGTGAAAGAGGGCTGGGTAACGCACCTGGCTACCAACGGGGCCGGAATTATCCACGACTGGGAGTTTGCTTTCCAGGGAAAATCGAGTGAGGATGTACGTGAGAATGTGGAACGCGGGCAGTTTGGAATTTGGGACCGAACCGGGTTTTACATCAATCTGTCCCTTGTTGTGGGTGCTTACGAAGGCCTTGGCTACGGAGAGTCGGTGGGAAAAATGGTTCACCGGGAGGGGCTCGACATTCCTGAAACTTCATTTTTATATGAATTTGCCCGGAACAATATGGGATCTGATCCCGGAAGAGCTGCCGCTGCCATTGATTTGGCCGGTGTAATTAAGCACTTCAACCTTTCTTCCGGGTTTATGGATATTCCACATCCGTATAAAAACTATTCGGTTCAGGGGAATGCGTACGCATTGCAGGTTCCTTTCACCGGGCATCCCATGTTCGGGCACGATATTATTTACAATCATCCGATGAACCACGGGGCCTCTATTGGGCGCACCGCAGAAAGCGACTTTCTGTATTTCGCCCAAAGTGTGAGTAACCTGGACGATGGTGTTTACATGTCAGTTGGGTCAGCCGTAATGTCGCCCATGATTTTTGAAAAGTCGCTGTCTATGGCGCAAAACCTGGAAATCCAGCGTAGCGGTCATATTGATAACCATTACATTTTGGTTGTTGATTTGGCTGAATCCGACTGGGATTGGGATAAAGATGGCGAACCGCCCATGGATAACCCGGCTTACTACCTGCGCTACTGTAAAACGTTTCATCGGATGGGCGGAGAAATGCACTACCTTACAGCAGACAACCGTGATTTTCTGCTGGCGCTGTATCAGAAACTTAAATAGAATGTCTCTTATCAATAAAATGTAATCAAATGGGAAATTTTAGTACAATTAAAAGAAGAGATTTTATTGGAACCACAGCAACTGCTGCTGCTGGTTTAACCATTGTGCCGAGCCATGTGGTGGCCGGTTTGGGACACAAAGCACCAAGTGACAAATTAAATATTGCGGGAGTAGGTATTGGTGGAATGGGATTCTCCAACCTCCGGAGAATGGAAAGTGAGAATATTGTGGCGTTGTGTGATGTGGACTGGGACCACAGCAAACGTTGTTTCGAACATTTTCCCAAAGCCAGAAAGTTTTGGGACTGGCGGAAGATGTACGACGAAATGGGCAAATCGATCGATGCGGTGTTGGTTGCTACAGCCGATCATACGCATGCCATTATTGCCGCACACGCCATGACATTGAACAAGCATGTGTATGTGCAAAAACCACTTACACATTCGGTTTATGAATCCAGGCTGTTGACAAAGCTGGCAGAAAAGTACAAAGTTGCCACCTCCATGGGGAACCAGGGCGCCTCAGGCGAAGGGGTTCGCCAAATCCAGGAATGGCTTTGGAACAATGAGGTTGGAGAAGTCACCAAAGTGGAAGCTTTTACCGATCGCCCTCTGTGGCCGCAGGGGTTGGCCGCTCCTAAAACAGGAATGTGGCCGCCCGAAACCATGAACTGGGATTTGTTTCTCGGCCCGGCAAAGTTTCGTCCGTACCACCGGATGTATACACCCTGGACATTCAGGGGCTGGTGGGATTTTGGAACCGGTGCCCTTGGCGATATGGCATGCCATATCCTTCATCCCGTATTTATGGGACTGAAACTGGGGTATCCCACCAAGGTGCAGGGAGTTTCAACGTTGCTTATGACCGACTCTCCTCCGGACAGTGAAATGGTTCAGCTGGTATTTCCGGCACGTCCCAAAGAAAAAGGGATTAAAGTCAATTTTCCCGAAGTTCAGGTAAACTGGATGGATGGAGGTATGAGGCCCCTGAAACCTTCTGACTGGCCGGAAGGACGTGACATGAACGTATCAGGCGGAGGCGTGATATTCCACGGAACAAAAGATAAACTGATTTGTGGTTGTTACGGTGAAAAACCCTGGCTGTTGTCCGGGCGCGATCCTAAAGTGCCACAATCAATCCCGCGCATTACAACCAGTCACGAACAAGATTGGATCAGGGCCTGTAAGGAAAGCCCGGAAAACCGTACGGAAACGGCATCTCCTTTTTCAGAAGCCGGCCCGTTTAACGAAATGGTGGTGATGGGAGTTTTAGCAGTTCGTTTGCAGGATTTGAATAAAGAGTTGCACTGGGATGGATTAAATATGGAGTTTACCAATATTCGGGACAACGAAGAGTTTAAATTTTGTATTGACGACGGAATGGAGATAATTGAAGGGCATCCAAGGTTTAACAAAGTTTGGAGCGACCCCATCAATGCCAAATCATTTTCGCGGGAGCTGATAAAACACACCTATCGAAATGGGTGGTCACTTCCTGATATGCCTCAATAGTTTTAATCAAGGAAAATTTTGAATATGAAAAAATCAGTATTGTTATCTTTTATTATCCTGTTGCTTTTAAACACAAACCAGACAATTGCCAAACCAAAGTGGAATTCGTTGTTCAACGGAAAAGATTTAACCGGATGGTTTGTGCGGGGAGATGCTGAATGGTATGTGCAGGATGGCATTTTAACCGGAGAAGGGGGAATGGGGCATATTTATACCGATGTGTCTGCCTCTGATTTTGAGTTTAAAGGAATGTTCCGCATTACCGGTGAGAAAACAAACAGTGGATTTTATTTCAGGGCAAACCCTCCTGCTGATAATCCGGATGGATTTCCCCGGGGGTATGAAGCCCAGATTTGTAACAACCAGGAGGCACATACCGGCTGGATGTGGAAACCCGGAAAACCAACAGGGAAGGCCACTGAGTTGTTGACCCGCGACGGAGAATGGTTTTCATACCGGATTAAAGTTGTCGGTTCAGAAATCAAATTTTGGGTGAACGGGAAATTGGTTATGACTTACGAAGACAATGATTATAAATCTGGGCATTTTGCTATTCAGGGGCACAACCCGGGGATGAAAATTGAAGCCAAAGATTTGGTTTATCGCAATTTAAAGAAATAAAGTAATGAGACTCCTGTAGCAGAGGGGTTTCGCAGTTTCATGCAAAGACGCAAAGGGGTAGAGTGTAATATTATTTACTATTTTACGAACCTGCGTCTTTGTGTGAAATAATTTTTTAGAGGCATATTCTGAATATTTTCAACTAAAACGAATAACACCAATGGATATAAAAGAACTCGTTCAACTGAAGCAAGAAGCAGAAAACCATTTGATAAATGAACTTTTGCCATTTTGGATTATGCGAATGACTGATGAAAAGAATGGTGGTTACCTCACTCATTTCGATGAGAAGGGAAACGATACAGGAGAAGATGAAAAGTCGCTGATTGCACAAACACGCTGCCTTTACACCCTCTCGTCGGCACACAGGGCTGGCTACGGAAACGGGGAGCTTGCGGAAATAGCCCGCCACGGTGTGGATTTTTTGCTCAACAAAATGTGGGACAATCAACACGGCGGTTTTTTCTGGATGCTCGATAGGAAAGGTAATGTAAAAAACAACCAGAAAATTATTTACGGACACAGTTTTGCCATTTACTCTTTGAGCGAATACACACTCGCCACCGGTGATAAACGAGGCGTTGAATATGCCGAAAAGGTTTTTGATTTGTTGCAGAAGTATGGCGCAGATACCATGTATGGCGGTTACTGGGAAATGTTTCAACGCGACTGGACACTTTGTGGCCCGGGCAGCCAGGGAGGCGATCGCAAAACACTGGATGTACACATGCACCTGATGGAAGCATTTACCACGCTTTACGAATGTACGGGGAAAGAGGTGCACCGCCGGAAATTACTGGAGGTGATTGACCTTTTACTGAATCGTATTATCCATCCGGAATATAAAACCGGGGTTCCGCAGTTTTATAAAGACTGGTCGGTTGCGCCTCAAATCAAATTTGATATTATCTGGGGATGGGACCGTTTCTCGGAAGAAGGACAAAAAGGAAATGCCACAGACAACACCTGCTATGGACATAATGCCGAGTTTGCCTGGTTGTTAAACCATGCGCTGGAAATCCTTCAGGATGATGTGGAAAATTATAAGGGTTTGTTCCGGATTATCTACGATCATACTATCGATAATGGAGTTGATTATGAATTCGGAGGTGTTTTTGTGGAAGGGCCGCACTCTGGCGGAGTTTACGACCGCGAAAAAGAGTTCTGGCAACAGGCTGAGGTTTTAATCGGCCTGCTTGATGCGGTGATTTTATTAGGCAACGAAAAGTATTGGGAGGCTTACAAAAATGTGCACCGGTTTGTATTCGACAAGGTCGTGAACAAAGGGGTGGGTGAATGGTACCCGCTGCTCTCGCGCCGCGGTGAGCCCATCTGGACACACATGGGCCATTCCTGGAAAATTAATTACCACACCGTCAGGGCTATGGTTCAAAGCATTAAACGGATGGAGAAACTGAGTAAATAAGTAAAAACGAAACCAAATGAGCATCTCGCTAAACTTACTGGACTGGGTGATAGGTCTTTTTGTGCTGATAGGCAGCCTTTCCGTAGGGTTGTACATGGCATATCGCAGAAGGGCCGGGAAAAACAGTTCGAATTTTTTTCTGGGCGGAAGAAAAATAACCTGGCCTGTAATCGGCGCATCCCTGTTTGCTACCAATATTGGCGCCGAACATCTTGTCGGGCTTTCCGGTGATTCCTACCGTTATGGTCTTTCTGCCGGTTCTGTGGAACTGACTACAGCCATTACATTGGGGTTTGCCTGTGCTGTATTGCTTCCTTACTACATCAAAAACAAGATTTTTACCATCCCCGAATTTTTGGAGATTCGTTATAATCGCAATGCCCGGCTGTTCTTTTCCGGCCTGATGCTGGTAATTAGTATTATGACCAAACTGGCGTTTACATTGTTTGCCGGCGCTTTGGTAATGAACAGTCTTCTGGGCTGGAGTGTAATGACTACCGTTTTTTATACCGGATTGATTGTAGCGGTTTTTACCATTATTGGTGGATTTACGGCGGTCGCTTATACGGATACCATTCAGGCTGTTATAATGATTGTCGGTTGCTCCATTATGCTTTTTATAGGTCTTGACAAGGTGGGGGGCTGGAGTGGCTTAATGGAAAAAGTACCGGAGGCGATGGTAATTGCCAAACCGCTGGAAGACCCGGTTTACCCGTTTTGGGGAATCATTGCCACGGCTTTTTACGCCGGTATTTTTTATTGGGGAATCGACCAGGTGAACGTGCAGCGCGTTTTGGCTGCCCCGAATTTGAAACAGGCTCGTTGGGGTGCCATGTTTGCCGTTTTTCTGAAGCTGTTTCCCGTATTTATTTTTGCATTGCCCGGGGTTATTGCATTTGCCCTTTTCCCGGGTTTGGATGGAGAAGAGTCGCAGCAAACATTTATTGTATTGCTCAACCAGTTATTGCCATCGGGCATTCGCGGATTGGTGCTGGCCTCACTGGTAGCTGCATTAATTACTTCTCTTATTGCAGTTTTAAACTCCGTATCCACCCTGGTAGTGCGCGATTTTGTGGTGGAATTCCGGCCCAAAACTTCTGAAAAAAATCAGGTGCTTATCGGTCGAATTGTAATTTTTATTGTGGTATTGTTTGGAATTGGGGCAGCCTGGCTCGTATACAAAAATGAAGAAGGGTTGTACAAATACCTGCAAACCATTACAGCCTACCTGGTTATCCCGGTGTTTCCGGCAATATTTTTTGGGATTATAAGCAAAAAAGTAACATTGAAAGGAGCTGCTGTTTCGGTTATTGCAGGTGTAATTCTGGCAACCATTTTTGTGGTCGATCAATTTCTGGGGCCCGAAACCGGTGCAAAAATATTCCCGGTACTGCACCACAAATACACACTGAATTTTGGATTACGTGGACTGTGGGCTGAAATGCTGATTACCGGAATTTTATTCCTTGTTTCAGCTTTTACCAGAAAAACAGCGCCTGAAAAGCTGGAAAAAACAACTATAAATTATTCGGTTGCCATAGAAAAATTTTCCGGTTTAACCGACTGGCGATTACACCTGGCCGTGCTTTCAGTTATTACGGTACTTCTGTATGTTTGGTTGAGTTGAAGGAGTATATATTTTTGTTATTAACCATATAAACCAAGTTCATGTAAGGCATATAATGATGAAACTTATACCAACTAAATAATAATTATTCCCGGGAATTATCGGGATATTCGAAATCCCTGCCTGATATCAGGCAGGGACTTTTGGCAATAAAAAATTTAAAATTTATACAGATGAAACGGATTGTATATTATTTACTTATTCTGGTTTTTCCGGTCGCATCATTTATGGGATGTAACACCACAAGAACTAATGAAGAAGCAGGTGAAAGACTGTCTTTGAGTTTTAATGAAAACCGGACTTTTAAAATTGCCCAGTTTACCGACATTCATTGGAAAAATGACAAAGTGGAAGAATGTGCCGGTACGACTTCCATAATCCGCCAGGTACTTGAAGCAGAAAAGCCTGATTTGGCCGTGCTTACCGGTGACATTGTGACCGGGCATCCTGAGGCAGGCTGGAAAGCTGTGACGTCAATTTTTGTGGAATCAGGGATGAAGTTCGCCGTTGTGTTAGGCAATCACGATGATGAAGCGGAATGGTCGCGTCATCAGATTTTTGATTTCCTTGAAACGGTACCCGGTTTTGTGGGGGAAAAGGGACCTGCAAATGTTACCGGTGTGGGGAATTACATCATTGAATTAAAACGGCCGGATACAGGATATACGAGTGCGTTACTTTACTTTTTCGATTCGAATGCGTATTGTGAAGATAAAGACATAAGCAATTATGGCTGGGTAGAGTTTGACCAGATAGCCTGGTACCGGGAGCAAAGCAAGCACTACACATCGCAGAATGGTGATGCTGCTTATCCGGGGCTTGCCTTTTTTCATATTCCTTTGCCTGAATATGGAATAGTGGCTAAAGATTCTGCCCGGTTTGGAGAATTTCACGAAGATGTTTGTTCTCCAAAAATAAACACCGGGCTTTTGGCAGCCTTTGTTGAGATGAAAGATGTAATGGGGACTTTTGTAGGCCACGATCATGTGAATAACTACATTGGTATGCACAAGGGGGTCGCTCTGGCTTACGGGCAAAGTACGGGAGGTTACGGAGACCTGCCCAAAGGATCCCGCATTATTGAGCTATTTGAAGGGGAGCATCGTTTCGATACATGGGTGAGAACGGCTGAAGGAACAGATTTATATTACAGCTACCCGGCGCAAACAACGGAATAGAGCGAGATAATCCCCAGACGCAGTTTTTAGTCTTTCGCATTTTTGGGCAGCTGAATCTCAAATTCTGCTCACCATGTTGCCGGTGGACAAGTCGGTCCATCTTCTGCATTTTATAGGCAAGTGACAGGGCTTGTTCTGTTAGATAAGTTCTGCACAATCTTATAACCCTGTGGGTAACTTTTTACTGCAATTGGTTTTGCAGGCACTGTCTTTTTGTGACATCTTTTCGGCTTTTCCAAACTCAAATAACTTTCAAATACCTCATTCAAATACCCAATTTTTACGTCCATGCTTTTAGAATTGACCAGAATAAGTGGCTAATTTTCTTTAATAATTCAAAACCCGAATAAAATCCCTTTATAACTGCTGCTTATTTTTTGCTTGTTGTGAACTTTTGTTCTTTTTGGGATTTGTGTTGTTCTTATTATCTCAGTGGTTCAGTGATTTATGTTCTGTTTTTTTTAGATGAATAGAATAATTTGTCACGGTAGATTCATTAGTATTTGGAAAATATTTAAATCAGACTGGAAAGTCCTTATTAAAGGATATTAACCTTATATTAATAAAATTTTAACTGGTAATATAGGTGAAAGTTAATTATTATGTTATTCGGGTTAAAATTCTATGTGAATTGAATAATATATTGTTGGTTTAACGGTTTAGCATTCCGGATATTTGTAATGTGAGATAATATCATAACAATTTAAATTTTAATCTACATCTTATGAAAAACAAAAATCTCAAAACTTTTTTCTCAGGATTGTTCGTCCTTTTTACGTTCTATTCATTTGCCCAGGTGCAGGTGAGAGGAACGGTAAAGGACAACACGGGCGAACTACTGCCCGGTGTATCTATTCAGATTAAGGGAACAACACAGGGAGTGGTTACTGATATGGACGGTAACTACTCAATTAATGTTCCCGATGATCAGTCTGTCCTGGTTTTTTCATTTCTTGGAATGGAAACGCAGGAAATAAATGTTGATGGAAAAACTATGCTTGATGTAGAAATGGTTTCTTCTTCAATAGGAGTAGACGAAGTGGTTGTTACCGCCCTTGGTATTTCGAGGGAAAGAAAATCGCTTGGTTATTCTGTTGGTGAAGTGAGCGGGGAAGAGTTGGCATCGGTATCTCAGGACAATGTAATGAACTCTCTTGCAGGTAAAGTTCCAGGGGTACAAATTAACCAAACCGGGGCAGCAGGTTCATCTGTAAGCGTTGTAATCAGGGGGGCTACCTCATTGACAACGGATAACCAGCCCTTGTTTGTAATTGATGGAGTTCCTATGAGTAACACGTTGAATAATGTTTCTGAAATGGGAAATGGTAACCAGGTTGACTATGGAAACGCAATCTCAGATCTTAATGCTAACGATATTGAGGAAATGACGGTACTCAAGGGACCAAGCGCAGCCGCTCTTTATGGTACCAGGGCTGGTAACGGAGTCATCTTGATAACCACAAAATCTGGTAAAAAATCAAAAGAGCTGGGGGTACAGTTTTCATCCAATACATTGTTTGAAGTACCTACAAAGTTATTGGATTTTCATTACAAATATGCAAATGGTGAGCGTAACCATGTTTTAACGGAAGGTTCGGCTTACTGGGCTGGACCTGAATTAGATGCGGGAATAATATCGGAGCAGTGGGGATTGGATGAACCAGCCGAACTAAAATCTTACCCCAATAACATGAAAGATTTTATGCAGACCGGTATTACTTCAACAAATAATATTGCCTTAACAGGAGGTAATGATAAAGGGAGCTTTAGGATCTCCTATAATAATATGACTATGAGGGGAATGATTCCCAATAATGATCGGTTTAACAATAGTTTGAAAACGAGTATCAATTATAATTTAGTTGAGAATTTAACATTTTCTTCTAATGTGAACATTGCCAGGACTTATTCGAATGATATTCCAAGTACCGGAGACAGGAATAACAACCCTTTGCAGGCGGTTTATTCCGTTTCTCATATTCCTGTTGAACGGATGAAAGAGTATTGGTTGCCCGGACAGGAAGGCATACAGCAAAATGAGCTTCCCGATTCTGACAATCCCTATTTTATTGCATACGCTATGTCAAATGCTTTTTCAAGAGACAGGATTTATGGAAATGCTGCATTGACTTATACTTTTTTTAAGGATTTTTCTGTTACAGCCAGGTATTCGTTAGATCGTTTTAATGAAAAAAGGGAAACAAAAGTTCCGTTTAGCGCATTGCGAATGGCAAAAGGGAATTATTCCCTACAAAATCTGACTTTTCAGGAGTACAATGCTGACATTCTTGCCAGTTACACAAAAAAAGTTGCCGATTGGGATGTGAGTGTTTCAGCAGGTGGAAATATAATGAACCGGAAGAGTGCTGACTCATTTGTAGGGTCAGGCGGTGACAGGAGAAACGGACTGGTCATTCCCGGATTATACACTGTAGGGAATATACCATTGTCAAATATCCAGGTTAGTAGCAGTACCGCAGAAAAAGCGATTTATAGTTTGTATGGCCTGGCATCAATCGGATTTAAAAATACCTTATACCTTGATATAACAGGGCGTAACGATTGGTCAAGTACCTTGCCCGAAGTAAACCGTTCCTATTTTTATCCGTCAGCATCGATAAGCTGGCTGGCAAATAATACATTTAATCTGCCGGAAGCAGTCAGCCTATTGAAAATCAGAGGTGGCTGGGCAAAAGTAGGTAATGATACAAATCCTTATCGTCTCGAACCTTCTTTGTCCACGGGAACATGGAATTCTTTAACTACCGAATCTGTTTCAAGTACTTTGTTGAATGAAAACTTGAAGCCGGAAGAAGCAACTTCTATCGAAGGAGGTATTGATTTCAATCTGTACAATAACAGGTTAAGGTTCAGTGGTACATATTATACAATGGATAATGTGAATCAAATATTTTCTGTTCCTCTGCCAAGATCATCAGGTTATAGTAGCCAGCTGGTCAATGCCGGATTAATTAGAAGCCAGGGCTGGGAATTGTCAATTGGCGGAACACCGATATCCAATCCGGGAGGTGTAACCTGGGACATCAACCTGAATTTCTCAAATAACAGTACAACTGTTGAGGAGCTCATCGATAATCTTGAATTCATCCAAATTTGGAGTGAAAATGCAGGAGCTTATTCATTTATTGGAGATAAAATCGGAGATATATATAGTTATGGTATAGCCCAGGTGGAAGATCCAAATTCTGAATATTATAAGTGGCCAATTATTGATGGTACAGAATGGATTCGCCTGAGAAATACGGAAGACTGGGAAAAAGTAGGAAACTTCAATCCCGATTTTATACTTGGCATACAGAGCGGCCTGACAGTTGGCAGATGGGGAATAAGTGCCAGTATTGACTGGAGGCAAGGGGGTGAATTTGTATCTTATACTTACCGTTACGGCGAATCAGACTGGAAATCACAACGCCAGCTGGATAACCTGATTCCAGGTGGCATGTATTCTGAACAAGAATTGATTGCCTTGCTTAAGTCTGATCCTGAAAAATATATTATCCCCCGCAGAGGAAATTATCCGCGTGTGGGAGGTCACACACAGGGCACCGGTGGTATGTTGCTGGAAGACGGGCATTACGACGGAGCTTTTATTCCCGGTGTGGTGCAGGTTGCAGGACAGGATACTCCGGATGATTTCAGTGACGATAAATATGTAGAACATCTTGGTGGAGACGGAACGGCGATTATTCCCATTACCGATACTTATCCCTGGAGTTATAATAAGAATATCACATTCGATGCTTCTTTTGTAAAATTACGTGAATTATCAGTTTCATACAGGCTTCCTGATATCAGGGGAGTTAAAAATGCAACCATTGCAGTGTATACGCGTAACTTAATGTTATGGACTGCTGCTGATATTGGAATTGACCCGGAACGTGCTTTCCAGGCAAATGGGGGAACCCAGGGAAATACGGTAAGCCAGTTTAAACAGGGGTTTGAAAGACAAAATGTAATGCCGTGGTCTGCTTCATGTGGTATTAAATTGAATTTTAACTTCTAATCTAAATTTTTGAGAAAATGAAAAATATGAAATATAAAGCAGGGCTTTTAGTTTTGGTTTTTGTTCTTGGAGTGTTTTCATCATGTAAAGACTTAACAGACCTTAATAAAAACCCCAATGCAATAAATGCAGAAGATGGCAATGTAAATCTTTTAATGCCGTCTGTGTTAGGACCGGCTGCAAGAAATTATTTGAGTTTGGGACTTGAAAATATGGCTGGTGCCGTACAGTTTATTCAGCGATCCGGATGGGCCGGAGGAACAAATTATTTTGAATGGGATAATGTAGACTGGGGTGGTTATTACGACCTTTTACGAACCAATGCTTTGCTCATCGAGAATGCAAATAGAGATGGATTTGCATTTCACGAAGGAGTTGGATTAACAATGCGGGCATTCCTGTTTGGGCAGATTGCGGATTATTGGGGAGATGCACCTTATTCCATGTCGTTACAGGGAAATACCGGAGATATAAAATATCTCTACCCGGAGTATGACACCCAGGAAGCAATATACAATGGTGTAATTGCAGATCTCAAAGCCGCAGCGGCATTATTTGCTACAGGCGATGAGACTTTTGTCGATGGGAATGCTGATTTGTATTTTGGCGGTAATTCCGAGGCATGGGAAAAATTCGCCAATTCATTACTTATCAGGTATTATGTTCGTATATCGGAAAAAAACTCAGATGCAAAGTCAGCCGTTGAAGCTATTGTGGCGGGCGGAATGTATATTCAATCCTCTTCGGAAGATGCTACCATGGATTATACCGGAGGCTCTAACGACACATGGCCTTTGGTTTATGACAGCGAAACAAGTTCTACCCGTAATCTGGCCTGTTCTACTATTATAGATCAGATGAATTCAACCAACGATCCGCGCAAAAGCGTATGGTTCGCCCCTGTTGCAGTAAGATGGGTACAGGATACCAACATAGAAGGAGCTGCTTCAGATATGCTGGCCGATGGCGTTCCCACTTCAATCCTGCCGGATTGGATCGATTATCAGGGCGCTGATGCTGAGTTTACACGATTATATAATCCAAACGATGTGGAACGTAACGATAATGAATTTGTTGGTGTTCCTCCAGGCCTGTTGCAAACCGATATCCATTCATATAACGGATGTGAAAACGGCGCGCAGGGGAGGCACAATTATCATGTTTCCATGTTAACCCGGGAATTTATGGATGGAAACCCACAGCCCGGAGATTTATTACAGGCAAGATTGGTTTCGGCAGCTGAAATGCATTTTACCCTTTCTGAGATGGCTTTGAAAGGATGGAGTGTGGGAGACGCAGAGACTCATTATAATGCAGGGGTTATGGCATCCCTCGAAACATGGGGTGTCGAAGATCAGTACGATGCTTTTATTGCTGAAGTGGCGTTTGACGGAACGGAAGAACAGGTTTTGACCCAAAAATGGGTGGCCAGTTTCTGTAATGCAACGGAAGCATGGAATGATTATAGACGGACAGGATATCCGCAGTTCACCCTGTTGGATGATGTGGCCAGGGCACCCTATCCTGCCTTGAGGTTCGGTTATGGCGGCGATGAGCTGAATAACAATACCAGTAATGTAAACGCTGCAATCGAAGGGCTTCAAACCACAGAATATTCCGGAGCCATCGGTAAAAACAGTGTGTATTCGAGAACCTGGCTGCACCAGGGAACCGATGTACCATATTAATTCTATTTTCAAATCAATTATAAATAAGAGAGGGGCAGGGGATAAAATCCCTGTTCCTCTTTACATCGCCGACACTTTTTAACAGTTATGCGCCCGTTGAATTTTTTATTGTTTTTAATCTGTTTCCTTTTTACCGGATTGCTATCAGCAGGAAATCTGGTGAAAGGAACCGTTTTTCTCGATAAAAATGAAAACGGCTTTTTAGATGCCGGCGAACCCGGAATTGAAAATATTTGTGTGTCAAATGGAAAAGAGGTTGTACAAACCAATGCACATGGGAAATGGGAACTTCCGGTTAGAAAAAATGAAGCCTTTTTTATTATAAAACCGTCCAACTTTACCGTACCCCTTAATTCACACAGTATTCCCAAGCACTTTTTTTTACCGGAAGACAAAGATCTGAATGCACCGGTTAATTTCCCGTTATCCGGGTCGTCCGAAGAGGATACATTTTCTGTACTGTTTTTTGGCGACACCCAGGCACGCGGGCTGCGCGAGGTGAATTTTATTTTGCACGATGTGGTGGAAGAATGTATGAAAACCGGTGCTCTTTTGGGCGTTTCTCTGGGAGATATTGTAGCCGACGATCCTGCATTGTTTGCCGAAGTGAGCCAGGGAATCGGACAGATTGGTATTCCGTGGTACAATATTTTTGGAAATCACGATCACGACCGGGATGAAAGCTGCAATGAAAACAAAGACAAAACATTCCGGAAATTTTTCGGACCCTCTACGTATGCTTTCGAATACGGACAGGTGGCTTTTATAGGCCTGAACAACATTTTTTTCAACCCGGATGGCAAATACCAAGCGCACCTTACCGAAACGCACCTTGAGTTTGTAGAGAACTACCTCTCTTTTGTTCCCGAAAACAAACTTGTTGTGTTGATGATGCATGTGCCGTTGGTGCGTACAGAAAACCGTGAAAAACTTTTCGAAATCCTGCAGGACAGAAAATATACATTTTCCATTTCAGGCCACGTACACGAGCAAATCAACGTTTTTGTGGATGAAGAAATGGGATGGAAAGGAGACGCGCCACATCATCACCTGATCAATGCAACAGTATGTGGCAGTTGGTGGTGCGGGTTAACCGATGAAACCGGCATTCCTCATGCCACCATGAACGACGGGGCTCCCAACGGGTACTCCATCATCACATTCGATGGTAATAAGTACAGCATACGATTTAAAGCCGCCCGACGGCCAGCCGACTACCAGATGAATATTTACCTGCCGGATGAGCTAACGCCAAATGAATTGGATACCACCAAAGTGCTCGTAAACGTTTTTGCGGGCTCCTCCCGTTCCCAGGTGAAAATGTGCTTGGGGAAAGACGGCCCTTGGACCTCTATGAAACAGGTAAAAACTATCGACCCGGAATGTTTACGAATGCATCGGCTTAGTCCGGTTTTAGACACCGGAATAAAAGGGCAGGCACTCGAAGATATTTTCGGTTACAAAATGGATTACCCCAGCCTTTCTACCCACATGTGGGAGGCTCCTGTTCCCGGGAACCTGAAAGAAGGAACACACGTAATAACCGTAAAAACAACGGATATATTTAACCAAACCTGGACCGCACACCGGATTTTCCGGGTACGACCTGCTAAATGAAAATCAAAATTCAATAAATAACCATGAAGAAATATTCTTTTATCGCTTTAATTATTCTGACAATTATCCTGGCTCTGGATATGAATATAATGGCCGGGGATAAAGGGAAGCCGGTACATTACGATGCTCCCTTTTTACAAGATTATAGTATCAAATATTATTTTGAACAGCCGGGGATCTCATTAAAAAAAGTGGCTGCCGATCGCAATGGTAAAATCCAGGTGCTGTCATCAGAAGGGCTGCTTCACCCTCACGACGGTGCTTTTCTTTACCCAGGGACGCTGGAAAAGGACGGAACATACCGGCCAATGGCAGATAAAAACTTGAAGGATCTGGCTTCTTATCAGCAACAGTTGGTTTACCTCGATGAGGAAGCCGTGTTGAGTAATGCCTGGGCCGGGAAGCCGTTTTTGAAGCACCAAATGCCTGGTGCAAATCTTTTTGCCGGTGCCGAAGATTTTACTTTTATGGTGGTTGAAGGCCGCGATTTAAAACTGCTAAAAGGTACGGATCAGTTATGGAAAGGGAAAACCACGGATCAGGTGTTGGATCTGAAATACGTTTCTTCCACCGGAAAATTCTGGATTTTAACCCCGGGGACGTTACAAACTTTTTCTCCCCAAAAAATGGAACTGGAAACCGTTTTTAAGGGGATGGGATTTACTGCTTTCGATGTGGTAGCTTTTGGCACCAAAACCATTATCGGTACGGCAAACGGGTATATTGAAGTGAACAACCTTTCTAAAACACAAGCCGGTAGTATAAACAGTAACCTGCCGGTTTCCGAAATTCTGAAAATAAAAGAAGTAGGGGAGAATGTGTGGTTTGGCTCTCCGGAAGGGGCTTTTATGCTACGTGACGATGGCAAATTCAATTATTATTTTGGTGAACGATGGCTACCTGGAAACCGGGTGATTGACATGGCCGAAGGCCCGGACAATTCGGTTTTGATTTTGACCGACAAAGGGCTGGCCCAAATTTGTATGAAAGAAATAACCTTGCATAAAAAAGCCATGTATTTTGAAAAGCAGGTACGGCTTCGCCACATTCGTAACGGGTTTAATGCTACGTTGAACGGAATGAAAAATGGAGATCTTTCTACCGGACATCTTTCCGATTCGGATAACGACGGTCTCTGGACCTCCATGTACCTCGGGAGTCAAGTATTCCGGTATGCCGTTACTCATTCGGAGGAAGCCCTGCAAAATTGTATCGAATCACTGGATGCCATGGAGCGCCTTTACACCATAAATCCGGTGCCCGGCTTTCCGTCGCGTTCGTTTGAGCGCAGTGGCTACATAAATATTCTTTCAGACCCCGAACGCTGGCAACACTCCCCCGATCCGGAGTGGGACTGGAAAGCAACTACCAGTAGCGACGAGGCCATTGGGCACGTGTTTGTATTTGGCGCGATTGCCGAACTGGTTGATGTCGAACCTGTCCGGGCTAAAGCAGTCAGGTTGCTTGACGGATTGATGCAGCATATTGTTGACAACGATTTTTACCTGGTGGATTACGATGGAAAACCAACGACCTGGGGAAGATGGAATCCCGAATATGTGAACGGATTTCCCACTTCGGTGGGCGACCGTAAGCTGAACAGCTCAAATATTGTGGCAATGCTGCAAACGGCTTACCATTTTACAAAGAAGGAGATTTACAAAGAAAAGGCTTTCGAACTAATGCATGATTACGGATACCTCGAAAACCTGATGCGTCCCATGGAAGAAATTGGCAAAGCGCCCGAAAATTCCGGTGATTGGGCCCAAATGCTCTCCTCTGCCTGGAATCATTCCGACGATGAAATGTATTTTCTCGGTTACTGGGGGCTGGATCGTTATGCTTTTAACGACACCCTGAAAACGATGTTCCGCGAAAGTATCATGGACCATTGGGAATTGGAACGCCCGGAAAAAGATGGGCTGTGGAATTTATTCACCGCCATGGTGAGTAATGAATTTGATCTGGAAGAAGCTGTGTGGTACTTGCAGGAGTATCCGATGGATCTTATCTCCTGGACCATGAAAAACAGTCACCGGAAAGATATTCGGCTTGTTACGGATAATTTTCGTAAACAAACCACCGAAGAGGTGCTGCCGCCGGATGAATTGCCGGTTAGAAGGCACAATGCAAACCGTTTTGGATTGGATGGTGGAAACAATGGACATTCGGAGAGCAGTGCCGGAGATATTTGGTTATTGCCTTACTGGCTGGGGCGTTACCTCGGAGTGATTGAATGCCCTTAGTTGATAAATATAAAGAATGAAAGATTTTATTGATCGTATAATTTGATTCGTTAACTTGAAATGGCGCACCAGGATACATTCAGTGTCAGGTGCGCTTATTTTTTATTATTCGTTTTGAATAGAAGTGACTTTGGTAGAATACATTAAAACAGGATAAACACCGATTGTCATTTGAATGAAGCCTTACCATACGTTTCTTTTTTGTGAGGCGATTCAATGTATATCGGCATGATACCAAAACTTTTAGAGCCTAATGGTACACCAAACGGGTATAAGTTGTAATTTGATTTCAAAAATGCAAAATATGAACAGAAAGGTTTTTCGGATAGTTTTTTCAGCTGTTGTTGCCCTGGCCTCAATGGCCTGTTCGCAGGCTGAACCCGATAAGTCCGTTAAAGAAGTAATGGACAAGGTAATTACACATCTTTACGCCACGAAGAGCGAGAGCGAACTGGAAGGAATAGACCAGCAAAAGGCGATGTCGCTTTTTAGTGATGCGGATCTTGAAGTACTTTCTACCCGGCATTGGGTTTTTGATGTGAATGTACCGGTAGTGGTTTCCATTGTGCGCAGTACAAGCCAGAAAATTATGCCCTTTTGGCTCGAATCCAGTGGTTTTGAAAAAACGGGGTTACACATGCGCAATGAGTACCATACCTATGAGGTTTGGCAAAAAGAATTTAATAAAGGAACGGTAGAATTGGGCATCAACGGGTTCGAAAATTTTGCCTACCACTATTTTGTTTCGGTGGCGCCACAGAATAAAAAAGAGGAGTTGAAATTGTCGGATTTTACTCCTGAAAATCAGTATGTAGGCGTTCTGGATGACGGGGCTTTCACTTACCACGACTGGACAGAACTGGTTTTAATGGACGTTCCGGAGGAGATGAAGGGGCAAAAATTACTGACGTCCATTCGTGGAAGAGGGAAAGAATCGCACATTATTGGTGCTTTCCGTAAAACAGCCTGGCCGTCGTCATCTGAGCCCGACCAGGTGTTGCTTACCTGGAGTTCCGATCCTTCCACAAGCATTGATATTCAGTGGCGTACCGACACAACGGTTCAATCGGGGTTGGTCAAATACCGTGTGAAGGGAGCCGAAACAGGAAAAACACAGCAGGCAGAAAAATATGTGATGGAGGATCGCGAACTGATGAATGACCGGTTTATTCACCGGTTTACTGCCCGGATACGGAATTTGCAGCCCGGAACAGACTATGAATATTTGATTGCTCCCGAAAATGACTGGAAAAAAGCCTTTACATTTTCTACGCCGGCAAACGATGATTCCTTTTCTTTTATTTGGTTTGGCGATGTACACCATAAAAAAGAGTTTGGCGATTTACATAAAAAGGCCGGGACTGCTCACCCCGAAGTTGCCTTTTACACGATTGCCGGTGATTTGGTGGGCGACGGATTATACCGCGACCAATGGGACGATCTTTTTGAATTTTCCAAAGAAGTGAATTGTCGCAAGCCATTGATGAACGTTCCGGGAAATCATGACAACCGGCTGGGGCTGGGGGCAAAAATGTACCGTGATATGTTCAGCTATCCCACCAATGGGCCGGAAGGGGTTCCCAAAGAACAAACCTATTCTTTTACCTACAAAAATGTATTGTTTTTTATGCTCGATGCTACGTCTTCGGTTGAGGCGCAAACCGCCTGGGTTGAAGAACAACTGGCCAATACAAAGGCAACCTGGAAAATAGCAGTATTTCATTTTCCCCCTTATAACTGGGAAGAACCTTACCTGGATATTCAGGAAGAATGGATTCCGCTGTTCGACAAGTACCACGTAAATATGGTTTTTAGCGGGCATATTCATTACTATATGCGCTCAAAACCTATGAAAGCTGGGGAAGTGACGGATTCATACAAAGAGGGTACGGCGTATATTATTTCGCTTGGAATTCCCGGACGAAACCAGGATCCTGCCGAAGAACCTTATGCGGCTGTAAGAAATATGGATTGCTGGCTCTATCAGCATATTCAGATTGAAAAAAACAAATTGACGTATCAGTCGGTCAATTTTGATGGTGAAGTCATTGATTCATTTGAAATTCAAAAATAATTACCAATGAAAACAATTGTTACAGGTCTGATTTTTTTTGTGCTTCTGAACGCTGTTTGGGCACAGGATTTATTTAACCCTCCTCACCGGTTGTGGAAACCGCAGGAGGATGTTGTTTACCTTCAGGAGGTTTCGGAAAAAATATTTACCCCCTCTGTTGTAACATCCGTGGCTGTTTACGAAGGTGTTTGTTATGCCTTGCTCAACCAGGAAGTTTTTCTTCTGAACGGGAATACATTTGAAAAAGCAGATACTGCTCCCGGCAGGGCCAAAATGTTGAAAACGGCAGGTGGTAAGTTGTGGGTAACCACTGAAGAAGGTTTGTTTATGTTTGATGGGGAAGAATGGAAAAAGATGGACCACCGGAAGTTTGTGGATATTTGCATGCACCGGGAGACGGTTCATGCAGCTACCGGCAACGAGATTTTTCGGTTGGAGGAAGGAACGTTTGTTAGCCTGAAACCTGAAACCGGATACCGTACTAGTAACGTAACCATGGTAATGGAAGATGGTACACAGCTTCTGGCCGATCCGGTGGAACTTGGACCTATCCAAAGAATCGCCTCTTACAGCGGTACGCTTTATATTCTCCGTTTGGGAGAACTTGTTTGTTTCGACGGGCAGGTGGTAAACGGCGATTTTACCGACTGGGGCTCCCTTCCTTCCAGAGACACCCGCGATATGCTTGGGGCCGGAAGCAGGCTGTTCATTGCAACCAATCGCGGAATGGCTGTTTTACGGGGGGCATCTGTTTACGAAATGAAAGGCAGTGACGGGCTGCCCGTGGAAAATACAACTTGCCTGGAACAGGGATTTGACGGCGACCTTTGGATTGGAACGGAGAGAGGTGCGGTACGGATGGTGAATGATGAATGGCACTATTTCGGAGCTGACCTGTGGCTGCCGGATAATAAAGTAAATGATATTGCCGTGGCCGACAGCATTGTTTATATTGCCACTGATGGCGGTGTGGGGACTATTAAATACGAACCTTACACCCTGCTTAAAAAGGCCGGATATTACGAACGCCATCTGGAAGAATGGGGACACAAACGACTCGGGTTTATTCATTTGCTGTATCAAAAAAATGGGGAATGGGTGCGCGAGGTCAGTGATAATGACGGCGGCCACACGGCTCCCTATCTGGCGGCAATGTGCTTCAAATACGCAGTAACAGGCGAAGAGTCGGCCAGACGGGAAGCCATAGAATCATTCAACGCAATTTTGTGGCTGGAAAAGATTGTCCCAATCGACGGCTTTTTTGCCCGGGCAATCTGGTCAACTACCGGCGACAAGGATGAAATGGGCCGGCACGGCTCGGGCGGGTTACCTGCCAAGTGGTATCCTACACCGGACGGCAAGTGGTTTTGGAAAGGCGATACATCCAGCGACGAGGTGATTGCCATGTTTTATTCCGTCTCTGTTTTTCACGATTTGGTTGCCCGTGGAAAAGAAAAGGAAGAGGCGAAAGAGTTGTTGAGGAGAGTAGCCAACTATATTATAGACTGTGGTTGGGTACTGAAAGATATGGATGGGGAAACAACCCGCTGGGGGCGCTGGAACCCGGAATACCTGCTCCGGCCTTACGGGTATGTCGACCGGGGCATTAACGGCCTCGAAGCGCTCACCTTTATGGAGACGGCAATAGCACTTACAGGCGATCCGAAATTTGAAGATGGATTGCAGCAACTGCTTGAGTGGGATTATCACACCAATACCATTCGCCAGAAGAATGTATTTCCGCCGGAAAATATTGCCACCTGGGACGATGAACATGCTTTCAGAAGTTATTATACCTTGCTGCGCTATGTGAAAAATCCGGCACTGCGGTCAGTTTACCTGCGCAGCCTCGAACGTACCTGGGAAGTGAAACGAATGGAACAGATTCCATGGTTCAACTACGTATACGGAGCCATTACCGGAAACGACTGCGAGGCAGACAAAGCGGTAAAACACTTGCGTGAATGGGTGCTTGATTGTAAAGAACACAATTACCGGAATTCTCACCGAAACGACCTTTTTGTAGAACCGGGTTATACATCTTATGAAAGGGGAAGAAAAAGAATTTCACCGCGTGAGATGTGCGTAAAAAGGGGTAGCCGGAGCGCCATTGCTTTAGATGGTGGAGCAAACGGAAGCCGTGTAATGGAACCGGCTGGCTTTCTCCGGGATTACTGGATGGGACGGTACCATGGGTTCATTGACGCCCCTGAAACCAACGATCCTGATTTAATTTCAGTTGAAAAAAATAGGGGAAAGCAACTGGGGGCTGCCCCGTATAACGGACCTCAAAAACCTGAATTTTATTAGTTTTACCCACCGGTAATTTTTATTGCATTGAAATATGACTGATTTGAAATCAATTTAAAATAAGTGGAAATGACGAACAAAAAAACACCCTCTCAAATGAAATTATTTTTCAGGTTTCTTCCGGTATTTATGGTATCGTTACTGCTTTTAGGATCTTGGGGTTGCCAGCCCAAATGGGATATTCAAAACCCGTATGCCGAAGTAGACTGGGCCGGTCACCAGCGGTACAAAGCCAACTTTCATACGCATACCACCCGCAGCGACGGGCGCATGAACCCGCAAACCGTGGTGGACAAGTACCATGCGCTGGGGTATAAAATTCTGGCTATTACCGATCACAACGAAGTAACCTATCCCTGGACTGCTTTTGCTGACATGGAGGCAAGTTCTGCTTCGCATGAACGGTTGGAAGAGAACCGGCTTGAAGAGGATGAAATTGTTTATGAAAACCGCGACCCGCAGCAACTGGGTATGCTGGCCATTCAGGGAAACGAGCTTTCGAGGCACCACCATACCGGCAGTTTTTTTAACGACCATAATGGTACAGAAACCGAGGAGGAATCTTTGAATGCGGTAGCGGCAAAAAACGGACTGAATATGTTTTACCACCCGGGCCGTTACACAACCCGCAACCCGGAAAAATACAACATCGACTGGTACGTGGATATTTACCAGCGGTACGACCAGCTTTTCGGAATGGAAATCTACAACCAGGGCGATCGTTACCCCGGCGACAGGGAAACGTACGATGCGGTACTTTCAAGGCTGATGCCCCATCGTCCGGTGTGGGCCTATTCCAACGATGATATGCACCACAGCAGTACGCTGGGCCGGAACTGGAATGTTTTACTCCTCCCTGAACTCAGCGAATCGTGGGTACGAAAAGGAATGCAGGAAGGCCGCAGTTATTATGTGTATTCGCCTGCGGGGCACAATGCGCATGTTTTGCCGGAAATCAGGGAAATAACGGTAAACAACCGAAAAGGGTTGATTGAAGTAAATGTAACCGGCCAGGATTCTGTCCGCTGGATTTCAGAAGGGGAAGTGGTTCACCGGGGAGCAACATTTTCACTGAAAGAAACCCCTGAAGTTGAAAAATATGTTCGGGCTGAGATATTCGGGCCGGGCGAGGTTGTTATGGGAACACAGCCGTTTGGAATCAGGTAAAGGATTTTTTTCTGTCTCCTGTAGAATAAAAATCAAAAATATGAAATCTAATCCTGACGGGGTTCTGAGCCCCGTTAGGATTAATAAAGAACTGATTTTATTTGGCCTACTGCAGAAACGCCTTCCGGTACTCCGAGGGTGTTTTTTTCATTACCACTTTAAAATAATGGTTAAAATTGGCCAGGTTGTTATACCCGCATTCGTAACAAATCTGGGTAATCTGTTTGTCGGTTTCGGCCAGCATCCGGGCGGCAATGCCAATGCGCACACTTTTTACATAATCCATAAAAGTCTGGCTGGTTTTCTTTTTGAAATAGCGGCAAAAGGAACTGGGTTCCATACAAACCAGCTTGGCTGCATCGTTCAGGTTAATTCCGTTTTGTACATTTTGAAAGACATATTCGTAAATCTTGTCAATTTGTTTCCTGTCTTTTTCATAATTATTTGGCAGCGACGAAGGAAGTGCCAGGTATTCGCGGTTGTCAATCTGGAGAAGCAGGCTAAATACTTTCAGCAGTTCGATATAACGCTCCAACCCCTCCATAAACACCATTTTTTTTAACGATTCCGCTACTTTTTTTGTTTTTGAACCTTTAAAACGGATGCCGCTGTCTGCTTCTTTCAGCATGTTAACAACCTCTTCCAGTTCTGGAATATTAAAAAAGTCGGAACTGATAATGTTCTCATAAAAATGGGTTACCACGCATTCTCCATAGCTTTCCTTATCGGTTTCAAGCACTTCCCAGCAGTGGGAAATATTGGGACCCAACAATACCAGGTCGCCTTTGGTGTAGCTCGAAATGTTGTTTCCCACAATCCGGCGACCCGCTCCAGATGTAATGTAGTTTAATTCGAAATTCTTATGGGAGTGGATCTTATCCGAGTCGGGGTCCATTTTTAATCTTCGCGTTATAAACGAATGCTTGTGTGAAACATCAATCTTTTCGTAAACGAATCTCATGTTATTCTATTTTAACCAAAAACCGTAAATATAAATGATATTTTTGTAATAGTGGTCAAAATTTAATGTGAAATGAACAATTTTCGACAAGCATTTTGCTTCGGATTACTTTTCTTTTGTAAGTAGGAAAAAACAACCTGATCAGGAAGAATTTGAGTGATGAATTTTCAAGAGAAAAATGATTATGAAACAACCTTTATGCGGGATCATCCCTCCGATAGTAACTCCGCTTGTGAATGACAATGAGTTGGACGAGGATGGATTGGAAAGACTTATTGAGCACCTTCTGAAGGGAGGCGTGCATGGTATATTTTTACTGGGAACAACAGGCGAAGGGCCCAGCTTACGTTATAGTCTGCGTGAGAAATTTGTAAAAAAGGCCTGCAGCTTAATAAATAAAAGAGTACCGGTTTTAGTGGGAATTACCGATACTTCGTTTGATGGTTCGTTAGAAATGGCGGCCTGTAGTAAAGAAGCCGGCGCTGATTTGCTGGTGATAGCGCCTCCTTACTATTTCCCCATTTCTCAGTTGGAAATGCAGCATTACCTTGATGATTTGGTACCCCGGCTGCCCTTGCCGTTTTTAATGTACAACATGCCTTCGCATACCAAACTGCATATGTCGCTGGAAACAGTGAACCATGCCAAAGAGTTGGGAGCACTGGGAATAAAAGACAGCTCGGGAGATATGCTGTACCTTTATTCATTGATTGATACATTTAACAGTTCGCCGGATTTCTCTGTTATTGCGGGTACCGAGATATTTCTTCCCGAAACCATTCAGCAGGGAGGACATGGGGCCATTGCCGGCGGCGCCAATTTGTTTCCCCGGCTTTTTGTCGACTTTTACGAAGCATCAGTGCAGAAGGATGTGCGGCGAATCGAATTTCTTAGGCAAATTGTGATGGAAATGTATAATACTATCTATAATGTTGGTACATTTAACTCTCGTATTATGGTAGGTATTAAATCTGCCCTTTCGGTTATGGACATCTGTAACGATTATGTGGCACATCCGTTGAAGCGGTTCAGCGGTGCCGACCGGGATGCTATTGCGAAGTATGTTGAACAAATAAAAGAAATGATAGGTAAATCTGTGGTTACCTGAACCTCTATAGCTTAGTATTATGCAATTACCAACCTTAGACCTTGTGGTTTTTCTCCTTATAACTTTTGGGAACGTGTTGTTTGGAGCCAGTTTTTTCTTTAAAAATAAAACAGCAGGGCAGTTTACTTCAGGTGGCGGCAACCTTCCTGCATGGGTAGTGGGTATGTCCATTTTTGCCACGTTTGTAAGCAGCATCAGCTTTTTGGCGCTGCCGGGCAATGCCTATTCCACCAACTGGAATGCACTGGTTTTCAGTTTTTCTATTCCGTTTGCCTCCATTCTGGCTGTTAAATTTTTTGTGCCGTTGTACCGTGGAATTGGGAGCATCTCGGCGTATAATTATCTGGAAACCCGTTTTGGCACGTGGGCCAGAGTTTACGCCTCGTTGTGCTACCTACTGACCCAGCTGATGCGAACCGGTGCCATATTGCTTTTACTGGCTTTGCCAATTAACGCATTGTTTGGTTTTAATATCCGTACCATTATTATTGTTACGGGAATTGCCGTTACGCTTTACTCCATGCTGGGTGGGATTCGTGCCGTGGTCTGGACTGACGCCATTCAGGGAATCGTACTGATTGCCGGTGCCATTGTTTCGGCCCTCGTTCTTACCTTTTCCATGCCTGAGGGGCCTGGACAGGTTTTCGAAATTGCTGCTGCCAATAATAAGTTCAGCCTCGGAAGTTTTGGGGCCAGTCTTTCTGAGTCCACATTTTGGGTAATACTTATTTACGGGCTGTTTATTAACCTGCAAAACTATGGCATTGACCAGAACTTTGTGCAGCGGTACATGGCTACCAGTTCTGATAAAAAGGCCAAATCGTCTGCACTATTCGGTTCGCTTTTGTATGTACCGGTTTCCGTGATCTTTTTTTACATCGGAACCGCATTGTATGCCTACTACACGGCCATGCCGGAATTACTTCCTGCTGAGTTGCATGAACCCGGAGCAGGCGACAAAGTGTTTCCGCATTTTATTGTGAATGGCCTGCCAACAGGGATTACAGGACTGTTGATTGCCGCCATTTTTGCGGCTGGTATGAGTACGATTTCTACCAGCCTGAACAGTACTGCTACCATTGTTTTAACGGACTATTACCAGCGGTACTTCAATAAAAATGCGAACGAACGTTCATCCATGGCGGTACTGTATATTTCGTCGTTGGTTATCGGTTTTTTGGGCATACTCATCGCGTTGACCCTGGTGGGGGTAGAAAGTGTGCTGGACGCCTGGTGGTCGCTGGCTTCTATTTTCAGCGGCGGTATGCTGGGGTTGTTCCTGCTGGCCTTTCTTTCTCGGAAAGTGCGACGGATGGATGCAGTTATCGGCGTAATTGCCGGTGTGCTCGTGATTGTATGGATGAGCCTGAGCCCGCTCTATTTTACAGAGGGAGGCCTGCTGGCTTTTCGAAGCCCCTTCCACAGTAACCTGACTATTGTTATCGGAACGCTGGTGATTTTCCTGTTAGGATTTATCAGCCTGAAATTTTTTTATAAAAAACGATAATTCTTTAAATTTGACTGTAATATCAAATCAATCAATTCAATAAATATGAGAACAATTCTTTCTATTATACTTATGATATCTGTATCCGGTCTTCTGGCATCCAATCCTTTTAAAGGGGATCGTGCCGTGGTAAAGTCGGAGTTTATTTACAAGCCGGAAGAAGTTTCTTTTCCCAGTTGTCATGCTTCCACCATCGCCCAAACCGATGGAGGTTTGGTGGCTGCCTGGTTTGGCGGAACACATGAGAAACATCCCGATGTGGGCATTTGGGTCAGCCGGTTTGAAAAAGGAAAATGGACTGCTCCGGTTGAAGTTGCCGATGGTGTCCAGCATTCTGAACTGAGGCACCCTACCTGGAACCCGGTGCTGTTTGACTATGGTGATGAACTTTTTCTTTTTTACAAGGATGGGCCGAATCCCCGCGACTGGTGGGGGCAGCTTATCATTTCTCCCGACAACGGAAAAACATGGTCACGACGCATGCGGTTGCCCGAAGAAATTTACGGCCCCATAAAAAACAAGCCGGAGTTGCTGCCCGGGGGTGAACTTATTTGTCCCACCAGTACAGAGCACGAAGGCTGGCAGGTACATATGGAATTTACATCCGACCGGGGTAAAACATGGCAACGTACCGAACCCATTAATGATGGTACCGAAATGGCAGCCATTCAGCCCAGTATTTTAAAACACCCGGGTGGAAAACTGCAGATTTTGTGCCGCAGCAAAAACAAGCAAATCCTGTCGGCGTGGTCAACAGATAACGGCCGCACATGGAGTAAGCTGGAACCTATTGATTTGCCGAACCCCAATTCCGGAACCGATGCCGTTACCCTCAAGGATGGACGGCACGTGCTGGTTTACAATCACATCGATCCGGATGAGGTTTGGGGCGACCGGAATGTCCTGAATGTAGCTGTTTCTTCTGATGGATTGAACTGGCAGGCAGCCGTTTTATTGGAAAACGATCCGGACCCCGATGGTGAATATTCTTACCCGGCAGTGATTCAGGCAGCTGACGGAATGGTGCATATCACTTACACCTGGAACCGTAAGACGATAAAGCATGTGGTGTTAAATCCGGCTGAACTGGAGATGAAGCCCATTAAAAATGGGAAATGGCCGGCTATGTAATTTTTTAATTGAGACTTCTAAAACCAAAAACGATGGACAAAACGACAAAAACATTTCCGGCGAGGTTCTCATTCGTTTTGCATGTATTGCTGACTGCCGGATTTTTTTTCTTAATGTGTGACGCAGAAGCACAGCAAAACTCCGGATCAACGTACCGGTCGGAATATATTTTTCCGGTGCAGGAAAAACATGTGCACAGTAGTTCGGTGGTGGAATTGCCTACCGGCGATTTGCTGGCATGTTGGTTCGAGGGCTCGGGCGAAAGGAAAGCCAACGATGTGAAGGTGATGGGAGCCCGGCAAAAAAAGGGACAAACCCAATGGGGTGAGCCCTTTGTGATGGCCGATACTCCCGGAAATCCCGACTGCAATCCTGTATTATTTCTGGATGCAAAAAAACGTTTGCACCTTACCTGGGTTGTGGTTGTGGCCAACCGCTGGGAAGCTTCCCTGCTGAAAACACGCCTTTCAACTGACTACCTCAACGATGGTCCCCCCAAATGGGACTGGCAGGATGTGATTCTGTTAAAACCGGGCGAAGAATTTGCCGAAGCCCTGGAAACAGGCTTTCGGGAGATGGATCCCCCCGGACTGGCCTGGGCCGAGTATGCACCGCAGTATGAAAGGATGATAGTGGAAGCAGCCAAAAATCCGGTAAAACGGGAAGTGGGCTGGATGGGGCGCATTCAACCGCTTGTTCTGGAAAACGGCAGAATACTAATGCCGCTTTACTCCGATGGTTACAATGTGTCGCTGGTAGCCATTTCCGACGACCATGGCGATACCTGGAAACCCAGCCTGCCCATTGTGGGGCGCGGAAATATTCAGCCGGCGCTGTTGCAGAAAAAGGATGGAACAATAGTGGCCTGGATGCGCGACAATGGTGATGCTCCCCAACGCGTTATTTTCAGCAGTTCGAAAGATAACGGATATACATGGAGCGTTTCTAAAAAAACAGCAATTCCCAATCCGGGAGCAAGTGTGGAAGTGATCGCTTTAGATGATGGCAACTGGCTGATGGTGAACAACGATTTGGAAGATGGAAGAAACCGGCTGGCCGTCTCCCTTTCTGACGACGAAGGAACTACCTGGAAATGGAAAAGGTATGTGGAATACGTTCCGAAAGACAAAGGCGGCTTTTCATATCCCACGGCTATTCAGACCAGTGATGGCAGGGTACATATTACCTATTCATTTCATACTCCCGGGAGGAAATCCATCAAACATGTTTCGTTTTTGCCTTCATGGGTAAAAGAAGCAGATACGGGCGATACGAACGCCGAGAAACTGGGTTTCCCAAAAGGGAAAAAAGTGCTTCTCCTGCACATGGATGATTTGGGTATGTGCAGAGAGGCCAACGATGCCGGGAAATATTATATTGAAAACGACTATATTCTTTCGGGGGCGGTGATGATGCCCTGTGAAAATGCCGAAGAGTTTGTGGAATGGGCAAAAACACAGCCGAAGGCAGATGTGGGCGTTCACCTGACGCTCACCAGCGAATGGAAAAGCTGGCGCTGGCCGCCGCTTACCGACCCGGAAAAAGTTCCCGGACTGCTGGATTCCCAGGGTAAAATGTGGCGCAGCGTTCCGGAAGTGGTTATGAATGCCACGCCGCAGGAGGTGGAGATGGAAATCAGGGCGCAAATTGAAAAGATGCTGGCCTGGGGATATCAGCCAACCCATATTGATACCCACATGGGGACGCTGTACGGTTCCCCTGAATTTTTAAAGGTATTTTTGAAAGTGGCGGAAGAATATAAGATTCCGGCCAATGCCATCGATCTTTCCAATCCCAAAGTGGCAGCGTTTTACAGTGCCGAAGGATATCCGGTTACGGATGAGGTAATTGAAATATTAGGAAATTACAACCTGCCGCACCTCGATAATTTTGGCAGTGTGCCCAAGGGGGATACATATGAAAAAGTGAAATCAAATTTCTTTGCCCTGGTAAATGCGTTGGACCCCGGGATTACCGAAATTATTTTTCATCCCTCTGTGGAAACGGAAAATATGAAAACAATTACCGGATCCTGGCAGCAACGGGCCTGGGAGGCTGAAATGTTTGCCGACCCGGAAGTAAAGAAGTTTTTTAAAGATAACGATATCATCCTTACTACCTGGCGGGAGGTGATGGAGCGATTTGAAAAAAAGTGAGCGTTTTTGATTACCGTTCGTTTTTTGCGTAAAATGCTGATGAATTATCCCTGAATATCCCATTTCATGGGGAACAGAGATAGTTCCTGTAAGTTTGCGGGCAGGGATTTGCTTCGCAGGTTCAGGGAGAATGAGTTGATTGTGAGAAGAACAAACTATCTTTAAGTGAAAATACGGATAATCATTTGATACCCATGAAAAAATTTTTCAAAACAGCCGGAGTCATTTTCCTTTTGGTGCTTGTCAGTCTTTCTGTCTGGTGCTTTGCGAATATGAAAGACCGGCATCCGGATTATCACGTGGATATGAAAATCCGGAATCAATCCTCGTCTGAATTAAAAGCAGGGTTTGCTGCAGTGCCTGTTACACCCGAAGTTCCCGACCGTTGGGAGGACAAAAACGGGGATTTTAAATACAACCCGAAGGACGGAGATACTTTTACCGATGGCAATGGAAACGGGAAGTTCGATCCGGTGTGGATTGCCGGTTTTAGCAACAACAAACCAGCCACCGGGGTGCACGACGACACCTGGGCTCGCACCATGGTCATTGACGATGGTAAAACCCGTCTGGCCATTGTAATTCTCGATGTCATAGGTTTTATGCACGACGATGTGGTGGATGTACGTAAAATGCTGCCGGAAAACCTGGGACTCACCTATACAATCATTGCTTCAACACATACACATGAAGGGCCGGATTTGATGGGGCTTTGGGGAAAACATCCGCTGAAGAGCGGCGTGGATAAAACGTACATGCAGTTTGTGAAGGAGCAAACGGTAAAGTCGGTGGAAACTGCGGTGAAAAACCTCTGCCCTGCACGTCTGGAGATTTCACAGGATTTAAGCGGGGCAGTTCCTCAGGTGAAAGACACCCGTCAGCCGGAAGTTTTTGATTCTGGATTACGGTTTATCAGGGCCGTTGATAAAATAACCGGGGAGACACTTGGCAGTTTATTGTCATGGGGAAACCATCCTGAAACTTTATGGAGCGGCAATTTGCTGGTTTCGTCCGATTTTCCCCATTTTTTCAGGGAAGGAGTAGAAAAGGGTGTACTTAACAAAGACAGTCTGGTACAACCCGGTATTGGCGGTGTGGCTGTTTTTATGAATGGAGCCATTGGCGGGCTAATGTGTACCCACCGCACCCATCCCATTACTGATCCTTTTTCCGGAGATGTGTTGGTGGAGCCCTCTTTTGAAAAGGCGGAAGCACAAGGAAACATCCTTTCAATGCTGGCGCTGGATGCCATGCAACGTCCGTCGGAGGTTATTGAAACTGCCGGGATTTCGCTGGTGGTGCGCACCCTGAAACTTCCCATAAAAAATACGTTGTTTAAACTGGCTACAGCACTGGGGGTACTCGACCGGGGCACAGCCGGCTGGATGAAAATGAAGACGGAACTGGCCGTTTTCAGCATTGGTCCTGTTTCATTTGTGACAATTCCCGGTGAAATTTATCCAGAAATTATTAATGGGGGAGTGGAAGCACCCCAGGGCCGCGATTTTGAGATTGGCCTTACGGAGGTGCCACCTGTCCGGGAACTGATGCCTGGAAAATACAAGTTTGTAATCGGCCTGGCAAATGATGAAATAGGATATATTATTCCCAAAAGCCAGTGGGATGTGAAAGCTCCTTTTACGTATGAAAGAGATGATTCTCCTTACGGGGAAGAAAATTCACTGGGGCCGGAAACTGCGCCTGTGCTCCATCGCAATTTAAAGGAGATGTTACAAGAGCTGGGGGAGTGAGTTGTTGAAATCGTAT
Source organism: Mariniphaga sediminis (assembly GCF_003573545.1). Lineage (GTDB taxonomy): Bacteria > Bacteroidota > Bacteroidia > Bacteroidales > Prolixibacteraceae > Mariniphaga > Mariniphaga sediminis. The sequence continues at coordinate 93,091 of NZ_QWET01000010.1, read as the reverse complement.
TCCCGGTTTGGGTATCCGGTTGCTTCACCCTGGTGAGAATGGATTTTGAAAAGTCAAAAAAACAGATACTATGAAATCCAACATTTTCAAACGCTTGCTGAAAGGTTTATTACTGGCCTTTTTGGTTTTTTGCCTGCTGATGGTAACTCCACGGATTATAGGATTCGTGTTCCCCGAAAAACTACCAATCGGTTATCATTTCGAAACACTTTCTTATCTGGCAGTGGGAGTAGGGTTGGAAAAGCTGGCGGATTTGGAACCGGAAATACCGGAAACCATCGAAGAGATAAAGGATGTGGAATACAGGAATGTGAACGGAAAATCGTTACAGATGGATTTCTACCGTCCTAAAAGTGCTGTCAAACCCTTGCCGCTTTTATTGTTTATTCATGGAGGAGGGTGGCGAAGTGGTAAACGTTCCGATTACCTCGTTTACCTGGTTGACTTTGCTAAAAAGGGCTATATGGCGGCTACGGTTTCGTACCGGTTAAAACGGGATAGCATCTATCCGGCCGCTGTGGAAGATGTGACCAGCGCCGTAAAATGGCTGTTTGAAAACGGCGAAAACTATGGCTACGATCCCAACCGCATTGCCCTTGTCGGCGGTTCTGCCGGGGCGCACCTGGCATTGCTGGCGGGTTATGGCTGGGGAAATACAGCATTGCATGGTGAAGCGGCGTCTGCGCACCGGGTGAAAGCGGTGGTCGATATTTACGGGCCGGTGGATTTGACGACCGAATATGCCCAGAGTCAATCGCTGGCGACTGGATTTATAGGGCATTCGTACGAGGAAAAACCGGAATTGTACCGCGAAGCTTCCCCCATTTCTTACCTGAAAAGTTCCGTTCCTCCAACGCTCATTTTACATGGAACATCTGACAATCTGGTGCCGGTCAGCCAGTCTGATACTTTAAAAAGCAAGTTGGATAAACTGGGCGTTCCCTGCGAATATTACCGCATTCCGTTGTGGCCGCACACAATGGATATTGCCAAACGGGTAAACGGGTTTTCACAAAAGAAGATGGAGGCGTTTTTTGAAAAATATCTTTGATACCCCACTCATTTTTTTGTTCTTTGCGAAAATATAAAATGCGATTCTACAAACCAGCACAGGTGCTCAACAGAGTAATAACGAATGAAATATGAGTAAAGAACATACTTATTGTGTAACCGTCAGATGGACCGGAAACACAGGAAGTGGAACGTTGAATTACAGGTCGTACGAAAGGAGTCATACCATTTCGGTAAATAACAAACCGGATATTTATGCCTCTTCTGATCCTGCATTCCGGGGCGACAAAACAAAATACAACCCGGAAGAGTTGCTGGTGGCCTCTCTTTCCGGCTGCCATATGCTTTGGTTTCTGCATTTATGCGCAGAAGCGGGAGTTGTGGTTACAGAATACACCGATACCCCAACAGGTATAATGAAGGAGACGAAAGAGGGAGGCGGAAGATTTGATAAAGTGATTTTAAATCCGGCCGTGACCGTTCAAAATGAACAATCAATGGAGCTGCTTGACGGTATTCATAAACGGGCCAATGAACTTTGTTTTATTGCTAATTCTGTAAATTTTCCGGTACTTCATCAGGCAACTGCCCGGTATTTAAAATAAGGATTCGCTTTTTACCCGGATGAAATATTCTTCTTTCCACCGTAGAGCGCAGTGGAAAGAAGAATATTTGTTTGCCCAATGTTTTTAATTAAGCCTTATCTTTTACGAATATAAAATGAGACCCAAAGGATATAAAGCATACAAATACCGATGACAAACATACTGGCAAGAGGCGAAACAACGGTGCTCACAAGACCGACAACCGGAGGGACAAATGCCCCGCCGGAAACCGCCATAATAAGCAATCCCGATATTTCATTGGCTCTTTCAGGCATCTTTTCCAGTGCCAGCGAAAAAATAACCGGGAACATGCTACCGGCGCCCAAACCGGTTATAAAAATAAAAACCAGGGCAACGATGTAAGTGGGAGCCATCAGTACTCCGGCAACACCGGCCAAAGATACTAACGCAATGAGCAGCAGAAAAGGCCGTGGTTTAATCCAGTTTAGCATAATAGCCCCAGCCAGCCGGGCAACTGTTTCCCCTGCAAAAAATATACTGATTCCAATGGCTGCCTTTTCAAGTGTCAAACCAAATTTAGCAATCAGGATATTGGCTATGTTGGTATTCATCGCCACTTCTGCCCCAACAATCAGGAAAATTGAAAGAGCCATAAATGCGATGAAACGGTTTTTCAGTAAGCCGAAACAGGAACTGAATGAGGCCGGTTTCCTGTCGGGTTTTGATTCCTCAATGGGGGTTGATGCCAGCCATATGGCAGCCAGAACAGAAGTAATGCCGTACACGGCAAAGACAAGCTTCCAGTCGCCAAACCTTATTGCCAGAAATGTAGTAATCAGCGGGCCGGCAAAGGATATAACTGCTTTCACAAATTGACTGGTGCTTAAATAACTTGCCAGCTTTTCTTTTGGGGAAACATCCTGGAGTAGCGGATTGGCCGAAACCTGGATGATGGTGTTTCCAATCCCGAGGAGCAGAAACGACGCGAACATCATCCCGAAGGAATAAAATAGAAAGGGCAGTCCCAGCCCGATGGCCTGAATGATCATCCCTGTGTTCAGCATATTTCGTTTCCCCACTTTATCCTGCAGGATGCCCACCGGAACTGACAGGATAAAGAACCACAGCAGCACCATCATGGGAAGGAACTGCGCAACAAAATTTGTCAATTCAAAATCTTGCTTGATATAGCCGGTTGCCACACCAATGATATCAACAAATCCCATTACGACGAAAGAGAGGAAAACAGGGAGTAGCTTACTCCATTTTGCTTTTTGCGTTGTCATAGTTTAATTTATTTAATTGAATTTTTTTTTAGAAAAGAACGTTTCCGGCCAGCTGCATGGAAGCTCTTTGACGCCATTCATATCGCGTATCCAGGTATCGAATTTACGTTGGCCTTCTTTTAAAACAATAATACGTCCGCCGGCCAGGGGATCGTCTTCCCCTTTCATAACTTTTGTTACCCTGCCATAGGCCAGGGCGATATTATAATGCACCCCGATATAATCGTTGATATGATCGTGCCCGACAAAAGTGCCCATAACATCGCCGCATTCGAGCATGGCTGAAAACATACCGGTATTAATATCGGGACTGCACTCGTCTTCATTTTTGACACCAACCGGTGGAGTCGTTTTATTGTTCCAGGCATCCGTGTACTCGGGCAATGGAATGTGGAAAAATGCCAGCGCCGGAAGTGGGCTTCCCCCGTTTTGCCGGGTGTATTCCAGACTTTTTTCGCGGTACCACATAATCTGGGAAAAATCGAACCAGCCATAACCTTCAACCAGTGGCTGTAGCGTACTCCGCGAATGGGAATCCATACAATACAGCAACGCTTCAGGAGTGTTATTTCGGCCGTACACCGGTAAAATAAAGTTTGAATTTCCGGCAATTCCTCCCACATCGTTGTTCAAACAGAAAGCCTGGGTTTTTAGTAATTCGGCGAGGTCGCTGCGCGAAAGTTCGCCCTGGGAATCATGATTGCCAAAAACCACCGCCCACGGAATCTCCAACTTGCTGAACATCCCGGCAAAGTGTTCGTACCCCTTTGTGGGGTTTGACTGCGTGACAATATCTCCTGTAAGGATAACAAAATCGGGATGCTCCTTTTCCAATACGCCGCGTATAATTTCGTACGACTTAAAATTGGAATTTTTATCCATGTTTATATGGGTATCGGTGAATTGGGCAATCTTAAATTCCCCGTTTTCGTCAAATCTCAGCATTTCCCTGTCTTGCGCCGAGGCACAAAAAATCAGGGTAAAAAAAAGGGAAAAAAGAATAATTCTGGCTTGATTGTCTTTCATGGTTTACTAACTTTAGTCCGGAACGATGTTGAAAAATATTTCAAGGAGAAGTATTACCGCCAATTTCGATGTTATTCCACACTAAGTCAGTAACATGTGTGATGGTAGATTCTTTACCGGCACTTTTTACCTTTATATTTTCAAACGTAATATTCTGAAGGGGCATTTCCGGGAGGCCCTCCAGGCTGATTGCCTCTTCTTCTGCTACGTTACAATGCAGGTTTTCGATGTGAATATCGCTGAAAAGCGACGGATAGTTTCCACCGCTGTAACTATGGTACTGGTTGGTAAAACTTATGCCATTTTCCGTTGTATCAATCTGAATTCCTGATATGTATATGTTTTTTATGTAGCCGCCCCGGTCTTTGTTCGATTTGAACTGAAGTCCGTGGTTTCTGATTTTTTTAAAGACCAGGTTTTCTACATACACATTTTCGATACCACCGGAGAGTTCACTTCCGAAGGAGATTCCGTGCAGGCAGTTATCGGATGAACTATTACGAATCACAATATTTTTGCTGGGTTTATTTACCCTCCAGCCATCCTGATCGCGCCCCGATTTAATGGCCACAAAATCGTCGCCGGTATTAAAGCGGCAATTCTCGATTAAAATATCACTCGACGAATCGATATCTACGCCGTCGTTATTGATGAATCTGCTTTCGACCGAAATATTGCGGATGGTTATATTCCTGCAATAGGTAGGTTGAATCAGCCAGAAGGAGCCGTCCACCACGGTAATGCCTTCCAAAAGAATGTTTTTGCAATGGATAAAGTGAATCAGTTGCGGGCGCAAAAAACTCCCTTTTCCAAAAACACGTTCTTCCACAGGTACGCCATTACGTCCCATTTCGCGCAACTTGTTCTGATCTTCTTTTTGACGGCTTCTCCAGTCGCGGAAACTTTTTGGGGCCAGTCCGTTCCCGTCGATAACCCCTTTCCCCGTGATAGCAATATTTTCCAAATCTTTTGCATAAATGAAAGGCGAATAGTTCCAGGCTTCCGTTCCTTCCCATCGAACAAAAACCACGGGCAGGTAATCTTCCGGGTTCTGACTGAAAACAAGTCGGGCACCTTCGCTTAGATGCAGATTAACATTGGATTGCAGAATAACAGGCCCCTTGCAAAAATAGGTGCCGCTTTTTAAAACGACCTTTCCTCCGCCATTATCGGCACAAACTTTTATTTTTTGATTGATAAAATCATTCCAGTCTGCCTTTTTCAGATCATCGGGATGAATTTCATACGTCTTTTCAGGGAAATGAGGTTCGGAAATGTTTTCAAGGATTTGCAAGGCCCCTGAGGGTTCCTTTTTTTTGTCTGTTTGTTGTGAAAATGCTGCAATGCAGGAAATGGACAATAAAGTTGATAGTACCAGTATCTTCATAATAAAATTCCATTTTTATTTTTCAGGCCGAAATTTACTGATTTAACACTTATTTTTCGGGTTTTACGGAAAAAGTTCATACGTGAAATGACTGTTTTTGTCAGACCGAATTAAAAACTAAACCGGAAATCTGTCGTGTGCTCCATTTAGTCCATCGTGAATGGAGATAGCCATAAGTGCCAGCAATGCAATAAAGGCCAAAATGCAGAAAAGATATAACCTGTATTTGTTATAGTTCATGGTGTGAATATGAATGCCTACCACCGGAAATCCGGTTTTATTCATCAAAATGAAAATAACAACAAAATTAATCACATACAGGTGATGGTTCAGGAGAAACTGTCCGGCAAGCGCCCCGGTAACCAGGTAACTCAGAAAAATGTAAATTCCGAAATAGCCGGCAAAAAAAAGTTTGATATTGCTTTGTCCACTGGCAGATTCCTTGTGTCCTTTCAGATACCAGGCCGCAAGTAGTCCGATCGATAAAACAGCCGCGGCAATCCAGCTTGTTAAATGGGCTGTTTGCTCTGCATTTGGAAGGTTTGCCAGTCGCTGCACCACTTCGGAGTACCGGACGGATTCCCGAAAAATTATCAGTGGAATGAAAGCTACGAGAAAGAACAAGGCTACTTGCTTTTCCCATTGTTTGGGACCATTGGCCGACTGTGGCCATTGGGTGGTAAAAACAGCGTAGGCCAGTGTTGTTCCTCCAAAGAACCCGATGCTGTACTCCATTACGTTCCACATGTTAAAAGGAATATGAAGAACATTTCCCGCTATCTGCAAAAAATTTCCGAAAGCGAAACCAAAACCGGCTCCCAGGGTCGTTATCAGAGCCACCCGCAGCGAAGCATTGAATTGTTTCCGCGCCATGTGCCACAGCATGGCAAGTCCTGCGCCTAAACAAATCGCCCAGGCCTCAGAGCGCGGGGGAGTCATTAAAATACCAAACTGTTTAACGAGCAGGCCGTAGGAGATTAAACCTCCGGCAACCATTTCTGCCATGAGGCTGGCCCACTTCACCTTCTTTTTCTCCGACGACTCCAGGGAGAGCCCCGTGAGCCCGCCTCCCAACAGGCCGAACAGACCTCCAATTACAAAAAGCATAAGCAGCCCGTAATATACATTAGGGAAATTGTCGCTGCGCCCGTATCCAACCACCCGTCCGTAACTGATCATTCCGGTCACGCCCCAGCCAATGGCAGAAGCAAAAGCAATGGGTAGTATTTTTTTATTCCAGTCTTTCCGCTGAGAAACCAGTACCAGCGCCAAAGCGCCAATTCCTCCGGCCCAGGCAGCCCCCTGCTCGTGACCAAATTGTCCTCTAACGGCCCATGCTGTTCCTAAAGTCATGCCCACAGTCAAAATTCCAATCCATTGGGATCTACTCATTTTTACTTAGTTTAAATTCATCAAAAAGTTCTCCGTCTGCAGTGAATGATTTATAAATCAATTCATTGTTGTCAATAGTGATTGCCTGGAACAACTGCTTGAATGAGCCGGAACGTTCCATCCAGTCTTTATCGCCTGCCTCATACATTTTAGGACCGCTCACCGAGACCACATACATTACCTCGTGCCCGCTCTGCGGGTTATCGGTAGTTTTTCCCCGTCCGTAAGAGTGGTCGTGTCCTGTAAGTACCAGGTCTACTTTGTACTTCTCCAGTATGGGTTGAAAATTATTGCGAAGGACTTTGTTGTCCCTGTTTGCTTTGGGAGAATAGAAGGGGAGGTGGGTAGTCACAATCACCCATTTCCTTGTGTTGGTGCGGAGTACGGAGTCGAGCCAGGCTTTTTGCGTTTGCATTTGCCATCCGTTCTCATTTTCCAGCTCCGAGTCCACAGCTGAATCAATGGAAATAAGCCGGAGATTGTTATAATCGACGACATAACAAGTTCCTTCCAGCCCTTTGGGGCCGTTGGCAGGCAGGGTGAATTGTTTGTTCCAGTGCGGATCCAACGTTAAGTCGTTGTAATCGTGGTTTCCGGGGGTCATCATTTGGGGAACCATGCCATAAATGAAAGAACCGGCCAAAAACCATTCATGCCATTCCCTGTCAGTGCCTGCACGGTTGATTAAATCACCGGCATAAAGCATAAAATGGCAATCGGGCTGATACCGGTAGGCCGCTCGGATAACCCGTGACCACCTCGACTTCAGATCGTTTTGCGGATCGCCGAAGTAGATAAATGAGAACGGAGAAGCAATGTCCGAAGCAGTCTGAAATTGAAACCATTCGCTCCAATGGTCAGGATACCCCACACGGTAAGCATATTTTTTCCCGGGTTTCAATCCGGTGATAATGCAGGAATGGTGATGGGAAACGATTTCCGGTTCTTCTCCCCATGAATATTTTTGCGTACTTGTTTTGCCGGAAAAAGTTTTACTTGCTTTTGCATCAATCATGGGTGCGGCCGGTTGAATTTCAACTACTGCATTTGTCACAGTTGTATCGGTGCGCCACGTAACCGCCACCGAGGTTGAAGGATCTTCCGTGAGGTTCAAAATAACCCTGTCGGGGATAATGGACGGGGCGTTTACCTGCGCCTTCATCCCGTTTCCCCACAGAATAAAAATACATGTCAATAAAAGTAACTGGTTGTGTTTCACAGTAAAATATTTTTCGGTTTATTCAAAACAGTACATCCTTTTAATCTGCTTTGTGAAATAATGCATTCGCAGGAATTTCTTCCTCCGCGATATTCGGCCCTTTCCAACTTATGATGTTAAACTTTTTTGCCCCCAGTTGGAAATACTTTTCTTTGGCCTCGTACAATCCCTTTTTTAACGCAACAGTGCGGTAACCGCCACGTAAAAACTCTTTCCCGTCAAGGTAGAAAGTACATCTGTCGTTCACTTTTATTGAGAATGTGTAGATGCCGTCTTCAGGGACTTGAAGGTACCCGGAGAAAATGTAGCCGATATAGTCTTCCCTTCTGCGCTGATCAATGGTAAAATGAGGCAGAATACCTGTTTCAACAGGTTCTAGATTATCCAGGTCGTGTTCTTCCATTACATGGGCTTCGTAATACTTGTATTTTAAACCCGGCTTAAAACGGGCTTTCCCCTCGTGATTTGTGAAATTTTCAAATTTCAGTTTATTTAAATATACCGAAGCCGGGGCGCTGGGCCAATAATTTGGATTGGATGCAATAAACCTCACTTCGGTCGTTTCATCCAGCATAATAGGTTGGGTATAGGGTGTTGAGCTTTCGGTTGGCCTGCTCCCGTCGGTGGTATAGTAAATTTTTGCCTGAGGATCTTTGCAGGCTAAGGTAACTTTTGCTGTATGGAGAAAGTATTCATCATCCGTTGCAGCATAAGGCAACTCTGTTGCTTCGTGGAACTTCCCGGAAGTTGGTCTGAATTCCTTTGCGGCTCCCCAGTCTTTGTTGGGGGCAGAACCCATCTCAAAAACCAGTTCAGAACCTGCCAGGATGTCGTCGTGAGTAAACCATGAGTTTTGCAAAGGGTTGCCGTTGAGTGTGGCCGACTGAATGTAACTGTTTTTCTCTGAAACGTTATTGGCCTTTACCGTAAATTTTTTCCCGTTGGACAGGTTTATCACCACTTCGTCGAAAATAGGTGTTCCGATGATATAGTGTGGTGTTCCGGGGCAAACCGGATAAAACCCCATGGCACTCAAAATGTACCAGGCAGACATCTGCCCGCAATCTTCATTGCCGCTTAGCCCGTCGGGCTGATCGTCGTAAAGGGTATCCAGAATTTGTCTCACCATCTTTTGGGTTTTCCAGGGCTGGCCGGCATAGTTGTATAAATAAGCCATGTGATGACTTGGCTCATTACCATGGGCATATTGCCCTATAAGCCCGGTTGCATCAATCACCGAGTCGTCATATTCCGATTTTTTTACAAAAAGGGTGTCCATCCAGGCAATGAACTTTTCATCACCGCCAATCAAATCGATAAGTCCGTTAATGTCGTGCGGAGCAAACAGGCTGTATTGGTAAGAGTTTCCCTCTACAAAATGCTCACTTCCCGCCGTCGGATCAAAAGGAGAAACCCAGGAACCATCCAGTTTTTTGGGGCGCATAAAACCGGTGGAAGGATCAAACTTGTTTCTGTAAAATAGCGATCGGTAGCTGTAATCCCTGAAATCAGCCTCTTCTCCCATCAATTCGGCCATACGTCCTACGCTCCAATTGTTGTAAGCATATTCCATTGTAGTGGATACAGATCCGGTTTCTTTATCAGCCGGTGTGTAACCCAGATTATTAAAATAGTGAAGGTGTTTCATTCTTTCCTTCATGGCTTCCAGCGCCAGCTTTTCATCGAATCCGCGAATGCCTTTGGCATAACCGTCAAGAATGACAGAATGGGTATGGTATCCAATCATTACGCCTGTGTAACTTCCCGCCAGCTCCCATTGGGGGAGTTTTCCGCCAATCTTGTACATTTCAAGGAACGTTTTAATAAAATCGGTATACCGTTCAGGGTCGATAATGGTAAACAATGGCAAATGCGCCCTGAATGTATCCCACAGTGAGAATACCGTGTAATTGGTAAAGTTTTCGGCTTTATGTACCTGGTGATCCACCCCTCTGTACCTTCCGTCCACATCCATAAACACATTGGGGGCAATGGCGGCGTGGTATAAACCGGTGTAAAAAATCCGGCGTTGCTTTTTTGTTCCTCCTTTTACTTCAATTTTTGAAAGAAAGGTATTCCATTCTTCTTTGGCGTCCCGGGCTATTTTATCAAAATCCCAACCCTTGTTTTCTACTTCAAGGTTCTTTTTGGCGCCGTCGATATCAACAGCTGAGATGCCTACTTTTACCTGAACAGATTCCTGCTCTTCGGTTTGAAATTGAACGAAAGCCCTGATGTTTTTTCCTTCGGCCTTTTTAATGCCGTCAACCAACTTTTCATCCAGCGCAATACCATACGAACTGAAAGGTTTTGAGAATTTTGCATAAAAATAAACGTACTGATCTTTTGCCCATCGTTTTGACCGGCGAAGTCCCTGAACGACTGAATCATTCACAAACTCAATATTTGACTCCACTACATGATCCCGGTTTTTTAAATCGATGATGATATTTGACTTTTCGGATGCCGGGAAAGTATAGCGGTGAACTCCTGATCTTTTAGTGGCAGTAAGCTCAGCCTGCACGTTGTAATCGTCGAGCAGAACACTGTAGTAGCCTGGCGATGCCGATTCATTCTTGTGGCTGAATTTCGAACGAAAACCCGTTGAGGAATCGAATTCTTCTCCCGGAATAATCTGCACTTCCCCCACCGTAGGCATAAAAAGGACGTCGCAGTACTCCGGAGAGCCGGTTCCGCTCAAATGGGTCTGGCTGAAGCCCATGATAGTGCTGTCAGAATAGTGATAGCCCGATGAACCGTCCCAGTTTTCCCAGCGGGTGTCAGGACTTATTTGTACCATCCCAAAGGGAAGGGTTGCTCCCGGGAAGGTATGCCCATGGCCTCCGGTACCAATAAACGGGTCAACATATTGGGTGTAATCCGACGATTTTTTACCCTCGGAACACGAAATCAGAAGCCCTAAAGCGACCACTAAAAAAACACTAACTTTTTTCATGTTTAGTTTTAAATTTCTATTATTCGTTATTTAATATTGAGATTGTTTTTTTAAGAGAATAATCCACGTAACGGCAATGGCTGAAAGGATAAAGAAAATGTCTACAAAAAACCTGTTGAAAACCACTTCAAAAATATTCATTCCGGATATGGATAAACTGCCGGAGAGCAAAAGTAACCGGAGCAAAGAAATTACAATGCACGACCAAATCAGCAGTAAAAAGAGGGGTGTCACACTGTTTTTCAGGCGGCTGTAATAAGCGGTTAGTATGGCTACTACAGCCGTCATTAAAAATACCCAAAAGAAATGCATGGTAAACATTGCCCAGGGGTTCAAATCCGGATAAAAATCGCGAATCAGATCAATGGCTGCGTGGCAAAAGGTAAGTGTGATGCCTATTTGCCAGGCTATTGAAGGAAAACGCATAATTATCAACACAAAAATGAACCCGTAAAATGCATAGTTTCCCAGGACCCGCAGAATACCATACACAATGGACTGTCCAATGTTATTGGCGGGTCCCCTGGTTTCCATAAAAGACTCCAGCAGATTGGGGAACAACCAATGGATAAAAAGCGCCAGCGCAAACACCAATCCAAATTCAGCTGCCCGGTGCATGGGTGATGGAGCGGCAGGATAATTCCCCGACTGAAACCCGGCGCGAATTATATCCCTGTTTTTCCAGGCGGCAAGCCCTAAAGAGGCGCCAAGCAACAGGCCAAATGTAAACTCCATGGCCTTCCACCAGTCTTTTAAAACAAAATCAGGAATATGGCTTCCCAATACCATCCAGAAACCGCCAAGTCCAAATCCGAGTCCGCCGCCAACCATGCCGTAAAGAGCAAAACGGTAAACCAGTTTATACTCGGTTGATGTTACTTTAAATTTCAGAAAAACCAGCAGGGCAATAGCTCCAAATAACAACGCAGCCCAGGATTCGGCGCGCGGTTTGGCCGGATCAGAAAAATAGAGGAGCATGGGCTCATTCACGAGCTTAAACCCGAGAAACAATCCGGCCATCATTAGCAATAAACCGGTAATAATATTTTTTTTGGAGATACGATGATAAATGAATCCCAGCGAAAAAACAGCGCCACCCAGTAAACCCCAAACAGCTCCTTTCAGCGTGGTCCCGGCAGTTCCCCACCAAACGGTTTCCGGGTTTCGTAAAAAACCTAGTGTCTGTCCGTAGGTCATTTCACCGCCAAGACCTATTCCGAAAACCCCGAAAACAACTATAATGGAGGTTACTGAGGCCGGAAGCTTAAGTAGCAAACATATACCCAGCGCTACCATTGCTCCCGGAATCATGGCGCCAAACGGCCCGCCGCCAATGTGGCCGCGTAATCCCCAGCCCAACATCATGGCCAGGGCAGGTAATATCATAAACTGCCAAATTGATTCTTTTTTGTTCTGCATCATATCTCTGTTTGTTTTGTTGAACAACTTCGAGCGAAGCTCTTTTCTGTATAAGCTTTCATCCGGTTATTTTTTCTCCGGGGAATAGTAAAAATGTCCATCCTCGGCTCCCAGTAACAGATTGGACAGTCCTTTTTTGTCCCGGTTCATCATAGTTGGGGAAGTGGTGTGGCCTGCAATTCTTTGCTCTGAAACGGGGCCTAAATGCCGGAAATACACATTCCCGTTTTCCGTTTTTACATTTTCAAAAACGGAGATGTTGAGGCTGTTTACCAACAGGTCGTAGTCGCCGTCGCCATCCCAGTCGGTAACACATAACTTCCGGCGTCCGCTGCCGCCTGCCTCCCGGTTGTTCAGCCTGAGTAACCCGGGGGATTCATCAGCTACAGCATTCTTACTGTCGAATGCTGAGCCGTTTGTTCCGTAAAAAATCCGTTTGCCCGGTTTCAGCTTTCTGGTGCCGTTTTCCATGTATCGTTCATAAAAACAGAGGAAACCTTCTGTGTCAAGCATGATTAAATCCATGAGTCCGTCTGTGTTCCAGTCAATGGCAAATGGAGTGGTCCTCCATTGAGTTACCAAGTGGTTATCTTCGGGGTTCCACCAGGTCCACTTTGGTTTTGGCGTATTTCCCCCGAACTCAGCTATAACCGGCCGGGCTTTTTCCAGCTTTGGAGATTTTTTAGTCCCTGTATTTTTATACCAGACAATTTTTCCCCAGATAGAATTGGCAATAATATCTTTACGGCCGTCGCCATCCCAATCGGCCACTGTTATGGTGGTGTAGCCCCACTTTTTTTCGGCGGGTCCCTGAATGGAACCATTGTCGCCTGCCATAATGCGGATAGTCTCCCCACCGGCTTTCAAATAGACCGGTTTGTTCCATTTGGGAGGATTTGTGTCATCCAGGTTTTCAATATACCCAATGTAACCGGCTGAATTTCCCACTATGAGATCCAGGTCGCCATCGTTGTCCCAATCGGTGGCAAAGGGGGTGGCAAGCGCTCCGAATTTTACTAAATCAGCTTGTTGCTGAAAATACCGGGGCGAATTAAATACGGGCATTCTGTTTCTGATTTTTCCAGTATTTTCGATAAAAGCGACCCTTCCGTCTTCATCGCCTACCACCAAATCCATATCTCCGTCGCCATCCCAGTCAACTGCCGTCGGTACAATCATTTCCAAATCCATTTTTAGGAGTCCTTCCTTGTTTTCCAGAAACCGGCCTGCAGCATAAACCGGTTTATTTCTGGTCCCTGTGTTTTCAAACCAGGTCAGCCGATCAAGAAATTCTCCGCAAATAATATCCAGATCTCCGTCATTGTCAAAGTCCACTACGTTAGGAGAAGGAGCTCCGTAAACATCAATGGGCTTTCCGTCTGCGTGAACTTTTCCCCTGTTCACATATTCTCCGTTATCATTTTCAATAAATAAAACATATCCGTGTAACGGGCCGTTTGTCCAGTTTCCCTTTTCATCAAAAGCGTTGTCCCATCCGTATTCACTCCAATCACTGATGCCGGCAATCAAATCCTGATCCCCGTCCCCGTCGTAATCCACATATTTCCACTGGCTGAAACGTATTTTTTTGAATTCACTTTCAGCTTGTTTGGCTGAAAATATCTCCACCGGTTGACTAAACCCATTTTTTCTGAAATCTACAAATTCTACCCCGTTTCCAAGTACTTTGGGTTCTCCATCCACATAACACACCTGAATATTTCTATCCCCTTTTTCAATTTTCTTTGGCGGGGCAAACACGGGCATTTGCTTACTGTGTCCCGACGTATTTTCAAAAAAATATGTTCCGTTAAACGGTACGTCGGGGCAGGATACTACCAAATCCATATCTCCGTCGTTGTCGTAATCCATGGGCAGCGGCCAGGCCCACAAACCGACGCCTAAATCAACTGTCAGACCGGGATTGTTATACTTCAAAGGAGTTAATTCCTGAGTGGAAACTACTTTGTTTTGTGAGAAGATACAGGTGGTAATCCCGGAGAAAAAAAGGGAAAAAAATAATTTAACCAGGTTCTTTGATTTTAATTTTGTCATTACAGTTTATAAATAATTAGTATAGATTTTTTTAATCGCCTCGGCAATCAAGTCCATTTCGGCTTTGGTCGCCAGCAATATTTTATGATGAATACATACCGACTCCTCAACGAAAATACGATTGCATACCGGCAAGTCAAAACGGGTAGGGTCAATTTCTGCCCAATATGTATCGTTTAATTTATGGCGTGCCTGTTTTGTCAGAGGTGCATACAGCGAACATTTATTGAGCGGCTCATAACTTGCCGACACCTGAATACCTATCTCAACCGTTAATGCTTCTCTGAATTTTTCTACAGGTAATCCTTTAAACTCATCTTTGTTGTACCGGAAAGCAAAATTAAAATATGCCTCTTTGGTTTCGCGTTTATCGCGTTTCATGGGCGACACTCCCGGTAATTGTTTGAGAAGGGAATTCAGGTACATTCCATTTTCGTCCCTAATTTGATTTTGCGTGGGCAGTCGTTTCAGCCCTTCAACGAGAATGGCGGCCTGAAACTCCGTGATTCTGTAATTACCGGATTGAATGAAGTATCCTTCATCAGAGTATAACCCGGCACCTTTGTCTACATTTTCGCTCAATCCTTCCGGTCTGCGGCCACAGTTTCGAAGGGCATCCAAACGCTCTGCCAGTTCAAAACTATTGGTGGTAAGTACGCCGCCTTCACCGGCAGTAAGATGCTTGGATAGCTGAAAGCTGAAACTTCCGATATCTCCAATGCTTCCGGCCTTTTTACCGTTCCATTCACCTCCGTGTTTATGAGCGCAGTCTTCAATAATAAAAAGATTATTTTTCTTTGCAATTCGTGAAATTTCATCCATATCGCAAAAACTGCCGTAAAGGTGGACCGGAATAATGGCTTTGGTACGTGGGGTAATCGCCTTTTCAATTTCCTTCGGATCGATGCACCATGTATCTTCGCACACATCTACCATAACAGGTGTAGCATTTACATCGATAATGGTTGCTGCGGTTGCCTGCCAGGTGAGTCCCGGAATAATAACCTCATCTCCAATTCCAATGCCACAGGCTTCCAGAGCCAGTTGAAGGGTTGCTGTTCCATTGGCAGCAGAGATAGCATATTTAACCCCTGTAAATTCAGCAAATTTTTTATTGAATTCAGCCTCTTTCGGCCCGTTGTACGACCAGACTCCGCTGTGAAGAACTTCCAGTAATGCCTTTTCTTCATTCTCATCCCATACCGGCCATTGGGGCCAGGGATTTGTTTTAGTATCTTTCAGTGGTTTCCCACCCTTTATCGCTAATTTGTTCATCGCTAATTGGTGTTGGTTTGTGCTTTTTTAAGACGCACAGTTTTGTTATTTATCAAAGGCTTAGCCCAAAATCCGATGCTGAAAATGTATCCGAGTGTCAGGTAGACGAAAGTCAATCCACCTTTAAGACCAACAGCATCGCCAATAGCTCCCACAATCAGCGGGACGATAGCACCTCCCAGGATTCCGGAACATAAAATACCTGAAAAAGCGCCGTGGTTTTCCTTTACGGAATTTAAAGCCAGGGAGAAGATTACAGACCACATAACCGATGCAAAAAAGCCTACTACGGGAAAAGCCCATAAAGCAATCTGCGAGGGGCCGAATAATCCGGCAGTCAGACTCAGGATAGCAGCTCCTGAAAACAGTTTCAGTAACAGTTTGCTATCGAGAAATTTCAGGAGTACCAGTCCCAAAACACACCCTACCGTCAATAATCCCCAAAATAAAGAGATGGCATCAGCTCCCTCAACCCTGGGATCAAACCCGTGGTATTCATAAAGGAACTGTGAAGTCCAGTTGGCAACACCCTGCTCCGTTCCCACATAGGCAAAAATTCCGAGAAAAAAGAGAATAACAGTTTTGTTTTTGAACAACTCCACATGTTTTGACCAGGCTCCGGCCTTTTCTTCCTCTTTGAGTTTTACCTTCGGAAACCGGACAATGGCCATTAAAATAACCATCAAAAGTGCGATGATGGCAAACATCCAATAGAGAGATACCCATGGTAAATTTGAGGGAACAACTTGATGAAGCGTTTTGATTAAAAAATTCGCTTCCCCGGACGAAGGGAAACCTTCGAGATTCAAAACGAGGTATGAAAACAACTGTGGGCTTAAAAAGGAAGCCAGACCAAAAGCAAGTTGAGCCATTACCGAATTGAAAGCAAAATGTTCTTCACCTCCGGCAACCCTTAAAAGCGGATTTATTGCTACCTGCAACATGGCCATTCCTGTTCCTATCATAAAGAGGGAAAGCATAGCCACCGGAAATGATGGGAATAGCGAAAAAATGATAGCGCCGGAAAAAGCAACCCCAAAAGCTGAAACCATTATTTTTTTTTCGCTGTATTTTTCAATGGCAATACCGGAAGGAATGGAAAATATACCGTAAGCCACAAAAAAGGAGAAGGGGAGGAAGGCAGCCATTGCCTTACTAACCTCAAAGTCTTTAATAATGTCCGGTATTAACGGCCCCAGAATATTGGTGAGGAAGGAAATGACAAAAAAAACGAACATGATAAGGCCGACAATAAAATAGTTTCGTTTCATAATCCGGGTTATTATTCTATTTCAAGTACCACCGGGTCTGCATTCCATGCTTTCACTTTTAACAGGGGTTTCTCTCCGTTAGCGTTTTTCATATCGAAAGTGGCGGTATAAGTCCGCCCTTCTTCCGGAAGCAGGGTAATGTAATTGTCGCTCCAGAAAACAGGTAATACGGGTTCGTTTGTGGCCGGGTTTAGCAGATCGAAAAAGGTGAAAAAGGCAAGGGTTGTATTTGGATTTTTTACATGGAGTGTAACTTTTCCTTTATCGCCTTCTGTTTCGAAATTGAAATCATATTCAAGTTTAACTTTGGGAAGCTGGTCGAGCGCCGTAAAATCGGCGTATCCTTTAAGCGGTGTATAGAAGGGCCATTCCAGTTTTTTGGCCGCTTCATAGTCCAGTACATCGGGTTTGCGTGATAACCAGTAAATATTGTTATCCACCTCGTTGTTGTTTTCATCCAGCACCCGCAAATCGAGAAACCAAACGGAGGTCAGGCCATTTATCTCAGGAAGCTTGTAGATAAATTTCGATGTATTTGTGGCAATGTTGCCCGTCCACGAATCGGTAAATATTTCTTTGGAATGAATATCAAAGGCCCTGATGATTACGGTAACATTCTCAGCATCCTGTAAATCTTCGTTGGCAAGGTAAATATCATGGAATCCGTAGCGGTAAATGGCGTGAATGGGATGGCAGGCTTTCCGGACCCCGTAAAACGATCCGTTGGGCTGGAGATAGGTATCGTATAACTGCCAGTATAACTCGGGCCATGCCGAATTGAGCATCCACTGGATGAGGCCGGTGCTTTTGGGCTTATGTGCTACAAATGCTTCGAACATGGGGCGCATCAGTTCGTAATTACTAACCTGGCTTTTAAAGGCAAATTCCTCAACACTGTTTGATTTTCCATACCGGGCATCCAGAGCTTTACGGAACCGGCTGAGGGTTTTGAATGCATTCCTGCCCGTGTGATATTCCCAATACGTGGTATCAATGGGCCACAGGCTTTCTTCGGGCAGCATTTTTTTCAGTGAAGCCAGAGG
This sequence comes from Mariniphaga sediminis, assembly GCF_003573545.1. GTDB lineage: Bacteria > Bacteroidota > Bacteroidia > Bacteroidales > Prolixibacteraceae > Mariniphaga > Mariniphaga sediminis. Next base: position 75,185 of record NZ_QWET01000010.1, on the reverse strand, counting down.
CATGATGTTCGGGCCGGGGCAGGTTTCGGTGTTGAAGCCGTAGCCGCCGCCCAGTTGGGTGTCGGTAAACCAGTAAACCGGGGGAGTATAAGCGTACGGTCCCAGCATTTTCATGCCGGTGGGACCACTAATGTCGCTCACCAGCGGAACTTCGGCTACAATGTTGTTATCTTCAGTTCCGGCACCGCCAGCCGAGGTAATGTAAGGCCTTGAAGGATCGTATTTTTCAAACAGTTCGATGTATTTCCGTTCGAGGTCGGGTGCCGGGAGTTTATCGCTGCCCAGCATCCATACAAAAATTCCGGGGTGGTTGCGCAACCAGAGCATCTGGTCTTTCCAGTAGGCAGCCATCAGGTTTTTGTCTTCTTCTGAAACGGCACCGCCATATTTTTCATGGGTTGGTTTCAGCAGGTATTCTTCCCATTCCCAATGGCAGTTCCATCCAATCATGACCAGGATGCCGTATTCGTCGCACAAATCGTACAGCGTTTGGTCCTTTCCCCAGAAACCCTCGCAACGGATAGCATTCAGGTTCATGTGACGGATGTATTTCATTTGTGCTTCAATACTTTCACGGGTATCCTGCAGGAGTAAATCGTCGACCCAACCGCCTCCTTTTATCAATACAAACTTACCATTGATTGTGAAAGCGCGGTTTTTATTTTCATCGAGGTAGCTGTCTATTTCGCGGATTCCGTAATTGTTTTCCACCCGGTCAAGGGTTTTTCCTTCAGAAAGAAATTCGACTTTCAGCGGATACAAATTCGGATCGCCCATACCGTTGGGCCACCAAAGTTTTACATCTTTTACCGAAAGTTGACTGAATTCTTCGGGGGTAAACCGGCAGGACAATATTTCACCCGGCGCGATTTTTACTTTCTTCTCAACTACACCCAATTCAAAATCAGCCCGTAAAATGCCTTCCACAACATTTTTTGTATTGTTTTCCACTTCGGCCTGCACAAACAGATCGGCATCTTTCAGCGTTTCCGTGTTTACCTTCGACCATACAAAAGGGCTACGGATTTTTATCCCACTGTTTATTTCGAGAAATACTTCTCTGAAAATGCCCATATTGCGGTCGCGCGGCAGAGGGTTCCAGTCTACAAAACCAATAGAATATTCGCCGTCGGCATGTTGCCATATTTTCAGTGCTATTGTATTTTGGCCTTCCTTTACCCATTTATTAATGTTGAACGTAAACATGCGGAATGTGCCGGCAAACTCATTTTTTCCGGCCACTTTCTTCCCGTTTATCCAAAGGTCGGCCCGGTAATTAATCCCGTTGAAACGCAGGGAAATATTTTTATCCAAATCAGTTGAATTTATCCGGAAAGTGGTTCGGTACCACCAGGGTTTTTTGAATTGCTCCTTATCTACCTGTTGCATGTTAATACCGAAATAGGGATCTTCAATCACCCCGTGAGTAGCCATACTTCCCAGGACCGTACCCGGCACCACGGCTTCAAGCCATTCTGCAGTGGAAAAATTGTTTTGGGAGATGCGTGTCTCATCTGTTTCAGATATCTTTTCAGAAGACTGCATTTTCCAGTCCTCCGTGATTGGCCTGACTTCTGACAAAACAGGTCTTTCTGTCTTTTTACAAGCTGTTGTGAAAAGTACTCCTGCCAGGAAAACGAAAACAATGTTTTTTAATATATAGTCAGAGTTCATACTAATTAGTATTGATTTTTATTGAATTGTAGTTTCAATTGAAAGTCTCCCGTATGAACAAAGTAAGATGGTAAGGTACAAAAAAACTTCTGGTTTTTTATTCAATTTAAATGGAATTTTGACCTTCCTGTTGTATTATAAGTTCTATTTTTATCTTTGGAGTTAAAATTCTTAATGTTTGAAGATATAATCAATAAAATAATGAAAAAACTAAAGTCCTTATTCCTGTTTTCTATTATCTCTTTATTGAGCGGAATACCTGCAATTTTGTCTGCACAGACCGAAAATAATGCAGATTACGTAAATCCTTTTATTGGATCAGATTTTTTTGGGCATACTTTTCCCGGTGCTTCTCTTCCTAATGCGTTGATTCATGTGAGTCCTGACACCGGGACGGAAGGGTGGACACACTGTGCCGGGTATATTTATTCTGCCCGGTCAATTATGGGATTCAGTCACACGCATTGGAGCGGGGTGGGGATGGTTGACGGAGGTGATATCTTGCTGATGCCGGTAGTAGGCAACAAATTGCAAATCATTCCGGGAACGGATAAAAATCCTGATGAGGGGTACCGTTCGCGATTCAGCCACGATAAGGAGTCGGCCTCTCCCGGTTATTATTCTGTTTATCTGGAAGATTACCACATCAATGCGGAACTTACGACAACTCCGCGGGTAGCTTTTCACCGCTATACATTTCCGGAGGCAAACAATGCAAAAATTATTATAGACCTCGGCCATCAGATCGGAAAGAAAGATGAAAACGATAAGGCTGAAGTGCGTATTATAAACGACCGGCGCATTGAGGGCGAAAAAATCGATGGCCCGGGCAAAGTTTTTTTTGTGGCCGAATTCAGCAAGCCTTTTTTGTATTACGGCACTTTTGATGCAGATTATGCTACACCTGAATCGGGTGCAGGTGTTTTTGCATACAAAAATGCTGAGGCGGGACGAAACATCGGGGCTTTTGCTTCCTTCAATACGAAGGAGAAAGAGCAGGTGTTGGTGAAGGTGGCTATTTCCTATACGGGCATGGAAGGGGCACGTAAAAACATGGAAAGCGAACTGCCCCATTGGGATTTTGAGCGTGTTAGAAATGAAGCCCGTACTATTTGGAACAACGAATTGTCGCGTATCCAAATTGAAGGGGGAACAAAAGCGCAGAAGGAAATTTTTTATACCGCTCTGTACCGGTCTCTTTTGGCTCAGTACATTTCACAGGATGTGGACGGGAAATATTTCGGCGCCGATGGCAAAATACAGGAAGCCAAAGATTTCAATTTTTACGGTTCTTTTTCCTGCTGGGATACTTACCGGACACAGCATCCGTTGTTAACGCTTGTGGCTCCTGAACATGTGAATGATTATATCAAATCGATAATCGCGAAAACAAAACAATACGGCTGGCTTCCCGGACAGCATTTTCAGAATGTTTTTGGCGAAGGCATGGTGGGAGATCATTTGGTTCCGGTTGTTGTGGATGCCTACCGGAAAGGATTTAGGGACTACGATGTAGATTTTATTTATAACGCCATGCGAGCCAAAGCAACAGAATTTCCTCAACCGCCGGTTTCCGTTGATGCCGCGCGTTCGGGATTACAATATACCAATGAACTGGGCTACATTCCGGCAAACCGGGTGACCGAATCGGTTCCTAAAACTCTGGAGTTCGCTTATGATGACTGGTGTATAGCCCAATTGTCTAAAGAGTTGGGAAAAGATGATGATTATAACCTGTTAATGCAACGCGCTGAGAATTATAAGAATGTATGGGACAAAGAAACAACTTTTATGCGTCCCCGAATGGCTGACGGTTCGTGGCTGGAATCTCTGAATGGACGGGAACAGGAGATTGTAAACGAAGGAGAGCATTCGTACTATAGATATTTTGACCCGCTGCTGGTGGGTCGGCGCCCCAGCCGGCATTATACCGAATCGAATGCCTGGCAGTACGTGTGGTCTGTACAGCACGATGTGCCCGGCCTGATAAATTTGTTCGGGAGTGCATCAAAATTTTCTGAAAAACTGGATACTTTCTTTGAAATGAGTCCGCTTATTTCGCCACCCAAATATGTAGGTGTGGTGGGGACCATCGGACAGTATGTGCATGGAAATCAGCCGTCGCACCACGTGGCATACCTGTACAATTTTGCCGGCCAACCCTGGAAAACACAGTTCAGGGCCAGACAAATTATGACGCAGCTTTACCGGCCCGGCCCGGGCGGACTGTGCGGAAATGAAGATATGGGATCGCTGTCATCCTGGTACGTGCTGAGTGCGATGGGGATTTACCCTGTTGCTCCGGGTAATCCGGTTTATTCTATTGGTAGTCCGCTGTTTGAAAAACTGACCCTTAAAACAGAAAAAGGCGAATCTTTTACTGTTGTTGCCCGCAACAATTCGGCTGAAAACATTTACATTCAAAAAGCCCGGTTTAACGGACAGCCGTTTAACCGGACATGGATTTCGCACGACGAAATTGTTGCCGGAGGAGTACTGGAACTGGAAATGGGACCGAAACCCAATAAAAAGTGGGGCAGGGGAAAGTAGGCGATTTTGTTCCGTTTTTTAGTGTACAGGTGCCTTTCGGGCTGGATAATGAATGGTGAGTATTTGTATTGGATATTCCTGAATTTATATTTATGTTAAATAAGGCAAGGATGCTTCCCTAATGCCAAAGATCAGGCAGTTTATAGTTTGTTTGAAGTCGTAGGTTGATTTTGTGTGAATAAATTTATGTCGGGAAGCATTAAAAGTCATATTTTATTACACTTTTTTTACTTTTGCGGACGAAGACATCCCAATGGGGCTTTTATCGAACGAATAATACAGTATGAAATATTACAGCACCAATAAAAATACGCCGTCTGTAAATTTGAAAAACGCAGTTGTGAAGGGGCTGGCAGCCGACAACGGATTGTTTATGCCTGAGCGGATTGAAAAATTCAACCCTTCCTTTTTTGAAAACATTCAGAACATTAGCTTTCAGGAGATAGCATTTGAAGTGGCAAAGAATTTTTTCGGAGAGGATGTGGAAGAAGCCAGTCTGAAAGAAATTGTTTACGATACACTGGCTTTCGACTGCCCGGTGGTGAAGGTTGCTGACAATATTTATTCGCTCGAATTGTTTCACGGGCCTACCCTGGCTTTTAAAGATGTGGGCGCCCGGTTTATGGCGCGTTTGCTGAACTATTTTCTGGTTGAGAACGAGAAGCAGGTGCATGTGCTGGTGGCCACCTCAGGCGATACAGGTAGTGCTGTAGCCAATGGTTTTCTGGGAGTGGACGGAATTCATGTGCATGTACTTTACCCCAAAGGAAAGGTGAGTAAAATTCAGGAATCACAGTTTACCACACTGGGGCAAAATATTACAGCCCTGGAAATCGATGGCACATTCGACGATTGCCAGCGTTTGGTAAAAACAGCATTTCTTGATGAAGAACTGAACAAAAAACTCCTGCTGACATCAGCGAATTCCATTAATGTTGCCCGCTTTCTGCCCCAGGCATTTTACTATTTTAATGCGTATGCCCGGATGAAGGAGCAGGGGATGCTTCAAAACAACGAGCTTGTAATTTCCGTTCCCAGCGGCAACTTTGGTAACCTTACTGCCGGGTTATTTGCACGGGAGATGGGACTTCCCGTAGCGCAGTTTCTGGCGGCCAACAATGAAAACGACGTGGTGTATGAATACCTGAAATCAGGGGAGTACAATCCGCGTGATTCGGTGGAAACCATTGCCAATGCCATGGATGTGGGTGCGCCCAGTAATTTTGCCCGTATTCTGGAGCTTTACGGTCATTCCCATGAAAAAATTTCGTCGGTAATAAAGGGATTTCGTTATTCGGATGAACAGATTCGGGAAACGGTAAAAAATGTTTACGAACAAACCGGTTATCTGTGTGATCCTCACGGCGCATGTGGTTACCGGGCACTCGAAGAATTTTTGGGAGTGGGGCAAACAGGTGTTTTCCTTGAAACGGCCCATCCTGCAAAATTTACAGAAACGGTTGAAGGTGTCATTGGAAATGGGAATGTGCCATTGCCTCCCAAACTGGCGGAGTTTATGAAAGATGAAAGGCGGGTACTTCCTATGAGTATTGACTTTCAGCAGTTTAAAGAATATTTGAAACAGCTGAAATAACCAGGAGATGAACTGAACTTTTTTATCATCTTGGTGTTTCTGCTAACAAAACAGCGAACTTTACGTATAGATAGTGTGAAAAACTATATTATTTTTGAAGAACTATAGCAGCAGTAAATTTTTTGGATACTTTTTCAAGCCTATATTAATAGGACCAGCTTTATGAGACAACTTAAAATAACCAAGCAAGTCACTAATCGCGATACATTGTCGCTTGATAAGTATTTGCACGAAATTGGGAAGGTAGAGTTGTTGTCTGCAGAAAAGGAAGTTGAACTTGCCAAACGCATAAAAAAAGGAGACCGTAAAGCCCTTGAAACACTTATAAAAGCAAATCTCAGATTTGTGGTCTCTGTTTCGAAACAATACCAAAACCAGGGATTGAGCCTGCCAGATTTAATTAATGAAGGAAACCTGGGGTTAATAAAAGCCGCTGAGCGGTTTGATGAAACAAGGGGCTTTAAGTTTATTTCGTATGCTGTTTGGTGGATTCGTCAGTCTATTTTACAGGCATTGGCCGAGCAGTCGCGTATTGTTCGCCTTCCGCTGAACAAAATCGGATCTATCAACAAAATTAATAAGGCATTTAATAAACTGGAGCAGGAATTTCAACGTGATCCGACCACTGATGAAGTGGCTGAACTGATGGAATCACGTCCTGATCTGATCGAAGATGCCATGAACTTTTCGAATGTTCATGTTTCGATGGATGCTCCGTTACGCGACGAAGAGGTGAACAATATGTATGATGTGATGCTGAATGAGGATTCACCTAGTCCTGATTCCGGTCTGATAAATCATTCGTTGCGAAAAGAAATTGAACGCTCCCTTTCAACTCTTGCTGAACGTGAAGCAGACATCCTTCGTTATTATTTTGGACTGAACGGATGTCCTCCTCATACCCTTGAGGAGATTGGAGATGCGTTTGGATTAACCCGAGAACGGGTTCGTCAGATAAAAGAAAAAGCAATAAAAAAATTGAGAAACCAATACCGAAACCGTTTGCTTAAAGCCTACCTCGGACAATAAATTCATTTATATATAATGCCAAAGATTGCACCTTCTATTCTTGCCGCTGATTTTAATCATTTGGGCGATGACATCCTGATGTTAAACGAAAGCGAAGCCGATTTTATTCATTGCGATGTGATGGACGGCCATTTTGTGCCGAATATTTCCTTCGGCATCCCGATTGTAAAACAAATAAGTGAAATAACGGAAAAACCATTGGATGTCCATCTGATGATTTCCAATCCGGATCAGTTTATCCATGAGTTTGCCAAGGCTGGCGCTTCCTGGCTGACGGTTCATTATGAAGCCTGTGTCCACCTGCACCGCACGGTGGGAGCCATCAAAGAACAGGGGGTAAAAGCCAGTGTGTGCCTTAATCCGCACACGCCGGTAGCTGTTTTGGAGGATATTGTTTCCGAACTCGATATGGTGCTGCTGATGTCAGTCAATCCGGGGTTTGGAGGCCAGAAATTTATTCCCAATACCTACAAAAAGGTGAAACAACTAAGAACGCTCATTCAGGAAAAAAATGCAGAATGCCTGATTGAAGTGGACGGCGGGGTAAATTACGATACCGGAAAATTGTTAAAGGAAGCGGGTGCGGATGTACTGGTTGCTGGCACCTTCGTATTTGGATCTGAAAATCCGAAAGAAATCATCCAAAACCTTCGGGATCTTTAATTTTTTATGTTTTAGCGCACAGCGCAGCATTCTCCTTTTTGGTTTGCGGATCGGCATGGCGTAATACGCATTCCGTTACACATTCCGCGCAGTTTTCATTGCTTGCAGTTGAAGTGTCCGGGGCGGTGCTTGCTTTTGTATGCGGTGCTTTTCGTGCCAGTTTGTAGTAGATTTTCCGGGCTGCTACTGCCACCGCAAATGCAACAATAAGATATGTGACAATTTCCTGGAGCATTTTACACAAACAGATTTCCGATAGTGAAAACAATAAACGCCATTACCCACGCCAACAGGGTGGTGTAAAAAACAACAAAGGCAGCCCATTTCCAGGAGCCTGCTTCATTTTTTATGGTGGCCACTACTCCTACGCAAGGGAAATAGAGCAGTATAAAAACAAGGAATGCTAATGCTGCCGGCATGGTAAAAACTTTTTCTCCCGTGCGCGGACCGAAGCTAAATGATTCGTTTTGCAATTTGTTCTGAAGGTTGACGGTAGATTCGTTATCACTGCTTTGGTACAACACTCCCATCGTGCTTACAATAATTTCTTTGGCCGGCAGGCCGGAAACCAAAGCAATACTCATTTTCCAATCGAAACCCAGAGGCCGCATAACCGGTTCTATCCACTGTCCGATTCTGCCCAAATAGGAGTGGGTCAGCTGGTCTGCCACCATTGCCTGTTGTATGCCGGAAATTTGCGTTTCTTTTTGTGTTTCTGTCAAACCTCGGGTTTGTTTTACTTGTTCCATTTGTGTTAAAAACTGTTCGGTTTGTGATGTTTCACGAGGGAAATATTCCATCGCCCAAATAATAATAACACCCAATAGAATCACAGTTCCTATTTTTTTTAGATAATGCTGCGTTTTATCCCAAACATGATATACAATATTTCGAAGGGTTGGCAGGCGATAGGGGGGCAGTTCCATAACAAAGGGTGTTTCCTTATTTTTGAAAACAGTTTGGTTTAGCAACCGGGCTGTCAGGAACGCAAAAATAATTCCGGCGCCATAAATTCCAACCAAAATGAGTGCCTCATACTTTTTGAAAAAAGCAGAAATAACGAGGATGTAAACAGGTAATCTGGCGCTGCACGACATGAATGGGACAATGAGCATTGTGAGCAGGCGGTCGCCCCGGTTACGCATGGAACGGGTCGCCAGAACAGCCGGGACATTGCAGCCAAAGCCCATAATTAGCGGGATGAACGACCTCCCGTGCAACCCAAACCGGTGCATGATATTGTCCATAATAAATGCGGCTCGCGCCATGTAGCCCGTTTCTTCGAGAAGGGAGATAAACAGGAACAAAATGAGAATATTGGGAAGAAATATCAATACACTTCCTGTACCGCTGATGATTCCTTTTACTATTAAATCCTTTAGCATACCATCAGTCATTATCCCCGAAATAAAATCGGCAAAGCCCATTACTCCTGTATCTATCCACTGCATGGGGAAAGCGCCCAGGTTAAAGGTGGCATAAAACATTACAAACAGAATGGTAACAAAAATGGGGAATCCCCAAAAACGGTGGGTCAGCAGACCATCAATTTTTTCAGAACCTGATTTTTGCTGGCGCAAGGGATTTTTGAAGGTTTCTTTCAATGCCCCGGTAATAAAACCGTATTTGGCATCGGTAATTACTGTCTCGCTGTCTTCATTCCAAAGTGATTCAATCTTTTTGACCTCCCGCTGGGTCGTGTTTTTTATTGCTTCGTAGTTGGAGTATTCTGTTAGAAGTTCATGTACATGCGGGTCTTTTTCCAACAGTTTCAGTGCCAGAAAACGCGATGAAATCTTGTCAGTAATTGGTTTAAACTCTTTTACCTTTTCCCTTATTTTCTGAATGGATTCTTCAATGTCTTTGCCGTAATTGATATGGATATGCCGGGTGATGGGATCACGTCCTTCAAAAACCTCAATTAGTCTGTCAGTCAGGTCATCCAGCCCGATTCCTTTTGAACTGATGGCGGGAATAAACGGAATACCCAACAACCGCGAAAGGGAGTCGTAATTAAACTGAATTTTTTTTCGTTCCAGTTCGTCATACATGTTCAGCACACCTACAATCCGTAAGTCCATGTCGATGAGCTGGGTTGTCAGAAATAAGTTTCGCTCCAGGTTCGTAGGGTCGATTACATTGATGACAATATCCGGGGTTTGTTCATATATAAACTTCCGGACAAAGATTTCTTCGTTTGAATAGGCTGTGAGGCTGTATGTTCCCGGCAGGTCAAAAAAATTGAACGTATAATTTTTCGTTTTCAGCCGGGCCTTTTTTATATCGACCGTAACACCGCTATAATTGCCTACTTTTTCTTTTGATTTGGAAATATAGTTGAAAAGTGTGGTTTTACCACAATTAGGGTTGCCAACCAGCGCTACGTTGATGGTATGGGTTCGCCCCGACCGGTTTCCCGGTTCTGTTTTTCGTTCAATAACCCCCTCGTAATTCCCATTTTGCGAGAAGTCAAATTCACCTGCCGACACCACCTCTATCAGGTCGGCTTCCGATTTTCGTAACGAAACATTATAATCCAGAATCTTAAATTCAATCGGGCCTTTAAATGGAGCGCTTTTAATCACCTTTACCTCTTTCCCTTTTACAAAACCCATTTCAGAAATGCGCCTTCGAAAAGATCCGTGGCCGAGGATTTTGGTTATGATGACTGTTTCCCGGTATTTTACCTCACTCAACTTCACAACTGGTCTATCACCTCTTTCTTTAATTTAAATCAAATAAAAATAAGGCTGCAAAGATACATCAAAATCCTTGCATTTATAGCAGGTTTTATTTTTGAGCCATTTCTTATTGTAATAAGTTCTAACTACTTTTGTTGTTTAATTTATGCGGATGGAAGACGAAAACATTTATAACGACATTCAGAAAATTTTTGAAGATCTTCCGGGCAATTTCAATATTCTGGAAGAGCAGATTGACCTGGAGGTGCAGATGAAATATTTTGAACGTTCGAAAAAATTGCGGGAAGAGAATGAAGGGACAGATTATCTGGAAAGCCGCGAGGAACTTTTTTTACCAGACACCGGAATTAATCGAAAAAAAGATATTTTAATTGGCCTGGCCGGAATGGATGATGTGAAAGCTTATCGCATCATTGAGAAATTTCTGAAACAGGCGGGGGAAGAGTTGAGAGGGTGGACGGTGCTTGCCCTGCAGGAAAACCGGATGTTGCTGCAAACTTCGTTGCTTGAAGAGCAGCAGTTTTTTATCTCTACCGGCCTCGGAGGAAAAGACAGGAAGTTGCGCTACTATGTGGTTTTTATTGGTCGCGACCTTGATAAACTGCTAACTCCCACCCAGCAAAAGTTGGTTAAAAACGAGTTGATTTTTAGACTGAAGCCGGAAGAAGGCGAATTTGAATCCATCGATTTTTTCGAAGGGTTTTGTACATCGCTTGTACTGCTGCCTGTTACGGCAGATATTAAGCAGGTTTTCAGTAGTGTAGTGGAAGAGTGTAACCAGTACGGTGACTTTCTGGAAGAAGACATGATTATTACCAATGTGAAGGTATTGTCGCGCAACGAGATTTTGGAGATTATTAATAAACAAGATAATTCTGATTTTCAGGATGAAGATGAATTGGAAGAAGAATAATGTTAATGTAGCCATACAAGTGCTGCCTGAGGCAGATGGAAAAGTAAAGTATGCTTTGGTTGACAAGGCCATCGAAGCCATTAAAGAGTCGGGCTTTAGTCACCAGGTTTGTCCGTTTGAAACGGTGGTTGAGTGTCGTTTTGAGGAGCTTCCGATGTTGTTGGAGAAAATCCACGATGCCTGTTGTGATGCGGGAACCCAGCGGATGCTTACCAACCTCAAAATTCAGATAGACTTTAACGATGATGTAACCATCGACGACAAAATGGAAAAGTACCGCTAAAGTTATGTGCGGGTTTGGTAAAATATATTATATTTGCACCGCTTTTTTGAAGCATCGGATTAACCAAAACTTTTGGTTTTTTCGAAACGTTCTTCAAAATATAAATGGACCTGTAGCTTAATTGGATAGAGCACCTGACTACGGATCAGGAGGTTAGGGGTTCGAGTCCCTTCAGGTTCACTTTTTAAAATCAGAAAAACCGTTGGTGCAATTGAGTGCCAACGGTTTTTTTATTATATGTTCGGACATTTTTTTTGCATAACTATGTTAGTGCCTTCACTTAAGCACAGTTACTTTTTTGCAATAAAAAACAAGTCATAACAATCTTCCGAAAATTCATCAATAAAATAATCATGGATAGAAATAGAAGTCGTTAGTTTTCTATTGTTATTCAGTAGCAAAAACCTGTTTATCCGGTTCATCAAATCGTATGGGATTTTTAATATCCAGCGGGGTAGTATTTGGTTTAGTTTTAAGACATCAATCTTTAATATTTTTTTTACCGACAATTTATTTTTTGCATAATACGACATTACATTTTTGTTGCCGCGAACACCTTTCATATCAATCACTGGAAAAGTTTGTGACAGAAGCTGGAAAAACTCATTTCCAGTATACTCAGTAATATGCCAGGGATTTCTGGTTAATGACATTTTTTTATTGGGCGTTGAAATAAGTAGTTTGCCATTCCCTTTTAGTACCCTGTGTATTTCATTTAATAAAAATTCGCTGTCTTCAACATGCTCAATTACCTGGAAACAAATAACAAAATCGAAATATTTATCGGGCATATTCGTTAACGGTGGCACTTTGTTTTTAATAAATCGGGTATTATTATACTTGTTGTAATCTATTGAAACATAATGTTTATCCAAAGTCCATAATTCTTTTACTTTTGGCGCTATTTCTTCAATACCATAACCGCTTCCTGTTCCAATTTCCAGAACATTTCCATGTATTATTTTGGTCGCTGTTCTATACGCAAGTAATGAACGTTGAAAAACAAAATTATCCGAAGGACTTAAAGAAACTCTTTCTGCAGTTTGAATGACATTCATACTAATCACCGTCTAATATGTTTACTATTTTATATTCTTAAATTTTTATCCGATTGGTCTAACTATATATGACCACTGCATTGCACTTTTATGTGCAGGTTATTATAAAAGATCTCCTAACTGAATTATGCTGCACGGTTTTTTTGAAAAATGCAATACTAAATCCCGGGGAAAAAGAAATTTTTATGATGAAGAAAGGAATAAATTAGTGTGTTCAGGGAAGTTGCTTTTATTTCTGGAAACAGTATTTTAAAGTAAAATTTAAGCCATATGATTGCTTGTAAATTGACATATCTTGAACAGAAGCAAATTTCTTTAACGGGTATTTATAATATGCCTCTGATCCAATTGAAACTCTTTTTGAAAGCTTATAGCTGCCTGCAATTCCGCCATAAAGTGCCATGTTGTAAGAAGTAAAATCCATAACAGTTTCTACGTCATCCAAAGTACCGGAATTGGTATATGTTTTACCATTAGAATACAAATGAAATTGATTAATAGCTCCTAGTTGCAGGCAAAAGTCCGTTGTCGGATATTGCCGGTGATAACCCAAAATCAGCGGAACTTCCAATTGAATATGATTTGTTTTTGGGGTAAAAGAAGCAAGCGTATCTTCAAATGAATCATCCATTTTATGATAATTTGAGTTCTCCCGGTATTGATTTATGCCAATCCCGGAAGTAAGTGATAGTTGATAAACCTGGTAATGTAACCGAATTCCATATTGCATACCAATCAAATCATTCGTATTGCTCTTTATGGAGTCGATAACAGGATTATGCACTTTGTACTGATATTGTGTTGCCTGAAATACCGGACCGATAACCAGTTCCATATCAAACATTCCCTTACGAAAAGATTTTGTATCCAGCCTGTTTCCCTTAGAAGTATAGGTGAGTCTCTTCGCTTGATATTTCGTCCTTCTTTTTGTACTCCTTATGCGTTTAGACCATTCTTTTTCGTTTTTCTCTTTTTTTTTGGGCTCTATTTCCAGGCGAGTTATGCCTTTGGGTGTTTGTTCTAAAACAAACTGGTAACCAGTAGATTCGTTTTTGAGACTGGCAAAATCTACATTAAGCAAACTTAGTTTTTCTGGAGGAACAACTCTGTCTGTATAAATGGTGTCGTAAACCCAAATCGTATCGTAAATAACAATCGTATCGTAAATAACAATGGTATCGTAAACCCAAATGGTATCATTCGCTATATAATGTTTGCAATTCCCTCTAACATTTCGTGGTACAGATAAACCGTAGAGAATGACAAATAGGACGGGCAATTTGATAAATGTTAAAAACAATAATTTTTCGGTTTTTTTGAGCATTTTAATAAGATTGTAAAAATCAGATGGAATCCTTTCGGGCAGTTTGATTTTCTATAACGACTTGTTTTTTCCTAATCACCTTTTTTCGTACTAAAATTTTTTTCGATTGAATAATCGTGTTGTTGCTTTCTTCATTTAAGCTATCAACGTTTGTAATGTGTATGTTTTTATTTAAGTTATTTTCGGTAGCTTTCTTCGAAATGTCTTCAGGTACGTTTCTTACTCCCTGCTTTAAAATGGCATCAGAAGGAAAGTCATTTTGTTCCATAAGATCCGGGAGAAGAGGTGTTTCAGTTGTTCTTGTTTGGCTAAAAAATATCAGGAGTGAAATTCCGGTAATTCCAATAGTTGAACTCAATATCCAAAATATTTTCTTTCCGGAAATGAGCATCCATTTTACTTTTCCGTTGATTTTACCAATTGTTCTTCCGCTTCCGGGTAAGGAAATTTCGATGGGATGACTGGGAGGAATGCGGAAATCTTTCAGTTTGTCAACCACCAACTTATCGATATATTCCAACTTCTTGTTCAAAACCGGGAATATTGATACGAAATAAGCTTTCTTTCTTTTCTTCGATTTTTCATCTTTTTCAACTAACTCATATATCCTTTTTTGAATCAGACTTCTGGCTCTCTGTAACTGCGACCGGGATGTACCCTCGGTAATACCGAGCTCCGCGGCAATTTTTTTATGCCTGAAATTTTCAAAGGCATAAAGATTAAAAACGGTTCGATATCCAGCTGGCAATTCTTTTATTATATCCAGAATATCGTCTTGAGAAACATCCGATCTCAGAATTCTCTCTTTCATATCCGGAGGACTATCTTCGTCGACAGGATTGAAATCCTTTTCTCTAATTTCGTTTATATCATAAGTTATATTTTCTCTTTTAAGCTGTTTTAAAGCAGTGTTTACAACAACTTTTCTCATCCACGCTTCCAGGGCAGCATTTTTTTTAAGCTGTCTGATTTTAGAAAAAATTGTAATAAAACTTTCATGCAAAATGTCTTCTCCCTGCGCCAAGTTCCCAGTATATCGCAGGCATACACCGAGCAATACAGGAGCATAACGTTTATATAGCCATTCCTTTGCCTGAATATCTCCTCTCTTGCAGTTTTCTATTCGCTGATAATTATCTGCCTTCATTTTTTATTAAGATTCGAAAAAGTAAAAACGTTGCATTGAATTACTTGTACCAAACGCTGGCCAATCTTGGATATTGTGAAATAAAATGTTGCTATTCCTTCCGGATTTTTATTACTTCTTATGTGCTGGAATATCGTTCTCGTATTCTTATCTCGATTTCAACAGAAATCATACTACACAATAATTGTAGCTGCTAATTGTTATTTTCGTTTAAAACATTTAACCCCTTTAAAATCAGATATGGATAAACAGCAAGACTATCAGATATAATTTGTTTCACTAACACTGCCAAAACATTATCATAACACCTATCTGGACACCTTTGAAGGCAAAGAACAAACGTAAGTCAACAACGAAATTTTAAATTGATGTGTCTATGGATTTTTTTACATCATTCCCTCAGTACAATAAGTTTTTTTTGTATTAATATTGTTTTGTTGAAATAATAAAATATCCCCACATGTTATACTGTGTCAATATTATTTCATACCTTCGCAGCCTTGACAATCAGGTTTTTATTGAATCGTCTTTAACAATGCTTTGTTTCGCTTTCTGTTAGTGAACCTTCTCATCGTCAAATCGACCTCAAAATCAACTTACTTGTTTAAGTTAACAGGTCGCGAAGTGTGTAACACAAATATCGTGACACACTTAGTAAATATATGATAAAATCATTTTTTTTAGGGGATAAAGAAATCAGGCTGCCTGTTATTCAGGGGGGTATGGGTGTTGGTATCTCTTTGTCAGGACTGGCTTCTGCTGTGGCTAATGAGGGTGGAGTAGGTGTAATATCCAGTGCCGGGATAGGGTTGTTATATAAACAATCGCCGGCTGACTATTTAAGAGATAGTATTTGGGGGCTGAAAGAAGAGCTGCGCAAAACACGGAAATTAACCAAAGGTATTATTGGCGTAAATATTATGGTTGCCCTGTCAAATTTCGCCGATATGGTACGAACGTCTATAGCAGAAAAGGCAGATGTGATATTCTCCGGTGCAGGTTTGCCGTTAGACCTGCCTTCTTATCTTACTTCTGAAAGCAAAACACTTCTTGTCCCAATTGTTTCGTCAGCCCGTGCCGCAAAAATTATTTGTCAGAAATGGCAGGCAAATTATAATTATCTTCCGGATGCGCTTGTCGTGGAAGGTCCAAAAGCCGGGGGGCACCTCGGATTTAAAACCGAGCAACTTGAAGATGAAAACTATTCACTTGAAAAATTAATTCCGGAGGTCGTGTCAGTTGCGTCAGCATACAGCCATGAAAAAGCGATTCCTGTCATTGCCGCCGGTGGGATCACAACAGGCGAAGATATACTCCGGATTATGAAGCTTGGCGCTGCCGGAGTGCAAATAGGCAGTCTGTTTGTTCCGACCTATGAGTGCGATGCTTCACAGTTATTCAAACAATCGTATGTAAGCTCTTCGCAGAAGGATACGATGATTATCCAAAGTCCCGTTGGAATGCCCGGACGTGCCCTGGATAGCAATTTTATCCAAAGTGTAAGCGAAGGAAAACAGCGACCGAAAGGATGTCCGTTTCATTGTATAAAAACCTGCGATTACACCAAAAGTCCTTATTGTATTATTATGGCACTATATAATGCCGCTAAAGGAAACATGGACAAAGGTTATGCTTTTGCCGGCGCCAACGCCTATCTGGCAGAAAAAATAAGTACGGTTAAAGAAGTAGTACAAAAATTAAAAGAGGAATTTTCTATTGCACATAACAGATTATTAGCAAAAAGGATATAAAGTTATTTTTGTTTTGTAGTAATCTTGTGTGGGGTTATTGTCTCAAATGCCCTTACATTTTCCTTATGATTATTAATTATTAAAAAGAAACTGCACAGAAATGCAGTCAGATAAATTATGACATTTAAAGAATTAAATATTTCGGAGCCAATACTAAAAGCTCTGATAAATAAAAAATATGAAAATCCGACTCCCATTCAGGAGAAGGCAATACCCGCTGCCCTTGATGGCAGTGATCTGCTGGGAATAGCTCAAACAGGTACCGGTAAAACGGCTGCCTTTGCAATTCCAATTATACAGCAACTTGACCAGCTTCATTTAAATGAACGAAGGCGCGAGATAAAAGCGTTGATTCTGACTCCTACCCGGGAGTTGGCGATACAGATTGGAGAGAGCTTTTTGGATTATAGCAAATATACAGGCCTCCGTCACGCAGTTATTTATGGGGGCGTGAACCAAAGACCACAGGTTGATAAATTAAAATGGGGAATAGATATTCTTGTAGCTACTCCCGGACGATTACTCGACCTGATTAATCAAAAGTATATCTCGCTTGACCATGTTCGACACTTTGTTCTCGACGAGGCTGACCGAATGTTGGATATGGGGTTCATTCACGACATAAAACGATTGTTACCTATGTTGCCTAAACAGAAACAAACCCTGTTTTTCTCAGCAACTATGCCATTAACAATTGCCAATCTGTCGAGGTCTATATTACGTAATCCGGTAACTGTAAAAATTATTCCGGTTTCATCTACTGCGGATATGATTGAACAACACTTGTATTATGTGGAAAGGCAGAAAAAAAATCAACTTCTGGTTTCCTTGTTAAGACAAAAGTTTGATAATTCTGTACTGGTTTTTTCACGCACGAAGCGCGGAGCGGATAAAATTGCGCGCATATTGAATGGGAATGGAATTGATTGCGAAGCAATACACGGAAATAAATCACAAGTAGCCCGACAACGGGCGCTGGCAAACTTTAAACAGAGGAGAACACGTGTTATTGTTGCTACGGACATTGCTGCAAGGGGAATTGATATTGCCAATCTTGAAATGGTAATCAACTTTGACCTGCCTGACATGGCAGAAACTTATGTGCACCGGATTGGACGCACAGGTCGTGCGGGCCGGCGAGGTACTGCCCTAACATTTTGTTCTCAGGATGAACACATGATGGTGCGGAATATACAACGATTGACAGGAAGAAAACTAAATCCTGTATTGACTTAAGATTAAATTTTACAAATTACATTAAAATAGAAAAGAGATGAATATTTATGTTTCAAAACTAAGCTTCGACACAACAAGCGAAAGCTTAAAAGAATTATTTGCAGAATATGGAGAAATAACTTCTGCAAACATTATTACAGATAGGCTTACCGGATTTTCCCGTGGATTTGGCTTCGTTGAAATGACTAGTGAAAACGAAGGAAGAAAAGCCATTGACGAACTGAACGATACAGAGTTTGAAGGCAAAACAATTAATGTTAGTGTTGCCCGTCCAAGAAGTGACAGAAACAGTGGCGGTTGGAACAATAATCGCCGGGGTGAAGGATATAACAGGAGCCGATATTAACATTACTCCGAAAAAGGAAAGTTTGGGGAATTACTTAAATTAGTTGGTATTAATAGTTATATCCCAATAATTAAGTGTACCTTACACCTAACAATTTAATTTTATATCATGAATAAAGGAACCGTAAAGTTTTTTAATGAATCAAAAGGATTTGGATTTATTAAAGATGCAGATTCAGCAAAAGAGTATTTCGTTCATTCATCCGGATTGAAGGATAGCATCAGAGAAGATGACGAAGTAATGTTTGATTTGGAAGAAGGAAAAAAAGGGTTAAATGCAGTGAATGTTAAACTTGCTTAGTTTAAAATATTACAACCATTTATAATTTTAATCCCGCTAAAAAGCGGGATTTTTTTTTATCTGCCGGATTTATCCGTCTTTAAACAGCCATTGCTTTATTACCTTTTGCAGCGGAAAAAGATGTGTTAATAATTATTTGCTTCTTTCCAAGTAACTTCAGCATTTTGATGTGCTGCCATACGGCCGTAGCAAAATTTTTATTTACATGATACGGCAGGCCGTATTCCCTGGCTTTTACCTGCACAATTTTTGAAATATCCCTGTAGTGTATATGGCTGATGTAGGGGAATAAATGGTGTTCCACCTGGTAATTTAAGCCCCCGACTAACCATGAAAAGATTCTGCTTTTAGGTGAATAATCGCATGTAGTGTATAACTGATGTATCGTCCAGTTATTTTTTAGCTCCCCCTCCTCATCGGGAACCGGATATTCAGAAGTAGGAACTACATGGGCCGTTTGAAAAATAGCGCTCAATACCAGTCCGCTTGTAAAATGCATCAGCAAAAATCCGCCAATTACCCAGTACCATGAAACAGGAATTGTTAACAACGGAATTATCAGGAATACACTGTAATAAAGAACTTTTGAAATTACTACATCGACCAGCAACCTGTTAAATTTTCGTTTGCCACTCAATTTTGCGCCCATTTCTTCGTACTTTTTTAATCGTTTGAAATCTTTGGTTACAATCCACGAAATGGTCATCAGGCTATAAAAGAACCAGGCATATATATGCTGATAGCGATGTATTTTTTTTAACGGGCGGTGAGGCGAAAATCTCAAAACTCCGGGTGGAGCAATATCCTCGTCATGTCCTTCGATATTGGTAAATCCATGGTGTAGCGTGTTATGCTGATATCGCCAGTTGGGCGGAAATCCACCAAGCAGGTACAACGAATTGCCAAAAAACCGGTTTACTTTTTGGCTTTTGGAGAAAGAACCATGATTGGCATCGTGCATAGTCGCCATTCCCAACCCCGACATTCCCAGTCCCATAATAAACCAACATGCCAATAGCGGCAGTACTGATGAAATCAATCCTGAAATCATGAGTATAAAAGGAGTGAGATATAAAAGGAGCATAAATATGGTTTTTACATAAATTTTCCGGTTCCCATAGGGTTGTATATTGTTTTTGCTAAAATACTCGTTTACCGAATTTCTTAATTCAGTGGTAAAATCGAGTTGATTCTTTGAATATTTAATGTTTTCCATCTTTCTAATTTTCAATGTTATTGTATATAAATATCGGGGTGATTTTGTCTGCTGATTTAATATTTGCGCCGGACTTGTCTAAGTCCGTAAACGGTTCTGAAATGATAACCGTACACTGCAAAAGTAATTGCCTCTATAAAAAGTTTTGGTTTATTTATTAATGTCCAGACTATAAACTTCCAGTATTCAAACCTGCCTTTATTCAAGAGGCCAAGTACGAAAAAGGATTTTATAAACGCCCTTATCCGGGTAAAATCTATGTTGCTTTTACCAATTTTTACCGGGTTATAATTCCGGAATAATTCCCGGATGCGTTTGTAATAGGGCTTTTCTTTATAAATATTGTTTATGATATGTCGGTATCCCTCCTGCAATTTCTGGTAATCCATTTTGGGTACAAAGTTCATTGTAAAGTCAGTATTACTTCCGGTTGCATCAACAGTCAGCCTGTTTTCTTCTTCCATTTGTTTGTATAGTCTTGTATTCTTTGGAGCATTGAGCAATCCTACCATTGCCGACACAATTCCGCTTTTCTGAATAAAATCGATTTGCCGCTGAAATACAGTGGAAGTATCGCTGTCGAAACCTACAATAAACCCACCGGAAACCTGCAATCCTGCTCTTTGAATTTGTTTTACATTTCCCAGTAAATCCCGGTTTTCATTTTGCATTTTGTGGCAACTCTGTAAAGATTCTTCAACCGGAGTTTCAATTCCTATAAACGTAGAAGTGAATCCTGCTTCACGCATCATCGTTAATAATGTGTCGTCGTCGGCAAGGTTTATCGATGTTTGTGCGTTGAAGTTAAACGGATGTTTATGCATTTTCATCCAATTTATCATGGAAGGGAGCAACTCATTTTTTATGACTTTTTTATTTCCGATAAAATTGTCATCCACTACGGATACCGCCCCTCGCCATTTCAACCGAAATAATGTATCCAACTCGTTTAGCACTTGTTCTTTGCTTTTCATTCTTACCTTACGGCCAAGTAATGCTGTAATTTCACAGAAATCACACGAAAAAGGACATCCCCTCGAAATCTGAAGGCTCATTGAAGCATAGGCTTTCAGATTCAATAAGTAAAAATCAGGAACCGGAGAAAGCGATAAATCGGCATATTCTTCTGTCTGGTAAATTCTTTTTAGCGGGGAACCATTTTGTAAATCGGATAAAAACAGGGGGAGTGTAATTTCTGCTTCGTTTAAAATGAAATGGTCGATTTGAGGATAATTGTTGTAGTCCTGCGTAAATAACGGCCCTCCGGCAATCACCTTTACATCATGATCTTTACATCGATGTAAAACTTCGGCGACCGATTTTTTTTGAACATACATGCTGCTTAGAAAAACATAATCCGCCCATTTCAACTCTTCGTTTTTAAGCTCCTCAACATTTAAGTCGACCAACCTTTTCTGCCAGCTTTCAGGCAACATCGCCGAAACCGTGAGTAATCCCAAAGGAGGCACGGCAGCTTTCCTGGAAATAAACTTTAATGCATGCGTAAAACTCCAGTAAGTATCGGGGTATTTCGGATATATCATCAGTATTTTCATTTTTTACAATTTGTAACTGAATATTTAATGACCTAAAAATACATCACGATTTTGCCGAAATAAAATGAAAGGGATTAACAAAAATTTTTAGGGATAAAAAATGATTTTTAAAGATGAATGCTAAAATATAATGGTGAATACCATTCGCCCCTGGTACCTATAACAAGTCCTTTACAGTCATTAAATACTGGCGGGAAACAGGAATTATCTCTTTTGTATCAACAAGGGTTAACCAATAGGTATTAAAGTTTTTATTTAACTTATCGATGTACTGAATATTGACAATACTTGAACGGTGTGTCCGCACAAAATTGTTAAATTCCTTCAGTTGTTTTTCAATATTCTTCAAAGTATTTCTAACCATTTTTTTTCGAAAAACTTCATTATCGCGGAAACCCACTTCTACATAATTATCGGCTGATTTTACAAAAATAATTTCTGATACCTGTAACCTGATATTATCCGATTCATTCTCAGAATCTAATTCGATAAACTTATTTGCATAACTCTCTGAGAATTGTTTTAGTTTATCCTGCATCAGCCTGTTATCTTCCAATTGTTTTTTATATTTCCCGTGCATCAATAAAAGAGTATTTTTCAAATGCACGGTAACTGGCACACTCAGGCTGATAACAACAACACGCAAAACAATATTAAATGTAATGATTGTATTTCCAACATACCGGATATAAAAAACAAAAGCAACGCTGGTTAAAGCAATCTGTAAAAAGTAATAAAGTAAATTCAGTAGTGGATTATATTCTTCATCTGTATTGTTGCGAAGAAGGTGGCGCTGAAAAATAATTTGTACTATTACCTGAATAACAAAAATTATTAAACCGTACCCCGCAGTAAATAAATTTTTATTCTCAAATTCGAATTTATGTGATGGAAAAGGTTGAAAAAACAGGATAAACAGGAAAACAGAAATGCTGATTCCCAGGTAAATCTTAAAATACTTTTTTGAGAGATTAATGAATTGATTTATAGTATCGTTTGACATTCTTCAGTATTGATTAAAATCAGAATTTATTATAGTTCCTGCGTCATTCTATGGACGCTAATATTACATAAAAACAGTTAATCCTGAAAACTTTACTTTTTTTATAAACTTTCCCGAAAAAGTAAAACAATTTAAAGTTAAGTAAATAACTACTTTAAATTCAAGTAATCATCAGGTTTTTTTATCAAAATTCTATGTGCTTAATTGTTTAATCTCAGGGAAAATTACGACAAGTATAATTATTACCATTTAAGTTTCTTTTTATGTGCCTTGTTCTGTATAAACTTTAAAATAGTACCATTGTCTTCACTCAAAAGATCCATATTTTTCCGGTTGGGGTCACGGATAGAAAACAAAAAAACCGTAATACGATGCATTGTATTGCGGTTTTTTTTATTCCCGGACAATTCTAATACATTAAAAGTAACTTAATAAGTGTGGATTATTTCTAAACAGCCATTGCTTTATTTCCCTTGGCAGCATTAAAAGATGTGTTAACAGCTATTTGTTCCTTTCCGAGTAACTTTAGCATTTTGATGTGTTGCCATACTGCAGCGGCAAAACTTTTATTTACATGATACGGCAGGCCGTATTCCCGGGCTTTGGTTTGTACAATCTTCGAAATATCCTTGTAATGTATGTGGCTGATGTAAGGAAACAGATGATGTTCTACCTGGTAGTTGAGGCCCCCAACCAGCCAGGAGAAAATAACACTTTTGGGAGAATAATCACATGTAGTGTATAACTGATGGATAGTCCAGTTATTATCGAGTTCGCCATTTCCATCCGGAACCGGATATTCTGAAGTCGGGACTACATGTGCTGTTTGGAAAATAGTACTTAACATCAGTCCGCTGGTAAAATGCATCAGTAAAAAACCGGAAAGTATCCAGTACCATGCAACGGGAACTGTTAGTAACGGAACGACAAGAAAGATGCTGTAATAAACAACTTTTGAAAGAATGAGATCAACAAATAATTTGTTGAAACCGCGGCTGCCAAGTTTTGCTCCCATTCCCTTGTATCTTTTTATACGGATAAAATCTGTAGCAATAATCCATGAGATGGTCATTAAACTGTAAAAGAACCAGGCATAAATATGTTGGTAGCGATGCATCTTCTTTAGTGGACGATGAGGTGAAAACCTTAAAATTCCTGGAGGCGCAATATCTTCATCATGCCCTTCAATATTCGTAAATCCGTGGTGAAGTGTGTTGTGCTGATAGCGCCAGTTAGGCGGAAATCCGCCAAGCAGGTACAGCGAATTTCCAAAAAATCGGTTCACCTTTTGGTTTTTGGAAAAAGAACCGTGATTGGCATCGTGCATAGTAGCCATACCCAACCCCGACATTCCAAGCCCCATAGCAATCCAGCATGCCATTACCAAGAATACGGAAGACACCAATCCTGAAATAAGTAGTATCCAGGGTCCAAGGTATAAAAGAGTCATAAAAACAGTTTTTATATAAATTTTCCAGTTCCCGTGGGGTTGTATGTTGTTTTTACTGAAATATTCATTTACTGAGTTTCTTAAATCAGTTGTAAAATCGAGTTGGCGCTTTGAGTACCTAATGTTTTTCATTATTCTTATTTTCTGTTTTTAATGTATTACTGCTTTATTTGAACGGCTTTGGTAATCCGGTTTATAATTACCATCACCGAATTTTTGTGTATTCGCCTCAGGCGTTTTTTTGAATGTCACGGTAATTTTTATCGTAATTTAATAATTATGGTGGGCTTTTCCTCTGGATAGGTTAACTACTTTGAACTAAATGAATCATCACGTTTTTCATCTGAATTCTGTCCGTTTAATTTTTTAATATCGTGGAATAAAATAGTGATTATAGCTATTCTGATTTGCGTGTCTTGTTACGCATTTATGTCCTGTTTGTCTCATAATTGTAAGGAATATAATTTGTTACTTCCCCGGTTGCAACGAACAAAACCTTTGCTGTAAAAAAACTGCAACGGCTCAGTATTTAATTTTAGCACAAGAACAAGTTTGCTTTGCATTACATCTCTTTTTTCTTTCCGGTTTGCCCTTCCCTCTGTATATTTGGGGTTCTTTTTTTATAACTCTTTTTAATCGACAATGGGCGAAACTGAATTTGTTATCGTTTTAACAGAACATCGTTTTTGGGGAAATGTTTTCCAGCCTTATCTCATACATAAAAAAGATAAATTTTATTCTGCAGAAAAAGTGGTTAAACCCTTTGAACTAAAAAATGCCGGAATGGAGGTCAGGCCTTATGAAAAGGAGCTGGTAGAATGGATTGACAAGTATAGCGATGAACGTTTGGTAAAGCGGTTTTCAAGGGCAAAAAATGTTGCGGAATTTTACGCAAACCTGGAACCGGTTTGGTTTCAGAAAAACATTTCTCCTTTTATAGAACGGTGTATGTTCGAAGTAGCCCGTATTCTGATGCTAAGTCCTGTGCGCCTGCTAAACAAGGAAGTAAAATATGCCAACCTTTACGATGAAGATGAAATAGAAGTACCGCCATGGTTTGCCCGTCCGGTTTTTTATTTTGAACGCGATTCTTCAGAAACACGATACCACCTGGATATTTTTTTGGGTGAAAAGGAGATTCCTTTACTAAACCGGAATATCCGGATTATTTCCGGTAATCCGTGTATGCTGGTTTCCCGTAATCAACTCATCGTATTTGAAAAGCTGGACGCTAAAAGACTGACGCCATTTTTCAGCAAAGAATTTGTTTCGGTTCCGGCTTCCATGGAGGAAAAATATTATGCCGGGTTTGTACGAAAAACAATACGTGATTTCGATGTTAAAGCAGAAGGGTTTCAGTTGTTGGAAGGTAATGTGGAAAAAAGTGCCGTACTCACCCTTGATAATAACCTGAAGCTTGAACCTTGTTTTGTGTTGCATTTCCGATATGGTGATGAGGAATTCCTGTTCAATGCAGACCGGGAGGTAGCGGTTCAGTTTCAGAAAACGGGGAATACCTTTCTGTTTAAAAAAATTAAAAGGGATTTTGAGTGGGAAAAAACGGTTTTTGATCACCTTTCTGTTATTGGTCTGAAAGAGAAAGACGGATATTTTTCCATTAAAAATATTGATTTGTGTGAGCGGGCCAGTGCCCTGTACTTTTTGGTAAACTGGCTGAATGAAAATAAAAGTTGGCTCGAAGAAAAGGGAATTCTTGTGGAGCAGGGGAAGCTCGAAAAAAATTACTTTACCGGAGAACAGCGTCTGGAGGTAAAAACCAACGTATCCGGCGACTGGTTCGATGTGTATGCAATGGTTACTTTTGGCGAATTCAGTTTCCCGTTTGTCCGGTTAAAAAGTTATATCCTGAACGACATTCGTGAGTTTGAGCTTCCTAACGGGGAAGTTGCCGTAATTCCGGAAGAGTGGTTTGCCCGTTACAAAAACCTGATACCGTTTGCCAAAAGCAGGGGAGATAAGTTGCAGTTTGACAGGCACCATTATGCCCTGCTTCAGCAGATTTTGCCCCCAGGCGATGATTCCATTTTAAAAAGGTTTCAACAGCTATCGGGTGACGTTCAAAATGTGACACTTCCTGACGGACTAAATGCCCAATTACGAAACTATCAAAAAGAGGGTTTCCGATGGATGTTCGGCCTGCAAAAGAATGGTTTTGGCGGCTGTCTGGCCGATGATATGGGACTGGGAAAAACCTTGCAAACACTGGCATTACTGTTGAAAAAGAAACATCCGGAACGACCCGCTTTTTCTTCGGTTAACAATACGGGAAAGGATGGTCAGCTGGAGCTTTTTGATAGATCAGTTTCCGGTGGAAAAGAACAGCTCGCCAGTTTGATTGTACTGCCTACTTCGCTGGTGCATAACTGGGAGAATGAAATAAAAAAATTTACTCCTTCCCTAAAGGTATATAAACATGTGGGACAATTGCGTAAAACAAAGGGTGATTTGAACCGGGCGGCCTCGTTTTTTGATATTATTCTTACCACCTACGGTACCGTGCGGAACGATGTGGAAACGTTGGCCGGGTTTAAATTTTTTTACCTCATTTTGGATGAAAGCCAATATGTGAAGAATCCCATGTCGAAAACTTACAAGGCAGTTATGAAACTGCAGGGGGAGCATCGACTGGCGCTAACCGGCACACCCATCGAAAATTCGTTGTCAGATTTGTGGGCGCAAATGAATTTTTTGAATAAGGGCATCCTGGGAAACCTGGCATCTTTTCAACGCTATTTTATTACGCCCATTGAAAAACATAACAGCAAAGAGCAAAGGGAAAAGTTGCAGGTGTTAATCCGGCCGTTTGTGTTGCGGCGTACCAAAGAAGAGGTGGCCAAAGACCTGCCCCCGTTAATGGAGCAGGTTGTGATTTGCGAAATGAATGAGAATCAGCAGCAAACATACGAAACAGAAAAATCTATTATTCGAAATTCCATTTTGGAAGGGATCGAAGAAGAAGGGGTGAAAAACTCGGGCATGATAATTCTGCGGGGACTCACCCGGTTGCGGCAACTGGCCAATCATCCGAGACTTGTTGAAGACATAGAAGAAGGTGAATCGGGTAAGTTTGAAGAATTATTCCGGATGCTTGAAAATGTGGTGGCAGAAAAGCATAAGGTGTTGGTCTTTTCCTCGTTTGTTAAACATCTGGAGTTAATGAGGGGTAGAATTGAAAAGGAAAACTGGAAATACAGCATGCTTACTGGTCAGACAAAAAATCGCGGGGAAATTATCCGTCAGTTTCAGGATGATCCGGAAAACCGGATTTTCCTGATTTCGCTAAAGGCGGGCGGGGTAGGGTTGAACCTCACGGGCGCTGATTATGTGTTCATCATTGACCCGTGGTGGAATCCGGCATCTGAGAACCAGGCTGTCAGCCGCGCCCACCGAATAGGGCAAAATAAGCATGTGTTTGTTTACCGGTTTATCACACAAAATTCCATAGAGGAAAAGATCCGGCAACTTCAGGAGCGCAAAAGTTCTCTGGCCGACACATTCATCAACTCCAACAATCCGTTGCAGAAGATCACCAGGGAAGAAATCGAATCATTGTTTACGTAGGCAATAATTTTTTTGCAAAGAATGCTTTTGGGAAATCAATAATTGCAATAGAGTCTTTTGATGGATTACACAGTGCAAAAGCGCCTCGGCGAAGGAAGATAATTAAGCTCGATTTTCCGGTAGGGATATCCGGATATTTGCTGCCGGATTCCTTTCTTTCCATCTTTCAATTAGGTTAGGGGCATTTCTTTTTTATTTTTTCGAAGAGAATAAAAAAAATAGGCCTATTTTTGACGGGGTAAAGGAACTTATGGAACCTAACTATATACAAATACAAAAGGGAGATACGGCGGCTTTCAGGTATTTTTTTGAGGGTTTTTATCCTGCCTTGTGTTTTTTTGCCAATAAAATTCTGAAAGATGAAGAAGCTGCAAACGATATTGTTCAGGAGGCGTTTATTCTTCTTTGGGAAAAAAAGAAAGACATACGTTCCTTACGTTCAGCGAAGTCGTATCTTTTCAAATTTGTAAAAAACCGAAGTCTGAATTACCTGCGGGATAACCATTCAAAAAATATTGACAAACCAGAACACGCTGAACCTTCCTTTTCATATCGTGATTTTGTTATCGAAAACGAAACGTACCGGTTAATTTACGATGCAATTAAAACACTTTCACCACAAGAGAAAAGGGTTATTGAATTTACCCTTGACGGAATGAAAAATCCCGAAATTGCAAAGCAACTGGACGTCTCAGTAAATACGATTAAAACCTTAAAATCAAGGGCATTTAAAACATTGCGAGCCAAATTGAAGGGGGTTTCTTTCCATTTTTTTATGCTGTTTTATGCTGAACTGTTTGAATCCTGATTGCAGGAGGATAGCAAAAACTTTTTTTTAATGCCTTTTTCTTGTCACCCGGTTTTTCGTTTTATGTGCTATACTTAATGAGTAGATTTTATTTATGATTTTTTTTTATGCATGACTACCTTTATAAAAAAATAGCCGGTCTCATTGCAAAAGAGATGTTGGGAGGGTTATCGTCGGAAGAAAAAGAGGAATTGACTACCTGGCTCAATGACGATAAAAGCAACCGGAAATTAATGGAGGAAATAAAAAGAACCGGAAAGTTTAAATCCTGGGTACATTCCCATGAGGCAGATCAAAATCCGTCATGGCAATTTATATATGCAACCATTCAACAAAAAGGGAGACGTGCCATTATTCAAAAAATTTTCAGGGTAGCCGCTTCCATATTAATTCCGTTATTGATTGGCAGCGGTGTTTACTTTTTTGTTTCCCGGCAAATACCTGAACAAACAGAGACCCATCAGCAGGTTGCAGAGATTAATCCCGGCTCCAGTAAGGCCATTTTACAGTTGGACGATGGACGGTCAGTTATTTTAGATACACCCGGTGAGACAGAAATACGGGAAAAGGACGGAACAGTCATTCATAAGGCCGAAAGAAACCTGGATTATACCGGCCAGAAAAATGTAAGTGAAGCCGTCCGGCCACTTTTTAATACAATTCGAATTCCCAGAGGGGCTGAATATGATCTGGTCCTTTCTGACGGCACGCGGGTTTTCCTGAATGCAATGAGTGAATTCAGATATCCGGTTCAGTTTGGTGAGGGAACGCGGGAAGTAGAGCTTATTGGTGAAGCCTATTTCGAAGTTACCCGTTCCGGTTCACCATTTATTGTAAAGACAGGCGGAGTAGATGTGGAGGTAGTAGGAACTACTTTTAATGTTAATGCCTACGAGAATATGGACAAAGTAATTACCACACTCGTGGAAGGAAAGGTAAAAGTAGGCGCATCCGGAAAATCCAGTGAAGGGCGTTTGATTGAGCCTGAAGAACAGGCCATTTTTACACTGGAGGATGGGATCATTGAAGTTGAAAAAGTGAATGTAGCTCTGTTTACATCATGGAAAGACGGGGAATTCATTTTTTACAACATGCGCCTTGAAGATATCATGACAACCTTGACCCGTTGGTACTCTGCCGACGTTTTTTATATGAATCCATCGGTAAAGGATTTATATTTCAGTGGAAGTCTTGACCGGTACGGAAATATAACCCAGATACTTGATATTATAAAAGCAACCAATAAAGTGGAGGTAGAGGTAAATGGCACTGCCATAGTGTTTCGGGAAAAAATATAAAATGGAATAAAAAGAAGGCAGGTGGTACTCGCGATACTACCTGCCTGTAATAGCTACTGCCTAAGGCAGTTTTTAGTATAAAACTAACAGTTCAAAAGTATGAAAAAATTTATGAATGATTACTTTCCACGTGGGAAAGTGTTAAAATGCATCATTATGATGAAAATGGTATGGATTTTTGTGTTGGCCTCCGCACTACAGGTAACTGCCGGCAACATGAAAAGCTATTCCCAGGCTACCAAGCTGAATTTGAGATTGAAAAATGTCTCTCTGGAAAGTGTTATTTGGAATATCAAAAAACAAACTGAGTTCAGCTTTTTTTATAACTCTGAAGATATAAAAGGAGTTAAAAACATTGATGTCGATCTGGAAGATGTCACAGTGGAAGAGATTCTTCTTTCGGTGCTTAATGAAACCGACCTGACTTTCGAGATAGTGCACAAAACCATTATAATTCGGAAAGATATCAGGTTAAAATCCAGACCAGTAGTGATTTTGGAACAACAACCTCAACAAAAAGAAATTACCGGAAAGGTAACCGACACAGGCGGCCAGCCTTTGCCTGGTGTAACAATAGTCGTAAAAGGAACAACACAGGGTACAGTTACCAATGTGGATGGAGAATTCTCATTTCATATTCCTCTTGAAGCAGAAATCTTGCAATTTTCATTTGTGGGAATGGAAATGCAAGAGGTTCCTATTGGAGAAAGAACAACTTTTTCAATTGTGTTGGAAGAAGCAACTATTGGATTGGAAGAGGTGGTCGCTGTGGGGTATGGGATCCAAAAGAAAGAAAGTGTTGTAGGGTCTATTTCTTCTGTTACAAATGAGGATCTTGATCGTAGAACCGGACTTCCTAATCTTTCAAGTGCCTTATCAGGCCAACTTCCGGGGTTAACTGTTATGGAACAAACAGGGGAACCAGGGAGAGCTGATCCTGAAATTTTTATACGCGGCCAGTCAACCTGGAACTCTGCTAGTCCCTTGATTTTAGTTGATGGAATTGAAAGAAAAATGAATGATATTAATGTAGAAGAGATTGAAAGTATTTCTATCCTTAAGGACGCCTCTTCTACAGCAGTTTTTGGCGTTAAAGGAGCCAATGGGGTGATCTTGATTACAACCCGAAGAGGTAGTTTAGGTAAACCGAAGTTTAACATTTCAGCTAACGTATCTTATAAAATGATTTCAAGATTGCCTGAGTTGTTAAATTCTTATGATGCAAAGAGTTGGAAGAATGTTGCCATTGAGAATGAACTTTCAGCCCGGGACGCAGGTTGGCAATATTATACTCCGGTTGAAGTTTTGAATTATTCCAAACAACCTCAGGAATCACCCTATAATTATTTATACCCGGATGTCGATTGGGTAGATGAGCTGACCAAGGACTTTGCAAAGAGTCATCGTTTTAATGTAGATGTAGCTGGAGGAACTGATTTTGTAAATTATTTTGCTTCATTAGGCTATATGCATGATGGTGATATACTGAACACACATTATAACGAAGCAAAGGATTATGATCCTGGCTTCAGTTATGACAGACTTAATTTTAGGGCAAACCTGGATTTTAATTTAACCAAAACAACAATATTTTCAGCAAATGTTAATGGCTATTTGGGGAACCAAAAATCTATAAATGCTGATTTTGGTGGTGTGAGTGATCCAAATACTGGCGGAGGTCCATGGGGACATCTTTACAGGGGATTATTTGAATTACCTCCCGATGCATTTCCTGTCAAGTATCCAAGTGGCAGATATGGAAAATATATAGGAAATGTTAATATGAACAATCCGGTGGCCATTATGCAAGAAGGAGGGGTCCGGTATTATAACAGAAGACATGTAGGTATCGATTTGAAATTAGAACAAGAACTTAATTTTATTGCCGAAGGGCTGAAGTTCAATATGAATGTTGCCTGGGATAACTATGTTGTATCAAGCGGACCAAATATTGTAGATGGAAACAACCAGGGACAGGCAATTTATGAATATCAAAACCCTGAAATTATTAATGCTACTACAAGACAAGACAGTTTAGATAACATTTTTATTTTTAATCCTACCGGGCTGGGAGAAGTAAATGAATTTGATATTATTTCTATTCCCTGGAGGCTCTATGGTGAGTATGTGGAGAATAGTACTTTACAACGTTCACTGTTCTATCAGGCAGGATTAAATTATGATAAGATTTTCGGAAAACATTCCTTCTCGGGTCTTGCACTTTTTAACCGGAGAGAAGATACAAGAGGCTCGTCTTTTACTAATTACAGAGAAGATTGGGTAGGGCGTGTTGCCTATAATTACGACAGCAAATATTTAGTAGAATTTAATGGGGCATATAATGGCTCTGAAAAGTTTTCACCTGAGTATCGGTTTGGCTTTTTCCCATCGGCAGCTGTTGGATGGATGGTTTCCAGTGAAAAATTTATGGAGAAATATTCATGGCTGGATAAGTTAAAACTCAGGGTTTCGGTTGGTAAAGTAGGAAGTGATCGTGGCATACCCCGCTGGGGATATATTGGAAGCTGGATAAACCCGGGAAGAAGCACAAGAGCTTTTTATTCGCCAGAGACCGGAGCTTATCCGTATAGTCCATACAATACCTATTACGAGGGAACAATTCCCAATGAAAATTTGAGATGGGAAACAGCTACCAAAAAGAATTTGGGTATAGAACTTTTGTTTTTACAAAAATTTTCTTTGGATATAGATGTATTTCAGGATGATAGAGAGGACATTTTTATGACTGCAAATAAAAGAAATGTTCCTGCTACTTTTGGAGCCTCTCCTGTTCCTGCCAACTTGGGTAAAACACAATCAAAGGGATTTGAAATAGTATTAGGGGCCAGAAATTATAATCATGATGGATGGGGATATAACGCATCATTTTTTATCACAAGAGCCAGGGATGTTGTAATAGCAATGGAGGATCCTATTTTACTTGATGATTATTTGAAGAATGAAGGGTTTCAAATAGGGCAAACAAAGACTCAGCTTTCCAGTGGAGCCCTTAATAACTGGGATGATATATATGCGAGTGCACGAACTGCAACGAATCAACAATATCGATTGCCTGGTGATTGGGACATCGTTGATTTTAATTCAGATGGTATTATAGATTCTTATGATGCAGTACCATATGGCTTTCCATCGCGTCCGGAATACACTTATACAGCAAATTTAGGAGGAAATTATAAAAAATTGAGCTGGATGGTCCAATTTACTGCTGTAACAAATGTTACATTGTACTCCCCTTATGTTACTCCCGGGCAGACGTTATATACTCCTGTTTCTTCCGTACTTAACGATTATTGGACACCCCAGAATACTGTAGGCGCTACCTATAAAGCACCAAGGTTAACTACAACTTCTCCCAATGGTCAGTTTGGTCTTTATGATGCATCCTATCTCCGATTAAAAACTGCTGAAATTGCATATAGACTAGATGGAAGGTGGATAAGAAATATTGGAATATCAAATGTGCAGTTGACCATAAGTGGTAACAATTTGTTGTTCTGGTCTAAAATGCCCATGGATAGAGAAACAGGAAATTTTGATATACAGAATGCCTATCCTATCTACCGGCAGATTAATTTGGGCATAAAACTATCAATATAAATACTAAAAATAAGATTATGAAAAAATATTTAAAGTCTATATGGTTGTTGTTTACGATAATCATTTTGACAATTACTTCCTGTACTGAGTATCTGGATAAAACAATAGAAGCTGATATCACTGAAAAAGATGTCTTTTCAAGTTTTAATACCTTCCAGGGATATGTGGAAACCTTGTATGATGATGTTGTAGAGTGGGTTCACCTGAGGCATCGTTTTGGGGAATTTAACTGGGGCGATGATATTATTCCAACCCGAAAAGCCGGGTTTATTGAAGGCGATTATTTCTATGTTATGGGCAGCGGGATGTCGCCATATTACAATACCGATGCCCAAAGGGATAACCAGCCCTGGTATAGAAATTTAGTACGCAGGCATGGTATCTGGCAAAACAGTTGGTATGGCATTCGGGCAGCTAATATATCTCTGAAAAATTTACCGATGCTCGTTGACGCTACCGATGAGCAAAGAAGATTAATCGAAGGGCAAGCCTATTTTTTTAGGGGCTATTTTCATTGGGAAATGATGAAAGCATGGGGAGCTGTTCCGTATGTTGATACCGTTTTTAATGCTGATGATGATATGAGAATTGCACAATTGGGGCTTCATGAAACGGTAGAAAAGGTTGTGTCAGATTTGGAACGGGCAGAGGAATTACTTCCATTGGACTGGGACAATATTGATACCGGAGAACTTACAAAAGGGTTTAATGCAGGAAGAGCGACAAGAGGAATGGCATTGGCTGTAAAAGCGGAATGTTTGATGTATGCTGCGTCCCCTTTATTTAATGGAGTTGCAACGGGCAATTATAATTATAATTCACAATATTGCGAACGCGCTGCAGAAGCTGCCTGGCAAATTATTCAGTTGGCTGATCAAGGGGTTTATCAATTAGAACCATGGGAAACATATTCTCAGATGTTTTTTACCAAGGATAACTCGATTCCCAGGAGCAAAGAGATTATTTTTAAAGCGCCAAATAGAGGAAATACACGTTACTTTTCTTCATCCTTTACGTTTGGCCATGTCGGTACAGATAATTGGTATAGTGCTCCTTCTCATAATTATGTGAAGCGTTTTGAGATGGCAAATGGACTTCCCGTCGAGGACCCTGAATCTGGTTACAACCCTAATGATCCATTTAATAAAGAGAATCGTGATCCAAGGTTTGCCTATAATATTTTGGTGGATGGTGACAGAATTATCAAAAGTCTGGCTGATGACAGGGCTTTTGTGCAATTTTATGTTGGAGGGAGAGAACGGACTTCGTCTTCGAGCAGGACTGGTTACGGATATAGAAAATACTGGGATGAGACGATTAATAGATTCGATCGGGGTTGGAATAATTACTTTTTTGAGATACCAAAATTAAGATTAGCAGAGATTTATTTAATATATGCTGAATGTGCAAATGAAGCCTATGGTCCCAACGGGAGCTATCCTGGCGCAAATTTCACAGCTGTTGAAGCAGTCAATATGGTTCGCAACCGGGCATTAATGCCGGGAGTCCATCAAAAATTTTTACAGGATAAGGAAGTGTTTCGTGAGAGAATCAGGAATGAACGAGCCGTTGAGTTAGCCTATGAATCCAAAAGATGGTATGACTTGAGAAGGTGGCATGTTGCTCACCAGCCTGAATACAGGAAATTGACAGGCTTAAATTTTGATAAGGAACATACCTATTTTGAAGAAGTTGTTGTTGAAACAATATTGTTTAGCGAAAAGCATTATTGGTTACCATTTCCCGTATCGCAAGTTAATTTGTACCCCGAATGGAAGCAGAATCCGGGATGGTAATTGAAATAATTAATCTTTTTAAATATGAAACATATGTATAAAAAATATCTTCTTTCATTGTCTTTGCTATGTTTGATAATATCGAAAACACTTTTAGGTATTAACACTGGTACAAAGGAGATTAATGGCGATATTACTACTAAAGATTCAATCACACTCAATTATAATCTGGATAGTATAGTCCATATACCTTATGGTGTTGTATCCAAAATTAATGCAGCAAATGATATCAGTGTAATCTATCCAAATAATACTTTATTGTTTGATAATGTTTCAAATGGATATGAGTTGATTAATGGGAAAGTCCCGGGCCTTATCGGAAACACAAATATTCGTGGATTAGGTGGTGCGTTGGTAGTTATTGATGGAATTCCTCGCGAACTTAGTTCAGTTAATATACAAGAAATAGAGCAAATTACCATCCTAAAAGATGTGAACTCCTCATTGCTTTATGGAACCAGGGCTGATAAGGGCGTTATTTTGATTAAGACAAAAAGGGGAAAACCAAATGAAAAAAGAATATCCGGATTTTTTGAAGCGGGAATAAATGATCCTATAAGTTATCCAACTTATCTGGGGTCAGCTGATTATATGGAGCTTTTTAATGAAGCCAGGGTAAATAATGGTCTCAACCCTTTGTATTCTGAAGACGTTATTGGCTCAACCCGGGCAGGAACAGATCGTGTTAGGTTTCCTGATATGAATTATTATGGTTCAGAATTTCTGAAAGAGTTTAAACCGACATCAAGATTTATTTCAGAATTTTCAGGAGGGAATCGAGATGCACAGTATTATTTGAATCTGGGTTGGTATCATACAGGTACTTTGATGAATAAAGGGAGAGATGAAAGTTATAATAAAATAAACCTGCGCTCGAATATTGATTTTAAGATTATTGACAAAATACGTGCTTATGTAGATGTAGTAGGTGTATTTGATTTTGATAACAGAGTTAATGGGAATTTTTTTAGTGATGCTTCCACAATAAGACCCAATGCTTATGCTCCATTAATTGATTCTTCCCTAGTGGCCGATAAAGCATTATTGAGTTCCGGAACTTTTGTAGAGGGTAAATATTTAGTTGGCGGTACTTCAATTTATAGAAATAATCCATATGGATATTTAAACCTGGGAGGCTATAATAATAATTATGGTATTGTAGTCCAGTTTAATAATGGTTATAAAATTGACATGAGTTCCATTACTGAAGGACTAAGCCTAAACTTGAATGTTAGTTTTGATTTTTACAATCGGTTTACAGCATCTCAAACAAACACGTATGCAGTATTCCAGCCTTCGTGGAATGATGACAATCAAATGTCACTTACTAAAATCGGAGAAGATTTCTTTTCCGGATCACAAGAAATAAGAAACTCTTACCTGAATAGAAAATTTAGTTTTTCCGGTTTGCTTGATTACCAAAAGGTATTTCGGAATGATCATGCATTATCTCTCTCCTTATTAGCATATTATGATACTTTTAATGAAACGAGTGGATTTTATACTAGTAAACACGCACACCTGGGCAATCGATTCAACTATGTATATAAAAATAAGTATATAGTTGACTTTAGTTCTGCAATTTCGTATTCAAATAAACTTGCCCCTGAAAATAGGCTGGGTTTCTCTCCTTCAGTAGGGTTGGCATGGGTTATAAGTGAAGAAGATTTTTTTAATAAAACATTTATAAACTTTTTAAAGCTGAGGCTTTCGGGAGGTATCATGAATACCGACGTAACCATAACCGACTATTATCGGTATGAGGATATATTTGAACAGCAGTGGGGGTATAGCTGGTATGATTCAGGAAGGAGTAATCAAAGTACGGTAGTTAGCAATGCAGGAAACCCTAACTTGTTTTATGAAAAGAGGAAAGAATACAATGTGGGATTTGAATCTTTACTGTTTAATAAAGAAGTCTTTTTAGAGTTTTCTGCCTTTCATGAGCTTAGGTCAGATAGGGTAACCAGTTCAAACAATAGATACCCCAATTATCTGGGGGGGATTAATCCTCTTATAAATTATGCAGAAAATAAATTTTCCGGGATTGAGTTGGGGGTAACCTGGAGAAAAAACTTTACTGACTTTAGTTATGAGCTGGGAACCTCAATGACTATTTATCAAACAGAAATAACCAAAAGAGATGAATACTGGCCTGAAGAATACCTTTACCGGGTTGGTAATCCTATAAATGCCAATTGGGGACTTGAGGCAATTGGTTTATTTGAGGACGAATCTGATATACAAAATCATGCTATACAGGAGTTTGGAGAAGTACAACCAGGAGACATAAAATACAAGGATCAAAATAAAGATGGAGTAGTGAATGATAATGATATAGTTATGCTTGAGAATGCAAGTTCCACATTTATAGGAGGGGCTTCGCTTCTTTTAAACTATAAAAACTTTTCATTGTATGTACACTCGACATTTAGAGACGGTTCTTATCGTATGGCGAATAGTGCTTATTATTGGGTATATGGCGACCGTAAATATTCTGAAATTGTAAAAAACAGGTGGACAGAACAAACAAGTAAAACAGCTACTTATCCACGTTTGAGTTCGGAATACAATAGTAACAACTTTAGAAATTCTTCATATTGGATATATGATAATTCCTTGATATCAATTGATAGGATACAGCTAAATTATAATTTTCCGAAGCAATTATTTTCAAAATTCTTTATCCAGAATATGCAAGTTTATGCCAGAGCCAGTAACGTAATGGCTTTCGCAAAGAATAAAGATAAGATCCAACTAAATGTTGGCAGTGAGCCTCAATATAAATTTTACGCTTTAGGATTAAAAGTTAATTTCTAATTAAATGAACGGGATTATGCTTACAAAAAAATCTTTTTTAATAATATTAATCACATTAGGATTCATAGTGTCTTCTTGCGAAATGGATTTTCTTCAACCGTTTGATGACAATCATTCTTCAGCGGAAAGGCTTTACTATGATTCAGGATTTGCAGAAGGTTTATTGATTCGGGCGTATCGTGATTTGCCCAATGGTTACTCTTTTGACGAAGCTTCAACAGATGATGCAGTAACTAATGTTGAAGGCAATAATTATAGAAGAATGGGAACTGGTGAGTGGTCTTCACGCTATGATCCCATGTCCATATGGAACCTGGCATATACAAATATTTATTATTTAAATTATTTCCTGGAAATTAATCCAAGTGCCCAATATGCATGGGATGAGGCTAATGGCCCGGTGAAAGAACGAAATGAAGCATTTAGAAAAAGGTTTGAAGCTGAGGCTTTACTTCTGCGGGCATGGTATAATTTTGAATTATTAAAACGACATGGAGGTATTGCAGAAGACGGTAACCCAACAGGGTTTGTTCTTTTAGAGAATAAGGTTGACATTAATGTCGATTATAATTTGCCTCGGAATAGTTATGAAGAATGTGTACAAGCTATTTATTCTGACATTGAGAAAGCATTATTAAATTTACCTGATGAGTATTCTGATTCAGAAGATATAGTACAACAGATTGTTTTTGGTTCACAAAATAAAAATCGTGTGAACGGCAAATTTGGAAAGGCTTTAAAATCCAGGGTTTCACTTCATGTTGCCAGCCAGCCTTTTTATACAGGTAATGAATATTGGGAAAAAGCTGCTGTTTATGCCGGTGCATTATTATCCGAAATTGGAGGAGTTTCCGGCATGTCGCCAACAGGCGTTGAATTTTGGAAAAATGAAAATGATAGTGAGATATTATGGCGAAGGGATTATTCCGAAATCAATTCCCGTGAGGTAGCAAATTTCCCACCAACCTTATTTGGCCAGGGGCAAACCAATCCAAGTCAGAATTTAGTGGATGCATTCCCTATGGTTAATGGCTATCCTATCAATGCAGAAGAGAGTGGATATGATGCGAATCAGCCTTATGCTGGAAGGGACCCCAGGTTAAAAAGATATATTATTTATAATGGCAACGATTTTGACGGAAGAGTAATAAACATAAATGATGAAACTGATGACTGGAACAACCAAACAGTTTATTCTACACGTACAGGTTACTATCTTAAAAAATTATTACAGCCAAGTGTAAATATAAATCCTAATGTAATGTCTACTGCCAGACATTTTTATCCATTCTTCCGATATACTGAAATATTCTTAAATTATGCAGAAGCAGCAAATGAAGCCTGGGGACCTACGGCAGATCCCAATGGCTATGGATTTACTCCTGCTGAAATTATTTCTGCTTTGAGAGAGCGGGCTGGAATTACACAACCCGACGAATTCATTATTGAAAGTTCAACAAGTAAGGAATTGATGAGAGCTTTGATTCAGAATGAGCGAAGGATCGAACTGTGCTTTGAAGGATTCAGGTTTTGGGACATCCGGCGTTGGGGGATGGATTTAAATGAAACGGTAAATGGGGTATTATTGACCAACGAAACATATAATGTTGTTGAAGTTGAAAAAAGGAATTATAAATCTCATATGAATTTTGGCCCTATTTCACAGTTAGAAATATTAAAGGCTGATAAATTAATACAAAACAAAGGATGGTAAGATTAAAATTTATTACAATGAAAAGAATATCAATATTGTTCATTTTAATTGTTAGTATGTTCCATTTTTCCTGTAAAGATGATGAACTGAGATTTGATGATTTTGATTATACAACGGTTTATTTTCCATTCCAATATCCGGTGAGGACACTCGTTTTAGGAGATTATATATTCGATAATGCGAATGACAATGATTTAAAATTTAAAATTTCCGCCAGGGTTGGAGGGATGTATGAGAATAATAAAGACTGGGAAATAAAATTCCAGATTGATCAAAGTTTGGTAGCCGATCTTATCACGAATGAGAATGACTGGGATGGGAAAAGTGAGAGCTCAGCCGATACGCTTAAAATTCTCCCACCACAGTATTATAGTTTGGATTCGGAGGAAACCATATTAATTCCAAGAGGAGAATTTTTCGGCGGAGTTACTGTACAGTTAAATGAAGCATTTTTTAATGATCCCAATGCATATAAGACACATTATGTACTTCCGCTAAAAATATTATCCAGTAGCGCAGATAGTGTACTTTCCGGATTGGCGGGTGTTGATTCTCCAGATCCACGGATTGGTTCTGATTGGACTATTACTCCCAAAAATTTTACTGTTTTCGGGATTAAGTTTGTCAACGAATATCACGGAAAATATTTGCACAGAGGAAAATCTGTTATAAAAGATGCAACAGGAGAAGTTGTTCATACTATAGTTTACAGAAAAAAATATGTAGAGCAGGATGAATTATGGTCTCTTTATACCAATGGAAGAAAACAAGTGAAATTAACAGGTGAATTGAGAAGTATCCCTGAAAGTCCTGGTAATTTTGAAATGAATTTGTTATTTGATAACCAGGGTAATTGTGTTATTTCTTCTACGGACAATTCAAACTTCTCAATCTCCGGGAATGGAAAATTTGTTAAAAATGGAGATATGTGGGGTGGAAAAGAACGCGACGTAATTTTCTTGAATTATGATGTGAATGAGGGGGAAAATACCCATTCTATATCAGATACCCTTGTTTTCCGCGATAAAGGCGTCGCATTTCAGGAATATTCACCTGTTATCATGAATTAGAGGCCCTTTTATTTCTTGTTTTAATTGAAGTGTTTACTCCGAATAGTGAATTTTCGGAGTAAACACTTAAAATAATTTCAATAATGAGCAGAACAATTAGTGAAATTGTGCTGGTGTGCGCTTTTTTATTAAATATATCAATGTCTTTGAAGGGGCAAGGGGTTGATAGTTTAGAGGTTAGGCGAACGGATATGTATGCAGCACAATTGGAGAATTATTTAAGAGAATATCTTGTAGATAAATATGAAGAGCGATCGAATAAACTTTGGTATAGAGACTATAGTAGCATCGACGCTTTCATAAGAAGTATAGAACCGAATCGTGCAAGGTGGAGAGATGTTGTAATCAAACCTCCTGAATTTAGAAAAACAGCAGAGTTACAGCGAAAATTTCACATTATTGAAGGAGTAAAAGGGGAGTGGCTGGAACTTGAGTTGGGAGCTCTAAGCGTGCAGGCGTTTTATGCCTTACCACAAAGTGCATCAAATAACCAGCCTGTGCCTTTAGTAATTTGTCAACATGGCATTGGCAGTAGTCCGGAAACTCCTTTTAAAGATGGGGGGTATCATGCATATGCAAAAGCATTGCTAGAGGCAGGTTTTGCTGTGCTTGTTCCAATGAATTTGAGGTCTATAGAAAGGCGAAACAGAATTGAGAGATTAGCCCGCATGGCAAATTTAAGTTTGCCGGGCATTGAGTTTGCCCGTTTGCAGCATCTTTTAGATGAAATTGTACTAGACGATCGAATTGATTCAGAACGTATTGGAATGTGGGGAGTCTCTTTAGGAGGAATGGCAACGATGTTTTTTATGCCGCTTGAACAACGCATTAAAGTTGGGGTGGTTTCAGGTTGGTTTAATGAACGTCGAAATAAAATGGTTATTAAGGATGAACGTTATTCCTGTTTCCTGGAGACAAGAGAAGATCACGCCTTTTTTAATGGTTGGTTAACTGAATTTTCAGATTATGATGCTGTTTCTTTAATCACTCCCAGACCTCTGCTAATCCAACATGGGAAACAAGATGGAATCGCCTATTGGCCTCAGGTAGTAAATGAATTTAATAAAGCCAAAATTTATTATGATAAATTAGGTGTCGGTAGCCGTATTAAACTTGACATGCATGAAGGAGGGCATGAAGCCATAGTGGAGTCAGGCCTACAATTTATGAAAAAATGGCTATTACAAAATCAGTAAATAGAATATCAATACCGGAAGTACCCTGGTATTCTACATGTGTGACAGGAGGTTTCTGTTGAACAGGTGTTTAGGAGGGATTTATTCTTTGAAATAAGCTAGGGCATTAAAGGCAGAAATTTATCTCTGTATAGGAACCAGTAGTTTATGAAGCAGGGAAGTCAGAGATTATGATCGGACTTTCTTTCGGGCTTGAAAATGTTATGAATCCATGAATCCATGAATCTGGGAAATAGGGACTAAATTATCTAAAGGTACCCCAGTTGTAGTAAAAGGTTTTGCATCAGGAGGGAAATCATGAATATATGTTGGTTGTGCAGATTAATAACCTGGGGATAGATTGCAAGAAGATAAGATATCTGATTCAATAAAAATTTTAAGTCATGAAAAGATACTTTAGATTTTCGTTATTGATTTTAGCAGTGGTTTTTAGTTCCTTTATTAATAAAAGGAATGCACCATCACTCAAGAAAGAAAATAATACCCAGGATTTTTTTAATAAACCTGTAGTTATCAGACTTGATGCAGAAATGGCAATCGTTAATGCTAAATCTGCTGAAATTGTGGAAGATAAAAGATTGTCAAACAATAGGGGAATAGCCTTAAAGCCTAATGTTCCCGCTGCAATTAACGGAGAGCGAACTGAAGCAGATTTGACTTTTCGTGTTAAGGTTCCCCCAGGACGTTATGTCATAAACACCTTTGCCGTAACTGATAAAGAAGGGGCGGAAGCAATGAAGAAAGCCACAAGCAAGTTCGAATCTTTATATGCTAAAATACAAATAGATAATAAGCAGCCTACAAAGCGTATAGTTTATGTGCCATGGGATGTTCCGAAACAAGAGTTAGGTAAATTTAATTTTAATGGGGAAGATCAACAATTGAAAATATGGTTGCCACGGGGTGTTCGGTTTGAGTATATTCAACTTTCAAGTTACAAATCACCGCAAGTACCGGAGTTGGCAGAGAATTACCAACCAAAAGTTATTCCTCCCCCTGGCCGGCCACGTCTTTGGGTAAACCAGCAATCATTGCCGGAGATTAGAGCGAGATTGGAAGCTGGGGAAAACCTAAAGGAGTGGTGGAAAGTAAAAAAATCTGCCCTTATTCCTTATGTTTTCGAATTTGATCCGGATAAAGAAGTGTCTTTCGATGCCGGATTGGAAAAAGCTGCAAAAACCAAGGCCTTTTATTATCTCATGACAGATGATAAACGAGTTGGGAAAGAAGCTATTAAATTGATGGCTGATTATATATCTCATGTTGAATTCGGTAATCTACTGGATATTACCCGGGAAATTGGTCGGGCTATCTACACTGCTTCATTAGTTTACGACTGGTGTTACGATCTTTTGACTTCGGAAGAAAAACAAATTATTTACAATAATTTGATGCGTTTGGCTGAAGATATGGAAATTGGCTGGCCTCCCTTTAAGCAGTCTATCATTATCGGGCATGGTAATGAAGCACAGATCAACCGGGATCTCCTTTCAATGAGTATTGCGATTTATGATGAAGATCCGCTGCCGTATCAATATTGCTCGTATCGTATCCTGGAAGAACTGGTACCGATGCGAAACTGGGAGTATCAGTCGCCGCGGCATAATCAGGGTGTTAATTATGGTGCTTACCGAATCGGTTGGGATTTACACGCAGCATGGTTGTTTAACCGTATGACTGGACAGCCCGTTTTCGCTGAAAATATAAAAAATGTTTCCAGGTTTTGGGTATATATGCGCCTTCCCAATGGTCAAATGCTTCGGGATGGTGACGGGTTTAATGCGGGTCCTCCGGGAGAATTCTACTACTGGAGTCATCCACAAACGATGTTCTTGTTTTACACTTATGCCGAAGATCCAATTATTAAGGCTGAATTCGAACGTCAGGGAGGGGCATTGGATGATCCGGTATTATTTCTTCTTTTGAATGATCCTGAATTGCAGGCTGAACCTGGCTTCGAGTCTCTGCCTCTTACAATGGATTTTGGCCCCATCCTCGGCTCAATGGTGGCACGTACCGGTTGGAATATCGGGTTAACCAGCAATGATGTGGTAGCCGAGATTAAAGGAGGTGGCTTTCACTTTGGCAATCACCAACATAGCGATGCCGGTTCTATTCAGGTTTACTACAGAGGTTTTCAGGTGGGCGATATCGGCCTTTATGGATTTTATGGGACACCTTATGATTACAATTTTAATAAACGTTCCGTTGCTCATAGTATGATGTTAGCGCGTGATCCGGGAGAAAAGTTTGGCAATACAGAGTCTAATGACGGAGGAACAAGGTTCAATCAACGAAATCCTAAAAGTCCCAAAGAAGCAGAAAACGATCCATGGTTTAATAACGGAAAAGTGCTTTCATCCGATTTTGGTCCTTCGAAACTCCATCCATTTTTTAGTTATTTTTCTGTTGATTTGGTGGGTGCATATTCATCAAAAATCAAATCATATACGAGGGAATTTTGCTTCCTCAATTTGGATAAAGACTCTATCCCTGCAGCGATTATTTTGAACGATAACATAACTACTGCTAATCCCAGTTTTAAAAAATACTGGCAAATAAATACACACAATAAGCCTCAAATAAACAAGAATACAATTGTTCTTAATAACGAAAGAAGAGGACTTACAGGTAAGACAACTGTTACTATGCTAATTCCGGCAATAGCAGAACGATATGTAGAAGTTCTGAGTGGTGCAGACGCGGTTACTTCCTTTGAATATAAATATGAGTTACCCGGAAGGCTTGGAAATAGGGATTTACCCGAAAAGAATGGACATCGAATCATGGTGTCGCCTAAAGTAGCTAAAAACAATGACCGGTTCCTCACGGTCTTCCAGCTTACCGCTGGCGATACTGAACCATTACCAGTTAAAAATTATCAGACAAAAGTGAGCAATGTCATTATAATCGCTGATCGGGTAGTTAGTATGAGTAAAGGGAATGGTTTTGTGGAAGAGGAATTTACCCTGAATATCCCGGAGGGACTTAAATTTCAGATCATTTTAACCGGAAT
This sequence comes from Mariniphaga sediminis, assembly GCF_003573545.1. Lineage (GTDB taxonomy): Bacteria > Bacteroidota > Bacteroidia > Bacteroidales > Prolixibacteraceae > Mariniphaga > Mariniphaga sediminis. The sequence continues at coordinate 30,472 of NZ_QWET01000010.1, read as the reverse complement.
GAAAGCTGGTAGCTGGAATGTTAAAAGTAAAGATGGAAAAATGAAATTTAACACAACGGTCCGCGAAGATGAGAACACAATATTTTTTCTGGCAGGTAGTGGGGAATATATCATTACTCCGGGGTGGCTTACTGGGTCTAAAACCTTGATAACAGATGAAGAATACAGACCCAAAAAAAGATAACCTCTTTTAGTAAAGTAGATAATTAAAACAATCAAAAATAAATTATGAAGAATCTCTTAATCATTTTTTTCTTTCTTTTCATTGCTTGTAGTCCTTTAAATAAGCCGGAGAAAACTATTGAAGAAGATATTGTTATTGAAAATTCTGAAATACGTCTTGTCATTAGCAGGCATGGGCGGGCGTTGAGCCTAATCCATAAACCTTCAGGACAGGAGTGTCTTCATACCGATACTAATTTACCAGCTTTTTCTTTTTTTCAATCACGACCTTATGATAATGAAGTTCAATTAATGTTTCCGGCAAAACCAAAAACGTTTAATGCCGATACGGTTTACTGGAGAGGAGATGATTTAGTAGTTGGATTTGAATTGGAATCCTATCTTGCTGTTATTGAGGTAAATGTTAATGACGATTATATTGGGTTTAAACTTAAGGATTTAGAGTACGAGATTTTAGATTATGGCGTAAAAAGAAGAACGGAAATTGATAAATTCACATTACTGCAATTACCTGTTCAGAACAGGGACAATTTTGGCGAATGGTTAAATGTTTCCTGGGACGAACAGGTCGCCATTAACCTGTTAGCCACGGATCCTTATGCAATGATTGATGCCGAAGAACGCGATGGTTTTCGGATTTTTAAAGCAGAGCTGCATGAGGAAGTGAAGATGAAAGGGGTTGAAGTTGTTTTGATTACAACCGAAAAAGAAAATCTCCTAAATAGAATTGAAAAGGTTGAAAATGATTTTAATCTTCCCAAAGGGGTGGCGAGTCGTCGAAGTAAAGAATACAAATATTCCTATTATGAGATATGGGATGCAACCCCGCAGAATATTGATGAACATATTGCTTTTGCAAAAAAGGGGGGATTTAAAGCTATTCAAATAGTCTGGAATTCATTTGTATCGTCTTTCGGTCATTATCCCTGGAAGGCTGAATACCCAAACGGGATGAAAGACCTTCAAACCGTAGTCCGGAAAGTTAAAGATGCGGGGATGATTGTAGGCACGCATTTATGGTATAATAAAGTTGATAAAACAGACCTTTTTGTAAGCCCGGTTCCGGATCACAGGTTAAGTCTTCGTCGCAATTTTACTTTGGCCTTACCATTAGGTAAGGACTCAGATATAGTAACAGTTGAGGAAAATCCTGAAGGAGTGACGATGGAAGAAGGTCGGCGATTACTAAAAATCGGTGATGAATTGATTGAATATGCCGGTTTTACGACAGAACGTCCATATCAATTTACGGGATGTATGCGGGGAGCGCTAAACACTGAGGTTTCGGATTATGTGCAGGGATACCGTTTGGGATTGCTGGATGTTGATACCTGGCCCAAATGGGTTCGGTTGGATCAACGGACCAGCATTCAGGATGAAATTGCAGAAAAGATTGGGAAGATATACAATGATGCCGGGTTTGATTTTATTTATTTCGATGGAGCTGAAGATGTAATTCCACCATACTGGTTTTATACTTCGCTGGCTCAAAATAAGTTGTACCAGAATTTTACGTCACCTCCGGTATTTTCCGAAGGCGCCATTAAATCTCATTTTAGCTGGCATATTTTGACGCGGGGAAATGCCTTTGATACTTTCAGGCCTGAAGTAATTAAAGAAGCTACGCGTAAATATCCATTAGCCCAGGCCAAATTTGTTTCTAAAGATTTTACTTCGATTAATTTCGGATGGATGAAGTATGTTGCACCAGGCGAGAGTACAATCGGAATGCAGCCAGATATGTTCGAATATGTCTGTAGCCGAGGTGCGGCCTGGGATTGTCCTGTCTCATTGATTGGTGAATTAGAGATATTTAAGAAGCATAACCGAACTTCTGATAATCTGGAGGTTATCCGTCGGTGGGAAAAAGCCCGGATAGAAAATTTTTTTACGGATAAACAAAAAGAAGAATTGAAAAATTCCAACCAGGAACACATCCTTTTAATCAATGAGGATGGAGGTTTCGAAATGTTACCATACACGCAAATTCTCAATGTAGCTGAGGAAAATAAGAATGTACGCGCCTTTATTTTTCAGCGAAATAACAAAACCTGTGTTGTCTATTGGCATATTTCAGGAGAGGGAAGCCTTGAATTACCTGTTAGTTCAGAGAGTGTTCGGTTGTTTGAGGAACTTGGGGAAGAAATATCATTACCGAAAAATGAGGAACGCATTTCAATTCCGCTTGGAGATCGTCGCTATGTGCAGTTTGATATATCCAAGGGAGAAGTTATTGATTTATTTTCCAAAGCGAAGATTAAATAACATGAGCAAATTTTTAGTAGTGTTTGCTTGGTGAATTAAGACTTTTATCTGTGAATGTGTTGATTTTGAGTGTTGTATAATATGCATATTAATTAAAACGAGGGCTATAGCTATGAAAAAGAGAATGAGTTTTAAAATGTACCTGTCTAAGGTATTATTTCAATTCCTGCTGTTTGTAACGATAACGACTTCATTGGATGCGTCAAATTACGTTACTGTAGCTACAATTGGAGGCAGACCATCTTCTGTAGATAGAACACAAGAGATGCAAGTTACTGTGGAAAAGGTTATCAAATTTTGGGATGTCAGATTAAAAAAGGTACTTCCCAATAAACCAGATCTGGTAGTTTTACCTGAGGCATGCGACGTTCCAATGGGATTAACCCGAACAGAAAAAGATAATTATTATCAGACAAGGAAGAACCAAATACTGGATTATTTCGCTTCAGTTGCAAAGGAAAATCGCTGTTACATTTTATACAGTACCATTCGGCAACAGGATGCTGATGGAGTTCGGAGGAACTCGGGTATCCTTTTAGATCGGGAAGGAAAGATTGCAGGGATATACGATAAAAATTATCCAACAATAGGAGAGATGGAAGCAGGGATAAAAGCGGGTGATGATGCAGCCGTTTTAGAGTGTGATTTTGGACGTTTGGCATGTGCCATTTGTTTTGATCTTAATTTTGATGAGTTGCGGCAGAAATATGAAAAAATGGACCCGGATATTATCGTTTTTCCTTCAATGTATCATGGCGGTCTTGTACAAAGTAACTGGGCATATTCATGCAGATCCTTTTTTGTGAGCTCTTGTGGCTTTACTACTTTGCCATCCGAGGTACGTAATCCACTTGGTGAAATTGTTGCTTCGAGTACAAACTATTTTCATTATGCTGTGACTACCATAAACCTTGACTCTCGTCTTGTGCATCTTGATTATAATTGGGATAAACTCAGTGCAGTAAAGGAAAAATATGGAAGAGCTGTTACAATAACAGATCCAGGAAAACTGGGGGCAGTTTTAATTACCAGCGAGCATGAGAGTGTAAGTGTCAATCAAATGATAAAGGAGTTTGATATTGAACTCCTTGACGATTATTTTAACCGTTCAAGAACGTTTCGAAGTAATCGTTTAGGAATGGATGCTGAATCAGTACCTTAACTTGCAGAGCGAAATGCATGTATTGATTTCAGATTCACTTTTAATCCGAAAGTGTCGTATTGGAGTACCTCCCGGGATCAAGTTGTCGGCAGACCGAAAGTTCAAAAGCGACATTATAGATGGAAAATTTTAGAACAAAGGCAACTGTTGCCGCTATGTTTTATGATTCGGAAGGTAATTCAAATTCTTGATATATAGTGGTATAAAACTAATAATATTATAACGTACAATGAAGAAACATTTTTTTTGGATTGTGTTGACATTCTTTTTTATGAATGTTCAGGCGCAAAAATTTGATCAGTTGGCCCAAACACCTCCCATGGGGTGGAATAGTTGGAATAAGTTTGGCTGCGATGTTAGCGAAGCTTTAATAATGGAAATAGCCGATGAGATGGTTCGCAGCGGGATGAAGGATGCAGGCTATGAATATGTGGTTATTGATGACTGCTGGCAGATAGGCAGAGATGAGGATGGGGAGATTATCATAGATAAAGAGCGGTTCCCCAATGGCATAAAGTATCTGGCCGACTACCTGCATTCAAAAGGGTTAAAACTTGGTATTTATTCATGTGCAGGGAAATATACCTGTGCCGGCCGTCCGGGAAGTCGCGGGTATGAATTTCAGGATGCACGCACTTATGCCAGGTGGGGCATTGATTATTTAAAATACGATTGGTGCTATACAACAAATGAAGATGCCCAATCTGCATCCTCGTCCATAGAGCATGCAATTAGTTCGTATACCACAATGAGCGACGCACTTTATGCAGCCGGGCGTCCTGTGGTTTTCAGTATTTGTGAATGGGGTTTCCAAAAACCCTGGAAATGGGCCGGAGAAGTGGGCCATTTATGGCGTACTTACCACGACATTAAAGACCGGTGGGCTGCTGTCCTGGAAATATTAGATAAGCAAAAAGGGCTGGAAAAATATGCAGGCCCTGGTCATTGGAACGACCCGGATATGCTGGAGGTTGGAAATGGTGGTATGACCACAGAAGAATATAAAGCGCACTTTTCGCTTTGGTGCATGCTGGCAGCTCCTTTAATGGCAGGGAATGATATCCGGGATATGTCTCCGGAAATAAAGGAAATCCTCACAAACAAGGAGCTTATTTCAATAAACCAGGATTCCCTGGGTAGCCAGGGATTCTGTTTCCTTAGTAGTGGTGACTATGAAATATGGATTAAAAAGCTGAAAAATAATGAAAGGGCAATCTGTTTATTTAACAGGGGGGAAGAAATTAAAAATGTCAGGGTTGATTTTGAGAATCTGTTAAAAGTCAATAGTACATATTGGAAAATGGAGCCCCACAAATTGGAAGATTACATAGTAAGGGATTTGTGGGAGCATAAAGATTTGAGTGTGGAAACAAACGTAAAATATATAGAAATACCCCCTCACTCAGTTAAAGTATTCCGTTACATCCATAAATAATTTAATTAAATGATTTCCAAAAAGATAGGGGAGATCCCCATGTTGAATTCATCCAAATTCAGGTTTGACCTTGGTTTGCCTGATAATGCAGACCAAACTTGTACCGACACTGATTTTTGCAAAGCAGTGAACGATGCAATCAGCTCGCTTCATCCTTTTATTGGCCCCGAGAAAACAGTGTGTATAATAGTTGACGATTATACACGCTCAACACCCACCTCAAAGATCCTCACTTTCCTTTTGCCGGGATTGGAGGAAGCCGGCATTAAAAAGGATAAAATATTTTTTATGTATGCATCCGGGTCACACAGGTTAATGACAGAGCAAGAGAAACGTGCCCGTTTGTCAGACAGATTTTTTGAGAGTTACCGGTCTATGGATCACCATTTTTTCGATAAGAACCATTTGGTAAAAATGGGAAAATTTGATGACGGGGCTCCCATTTATATAAACAAGCATGTAATAGAGGCTGACATGCGGATAGCAATCGGAACCCTTGTACCGCACATGCCGGCGGGATTTTCAGGAGGCGCTAAAATGCTTCTTCCCGGGGTAGCAGGAGAAGATACTGTACACCACATGCATGTTGTCGGGGCCCTCGACCCGAAACAAGCCATAGGGGTAACCGATACACTCCCCCGGAAATTAATGGAAGAGTTGGCAAAAACCGCAGACCCATTCACTATACTAAACGTAATATTAAATGCCGAAGATTTGCCAGTTGGGATTGTTGGCGGTCATTATGTAGAGGCACACCGCCGCGGTGTGGAAATTGCAAGGAAGACCTATTTTGTGCAAATACCCGAACGGGTCGATTTGGTAGTTTCCGATACCAGGAACCACGATGTTGACATGACCCAGGCAAATAAAGGCTTATTCTCGGCTGCATTGGCAGTAAAAGAGGGGGGAGAAATATTACTGGTAGCAAATTGCCGGGATGGAGTTTCGCCTGTGCACGGTAAAGAAATGCTGGGATTCGGTCTGCTAACCAATACTGAAATGGAAAAGGCCCTTGACGATGGCACTGTAAAAGACCCCATGTCAGCCATCGAAGTAATCCATAATAATGTAGTACGCAAAAAATCAAAGCTTTATTTACATTCTCCGAATATCACAAAAGAAGAAGCTGAAAAAATGAACTTCGAATATGTCGAAGATTTGCAGGAGTTTGTTGAAAGTCGTTTAAATACAGGGAAAACAGTTGGGCGCCTTCGTGCTTCTACTTTTGTTGTTCCCTTCTTAAAAAAATAAGAAATGAAAGTAGAATCGTATCTGGTAGTTAAAAATGGGACGGTAATAACACCTGAATTAGAGATTGAGGATGGTGTGGTAATAGTACGTGGCGGCAAAATAATTGAAGTTGGTAAAAGCGGAGAAGTAGAAGAACCGTTGAATGCTGAAAAAGTGGATGCCGGCGGCGGGTATATTTCACCCGGATTAATCGATATTCACGTAAACGGGGCAAACGGCACCGATGTGTCGAAAGTTGACCCGGATACCTTTTCAATAATGGGGAAATTTTTCACCCAATATGGGGTTACTTCCTATGTAGGTACTACGATCACAGCTGCTCCAACCGACATTGTGAAAGCGCTGCAGGTTGCCCGAGGATATATGAGAGAAGGAAATATGGATGGCGCTGAACTTCTGGGGATACACATGGAGGGACCATATATCAGCCCCGAACAAAGTGGTGCCCATCCACAACAATATCTGGCATTGCCCAAACCGGAACATTACATGCCGTTTTTGGAATACAGCGATGTGTTACTTTATATGACAATTGCTCCTGAATTGGAAGGTGCTGTTCAGTTGGTAAAGGACTTAAACCAAAAGGGCATCCTCGTGTCGGCAGGGCATACGGATGGTATTTATCCCGGAATTAAAGATGCCATTGATGCCGGTGTGAGGCATTCCACACATTTCTTTTGCAATATGTCTCATTTCCGTCGCGATAACTTAAAACGTGTGGCCGGTGTGGTTGAAACTCTCCTTTACGATGACAGGGTAAGCGGTGCGCTCATCGGAGACGGATGGCATGTTGGTCCGCAATTGATGAAATTGCTGGTAAAAGTTAAGGGCGTTGACCGTGTATGTTTTGTAACCGATGCTATGCCGGCAGTTGGCTTGCCCGATGGGATGCATCATATTGGTGAAGTAGAGGCCGTGGTTGAAAATGGCATTGCCCGCCTGAAGGATAATTCAGCTTATGCCGGCAGTGTAACAACCATGGATGTCTGTGTCAGAAACGGTGTAAATCAGCTTGGTTTGTCCCTGGTTGAAGCTATCCGTATGTCGTCATTAACACCCGCAAAAATCATTGGGGTTGCTAATAGGAAAGGCAGTCTTGAAAAAGGGAAAGATGCAGACATTGCAATATTTGATAAAAATATCAGGGTAGAAAGAACCATATGCCGCGGTGTACTAAACTAATAAAAGGATGATGGACAGAACAACAAAAGAATATGCATGGCTGGTAGTTGCCATACTGTGGTTTGTTTCTTTGCTAAACTATCTCGATCGCTTGTTGATTGCATCAATGAGAACTCCAATAAAAGCGGATATTCCAATGACTGATGCCGAGTTTGGATTATTGACTTCGGCTTTTCTGGTTATTTATGCCATACTTAGTCCGCTGGGAGGTTACCTTGCCGACCGGTTTAGCCGCAAATGGGTAATTTTCACCAGCCTGTTGTTATGGTCTGTGGTTACGTTAATAACCGGGTTTGTGGAAAACTATACCCAACTAATTGTCACACGGGCAATAATGGGAGTTAGTGAGGCATTTTATATGCCGGCCGCTGTTGCCCTTGTAATGGATTACCACAAAGGGCCTACCCGTTCAAAAGCTTCCGGTATACTAATGACTGGTTTGTATGCAGGAATGGCATTAGGCGGGTTAGGCGGGTATATCGCTACTATCTGGAGTTGGCAAATTGGGTATCATCTGTTTGGGGGGCTCGGTATTTTATATGCTGTTGTGGTTTATTTCACATTGGACGATGCCCCGGGAAAAGAACCGGAACCAGGGGAACAACAAAACGATTTCAATTTTATTGAGATGCTGAAAAGCCTTTTTAGTTCTAGGGGATATTTAATAATTCTTTTATATGGACTATTGGGGGGAATTTGCGTATGGCTTATTTATGCGTGGTTACCTACATTCTTCCAGGAGGGGTTCAACCTGTCGGTTGGCAAAGCAGGCGTCTCCGGTACCTTCTATGTCCAGGTCGCATCCTTTGCAGGAGTGCTTTTGGGAGGTTTTTTTGCTGATAAATGGGCCGTCCGAAATAATAAAGGCAGAATATACATCACCGCAATTGCTTTTATGGTCGGGGGGCCATTTCTCTATTTGATGGCTGCCGCCGATTTGTATTGGATTGCTGTTCTTGGTATCGTCATTTTCGGATTAACCAAAGGGAACCATGATGCCAACTTTATGCCAATAATTACTCAGGTGGTCAATAAAAAATACCAGGCAACCGGATATGGAATTATGAGTTTTTTTAGTGTCCTGAGTGGCGCTGCAATGATATATGTGGGAGGCTATTTAAAAGACATCGGTATATCACTGGATTTGGTATTTAAAATTGCGGGTATTGGAATCCTGATATCAGGAGTGGTGCTGCTGGCAGTTCGCCCCAATAAAGAAAATTAGGTGTAAAATATAATTAGTAAAGAATATGAGAATTGTAAAACCGTCGGAAAGTATCGATACCATTATTTCGGTTATCGACAGTGCAAAGGAGTATCTTGTTTTAGTATCGCCATACACCAATTTGAAGGGTTGGGAGAACCTGAAAGATGCTATAAATAATGCAGCAAAAAGAGGCATTGAAGTTTTATATTATGTAAGAGAAAAAGAAGGGATACCCGGTACAGAAGATTTAGATGTAACACTCTATGAGGTACCTAACTTACATTCAAAAATGTTTTTCTCTGAGAAGATGGCTGTTATTGGCTCTGCTCATTTGAAATATAACGAAGACATTAACTGGACCTATATTTTGGATAAACAAAGCGAATACATCGATATGCAGGGCTTTTTTAAAAATAATATTGAGCCGTTTGCCGTAAAACACAGATAGCCACTTTATAAAAATTCGAAAAATGAAATTTACAGATATAAAAGAAAATTTGAACAGTATTGTTTCCCTTGTGGAAAACGCGGAAGAATTTGTTGTATTAATTTCTCCTTTCAACAATTTTAAAGGATGGGACAGGCTTAAAAACGCTATTAATAAGGCTACAGAAAGAGGTGTTGATGTGAAATATTATGTCAGGGAAGGGGAAGGATATAACGGAATGGACGAATTAAAAGTAACCCTTTTTGAGGTTCCTGGACTTCATGCAAAAATGTATCAATCGGAAAAGGAAACTTACATCAGTTCAGGTAACCTGACCAATGATACCAACATTAACTGGTATATAAAACTTGATACGCAAGAGGAAGTTAATGAAATTGTTGAACAGTTTTATAAAAAACTAATCCTTCCCGTTGCTGTCCCTTATCAGACGTAATGGTATTGTGCACAACATATAAAACTTTCAGTAAGATATGTTAAAAAGGTTTACAATATTTGTTCTCACCTGCTTTTGTGTATTTCAAATAAATGCACAGGACATTGTTCGTTCTGTCGGTAATGCCGGTAAGATTGCCCCTGCTAAAAAGAACATCGTTCTTTCAGGGAGTTCCATAACCTGGGCAGCGGGCAGTATTATGGATGGCTTTTCCGGGCATGTAGTAGATTACATTCAAAACGAATTGGCAACAACCGTTTTATGCTCTGAAATGAAGTATCGTGCAGATGCAAAGGATTTCCATAACCCCTTTCAATACAAAGGAATTGGTAAAAGAATTAGTGGTATTGGCTCCAGTGTTGAGTTTGATTTATTTGGAGATGAAATTGCAATATGCCAAACCAAACTCCGAACTTCTGACTATGCAATGGTACAGGTGAAAGCCGATGGAGAGATAATAGGGCAGTTTTCGAACTACAATGAATCGGCAGGGCAAAAGGAGCAGTACTTTACTGGTGACGGGAATTCAGTAAAATTTCAATTAAACCATCCGGCAACTTATGCACATGAGGTCATAATAGACAACGTTTTGCAGCAAGGAAAAATTTACACGGGAGGATGGACTAGGGAAACTCCCGACAATCCGGGGTATTTGGTTATCAGAAAGCTGGATGAAAATCAGCAACCTGTTCACTTCATCTGGTTCAGAGTCCCACCCGAAAAAGGAGCTGAAATTTCGGTAAAATATAAATATGGCAGAATGGTTACATTCGAATATTCGACAGTCGGCCAAATGTCAACAGATGAAAAGAATGAGAGCCCTTATGGTGAAGGGGAAATTTTTTTCGACCCTGCCAGCCCGGCAAAACTGTCTTCGGGATTGGAATTTCGGAATATTGATAAAAATGCTTTTTGGGTTCACAAGTTTACCGAACGGAAAAAAAGACATTTTGAACTGGAAATTATTGACGGGCACAATCCGTATTTTATAATGAATTTTGCCGCGAACCGGTATCATAATTTTATGAATGCCGGGATTGGGGGATGGTCATTGGCAAATCTGTTAAATGCTGATGGTATAAACGATTACAATGGTTTTTTTCGTGCGTTTATTCCTGATATTATTGTGAATGAAAGCGCCACCAATGACGACTGGGCTTTTGGAGAAAGAAAGCTTAGCCGCACTTTGACCGGGCTGAGCGAAAAAGAAGTGAAAGAGCTTTGGGCACTCGAACTCAATAATGTAACTTATCAGGAAAGCACAAAAGATTACACTGCGAGGGTAAATACTGGTTTGATTTCGGATGTTGATGAATTTTCCTTAACCTGTTCGGAAGTTATCCGTTCAGACGTTGCTCACGGCGATATTATCAGGATAGGTACATATCATGGTGATAACAGGCAGGTCGTTTGCCGGGAAATAGATTCGGTGAATTTAGCAACCGGGGAAGTTACCTGGCTCACTCCGTTAAATCCGGAACTTATTCTGAATGTTCAGACTTTAAGTGATTTAGTCGGAGCCGAATGTTCTGTGCGCGATTTGTCGCGGTATCAGTTGGAATACGAAGAGTTAATCAAAAAACTTCAGAAGGTTTCACCTCATACCGTTTTGTTAATCACACAACCCGGCTTATCCAATTACCGGATGCGGCAACTATGGGGGTACGATATTGTTCACCGTAAACTTGCAGCAAAATACAATAATGTAAGCACAATTGAGGTAACCGACTGGCTATATAATTTTCAAAAGGGAAATATTTCAGGGAAGGAATTTACAGAACTTGAAGCGAATGGAAATTCAGAATTTGAATTACCGTGGAAGGGGCACTGGCAAGGATTCGAGGTGTGGGTTGATAACAAAAATGTATATGGTACAGATTGTTACATCGATTGCGGATTAGGTTACTCTGTAAGCCAGGAAGCAGTTGGAGAGGGACTCAACATCAAAAATGTTTATGACAAACGCCATCGTATGAACAGGAATATGCGATTGGTTTTTACCCAAAATATTCCGCATAAGGGGAGAATAAAAGTTGTAAAAGCCGACTCTGTCTGGTCGGGAGATTATTGCCATACCAACAGTACTGGGGCGTGTGTTTATGGACAAATTTATATTAGCCGTTTAAAAGATTACATAGACTCAAACTAACACATAATGAACAGAGAAACAATAGTGAGAAATAGGTTAGCAGAAAAACCTTTAGGGAGTGTACTCAAAACGGGAGTGCTCAAAAATGAAGTGCAGGGGGTAACAATAGAGTATATTTCCATAAAAGGGAAGTACAACTTCGAAGAGCTATCACAAACGGATACTTTTGATGTTTTGTTGAACATTTGTGGAGAAGGAGCGCTTCAGTCAGGAGCAACTGTTTTTGAAATTAAATCAGAAACAATTGTACGTATCCCATATTCAACAGGTTATGTAATACAGGTGGAGGAGGGAAAAGAATTTTCATTTATCCGAATCAGAAAGTTACTTGACGAGAAAGATACGCAGGCAGTTAAAAGAAAGACAGGAAATTTTGACAGGCTCTACATAAAAGCGCTTGTCGACTGCCCTGCCTATAAGGAAGATATTAAAAGTGATAAAACATTGAATCGTATGATTTTGCCTGATGGATTGGTTCCGCGCTTTGCCATGGGGTCAGTAGAAACGGAAGGTCCGGATGAAGTGGGAGAACACGAACATCCTATGCTCGATCAAATCTTTTTTGGGCTTGAAGGTTGCAGGTGCCGTTGCTTTGCTGATGGGGAAAGCATTGTTTTGACCGAAAATATGATGTTGCATATTCCGCTCGGTGCCAAACATTCAGTATCGGTTGAAGCGGGAGATAAGTTGGCATATATCTGGATGGATTTTTTTCTGACTATGGAAGGTGAAAAATATATGGGAGAACAACATCAGATAATTGAAGGTCAGGATAATAATTGAAGGAAGGAATTGGCTTGGCAGAGAAACTATCATAAATTGTTTTGTAAATTGATTAAGTGAATTTTATATCGTTGATTATTAGGTTTTATTGAAGTTAAAAATAGAATATTATGTTTGGAATTAAAGTCAGGTTGATAATTGAGATGCTTCTGTTTTTTAGTTTTTTTCTTCATCTGAGTTGTCAATCTTTTTCAAAGTCTGATACTTTAGACAAGAAGGGTACATATTATTTATCTCCTGATGGCGATGATAATAATCCCGGAACGCTGAATGAACCTTGGAAGACACTTGAGAAGGCAAATATGGCATTAAAACCAGGTGATACGGTTTTTCTCAGAGAAGGTACGTATAGAGGTATTATAAACCCTGTTTCCAGCGGAGAAAATCATCAGCAAAGCATTACCTACCAAAGTGAAAAGCCACACGGTGCAATTTTGATTGGGGATGAAAGTTCCAAATATATAATCAATATGGAAAGGAAACATTTTGTGACAATTGATGGGTTCAAAATGTTTCCTGCACGAGGGGGATTTGGGTACATTAAAAACTGTAGCCATATTACACTCAGTAACTGTCAAATGGAACAATCATCAACGGTATATATTCAACTTTTATATATTGATAGCCATTACAATCATTTACTTTTTAATTCTTTTTCTAAAATTCACGGTGATGGATGCAGATTTATGAATTCCGGACATAATGTTATTGAAGGAAATTCATTCAGTAAAATAGGCCACTCTCCTTTAAATTTTTATGCCATTTCATCGCAACTATCTTCGCATAATATTATCCGTGGTAATATTTTCCATAATGGATGGGGGCGAAACTTTGAATTGTTTAATCCTGATAATTGTTTATTTGAAAATAATATCATTACCAATGCGTTTAATGGAGCAAAGTCCGCTGATTCTTACAGTAAAGTACTTTCAACCAATAGTATTTTTCGAAATAACTTCATATTTGATAATTGGGGAGGAGTCATTGCATCAGGTAGTTATGATGCAAAACTTGGAGGAAAGGAAGGGTATGATCCCAGTCTTGGAGCAGATGAATCTACACCTTTAATGTTTGTCAATTCCCGTGTCTATAATAATACGTTTGCCAATAATCCTATGTTAGCCTGGGCTTTAAGCGACAATTCCCGTAAAAATGATAATCCCATACGTTCTAATATTTTTAAGAATAATTTGTTTTACCATAACGGATATACTGGGGATTTTACATTTTTTAAAATTAGAGGCACGGGTGTATCTGATGACAATTTATTTCTTTCCAATCTTTTTTTTGGAGAGAAACCTGGGAAAGCAACAATGAGAATGGGAGAGAAATTGTACACTGTAGGAAGTTTGCATGAGGAATTTCCTGGTCAATTCATCAATAATATAGACGCTGACCCCCTTTTTAGCAATTTTCAGAATCGTTGTTTTACTCTTGCCAAAGGAAGCCCAGCCATTGATGCCGGACGACCGCTCACAAAGACTTTGGGCTCGGGCTCCGGTACCGAACTTTACGTAAGTGATGCCCTTTTCTTTTTCGATGGCTTTGGGATAGAAGGAGAATCAGGGGATATTGTTTTTGTGGGCAAACCGGGGAATTTTGCCCGTGTGCTAAAAGCTGACATTGAAAATAACTTGCTTATACTGGATCGAAGCCTGCAATGGAAAGAAGGAGATTCTGTGAGCCTTCCTTATGCAGGAAAGGCGCCGGATATCGGTGCTTTACAATATGGTAATACAGGGATTTTAACGGTAACTCCGATGGCTCATCTGGTTACCAGCACTCCTGCGCAAGAGGTAACTTTTTCTGCAATAATAGAAGGTGGCAAAGGAAAAGTAGATATGATGTGGGATTTTGGCGATGGAAACGTAAGTAATAAAGCAGTGCCAAGGCATTCTTATAAAGATATTGGAGATTACGTTGTGCGACTCAAGTGCAAGGATACATCAGGAACAGAAGCAGAAACCAATTTTCTTGTTCGTGTGGAGCAACCGTTGGATCCCAACAAACCACTTGTGTACAGTAATTTTGAGCGGGAAGATTTTGAAGAATGGGGGTTTTTATGGGATCGCGGACCAAGCAGAGAACGATCCACCTATTATCCGGAAATGCGTGAAGATGGGAAAGGACAATGCATGTGCGTATCTACGGAAGGGAACAACAATACGTTGGCTACCAATATAAAATTAAGGATTTGGGATATAGATAAATATCCATATATTAAATTTTCATACCGGATACCGCCTGGTGTCCCTGTAGGTATTTGGTTAAGGCCATGGCCTTCTGAAGAACGTCCGGAAAGAGTATGTATTGGAGGAAGTCCGGCTAATTCCTCCGGGGAATACATAAATGTGGAGCGATATAAGTTGATTGATGATGGAGAGTGGCATACAATTGAAATAGATGCCAGAGAAATAAAGAAAGCTATTCCCGGATTAAACTTACTGCATTCGTTTGAATTTGAAACCTATGGCAAGTCAAAAGAAGGGCAGAAATTTTGGTTTGATGATTTTTCCATAAATCCATTTTAATATTATACCATTTTTAAAAGTTATGAATACCGTAAGAAGAGACTTCCTTAAAGGAATAGCTGCAGTTCCATTTTTGGGCTATTTCGCTTTTGCTTTTAAAGAGAACATAAACAAAGAAATAAGCGCGAAAAGCAAAAATTTATATGAAACATTAAAGATTCGGCAACTTGATGCTCCCGGCGCGAAATTGTTGCCGCCAACAGGAAATGACGGCAATCGTTTGAGGATTGGGTTGGTCGGCAATGGCTGGCGCGGAGAGCAGTTGTTGAAATCACTTGGTTATGTCCATCCTGAATTTATAAAACAGAACACAGTTGACGGAAAGTTTACAAAAAGGTTACAGGATTTTCTTGACCAGGAAGATCTGAACATTGAATTTGCCGGCGTGTGCGACACGTTCGATGTTCGTGTACAACGTGGCGTCGAAATTTCAACGGGTGGTCTTGGTCCGGGTGGAAAGACAAATACGTCTGCGCCTGCCAAAGTGTTTCCTTCGTACCGGGAAATGGTAGACAGCGATGAAATTGACGCCATACTGATTGCCACCCCTGATCATACTCATACCCAAATTGCTATTGCGGCAGCCAAAGCGGGGAAGCATGTTTACCTTGAAAAACCAATGACTCACAGCATCGAGGAAGCCGTAGAGTTAAAGAAGGTGATCAAATCAACAGGTGTTGTATTTCAGTTGGGACATGAAAACCGCCAGCAAATGAGCTTTAAAATAGCGCGGGAATTATATCAGAAAGGTGTACTCGGTGATGTTTCCATTGTTCAGACTTTTACAAACAGGAACACTGTTTTTGGAGCCTGGATAAGGGACGATGCGTTTGATCATAAATTGGGCAATAGGGATAATATCGATTGGAAAGAGTTCCTTGCGGGGGCGCCGTGGCACGAGTTTGATAGAAAAAGGTATTTTAGCTGGCAACGCTACAGCGATTACGGGACCAGTGTTACCGGCAACGATTTTTCACATAGGTACGATTGTGTAAACCAGATTTTGGAACTCGGAATTCCCGAAACTGTTGTGGCTTTGGGCGGGCAGCACTACTATAAAACCCACGGCGATATGCCGGATGTTTTAAGTGCGGTGTTTCATTACCCCAAAAGAAAACTGACAATGACTTATGACTGTTCATTAAAAAACAGTATTTACAGGCAATCTAAAATATTGGGTTCCGAAGCTTCCATGGATGTTGACCGGGCAATTATGCTTTACAAAGACGGCAATTCCGAACGGTATGCCGACATTCAGGCCAATCCCTCTGACCCCATGTATTATTATGAACCAAATACCGGTATCGATGCCATTTCTTCCGCCACTTCTCAGGCCTACATTAAAGGAGGTTACGGGCCAACTTATATTGATGGAAAAGTAATAGATGCAACCCTGTTGCACCTGAAAGAATGGATAGACGCCATTCGCGGGCACGGGAAAACAAGTTGCAATATTGATGTCGGTTTTGAAGAAGCTGTTACGTTTAACCTGGCCAATTTAGCTTATGTGAATAAGAAGCCCGTCATCTGGGATTCGGTCAATGAAAAGGCAATAGTTGGATAATAAAGATAATATCAAGCAAAAATTTAAAATGAAAAGGGGAAAAATTGAACATAGTTATTCAGACTGGCAGGTATTTGCATTAACTTTTTTAAGGGTTTTAATCGGATGGCATTTTTTATATGAAGGGCTTGTGAAAATTTATACTCCCGGCTGGACAGCAAAAGGGTATTTACTCGGTTCGGCTGGACCATTTGCGCTTCTTTTTAAAAGTATGGCCCAGTCGGAGTTTATACTTAATCTTGTTGATTTATTCAATGAATGGGGACTGGTGTTAATCGGGTTAAGCCTGTTTATTGGTTTATTTTCAAAACCTAGTAAAATTATCGGGATTGTTCTTTTGTCACTCTATTATCTGGCATATCCTCCTTTTCCCGGATTAGGAGAAAATATAAATGTTGAAGGAAACTACTGGATAGTAAATAAAAACTTGATAGAAATTGCAGCACTAATTTTATTATCTGTTTTTCCTTCAAGTTTTGTAACCGGATTCGATCGTTTTTTAACTTCAGCAAAAAAGAAGGAAAAATATGACAAACAAAAAGAGATTCTCCAGACGTAATTTTGTTAAAAGAAGTATTGCTACAGGTGGAGTTGGCATCGTTGCACCTGTTTCATTTTATAATTCCGATTGCCCTGTCAATTCTATTGAAGCACCCGGTACTATTGCTCTGAACGATGTTTTAACCGATTACCAACAGGAGAATGAAAAGTATGGCTTTGGTTTGAAAAGTGTTGAAATTTGCGATGAGGAAGGCTGGAAAATCAAACGTGATTCAATCATTCAGCGTTCCAGGATAATGCTTGGTGAAATCCCAGTGGTAAATGAAACCCCAGTAAATTCGAAAGTTTTGGGTGAGAATCGGTGTAATGGTTACAAAGAAAAAAAGGTGCAATTCGACAGTGGTACGGGCGATACTATCACAGGTTTTCTTTTGATTCCGGATGGTGCAGCTGCTTCTTCACCACGCCCGGGAATTATGGCATTACATGCTACTGGTCCTGGCTCTAAGCAAACGGTTGGCCTCGTAGCCAAAGAAGGGCGTTGCTACGGGATGGAACTTGCACTGCGTGGTTATGTGGTACTTGCCATCGATGTTATTTCTGCAGGAGAAAGGATTTACCCGGGATACGATGCTTATTACACCGATGAATTTTATAAACAATTTCCGCAATGGTCGGCAATGGGAAAAATGATTCACGATCATAAAAAAGGTGTGGATTTCCTTTGTCAAAAGGAGATGGTCGATTCGGAGCGCATCGGATGTATCGGGCATTCATTGGGAGGATACAATTCGTTTTTTTTGCAGGCTTTCGAGTCGAGAATAAAAGCTGCCGTATCTTCCTGTGGATTAAGTCCGATGGGCGGTACCAATTCTCCCTACCAGTTTGCCCGCAACGACTGGTTTGTTCATTTTAATCCATATTTCAGAGAATTTATCCGAACTGGAATAATCCCCTGCGATATGCATGAAATTATGGCGCTTTGCGCTCCCCGACCATTTTTTAATTATTCGGCCCGAAAAGATGCTGTTTATTGTCATTCATCAGATGGAAATCCGGACTTTGATGATTGGTGGCAAACAATGGATAAGGCGTTAAATCAGGTAAATGGGGTTTATGATATTTTTGGTAAAACTAATAATTTTATACGTGCTGAAACGAATGGCGACCATGATTTTCCTGCAGAGATAAGGAAGCAGGCTTATGCATGGCTCGATAAACATTTGGGAATGGAATAAGGATAATAAAGTCAAATTTTTAAAATATGAAACGTGGAAAGTGTATCAATTTTTCGGCATAGGGATTAGCCGGTGCAGCTTTTGGAGCATTAGCACTTTCCAGTTTTCTCTCCTCATGCTCCAATCCTAACCGGCAAATTTCAGTTGCCCTGATAGAATGCACAAATGAAGCTATCGGTTTGTTAACTGATGTTCTTGCCGGAAATGATTAAATAATCTTGAAGCAGTTTTTTGATATCGATGAAAAGAAGGTGGAAAAAGCGGTTCAGTCATTTACGCAGTTGGTTGGGTATAGTCCGGAACAGGCTTCTGACCTTTAGGAGATAATAAAAAGCAAAGAAACCGAAGCAGTTTTTGTTTTTATACCTACAAAACAAATTTCTGATGTGGCGATGCAAATAATTGATGCCCAAAAAGATTTGTACATCACCGGAGAACCGATATTTACTATCAAGGAAGGGAGACAACTGGCTGATGCCGCTGATGATAAAAATCGCATCGTCCAGTGTGATCTTTCGCTCAGGAGCAACCCTTCGGTGTTGGCAGCAAAAACCTATATTGATGGAGGAAAACTGGGACAGGGAGTCCATATTAAAATTTACAGTTTGCAAAAGAATGCAGATAATCTTTCCAATACAAGTTGCTCACTTGACCTTGCCCGTTTTTCTCACCGGAAACCCCGGGCATCCGAACTCTGTTTATGGCTACCGGTCAGGATTAGGGGTAAACGGCGAATTACATCGACAGGTTGTCACGTGAAATTTAAAAATTTTACCATAAAATGTGAATCCGGGTCGGCCTGCCAGTACATGTTAACATCGCCAGCTTCGGTAAAGGAGGAAAACCAGATTCTTCAATGGTTGCTTCAGGCAGAGCGAATTGAAATTTATGGTTTGGAAGGGCTGCTGCATATGGATCCGTTTAGTAGGAGTTGGCAGGTGCAGGGAAATGCGGGTAAAGTGCAGGCCAGCATGACAGGAGTACCGGAAAATGCATTGCACATTCAGAATTTTATTTCCTGAGTTCGTTCTCGGGAAATACCAGCCACAGACATACATCAGGCACACTTAAGCACCAGCTTGTTACAGATGGGCAATCTTGCCTGTGAGGCAGGAAATAAACAATTTATATTCGATAGTAAAAAAGAGATTTTTACCAACAACGAACAAGCCAATAATTTGCTGAAATCGTGAGTGCAAAAAATAGATAGTGATTGAGGAAAGAGACAAAATAGATTAATAATGACACATAAAATAAACAATAATGAAATATCTAACCACAAAAAAATAGTGACACATGTGGTTTTTATTTCAAAGGAGGCAAGTCTTAGTTGTTATATTTTTGAAATGCCGCTAGCAAACACTCAAAACCCTTACCGGAAGGAATGCAATCCACAAGCGGACCAATCCGTTGAAGGACCCGTCCATCCATATGAAGATGCAATCTGCAATCTCCTCTTAGGTTGGCAGGTTCTTTTAAGGAACTAGCTGGTGTACCACCGGTATAGTTTTTCTATCCCTTCTTCTATTTCAATTTTGTGGTGCCAGCCCAGGGAGTGAAGTTTATTTACATCCGTTAGTTTTCGCAGGGTACCATCGGGTTTGGAGGTATTGAATGTCAGCTTGCCGTTGTAGCCCACTGTTTGGGCAATCAGTTTGGCAATGGCTTTAATACTGATTTCTTTGCCGGTGCCAATATTGATGTGAGTATTACGGATTTCACCGGGGAGGTTGGAGACGGTTTGCTGCGATTGCTTTTTCGTTGTGTCTCCTCCTCGCAATGATGTACTTTCAATAATGTCAGAAAAATCAATGTTTTCCATCAGGAAGACACAGGCATCGGCCATCTCTTCGCTCCACAGGAATTCGCGGAGGGGAGTTCCCGTTCCCCATATTTCAACAGACCCGCTTTGTTCTCCGGCGGGCGGTGTAACTCCGTATTTTTTTAGAATGTTCAGTATCTCTGTTGATGAAGCATTCCCAGTAATTCCTTCAATGGGGCGTTTGTTCAGATCTTGCTGAATTGCCTCCCGGTTGTTTTCTTCCAGGCATTTGCCGAGATGGATCTTTCGCAGCAGTGCAGGGAGAACGTGCGATTTTTCGAGGTCGAAGTTGTCGTTTGGCCCGTACAAGTTGGTAGGCATCACCGAAATAAAGTTGGTGCCATGCTGGATATTATAGCTTTCGCATAGTTTGATGCCGGCAATTTTAGCGATGGCATAGGGCTCGTTGGTGTACTCCAGCGGTGAGGTAAGCAGGTACTCTTCCTGCATAGGCTGGGGCGACTCCCGCGGATAAATGCATGTACTGCCAAGAAATAGTAACTTTTTTACTCCGTACTTCCATGCATTATGGATAACATTGTTCTGAATCGCCAGGTTTTCGTACAAGAATTCTGCGCGGTACGTATTGTTGGCTACGATACCCCCCACTTTGGCGGCAGCAAGAAAAACATATTCCGGCTTTTCCTGTTGAAAAAACTGTTCGGTTGCAGCCTGATCAATCAGGTTCAGTTCGCTGCTGGTTTTACCTGTAAGGTTTGTGTAACCTTTACTTTCCAGAATTTTCCAGATCGCTGATCCCACCAGCCCCCGGTGACCTGCTACATATATTTTTGATGCTTTATTCATGATCTTTATTTTATCCGTTTAAGGTGTGACTTTTGACGATGGAGAGTATTGGGACGGTGAGACAGTGAGACGGTGAGACAGTGAGAAGATGAGACAAAGAGCACTGAGATGGTGAGACGATGAGACGAAGAGCACTGAGAATGGAGAGCACTGAGACGGAGAGAAGATGAGATAAAGAGCACTGAGATGATGAGTACTGGGATAGGAAGCACTGAGGATGGAGAGAAGATGGAATTATCAGATTGACCATTTTTCGGTTTGTTTTTGCATGATTACCAACATTCCAATTATATTTTCATATTCCTGATCCAATTTGCTGTACATTTCCTGCGAGATATAATTACAGGCCAGGGAGAAATCAAGCCAGTTTTGTGTTTCTGCTGCTTCTGCCTCACTCTCGTTTAATTTATTCGAAAACGATTTGGGATATTTTCGTCTACGAAAAGCTTCGGATATATTTGAACTGACGGATCTCGATGATCTTCTAATTTGGTCAGTCAGGGAATAAGTCTCTTCTTTCGGAAATTTTTTTGATATCATATAAATTGCCATTGCAGCATCAAAAGCCTTTTGGTATACTTTAAGCTCTCTATGTGATTTAATTTTTTCCAATATTGTATTCTACATAGTTTCTAATTCGTTCTCACACACTATCTTTTTCTCGCAGTCTCCCAATCCCACCGTCTCATCTTCTCTCAACTTCTCAAAGCCTCTCACCGTCCCATAGTCTCACCGTCTCACTGTCCCCATTCTCTCATCCTCCTGTACTGTTGCTCACCATTTCTTTCTGCCCATTTTTACATATTTCGTGGACCCTATCTTCACTCAAAGTAATTCAGCGTTCTGTATCCCCCTTCTCTCAGGTACCTGTCTTTTTGCATAAGGTGAATATCGGATTTAATCATATCGGTAATGAGGCCCTGAAGGTTGTATTCAGGTTCCCAGCCAAGTTGTTCGCGGGCTTTTGTGGCGTCGCCGATAAGCAAATCCACTTCTGTGGGACGGAAATAAGTAGGATCGACGGCAACCACTGCCTGCTCCCTGTTTCCTTCTGAAGGACGTGAAGTATGAATCCTTTCTTTCAAACTTTCAAGGTATTGTTCCCCCACCTTTTCATTGAAACGTTGTTCGTTTATGGCTGTCAGGAAACCTTTCTCTTCGGGCCCTTCTCCGCTAAATGTAATTTCCAGGCCAATCTCTTCGGCAGATTTCCGGACAAAGTCGCGGATAGTGGTGGTTATACCCGTCGCAATAACATAGTCATCGGGGTTATCCTGCTGCAGGATGAGGTACATGGCCTTGATGTAATCTTTGGCATGGCCCCAGTCGCGTTGGGCCGAAAGGTTACCCAGAAACAGCGTGTCCTGCATATTCAGGGCAATGCGGGCAATGGCGCGGGTGATTTTACGGGTTACAAATGTTTCTCCCCGGATAGGCGATTCGTGGTTGAACAGAATTCCGTTACTGGCATGCAACCCGTAAGCCTCCCGGTAATTTACCGTAATCCAGTAGGCATACATTTTTGCAACTCCGTAAGGAGAGCGGGGATAGAACGGCGTTTTTTCGGTTTGCGGAACTTCCTGGACCAGTCCGTACAATTCGGAGGTGGAAGCCTGGTAAACCCGGGTTTTTTTTGTCAATCCCAACAGACGAACGGCCTCCAGTATCCTGAGCGTGCCGATACCATCGGCATTGGCTGTGTATTCCGGAGTGTCGAAACTAACTTTCACATGGCTCATGGCAGCCAGGTTATATATCTCATCGGGTTGAACCTCCTGGATAATACGTGTGAGGTTCATGCTATCGGTAAGATCTCCGTAGTGAAGAATCAGGTTGCGTTTTTTCTCGTGCGGGTCCTGATAAAGATGGTCGATACGGTCGGTATTGAATAACGATGCGCGGCGTTTGATGCCATGAACAACATATCCTTTCTTAATCAGGTATTCGGCAAGGTAGGCTCCGTCCTGTCCGGTAATCCCGGTAATCAATGCAGTTTTGCTCATTTCTTAAATTTTAAAGGTTAAACGGTTAAACTACAATATTGTTTCCTGGTAGTTTATAATCTCCTTCACGCAGCGCCGGGCGGTTTGCCCGTCCCACATCTCAGGACGTTGCGGAATTCTTCCTGCTTTTAAGGCAGTCCGGTATTCTTCTTTGATTCTAAGGATATTATTTCCCACCAGTACGCTGGCGCCACCATGTTCTTTCAGTGTCACCGGACGTTCGGTATTCCACCGGAGGGTGAGGCAGGGCGTTCCCAGAACGCAACACTCTTCCTGGAGCCCGCCGCTGTCGGTAAGCATAATGGTTGCCGACATATTCAGCCGCAGCATTTCGTGGTAACCGATAGGGTAGAGGAGAAACAGATTTTTACAGGACATTGCTTTATCCCACAGCCCGAAGCTTTGCAGCATCTTTTTTGTCCGGGGGTGTATGGGCCAGATAACGGGCATCGTGGCAGCAACCTCTTCGGTAAGAAAGTTGAGTATCGGTTCGAGGATTTCCTTTTGATCGACGTTGGAAGGACGGTGCATGGTCACGACGGCGTAGTTACCCTCCCGGACTGCTGGAATAGCACCAGTTTCCTTTGAAGCAGAGATAAAATCCTGCACATGGCCTGAATCCAGTAAATTGTTTTTTATGATATCTGCGATGTCGAGTTTTTTTGCCTTTTCGCGATTGGCCTCAAGGGTATCGATCATAATGTTACCCACAAAGCGGATTTTATTTTCAGGAACACCTTCCCTGCGAAGGTTCTCGTTCGACAGTGTGTCTGGCGTTAGCAGTAAGTCGCTGAGACGGTCGGTAACGAGGCGGTTAATCTCTTCGGGCATGGCCATATCGCCGCTGCGGAGGCCGGCTTCAATATGACAAACCCGGATATTCAGTTTTTTTGCTGAAACCGAGCAGGCCAGTGTAGCATTTACGTCTCCAACCACTACCACCCAATCGGGTTTCTCTTCGATCAGCACTTTTTCAAAAGCAATCATGGTATTGCCCACCTGTTCGGCATGGGAACCGGAACCGATGCCCAGATTAATGTCGGCATCCGGAATTCCCAGTGACTCAAAAAAGGATCTGCTCATACGGTCGTCGTAATGCTGTCCTGTGTGAACCAAAAGATGTTCGATTGTTTTGTCTGACGTAGTTTGCTCCCCGGTGTCACCATTCGCCATTGATTCCTGTTTTTCCTCCGGTGAGGAAACTGAAGCGGTATTTACGTCCTGAATGGCTTTTATGAATGGTGCAATTTTCATAAAGTTGGGACGGGCGCCTACTACTGAGATAATTTTCATATTTTTTGGGATTTATGATTATACATTTTTTGTGCTATTTCGGGGGCGCAAGGTACTGAATTTATTTTATTCATGTATTTCTTCCTTGAATTGGGTATGGTTATTGGCAGGGGCGACAGCCATTTTGAGGCTCACCTTGAAAAGTAGGTGGAGAGAAAAAGTAATTACGTTCAACTCTCAATATTCATTTAGCTTCTTTTCTTCCTCGATATTACAGTCGGAATTTACGCTCTACTCTATCTTGAGCCAAAAACATAGCATCCGGAAGGAATTTCCAGGCCAAGGTTGACTTTTACTTCACCCAAAATCTTTTCAAAACTAACTTTAAAGGAGTGATTGAATATCACGAAACAATGTGGGCTCGATGCAAGAAACTTTACCTGCAAAACCTTATTCATATAACAACAGACTGGTTATCCACTTGTTTGGGGCCTTGCCCCAATCCCCATTTCATTTTTCTCCCAGATGAGAAAAACGAAACAAAAAGAATCATGTCAAAATTAACCTTTGCGTTTTTTCAATGTCGCGAAGTAGCCCGACTGACGGAATTTTGACACAGCCCGCATAAGGTATAGCTCACTTATAAACCGAAGTCAAAAATTGATAAAGCAGGCCATTCTACATATGGACGTTTAGGACATCGTAGCGATGGCCTCGGTCGGTGAGCCGGAAAACAAGTGAGGACGGCGTTAAAAAATTACTGCTGTTTGAGAAGGTACGACGAGTTTCAGTAATTTTAGCCGGCAACACGTAGCTTTTCCGAGTGAAGCGAACGCAGCCTAAACTTTTCTGTTTACCTCTTTGCGTCATGGCAAAGAGTAAAATCGGCCTGATAAGGCATAAAAATATTGATGGAAAATGTACCTGAAAACAGGCTACTACACCGGATTTCTCAGGCGAGCCCATTTTGATTTCCTGAATCCTGAAGTACGGATGGATCTGGTATTCGGGAGAAAAACAAAAGAAAAATCTTTCAACCCCGGGATGTGTATTCTGTACCCCGGTCTTCATCCCTTAATCCGGCCAGGTTTGCAATTCGTTCCAATTCTTTTTTCTTTCGGATAACCTGACAATAAATGAAGGAATAAAAGATAATGTGATGCCTGCAAAAAGTATCGTTATAAACTGAATGGTTATGTCAAGTGCCAGAAAGTGCAGCAAAACAGCCAGTAAAATCAGGAACAGGTTCCCGGAAATAATAATAAGCGTTACGGTCAAATGGTGGGGAACGAGGGCAAGAAGCCGGTGGTGGATGTGGTTATTGTCGGGATAAAAAGGCGATTTGCCGTTTATCACGCGAAGAACCACTACCCGCAGTACATCAATAAGCGGAACCATTACAATAGCCAGGGAGATAACCGGTGCAGAATCCAGGGACCAGGGATTGGCGTGGTTTAAATTAAATTCGTTGAACTTAACGGTGAGTATGGCGATAAGAAGCCCCACAAACAGCGAACCGGTGTCGCCCATAAACAGTTTGTTTTTGCGCCCGAACACGTTGTACAGGAAAAAACCCAGCAGACTGCCGGCCAAAGCAATGGAGATGATGGCATATTGCATATAACCTGCGAGGAAAAACCATATTCCAAATGCCAGCGAGGCCACTAAGGCCAGGCCCGATGCCAGACCGTCGATTCCATCAATAAGGTTAAAGGCATTGATAATGTACAGGATTGTAAACAGGGTAAGAAGTACCCCGAAAACGGCACTGATATGATGCCATCCGAAAATGCCATGCAAATCGGTGAAATGAATATTTCCGAAGAATATTAATATAATAGCGGTCAGGAATTGGAAAATAAACTTTTTAAAGGGAGAAACTCCTATCAAATCATCTTTTAACCCGATACCGAGCAAAAGAATAATGCTTAACATGATGTATTTTAGGGATACAAAACTATGGTCTTCCAGCAAAAAAGTAGCGCTGAAAATAAGGCCCCCAAAAATAGCAATACCGCCTAGTTGGGGAATTTCCTGTTTGTGAATTTTTCTGAAATCAGGACAGTCAAATAGCTTTTTGGCCCGGGCCACTTTTAATATCGGAGGTATAACAGCCACAACAACAGAAAAGCCGATGACAAAAGCCAATATAATTTGTAGTGTTTGTGATAAATCCATGTTCAGTATCTTAGGTAAGCATATTCTGTAGGTTCACGGGTAAACTAATTTCTGCAATAAATCCATTTTGACAGAAATTCAATAAACATATTTTCTAATGGTTGCATAGTCATAATATTTTCAGTAGCGTCAAACTGTTATTAATAGTTGCTTTATTTTTTCAATTTAAAACTGATTGTAAGTTTACAATCATCCAAAGTTACAATTTAATTCAAAATAAATTCGAATGAGTATGCATTTTTTTCTGAAGTTTATTCAAATGTTTGTTCATTATTAATCCTTGTAACTCATTTGTAACACTTTTAGAATGTGTGCTATTGGCTGCTTTTATTTTTGTTAAAATGTCCCGAATCCCCCCGGTGAGCGCCCTTTGGTAAAAAAACATCCGGGTTTTTATGCGGGATTTTAACCAAAAACTGTCAGTGAGGTAGTCAGATGAATCCGGTTTTGTGCTCTTCGTTCTATATTTCAGCGAATTGCAATTAAATACATTTTTTGGGAAGTGATACAAATCCGGGGTGATTGTCATATTATGATGGTGGGAGCGTGTGTTGCCGGATAGGGGTGAGGTGGCACATTGAAAATATCCGGCAGCGGGAAAATTGATGTTAATACCCACTGGAAAAGTGGTTTTCATCGTTTGGGCGATTTGGGTGAAGCTACAGGTTTTGAAAAGCCGATTGGAAAATGGAATCGTATCTATTACCATTTGAAATTTATTCCCTGGTTTAAGCGGAGCAATGCGTCCTGAAAATGAACAGGACATTCGTCACTGAACAAAATTTTAACCGGACATTATGGAAAAATCGTGTAACCTGTGGCAGCAAAATCCGCTATTTTACAGGAGATGGGTTTTTCTTTGTAGATTTTTTGTTAACATCTTTTTTTGAATAAATAACTGGAAAACACTTTTTTTGCGAAAATCAATTTATTCAATTTCAAATGAATCAAAAAACCTTTCGCGATCAGCTAACCGTGAAAAACACGGTGCTGGGAATCCAGTTTCTTTTTGTAGCCTTTGGAGCCACCGTCTTAGTACCGCTACTGGTGGGAATTGATCCTTCTGTTGCTCTTTTTACAGCAGGCATTGGTACGCTAATATTTCACCTGATAACCCGTGGGAAGATTCCCGTGTTTTTGGGAAGCAGTTTTGCTTTTATCGCCCCGATTATTGAAGCGACCAAACTTTACGGATGGCCCGGTACTCTTTCCGGAATAATTGCCGTAGGGTTGGTTTACGGCCTTGTTTCAATGCTGGTAAAGGTACGTGGAATAACCTTTGTCGAGCGGCTTTTTCCCCCGGTAGTTGTGGGGCCCGTGATTATGATTATCGGTTTGTCTCTGGCTTCGGCAGCAGTTGATATGGCTAAAACCGACTGGCCACTGGCCATTATTGCATTGGCAACGG
Source organism: Mariniphaga sediminis (assembly GCF_003573545.1). Classification (GTDB taxonomy): domain Bacteria; phylum Bacteroidota; class Bacteroidia; order Bacteroidales; family Prolixibacteraceae; genus Mariniphaga; species Mariniphaga sediminis. The sequence continues at coordinate 2,689 of NZ_QWET01000010.1, read as the reverse complement.
CCATTATGGTGGTTATTTTTGCAAAGGGAATGGCCAAGCTTATACCTATTTTTATTGCCATTATTGTAGGGTACCTGGCTGCAGTGGTTTGGGGAAAAGTAGATTATTCTGCCATCAGAGAAGCATCGTGGCTCATGTTACCGCAATTTACGGTTCCACAATTTCACTGGCAGGCTATTTTGTATATGATTCCGGTAGCTATTGCGCCCATTATAGAACACGTAGGCGACATGTATGCCATTGGCGGGGTGTGCAACAAAAATTTTATTGAAAAACCGGGCTTGAACCGGACCCTGCTTGGCGATGGTATTGCTACGGCAGTGGCCGGTTTTTTTGGTGGGGTACCCAATACCACCTATTCTGAGGTAACCGGCGCCATTACCCTGACAAAAATTACCAATCCGTTTGTACTGCGCATTGCGGCTATTACAGCCATTGTTTTCGCGTTTGTTGGGAAAATCAGCGGGTTCCTGAAAACAATTCCCCAATCGGTTTTGGGGGGTATTATGCTGTTGCTTTTTGGTATGATTGCCTCCATTGGAATTCGTTCCCTGGTTGATTCAAAAATCAATATGGGCGAAACCCGTAACCAGGTGATTGTTTCGGTGGTACTAACCGTTGGCATTGGAGGGGCCATCATTCAGTACGGAACTTTCTCTCTTGCCGGAATCGGTTTGGCAGCTTTGGTGGGGATTTTACTGAACATTGTGTTGCCACAAACAAAAAAGGAAGAATAGCTTCTGGCTTTATCCTACGGGAGAAATAAAACCGACATACCGTATTAAGGAGCAGTTGTAAATCCAGGTGATACAATATATTTCCAGAACCTCCGGTGTATATGCTAACGCTGTATCCGGAGGTTTTTTTCAAGGTGATGCGATTTCCAATCGCGTCTAATTGTACCCGCGAATGCAATTCGCCGATCCCTTCGCCACCGGGCTGCATATTAAAATGGCATGGATTATAACCTAAAATCTGTATGTTTAAATGTCATTAATTGTCTATCTGGCATAGCAAATATTCTGGCTGAATACGAGGATCAACTTTTTCCCATTTGCCACGCGTGGCGCTCTTTTCAATAGCAGCCAGAGTTGCTGTTGCCAGCGCACTGTCATAGTAACTTAGCGGCCATTTGGCTTTACCCAAAACTGCATCAACAAATGTATTTATCTCATCTTTGTATGCCAGTTCAATAACATCTTTTTGTGATCCGTAATCTATAAATTCTTTGTAGCCGTCATCAAATTCAGCAGTGAGTTTTCCATTGTAAATATCAAATTCGATGCGTCCGTTTGTGCCAGAGCAAACCCCTTTTCTAACTGTTGATGGTGAAGCCTGTAATACGACAAGCTGCCCAAAGCTTCCTCCTGCAAGATTCATTTGAAGGCACCAGGTATCTTCCATCTCAGAATCATTGCCAAGTTGACTTCGTCTGCCTATTGAGCCAACTACTTCCTCTGCTATACCAAAAATTTCGTTAAGGTATAAAAGCTCAAATGGAACCATTTCACGGCCAGCAGCAGTATTCCTATGCCTTGCATAATACTCAACACCCTCATCAGGATGCCAGGAAGGCATGTACGTAGATAAGTACATTTGATAAGCATGGAGATCACCTAACTTATCATTCACAAATAGTTTCAATTGTTTAATAATTGGCAAAAAATGCATAGAACAAGATGTAGCACTTAACATACCCTTACGTTGAGATTCACTTTTAATTTTTAAAAAATCGTATGTCCAAAGTTGAGCTTCACAAAAATGATGAAGTCCATTTTCCAAAGCAAAATGAATATAGTCGTCATGCTGGTCAGGTGGTGTTGAAATGGACAAAACATCCGGCTTCCAATCAATCGCTTCTTCAAAGCTCTCAAATGATTGTATGCCGAAAGATTCAACACTCTTTTTAAGCCTGTCTTTTCTTTTATCAAGAACCGATAACGTTATATCCGGACGTAGCAACAAATCTCTTATTCTGCGACTCCCCATAGAGCCGGCACCAACCTGTAGGATACGTATTTTTTGTTTATTCATAATATCTCATGTTTACTTATATAATTGTTATTGTTTTGGCAATCACCTATGTCAGTAAAATTCCGGCAGGAACGTGGCCAACTCAACAAAAAAGCTATTTCATTCAATCTCTTTTCTAAAGATACAAACTACAAGTTTTCTGATTCATTCAAAGCAAAAAGATATAAGAACACTATTAAAATAAATTTATGATCTGCTACGGCATGATATTCCCCGGAGTGTTGTCCCTACCCATTTTCTCACCGATAAATCCATTACTACTGATGTGATTCAGGTTATCGCAGTGAACTACTTTTGCCTGCCATCAACAAATCATCCTTGCAGCTTCAGTACCAAAAAAATTACTCTTTCTCATAAACAATCTTTCCTGCATGATTCTGCAGGGCTGGTGCCGCCGAACTGCATATTAAAATGGCACGGATTTTAGAAGCCAATTCGCAACAGCGTAGGGGTGATGCGATTTTTAATCGCGTCTAATTGTGCCGGCGAATGCAATTCGCCGATCCTTGAGTTGGGCACCGGGGTAACTTAAATACTCCCCTTGTTTAGACAACATTACTTCAAAGATAAGTTAGATTTCGTTTCCCGCCCAATTGGGCGGGAAACGAAATCTAAGCGGCCGAGCAGAACACTTTCTCTGGCTTTTTATAATCCA
>NZ_QWET01000001.1 GCF_003573545.1 Mariniphaga sediminis | reverse complement strand
AATTTTAGAGTCCATATCAGAGCAAGGTTTTGTTTGTTAAATATTTAAATATAAGACACTTAAATATAAACAAAACTTTGCTTTTTTGCTAGCAATTTCTTAGGTTTCTTACATCGAACTGACGTTATTGAATAAAAAGCAAACCTGACTTTATTTGACTCCATACAAATTTTAACTTTGAATTTTATTTATGTAGAACCAATACTGATGTAAAACCAAAGCGATATGGGGAAAGGGAAGCGACAAATGAAAGACCTGCTGTTTAGCTCATTTCCACAAAATTTACTGATAAGAAAACCTTCTATTGGAGCCATCCTTTTCTTTGTTGTGCTGTTTGTGTTTATTGTGATTTATCGCCCCCTCAACGTACACAAAGCCGGGGTATTCAGCTTTAACTTTACAATGTTAGCCTATTGTGCCATTATTTCAATCGTTGAGATGTTGGCTGCAACAATTATTTCACGCACAAACTGTTTCTTTCCGAAAGGCAACTGGACAATTACCTCAGAAATACTTTCTGTTGTATTGCTACTTCTTTTCATTGGCATTTCAGCCTATTTTGCCGGTTTTGTGATGGAACCAGCAAGTTCGCGATGGAACCTGCCTACCTTCTTCGACTCCTTTTCCCGTGCCATCTTAGTTGGAATAATCCCGGTAACCCTGCCCACCCTGTTTAATATTCGATATGCATTTGCCCGGGAAACTTTTCAAAGCTACCAACCAAATAACAAACCCCAAGACAGCCAGGGGGCCTTAATCAACATTGAATCGAAGGCAAAAAAAGAGCATTTAAATTTTTATCCACACGAATTTCTTTTTGCCGAATCAAAAGGGAATTATGTGATTTTTCATCTTATCAGGCAAAATGCCCCCCTTCATATAACCATCCGGAATTCAATCAGCGAGATTGAAACACAACTTTCGACCATCCCTCATTTTATGCGGACACACCGCGCTTTTATTGTCAATCTAAACAAAATCACATCCAGAAAAGGAAACGCCTTAGGCTATCGCTTATCACTCGCAAATTGCAAAGACATTGTTCCCGTATCGCGGCAAAATGCCCGGCAATTTGAACAGCTCATGAGTTGAGATTATTTATTCGCCCATCACAAAAAGTTTGCCTCCCAAATCATTTTTTGACTCCGCTTTGCCTTCTGTCCCAATTCAGAGTTCCCTGTCACAACAATTTGCAGAACAGGTATCCTCCGGCTTTTCTTTGTGTAAAAACTTAAAATTTTACACCAATGAAAAGCTTAGTCGGGAAACGGTATTTTACAATAAAATATATCATATTAAGCCTGTTTCTTTTAGGATCAATCAGCATTTGCGCTCAAAATACATCGACAATCACAGGTAAAATTCTTGATGCAAAAAACAATCAGCCTCTCCCCTACGCCACCCTCCGCTTCATGGACATTTCCGGCAATACATCACAATGGTTGTCGGGAACCATTAGCGATGATAATGGCGTTTTTTCAATCAACCAGATTCCAAATGGAAAATACCAGTTACAGGTGACTTCCGTTGGCTACCGAACGGCCAACAAAACGTTTAAAATAACAACTCCCGCAACAATCAACGCCGGCGTCATTTATCTTCAGGATTCGTTGCTCTTTATTACCGAAACTTTTATTGTTGCCGACCGTATCCAGGGAAAATCGGAAACAGACAAAACGATTTACTACATAAACAACAAAATGCTTTCAGCAACGGGTAATGCCCCGGAACTACTAAGACACATTCCCGGAGTGCAGGTGGATCTAAAACAAAATATTTCGATTAACGGGCAGTCAAACATTCTGCTTTTTGTAGATGGAAAAGAACGCGACAAAAGTTATATCAGTCAGCTTAGCCCATCCACTATAGACAAGATTGAGGTATTGGATACGCCCCCTCCGAACTACGACGGGAATGTGTCGGGTGTTATAAATATTGTTCTGAAAAAAGAGAATGTAAGTGGCTTTAGCGGCCATCTTTTTTCTGAAATCCCCCTTTCTTCCGAGGTGATATATATGTTCCCGACCTACCGTTTAAACTACAATTACAATAAAATCAACCTATACACTTCGTACAACGGTGAAATCAATTACGAAAATATAGACGAAAAAATCTCGCGACAAATCATTGGCAATACTGCGATTACTAATCTTTCGTCCGTTCAGCATGTAAGACAAAAAAACCTATCGCACAAATTTCATTACGGCATTGATTACCATCTAACTCCGAAGGATGTTTTTAACTTTTATGGCTTTCTAAACCCTTACTCCTATGAACAAGACGGTGACGTTATTCTTCAAGCAACCGGAAACTCCGGGTGGGAAGCTCGAAGAGAAGAAACCGACAAAAACAAAAATCGCCTTAATTCCCTTTATTACAAACACTTATTCAATACAGAAAAACGAGAGTTAACGATTGATATTAGCCATGCACATATTCGTTCTGAAAATAAGGTTAGCTACCAAAATGATATGGAGAACCAAACCAATACCGAAAGGCCAGGGCAAACAACCTTTGTGTGGAAGGTTGATTTTACAAACCCACTCAATGAAAATTTAAATTGGAGCTCGGGAATAAAAATGAAAACCCGTGACATGCACGACAATACATCAGATGGCTTTCGTTTCAACGAACAAGTCTATGCTTTGTATAGTGCGCTAAACTACCAAATGCCCAATTTTAATCTCAACCTGGGACTAAGAGCTGAAAACGCAGAAACAAAGCTAAACGAAAATCAGCACAATTCATCTTTTTCTTTATTGCCTTATGTTGCATTTCACTACCAAATAAGCGAGCATAGCGATCTTTATCTGTCATACCGTCGTTCGGTCAACCGCCCTTCGGTATATTCTCTTAATCCGTATACTTACATTGACGCCCCTTACACGTTGCGCAAAGGCAACCCCCTTCTAAGTTCAGAGTTCCGCAACCAGATACAATTAGAATACTCCACTCGTTTCAAAAGTAATTACATGTCGGCCCGGCTATTTTACGAAACAAGGTCTCATGCAATCAATCACCTGACCTATTTAAACGACAACCGTATATTTGTTACACAGGCACATAACCTCGGGGATATTCATCAATATGGGTTGCAATTAGCAGGAGCGCTAAAATTCGGGATAGTGTCCGTTAATCCGTCTTTTCGTTTCTACAACCAATCAACTTACGCGAACAACACCGCAAAACGATATGGAGTAGCCAATAAAAACAACCTGGTTGTTGAATCAAGTATCTCCTCTATTTTATCCTTCAAAAAAAGTTTTGCGTTGTCTGCTATCTTCCAATATGCAACCCCCAAAGAAAACATTCAGAACAATGCTTTTTGCGAGGCGCTTTACTTTATTTCACTGGATAAAACATTTAAGAAAAACCTTAAGGTCGGGATCGTCAGTGCCCTTCCGTTTGCAAAAACATTTGTTTACCAGGAATCTGAAATTCAATCTACCACTTTCACAAGCGAATATACCGGCAACCTGAAATTGCCAACTGTTCCATTAATGTTCCGGCTCAGTTACCGGTTTAATTCAGGAAAAAACAGAAATATTTTAACCCGTGAGAAAGAGTATGTTGATACGCGCCCGAAACAAGGATTTTGAGTAATTCTAATTTGAAAACCGTATATTTACGATAGAAAATATGATTGGAAATAATCTGTATGTCATAACCGTGAGAGTGCATGTTTATTGGCTTTTCTACTACAAAATATTATCTGGGTTTGAAAGTGAAATTGCCCTTTATCGGCCACGCGGCATACAGTTCAAGATGGTGCGCAAGACAAAACGATTACAGAAAAAATGGAAAATTTTGACAGAAAAAAGCATTGGGAAAATATTTACCAAACAAAAGAACTTAAAGAGGTAAGTTGGTTTCAACCAACGCCGGAAACCTCGCTGGACTTCTTCAAACAACTGAATGTGCCGGCCACGGCAAAAATTATTGACATAGGTGGTGGCGACAGTTTGTTGGTTGATCATTTACTCGATTTAGGCTATCAAAACATTTCGGTTCTTGACATTTCAGCAGCTGCCATTGACAGAGCCAAACAACGACTTGGTGAACGGGCAAATAAAGTAAAGTGGATTATTGCAGATGCAGCAAATTTTAAACCGCTTGAGAAGTATGACTTCTGGCACGACCGGGCAGCATTTCACTTTTTAACGGATGAACAGGAAATATCAAACTACCTGGAAACGGCTCAATTAAATATTAACCCAGAAGGAATCCTGGTTATCGGCACTTTTTCGGAGGAGGGACCGAAAGAATGTAGTGGCATTGAAATCAAGCAATACTCTGAAACAACCATGACAAACCGACTGAAAAAATTCTTTGAGAAAATAAAGTGTATAACAGTTGACCACAAGACACCCTCCGGCACCATACAAAACTTTGTTTTTTGCAGTTTTAGAAAATTACCACCGATCTGACAAAACGATAAAACAAGCTTTTGGCCTTACTATAATGTTTTCCTTGCAGTTTAAGGCCTGTGAGACATCATAACAACCACACAAGACAAAAAACAATGTTGCATTCAGGAAAGACCGAATCGCAGAAAAAATTCTTCCGCCAACCTCAAGAGACAAGGAAAGGCATGGAATTATGCTTTCAATAAATATATATATTTACCCACTCAGAAACGCAGAGGTTATTGGCAAGTTTAAAAACAAAAAATCAACAATATGATAAAACCAGTGCTATTCGTATTACCCCTTTTTATACTAATATTTAGCATGAAATCATTTTCCCAGACTTTTGAAGTAAAAGCAGGAATTAATTTATCGACAATGCTTTCAAAAAGTGATATTGAAACTTATAGTAAAGAATATCAAATGGTTCCAAGATTACTTTTGGGAGCAACGGCTGAATTACCATTGTCTGAATTGTTTTCATTTGAGACGGGACTACTGTTCTCATCGAAAGGATACAAATTAGACACATATTATCCTGTACCTAATTACGAAGGAGAGTATCTTCCTATTTATGAGAATAGAACACTAAATTATTTTGAAATTCCTTTGTCGATAAGAATGTCTTCCAAATTCAAAAATTTACCGATCCTGTTTATACTTGGACCATACGTTGGAGTGGGACTAAATGAAAATTCTACGATAAGTGAATACAACTGGGAAAAGGAAGTATCAGAAAAAAAATCCTACAGTAATCGGATGGGAAAGGATAGCAGCTGGAAAAGACTGGATTATGGATTACAAGCTGGAATAGGAATGGAAATTCAACGAATTGTTATGAGACTAAATTACAGTTATGGATTAGCAAATATTACGCAAGTCAGTGAGATTAAATCGGGAAACAGGATAATTGGACTGTCTTTAGGATACAAATTTGATTTAAAAAGATAAAAAGCACTGCATGAATGAAACCAAGGCAAATGGACAGGTTCATAAAAAATATCGATAATCAGATAGCATTTAACCAGGGTAAAAACATTTTTCTTGATAATTCCGAACTGTTTCAGTTTGCCCAAGAAACAGTGAATGCCATTTCAAAAATGGACAGCTTAAATCCTGTTTCAATACAGGCCTTAATTGATTATACGACAGATAAAGCCATCGAAGAATTTTGCAGGGTAAATCAATACTACTCGTTTGACTTAAAAGCGAAAAGTAACTTAAAAAAAATTTACTCCGACCTGTTTGAGAGCTTTCATACAAAAACAGATTCGATCGAAGACATTTCGAAAAAACACTATAAAAAACTAAAAAACTGGCTCCGAGACAATAATCCGTTCGCCGAAAAAATGTATGAAAACGACACCGAAAAAGTCAATCCGGTTGCCTGTTCTGAATATACCCCAACATTACAAATCAATATTTTACATATAGACCTAACACAATTACTACAACCTGTGTTAGATATTGGGTGTGGAAAAAATGGACATTTAGTGAATCTCCTTAAAAATCAGGGAATCGAAGCATACGGCATTGACCGGTTTACATTTTCCAATTCAAATTTACTAACGGCAGACTGGCTGGAATACAGCTACGAAAAAGAAAAATGGGGAACCATCGTAAGTAACCTGGGATTTTCAAATCATTTCAATCACCATAATCTGAGAGAAGATGGTAATTATATTGAATATGGCAAAACGTATATGAACATACTGCAATCGTTAAAAAAGGGGGGATGCTTCCATTATGCACCTGATTTACCCTTTATTGAGAAATACCTCGACCATAACCAGTTTGACCTGAATAAATATGAGATTAACGAATACGATTTTAAAACAACGATAATAAAAAGATTAAAATAAAGAATGAGAATGGGGATTGAATGATTCTATTACTAACTATCTCATTCTACGCAAAGTCACATCAGCATCAGCCATACGTAGTATGGGCTGAACAGCAAATATGAAAGTTCCGAAAAATGTTTCGTTTACCAAATGAGGAATCAACTTTGCAGACAGCCCCACACACGAATTCGGAAAGTAAAAGACCCACTCAATCCATACATCTGAAGGCCTCCCCTCCCCCTTGCCGGACTGTTTTACACAGCATCCGTAAAAGCGGCATATTCTGTTCTGCTTTCTCTTGTTTTTTACGGTGGCAATTCCTAATTTAGCTCCTGTTAATTTTTTGTATATCAACAAACGACCAAAAACCTATGTTACATTCCGGACAGACCGATTCGCAGAAAAAATTTTCTAGCCCATCCCCTGGCACAGAAAAGACACGAAATAGTAAGGTAAAAGAGGTTATATACTTACCTATGCATATACACAAACGTTGTAACGCATTTTGAAAAAAAGAAAACTGAGATTTATGTTCAAAAATTGGCATATTAAAGAAAAAACCAGAATCGCATACTTAATAATTCTTTTCGCAATTTCAGGATGCAATAGACCTCTGCCCGATTCCAAATTAATTGACCAAAATCAATATTTGGACATTCACGACGCACTTGAAAAACCGACAGATGTTTATATGCTTACTATAAATAATTCAGACCAAAGACTTGACTTAAATGAATTATTGCCACTTAAAAAGCTACAAAGACTTGATATCAGTTGTAAAATAAATATGGACACATTCCCAGGACAACTGACAAGTTTCCAGAATTTGCAATGGATAAAAATTAGAAACAATGACATCCATGTAATAGATTACCGAATTCAACAATTTAAATATTTGGAGGTATTAGAATTACAAAATAATGAGATTAAGGAATTTCCAATATGGTTGTGTTCCAAAGACAACAAATATTTCAAGATTGACTTGTCTAATAATAAAATAATAGGAATTTCTCGCAACATAAGTAATCTCAAAACTCTAGATCAATTGAATTTAGCTAACAATCAAATTGAGAATTTACCTCTTGAAATAGGAGAATTAAAAGACCTAACAACTTTAGATTTAACGAATAATAAAATAACGGAACTACCATACACCATTAGTAATCTGTATCCTAATTTGGAGAGACTATTTATTGGGGGTAATAATATTAGTGAGGAGCATCTTGCATGGTTAAAGAAACATTTACCTTACACAGACATTGATGCAAACATTTATGACAAATAAAAAACGCGTTACAACACAGTACATATTGCAGGTCGGGGTTTTGTGGTACGCCAACTGCGGGTCCCCGTTTCGCAGTTCCGTGTCCTTCGGACAGGAACGCTCTCCGAAATCCGCCCCGACAACATGTACCAACCGTTAGCGGTAATTTAACGCAACCTAATGGGAATATTTATCATCTAACACAAAAAGAACCAATGAAAAAACATCTTCCTTTCTTGATTTTATTTCCTTTTCTTTTAGCAAGTTGCATTGACGATGGTGAAAATGACAAACTACAAAGTAGTTGCGATTATATTGATTTTAAATACTACAACGGAGCTGAGGATTATTTAGGGGAATTATCAAATGATTATTTATTAATTGCCTGTGATACAACTTATACAGACAATGAAATTCAAGATTACATTTCTACGGAAAGCTACTTTGACCAAAATTACGACTACACAATTTACACTCAAGCAAATTACAAATACAAAGAAATTCCTTTAAAACTTAAATCTTCAAAAAACTGCGAGGAATTAACTTCAATAATTTCTGATTTACAGCAAAATAGTATAATCTCATATGCACATTACACTATTCAAACCGACAACTGCGAAAACTTGATTTGGGAGCCAATAGGAGATTTATGTGTAAATAGTTACAGTAGTCTTTTTTACGTCAAAGTATCTGATGAAACAGATTTAACAGACTTAAATAATGTTATTACAGAAACAAATACAGAACTGATTGAACAAAATGAATTTATGAAAAAATGGTTTACAATAAGAGCAACAAAAAATTCAAACGGAGACGCTCTAAAAATGGCAAACTATTTTTACGAAACGGGACTTTTTGAATCAAGTGAACCTGATATAACAAAATATCCTGTTGAATAAAAAACTACCGCTAACACAGTACATATTGTAGGGCAGGGTTCGGTGGTATGCCAACTGCGGATTCTCGTTTCGCAGTTCCGGGTCCTTCGGACAGGAACGCTCTCCAAAATCTACGCCACAACATGAACCAACCTTTATATTTCTGATCTGTTTATATGAAATTTTTCATTTTTAGTATTGACATTTAAAAAATAAAATCATATAATTGTGATATTATTTTAATATCAATTTGATTAAATTTTAATGTCATGGAAAAACAATACAAAGGATTTTCTGGCTACATGTTTTTATTTCTGGAATTGGTTGTTTTGTTGCTCATCGTATTTGGGTTTTTACGCGGAATGATTGTAGCTTCCGTAATTCTAATACCTGTTTTTGTTTTAGTGGCTATTGGTTTTACCGTAGTCGACCCAAATCAGAGTTGTGTTTTGGTGTTGTTTGGTGCCTATAAGGGAACCATAAAAACCAATGGCTTTTACTGGGTGAATCCGTTCTTTGTACGGAAAAAAATTTCGTTGCGGGCTCGAAATTTCGACAGCGAAACGATTAAAGTAAATGATAAGCTGGGGAATCCTATTATGATTGGATTGGTGCTGGTTTGGAAGGTGGAAGAAACCTACAAAGCTGCTTTTGGAGTTGATGAATACGAGCATTTTGTTGTTGTACAAAGTGAAGCTGCATTGCGAAAACTGGCAGGATTGTATCCTTACGACAATATTGAAGACGAAACGGCCAAAGTTACTTTGCGCGATGGAACTGAGGAAGTGAATACGGAACTTGAAAAAGAAATAAAAGAACGTCTCGATATTGCGGGTATACATGTTATTGAAGCCCGTATCAATCACATTGCATACGCTCAGGAAATTGCGCAGGCCATGTTAAAACGCCAACAGGCAACGGCAATTGTAGCTGCACGTTATAAAATTGTAGAAGGCGCTGTAAGCATGGTTGAAATGGCACTCGACGAGTTAAGTCAGAAAGAAATTGTTCATTTGGATGAAGAGAAAAAAGCATCTATGGTGAGCAACCTTATGGTTGTTTTGTGTGGTGATAAAGATGCTACACCGATTGTAAATACCGGAACATTATATTAAAATGGAAAAAATCCTTTTTAAGGAAGAACAACGCTTTAATCAGTGGAGGTTATGGCTGATATTGGGTTCTGCCTTGCTAGCTATAGTAATTCCACTTGCCAACGAACTTTCGGGACAGTCGTGGGATTTTAGTTCAAAGGATTTTTCACATCTTATTCTTTATGGAAGTGTAACCGTATTGTTTATTATTTCAGCACTAATAATAGTGATATTAAGCAGGTTAAAAACAAAGATAACTTATAAGGGAATCTTTATTACATTTCCACCGCTGAAGAGAAAATCGTACAAAATAACAATTCAGGAAATTGAGCGGTTTGAAATTCGCAAGTACAGAGCAAAGCGAGAATACGGGGGATATGGATTTCGAAGTAGACGGAGATCCGGACAGGCATATACTATTTCAGGAAATACAGGCTTGCAGCTTTATTTAAAAAACGGAAAAAAATTATTGATAGGAACACAAAAGAAGCAAGCCATGGAATTCGCTATGCATAAAATAATGGGGGAGAATAAAAAGTATTTAATTGGCAAAAGGAATAGTCAGCAACAGGAAGGATGGCTTGGTAAGAAGACAAAAAAAATTCTGATAATTCTTGCAATTGAAATAGTGATAGCCATTCTGATATTTGGAATAATTCAGATATTAAAATGAACGTTAGAAAGAAGGAAGAGGAAATGCCAAAGAAAAAAACATTCGTACTACGTATTAATCCGGAAATGATGGAAGCTGTTGAAAAATGGGCTGCCGACGATTTCAGGAGCATTAATGGTCAACTGGAATGGATAATTCATAAAGCATTAAAAGATGCAAAGAGACTGAAAAAGAACAACGAAGAGTAATTTTGTGAAAACTAATTAATTCAAGATGCTAGTTTTCAATTTTGTTTAAAGTATATGAAAATAAAAACATATTACCTTTAAAATGGATTCCAAATAAAAAGCAGCTCACAACAACGAACATATTTCATAGAGGGATTGGTGCGATTAGCAACTCCAAATTCTTGCATCGCAGTCAGGTCCTGCCGGACACTAACGCTCAACGAAATCCGCACCGCACCATAAACCAACCACTGGATACAACCATAAAAACAGCAACATCAATGAAAATGAGAAAATTTACCCTAAAAGATATAGATATGATGAGAATGTGGTTGGAACAGGACTACATTCAAAAATTTTGGGGCGATCCACAGGACTGGATTAATGAAATAACGGAAAACATTAATGCTGATTGGGTGAAATATTTCATCGTTGAATGTAACAATCCAATCGGATTTCTGCAATATTATGAAACAGATAAAGCCCCGCAGGGAGATTGGTCAAATGAACCAATCGGAACTGTCGGAATTGATTATCTCATAGGTGATATAGATTATATTGGGAAAGGATATGGTTCAAAAATTGTCCGTTTACTTGTTGACTTTATTAAAACAAAAAACGAATATGCTTATATTGTAGCAGACCCGGTTTCAGAGAATTTATCATCAATAAAAGTACTTGTAAACAATGGCTTCAAACAGAACTCTAACGGACTCTTTTGTTTGGATTTATTCAATACCGGAATAAAAATTTACAGAGCTACGAAACAAGATATTGTCATGATAACTCAGCTGTTCCGTGACACTATTCAGAATGTGAACTCAAATGATTATCCAGCAGATGAAATAGAAGATTGGTCATCATGGTGGACAGACCACGATAAGTGGGAAGAAAAAATTGAAAAACAGTATTTTATTAAAGCAATAATTGGTGACAAATTAGTTGGGTTTAGTTCATTAGCTACTGATGGATATTTGGATTTTATCTTTGTTCACAAAGACTATCAAAGACATGGAGTTGCTGGCAACTTGATAAGGATCATTGAAAAAAAAGCAAAAGAACAAGGTAATGATGCGATTTATTCAGATGTAAGCATTACAGCCAAAAACTTTTTTGAAAAGCACGGTTATATTATTGAGAAACAACAATTAAAAAAATCAAGAAATAAAGAATTAATGAATTTCAGGATGACAAAAACAATAAATCGAAGCGCCTGACATTGAGTATAAAACATTTGGGGTTAACTGGCGAATACAAAGTTTTGGGGGTATACCAGCCGCCGACAGCAAGTTAAAGGATTGCAATAAACAAGTAAATATGACAAATAAAAAGGCAATTATATTTGATATGGACGGGGTTATTATTGACTCGGAGAAATACTGGAAACAGGCAGAACATGAAGTATTTACTTCTTTGGGAGTTAAAGTAACTGACGAATATTCTGCTATAACCAGGTCTATGACAACATCTGAAGTTACTCAATTTTGGTACAACAAATATCCCTGGAAAAATATGGATTTAGAAACCGCAGAGCAAAGGGTTATTTCACGGGTTATTGAGCTCATTGAAACGGAAAGTTGCCAAATAAATGGAGTAAAAACATTTATAGAACGGCTCAAAACAGAAAAATATAAAGTCGGATTAGCAACAAACTCCCCAAATAGAATTATTCCCGTGGTTTTAAAAAAACTAAATATTTTACATTTATTTGACTCAATCTCATCTGCAGAGTTTGAAATAAAAGGGAAACCAGACCCTTCAATTTATTTAAATGCAGCACATAAATTAAATACGAAACCCGAAAATTGTATTGTAATTGAAGATTCATATGCTGGGATGCTAGCAGCCAAAAATGCAGGAATGACTGTGATTGCTTATACAAATGGGAATAAAGAAATGAATTATGAAATAGCAGACTATAAATTAGACAGCTTCGAAAAGGATGAAATCGAATGGATCAAAATGAATTAAAATCGTCCATTCATCTGCGAAAATCATCCATTCTTAAGTTAGTCCGTTACGCTAATCTTTGCAATGTCAATTTTGACCAGAATTAAAAATTAGAAAAATGCAAAGAATTGAAGCTCTAAAACCTGAAATATCATCAGGAAAATCGAAAGAACTTTTTGACGGAATTCAGGCTAAATTAGGAATGGTTCCCAATATGATGCGGACTATGGGAAATTCACCGGCCGTTTTAAGCGCTTACCTCAACTTCAGTGGCGATCTCGGAACAAGCTCACTGGGAGCGAAACTCGCCGAACTAATTGCCCTCACTGTGGCCAATGCAAATGGCTGTGAATATTGTAATGCAGCCCATACATTCATTGGTGGAAATTTAGTGGGCATTGACAGCCAGACGTTGGAAGCCGCCAAAGAAGGTAGGTCTGCTGACCCGAAAACAGAAGCAGCACTTTCTTTTACCCAAAAGTTAGTGAATAAAAAAGGCCGTGTAAGTAGCGCTGATATCGCAGAGGTAAAAAATGCGGGATATACCGACGCTGCCGTAACTGAAATAATTGCACATACTGCATTAAACATTTTTACCAATTATTTCAACAATGCCATTAAGGTAGAGGTAGATTTTCCTGAATCCAGGCTGATCTCATCCGAGGCAGCATAAAGTTTACCCTGAAGAAAGGCAAGGTGATGCTTGCCTTTCTTTTCATTCGATCCAAAAAGATACAGGGTATGCAGAATTAAAAAAATGCAGTACGGCTTAAAAACGAATGCCGACATAAAACAAAAAAAACGATGAACATTTGGAAACAAAAACCTGAAACGGAATGAACAAGGCCTAATGCAAAAACGTTTTGTCACCATCGTTAACGAATATAAAAGATACTTTTAAGTTGAACGAATGTTATATGAAAGTAACCATACACTTCTGAATTCACAGACCGGAAACCTGGCTTTTAAAATTTTCACCATCAAAGGCAGTAATCCTTTTGACCACATTCAACGATTGAATTACTATTCCTTGGTATGGGTAAATCAGGGGAAAGGAACACTACGGGCCGATTTTTCAGAGTATCATTTTAAAACAAACTCGCTTATGGCTTTTTCGCCATACCAACCCTTTTGGCTATTACAGGAACAGGAACTGCATGCCACAGTTATTCATTTTCATTCCGATTTTTTCTGCATCCATAAGCACCATAAAGAAGTATCATGCCATGGCGTACTCTTCAATAATATTTACGATCCGCCCCTGGTGCAGATAGATGAAGCTTCTAAAAGCAGGTTTTTAATACTCATTGATCAAATACAGGATGAATTAAAGCAAAAAGAACTGGCACAGAATGAATCGATTATTTCGTTATTAAAAGTATTTCTAATTACCGCCTCAAGACTAAAAACGGCCCAATTTCCAGAGCTGCAGCGTACAAATACACAAAATGAGGAACCATTTGTACTGCAAAATCTAAAAAATGCGATTGAAACACACTATAAAACAAAGCACAGCCCCAGGGATTATGCCAATATCCTGGCTATTAGTCCGAAATCATTGGCTAAAATTACCAAAACGCATTTCAACAAAACCCTCACCGAATTGATTTCGGAACGAATCATTGTTGAAGCCAAAAGGGAACTGTACCTTACCAACAAAACAGTAAAGGAAATCGCTTTTGAGCTGGGGTATGATGATGAATTCTATTTTAGCCGGTTCTTCAAAAAAAATGCGGAGGTTTCGCCGCAATTCTACCGGGAAACGGTCGGGTTTGATAAAGCGGCCTCGCTGTAATCAGAAATTAAACAACTGGCAACCAATACCTTCAATGTATAAAATAATCTCACCTGAAAGCGCTTCAATGAGACAGATATCTTACTATGGGTAAATTTTTGTCAGTAACATACCCAACACAGGCAAAACCAATCAATTATTTTTCCAATAAAAATGGGCTCACCGACCAAGGCCATCGTTGCGATGAGCTTTATTTAGCCATAAATGTTCATATATGGAGTAACTGTTTTGTCAATTCCTGACTTCGGTTTATAAGTGAGCTATACCTGATGCGGGCTCTGTCAAAATTCCGTCAGTCGGGCTAGTTCGCCAGATTGAAAAAACGCAAAAGTTAATTTTGACATGATTCTTTTTGCTTCGTTTTTCTCATCCAAAGGAGAAAAATGAAGTGGGGATTGGGGCAAAGCCCCAAACAAGTGGATAACCAGTCGATTGTTATATGAATAAGGTTTTGCAGGTAAAGTTTCTTACATCGAGCCCACACTGTTTCGTGATATTCAATCACTCCCTTAAAGTTAGTTTTGAAAAGATTTTGGGTGAAGATAAAAGTCAACCTTGACCCGGAAATTTCTTTCGGGTACTTATGTTTTAGGTTCAGGTTGGAGTAGTGAGTAAATTCTGACTATTATGTTTGGGTAGGAAAAAAGTTAAACAAATATTGAAAGTTAAGCGTGATTACTTTTTTACTACACCGGATTTTCATAGTGACCTTAAAAATGCACAGAATGTCATCTGCCCTTCGTTAGAATAAATTTGCTGTTCCCTGTAAAACGGGAGAGTTTATTCACCCTCTTCCAATAGCCCATCAGCTCCGGCAAAACGCGATAATTCGCTCGCAATAAAAGCATAAAATAAAAACTATCAGCGGGTGAAGGCGTTACTATTTACAGAAAAAATGAAAGAGCTAATAAGAATCATGGATTCAGGAACCGAAAAATAATAATTTTGTGTTCTTGTGCATAAAAGAAAAAATATAACCATGAAAAAAATTTTAATTGGAATTATAGTTTTGGGAATGGCTGTTTTATCGTGCCAGAACCAGAAAAAAGAATCGGAAACAAATATGGAAAATCCCTTTTTTAAAGAGTGGACCACCCCTTACGGCGTTCCACCATTTGATGAGATAAAAGAAGAACACTTTCTGCCCGCCGTAGAGGAAGGCATCCGGAAACACGAAACAGAAGTGAATGCGATTGTTGAAGACAAGTCGGAGCCAACATTCGACAACACCATTCTGGCACTTGACAAAGCAGGGCAATTACTGGATATGGTAACCAGCACCTTTTACCCGCTGAATTCGGCCAACACCAATGACAAGATGCAGGAGCTGGCGCGTGAAATATCGCCCCTTTTAACCCGGCACAGCGACAATATTATGATGAACGCCGGTTTGTTTGAAAAGATCAAAAGTGTTTATGATAAACGTAACAGCCTGGGGCTGGATGAAGAACAACTTAGGGCAACCGAAAAATACTACGAAGATTTTGTACGTAACGGTGCCAACCTTTCGGCAGCGGATCAGGAAAAACTCAGAGGATGGAATGAAGAGTTGTCGAAGCTGAGTCTTCAGTTTGGCGAAAACCTGCTGGCCGAAACCAACCGGAACTTTAAACTGGTGATTGACAATCAGGAAGATTTGGCCGGGCTGCCGGAAGATGTTATTGCCCGCGCTGCCGACGACGCAAAAGGGTTCGGAGAAGAAGGCAAATGGGTATTTACCCTGGCTAAGCCCAGTATGATTCCCTTCCTTCAGTATTCGGAAAAACGGGAACTGCGGGAAAAACTTTACCGTGGTTACTTCATGCGATGTAACAACGATAATGAATTTGACAACAAGGAAATCATCAAAAAAATGGTAAAACTGCGTGATCAGCGTGCTGAACTACTGGGCTTTGACAATCATGCGGAATATATTATCGATGTAAATATGGCCAAAACACCGGAAGCCGTTTACGATTTTCTGATGAAACTCTGGCATCCGGCCATGAAAATAGCCAAACAGGATGTGAAAGCAATGCAGGCGATTATAGATAGTGAAGGCGGTGATTTTGAGCTGGCCTCTTGGGATTGGTGGTATTATACCGAAAAGCTGCGGAAGCAAAAATTTGACCTCGACGAAGCAGAAATTAAACCATACTTCTCCCTTGAAAATGCTAAAAAAGGAATTTTTTACGTGGCTGAGAACTTGTACGGGTTACAATTTAAACAACGCGATTGGCCCACATACCACCCTGAAGCCGAAGTATATGAAGTACTGGAAGCAGATGGATCAAAACTGGGGGTTTTGTATATGGATTTTCACCCGCGCGACGGGAAAAGAGTAGGCGCCTGGTCCACTCAGTTCAGGGATGCAACTTACCGCAACGGCGAACGTGTTCCAACCGTAGGAACAATAGTGATGAACTTCACCCGACCTGCCGGTGACACTCCTGCCCTGCTGAGCTTTGACGAAGTTTCCACCCTTTTTCATGAATTTGGACATGCACTGCATGGCTTGTTTGCCGATGGCCCTTATGATCGTACTTCAGGAGACGTAGCACGCGATTTTGTGGAATTACCTTCACAAATTATGGAAAACTGGGCGGCTGAACCCGAAGTAATGAAGGTATACGCCAAACATTACCAAACCGGCGCTCCGATTCCGGATGAACTAATTAAAAAGCTGGAAATGAGTGGCACATTCAACCAAGGATTTGAAACCGGTGAGTTTGTGGCTGCCGCACTCCTGGATATGGATTTCCATACAACTGAAAATCCGGACATTAACGATGTACGCGCATTTGAAAAAGCTTCGATGGACGACATCGGACTGATTCCGGAAATTCTTCCTCGTTACCGCAGTACCTATTTTGCCCACATCTTCAGTGGCGGTTACTCTGCCGGATATTACGTTTATTACTGGGCAGGAGTTCTTGACACGGATGCTTTTTATGCCTTTAAGGAAACCGGAGATATCTTCAACCAGGAAGTAGCTGCAAAATTCAGGAAGTTACTTGAAAAATGTGGTTTGGCTGATGGTATGGAAGTTTACAAAACATTCCGTGGCAAAGAGCCTTCTATTGAACCCTATTTGGAAAAGAAAGGCCTGAAATAGTCTAAAAAAAACAGGGGCATTCTTATGCAGAATGCCTCTACCCCACTACTCCACCGTAACAGACTTGGCGAGATTGCGTGGCTGATCTACATCGCAGCCTCGCAAAACGGCCATGTGGTAGGCAAGCAATTGCAAAGGAATTACAGCCAGTAAGGGAGCCAGAGCAGGATGTGACTTTGGTATTTCAATGATATCGTTTGCCATTCCCATTAGGCCGGTGTCTCCTTCGGTCACAATGGCAATTACATTTCCTTTGCGGGCTTTCACTTCCTGGATATTACTCACAATTTTTTCATAGTAGGCATCGTGCGGGGCCACTACTATTACAGGCAGGTTATCATCCACCAGGGCAATCGGGCCGTGTTTCATCTCCCCGGCAGCATATCCTTCGGCATGGATATACGATATTTCTTTTAGTTTTAGCGCTCCTTCCATTGCCACCGGAAAAAGTGTTCCCCGGCCAAGGTAGAGTGCATTAACAACATCTTTATATTTTTCGGCAACCTGTTTAATATGATTACTATTTTGCAGAATAGCCCGCCCTTTTGCCGGGATTTCCGCCAGTTCTTTCACCAATGCCTGATATTCTTCGGTGGAAACAGTCCCTTTTGTTTTTGCCAGTTTAAGGGCAAACAGGGTAAGAACAGTTACCTGCGCAGTAAATGCTTTGGTAGAAGCCACGCCAATTTCCACGCCGGCATGGGTAAAAACACCGGCTTCTGTTTCTCTCGCGAGGGTGGAGCCCACCACGTTACATATGCCCAATACCGTAGCTCCCCTTTCCTTCGCCATCCGCAACGCGGCTAATGTATCGGCTGTTTCTCCGCTCTGGCTGATCAAAATAACCACATCGTTTTTTCCCAGCACCGGGTTACGGTACCTGAATTCGGAAGCGTATTCCACCTCCACTGGCACCCGGGCATACTCTTCCATTAAATACTCACCAATAAGGGCGGCATGCCAGGAGGTTCCGCACCCAACAATTATAATCCGCCCGGCTGCTGTAATTTTTGGAAAGACATTCAGTAATCCACCCAGCACAATATCAGGATACTCCGGTTTCAGCCGGCCTTTAAATGTTTCTTCAATGGTTTGGGGTTGCTCAAATATTTCTTTCAGCATAAAATGCTCAAAGTCACCCTTACTGATTTCCCCGATCTTCATATCGAGGTTTGAAACAGTTAAAGAAACCGGGTTATTTGCTATATTTTTCAGCGTGAAATTATTTTTATAAATGATGGCCATGTCATAATCATTGAGATAAACCACATGACCGGTAAATGCTGCAAGGGGAGAAGCATCGCTTGCCACAAAATACTCCCCATTTCCAAGTCCCACCACCAGCGGGCTACCTTTTCGGGCCACAATCAGTTTATCCTTTTCGTTGCTGCACAAAACGGCAATTCCGTAAGCGCCTACAACCTTTGTCAAAGCGAGCTGCACAGCCATTTCTGCTGTAACTTCCTTCCCCTGTCCATAAAAATATTCGATTAAATTAGCCAGTACCTCTGTATCTGTTTCACTTCTGAAACTGAAGTTATGATTCTCCAGTTCCTCTTTCAGTTGAGCGTAATTCTCTATGATGCCGTTGTGCACCACAGAAAAAATCCCTTCCATCGACAGGTGCGGATGGGCATTTTGATCGCTGGGCTCCCCGTGCGTTGCCCAACGGGTATGTCCTATTCCAATGTTTCCGGCTACATTTTTTGAAATGGCAAAATTTTCAAGTTCCGAAACCTTACCCATCTTTTTGATAACCTCCAGTCTCCCGTTCAGCAATGCAACACCTGCCGAGTCGTATCCCCTATATTCCAGCATCTTCAGTCCGTTCATTAAAACGGGATAAGCTTCTTTATTGCCAATGTATCCTACTATTCCACACATATCTTTGAGAAATAAAATGTTAAAAGTTTGGGGCTCTGGTTCAATTTGCCGTTACTTCCCTGCGCATTGTTTTTTTCATTCTTCCGATGAGTTCATTCCCGAGGTTTTCCTTGTTTTGCATATGCACATGAATGGCCTTTACCGTTTCGTTTTTTTCGAAATCTCCGCGCACCTCTGCAAAGTCGAGTTCGCGCGCGCCGTTTTGTCCGTCCACACCAAATCCGGTCATTTTAGTCAGTGAAAACTCTTTTTTGGCATCTTCGTACAGGAGGCGGTCAATTTCAAGGACACTCTTTTTCCATTTTTCCACCACATCAATTACATCCTCCGCCGTGAACTCATCAAGCTTTTTATTACAAAATTTCTGTAAAACATCTACCGCCCAGGTCCATTCGTAATTGTAATAATTTTTATGAAGGGCAATCAATGCCGCATTCACCTCTTCAAGGGTAGTTGTTTCTCCATCTTCCACGGAGCGAAGCAATTTATCGAGCGCTTCAAACGGGCAAAGCAGGCCGGAAAGATCGACCCAGTATCCTTTTCCCAGTGTAGTATCCGGTTGTAATGTTTTTCGGATTTCCTTGTTCGAAGCGTATTCAGTTCCCTGCAGGCGGGTAATGAGCGAATTGCCTAAAAACTTCCAGACTGCCATTTCATACAAAACAATACCACGTTCGAGCGCCCGTTTCTCAATTTTCATTTTGTCATAACTGTATTCCCTGGCAAATTCTCCTGATGATTTACGGATGGCCTGAAGCTTTTTAAGACCGTTCACCATCTTTTGAATAGTGTAAGGACTAAGCAAATTAAAATTGATCAGGTCGAGTAAATTAGAATCTTTCCGGTTATCACGTCGTGGCCATTTCTGGGTATCCCGCACCGTACCAATGCTTTTCAGGTTAATAGCCGGAACCAGGATACTTTCGTCTTTGCTTTCAATCAAATAAGAAAAAGGAAAATCAGCGGTATCACAATGTTTGTAATGACGGCCCATAACCAATGAAAAGGCGCCAATATGCGACGGCCACAAGAGGTAGGAATCGCTGGTAGTTTTTGCTCCCCGTTCCAAAATCCCCTGGTGGATAGGCCCCAGCTTATACATATGGTTGCTTTGGTTGGAGCCGCTGCCGGCATTCATAAAAGAAAACATACCGGCAATAAGCAGTGTTGATTTATGGTGGGTAACCGTGTATGGCCCGGCAAAGATGGAACAGGCCTCACCGTGAAATCCCTGGCAGTTGGCAAAAAACAATGAGTTGAACGCCGAATAGTGTTTGTCGAGAATACACCCCTGCCCCACAAAACATTTTGAAAGAAGAGTGGCATCGGTAATCCGGGTACCCGAGCAAACAATGAAATCGTCCATGATAACTCCTTCTCCAATCATCACCGGGGCTTCAAGAGTACTGTTAATGCTCCCGTTCTTCAACTTTTTACCACCATCTATCGTAGTAGCCGGCCCCACCTTCACATTCAGGACGGTATTACAGTTTAATATTTTTGAATAGGCACCGACAACACCCGTGCTGCTTTTTACGCTTTCAGTATAAGATTCTACCATGTTTTTTAAGGCCAGAACCACACCGGGCCGGTGACGGTAAAGTGCCATAATATATGCCACGTGCGTGGAAAGAAAATCATAAATGGGAACCGCGCGTCCTCCGTCTTCGTTAATTGCCTCTACATTCACACCGTTCCCAAAGGAAGTCTCCCCATCCACAGCAATCGTGGTTACATTATGGATAATTACTTGTTCCTCAATTTTATAATTGGCAATGTAACTCCTCACATTATGAATAAGTGCGTCCTTTCCTACTTCACAGTTGTGAAGCCAGGCATTATAAATGCCAGTATGAAAAGTAATTCCGCCTACCAAATTTACCGTTCGGTTGAAACTGTTCAAACGGATATGACCGGTAAATTTGGAGTTTTCGATGTTATCAGGAGTGAAGTCTGGAGAAACTTTCACCAGGTTCCAGTCGGGCGAGGAACATCCCTGGTAAACCAACTGCCCTATTTCCTCGTCGCTCAAAGGCCTGTAAAATTCTTTTTCTGTGGATCGAGCCATACTCTTTGTGTTTTTGTAATTTCAAAGATACGATGCAAAAAAAGAGAATCGAGTCTTTTTAACCTAACAAAAACATGAATGAATAAATAATAAACATATCAAGTATTAATTATATAGTTATATAATAACATATTAATTACATATTAAAACATAACAAAAAAGTTGAAAATCAATAAAAAAAACTTATCATAAATGCTAAAGACGCTCCATCCCGGAAACAATATTGTAGTATTTCTTCCGCATTCCTGTCCCAAAGTAGACAAGCTGCTCCTTTAACCTCTCTCCTCTTTGCCCGTTCTGATTATGGACAAATGCAAAATATGTTGGTTGTATGCAGAAGTTTCTTTTGAAAAATTATACCTCAAAAAATAAAACAGTTCTGTCAGATTGTACCGGAACGAAACAAATAGCTATTTGTAATCCGGAAGATTAAAAATAAGTAGTATTTAAAACATTAAATATTACTTTATTTTTTTTCGGGTCATAGTGAATAATCATTATTTTTACCTCTTTTAAAGACAATTTTATGAAACGCTTGGGGGAACGGATAAAGCGCAAAAGAGAAAGTTTACACATGCAACTGAACGAACTTGCCCGAAAGGTGGGTATAAGTTCAAGTGCACTGTCGCAAATTGAGAAAGCCAAAGCATTTCCTTCTGTCCTAACCCTCAAATCAATAGCTGACAGCCTATACACAACAGTTGGCGAGTTAATTGGCGAAAATGAAATTTTGACCAAAAACCCCCTGGTTAAGTTCAACAAGAAAAGCTTTGTGGAAAGAAACGATTCCGGCGCTACGTTGTATCTTTTGTCGAATCACGGAAACGGGAAACAAATGGAGACTTTCCTGGTAGAATTCGAAAAAGGTGCCAGCTCGGAAGGAATTATGAAAATTCATCCGGGGCAGGAATTCTGTTTTGTTTTAAATGGAAAAATAGAATTTACACTGGATGACAAAAGCTATATTCTGGAAAAACATGACAGTTTTTATTTTAACTCAGCAAGTCACCATCTTGCGCGTAACATTTCACAAGGCAACTCCCAGGTAATCTGGATAATCACTCCTCCGGAAGGGTAAGAAAAAGACCTGTAGGTTGATTAAGTATTTATTAATTTTTTTAACCATTCTTAATCAAAATTAAGTACTCCTTCAATAGTTAACCACAAAACAATACTTTTGTTCCGTTGTAATACCGCACGAAACAATATTTCATCGGGCATGTTACACTAAAACAGAATAAAAGATGGTTATGGACAGTTTATTTAAAATTTTATCAGAAAAAAATATTCAATTGCCCGGTAATGTAACGGATGTATTGAAGGAGTGCAAAAGCCTTACGGTTTTCAATACAACCGATGAACTTGCCGATGCATCTACCAACGGCAAACAAAACAATGAATTCTTTGTAAAGTATGATATCCCCGGCAAAGGGGAATATACTGAAGCGGTGGTTCACCGGGTGAAAAACGGTATTTCGGCAAATTACACCGAACCCTACATGAGACGGCGGGACCCCGGAACAATGTCCATTGCGGACGACCTTCCCACCGATAAAAAACATTTCAGCGAAAAGTATGGATTTACTTTTTCTTCTATTCAGGAGGAGACCTTTGATTGGCTTAAAAAACAGGATCTGGCTTGTTTTTTCTATTTTGCCGGAAGGGAGAACATCGGTTCTGTCGGCATAGCCATTGCCCCGGCCAACGCAGCTTTTTTTGCAATGGGCCTGTCGATGTTACAACAAATTCTGGCGCCGCAGGATTTGGAAGAAAAGACAGAAGTCAAATCAGTTATTTTTGTTGCACCGGTATTCCGCCACACCCATTTCGATGGCAAACAGGTAGTTGTACATAACCGCACAGCCAATGTGCATGAACTTTATGCCTACAATCTTTATCCCGGGCCAAGTGCAAAAAAAGGACTTTACGGAGTACTACTCACCCAGGGTGAAAAGGAAGGATGGATTACGGCACACTGTTCTGCCGTCCAGTCGATCAGCCCCTACGATAACATCACTACCTTTATGCACGAAGGAGCCAGCGGAGGTGGAAAAAGTGAATTGCACCAGCACATTATCCGGGAAGTGGACGGCCGTGTACTGATTGGAAGAAACAGGGTTAACGGGGAAGAAAGGTTCATCAGTATTCCCAGGTTTTGTTCTTTCAGGGCAGTAGCTGACGATATGGCCCTGTGCCACCCTTCCCAGCAAAAGAAAAATGGTAAACTGTACATTCTGGATGCCGAAAATGCCTGGTTTGTTCGGGTTGACAGCGTGAAAGAATACGGCGACGATCCGCACCTTGAAAAGGCAACCATTTCCCCGGATAAACAGTTACTTTTCCTGAATATCGATACGGTTCCACAATCAACGGCCCTCATTTGGGACCATATCATGGACGAGCCCGGCAAGCCATGCCCCAACCCCAGGGTAATCCTGCCCCGCAGCAACGTAAAAAACATTGTAAACCATCCGGTTGGGGTAGACATCAGAAGCTTTGGTATCAGAACGCCAATGTGCAGCAGGGAAAATCCATCTTACGGGATTGTCGGATTGTTCCACATTTTACCCCCGGCGCTTGCCTGGCTTTGGAGACTTGTATCTCCCAGGGGGCACAACAACCCAAGCATTGTTGGCACAGGCGCCATGGAAAGCGAGGGGGTTGGTTCTTACTGGCCTTTTGCTACCGGGAAACGTGTTACACATGCCAATTTGCTGCTCGACCAGATTGTTAAAACACCAAGAACCACCTTTACCCTGGTTCCGAATCAAAATATTGGAGTCTGGCAAGTTGGGTTTAGACCTCAGCTCCTGATGCGTGAATATTTAACCCGGCGTGGGGTGGCAAGGTTAAGAAGTGATCAGTTCCAGCCTGCGAGATGCAGCTTGCTGGGTTACGAATTAAACTACCTTACGATTGAAAGCTCGAAAATTCCTACACGCTTTCTGAAGGTTTATAATCAGATAGAAGTGGGTACAGACGGTTATGATGCCGGCGCGGAAATATTACAGGATTTTTTCAAAAAAGAGCTGCAAAAATATTTAAAGGAAGACTTATACAGAACAGGTAAACGGATAATTGATGCATGCCTGTCAAATGCAACGTTGGAAGAGTATAACGAGATTATTCCGATGAGCTATCAGTACTCGTTCAGCCAAATTGAAGATTACGAACAAAACAATCATTTTATATAAATAAAAATAGTAAGATCGGGAGTCATTTCATGCAGAAACTTCATACTTTAATTCCTTATACTGATTCTAAATTTTTCATACATAAAGCGAGGTCTGCATCTCCCGGTCTTTTACATTTTTAAAATTCTGTACTTCCTTTTTTGACCAATTTGAATCAACCAAAAACAGATTATACATGAACAAAAAAATAGATGAAACGTTTTGCCCGTTTACGGATGTTTCCGGTATTTGCAAAATGGCAAAACTACTTCTTTGGTGAATAGTATTATCTTTGCCCTTCAATTTTGCCTGACAAAATACCGGAAAAATTGTTTGTAAATAAAGTAACAGAAAAAATTACATTCACAGAAGTTACTCAAGAAAGTAGAATATTTTATTCAGATTCATGAAGGAATACAGTTTAACAAACCTGCGTGAGCTTGAGGCCGAAGCCATTCATATTATCCGTGAAGTGGCGGCCGAGTTTGAGAACCCCGTAATGCTTTATTCTATCGGAAAAGACTCATCTGTAATGGTGCGGCTGGCCGAAAAAGCATTCTACCCTGGCAAGGTGCCGTTCCCACTCATGCACATCGACTCCAAATGGAAGTTCCGTGAAATGATAGAATTCAGGGATAATTATGCAAAAGAAAAAGGGTGGGATCTGATCGTCCATTATAATAAAAAAGGGTTCGAAAGCGGTATTGGCCCGTTTTCCCACGGAAGCAAAGTGCATACCGATGTAATGAAAACACAGGCGCTGCTTGAAGGACTCAGCAAGTATAAATTTGACGCTGCATTTGGCGGTGCCCGACGGGATGAAGAAAAATCACGCGCCAAAGAACGTATTTTTTCATTCCGCGATAAATTTCACCAATGGGATCCGAAAAACCAGCGCCCCGAATTGTGGAATATTTACAATGCCCGCGTTCATAAAGGAGAATCGATTCGGGTATTCCCCCTCAGTAACTGGACTGAACTGGACATCTGGCAATATATCAGGCTGGAAGAAATCCCCATCGTGCCGCTTTATTTCTCCAAAGAACGGCCCATTGTTGAAATGGATGGTAACCTGATTATGGCAGATGACGACCGGATGCCTAAAGAATTGGTAGAAAAAGCTCAAATGCGGAAAGTTCGCTTCCGCACCCTTGGCTGTTATCCGCTCACAGGAGCCGTAGAATCAGAAGCCGACACCATTGAAAAAATAGTAGAGGAAATGATGACGGTCACTGTTTCAGAACGCACCACCCGTGTCATAGACTTCGACCAGGAAGCCAGCATGGAACAAAAGAAAAGAGAAGGATATTTCTAGAGGTTGTCTGCGTGTTACTTGTTACTGGTTGCCGGTTACTCGTTTACTGGTAAAAGGCTATACAATAAATCTATGAAAAGGTTAATATTTGAAAACCACAAATAGTGAAAATGGGGAGTTACAAAGACTTAGATATTTACAAAATAGCATTTGAACTCTCATTAAAAGTTCATAAGCTTAGTCTTGAATTGCCACATTTTGAATTGTATGAACAGGGTGCTCAAGTAAGACGATCATCTAAAAGTATAAAAGATCAGATTGTAGAAGGATATGGAAGAAGACGCTACAAGGCCGATTTTACAAAATTTCTAATTTACGCTCAGGCATCAAATGATGAATGCGCAAATCAAATAAAAACTATCGTTGCCCTTTATCCTGATAAAAAAGGATGGAACGAACTAGCCGAAGGATATGAAATTCTCGGAATGAAAATATACAAGTTTATACAGTATGTGGAAAAGAGTTGGAAAACCTAACCAGCAACCAACAACAAGCAACAAGTAACAAATAACCAGCAACAAAATAACAATGACAACACTAACAAACAATCTTGACATCCGCGCTTTCCTTGATCAGGATCAGAAAAAAGACCTGCTCCGGCTGTTGACCGCCGGTTCGGTTGATGATGGAAAATCGACCCTCATCGGACGATTGATGTTCGACAGTAAAATGATTTACGAAGACCAGCTGGCAGCGCTGGAACGTGACAGCAAACGGGTAGGACATGCCGGTGAAGACATTGACTATGCGCTGCTACTCGACGGACTGAAAGCAGAACGGGAACAAGGAATTACCATAGATGTGGCTTACCGCTATTTCTCCACAGCGAAACGAAAGTTTATTATTGCGGACACACCGGGACACGAACAATACACCCGTAACATGATTACAGGCGGTTCCACTGCAAACCTGGCCATCATCCTCATCGATGCCACCAAAGGAGTAATTACCCAAACCCGCCGGCACACCTTTTTAGTGTCATTGCTTGGCATCAAACATGTTGTGTTGGCTGTAAATAAAATGGACCTGGTAGATTTCAGTCAAAAAATTTTCGACGATATATGTTCCGACTACAAAAAATTTGTAACCCAACTTGATATCCCGGATGTAAATTTCATTCCCCTTTCGGCGCTCAAAGGTGACAATGTGGTGGAGCTTTCACCCAAAATGCCCTGGTACCATGGGAAAAGCATGCTTGAATTCCTGGAAGCAGTGCATGTTAGCAGCGACCGCAACTACGACGATTTCCGGTTCCCGGTGCAGTATGTACTCCGTCCCGATCGCGACTTCCGCGGTTTTGCCGGACAAGTAGCCTCTGGCATTGTCAAACCGGGTGATTCAATTATGGCATTGCCATCGCGCAAAACATCAAAAGTAAAGGCCATTCCGGGATACGATGGCGACCAGGAACAGGCATTTCCTCCCCAATCGGTTACGCTAGTGCTGGAAGACGAAATAGACATCTCCCGTGGTGAAATGCTGGTCAACCCGGATAATCTGCCGCGCATGGAACGTCATTTCGAAGCGATGCTGGTTTGGATGGATGAAGAGCCCATGGATATTTCCACCCAGTTTTTTCTGAAACAAACCACCAACACTACACGTGCCCGAATCGATATGATTCGCCATAAAGTGGATGTAAATACACTGGAAAAATCCGAAGTAAAAAATCTCACACTCAATGAAATCGGCCGGGCTGTGCTAACTACTGCCAAGCCCCTCTTTTTCGATCCGTATAAAAAAAATAAGAACACCGGTTCTTTTGTATTGATACATCCGGTTACAAACAATACCGTGGCCGTAGGAATGATTCTTGATAAGCTCGACAGTAAAAACCTGCCTTCGAGGATTACCGATGTTGAAAAAGAAACAATCCGGAAAGGAAAATCGTTAATCTCCGCCGAAAGCAGAGAAAAAAGGTTCAACCAGAAAGGGATGACCCTTTGGTTCACAGGATTACACGGCTCGGGTAAAAATGAGCTGGCATTCAGCCTTGAAAAAAAGTTATTTGATGATGGCGCCACCGTAGTATTGCTGGATGGCAGTTCGGTGCGCCCCGGCCTTAGCCGCGAACTGGATTTTTCACCTGCCGACCGGGCAGAAAACCTGCGTCGGGTAGCCCATATCTGTAAAATCCTTAATGACCAGGGAATTATTACAATCTGTTCCTTTATTTCGCGAAATAACTCCATTCGCGGACAGGTATCAGAAATTATCGGACAAGACAAGTTTCACCTGTTTTTTATGGATGCTTCGCTGGAGTACTGCCGAAACAACAAACCTGAATTGTACAAAAAAGCCGACAAGGGCGAAACGGAAAACCTACCGGGGGCTGATTTGGAATTTGAGAAACCAGCCCATGCAAATCTCGTATTTAACCCCGAAGAAAATGAACTCAACCTTGATCGGATTTCGGATTACCTGGAGAAAAACAAAATTTTTCCTTTAAAATAGTTTGGAAATGAAAATACTGGTGACAGGTTCTGCCGGATTTATTGGGTTTCACCTCGTGAATAAACTGCTGAAGCAAGGGGCTTCAGTTGTGGGAATTGACAACATCAATGACTATTATTCTCCTGAATTAAAATTCTCAAGGCTCCGGGAGGCGGGTATTTCAAAGGATTCCGCAAACTGGAATCAAAAAATTACCAGTACAAAGGATGCAGGTTATTCTTTTGTACGAATGAACCTTGAGGACCGTGAAGCTCTGAATCATTTGTTTGAAACCGAGAATTTTGATTTTGTTTGTAACCTGGCGGCACAGGCCGGCGTGCGCTACAGTATTGAAAACCCGCATGCCTATATAAACAGCAATATTGCAGGCTTTATGAACATTTTGGAAGCCTGCCGGCACCATCCGGTAAAACACCTGGTTTACGCCAGTTCTTCCAGTGTGTACGGCAATAGTTCCAAAATGCCGCTTTCCACATCCGATCCGGTGGACCACCCCATAAGTTTATACGCTGCCACAAAAAAAAGCAATGAGCTGATGGCGTATACATACAGCCATCTTTATAACATTCCGGCCACCGGGCTTCGCTTTTTTACGGTTTACGGTCCCTGGGGAAGGCCCGACATGGCCTATTTCCTTTTTACCCGGGCCATTTTGGAAGGAACGCCCATAAAGGTGTTCAACCACGGCGATTTGTACCGGGATTTTACCTACATCGATGATATTGTGGAAGGTGTGGTCAAGGTATTGGCAGGAATTCCTGCAGAAAGTCCGCCTTATCAAATTTATAATATCGGAAATTCAACCCCGGTTAAACTGTTGGATTTCATCGAAACAATTGAAAAGGCGCTGGGGAAGAAAGCAGTGAAAGAATATAGGGAAATGCAGCCCGGGGATGTGTATAAAACATTTGCAGATGTTAGCGACCTTCAGAAAAATTTGGGATATTCCCCCGATACCCCGCTGGAAAAAGGTATCGGGGAATTTGTAAAATGGTACAATTCCTATTTTAAATAACCTGTTTTACTTTTCCACTTTTTTCACTTGTCCCCCCAAATCAATATCCAGTGATTTGGTAATTTTACCAATATTCTCCGGATCGATAATACCACTGATACTAATGAGCGCATTGTCGTCACCCCCAACCACAAGAATCAAATCTGAAAATTTGCCGTTGCCCCCGTCTTTAGCCAGAAAACGCACCACCTCATCAGATTCGGTCACTTCCATTAAAACTTCATAATCATTCTTTTTGAAAAATCCGTCCTTTTCCAGTTCGGCAAAAAAATCAAGTTTGTCGTTTAGCTCATCATCTTCCACTGTCAGAATACGAATTCCACTCAGTTTCGAAAGCATTTCGCTGGCCGCCTCATCGCCGGTATCTATCGCGCTGGCAAACCCCAGCAACTTTCCGGAGATATTCACGGTGGTAAACCCTTCCTTGTTGGCATATTTTTCAAATAACCTGTCAACCGGGCTTTTTTGAGCAAACACTGCCAGCGGCAGCATCAGCGATAGTATAAAAATCAACTTTTTCATGGTTTTTAGTATTAATGTTTTTAAAATTTTACTTCCACATCTTCCTTATAAATTATACGCTCTGCAGCGGCCTGGTGCTACTGTCCGTTTTTTTCTCCGCTACCCATTGTTTCTATCAGTTCCAAATATTCATTCACAGGCTCTATCCCTTTCTGTAAGGGTTGTGTTGCTGTTTGTAATTTATTGAAATTCGACAAGGCTGCCAGTCCTTTGTTATATTTTGCCGAAACGTAACCCAAAGTCTGTTCTGCATACGCATACGCCGCTTCGGGGTCATCGAAGGTGTCTTCAAACGACTCGTTTCTTTGCTGATACATCAACATCCCCCCGATTACAAGTATTACAGAAGCGGCAATACCCGTCACCTTCTGCCACAACCCGCGGTACCGAATTTTTTCTTTTGATTCATTTTCCAGGATGAAATCCATAATTTCTTCTTCAAACTTTTCATCCCGGTCTGTTGTGGCCGACTCAGAAATTCCACTAAAAAAATCAATATACTCCCTCCACTCTTCTGCTACATCTCCGGATTGAAAGTAAGCCTGCAGTGCTCTTTCTTCCACACTTGTACTTTCTCCGTCAAAATAGCGTTGCAGCAAATGTTTTACTTCTTTCTTTTCCATCTGAATTCAACTTTAAAAATTCATCCCTCACCTTTTTTCTTGCCCGCGACAGATTTACCCTGATAGCATTTACCTGCAAACCCGTCATTTCTGAAATCTCTTCGTACTCCAGTTGTTCAATATCGCGCAACTGCATCACATTACGTTGTATTTCCGGCAGCCTCCCGATGAGTGCTTTTATCTGGCCGGCAGCCTCACTCATTTCAATTTGTTCATGAACATCAATGGTTTCCTCTTTCAGCCTGTTCTCCTTTTCGGCATCTATGGGCACTACCCTTTTTGCCCTGATAATGTCGAGACACCGGTTCCGCGTCATACGCATCGCAAAAGCCTCAACATTTTCAATCCGGTCCAGTTCATCCTTTTTTTGCCAGAGTTTCAGGAATATGTCCTGCACAACATCCCTCGCTTCGTCTTCGTCCTTCAGAAAATGCACTGCAAAACGGAGTAACTTTTTACTCACAGGCAATACTTTTGTTTTAAAATCACTGGCAACCATTTACTTTTCTGTTTTTCGCCTGCCTATTCCGGCATGTCATCAAAGGTAAGACGGAGTGAGTTACAATTCATTACATCACATATATTTTTTTACAATCAAAAACACCACACAAAAATTAACTGAAATGAACAACGCCATGATATCATAAAAACGAATATCGATTATTAAGACAGTTTTAAATTTTCTGATCTCAATTCTAAATTAGAATGAAAATCCCAAAAAATGCTTCATTTTTGCCATCATGAACCAAATTTTTTTACAAAATATCACAACCGGGATACTGTTTTTTGAATCAGATGCCTCTCCGCCTTCATAATTTTTTAATTCGACGGGATTAATTTTTGAGTGTTCCGTTAGCGTAAACGGAATTTGATTTTTTCACACCCACTTTTCATTTTTCAATCATTTTAAATTGAAATGCGGTTTTGTCGTGTCCAAGGCCGGGGAGGATCTGTTTAGTTGATAATAAAATAAATATAAGATAAAACAATGGAACAAAGTTTAAATAATGCATTCGCCATCCTGGTAGTTGGAATGATTACCGTCCTTTTGATATTAGGGTTGGTTGTCGTTCTCGGAAATCTTTTAATCCGGATAACCAATAAATTCTGGCCTCAGTCTGAAAACACCGGAAAAGCCGGAAGCGGCTCAGCAGGAATTCACACCGGCACTCTTTCGGCTATTGTGGCTGCTGTTGAGGCAGTGACGGGTGGCAAAGGCAAAGTAACCAAAGTAGAAAAAAAATAACCAAAAGATAATTATCATGGCAAAAGAAATCAAATTCAGTTTATTGTACCGCGACATGTGGCAATCGTCGGGGAAATACGTACCAACGGTTAGTCAGTTATTGAAAGTGGCTCCGGCCATTATCGATATGGGGTGTTTTGCCCGAGTAGAGACCAATGGTGGAGGCTTTGAGCAAATTAACCTGCTGTTTGGAGAAAATCCCAATGCCGCAAACCGTCAGTGGACACAGCCATTTAATGATGCCGGAATTCAGACCCACATGCTTGAAAGGGCACTGAATGGTATCCGCATGAGCCCGGTTCCTGCCGATGTGCGCAGATTGATGTACAAAGTGAAGAAAAAGCAGGGAACCGATATTGCCCGGTCATTTTGCGGATTGAACGATCCCCGTAACCTCGAAGGCTCTGTAAAATATGCCAAAGAGGGCGGAATGATTTCGCAGGCAGCCCTTAGTCTGACTGTATCCGAAGTACACACCGTGGAATATTACACCCAACTGGCCGATACCCTCATTGAGATGGGAGCCGACGAAATTTGTGTAAAAGACATGGCAGGAATCGGACGTCCGGCCTTTATCGGAAAGATTGTAAAAAATATTAAAGACAGGCATCCCGCTACTCCCGTTCAGTACCACGGCCATTCAGGGCCTGGTTTTTCCATGGCATCTATTCTGGAAGTAGCTCGTGCAGGTGCAGAATATATTGATGTGGCCATGGAACCACTTTCGTGGGGAACAGGTCACGCAGACGTGCTTGCCGTGCAGGAAATGTTGAAAGATGCCGGGTTTAAAGTGCCCGAAATCAACATGAATGCCTACATGGAAGTGCGCGCACTCACCCAAAGTTTCATCGACGAATTTTTAGGATATTACATCAATCCCAAAAACAGGCTGATGAACTCGTTGCTGACTGGCCCCGGTCTGCCAGGAGGGATGATGGGAAGCTTAATGGCTGACCTGGAAAACAACCTGACCAGTTTGAACAAATGGCTTTCGAAACGAGGAAAACCTGAGTTGACACAGGATGACTTGTTGATTAAATTATTCGATGAGGTATCCCATATTTGGCCTATGCTGGGATATCCACCGCTGGTAACCCCGTTTAGCCAGTATGTAAAAAACCTGGCTCTTATGAATGTCATTCAGCTTGAAAAAGGAAAAGAACGGTGGTCGATGATTGCCGACAATATATGGGACATGATCCTGGGTAAATCGGGTAAACTGCCCGGAGAACTCCATCCTGACATTATTAAACTGGCAGAAAATCAAGGGAAAGAATTCTACACCGGAAACCCACAGGATTTGTATCCGGACAAGTTGGACGAATTCCGCACAGAAATGAAGGAAAACGGCTGGGACTTTGGCCAGGACGATGAGGAACTGTTTGAACTGGCCATGCACCCGGAACAATACAGGGCTTACAAATCGGGGCAAGCCAAAGCTGCCTTTGAAGCCGATCTGGCAGAAAAGAAAACGGAAAAAGCAAAAGCCGGGACTCCGGTACCTGCTCCGGCACCTGCCAACGGATGTACTCCGAAAGAACTGCATGTGGAGGTGAACGGAGAGAAATACGTTGTCAATATTTCTTACCCGGAAGTAAACGGGAATGGAACAAACGGACATGGAACAAATGGCCACGGAACAAACGGAAATACTTCCAATGCAGCACCGGTAAACACACCGGCTCAAACGAACGGACAACTGAAAGAGGTTACCGCACCGCTGGAAGGAAAATTTTTCCTCACCAAAGATGCATCTGAAACAGCCCTAAAAATGGGTGACCAGATTAATAAAGGTGATGTTATTGGCTACATTGAGTCGATGAAAACATACAACGCCATTGTCGCTGAAGATGCCGGAAAAATCATGGAAATTTGTCTTGCCAACGGCGACGCCGTCGACGAAGAGGACGTAATCATAAAAATGCAGTAACCCTATGCAGGACATTTTTTCAAGTTTATTCGAAATGACAGCCTTTGGTACCATTAGTTACCAAACTGTCATTATGTGGCTCATTGCTTTTGTACTGCTTTATCTGGGTATCAAGAAAAAATACGAGCCGTTATTGCTGGTTCCCATAGGATTTGGCGTTTTGGTCGCCAACTTTCCCGGAGCCGAAATGGGTATTGTAGACGCATCGAACATTGATTTGGGAGATGGTCGTTACAAAAACCTGTTTGAAATTGCTCACGAATATGGAATCCTGAACTTCCTCTATTATTCGCTGATTAAAACAGGATTTTTGCCTCCCATTATTTTTATGGGAGTGGGTGCTTTAACAGACTTTGGCCCCATGCTCCGCAATTTGCGGCTGGCCTTTTTTGGTGCTGCGGCCCAGATTGGAATTTTCACGGTACTGATTGCTGCTATTCTGCTGGGATTCGACTTAAACGAAGCGGCCTCGCTGGGAATAATCGGTGGCGCTGATGGTCCTACAGCCATTTACACTACCATTAAACTGGCGCCGCACCTTTTGGGGCCCATTGCCATTGCGGCCTATTCATACATGGCACTGGTACCTGTCATTATTCCGTTAATAGCTAAAATGCTGATTTCAAAAAAGGAATTCACCATCAACATGCGGGAGATGGATAAAAAATTTCCACCAAAGCATAAGATCAAGAACCTGAAAACAGTGAAAATAATTTTTCCGATTGCCCTCGGAACGGTGGTTGCCATTTTTGTACCCTCGTCGGTACCACTTCTGGGGATGCTGCTTTTTGGGAACCTGATAAAAGAGATTGGTACCTCTACAAGCCGGCTTGCCGATGCAGCCACCGGCCCGATTATGAACACAGCAACAATTTTTCTCGGACTGACTGTTGGAGCTACGATGACTTCAGAAGTTTTTCTTACGTCAAAAACACTTGGCATTATTGCCGGAGGATTTATTGCTTTCGCCTTATCGGTTGCCGGGGGAATTTTAGCCGTAAAAGGATACAATCTTTTTGCCTCAAAAAAAATCAATCCACTGATTGGGGCAACGGGTCTGAGTGCTGTTCCAATGGCCTCCCGGGTAGCCAACGAAATGGCGTTAAAATATAATCCTGCAAATCACATATTGCAATACTGTATGGCAAGTAACATTTCAGGAGTTATTGGCTCGGCGGTAGCAGCCGGCGTACTGATTTCACTGGTGTAAAAGCTGTTTTCGTATTATTTAGTAAAAAGAGAATTCCCGGGGGCTGCGGCTTGCCGGGAATTTTTCTTATATAAAGGATGGCATTTCCTTCATAATCCTTCCCTAAAAATTTATTATTTTAACCCCATAATAAACGCTGGTCTTGTAATTTTGCAGCAATATGCAATAAAAGCAAATCCTGCACATGCAAGCAGCAAGTCTCAACAGAGTACTCCGATCCAATGGATAAAACAGCGAAAGAAATGTTCAGGGGAGCACCGTAAAGACCAGCAAGCTAAATAATTGAAATAAAAATAATGAAAAGCGTAAGTGTATTTGTTTTAGTGTTCCTTTCCCTTTCTGTTTTTGCACAGAAAAACGGAATCATTGCAAAAAATGCAACCGTTGAAAAAGCCGGGGGAGATTTCTCATTTACCGAAGGTCCTGCAGTAGCTTCCGACGGAAGGATTTACTTTACAGATCAACCCAATGACCGGATCTACATTTGGGATGAAAAAGAAGGCATTTCCCTGTGGATGGAAGAAAGTGGCAGATCCAACGGACTGTATTTTAACAAAGCTGGAAAACTCATGGCCTGTGCCGATTTACACAACCAACTGGTAGCATTCAGCGAGAATAAAAAGATGCAGGTCGTGTTTGAAAATTATAACGGCTCTCACCTGAACGGACCAAACGATTTGTGGATTGCCCCCAACGGAGGCATCTATTTTACCGATCCGTACTACCACCGGAAATACTGGGAAGAGAACCATGCTGAATTACAGGATACCCGCGGGGTATATTACCTGAACCCTCAGGGTAAAATTACCCGTGTGATTGATGACTACAAACAGCCAAACGGATTAATCGGAACGCCTGACGGAAAAACGTTGTACGTAGCCGATATCAACGACAAAAAAATATGGAAGTATAACATCGGGCCCGACGGAAACCTTTCCAACAAAAAGTATTTTGCGCCACACGGCTCCGACGGGATGACCATGGACAACAAAGGCAATGTATACCTCACCAGGGGCAAGGTGTGGGTCTATTCCCCGAAAGGGAAACTGATACAAGAAATTGATATTCCGGAAAGCCCGTCGAATGTTTGTTTTGGAGGGAAAAAGCGTAACATTCTTTTTATCACAGCACGCACATCGGTTTATACTCTGAAGATGAAAGTAAAGGGAGTGGACGAATAAAAAAAGACCCAACATTTTTTTGGCTCATCTTCCGTTTTTTTCTGAAAAAAAATTTAGCTTCGCCCTGTTCCCAACAGGTGACATTTGCCATGTACTTTTGGGAAAGCCTCTGTTCAATAAACTGCATATTATGTATAAATGGAAGCTTTCGACAATTACCTGAACAACCTTTTAAACAGACACAAAGAGAACTTTTCAGATTATTCAAACATCCGGTGGCTAAACCCTTACCAGGCACCAAAAGTGCAGGAAACCAGAGATCGGCTCACAAAAAACCTGGCCGGGAATATGCTCTTTAAAGAAACCAAATTTTATCATCACCAGCTTTCAAAAGGGTGCAAACTGTGCGGACTGGGTACCTGGAGTTGCCTGTTTATTACAAATAAATGTAATGCCAACTGTTTTTACTGCCCATCCTCTCAAAAAAACGACGAAGTTCCGGCCACTCAAAGCCTGACATTTGAAAATGCGGAGAGCTATGCCGGATACATCAATTTTTTCGGATTCAAAGGAGTGAGTTTCAGTGGAGGAGAACCCTTGCTGTTTTTTGATCGCACCCTGCACTACCTGAAAACCATACGAAAAATGTGTGCGCCCGATATTTACACCTGGATGTACACCAACGGTATTCTGGCCGATTCAAAAAAATTCAGGAAACTGGCCGCCGCTGGTCTCAACGAAGTGCGATTTGATATTGGGGCAACCGGTTACCGGCTCGAAAAGGTGAGGACAGCAAAAGGCATTGTTCCCCACATCACCATTGAAATTCCGGCCGTACCGGAGGAAAAGGAGAAACTGAAACAATTGCTTCCCCAAATGATTGAAGCGGGCGTGACCAACCTGAACCTGCATCAGTTACGGCTCACCAAACACAACGCAACGAAAATGCTGCAACGCAACTATACCTTCATCCCGGCAGAACAACCCGTGGTGATGGAATCGGAACTGGCCGCACTTGAAATACTCCATTTTGCGCATGAAAAAAAACTGGAAATAGGAATAAACTACTGCTCCTTCTTCTTTAAAAACCGCTTTCAGCAGGCAGGTTTCCGAAAACAACTCGGCAAGGCACTGGCAACTCCCGGCGCCGTTATCACCGAAAAGGGATTTATTCGTGAACTTACAGAAAATACCATCGGATACAAAGCATTGGTTATTTCGGAAAACGGACCAACGGGAACCCATTGCACCGAACTGCAACTTCCGCAAAAAACCTGCTATGTAAAATCAGAAACAGCCATGAAACCCCAAACGGTGGATGCAGATACAAAAGCCCGGCTGGAAATACTACTAAAAAACGAACCTGCAAAAATCCCTGAAGATGAATTCCTTTTTCGAATCTGGCAAATGGAATACATAGAGAAAGGACTGCGCGAATATTAGTTCTCAAATACCGGGGCAATATATGGTCAGAAAAATAGAATAACCTTCTTCTAGCCTCCCTGATTTTTTGCATCTATCGATGTTGTTCCCCTTACCTTCTCTCCTCCCCCAACGAGTTCCATCTCTTCCAGCAAATACCCGGCGCCGGCAAATTTATCGATAAGGAATAACACATAGCGAATATCCACAGCAATGTTACGGCACATTTCAGGATCGTACATAATGTCGCTCATTGTTCCTTCCCAGCACCTATCGAAGTTAACCCCTACAAGATGACCTTCTGCATTAATAACCGGGCTGCCCGAATTACCCCCGGTAGTATGGTTTGAGGCCGTAAAACATACCGGAAGATCGCCATTGGCAGCATACCGGCCAAAGTCTTTTGTGTCATAAAGTTCACGCAGGCGAACAGGCACATCGTAGTCGTATATTTCCGGATTGTCTTTTTCCATTACCCCCTTAAGAGTGGTGTAATGTTTATATTTTACCCCGTCTTGCGGGTTGTATCCCTCCACTTTTCCATAGGCCACCCGAAGGGTAAGATTGGCATCGGGATAAAGAGGTTCCCCCGCTTTCATTTTCATAATACCGGCCATATAAGATTCCATATTTTGGTCAATTCGTTTTGAAACTACATTTACCACCGGATTAATAGTGGTTTCGAAATGAAAATTCAGCCGGTTATACAACTCAACTATCGGATCCTGCCTTAATTTCAACAATTGCTGCTTATTGCCTTCTGCAAGTAATTCTTTCATCTCCGGCCAATTATGCAACACCGATTTTCCGTACACCTTCTTTACCAAATCTTCTCCCTGATGCTTACTAAGGAGTTCAATCAGATAAACGGGCAAAAACTCAGGTTTCAAATCACTGGCCAGCATAGGAAGCAGTTCGGTAAAAAGTTTTTCGTCGGTAGCCCGGTTGTAATCCTTAAAGAAGGAAGAAAGGTACTCCTCTGCACTCTTTAACTGACTTTCCCATTTTATATCCTGGTTATTCTCCAAGTTACGCACCATATTATCGACACTTGCCGCCACCTGGAATAGCTCTATTCCTCTCAGTACAATTTCCGAATAATAATCCGATGCTTTTATAAAGTCCTGATAGATAAAATAGAGTGTATCAAAGTTGGCAAACACCTTTTTGTATTCACTTTCCCATACTCCTTCTGTTTCAGCCCAATTCCGGAAATCTTTTTCAAAATCCAGTTTTTTGTTTACGGCATCGAGCCGCTGCAAACCAAGGATTTCACCCTGCCACTTTTTCCATGCATTGCTAATGGAAGCATGTTTCGCCGAATACTGTATCCGGATTTCCGGGTCGGATTCCATTGCGGCACTGATGATTTCCAGTTTTTTATCCCGAATGGCAATACGA
This sequence comes from Mariniphaga sediminis, assembly GCF_003573545.1. GTDB lineage: Bacteria > Bacteroidota > Bacteroidia > Bacteroidales > Prolixibacteraceae > Mariniphaga > Mariniphaga sediminis. The sequence goes on along the minus strand of NZ_QWET01000001.1, from coordinate 600,564 downwards.
TCGGGATCACGCTGATTCAGGATAATATCCACTTCGTGGGATGGGATATATTCCATTGTTCTCCCGGGGTTGCCCAACACCATGGTAAAATCTTCGGGTTGAACTCCATTCAGGGAGATAGAAAAAAACTTTTTCGGTTTGAAGGGAACATTGTCCGGAGAATAGTCTGCCGGTTCGTTATTTTCATCGGCATAAATACGGAACAGTGAAAAATCCCCGGTATGCCTGGGCCACATCCAGTTATCGGTATCGCCGCCAAATTTTCCAATGGCCGACGGTGGCGCTCCCACCAACCTGACATCGCGATAAACTTTATAAACGTACACATAATACTGGTTGCCGTAAAAAAGAGGTTTCACTTCTACCATATATTTTTCCCCGTCCGAAGCTTCTTTTGCAACGCACAGAATATTACTTTGTATTTTTCTTTCTTTCTCTTCCGCACTCAAATTATTTGTTCCTTCCAATACCTGACTGGTCACATCTTCCATATATTCAAGAAATCTCACTGAGAGTCCGGGATTTGGCAGCTCTTCTTCCCTACTACCAGCCCAGAAACCGTTGGTGAGATAATCGTTTTCCATCGTACTATGCGACTGAATTTCACTGTAACCGCAGTGATGATTGGTTATGAGCAGCCCTTCGCCGGAAATCAGTTCCCCGGTACAACCTCCCCCAAAAATCACCACAGCATCTTTCATACTGGCTGTTCCGTCTGTTGTATAAATATCTTCAGCCGATAGTTGAAAGCCCATTTCCTGCATTTCGGACAGGGTGTATTTCTCCAGCAAAAGAGGAATCCACATTCCCTCTTTTGCCGAAAGGGAACCAATAAAAAGTAAGAAGGCAAAAATAAATAGCTTTATCTTTCTCATTTTTCTATTTTTTCCGATTGAGCGGCTAAGATAATAAAACCGTTTAAGGTTAAATACACCGAATTTTACGGAATATCTATAATTGCTTTTTCGGTTTTCATTTGTTAAAATTGCATCTGATTAACCTGTAATTAAAAATGAACTTATCGGGATTATCTGATACTCAAATCTGGAGCTCGTTAAAAAAAGGGGACGACAGGGCTATTTCATATATTTATTCCGAATATTCGGAGAAACTTTATCTGTATGGATTGAAATTCACCGCCGACAGGTTACTGGTGGAGGATGCACTTCAGGATCTTTTTGCCGACTTAATCAAAAAAAGAAAACGGCTGGGACACACCGACAATATTTTATTTTACCTGCTAAAATCCTTCAAACGAAAACTATTGCGAAAAATCAAGGCAGAAAAGCGGTACAAAAAAGATGAAAAAATAACCGAGTACCGATTTGATGTAACCTGGTCAATCGAGCATGAACTGATCTTAAAGGAAGTTTCGGAGCAAAAATCAAAAATGCTGCTGCAGGCATTAAACAAACTTACCCCACGCCAAAAAGAGGCGATTTATCTCCGTTTTTCCAAAGAACTGGACTACAATGCTGTTGCCGGAATTATGGACATCAGCGTGGAAGCTTGTCGCAACCTTATCTCAAAAGCCATTTCAACATTAAAAAAATGTATTGACGATACCGGCCAAAAAATGTCTCTCTTATTTATGCTTTTAAAAGTAAGTCTTAATTCTTAGAAAGGCGCGGCTTAGAAGCCCCCTACTGCCGGTTGATAACAGAGTTCAATTGCCGGTAGCCCACCAACCGGTCGTACCGCCCTGAAAGCTCACGATAATAAACAAAAATCTGGTAATCATTTTCGGTTTCCCAAAAACTCCCCTCAATATTTTTATGGTCGGCCACTTTCGCTCCCATGGGAACGTAAACATACATGTAATTATAATATCCTTGTTTTAGCAGCATGGTCAGTTCATAAGCGCTGGTATCAAAATTCCAGGTCATCTCATTGCTTTTATTGGCATTCCAATAGTTCAGTGCGCCAAACACATTTACGGTGCCTCCCAACAAAATAGATTCGAGCGGCAGGGTGAAATGTACAAACGTGTAGTCGCATTCGGTATCGTAATCTTCCACCTGAGGGTCCTGGCTCTCCACCACATACTTCCCGTTCATTTCCTCGTACGAGAAAAAACGGAGATTCGCCCTCACATCGTCGGTTACCAGCGTTTTATGAAAATATGGCCGGTGAAAATCGGTGGCTGCCACATTTTCGCCATTCATCCGGTTTGTCCGGTTATCAAAGTACCGGAATTCATTGCCGGCTACAAAAACGTTTTCCCGGTTATAGTCGTAAATCAAAGCCCGCTCGCGGATAAACAATGGTTTTAAATCGCGAATGGCATTATCCCACCTGTTATTTTGCATTATCACTACTTTTACCTCCTGCCGCGGATTTTCAATGTTCAGGTTTTCATGAAAAACCGTAAAATCCACCTCATGGTTTTCACCTTTAAAGGCATCAGCAGTAGCTCTGCGCACCGTTCCTTCCACATTTACAAGCGGCTCAACTACATGAAAACGCCGGCTTAACACAATATTCTCCTTGTTCCCGTTTTCATAAACTACCAGGGCGTAGTTTCCCGAAAGTTTAAACCCGAGATTTTCGTTCGGCAGGTATATCCGGTAATTTATATAATTGAAGGCCGTATTGAAGGAGCGGGCAAAATCTTCGACCGGGTTTTCGGGAAAGCCATTAATATAATCACTCTGCGGAATAAAACTTTCATTCCAGTCGGCATCGCAATGAATAACAGTGTATGAGTAGTCCTTCACTTCGCCTGAAAGATCGTCGAATTTAAAAACCAGCGGGTTCTCTTCTCCTATTTCCCATACCGGATTCGACAATTCAAACCCTTCACGGTACATCAGCATGGTTTTAATATCTTCTTTGTAAACTGCATTTTCATAATAAAAATTACCCTCCTGAGCCCGTACAGTAAAAACCACACCCGCCAAAAACAGTCCTGCAAAAAAAATAACTCTGTCCATTTACAATAATTTAAAGTAGCCTCAAAAAAATTACCCTTTGCAAAGATATCTCATTCTATATCAATTTGAAATTTTTCGTATTCCATATTAAATGAGCCATTTTATCCTCTTACTTAGCAGAAAACGTAAAAAAACCGATTTTAATCTGTTCCTTCCTGTATTCCTTTACCAACCTGTATTACAAACCAGGGTTCAATATTTGACATATATCACCAAACATATTGACATATCAGTATATTTCAAACCTTGGATTTTTCAGTTATTTACGTTGGCAAAAGTGAATTAATTATTTACTTTTGCCAACCTGAAAAACAATACTATTCTTAATAAAAAATGTCAGAAGTTATTAAGTTAAAAAAAGGGCTGGATATAAAGCTAAAAGGAAGTGCTGAGAAAGTACTGGAGACGCTGCAGGTTCCGGCCTCTGTTGCATTAAAGCCGACTGATTTCACGGGATTCACGCCCAAGATGAGTGTAAAACCGGGACATGAGGTAAAGGCAGGCGATGCATTGTTCTACGATAAATATCATCCGGAAGTATTTTTCACTGCACCTGTAGGGGGAAAGGTTGTTTCGGTAAACCGGGGCGAACGCCGCAAAATTTTGGAGGTTGTCATTGAGACTGATCCCAACGCCGGTTCAGTTGAATTCAAAAAAGCCAATCCCGGCTCCCTTTCGTCTGAGGAAGTGAAGGAGCAGCTATTGAAAAGCGGAATATGGCCGTTTATCAAACGCCGTCCTTACGGGGTTTTAGCATCGCCGGAAGAGAAGCCGAAAGCCATCTTTGTTTCTACATTCGACACAGCTCCCCTGGCGCCCGACTATAATTTTATTATGGAAGGCCATTTGGGAACTTTCCAAACCGGCGTAGATGCACTGACAAAACTAACCGATGGGAAAGTTTTCCTCGGGGTTGGCGAAAAATCGGTGTTTACGAATATAAAAAATGTCGAAATCAAAAAGTTTACCGGACCTCATCCGGCGGGTAACACCGGAGTACAGATTCATCATATTTCGCCCATTCTTAAAGGCGATGTTATCTGGACAATAAACCCGCAGGACGTATTATTTATCGGAAGGCTTTTTGAAACCGGGAAAGTTGATTTTAGCAGAGTACTTGCCCTAACCGGTTCGGAGGTGGAAAATCCCAAGTACATTCAGACAGTGTTAGGCGCTCCTGTTTCCTCGGTGACTGACGGAAGACTGAAAAAAGTAGAATACAAACAGCGTATCATTAGCGGAAACGTTCTTACAGGAACACGGGTGAAACCGCAAAATTACCTGGGATTTTTCGATTCGCAGGTGAGCGTGATTCCCGAAGGAAACGAATATGAATTATTTGGTTGGACCTTACCGGGGATGGATAAGTTCAGCGCTTCGAAAACGTTCTTGTCAAAACTGTTTCCCAAAAAAGAATATGTATTGAATGCCAATATACACGGAGGTGAACGTGCTTTCGTTTTGTCGGGACAATACGAGAAAGTAGTTCCCATGGACATCCTCCCCGTATTTTTGCTGAAAGCTGTTCTGGCAAACGATATCGACAAAATGGAACAATTGGGAATTTACGAAGTAATTGAAGAAGATTTGGCTTTGTGTGAGTATGTCTGTACCTCAAAAATCAAGGTTCAGGATATTTTACGCACGGGAATTAACAGCATGATAAAAGAGCTTGGATAACTTTAGCAGGAAATATAAAAGATGAAATTCTTAAAAGACTTTTTTGAAAAAACAGAGCCTCTTGTGCAGAAAGGAGCAAAGTACCACTGGCTGCAATCCGTACACGACGGTTTCTTTACTTTTCTGTTTGTGCCGAAGACCACGGCAAAAACAGGCGCCCATATTCACGATTACATCGATATGAAACGCACCATGTCGCTGGTGGTTTTGTCGGTGGTTCCGGCATTACTCTTTGGAATGTACAATGTGGGTTATCAACACTTTAAAGCCATTGGCGAATTGGCGTCCACCGGATTTTTCGACCTGTTTTTTTACGGTTTTCTGAAAGTGTTACCGGTTGTGATTGTTTCTTATGTAGTTGGGCTGGGCATTGAGTTTGCTTTTGCACAAATGCGCGGACACGAAATAAATGAAGGTTTTCTGGTTTCCGGAATACTTATTCCGTTGGTTATGCCTATTGAAACCCCGTTGTGGATGGTTGGCGTTGCCACTGCTTTTGCCGTTATTTTTGGCAAAGAAGTATTTGGCGGAACCGGTATGAATATCTGGAACCCGGCACTGATTGCCCGTGCGTTCCTCTTTTTTGCCTATCCGGCCCAAATGTCTGGAAATTCAGTGTGGGTTGCCCTGGGAAAAAACGATGTCCCTATTGACGGATTTACCGGCGCTACTCCGATGGCCGACGCTGCCGCCGGAAACATTAATTTCAACGTAGCAGATGCCTTCTTTGGTCTCATACCAGGTTCTATTGGTGAAACATCGGTGCTGGCTATTATGCTCGGGGCCTTCATTTTGATAGTTACTGGAATCGGGAATTGGAAAATAATGATTTCCACTATTGCCGGTGGTTTGGTGATGGGTATTCTCCTGAATATTTTTGCGGTAAATCCGTTTATGGAGCTTCCGTTCTGGCAGCACCTGCTTCTTGGCGGTTTTGCCTTTGGCGCTATATTCATGGCTACCGACCCTGTTTCGGCAGCTCAAACTGAAAGAGGAAAATGGATTTACGGATTCCTTATCGGTATCCTTGCCATCCTTATTCGTGTGGTAAACCCGGCGTTTCCGGAAGGAATGATGCTGGCCATACTTCTTATGAACACCTTTGCACCGCTTATCGATCACTACGTGGTGCAGGGACACATTAAACGCCGGATGAAACGGGCCCAAATTTCTGCATAACCGAAAAAATTGCAATTATGGACAGGAACAGTAATACATATACATTCATTTATGCGGCAGTAATGGTCATACTTGTTGCCGCCATCCTGGCATCCGCAGCCATGTCTTTAAGGCCCAGGCAGACCAAAAATGTGGAGATAGAAAAAAAGCAAAATATCCTTGCTTCTGTAAATATCGCGAGTAATGTCGATGACGCCGATGAAATTTATGCTGAAAAGATTAAAAATCAATATGTCATAAATTCGAAAGGCGAAACAGTTGAAGGAGAAGATGCGTTTGAAATCGATATGAAAAAGGAAAAGGCCAAGCCGGTTGAAGAACGCCTGTTTCCGGTCTTTGAATGCCAGACCGAAAGCGGATTAAAATATATTTTCCCCATGCGGGGCGCTGGTTTGTGGGGGCCCATTTGGGGATTTGTTTCGTTGAATGAAGATATGAACACCATCTATGGTGCGAATTTCGATCATCAGGGAGAAACCCCGGGACTGGGCGCTGAAATTTCTACCAGCTGGTTTCAGGAAGCTTTTAAAGGAAAACATATTTTCGACAGTTCAGGAAAGTTGGTTTCCATAACCATAACCAAACCCGGACAGGATGCACCGGAGGAACACAGTGTAGATGGAATTTCCGGAGGAACCATTACCAGTAAAGGATTGGAGCAAATGCTACTGGAAGATTTTAACAGTTACGAAGAATTCTTAATGAAGAAAAAATCATAAGCGATGAGCGAAACTCTTTTTTCAAGGAAAAACATGAAGCTGTTGTCCGACCCGTTAAACAACAGCAACCCGATAACGGTACAAGTGCTGGGAATTTGCTCTGCACTGGCGGTAACAGCCCAGCTTAAACCTTCGGTGGTTATGGCTGTTTCGGTAATGGCCGTGCTTGCCTTTGCCAATGTAATCATCTCACTTCTGAGAAATACCATTCCAAACCGAATCCGGATTATCGTTCAACTGGTAGTTATTGCCTCACTGGTAATTTTGGTTGACCAGGTACTGAAAGCTTATGTTTACGATGTAAGTAAACAACTTTCGGTGTTTGTCGGACTGATTATTACCAACTGTATTATTATGGGACGCCTCGAGGCATTTGCCCTGGGTAACCGCCCGTGGCCATCGTTCCTCGATGGTTTAGGAAACGCAGCAGGATACGGGGTTATCCTTATTATTGTTGGGTTTGTACGCGAACTGTTTGGCTCGGGTTCTATCTACGGTTTTCAAATTATCCCCGACAGTTGGTACATTGCCAACGGAGGTTTTTATGAAAACAACGGAATGATGATTTTACCCCCTATGGCCCTTATCACGGTTGGAATAATTATTTGGGTACAACGTAGCCGCAACCGTAAGTTAATTGAAGATTAATCGATTAGAAAAAGCAAATTATGGAAAATCTGATTAATATATTTGTCAAGTCGATTTTTATCGAAAACATGGTCTTTGCCTACTTCCTGGGCATGTGTTCTTATCTGGCCGTTTCCAAAACCGTTAAAACAGCTACCGGATTGGGCATCGCTGTTATTTTCGTGTTGGGCATCACTGTTCCGGTAGATTATTTACTGGAAAACTATGTGCTTCAGGAAGGCGCCCTTACCTGGCTCAGCCCTTCGTTTGCAGAGGTTGATTTAAGCTTTCTCTCGTTCATCATGTTTATTGCGGTTATCGCATCCATGGTGCAGCTTGTTGAAATGATAGTTGAGAAATTTGCGCCGGTACTTTATACCCAATTGGGTATTTTCCTTCCCCTGATTGCTGTAAACTGCGCTATTCTCGGTGGTTCACTTTTTATGCAGCAAAAGGCTTTTGTAAATATTGGAGAAGCCTCTGCTTATGGAATTGGTTCGGGTGTAGGCTGGTTTCTGGCTATTGTGGGCATTGCAGCCATCCGTGAAAAAATTCAGTACTCCAATGTGCCGGCACCATTACGTGGACTGGGTATCACGTTCATTGTTACCGGCCTGATGGGGTTAGCATTTATGGGATTCATGGGAATTAAATTATAAAACAAAAATACATTTTCAATGCTTTTGCTTTCAACACAAACGACTGTTGTTATAGCCAGTGTGGCCGTGTTTCTGGGGGTTGTTGTCCTGCTGGTAGCTATTTTGCTTTTTGCCAAGAAAAAGCTTACCCCATCGGGAGAAGTTCAAATCAGTATCAATGAAGGAGAACGGGAAATTGTTACAGAACCTGGAAATACATTGCTCTCCACGCTCAGCAACAATAAAATTTTGCTTCCATCGGCATGTGGCGGCGGAGGTACCTGTGCTATGTGCCGCTGCCAGATTGAAGAAGGGGGTGGTTCCATTCTTCCTACCGAAACCGACTTTTTTACCCGAAAGGAACAAAATGAAAACTGGCGCCTTGCCTGCCAGGTAAAAGTAAAAGAGAACCTGAAAATTAAAGTGCCGCAGGAAGTACTCGGCGTAAAAAAATGGGAATGCGAAGTCGTTTCCAATAAAAATGTGGCCACTTTTATTAAAGAGTTTGTAGTTAGGCTTCCTGAAGGGGAAAACCTCAACTTTAAATCGGGCGGATATATCCAGATTGATGTTCCCAAAATTGAAGTAGACTTTAAAGACATTTCAGTGGACGATCGGTTCCGCGACGAATGGGAAAAATTTGGCATGTTCGATTTAAAAATGAAAAACCCGGAACCTACATTCCGCGCTTACTCCATGGCCAACCACCCGGCAGAAGGTAATATCATCATGCTCAATATTCGTATTGCCACACCACCGTGGGATCGGGCCAACAATGGGTTCAAAAAACTAAATCCGGGTATTTGTTCGTCCTACGTATTCTCGCGCAAGCCAGGCGACAAGGTAACGATATCAGGTCCTTACGGGGAATTTTTTCTGAAAGAAAACGACAACGAAATGATGTTTATCGGTGGTGGTGCTGGTATGGCGCCTATGCGCTCTCACCTGTTCCACCTGTTCCATACTTTAAAGGAACCGAACAAAAAGATAACATTCTGGTACGGGGCACGTTCGTGGAAAGAAGTTTTCTACTACGATCAATTCCGCGAAATTGAAAAGAATTTCGATAATTTCGAATTTCACCTGGCCCTGTCGGAACCCCTTCCGGAAGATAAGTGGGAAGGCCCAACCGGCTTTATTCACCAGGTCATTTATGACCATTACCTGAACAACCACGAAGAACCTGAAGAAATAGACTACTACCTGTGCGGTCCGCCCATGATGAACGACGCCGTGCAGAAGATGCTTTATAACCTCGGTGTTCCGGACGAAAATGTTGCATTCGACGACTTTGGAAGTTGAGCTACATTACAAAGCCGCAAATGTAAAGTATTGAAAAAATATAAAGAAAGCCACCTTTCAATTGAAGGGTGGCTTTTTTGTAAGCTCGTGCATGCTGAATAGTGATTTCGGTAAATCTCTTTTTAATCCTGAAATAAAAAAAGAAGGACAATCTTGTAATACATTAACTTGCCCCCCAAAGACAGTACACTCTTCCCAACAAAGAGAAATACGTTGCAACAAGATTCTTCTTATCATTCAACTTTTTTTCTACTTTTAAGGCTCCATTGAGGGATGACAATTGACATTAATTCTGTGATTTGATGGCAGACAAGAAAGAAATGGACAACAGAAATTCACCGATTTTGACAAAAAAACAATTCGGTGATTTTTTTCAAAAAAAATATCATACTGCATGCCTTGTCGCGTTGAGATACCTCACAGATACAGACCAGGCAGAAGATTTGGTACAAGATGTTTTTGTCACCTTCTGGGAAAAAAGAGAAGACCTGAAAATTAAAACGAACCTGCAAAATTATTTTTTTACCGCAATAAAAAACCATGCATTAAACCAGGTTCAACGCGACAAAAGCCAAACCGTTCCCCTTTCGGAATTATTAATTGATTTAGCTGAAGAAGAAAACCACGAACGATTTGACGATGAAGAACTGGCCGTAAATATTGCATTGGCCATTGACGAACTACCTGCAGCGTGCCGCAATATTTTCACCCTGGCCTACCGCGAAAAGCTGACTTATCAGCAAATTGCAAGTCACCTGGACATTTCTAAAAATACGGTAAAAACACAAATGGGAATTGCCTACCGCCAGCTAAGGGAAAAACTAAAGAAGTGGGTAGTGGTTTTATTTTGTCTGAATATCAAACGCCATTTGAATAAGCTTTAGAATTCATTTCTGCTACTCTGAAATAAAAATAATTAACTATCTGGTTCAAAAGGAAAAACAATGGAATCGATAAACATTCAACCTCCCGAAGCAAACGGATAAACAAATAAACTTCCCAGTATTCCTAAAAAAAATCATTTTCTTTTCACCCTCTCCCAAAAAATGGTGTCATTAAAATAAAGAACATGGAAAATAAAGAGAATAATAAATTTGAACATTTCGCTTCACTTTTTCACGATCAGGAAAAAAGTGAACAAGCCGGGAATGTCCTGGACGATGATTTTCAGGCGGTGGAAAAAATCTACAACCTTCGTGAAAAAGTCAATAAAATAGCGCAATTAACCCTTGGGGAAGAAGCATGGAAAAAGATTGAGTGGAGGTTAGTGGAAAAAAAATCATTCACGATAACCCGGAGGCTCCGAAACTTTCGCTATGCTGCTATTTTTATTCTTTTGGTTGCATTAACAGGTGTAGCAGGAATAATGATATTCCAATCTTCTCAAACCAAAAACAAGATAACATTTACAGAGGTTGCTTCTTCTACCGGTGAAATGAGAGAAGTTGTATTGCCGGATGAATCCAAAATATGGATTGGCGCTAGTTCTTCGCTAAAATATAGCAGTGAGTTTGGACAGAAGAACAGGGAAATAATCTTTAACGGAGAGGCCATGTTCGATATAAAAAAAGCAGAACTTCCATTTCAGGTAACCCTGGACAATGCCTCTATAAAAGTTCACGGAACCAAATTTTTAGTAACCAGCTATTCGCAGGGGAGTAACAACGAAGTTATTCTGCTGGAAGGAAAAATTAAATACCACGATAAAAATAAGTCCTATAATATGTCGCCGGGAGAACGACTTACAGACAACCATTTAACCGGTAATATCACTAAAAATCAGATTAATACAGAATACTACTGTGAATGGGTCAACGGCAAAGTCTATCTCGACAACTGCAAACTAAACGACTTGATATTTCTGATGGAACAATGGTATGGGGCTACGTTTACTTTTGAAAGCAACCCGTTAAAAACCTATAAGTTTACAGGGGTTATCAACAAAACGGAAACACTGGATTACAATCTGAATATCATAACATTAACTAACAAAGTGAAATTTTATAAAAATGAACACGGGGTAATTATTATTAATGACTAAAAAAAGCCGGGAACTGCTACCAACAATTCCCGGCTGGTGAATTTAAATCATGCTTTTCAGTCCTAACGGAAAAGCACAAATCTTTAATTAACAAGAATCAAAAGTATGAAAAAAAAGTATTTGCCGCACCAAAGCGGCAGAATGAATTTCTTTAAATTTTTTTTATTTATGCGACTAACTTTGTTTTTGGTCTTGCTAAATGTTTTGGGAGTTTGGGCCAAAGGATCCTACTCGCAAAACTTTAACCTAAACTATGAAAACACGACCATCAAGGAGGTTCTGAAAGATATCAAGAAACAAAGCGACCTGGAATTTTTTTACAGCAACGACGATTTTGACATCAACGCCAAAATCGATATTTCTATAAAAAACGGAACACTTGAAGAAGTTTTGCAGGTGATACTGCCCTCGAATATGCAATACAGCATGGTTGATCAAACGGTAATTATTTCAAAGCTTGAATCACCCAAACCAATCCCTCAACCAAAACAGCAGAACATTATAAAAGGAATAGTAACCGATGAAGAAGGGAAACCACTGCCAGGAGTAACAGTTACCGTTCTGGGAACAAGCCGTGGGGTAATAACCGATGATGACGGGACCTACTCAATTGATGTACAGCCGGAAGACAGACTCGTTTTTTCTTTTATAGGAATGGAAAGTCAGATTATTGATGTGGGCGCTCAAAAAGCACTTAATGTTACCATGGAGGAAAAATCGGAAGAATTGGAAGATGTTACCATTGTCGCTTTTGCAAAGCAAAAAAAGGAAAGTGTCCTTGCTTCTATAAGTACAGTAAAAACAGAAGAACTAAAAATTCCTTCAAGTAACTTGACAACTGCACTTGCCGGTCGTGTCTCGGGATTAATTTCATACCAAAGAAGCGGTGAGCCCGGACAAGATGATGCAAGTTTCTTCGTACGAGGTGTAACATCGTTCTCCTATGCCCGCGGGCCACTCATCCTGATAGACGGGGTTGAGATGTCTTCATCTGATTTGGCCAGGCTTCAACCCGACGATATTGCCAGTTTCTCTATTATGAAAGACGCAGCAGCAACAGCACTTTATGGTGCCAGGGGAGCCAACGGAGTCATATTGGTTACAACAAAAGAAGGACGCGAAGGAAAAGCCAAAATTACCTTCCGGTATGAAACCTCATTCTCAATGCCTACCACTGAAGTGGACCTGGCCGATCCCATCACCTATATGAAGCTGAATAATGAAGCTGTGCTAACACGTAATCCTCTCAGTACGACTCCTTACTCAATGGAAAAAATTGAAAATACAGAAAGAGGAAGCAATCCTTTAATATATCCTGCGACCGACTGGTACAATACTCTTTTCAAAAATTATACGGTCAACCATCGGGCAAATTTTAATGTAAGCGGAGGGGGGAAAGTAGCCAGATATTACATTGCCGGGACATATAATCAGGATTATGGTATTCTCAATGTTGATAAACAAAATAACTTCAATAACAATATCGATCTAAAAAAATATTTACTAAGGTCTAATATCAATATCAATGTAACTCCATCAACAGAGGCCGTAGTCAGACTCCATGGGACTTTCGATAATTATACCGGACCAATTGACGGGGGTGCAGCTTTGTATAAAAAGGTAATGAGGACAGATCCGGTGTTGTTTCCTCCCTACTACCCTCCTACAGAAGAAACGGCTCATGTGCAGCATATTCTTTTTGGAAACTATGATGAGGGACAATATATAAATCCCTATGCCGACATGGTAAGAGGGTATAAAGATTATACAAAATCGCTCATGCTGGCACAGTTTGAGTTAAAACAAAATTTGGATTTCATCACAGAGGGGTTAAATATCAGAGGACTTTTCAATACAAACAGGTACTCTTATTTCAATGTATCAAGGTATTACAATCCTTTCTATTATAGCGCTACCGGCTACAATAAACAGGACGGCACTTACCAACTTTTTAACCTGAATCCTACCACCGGAACAGAGTATCTTAATTACAAGGAAGGAGTTAAATTGATAACTGCTACAATGTACTCTGAGTTAGCAGTAAATTATGATAGAACATTTAATGACAGACATGGAATTAGCGGTTTACTGGTTTCAACTATGCGTAACTATTTAACCGCAAATGCCGGTTCTCTTTCATTGTCGCTTCCTTCACGTAATCTGGGATTATCAGGTCGTTTTACCTACTCTTTCGACAGCAGGTATTTTTCTGAATTCAATTTTGGGTACAACGGTTCCGAAAGATTTGCACAAAACGAACGGTTCGGCTTTTTCCCTTCCGTTGGCTTAGCGTGGATTTTATCCAATGAACCGTTTTGGGCGGGCCGTCTTTCTGAAGTCATATCCAAAATAAAACTGAAAGGAACCTACGGACTTGTCGGTAACGATGCCATTGGAGATGCAAACGACCGCTTTTTCTATCTTTCTGAAGTAAACATGAATAACTCATCGAAAGGGTTCGTTTTTGGACAGGACTTCGGATACTCCTTAAATGGAGTGTCCATCTCCAGATATGCAAATGAACTGATAACATGGGAAGTTTCTCAAAAGCTTAATCTTGGAGCAGAAATCGGCATTTTTGATAGGTTAGAAATGATGATTGATGTTTATCATGAATACCGGAAAAATATTTTAATGTCAAGGGCAAATATCCCTACAACAATGGGATTACAGGCCACACCTGAATCTAACATTGGAGAGGCCAGCGGAAAAGGAATTGATATATCACTAGATTACAATCAATCTTTCAGTAACGGCATGTGGATTACCGCCCGGGCTAATTTCACCTATGCCACTGCCAAATATGAAGTATATGAAGATGTAGATAACACTGAGACTCCATGGCTTGAGCGTGTGGGACAGCCTATTAGTCAGCAATGGGGATATATTGCCGAAAGATTATTCGTAGATGAATATGAAGTCAATAACAGCCCTGAACAAACATTCAGTGAATACATGGGGGGAGATATAAAATACCGCGATATTAATAACGATGGAGCTATTACCCCTCTTGACAGAGTACCGATAGGTTATCCTACGCAGCCCGAAATTGTTTATGGCTTTGGTGCATCTACCGGAGTCAAAGGATTAGACTTCTCTTTCTTCTTTCAAGGGCTTGCACGCGAGTCATTCTGGATCAACCCTGTAGCCACATCTCCGTTTGTAGATGTGGATGGGAGTTCATCCAGAGTTTCTAAAAATGCTTTGCTCCAGGTTTATGCTGACAATCATTGGTCCGAAGACAATCGCAATATATATGCACTGTGGCCACGCTTATCTAATTTAATCATCGAAAACAATACGCAAACGAGCACCTGGTTTATGCGCGATGGTTCATTCCTTCGTTTAAAGTCAGTGGAAATGGGGTATTCTATTCCCAAAAATATTGTCCAACGTTACAAAATTGAGAACTTAAGGTTTTATGTAAGTGGGACAAACCTGTTAACTTTTAGCAAATTTAAATTGTGGGATCCCGAAATGGCAGGAAACGGGTTAGGTTATCCGGTACAAAAAGTTTTTAACCTGGGACTTCAGGTTACATTCTAAAAATCTAAATATTCTAAAATGAAAAAACTAAATATATTTTGCACAATACTACTTTTCTCCATTTCTTTTGCCTGTAGTGACTATCTTGATGTGGTGCCAGACAATGTGGCGACCATTGACTATTCTTTTCGTGACAGAGTATCTGCAGAGAAATTTTTATTTACATGTTACTCCTACCTCCCCGAAATTGGGAACGCAGCAACCGATCCGGCCATTATGGGAAGCGACGAAATATGGGTTCACGGAAGAGACCCTTACTATAATCGATACACAGGGTATTTCTATGCTTACGATATAAAACGAGGTTTGCAAAATGTATCCAACCCACTTTGCAACTATTGGGACGGAGGATACAGAGGGATAAATTTGTATATTGGAATCAGAGACTGTAATATATTCCTGGAAAACATCCACCTTGTGCATGATTTAAATGATGCTGAACGTAAAAGATGGATCGCAGAAGTAAAATTTTTAAAAGCTTACTTCCATTACTATTTGTTGCGTATGTATGGCCCTATTCCAATTATCGACGAAAATTTACCGATATCGGCCAGCATAGACGAAGTCCGCGTTTTCAGGGAACCTGTTGACGAGTGTTTCAGTTACGTTGTCGGGCTATTAAACGAAGCAATAACCGATCTTCCGATGGAGATTGGAGATGTATCTTCAGAATTGGGCCGGATTACAAAACCCATAGCCATGGCAGTAAAAGCGGAAGCGCTGGTAACCGCAGCAAGCCCTTTATTTAACGGGAATACAGCTTACTCAGGCATGGCTGATTCAAGAGGGATTCAACTTTTTAGTCAGGAATATGACGAGAATAAATGGAAAATCGCAATGGACGCCTGTAAAAGTGCCATTGATACCGCTTTGATGACCAACCACCAGTTATATGAATTTAACGATCTTCGGTATCCTGTTTCTGAGAAAACAAAGCAAGTTATGTCTGCCAGAAATGCTTTTGGGGAAAGATGGAATGAAGAAATAATATGGGGCATGTCGAGAAATACAGCCCTCAATATCCAATATCTGTCGATGCCTTATTTCACCCTTTCGCATGTGCAGAATGTTTTAACCCAGCCCATCCTGTCACCGCCAATTCATATTGCCGAACTTTTTTATTCTGAAAACGGTGTACCTATTGATGAAGATCCATCTTTTGATTTTGAAAACAGGTATTCCATATCACTGGCAGAAAATCAGGAATATTATCTGACCAATACTTTCGAAACGGCCAATTTAAATCAGCACAGGGAGCCCCGGTTTTATGCGAACCTTGGGTTCGATGGCGGGGTTTGGTTCGGAAACGGACGATATAAAGACATAGGTACTGGTTCCTCAAGTGAAACTTCCTGGGTTCTTCAGTCAAAAAGTGGTCAGGCATCAGGTAAGTCCAGTTCAATGCGCTATTCAATTACCGGATATTTCATCAAAAAATATTCGAACTTTGAAACAGCAGGTACTACTACCCTTGTTTACAACAGGATGTCTTTTCCTGTGATTCGACTAGCCGATCTTTACCTGCTTTATGCCGAAGCGCGTAATGAGTTCTCAGGGCCGGATGCTGAAGTTTATGAATACCTCGACAAAGTGCGTGAACGTGCCGGGCTGAATGGTGTAGTTGAAAGTTGGGGAGCGTATTCAATGTACCCGGAAAAACCTTCAACAAAGGAAGGCCTTCGGGAAATAATCCGCCAGGAACGAATGATAGAACTGGCATTTGAGGGGAAACGTTTTTGGGATATACGGCGTTGGAAGATAGCTGACCAGCTATTTAACCGACCGGTAAAAGGCTGGAATGTAAAAGGGCAAACAGCTAGCGAGTACTACAACGTGGTAACACTCGAATTACTTGAGTTTACTACAAAAGAATACTTCTGGCCTCTTAAGCAACAAACCCTGAGAGTAAATCCTAATTTGGTTCAAAACCTCTTCTGGTAGAAATCACCGCATAAAAATGAAAAGAATGAAAAAATACTATATCTATATCAGCTTATTTCTTTTTGTAATCTTGTTTAGTAATTGCGAAGAAGAATCAATAGGGCAATTCCCTATAGACAGTATTTCTCCCCAACCTGTTGCAAACGTTCAGGTGGAAAACCTCCCTGGATCGGTAAAACTAACTTATAACTTGCCCGAAGAGGAAGACCTGCTCTATGTAAAAGCAATATACCCTCTGTCTGGTGGAGTAGAAGGAGAATCGAAAACATCGGTTTTTAGTAATACGATGTTAATAAAAGGGTTTGGCAAATCGCAAAAACATACGATTCAGCTCATTTCGGTAGATAGAAGCAGAAATGAATCAGAACCTGTTTTTGTGGAAATAGAACCACTGGATGCTCCCATTTATGAGATGCTCGAAAATTTAATTATCGAAACAGCCTTCGGCGGATTTAAACTTCATTGGGAGAATCCCCTGAAAGAAGATATCGTGGTTAGTGTATTAGAGAAAAATGATAGTACAGGAGAATTTAATTATCTTGAAAATTTTTATTCTTCAGAAGCTATCGCAGCAAATGCAGTACGTGGGTTGGATTCGGTAAATGCTACCTTTGGCGTTTTTATCAGAGACATTTTTGATAACTATACAGACACCTTGGTTGTTAGTGTAAAACCTTTCTTCGAACAGGAAATACCCAAAAGTGATTATAAAGGATTGCCTTTTTCCTCGTGGTTTCGCCAGCATCCCTACGGAGGTGGGATGGATTACATGTGGGATGATATCATAAATATCAAAGGGAATCAATTTTACATTTTCGATGGAAACGAAATTATGCCATTCTTTACAATTGATTTAGGCACAAAGGCCAAATTATCGCGGTTTAGATTATGGCAAAGGGTAGATTACTTATTTGCACTTCACAACCCCAAACTATTCGAGTGGTATGGCACCAACGATGTAGCAGTCGCAAACGACTCAGAAACATTGGGTTGGGAAGAAAATCCGGCATGGATCAAACTTGATAGTTTTGAATCCAAACGTCCCTCAGGAGGTCAGGAAGGAGATGATCTTACTGCAGAAGATGAAACTTATGCACTTGCCGGAGAAGAATTTGAATTTCCAATTGATGCTCCTGAAGTGAGGTTTTTGCGCTTTAGATTAATAAAAACCTGGAGTGGATCCACTGGGGTGCATATTGGAGAATTAAAATTTTGGGGACAAATTGAAAACTAATAGAAAATGAAAAAAATATTATCCATAATTATTCCTTTAACAGCTTTAGCTTTTGTCTTCGCCGGCTGTTCAGACATGAATGAAAAGCACGAGCTATTCATGGAAGAAGGAGAACGAATTTACATAGGGAAAGTTGATTCCCTAAAGGTATTTCCGGGAGAAAACTGCGTTAATCTCAGGTTCTGGGCATCCGATCCCAGAGTTAAATCAGTAGGTTTTTACTGGACACCTTACAGTGATTCTCTACTCACAGATATTAAAAAGACGTCTCCGGTTGATTCCTTTGAGGTTTTTATAGGAGAAGCATCTGGATCGAACCCAATACAGGAAGGGAGTTATATGTTAAAGGCTGTTACTTATGATAATGCCGGGCATTCTTCCATTCCCTACGAAACAACTATGACTATTTATGGTGATCGGTATCGTTCAACACTTACCAACAGGGTGTTAAGTTCCATGGAATATACGAATGAAACAGGCTCGCTATCCTTATATTTTGCGGGGCCTTTAAACGAGCAGGATATGGGCATCGAAATATCTTACGCAGATAGGGATGGAAATACCCAAAAAGAGGTTATTCCCAATGCTGAAATTACATCACCGGTAACCTTTACAAATGTCGATGTTGAAAAAGGAGTTTTCTATCGTACAATGTTTTTACCTGAACCCACAGCTATCGACACCTTTTTCACCGATTTCTCCCCAATTGAAATTGTAGAAGTTGTCAATGTAGCCTTAAATAAACCGGTACAAACAAGCGGAAATTACAATAGTAAATACATTGGTCCCAATGCTGTAGATGGCATCATATCGGAAGCTTCAAGATGGCTGAGTGCAAGAAGCGGAGAACACTGGATTGAAATTGATCTGGAGGAAGAATACACTATCAATGCAATAAAAACATGGACAGGTTCAGGAGGATTCAATTCTCCAACTGTCAACTTTTCCTTCCAGGCCGAAATCAATGGAGAATGGGTAAATATCCTCGAAATTACAGGAAACTCAGATCCACAGTTTGCTGCTGTTTTTTCTGAAGTTACAACAAGTAAAGTAAGGTACTTTGTTCCCGATTACTCAGGGAATATGATCCGTCTTTTTGAAATTGAAGTATTGGCAACAATAAGGTACTGATTCAATTGATAAAAACTTTCTTATGACAAGCCTTGAAGGTATTAATACCTTCAAGGCTTATTATAAAAAGCCCTCAGATTACCTTTTGGTAAAGCCAAATACATTAAGGAAACACTGATATACAACAACTTAAAACATATCACAATACATCATGAAACGAAGAAACTTTTTAACACTGGTTTCTGCCGGGAGCGGAGGAATTTTGTTGACAACCCCTTCAGCATCTGGTGTTGTAACAGCAAACAGTTCGGGTAAATTCAAAAAACACGCAGGCCAGTTATCGGCAGATGTAATTATTGCCGGCGGTGGTTTGGGGGGCTGTGCTGCAGCCCTTGCTTCCTGTAGAAATGGATTGAAGGTGATTTTAACTGAAGAGACCGACTGGATTGGCGGTCAGGTTTCGCAACAAGGAGTGCCGCCCGACGAACATTATTGGATTGAAAAACATGGAGCGCCGGCATCGTACCGTGAATACCGTAACAGGATTCGCGAATACTACAAGCGGAATTATCCCTTGACAGCTGAGGCACAAAAGCGAAAAAACCTGAACCCCGGTGATGGTACTGTTTCACGCATCTGTCATGAGCCTCGTGTTACGGTGGCCGTTTTAACGGAAATGCTGCTGCCATATATAAGCAGGGGAAAATTAAACATTCTAACAGAACATAAAATTGGGAAAGCCGACGTTGACGGAGATCAAGTTAAAGCTGTCGAGGCTGTTCATACAAAAACAGGCGACAAATGGGTACTGGATGCCCCCTGGTTTGTGGATGCCTCAGAGTGTGGCGATTTACTGCCACTGACCGGCACCGAATATGTTACCGGTACTGAATCAAAAAAAGAAACCGGAGAACTTCATGCCCCGGAGGTAGGAAATCCTAAAAACAACCAGGCATTTACCCTGTGTTTTGCCATGGATTACCAGCCGGGAGTAAACAATCTAATTGACCGCCCGGAAAAATATAGTTTCTGGAGCAACTATGTGCCCCAAATGGATCCGCCGTGGGCAGGTAAACTACTGGAACTAAATTACTCAAACCCACGTACGCTGGAGCCCAAACAACTGGGATTCGACCCTGAAGGAAAAAAAACAGGCAACATGCTGAACCTTTGGCTATATCGGAGAATTACAAACAAAAACAACTTTACAACAGGCACTTACGACGGAGACATTACCATTGTAAACTGGCCTCAAAATGACTATTTCCCGGGAAACATCATCGATGTTAGCGAAAAGGAATTTAAAAAGAATATAGCAGCTGCCCGGCAACTAAACTTGTCGTTATTTTACTGGCTGCAAACTGAAGCCCCGCGTCCTGACGGCGGTTTGGGATGGCCCGGACTCCGGTTGCGTGGCGATATAATGGGCACTGAAGACGGAATGGCAAAGTATCCGTATATCCGTGAAGCCCGAAGGATAAAAGCGGAATTTACAGTACTAGAAGAGCATGTTGGTGCCGCCAACCGCAAACTTGTTGCCGGGAAACAGGCCGGTAAAAAGGCAGCCAATTTTTACGACAGCGTTGGAATCGGATATTACCATATTGACCTGCACCCCAGCAGCGATGGTGATAATTATATCGATTTTGGCTCGCTGCCGTTTCAGATTCCACTGGGGGCTTTGTTACCCCAACGGATGAACAACCTGCTACCCGCGAACAAAAACATTGGAACTACCCATATTACAAACGGTTGTTACCGCCTGCATCCGGTAGAATGGAGCATTGGCGAGGCAGTTGGTTCCCTCGTTGCATTTGCCCGCAATAAAAAAGTTCAGCCGCGTGCAATCAGAGAAAACAAAGGCCTTCTGGAAGAATTCCAAAACTGGATACGAAAACAGGGGCTTGAAACACACTGGCCAAAATAACTAAATCAAACATTTCTCTATTTCCAGTTTAATTCAATATTTTTAAAATGTTAAACTATAGTTATCGAATCTTTTGGCCACTACTGATAATACTCTGGTTGAGCAATATATTTGCTTTTGGCAATGAGTCAGTTATAGTGCTGAACAAAGGTATAGGGGGAAACAGTTCTACAGATTTGTTAAATCGAATCGAACGGGATTTGATTGCGCATCAACCCGATATTGCAATCATCATGATTGGTACCAATGATCTGCTGAATTCAAGAAAAAAAGTTTCTGAACATCTTTTTCTCAGCAACATAAAAAAATTGACTGATACACTTGCTTTGCATGGAATTGAAGCAACATGGGTAAGTCCTCCACCTGTGGATACCAGTTATCTGTTCCAGAGACACGATCCGTCGCACTATTTGACTCCTCCGAATGAAGCGCTTAAAAGAGCAAGCGATTCGTTACAAGTTCTGTGTGAAAAAGAAGGTTTGCTATTTGTCGATGTTTTCAGTCATTTCAAAAACAAGGGACTACCCAACCATGAAAAGGATGAGATAGTCCGTAACATAACAAATAGTGGGGAAAAAGATGGTGTTCACCTTACAGCAAAAGGGAACAGACTGCTGGCACAGATAATTTATGGCGCATTATCTGAAAGATACGGGACAATGCGACATCTCAAAATTGTCTGTTTCGGAGATTCTCTTACTTTTGGCGTATATATGAAAGGCGAAGGCACCGCAGAAGGAGATACCTATCCGGCAATATTAAAACAATTGATTACCCGTTCCTGAAAATAATGAAGTAGATTGATAATTAAAAATCAACAAAACTATGATAAGAAAAAAAGACAAAACAAAAAATGTGAAATCCTCCAATACAAAAATCAATAATATCAGCAGAAATGCTTATATATTTTTCCTGTTGTCAGGATTGTTTGCTGTGCTGCTCTTTTCATCATGTAACAAGCAAAAAGTTTTGCATATATACGGTGTGCAAGACAACGATTTGGTTAAAATATTGGAAGAGCAAAAAATTAAAGTTGAATTGTATTCCAATGTTTTAAATGCAGCAAAAAGTGCTCGCCGCGGAGAAGGTGTTTTAATACTGGCTGATAATTATCCTAAAAGTCAGGTAGATGTAGACGAACAACTATTCCAAATTATAAAAGAAAAGGAACTTAGAGCTTATATTGAATTCCCGTCTGAGATTCCCGGAGTCAGTCTGAGCAAAATAAAAAAAGCAAAAGCAGAACGCGCGGTGGTCAACTCCGATTTTTTCGGAGGCTTTCCTGATAGCCTGAGCATATTAGGCATAAATGGGCTACATTACATAAGTACTCCGTCAGAGATAAACAAAGCGCATATTGTGGCTGCAAAGGTAGCTGGTTTCGACTCGGCGATTTTTGGACTTCCGGAGAAGTACTTCCCCCTGCTTTTTGAAATGGAAAACGAAAGGGTACTGGTGGCTACAACTAACCTGAGCCGCTTTGTATCCGGCAGGTATGCACCCGCAAAAGAGTGGGCAGCAACATGGAGTGGAATACTGGAATTTGTTCTTCCCGGAGTAAAGCTGGAACCGCTTCATTGGGAACCTGTTGTTAAACCAAGCTATGCAAAAGCCGACCTGCTTCCCGAAGATTTCCAGCGAAACAGTATCCTCCGTGGGGTGGAATGGTACAAAAATGCCCGGATGCTTATTCCCCATAACTATGAAGACAGCCTCACCCAATTAATCGAGTCGGGAATTGAAAAAATCCAATGGAATTCGGAGATGCCGATTGGTGATGGCTCAAACGGAGTTTTTGAGTGTATTTTTTCTGAAATTGATGAAAACGGCAAACAACCCATTGGCATTATGGAAAGGGGCGACTGCGTTAGTGAAACAGCGATGGCCTTTGCAACAGCCGGACGTGTTTTTGGAAATAATGAATACACATCAACAGCCGGTAACCTCCTGGATTATTACCTGTTTCAATCCATTGCCACAAAAGATGAATACGGGAATCCTGAACACGACGCCTACGGACTCATCCCCTGGGGTATCAGTAATTATGCCTGGTACAAAGCGAATTATGGCGACGACAATGCACGCTTTTTGCTGGCTGCCTGGACTACAGCGGCATTCACGGATTCCGACCGCTGGGACGAAATAATGATGAAGTCATTGATTGCTTTGCTACGCACTACCGGTCAAAACGGATTCAGGGGAGGCAGAATTGATCTACCCGATCTTGACAAGAATAACTGGGAGTATTATTTCAATCGAAAAATCATTAACCCATCCCCTCATTTTGAGTGTTATTTGTGGGCCTGCTTTCTTTGGGCTTACGACAAAACCGGAGATACTCTCTTTCTCGAGCGGGCAAAAAAGGGAATTTTAAAAATGATGGAACTTTATCCTGACAAATGGAGATGGACTAACGGCCTGGCACAGGAAAAAGCGCGAATGATACTACCGCTTTCCTGGCTTGTCCGGGTAGAAGATACTGCGGAAAACCGGGAGATGCTGTTTACCTTAATCAACGATTTTTTGAAGTTGCAGGATAAAAGTGGTGCTATCCGGGAAGAGTTAGGGGAAATAAAAATGGGAAGATATCCACCACCACAATCAAACAAAGCCTATGGTACCACCGAAGCATCGCTGATTGCTCAAAACGGAGATCCGGTGAGCGACCTGCTTTACACTACCAATTTTGCTTTTCTGGGAATGCACGAAGCAGCTTATGCTACAAAAGACCCCAAAATTATACAGGCTACTGATAAACTGGCTGAGTTTCTTTGCCGTATTCAGGTAGAGTCTAAAGGACACCCGGAACTGGATGGTGGCTGGATGCGGTCTTTTGACTATGAACGTTTCGAACACTGGGGCTCAAACGCCGACCATGGTTGGGGAGCCTGGGCTATTGAGACCGGATGGACCCAAGGCTGGATAACATCAATACTTGCTCTCCGTGAACTGGATACATCAATCTGGGATTTAACAAAAGACTCAAAAATTGCCATACACCATAAAAAACTAAAAGAGGAACTTTTGCCACAGAAGTGATATCGTTAGTGGCAAAACTCCAAAAATAAATTCGAGGTACAAGGCAGAAATAAAATGTGTTAAAATTGATTTATCATTCAAAAAAACAGTGAAATAGTACATTATTACCGCTCATCAAACTAGAAACCTGATATTAAACTTCCTGCTGTATCAAATGCAGCAGGAAGTTTTCTTCCGGGAGCACATCCAAAACCGTAATAGATATGGTTTCCCCGTTTCTTTCTGACAGACCATTTTCTTTTTTTGACACTTAACAATATCCTTCCCTATTTTCTCAAACAAATACAGAAACAGTTTCCCATGCAAATGATACAGTTCCGGAAAACAGATACTCCGCTTTATAATGGAAAAGATACGACGGTAAAAAACGTTTCATTTTGCTGAAACATACATCTCCCGGTAACCGAATATGACAAGAGTAGCCGGGGTGGGTAAAGGAGGAACCTGAATTTACCGGGAGCTGATTCCCTGAAAAAAATATATCTTTAACCGCAAATTTAAAAGCCGTTCTCAAAGAAGGTATTTTTACTTTATACTGAACTTTCAGCGACTTCAGTGCTTAAACTATACTTAAAACTAAAAATATGAATACGGAAAACTTTCCGGGTTTCGATAAATATATCGGAATGCTTTTTCTCAGTATCATCTGTATGCTGACCGCGTGCAAATCTCCCACAGCTCCCCATGTACATTCTTTGAAATGTGTAGCCCGCGAGAATCCGCTGGGTGTGGAAGTACAGGACCCGAAACTCAGTTGGAAAATAACTTCCGGGGAGCGGAATGTAACCCAGAAAGCATACCACATACTGGTTGCAGATGCACTTTCAGCGTTAAACGCAAACCAGGGAAATATCTGGGACAGCGGAAAAACGGATTCGGACGCATCTATCCGGGTGCCCTATTCAGGAAAGCCACTGAATGCCGCTAAAAAGTACTACTGGAAAGTTAAAATATGGGATAACAAAGGCAATGAATCCGGATGGAGTGAACCGGCAATATGGCAAATGGGAATGCTTTCTCCGGAAGACTGGAAAGATGCCAAATGGGTGGGTTACGAGGAATTGAAAGAGTCAGAAAAAATTGTTCCTGCCTGGCATCACACCGGCAAACCGGAATGGGGAGACGGCAAAAATATACTCCCCCTTCTGCGAAAAGAGTTTAGGGCGGAAAAGCAGATAAAGCAGGCCACTGCATTTATTTCAGGGCTGGGACATTTCGACCTGTTTTTAAACGGGGAAAAAGTGGGTGACCATTTTCTGGATCCCGGCTGGACATTATATCAAAAACATGCGCTATACGTTACGTTTGATGTAACGAAGCAAATAAAACAAGGAGACAATGCCCTCGGGGTGATGCTGGGGAACGGTTTCTATTACATCCCAAGGGAACGTTACAGAAAACTGACCGGCGCTTACGGTTACCCAAAAATGATTTGCAGGCTGGTTCTTGAATATGAAGACGGGACCTCGCAGGATGTGGTGAGCGATGCCTCTTGGAAAGCAGCCCCCGGCCCCATCACATTTTCCGGTATTTATTCGGGGGAAAGTTACGACGCCACACGGGAACAGCCAGGCTGGAACAGCCCTTCCTTTGATGACTCTGCCTGGGAAAAAGCTCTGATTGTGGAAGGACCATCCAAACTGGATGCCACAATAGCCCCACCTATGAAAATATTTGAAAAATTCCTGTCTCAACAAATCACGCAGCCAAAACCCGGATACTGGATTTATGATCTTGGACAGAATGCCTCCGCTATCCCGCAAATATCCGTTCGGGGGGAGAAAGGACAAACAGTAAAAATCATTCCCGGTGAACTATTGGACGGCGAAGGGATGGTATCCCAGGCTTCATCCGGAGGCCCCGTTTATTTCGAATATACATTAAAAGGAGAGGCGACTGAAACCTGGAGGCCACGTTTTACCTATTACGGATATCGTTATTTGCAAATAGAAGGCGCCGTACCGGATGGAGAGGCAAATCCGGACAATCTTCCTGTAACAGTTGAGGTACAGGGATTACACACCCGAAATGCGTCAAAAAAGATAGGCGAATTTTACTGCTCCAATGAATTGTTTAACCGGATAAATACATTAATCGACTGGGCTGTCAAAAGCAATATGGCGCATGTGTTCACCGACTGCCCGCACCGGGAAAAACTGGGGTGGCTCGAAGAAGCTTACCTGATGGGAAACTCAATACAATATAATTACGACATAGAAAATTTATGTAAAAAAGTAATTGAAGACATGAAAGCTTCCCAAACTCCCGAAGGACTGATACCGGATATTGCACCCGAGTATGTCGTTTTTAATGAGGGGTTCAGGGACTCACCGGAATGGGGAAGCTGCGGCGTAATCCTTCCCTGGTATGTGTATCAATGGTATGGCGATAAAACAACATTGCAGAGTAGTTATAACATGATGCAACACTATGTGAACTACTTGGACCACAAATCACAGGATCACATTCTATCGTATGGTTTGGGTGACTGGGTCGATATTGGCCCTAAACCGCCGGGACACTCACAAAATACACCTTTTGGCATTACGGCTACCGCCACATTCTACTATGATATCTGTATATTAAAAGAGGTAGCCCATATCCTGAACAAACCGGAAGATGTAAAAAAATACGAACTGTTGAGAGCACGGGTAAAGGAAGCTTTCAACAATACCTTTTTTAATGAAGAACAAAAATATTACGGAACCAACAGTCAGGCTGCAAATGCAATGGCAGTATACATGGACCTTGTGGAGCCCGAAAACCGGGAAGCGGTTATTGCAAACATCATAAAAGATATCCGTGACCGGAATAACAGCCTGACGGCAGGAGACATCGGATTCCGTTACTTAATACAGGTGCTTGCCAGTGCAGGCAGGTCAGATGTAATATACGACATGAACAGCCGCACCGATGTTCCCGGCTACGGCTACCAGTTGGAACAAGGCGCTACGGCACTGACAGAATCCTGGCAGGCCTTTCCAAATTTATCCCATAACCACCTGATGCTGGGGCACCTGATGGAATGGTTTTATAATGGTTTGGGAGGAATCCGGCAGGAAAAAAACTCCGTCGCTTTTAAAACCATTGTCTTGAAACCAGAGCCTGCTGGTAACATGGAGGAAGTAAAAGCCTTTTTTGAATCACCGTACGGTCCGATAAAAAGCGAATGGAGAAAAAAAGATGGCCAGTTTGAATACGACATTGAGGTTCCTGTTAACACAACTGCGTTGGTATATCTTCCTTCAGCCGGAAATAACACAGTTACAGAAAGCGGCAGGCTGGTTGAAGAAGTGGATGAAGTCAGTTTTGTTAAAACAGAAGAAAACTGTTCTGTATACCGAATTGGTTCCGGCGCTTATTCATTTAAAGTGAAGTAATAAAAACCCGGAGAGATTAATATGAGAACCTGTAATTTATCTGATACCATACTGAAAATGAAAACATTGTTTGCATTTATAATTTTACTTTATGTATCGGGATGCATTTCCCCCAAAAATGATTCAGACTACACCCTGCTACATGATAAAGGAGCCGCAAAGTGGATTGGCGATAATAAAACACAGCCAGAACATGACTCCCTTTTTTACCTTGACGATCCGGCGCCACTCTTCCGAAAGGAATTCACATTAAGCAAGGAATTAAAATCAGCGAAACTGTTAATAACAGCCGCAGGGTATTACCGCGCCAGCGTTAACGGACACAGGGTAGGCAGAAACATGTTGGATCCCGCCTGGACAGACTACAGCAAAAGAATTTACTATTCGGAATATGATATTACAGATTTACTGGATTCTGAAAAAAACTGCATTGGCGTCACCCTTGGAAATGGTTTTTACAATCCCCTGCCCATGCGAATGTGGGGCAGTCGCAACTTAAGGGAAACACTGAATACCGGAAGACCTGTATTTATAGGTAAAATGGTACTGGAATATCAGGATGGGAAAATCGAGGAAATCAGTACGGATAACGCATGGAAATTTACGGAAGGCCCTTTGTTGAAAAACAATGTTTACCTGGGCGAGGTATACGATGCGCGAGAGGAACCCACAGGATGGGACAAACCGGGCTTCGATGATTCCTCCTGGAATAATGCAGTTTATGCTGAAGGACCGGGAGGCAAGTTACAAAAAGCATTTTTCCCGCCCATTCAGGTCACCAAACGGATTTCTCCGGTGAAAATATATGAGCCGAAGGAACAGGTTTATATGGTGGATATGGGGGTAAATTTTGCCGGCGTTTTCAAAATCAAGCTGGAAGGAAAACCGGGAGATTCAATTGTTTTTCGTTTTGGTGAAAGGATTTATCCTGATGGAACGTTAAATCCTATGACAACTGTGTGCGGGCAAATAAAAAAAGAAGGAATAGGTGGCCCCGGTGCTCCCGCGGTGGCATGGCAAACAGACACTTACATTATGGGCGATCAGAAGGAAGTGTGGTACCAACCTGAATTTACCTTTCATACCTTTCGGTATATGGAAATTACCGGATTAAAAAAACAACCTGACCCTGAGGACATCGAAGGATTGGCGCTAAATACAAACGTAGCAGAAAACAACCATTTTTCCAGTTCATCGCAGTTGCTGAATGACATCCAGAATGCCACCCGGAGAACTTTTCTTTCCAATTTGATTAGCGTTCAGTCAGACTGTCCTGCCCGCGAAAAATTTGGTTACGGCGGCGATTTAAACGCCACCAGTGAGGCTTTTATTTATAACTTTGATATGCAGTCCTTTTACCGGAAAACCATATACGACTGGGTGGATGCCATAAACGATTCTACCTTTACAGATACAGCCCCATCTGTGGGAATCGAGTACTGCGGATTAAGCTGGGAGTCGGCTTTTCTTATAACCCAATACTACCTTTATCTTTATTACAATGATGTGGAACTGATTAAGGAAATGTATGAGTTCAATAAAAAATGGATGCAAAAGGTGGCACGGCTCCATCCGGAGGGTTGGGTAGATTCCGGATTGGGCGATCATGAATCGTTGGTTCCGGTGCCCGTAGAACTGACAGGTACCAGTCATTATTTGTGGTGCGCCCGGATAATGAAAAAGTTCGCTGCCTTTATGCATGACCGCGATGGCGAAAAACAATACGACCAGCTTGCGGAGAAAATTAAACTAAAACTGAAGGAAGAATTCTGGGATAAACCTGTTACCAAAGAAATAAACCGGCAAACCCTGTTTGCGACATTGCTTTACTACGACATTGTTCCGAAGGAAGAGACCGCCATGGCAGTAGATTCATTGTTACATGCCATTGAACAGGCTCCTTCCGGTCATTTCACCACCGGTATTTTCGGGACAAAATACATTCTTGAGGCCCTTTCAAAATATGTTTCTCCGGAAAAAACCTTTCAGGTAGTAAACAGCCGGGAATACCCCGGTTGGGGCTTTATGATTAATAATGATGCTACTACACTTTGGGAAACCTGGAAGGAAAGTGACAACGTGTACTCCAATTGCCACCCCATGTTCGGAAGTATTTCTGAATGGTTTTACCGGTGGTTGGGAGGAATTCAACCCGACCCCGGTTATCCGGGATTTGAAAAATTTCTGCTGACCCCCACTGTTCCTGAAAACCTGGAAAATGTCAGTTCAAGTTATGTTTCTCCTCACGGAAAAATTGTATCGAACTGGAAAAAATCAGGAAAAATGGTACAATACGAAATAGAAATTCCCCGGGGAACCACAGCTTCTGTTCACCTGGAAAAGGAATCATCGCAAAAGATTGAACTAAAAAAACCAGACGATGCCAAATTTAATCCAGCCCAGCTTGAGGGTCTTTCATCCGGACGTTTTGAACTGCAGGAAGGTCGTTATTTAATTACAATAGGTGAAAGGTAGGCCTAAAAACGGAAATATATTCAAACTTCCCGGAAAAATAACTGAACCCACTGTAAAGCCGGAACCATTTTAGAATAAAACAGCTTCCCGGTTATTGCCCCAAAGTAGCAGCTGCATTGGGCCGGCTAATTTGGGGTACTACTTATTTTTTATATTTTTGCGCGTATAATTATGCCTATTGGAAAACCTGTAAATCTATGACAAACGGATTGTTGGCCTTACTTGCTTCTGCTCCTATTATCATACTTTTTATTCTCATGGTTTGGTCTCGCTGGCCTGCTGTAAAAGCAATGCCGGTAGCATGGCTTATTACCATGGCGCTGGTTTATTTTGTATGGGATGTTCCGCTTAACTGGCTGCTGGCATCGAATGTTAACGGACTTTTTATTGCCTTTCAGATTCTGCTCATCGTTTTTGGGGCGTTGGCTGTGTTATTTATGCTACGAGAAAGCGGGGCAATTGAGGTTATCAACCGGGGTTTTACGCGTATTTCGCCCGACCGTCGAATACAGGTAATTATTATCGCCTGGTTTTTCGGAGGATTTATCGAAGGTGCAGCTGGTTTTGGTACACCTGCTGCCTTGGTGGCGCCCCTGCTCTTATCACTTGGTTTCCCGGCGTTGGCAGCCGTTATTGTAGCACTGGTTGCGAACAGTTCACCGGTTTCATTCGGAGCAGTTGGCACCCCTACTTTGCTGGGAATTGGCGCTTCGCTGAACACACCGGAAACAGTGGACGCCCTCAACGGAGCAGGATTGGGGTATGGCGAATTTATACATAACGTTGGGGCCTGGAGCGCCCTTATCCATAGTATTCCTGCTATGCTTATTCCACTCATCGTGGTAGTTATAATGACCCGTTTTTTCGGGGAGAAAAAAAGTTTCAGGGAAGGTTTTGCAGTTTGGCCTTATGCCCTGTTTGCCGGGGTTTGTTTTGTCATTCCCTATTTACTTTCGGCCTGGTTCCTGGGCCCTGAATTCCCTTCTATTATTGGGCCGCTGGTAGGTTTAGCTATCATCATTCCACTCACCAGGGCTGGATTTCTGGTTCCAAAAACACATTGGGATTTTGCTGAAAAAGAAAAATGGCCGGTTTCCTGGATGGGCTCTATCTCACCTTCCACCAGTGATAACGAAAAAAATATTTCGCTGTTTAAAGCCTGGATACCTTACATCCTGATTGGACTTCTACTTATATTGTCGCGGATCCCTTCATTGCCATTCAGTGATTGGCTTAACAGTTTAGAAATCCGGTTTTCCGGCCTGTTCAATACCTCCGTCGGAAATAGTTTCGTACCGCTCAAAAATCCCGGCTTGTTTCCTTTCATTTTTGTGGCGCTGCTTGGAGTAGTTATTTTCAAAATGAAAAAGCAAGAATCGTGCGCCGTGTGGAAAGACACATTCGACAAAATAAAAATTCCGGCAATTGCCCTGTTTTTTGCCGTTCCGCTTGTCAGGTTGATGATGGATTCAGGAAATAATCTTACTGAAATGGACAGTATGCCGTTGGTTATGGCAGGTTACCTTGCGGGAATATTCCAGGGCGTATGGCCGGCTTTCGCTCCTTTTGTTGGAGTGCTGGGAACCTTTATCTCAGGTTCCAATACGGTGTCAAACATGTTGTTTTCACTCTTTCAATATTCGCTGGCAGAGAACCTTGGAATTTCGAGGACCATTGTGGTAAGCCTGCAAAACGTAGGGGGAGCCATCGGCAATATGATTTGCATTCATAACATCATTGCGGTTTGTGCCACGGTGGGATTGACCGGTATTGAAGGATTGATAATTAAACGGAATGTTATACCGGTTGTTATTTACGCAACGATTACAGGAATTATCGTATTTTTGATTATTTACTCAACAGGGGTGAATGTATTCTAAACAAATAAAATGAATTTGAAAAATCTGCATATCGGCCTCTTCATTCCCTGCTACATCGACCAATTCTATCCACAGGTGGGCATTGCCACACTGGAACTGTTACAGAAACTGGGACTGGACGTCCACTACCCTTTGGAGCAAACCTGTTGCGGCCAGCCCCTGGCCAACAGCGGTTCGGAAAAAGAAGCCATTCCGGTCTACAAAAACTTTGTAGAGAACTTTAGCCGGTTCGACTACGTGGTTTCCCCTTCGGGCAGTTGTGTGTACCATGTCCGGGAACATTACAATATCCTGGAACAGACTGATGAAGTGGAAAGAGTGAGAAAGAACACGTTTGAACTCTGCGAATTTATTGTGGATATTCTGAAAACAGATGACCTGAAAATCGAATATCCGCATAAAGTAGGTATCCACCAGAGTTGTCACGGGCTGAGAGGCCTGAAGCTGGGCACCCCTTCGGAACTGGTGACCGAACGTTCTTCCAAAGTACACCGGTTGCTGAAAAAAGCTAAGGGAATTGAAATCATTGGCCTCGACCGGGAAGATGAATGTTGTGGTTTTGGCGGCACATTTTCAGTTTTTGAGCCCGACGTTTCCGTCAAAATGGGAAAAGACAGACTGGAAGACCACCTGCGTAACGGCGTGGAAATTATCACCGCGACCGACATGTCCTGCCTGATGCACCTCGAAGGAATTGCCCGCAGGCAAAAACATAACCTGAAAGCCGTGCATATTGCAGAAATTTTAAACAGCAACCGCTTATGACAGGACACGCACATAAAGCCGGACAGTTCCTGAAAAACGGGGAACGTGCTTCCTGGCACGACGAGACATTGTGGATTGTCCGGCAGAAAAGGGACAAAATGGCCCGCGCCGTTCCCGAATGGGAAAGCCTGCGGGAACAGGCTTCACAAATCAAGCAGCACACCCTGTCGGAGCTGGACAACTACCTTATACAGTTTGAGCAGCAGGCTGTAAAAAACGGAGTGCAGGTACACTGGGCTGCCAATGCCGGAGGGTTCAACGAAATTGTTTCCGGAATCATAAAAGAAAACAACGCCCGGAAGGTGGTAAAAAGCAAGTCGATGCTCACCGAGGAATGTGGTCTGAACCCTTTTCTCGAAAAACAGGGTGTGGAAGTAACCGACACCGATTTGGGCGAGCGGATTATCCAGTTCAGGGACGAACCACCCAGCCACATCGTGATGCCGGCAATTCATCTGAAGAAGGAAGAAATAAGTGAGCTGTTTCATGAAAAACTCCATACCGAAAAAGGAAATTCTGATCCTGCCTACCTGACTGCAGCAGCCCGCCTGCACCTGCGGCAGAAATTTCTTGAGGCCGAAGTGGCCATAACCGGCGTTAACTTTGCTGTGGCTGAAACCGGGGCGGTGGTAGTCTGCACCAACGAAGGAAACGCCGACATGGGGGTACATGCCGCGCCGGTACAAATCCATTGTGTGGGCATTGAAAAGATTATCCCGCGCATGGAAGACCTGGGGGTATTTACCCGGTTGCTGGCCCGGAGTGCCACCGGTCAGCCTGTTACTGCCTACACCTCGCATTACCTGGCACCAAAACCCGGCGGACAAATGCATATTGTAATTGTTGACAACGGCCGGTCGCAGCACCTGGGAAAGGAAGATTACCGGAACGCATTAAAATGTATTCGTTGCGGGGCCTGCATGAACACCTGTCCCGTGTACAGAAAAAGTGGAGGGCACAGTTACGGCAGTGTAATTCCGGGACCCATTGGTTCCATCCTGGCGCCGCACACAAATAGCAAAAAATACAAAGACCTTCCGTTTGCTTCTTCCCTTTGTGGTTCGTGTTCCAACGTCTGCCCGGTAAAAATTGACATTCACGACCAGCTTTACCGGTGGCGGCAGGATTTATCGGAAAAGAAGATAGTCTCTCCCGGGAAAAGGGCTACCATGAAGGTGGCCGGAAAAGTCCTGTCAGGCAGCAGGATGTATGATCTTTCCGGAAAAATGGCCAGATGGGGAATTAAAAACCTGCCCCGCATGTTCATTTACAACCGGCTGAATGTATGGGGAAAAGGGAGAGAGCTGCCGGAAATTCCCAAAGAATCGTTCAAACAATGGTACAAAAAAACCCATCAGGGAAAAGGAGGTAAAAATGGACAGGAATAAAATACTTCAAACCATCCGGAAAAACAAGGCCCAGGCAGCCCCCTTACCCAAAACATTCAGCACTCCGGAAGAAGAACCCAAAAAATTATTAGACCGGTTTAAAGAGATTCTGCAACAGGTAGGAGGAGAATGTTTTGACGTAAAAGGGGCTGAAAACCTAAACTTGTTTGTTGAAGAACACTTTCCCGGTGCCAAAGATTTCAGGAAAAAAGAGACATGGGAAAAGTACCCTCCAGGTTGTGGGAAAGAGGAACTGTCCCAACTGGGAGCTGTTATTTTGGAGGCCCAGTTTGGAGTAGCAGAAAACGGGGCAGTATGGATGGATGAATCAAACTTCCCGAACCGGTTGGTTCCATTTATTGCAGAAAAACTGGTTGTCTGCCTTGATTCGGAACAAATCTGCGGCAACATGCACACTGCTTATTCCCGGTTAGGGAACAGGACAAATGGTTTCGGTGTATTTGTTTCCGGTCCTTCCAAAACGGCTGACATTGAGCAAAACTTAGTGCTTGGTGCACACGGGGCGAAAGAATATTTTGTGGTTCTTTTCTGAGCTGTCTGACTATTCTGATTAAAAACAGACGGCAAACATTCTATCCCGCCACAAAAAAAATACTTGCATGTCTTCTTTATTTTCAGTAAATTGGTTGAAAATCATCATTTTTCTGAAATGGATATTGATTTGTACATACATCAAATCATTCTGACTTATAAATCTTCCATTCGGTTCCGGATAGGTTTTGCCGTGCTTATCATTTTTATCGGAATATTGATTATTATGCTGAATTCATTCAACATTCTTACTTTTCCGAACGAAATGAAAAGCCTGGTCAGCGTTTCAGGTACACTTGTTTCCTCCATTTGCGCTTTTCCTATCAAAGAAATAATAGACCGAAGAAACAGGATCAAGCTCATTCACGAATTATCTGAGCAATACAAAATATCAGAAGGAAAAGATAAACAGAAAGTGGAAGAACTGATATGGAAAATCATTGAAAAAAACGTAGTGGATTAATTATGGAAAACCGGGATGAAAATATGCTGGGAAAATTTCAGGCCGAAGAAAAGAAGTCAAAAAAACGGATGTTTCTATTTTCTTCAATTCCTCTTGTAATCACTATTATACTTATATCTGCTTCTTATTTAGCTGTGAACAATGCCAATAAGCAGGTAAAAGAGTTACGTGTTCAAAAACAAAATCTTGAAAGCACAATCAATGAGCTAAATCAGAATATCAACCTGAAAACAGACAGCCTTGCCGAAATGAAAAAAGTGATGGAACTGGCCGTTAACTACAAAGACAAACGCCATTCGTTCAATTTCTCCATTGATAAAGAACTGTACTCCAGGTATCCGTCCCAAACAGAAATGCTTTCTGCCATGAGGAATATGATTGAGAACAAAACCACACAATGGCACCTGGGAGGAACCACCCCTGAGGTAGGTTTTGATTCGCCGAGCTTTGCCACATACATGATTAACAAATATTCAGATTCACAGGTAGCGGAGAATGACCGATACAATCTTCGAACAATATTACCATCAACAAACGAGCCCGAAGTCGGGGATATCGTTTTTTATGAACATGGATATGCCATGTTTTATTTTGAATACAAAAACAAACCGTTTGTGGTGGGAATGACGCCTATTGGCCTGGCCTCGCTTACACTCGATTTTGGCCCCCGCCGAATAGGATATGGCGATGTGAAGTATTAAAAACGGAGACAGGGAGCCGCAGACATCATAACATGGGGCACCGTCCCCTGCCCTATTATCCTTTACCTTCCGAAACAGCCCACTCAGGAAAAGCTCCCACATCAATACCAAAAACCAGGGTCCCCCAAAAATACATAACCAGGGTTGCTATAATTATCCCGATTATATTTAAAAGAACACCTGCTTTTACCATTTCTTTTATTGTAATCCTGTTCGTACCAAAAATAATGGCATTGGGCGGTGTTGCCACCGGCAACATAAAGGCCAGCGACGCAGCAATAGTTGCAGGGATCATCAGTAATAGCGGGTTTATGGAAACAGAAACAGCCAAATCTGCCAAAACCGGCAAAATAATCTGTGTAGTTGCAACATTGGAAGTCAGCTCCGTTAGCAACGACATCAGGGAAACGTTTGCCAGCGTCAGAAAGATAGGCTTTACATTTGCCAGTACGGCCAACTGCTCTCCCATCCAGACGGAAAGACCGGAATCGACAAACCCCTGCGCCAGCGCAAATCCGCCGCCAAAAAGCAATACAATACCCCAGGGAGTCCGGTTAGCAGTTTTCCAATTCATCAGCCGCTCACCCGGCTCTGTTTTTGAAGGAATAGCAAACAACAGAAGCGCAATAAAAATAGCCACCGTTCCGTCGTTAATAAAATCAGGAGAGTTAAACAAAAGCGACCAGCCAGGTATTTTCACCGACTGT
This sequence comes from Mariniphaga sediminis, assembly GCF_003573545.1. Taxonomy (GTDB): domain Bacteria; phylum Bacteroidota; class Bacteroidia; order Bacteroidales; family Prolixibacteraceae; genus Mariniphaga; species Mariniphaga sediminis. The sequence continues at coordinate 564,376 of NZ_QWET01000001.1, read as the reverse complement.
ATTTCAAATCCTGTTCTGAAAATCCAAAGCAATGCGAGAACAGAAAATAATCCCAACACGATTTTCTCCTCCGGTTTCGCACCCCCCAGTAATTCATACTCCCTTCGGAAATCATCCAACTTTAAGTTTTCCCATTTCTTTTTGGGGCGAAAAAGAAAAAATAACAATGCCCAGGCTGATAAAAACAGTAACACCGTAACAGGAAAGGCAAACAAAAACCAGTCGGCAAATGAAATTTCTGTCATTTGAGGAAAAATAATCGAAACAATCCGGGCAAACGATAAATTGGGTGGCGTACCCACAAGGGTGGAGATCCCGCCAATAGAAGCCGAATAGGCAATAGCGAGCAGCAAACCAGTGGAATACCGGTGGGTACTCTTTTTTCCCAAGTTCTCTTCAAGCTTCAGTATAATAGACAGGGCAATAGGCACCATCATCATTGCCGTGGCGGTATTCGACATCCACATGGACAAAAATGCAGTAGCCAGCATAAATCCCAGTAAAATGCGTCCCGGGCTTATCCCGAAAAGAATCAAAATCCGAAGGGCAATTCGTCGATGCAGGTTCCAGCGTTCCATGGCAAAGGCCATTAAAAAACCACCTATAAAAAGAAAAATAAGGTGGTTGAAATACATGGCTGACACCGTCTTTCCATCGACTACTCCAAACAACGGGAAAAGTGCCACCGGGATAAGTGCCGTTGCAGCCAGTGGAATCGCTTCGGTAATCCACCAGGTAGCCATTAAAACTGCAATGGCAAACGTATAAGTCACCTTTCTATTCCCGGGATCCAGATCAGCAAATAAAATAATCAGTAAACTGATAACAGGCGCAATAATCAACGCTGCCTGCCTTACACGAAGTGTCTTTTTTCTTATAGGTTTTGGCATGCCACAAATTTATTTTGTTTCGAATACCTGATTTCAAACAAAAAACGGAAGCTAAAGAAACAAAAGAAAATTTGTAATTTTGAAAAAAACAGAAAAAATGCAGGAAGCGCTGTTTTACGAGAAACAAAAAAACGATTTAGTAAAATGCCTCCTCTGCCCATGGTTCTGCGAACTAAAACCCGGACAAACCGGAAGCTGCAAAGTGCGTGAAAATGTGGAAGGAACATTAGTTACCCATGTTTACAACAAAGTAGCCGCACTGAGCACCGACCCCATCGAAAAAAAACCACTCTATCATTTTTATCCGGGAAAAAACATCCTTTCAATAGGAGAAGTGGGATGCAACCTGCATTGCAACTTTTGCCAAAACCACCATATTTCTCAATGCCGGGCCACCGAATTTTACGGCTTTCATTCCGTCACTTCCGAGCAAATTGTGAACAGAGCTCTTTCGGTTCGCAATAACATTGGCATCGCGTACACTTACAATGAACCGTTCACTTTTTATGAATTTATGAGCGACATCGCCCAGTTATCGCACGAAAACGGGCTTAGGAATGTGGTAGTTTCCAATGGATATATTAATCCGGAACCCCTTTCCCGGATCTTACCTTATATTGATGCTTTTAATATCGATCTGAAAGCTTTCGATAACAATTTTTATAAAAAACAAACAAAAGGCAAACTGAAACCGGTAAAGGAAACATTGAAAACAATTGCCGGCAGCGAAAGCCATCTGGAAATTACAAATCTTGTAATTACCAGCCTCAACGATGATGAATCAGCATTTGAAAAAATGGTAAAATGGATTGCCGCTGAACTGGGTCCCGAAGTTCCCCTTCATCTTTCGCGCTATTTTCCTCAATACCGGTCAACGCTCCCTCCCACTCCGCAAAAAACCTTAAACAACCTGTTTTCCATTGCCTCCCAACACTTACAATATGTGTATCTTGGAAATGTGAATGAAGGAAAAAAATCGTCGACCTTTTGTAGCAGTTGCGGTACCTTGTTGATCGAAAGAAACGGGTACCAGACAAAAATTATTTCGGCTGATTTTGACGGACGGTGCCCGAAATGTGGGGCACCGGCAAATATTGTCATGGGATAACCCAACAAAAATTCTGTTCAGAACATAAAATAATCCCGGATAAATTACGTATCTTTTTATCTGATAATTTAAACTTATTACATAAAATGAATTACGAAGACTTTACCAATCAACCTGAATTTCAGCAACTAACCAAAGAAGCAGAAAAACTAAAAAGCAAAATTTTTTCAGATGTAATTGACGAGAATGGCCTCCAGTATGTTGACCTGGTGCAGGAAGGTGGAGGGGTTTTGGGCATTGCCCTTGTCGGTTATACATATATTCTTGAAACAGCGGGAATTCGTTTTTTTCATTTGGCCGGAACCTCAGCCGGTGCTATCAACACGCTGGTGCTTGCCGGAATTGACTCTATAGAAAAAGAAAAATCGAAACAGGTACTCGACGTTTTAGCCAAACAGGATTTATTTGAATTTGTTGATGGCGACCCGGCATTGAAAGCCATTATGCAAAAAATTATTGATGGTACGCCCATAAAAAAAATGCTGGTCAAACTTCTTTGGAATATACGCAAAATAAAAAAAGCGCTCTTTGTAAACCTGGGGTTAAACCCTGGAAGGGCCTTCGAGCAATGGATTGAAACTGTACTAAAAGAATCGACCAACAAGATTACCACCATTGGTGAGTTGCTGGAAAAACGAAGTAAAGAATATTTTCCCAAAGGGCTGAAACACCGGATTACCGGCGAACCAATTACCGACGATTCAGCGCAAATGCACATTATAACTGCCGATGTTACCACACAAACAAAGGTACTTTTTCCGCAAATGGCCCATTTGTATTGGGGAGAACATGTCAATGAAATATCTCCGGCAAAATTGGTGCGTGCTTCCATGTCGGTGCCGTTCTTCTTCGTTCCGTTCTCAATTGACAACATTCCGGCAGCCGGAGAACCTGCAAGCGGTGAATGGATAAAACTGGCTAACTTTTACGGACCCATTCCTCAAAAAGTTAAATTCGTAGACGGCGGTATGATTTCCAACTTCCCAATTAATGTATTTCATGCCAAATTTAAAAGGGTGCCACGCAAACCTACCTTTGGAGTAAAACTAAGTTCTTACCGCGAAGAGTTTGCTGATGTGGATGATTTGGGCACCTTTGTAGGTTCAATGGTCAGCACCATGCGACACGATGCAGACAATGAATTTTTGCTTCAAAATCCGGACTTCAGGAAACTGATTTGTTTTATAGATGCAGACAAAGACTTTAACTGGCTCAATTTCAAAATGAGCGATGAAAAGAAAAAGAAACTGTTTCTGCTTGGCGCACGCAAAGGCCTTGAATTTATAAAATCGTTCGATTGGGAAGCCTACAAAAAAATAAGAGAGTAACTCAATAAATTTCACTTACTTTGTCCCCGTGAAACAAACGATTTTGTTTCAGGTTTTTATTTTGTGAAAAAGGGATTACTAAATGGAATTTTCTAAATTAGGCATACACAACGATATTCTCGATGCCATTTCTTATATGGGCTTTAAAAACGCCACCCCCATCCAGGAGCAAGCCATTCCTGAGATATTGGGCAGACACGATCTGATTGCATGCGCTCAAACAGGTACAGGAAAAACAGCGGCCTTTGTTATTCCGGTACTCGATCTGATTATGGATCATCCGTCAGGCGAAACCACCACATTGATTTTGGTGCCAACGCGTGAACTGGCAGTTCAAATCGACCAGCAAGTGCAGGGAATTGCTTACGGACTCGGCATTCATTCCATTGCCATTTACGGTGGCAGCGATGGAGACGATTGGGGACAGCAAAAAAGGGCACTCACACAGGGAGCCGATATTGTAATTGCCACACCGGGCAAGCTTATTGCCCATCTTAACCTTGGATACGTAAAGTTCGACACCATAAAATACCTCATCCTCGATGAAGCCGACCGGATGCTCGACATTGGTTTTTACGACGATATTCTGAAAATTATCTCGTTCCTGCCCAAAGAGAGGCAAACACTCATGTTCAGTGCCACCATGGCCCCGAAGATCAGGACACTTGCATCGAAAATACTACAAAAACCTCACGAGATAAACATCTCCATGTCGAAACCGGCAGAAGGAGTTTTGCAGGCCGCCTACCTTTGTTATGAGAATCAAAAAATTGATCTGATTAACCGTCTGATTTCAGGGAAACCGGAATACAACAGCATTCTTATTTTCTGTTCTACCAAAAAGAAAGTAACTGAACTGGCCCTTTCCCTCAAGAAAAATAATTTATCCGTAGAGCCTATCTCTTCTGATTTGGAACAGACAGAAAGGGAAAAGGTGTTGCAGGCATTTAAAGCCCGACGTACCCGAATTTTGGTAGCTACCGATGTGCTCAGCCGAGGTATTGATATAAAGGAAATTAACCTCATCATCAATTTCGACGTACCACATGATGCGGAAGATTATGTGCACCGTGTAGGACGCACGGCCAGAGCTGACGCTACGGGAGTGGCACTTACCCTAATCAACGAAAAGGAAATGGGGAAATTCCACCAAATCGAAAAATTAATTGAAAGGGAGGTAATAAAAATCCCTCTACCCGAGGGGATGAATGAAGGGCCAGAGTGGAAAGTATTTAAACCGCGAAAAGACTTCAAAAGAAAAAATTTCGGAAAAAAAATAAGACCAACAGAAAAAAAAGGGACCCAGAAGTTTTCAAAAAGACATGGAAATAATAATCATGGCCGTGGTTAACTACTGTTAATCTGCTCTTGACTGCCATCACAGATTTACGTAACTTACACCTCGATTATTGAAAATAGACTTAAATCATTCAAACATGAAAGCTTCTAAAACCTTTCTATTTATATGTCTCTTTGTTTCTACTATTTTATTAAAGGCCCAGACAAATGCCGACACTTCCCTGGTTAGAATTGAAACGCGTGACGGCAACGAATATGTCGGGCGAATTACCAAAGAAGACACAGATAAAATTATCCTTTCCACACAAAGACTGGGGGAAATCTCCATTCTGAAAACTGACATCAAATCGCAAAAAAACATTCAATCACAACAAATAAAAGATGGCAAGGTCTGGTTTCCCAATCCGCAGGCATCACGCTATTTCTGGTCTCCCAACGGGTACGGGTTGAAAAAAGGCGAAGGGTATTATCAAAATATTTGGGTTCTGTGGAACCAGTTTGCTTACGGCATAACTGATAATTTTTCAATCGGAGGTGCTGTCGTCCCCTTGTTTTTATTTGGTGGAGGACCAACTCCGGTTTTTATCAGTCCCAAAATATCTTTCCCTGTTGAAAAAGAAAAATTCAATTTAGGTGCCGGAGCCTTAATTGGAACCGTATTGGGAGAAACGGAAGGAACGTTTGGCCTCGCATACGGTATTTCTACCTTTGGCCCGCCAGACAGAAACATAAGCATTGGACTGGGATACGGATTTGCTGACGGAGAATGGGCTTCTTCACCGATCGTCAACATCAGTGGGATGTTCAGGCTTTCCCCCCGCTGGTATTTTATTTCTGAAAACTATTACATCGGAGTGAGTGAAGATGGGGGAGGAATAATCAGTGGCGGCGCCCGATGGATTATAAAAAGGGCCGCTCTTGACTTCGGTCTTTTTGTTCCTTTTGGATCCGGTATTGATTTTGTGGGCATCCCCTGGCTCGGTTTTTCAATCCCGTTCGGAAATTCACAATGATAATTTAGGTTTTCGAAAATTCAATTGGTATTTTTAGCACACAAAATTTAAAAGAATACACATGTTTAAAATCATTGGACTTCTAACAGTAGTTGTTTTGTATTTGTCATGCGATGGAGAAAATACCGGAAAAATAAAAACCGGCGCAGAACAACCCGAAAAATACCTTCCCACCCTTCAAGATAAAAAAATTGGGGTTGTTGTAAACCATACTTCCATGAAAGGTGATATTCATCTGATTGATTACCTTCTACAGCAAAAAGTAGACGTACAAATGATTTTCGCGCCAGAACATGGCTTTAGGGGAGATGCCTCTGCCGGTGAAAAAATTGAAGACGGTGTGGACAGCAAAACGGGAATACCGGTAATTTCTCTCTACGGCGCGACCAAAAAACCCACTCCTGAGCACCTTTCTGATTTGGATCTTCTGATTTTTGACATCCAGGATGTTGGATGCCGGTTTTACACCTACATCTCAACCCTTCATTTGGTGATGGAAGCCTGCGCTGAAAACGGGAAGCCGCTTTGGGTATTCGACCGTCCCAACCCGAACGGCGACTATGTAGCCGGGCCGGTTCTCGAACCCAAATACAGATCGTTTGTTGGGATGCACCCCATTCCAATTGTTCACGGCTGTACTATCGGGGAATTGGCTCAGATGATTAATGGAGAACAATGGTTCGGCTCCTCAAAAAAATGTGATCTTTCTGTTATTCCGGTTGCAAATTACACCCACAAAACAAAATATTCCGTGCCCATTCCACCGTCACCTAATCTCTCTACTGATTTGGCGGTAAAACTCTATCCTTCTCTTTGTTTTTTCGAAGCCACCAGTGTAAGTGTAGGGCGCGGCACCGATTTTCCATTCCAGGTTCTGGGTGGGCCAAAACCAGAACTCGGAGATTTCAGTTTTACCCCAAGATCCATTCCTGGCGCAGCCGTAAACCCTCTCAATAAGGGAAAAGTTTGTTATGGCGTCGATCTCAGAAAGTTAGAAAAAGTACCTTCTTTCACATTAAAATTCTTTCTTGATTTTTACCACCAATATGAAAATGAAAAAGATTTTCTCACAAAGGAGAACTGGTTCAATCAACTTGCCGGTACGGATAAACTGATTGAACAGATAAGACAGGGACAAAGTGAAAATGATATTGTTGAAAGTTGGCAACCAAAACTGGAACAATACAAGCAAATAAGAAAAAAATATCTGCTTTACCCCGATTTTGATTGATTATGAATCCTTATTTGGTTTTAAGTCTGATATTAGGCTATTTTTTTGTTTTAGTCGGTATTTCATTCTTTACCTCCCGCCGTGCCGATACGCAAACTTTTTTCACCGCTAACCGCAAATCCCCTTGGTTGGTCGTAGCCTTTGGTATGGTAGGTGCCACACTTTCGGGGGTTACTTTTATTTCAGTGCCGGGGGAGGTAGGCAACTCGGCATTTTCCTATTTACAATTTGTTTTGGGTAATATTGTTGGATACTGGTTAGTGGCAGGTTTTTTACTACCGCTCTACTACAGGCTGAACCTCGTTTCTATCTATTCTTTTCTTGATCAGCGCTTTGGAAATGCGTCTTACAAAACCGGTTCATTTTTCTTTATCATTTCAAAACTTATTGGGGCTGCCTTCCGGTTGTACCTTGTTGCCGGTGTCTTACAAATTGCATTTTTTGATACCTTTGATATTCCCTTTTCGATAACTACAGTGGTAACAATTGCCCTTATCTGGGTCTACACCTTCCGCGGTGGAATAAAAACGATTGTGTGGACGGATACATTGCAAACCCTATTTCTGATAAGCGCTGTGATTTTTACCATCATTGCGATTAGTCAAAACCTGGGTTTCGACTTACCCACTCTTGTTGAACGAATTGCCTCAGAACCTTCCTCAAAAACTTTTTTCTGGGACTGGCGCAGCGGCCATAATTTTTTCAAACAGTTCTTTGCCGGCATGTTCATCACCATTGTAATGGTAGGAATGGACCAGGATATGATGCAAAAAAACCTTACCTGCAAAAACAAAAAAGAAGCTCAAAAAAACATGTTGGTCTTCAGTTTCTCTTTCCTCATTGCAGTTTTCCTCTTTTTGTGTCTCGGTGTTTTATTGTATGTTTTTGCCGGGCAAACCGGCATTCCAATTCCTGAAAATACAGATGATCTGTACCCGTTAATTGCACTTAATCATCTGGGCCTTCCTGTAGGAATTGCATTCTTAATGGGCATTACTGCGGCGGCCTATTCCAGTGCGGATTCTGCTCTTACTGCCCTGACAACCTCTTTCAGTATCGATTTTATAAAAATTGACCGCTACGAGGAGCAAAAAAGGCAGCGTATAAAAAAACTTGTTCACCTTCTTTTTTCAGCCCTGCTGGCCACTGTAATCCTGATTTTCCACGCTATCAGCAATGAAAGTGTCGTGGTAGCTGTATTTACCGTGGCTGGTTATACCTACGGTCCCATTCTCGGGTTATTTATATTTGGTATGTTTTCGAAAAGAATTGTAAAAGACAGATGGGTGCCACTTATCGCTGTTATTTCGCCGGTTAGTTGTTTTTTTATTTCGAAGTACTCAGAGTGGCTCTTTCACGGATATAAATTTGGTTTTGAACTACTTATACTCAACGGAATTATTACCTTGACCGGATTGTGGATTTTCTCCCGAAAAAATGATGCAAAAAACAATGAATAGTTGCAAATAAATGTTAAATTTTGTAAATTGATTTGCTATATTTGCAATACTAAGATTAAGAAAAGAACGTTAGTAGCATTAAAAAGTTGGGGAATTGATCAGATATCTGCTTCAAATATTAATTGTGGCCGTGATGCTTATATCGCTGTTTTCATGCGAGGATGAGGGCTATTTGAGCTCTCCGGACGCGCAATTGAAGTTTTCCTCCGACACCGTCATGTTCGATACTATTTTTACAACCATTGGTTCAACAACTCAACATCTGAGAATTTACAATCCCTACGAAGAAAATATTCTGATCTCCCGCATCCGGGTAGCCGGCGGTGATTTTTCCAATTTCAGACTGAATGTGAACGGCACCCCTGCCAATGAAGTGTATGAGGTAGAAGTTCCGGCAAGGGACAGTATCTTTATTTTTGTTGAAGTAACCATCGATCCCAATGGACAGAATCTTCCGATGGTAGTGCAGGATTCCATTGAGTTTACAACCAACGCAAACCGCCAAAGTATTAAGTTAGTGGCATACGGACAGGATTTTAAGCTGGTTAAAAATGAAAACATTGGCACTACTACCTGGACTGCAGAAAAGCCTTATCTGGTTTACGGCAATGCCTATGTAGACAGTGTTTCTACGCTCACCATTGAGCCCGGAACAAAAATATATTTTCATAAAGAGGCCGGATTATATATAAAAGGAACTATTGAAGCCGAAGGTACCTTTCAGAATCCGATCCTTTTTACGTCTGACCGGCTTGAGGAAGCTTACAAAAACATTCCGGATCAATGGAACGGGATTATCCTGTATTCCGGAAGCCACAACAATGTATTTAACTTTGCCACCATAAAAAATGCATATATTGGCCTACAAGTTGGAACCATCGAACATGAAGGTTTTGCCACCCTGGAGTTAAATAATTCAAGAATTGAAAATATGACTTATGCGGGCCTGTTTGCAATGAAATCCAAAATTTCCGGCTACAATAATGTTATTGCCAATTGCGGTTTTTATGCAGCAGCGCTTCTTGTGGGAGGTGAATACGAATTTTACCATACAACAATTGCCAATTATTGGGGAGGCTACTCAAGCCGCGCACGACAAACTGCTTCGCTAATACTTTCCAACAACCTGATAATAAAAGACTCTGATGGATCGGAAGTTACCCATACCGGAAATCTGGAAAAAGCCCTTTTCGGAAATTGTATTATATACGGAAACAACAGGATGGAAATAGAACTGGGAAAAAACGACGAGAAAGCTTTCAATTACTATTTCGACCATTGTATCATTCAGGTACCTGACACATTTAATACTTCCAACAAAGAACATTACAGGAACGTTTGGAAGGGATCAACTTACGATCCGCTATTTATGGACCCCTATGAAAAATACAACTATGCACTCGACACCCTTTCGGCTGCGAAGGATAAGGGAAGTCTTGAATATGCCAAGTTCTTCCCCAACGACATCCTCAACCGCGACCGTCTGGCCGATAATGGTCCGGATCTGGGAGCTTTCGAGCGAGTAGAAAAAAAAGATGAAAAATAAGATTTTTCTTGTTTGTGTCTCTCTTCTCTTTGCTTCCTTTACTTTTTCTCAAAACACCGAAGCATTCTCCATCCTTTTTTACAATGCGGAAAACCTTTTCGATGTTAAAGACGATCCGGAAACCCTGGACGAAGAGTTTACGCCTGAAGGAGAAAGACACTGGACATACAAACGGTTGAATAAAAAGCTGATTAACCTTTCAAAGGTTATCTTAAACGCCTCGGGCTGGACGCCACCACAAATTATTGCCTTGTGTGAAATTGAAAACCGCCAGTTGCTTGAACGCTTACTAAATGACACTCCACTACGCGCTTTCCCTTATAAAATTATTCATAAAGAATCGCCGGATACACGAGGAATAGATGTTGCGCTTGTTTACGATGAAAAAACGTTTTATCCACTGACATACACATATTTTCCGTTAAAAACGACAAAAGATTCTGTTTCCAAAACCCGGGAAATACTTTATGTTTCAGGGATTTTGAATGAATCCGATACCCTGCACCTTTTTGTCAATCACTGGCCATCAAGGTATTCAGGTCTGCTAGAAAGCCAGCCCCAAAGAAACCTGGCCGCCAAAGTACTGCATCAACAAATAAAAATATTACAGAAAAAGTATCGCAACCCCAAAATTGTATTGGTGGGCGATTTTAATGATCAACCAACTGATGAAAGCGTAGTAGATTATCTAAAAGCCGGAAAATTGCCCTCTTCCGTTGATTCGGTTGAGCCCGCAAAATTGTACAACCTTTCATTTTCCTGGATAGGAAAAGAGTTGGGAACGTTAAAATATCAGTCTCAGTGGTCGGTATTTGATCAGATAATTGTTTCGGGTACGTTGCTAAATAAAGAAGAAAAATTGTTTACCCATCCGGAATGGGCCCGGATTGTACAACTCCCCTTTTTACTTGAACAGGATGAAAGGTACGGAGGGTTAAAACCTCATCGAACATATTATGGATTTCGTTACCATGGCGGGTTTAGCGATCATTTGCCGGTCGTTCTGAAGCTACAAATCAATCCCTGACTTTGGGAGTCAGCCCCAACTCATGTGCCTTTTTCAACATGAAAGAATAAGCCTCCTTGTAATTGTTTCTAATTTCTCCATCGAGAATAGCATCTTTAATGGCATCTTTAATCAAACCGACCTCGCGACTGGGAGAAATCCCAAAAACCTCCATAATCAATTCACCGGAAACCGGCGGCTGAAAATTGCGGACTGCATCCTTCTCCTCGATCTCTTTCAACTTACGCCTGACAATTTTAAAGTTCTTCATGTAACGTTTTACCTTCTGGGAATTTTTAGAAGTAATATCAGCCTCGCAAAGGGTCATCAGGTCATCGATATTGTCACCGGCCTCAAAAAGAAGACGTCGTACCGCCGAGTCAGTCACTTCTTCTTCAGAAAGCACAATAGGGCGCATGTGAAGCACTACCATTTTCTGAACATACTTCATTTTTTCATTCAAAGGAAGTTTCAACCTGCGAAAGATTTTAGGGATCATTTTTGCTCCCACAAAATTATGCGCATGGAATGTCCAACCCTGACCATCCACAAACTTTTTGGTGGCAGGCTTGGCTATATCGTGCAGTAATGCTGACCAGCGCAGCCAAAGATTATCAGTGTTTGGAGAAATACGATCAAGCACCTCCAGCGTGTGGTAGAAATTATCTTTATGACCAGTTCCGTTTACCACATCAATCCCTTTCATTTTTTGCAACTCAGGGAAAATAATTTCCAGCAGCCCGGTCTCCTCGAGCAGTTTAAATCCTACTGAAGGTAAAGGCGCCATCATAATTTTATTTATTTCATCGGCAATACGTTCTGCCGAAACAATCTTAATACGCTCCTTGTTACGGGCAACTGCCTGCAATGTTTTCGTTTCGATCTCAAATCCCAATTGGGTGGAAAAACGGATAGCACGCATCATCCGGAGCGGATCGTCAGAAAATGTAATCGAAGGATCGAGCGGAGTACGGATTATTTTATTTTCCAGATCATTCAAACCGTTAAACGGATCCACAAGTTGGCCAAAATTATACTCGTTAAGCCCCAAAGCAAGGGCGTTAATGGTAAAGTCACGGCGATTCTGATCGTCTTCCAGCGTTCCATTTTCTACAACCGGTTTCCGTGAGTCATGACTGTAGGACTCTTTTCTGGCTCCAACAAACTCTACTTCATAGTTGCGGTATTTAAACTGTGCCGTACCAAAATTTTTAAAAACAGTAACCTTGGGACGGGGTTTCAATGTACTGGCAACATTTTCAGCCAGCTCTATTCCACTGCCTAATGTTACAATATCAATATCTTTTGAAGGGCGTTTTAAATACAAATCACGCACAAATCCGCCAATTACGTAAGTTTCCTGCTGAATTTTACCAGCTACTTCTGCTATATGTTTAAATATTTTGTGATTCAATTCTTTATCCATCTCCTGACAAAATAGGTTTCAAAGTAATTTTTTACTGCCAGTTTTGAAAAAAACGTGACAAAATTACAATTATTTACCGTAAAAAAGGCTCAATTTTTTCATTCAGATAAAATGGTATTATCTTTGACTAATAATATCGACAAATTTAGATATGTAAATCTTTAAATTTTATAAATATGTTAGAACATTTAACAAAAGAGACTTTTAAAGAAAAAGTATTCAACTGGGAAGAAAATAAAGAATGGAAATACGAAGGTTCAGTACCTTGTATGATTGACTTTTATGCCGACTGGTGTGGTCCGTGTAAAATGGTTGCACCGGTATTGGAAGAGTTGCAAAAAGAGTATGGCGACAAGCTCAGAATCTACAAAGTAGATACCGAACAGGAACAGGAACTGGCAGGAATGTTTGGCATTCAAAGTATTCCATCGCTGCTTTTTGTACCGGTTGACGGACAACCTCAAATGGCCATGGGAGCGCTTCCCAAGGATACATTTGAAAAGGCCATCAACGATGTGCTGAAAGTGGAAAAGCCACTGGCAAACTAAAAAAAACCAAGCACCTTTTCGAGTTGAATTCCACGGGAACCTTTCACGAGAACCGTTCCCTTTTTAATTGGATTTTGGCTCAGATACTGACAAAGTTCACTTGAATTCGGAAAGGTGTGAAACGGATAATCTTTAGCCGCTTCAGAAAACAGGGGACCAACCAAAAAAACCGCATCAAAGGTGTATTTTTTTATTTGCTCAAGAATGGCTGTATGTTCAGCCGGGGAATAACATCCCAGTTCGAGCATATCACCAAGAATTAGAAACCGGTGGGATTGGAACGCTGAGACAAAACTTTCAATGGATGCCTGCATGCTGGTTGGATTGGCATTGTAGGCATCCATTATTATTTTTACCCTCCTTTTTTCAACCAACTGAGATCGATTGTTCTGCGGATGGTATTTTTTTATGGCAGCCTGTATATCCAATGGGTCAACCTTAAAATAATGGCCAATACAGGCAGCGGCCAATACATTTTCAAAATTATAACGACCAGTAAGTTGGGTATTGAGGTAGAGAGCCCCTTTAGGGAAATTTACCCTGGCATGAATGAAAGGAGGGGACAATACCGGCTCACCGATAAAATCAGCATTCTTTTCTCCAAAGCTCACCCTTCCCGGGTAATCATCTACAAGTTGTGTAAGAACCGGATTTTCGATATTGTAAAAAATGATGCCCTTCTTTTTCTTCAGATGATGGAACAGTTCAGCCTTTGTTTTTTTTATGGTTTCAAAAGAACCAAATCCTTCGAGGTGTGCCCGGCCAATATTTGTAATAATTCCAAAATCAGGATCAGCTATAGAACAGAGTTCTCCAATTTCTCCGGGATGATTGGCCCCCATCTCAACAACACCAATTTCCGTCGTTTTATCCATCTGAAGAAGAGTGAGCGGAACACCGATATGATTATTCAGGTTACCCTCAGTTGCAAAAACACGATACCGGGAGGCCAAAACAGAAGCAATGAGTTCTTTGGTGGTTGTTTTCCCATTGGAACCGGTAATAGCCACAATAGGAAGGTTCAACTGCTTCCGGTGGAAGTGGGCCAAATCCTGTAGCGTTTTCAACACATTCTCCACCAAAACTGTTTTGCCCGGTCGATGAAACTCCTTCTCATCGATAAAGGCGCACACAGCACCTCTTTTCAGCGCTTCGGAAGCAAATTGGTTGCCATTGAATTTTTCTCCTTTTAATGCAAAAAAAATATCCCCTCCCCCTATTTTCCGGGAATCGGTTTCTATCCGCGGATTTGATAAAAAAAGCCGGTAAATCTGTTCGATAGTCATTTCACAAAATAAAAAAACCTCATTCGGAAAACAAATGAGGCTTTATGTATTATCATTCTTTTATTAAAATCCCTCAGGGCTTCCCACACGCGTCATGGCACAACGGAAGCCCAAATCATCTTGTGCTTTTGTTTGTTCCAGGTACCTCCTCGTTCCGGGCACCATCCAATATGGTCTGTCTTTCCAGGAACCTCCTTTATATACTCTCACTTCATCGCTAATGAGTGAAGAGAAAAAACCGGGTCGGTCATCCTGAACATACATATCGGAAGTGCTTCTATCTTGCTCAGCATTCCAATCATCCGTTTCAATCATTTGCGAATCAGCACTGCCATCTCTAAAATTCCTGTAATCGGCAACAGTATCCTTCACTAATCTTCCGTATTCATCGCGAACCAGGTTACCACCTGCATCGCGGCGATATTCTGTTACCACGGTTCCCCTAAAAGGTTGAAATTCTTCCACATCAAGAAATGACAAAGGTCTGTAAACATCCGAAACCCATTCATTTACATTACCTGACATACAATACAGTCCGTAATCATTTGGTGAATAAGAGAATACCGGAGCAGTAATATCAGCATTGTCATTCAATGCACCAGCCATACCCATCATGTCACCACGTCCCCTCACAAAGTTTGCCTTCAACCGACCTTTCTCTTTCCTTCTATCTTCTCTCAAATAGGCACCATTCCAGGGATAGATCCGGCGATCAGTAAGTAATTCCCCATCGGTATTACCAATAAGTCCATAAGCTGCATATTCCCACTCAGCTTCGGTGGGAAGCCGGTAACTCGGGAGCATCAACCCATCTTCCCATCTCACACGACGCGATGTTCCATCCGGGTTTTCCTGTGGATCATCTCCTTCTGTTCCCTGGTACAACCCGGCAAGATAAGTGTCTGTTGTAAAAACATTCTCACCCGATTGGGAAACATCATGCTGTAAAATACCCCGCTCAACCAATATTTGTTCATTTACACGATCGGTACGCCATGCGCAGTACGCATTAGCCTGATCCCAGCTAACTCCTACCACCGGATAATCGCTGTAAGCCGGATGCCTGAAATAGTTATTTACGTAAGGCTCGTTATAAGCCAATTCGCTTCTCCACAGAGTGGTATCAGGAAGAGCTGCATAAATTTTTTTCCGATCACCCGGATAAACCCGGCTAAGCCAGTAAGTATATTCCCGGTAATCCTGATTCGAAACTTCAGTCTCGTCCATATAAAAAGAAGCAACAGTAACCCTTCTGGGATGATTGTCCCATTGGTACATAACATCTTCTTCTACGCGTCCCATTGTAAAAGTCCCTCCCTGAATAAATACCAGTCCGGGACCTGCTTCCTGCTCATATCCTGAAAGATAAGGAATGTTACCAGTTTCTTCAGCATTGTATTCCCAGCCTGTGGTACGGGAGCTTTCACCACCACCGCCACGACCTAATAATCCACATCCTGAAACGAATGCAGCTAAAAACAACAGCAATAACGTCCTTAGTTTCATCAAATTAGTGTTTTTCATTTTTTTTCCGATTGTCACAAATATAACTGATTTGTCGAATTCTTATTGTCTGTGCAGTATTATTATTTTTAACGTTTTCTACCTGCATGATTATCTTTGCCTGTTATTTGACAAAAATAATTGTTTTATTGTAAATGATTGCACCTGCAATAATTATTTTTGGCAGGCGTTTTAATGTTATTAATTTGTTGCACAACGAAATGAATAAGTATATCTACCTGCTTCTTATCTTATTTACAGGCTTTACTGTCGCCGATATCCAGAAGGAAACCATTTTCCTCGATTGGCATATTTCCCGGGAACCTGACAACAGGTTAGGCTTCACTTTTGAAAATGCAGGATATTCCCATCCGGGATCCCAGGTGCCTTTGTTTTTCAAAATATTCTCGGTAGAGGGGCCTGGCCACGACTATCAATTTGCACTGGAGTCGCCTGTATTTGAGGAAGTAGAAATAAACGATCTTGCTTCGATTGAAAATGAAATTCCCCAAAAAATAGAAATCAAAAAAACCAGGCGCCTATCAGGAAACCATCACCAAATCGAAATTCAAATACCCGGAGTTGTCCAACGAAACGGAAAAATTCTGCTTCTAAAAAAATTCGATCTGAAAAAATTCCCGGTGAAGCTAAAAGCCGCCACGGCCAATTCGTTTGAATGGAAAACGGAATCCGTCTTAAAAAGCGGGAAATGGGCAAAAATCAGCACCAATGGAAAGGGGATACATATAATTCCCTGGTCGAAGTTAACTGAATGGGGATTTTCCAATCCGTCGCAAGTGAAAATCTACGGGGCAGGCGGAGTAATCCTATCAGAAAATCCGGGAAAAGTTGAATACGACGATTTACCACAACTGGCGGTTTGGCATGGAAAAAACAATGGAAACGATTGCCTCTTCTTTTATGCTCCCGGCAATCAGGAATGGAAAACAGATGCTACCGGGGACTTCCTCAAGCACCGTTTAAATCCTTATGCTTCAAAAGGGTATTTCTTTTTAACCGATAACACCGGAACCCCCAAAAGCATTGAATTACTTCCTGAACCAGAAGAACCGGCAACCCACTCTATCTCTTCCTTCGATGACTATGCGTTACACGAAAAAGAACAATACAACCTTCTGCACTCAGGGAAACAGTGGTTTGGAGATAAATTCATACACGGCACAACAAAAAATTATACGTTCCAATTAGCTGATGTAGACAATTCGTCAGATATTTCCATCCGCATCAATGCTGCGGCACGGGCTTCTGTTGCATCGGAAATGCCTGTTTCGGCCAACCAAACCAGCCTGGGGAAAATCAATTTCAGCATGGTAAACACCGTTGAAACAACTGTTTTATATGCAGATGAACGCGCCGCCCGTTTTTCGGTATCCCCTCAATCGGGGAATCTGGACATTACACTCAAATATTTTGCATCCAGCACTAATCCTGAGGCATGGCTCGATTTTATCGAAATAAATTACCGTAGAAAATTGAAAATCAACAATAACGAAGCACTCTTCTTTCGAAACCTGCATTCTGTTGACGAGGGAAACATCCTTGAATTTTCCATAGAAACCGAATCTTCTGATATAAAAGTTTGGGATGTTACCGATATTTTTAACGTAAAGGAAGTGCCGGTGCAATCAGATAACAATAATGTCAAAGGGAAACAACCGGCTTCTGAACTACGCGAATATGCCGCTTTTTACCCTAACGGGAATTTCCCTGAACCTGAATTAGTTGCTGAAGTGGAGAATCAAAACCTGCATGGGTTAAGTACGCCTGAATTTGTAATTATTTCACATCCTAATTTTCTGACCCAGGCAGAGGAACTGGCTAATTTTCATCGCACAAACGATGGCATGCAGGTAGAAGTGGTTTCATCCGAATCGGTTTATAACGAATTCAGTTCCGGCAATAAAGATGTAACGGGCATCCGCAATTTTATAAAAATGTTCTACGACCGGAATGAGGGTTTGAAATATGTTCTTTTGTTTGGCGATGGGAGCTACGACAACAAAAACATAAAGCAGGGCAGCCTGAATTTTATTCCCACGTTTCAGTCTGATGAATCTTTGATTCCGGTTTACTCCTTTATAACCGATGACTATTTTGTTGTTCTCGATGAAGGCGAAAGTGTTTACAACGGGACAGTGGATCTGGGAATAGGCCGCATTCCGGCTTCTACCAGTTTCCAGGCCGATCTGGTAATCCAAAAAATCAAGGATTATCATTCGCCGGAAGCACTGGGCAACTGGCGGAATATCGTCTGTTTTATTGCCGACGACGAAGACAATAACCTGCACATGTCGGATTCGGAAAGGCTCGCCAACCAGGTAAATGAGAATCATGGGGAGTTCATTACAGATAAAATTTATTTCGATGCCTATCAGCAAATTACAGGTCCAGGAGGAGAAAGTTACCCTGAGGTAACAGAAGCCATTAACCAGCGGGTAAAAAATGGCGTACTGATTTTGAACTACGTAGGGCATGCCAATACACGTAACTTGGCCGACGAAAAGGTGCTTGACATCAGCAATATTAACTCCTGGTCGAATACCAAAACACTTCCTATTTTTGTCACTGCAACCTGTGAGTTCAGCCGGTTTGATGCCGATGATTCTTCGGCGGGCGAATATGTTCTTTTTAACCCGAATGGAGGAGGAATCGGATTGTTCTCTACCACCCGCCTTGTGTATTCGTATTCAAACTATTTACTGAGCCGGAATTTCTACAACGCTGTTTTCGAAAAGGATGAAAACGGGGAACATTACAGAATGGGGGATATTATGAGACTTTCGAAAATCAATACCATAAATACTATTAACAAAAGAAATTTCAGCCTACTGACCGATCCGGCCCTCCAGTTGTCGTATCCCAGGCACAAAATAATTACCACAACAATTAACGGGGAAGATGCTTCCGGTGTAGCGGACACAATTGGCGCCCTGGAAAAAGTAACCATATCGGGCTTCGTGGCTGATGCTCTTGGGAACAAGCTTGAAAACTTTTCAGGAGAAATCGTTCCGACTGTTTACGACAAAGAAGTAATAATGGAAACCATGGGAAACGGGGGCGAAACTCCCATGAAATTTAAAGTACAGGAAAATATAATCTACAAAGGCCTTACCGAAGTTTCCAACGGCGAATTTTCATTCAGCTTTGTTATTCCCAAAGACATTTCATACAGTTTGGGAGAAGGTAAAATATTGTATTATGCACAAAGCGGAGAAGAAGACGCACATGGCGCTTTCGATAATTTCTGGATTGGGGGTCCCGGCTCGCAGATTGCAGATAACGAAGGGCCTGAGGTTCAAGTCTTCCTGGATACTCCTGATTTTGTTTCGGGAAATACGGTGAGCAAAAATCCTACCTTACTGGCCTTTCTTTCAGATGAAAACGGAATTAATACCGTAGGCTCCGGAATAGGGCATGACATTTCAGCGGTCCTTGACAACAACTATTCAGATGTAATGATTCTGAACAACTATTACCAGGCCAATACAGGAGATTTTACCAGCGGAACAATAACTTATCCGCTAAAAAACCTTACGCCAGGAAAACACACCTTAAAACTGAAAGCGTGGGATGTAGCAAATAATTCGACCGAAGTGGAGATAGAATTCGAGGTAACAGACAAGTTTACTATTTCGCATGTAAGTAATTATCCCAACCCAGTGTATGACTATACTTTTTTTACGTTTGAACACAATCAGGCAGATGCCACTTTTGAAGCAATCTTTGAAGTCTTTGACCAAAGTGGCCACCGGGTGGACTATTTTCCCACAGAGGTGGGTTCCGACGGAATTGTCAGTAATCCTGTACGTTGGGATCTAAATGAAACTAAAATTCAACTGCGGAGCGGGGTTTATTTATATCGGATCACCGCCCAAAATTCGGATGGAATCATCACTTCAAAATCGGGAAAAATGATAATAGGTCGTTAAAATTTTAATACCTGTGTACTTTTTCAGAAAAACAACCGTTTTCTGATTTTAAGTTCATGTTGAATCCATTACAAGTTTATAACTATATTTGCAACGCTCAATTTTTATAAGATTATGATCAAATTTGTCCGTTTATTTTTTGCTTTAATACTTGTTTTTACAACAGTAAAATTTACAAAAGGCCAAGCAACTACCTCAGGAGCCAACGTGGTTTCCACTGCTGTTCCTTTTTTATCGATTACACCTGACTCCCGGGCCGGTGGGATGGGCGACGCCGGTGTTGCTACAACTCCCGATTTGAATTCCCAACACTGGAATCCTGCCAAGTATGCTTTCCTCGAAAGCGATATGGGTGTCAGTCTTTCCTATTCCCCCTGGCTGCGTGCCCTTGCCAGTGATATGAACATGGCCTATTTGGTGGGATACAAAAAAATTGATGATGTACAAACCATCAGCAGTTCATTGCGCTATTTTTCTCTGGGAGATATAATTTTCAGAAACGAATTTGCTGAATTTATGGGGCAACAGAGCCCCAACGAGTTTGCTATCGATTTAGGATATACCCGTATGCTCTCGGATGTTTTTTCAGGATCGGTAGCAGTGCGTTATATCCGCTCCGACCTGACCGGCGGTCAATTAATCAACGGCGTAGAATCTCAGGCAGGCAATACCTATGCCGCTGACGTAGCCTTTTATTATTACAACGAATTCAGGGCCAACCGTAAGGATAACATTTTTAGTGCCGGTATTAACATTCAAAACATCGGGGCAAAAATTTCCTATACGGACGGTGAAATAAAAGATTTTATACCCACCATGCTCAAGCTGGGGGTTGCATACACGACAGAAGCCGATCAGTATAATACCTTTACTTTCGCCATTGAAGCCAACAAATTACTGATTCCTACTCCTCCGCAAGACACAACAGATTACAATGATGACGATATTTTATACCCGGGGGGAATAAACTCCGACAAATCAGTTATTGCGGGTATTTTCAGTTCGTTTAGCGACGCCCCCGGAGGGATGAAAGAAGAATTACAGGAGGTGAACCTTTCGTTGGGTGTTGAATACTGGTACAACAAGCAATTTGCACTCCGCGCCGGTTATTTTTATGAACATGAAAACAAGGGAAACCGAAAGTTTCTGACACTCGGTGCCGGTTTCAGAATGAATGTTTTTGCACTTGATTTCTCTTACCTTTTGCCTACCCAGCGTAATCACCCGCTGGAAAATACGTTACGCTTCACCCTATCATTTGATGTAGAAGCTTTTGAAAGCCAACGATAATATGTTCAGAATAGGACTTGGATACGATGTACACAGCCTTGCAGAAGGAGAAACTTTGTGGCTGGGTGGTATTTTGATTCCGCACAGTAAAGGGACAGTGGCTCATTCAGACGGCGATGTGCTCCTCCATGCCATTTGTGATGCATTACTTGGCGCCGTTAACTTAGGTGATATCGGTACACTTTTTCCTGACACTTCGGAACAATTCAAAAATATCGACAGCAAAATACTGTTAAAAGAAACATACCGGCTGGTAAATGAAAAAGGATATGAGATAGTAAACATCGATTCTACCATTAGCGCCCAGCAACCGAAGTTGAAGCCTTTTATTCCTGAAATGAAAAAAACAATGGCTGAAACACTGGGAATAGAAACAGGGCAAATTTCGGTAAAAGCCACCACAACCGAAAAATTAGGTTTTGAGGGACGTGAAGAAGGCATTTCAGCACAAACGGTGGTATTAATCCGGGAAAAGGCAAAATAATGGAGACCCTTCATAAAAAAACACTTGTTATTGGGGCAAGTCCCAAACCTGTTCGTTACTCGAACAAAGCCATCCGTATGCTCCGGGAATACGGGCATGAGGTGGTAGCGCTGGCAAAAAGAGCCGCTCAGGTTGAAGATGTCAATATCCAAACTGAACTTCCGGAAAATGAAAAAGTCCACACAGTGACCATGTATTTAACAGCCACACGCCAACCGGAATATTACAATCTACTTTTGAAACTGAAACCGAAACGGGTCATTTTTAACCCGGGAGCAGAAAACCGTGAGTTAAATGAGAAACTTGAAGCTGCCGGAATTGAAACAGTTGAAGGTTGTACGCTGGTAATGCTTCGTACCGGACAATTTTAATCATACCTGTCATGTTTGCCGAAATAAAGTCGTTAGAAGAATTCAACAAGTTGAAGGAGGAAGAGCCGGCACTGCTGGGATACTTTTCTACTGACACTTGCAGTGTGTGCAAAGTTTTAAAGCCCAAAGTGGAGGAACTGGTACGGGATGAATTTCCCCGGATAAAACCAGTATATGTAAGGTTAGATATTTTGCCGGAGATAGCTGGTCAGCAACAGGTATTTACCGCACCTACCATCCTTGTTTTTTTCGATGGACGGGAAACCATTCGAAAAAGCAGGAATATTGGAATTGAAGAACTGAGAAAAAATATAGATCGCCCTTATTCCCTGATTTTTGGGGATTAATACCAGATTCCATATAGTTTTTTTTATGTCTGGCAGCACTGCCTTGACCAGTAGAAGGGAGGAAACCAATGTCCTACTCTTTGAAATATCCGCTCAATGCTACGAAACTTCGTCTCAATGGTCCCAAACAGTTACTCAACAATGCGAGAGCGAAACACATCAGAAAGAAATGTCTGCGCCCCGGCCAAAATACCCATCCGGGTGTCAAAATGGCTTCCTGAGAGGGTTCTTTGTCAGAATTCCCTCCATTGGTTCATCTTTTGATTGATGAGATACAACGATAAATTAGGGGCTTTCCCCGAAAACCGGGATGTTTTCCGGTAAATTTTAAAAATATTTGCAATCAGTTTAAATAGAAAAATTATGAAAAAAGGAATACTTATCGTTATAACAATTGCTGCAGGGTTTTTCCTGTCAGGCTGCGGATACAACAAAATGGTTGATCTTGATGAGCAGGTTTCTTCGCAATGGTCGCAAGTGGAAAATGTTTACCAGCGACGTGCCGATTTAATTCCCAACCTGGTGAATACGGTCAGGGGCTATGCCGACCACGAACAGGAAACACTGGTTGAAGTTATCGAAGCCCGCTCCAAAGCAACCTCTGTTAACGTGGACCCCAATAATTTATCTCCACAAACCATTGAACAGTTTAACCAGGCACAGGAAGGCCTTTCTTCGGCCCTTAGCCGCCTGATGGTGGTAGTGGAACGTTATCCCGACCTAAAGGCCAATCAAAACTTCAGGGACCTGCAGGCTCAACTGGAAGGCACGGAAAACCGCATTGCTGTAGAACGACGAAAATTCAATGAAGTAACGCAGTCATACAATGCTTATATCCGGAAATTTCCCCAGTTAATTTATTCGGGGTGGTTTGGATTCGACAAGAAAAACTATTTTGAAGCACAACAAGGGGCAGAAAAAGTACCTGAAGTTCAATTTTAATTTAGAACCATGAGTGCACAAAAATATTTTTCGGAAGAGAACAAACTACAAATAACCAATGCTATTCGGGTAGCTGAGACCAATACTTCGGGAGAGATACGCGTACACGTTGAGAAACGTTGTAAGGAAGATGTACTTGACCGTGCCGCATATATCTTCAAAAAACTCGGAATGCACAAAACCGAACTGCGAAACGGCGTTTTGTTTTATCTCTCCATTGAAGATCACAAACTTGCCATTTTAGGAGATGCCGGAATCAATCAAAAGGTTCCCGAAGATTTTTGGGAAGAGATAAAAGAATTGTTAACGGCAAAATTCAGGGAGGGGAAATTCACTGAAGGGCTTTCCGCCGGCATAAAAAAGGCAGGTGAACAGCTTAAACAACATTTTCCCTGGCAAAATGACGATGTTAACGAACTTTCAGACGAAATCTCGTTTGGAGAAAAAGAGGAAAAATGAAAAAATTATTCATCTTACTAATAGCCTTATTCGGATTTACTGTTTTAAAAGCCGAAATACCGAATCGCCCTGAGCCTCCGCGATTGGTAAACGATTTTGCCGGGGTTCTCCAGCAAACGGAATACGGCAGGCTGGAAAGTAAACTCGAACAGTTTGCCCGCGAAACGTCTACCCAAATAGTAGTGGTTACGGTAAAAGACCTTGAAGGATATGATCCCGGTGATTATGCTTTCCGGTTGGGGGAAAAATGGGGAGTCGGCCAAAAAGGAAAGGACAACGGACTCGTTGTTTTACTGAAACCCAAAAGCGGCAATGACCCCGGACAAATATTTATTGCCACCGGCTACGGATTGGAAGGTATTTTGCCGGATGCCGTGGTAAACGGCGCCATCATTGATACAGAAATGATTCCTCACTTCAAGGAAAATAATTATTTCAAAGGGCTCGAAAGTGGTATTAATGTGATAATGGATATTACACGCGGAGAATATACCGCAGAATACTACCGGGAAAATTATGCCCAAAGGAGCGGTGGTTTTCCCGTTCTGCTCATCCTTTTTATCCTGTTTTTTGTAGTGATCCCTATCCTGCGGGGACGGAGCCGGAGACACTATTCCCCCGGGAAAAACCTGCCACTTTGGATTGCGTTGGGCCTGTTGTCTGGTGGGGGATCCCACAGAGGCTCATTCAATAACTTTTCATCCGGAAGCGGTGGATTTGGCGGAGGTGGCGGCTTCGGCGGGTTTGGTGGCGGTGGCTTCGGCGGCGGTGGCGCAGGCGGAAGCTGGTAACCCTTTTTAAAATTTATAACTCAACCCTACCCCAAATAACTGTTTCATCTGTATCCTTCTTCCGGTATTCCCTTCATCGTCGATCGGAATAAGGATATCATGATCGTACACCAGGTTTGTCAACAGGTTGGCAGACAGGTAATCGTTGATTTTCATATTCACAGCCACATCCCATTTTACATCGATATTTTGGGGCTCATTAAAGTAGTTGGAAAAAAGTGTAAGAGTCGTTGACAGGTTCACATTTTTCATAACCGGGGTTTTAAATTCACTTTTCAGGCTCGCCCCCATTTCAGCTCTCATTTTTTTACCCGGCTTTACGCCAAAAGCCCCTGCCGCCGAAAGAGTATCATCAGCAACAAACGTAAACTTTCCAGACACCGGTGTCAGAAACAATGAAAACATTTCTGAAGGCTGATAATCGAAACCCGTAGCCACAGTAAGATAAGCCGGTGCAAAAATCCGGGAAATTTTGTCTGTTGTGTTGGGATATCTGTATCCGTCGGCAAACTGTGTTAAAAAATTTAGGAACGAAGAAAACAACAGGTTTTCTTTTCTCATCTCCACTCCTAACTTTGAATTTAACTCCAGTTTATCATCGGTTTTTACTGCCTCGTCCTCCCCCTCTTTAAGCAAACCATAACCGGTTTTCAAGGTATTCTCCCAATGAATTTTATCTTTCTCATAGTTGGCATTTATATCAAACAGCCCTACTCCCGAAACGGAGTTTTTACCACCCCCAATCCAGTTGGAAAATGAAACCTGGCTAAAATTTACCGAGGCCTGCCCCGATACGTTCCAGTAAGTAGTATCTTGTGTGTCCTGGGCCACCATGCCAACAGCAGCCAATAAAAAAACAAAAAGTGTAATTATGCGTCTCATGCTAATTTGAATTTTTACATTCAACAAAAAAAGAAAGGAAAAGTTTCTGGTACTGGTGGGCTGCATTATTTCCTAAAAAGCAAGAACGGCCTAAACCATATCAAACCCACTATTAAAAACTTACCCCCTTTGACTGGTATGTCCTCATTTTTAAAGCACATTACCAATCAAAGGGGGTGACAAGGGATTCAGGGTAGTACCTGGTTATTCGACCTCTACGACACTGATGTCTTTATCCACCAGTATTCGGCCACAATACTCGCAAACAATGATTTTTTTGCGGCTGGCAATATCCAACTGACGCTGCGGAGGGATCTTATTAAAGCAACCGCCACAGGCATCACGCTGGATGGTAACCACTGACAAACCGTTTCGTGCATTTTTGCGAATACGTTTAAAAGCGGTAAGCAAGCGAGGTTCAATAAACGATTCGATTTTTTCAGCCTTACCTTTGAGTTTTTCTTCTTCAATTTTGGTTTCCTGAGTAATTTCGTTTAACTCGCTTTTCTTCCTTTCCAGATCTTCTTCACGTTCTTTCAGCAAACTTTTTGAGGATTCGATGGTCTCCTTCTTCTCCGCCATCTCAACGCTGTATTCCTTGATTCTTTTTTCGGAAAGTTCAATTTCAAGCGTCTGAAATTCAATCTCCTTTGAAAGAGAATCGAATTCACGGTTGTTTCTCACGTTATTTTGCTGCTCCGTGTATTTTGCAATCAGTGATTCAGAATCCTTTATTGCAATTTTTTTGTTATTGATTGCCGTTTCAAGCGTTTTAATCTCATCCTCGAGGTTAACAATCCTGGTCCTCAACCCTGCAATTTCATCTTCGAGGTCCTGAACTTCGAGCGGCAATTCACCCCGTAGGGTTTTTATTTTATCGATCTCAGAAACTACACTTTGCAATTCATGCAATGCGCGTAACTTTTCTTCGATAGAAATGTCCTTGTCTTCTTGTTTTGGAATTGATACACTCATGCTGTAATCTTTTAAAATTCAATTCATTAAAATCAGAAATAAAATACCGGATTGGTGTTTACCTCCGAAAAACGGACTGCAAATGTAGGGAATTTTTTGGTAAGTAATTCATAAAAAAGTTCTTTAGTGAATTGCTCACTCTCAAAATGCCCAATATCGGCGATCACAATTTTATTTTCGGCATCGAAAAACTGATGGTATTTAAAATCGGCAGACACAAAAAAGTCGGCGCCATTCGAAATGGCATTTCCCAGTAAAAAGGAACCGGCGCCTCCGCAAACTGCCACTCGCTTTACACTTTTACCCCTGAGAGCCGTGTGTTTGATGCAACCAGTATCAAACACTTCTTTCAGAGAAGTTAAAAAATCCTTTTCATCTACTGGTTCTTCCAATTCCCCCATCATTCCCATACCAGCCTGTTCAAGAGAGTTTTCCAGTGAATAAATATCGTAGGCGGGCTCTTCGTATGGATGGGCATCAACCAGTGCTTTTATAATTTTCCCCTGCAACCAGGCCGGAAAAATCGTCTCAAACCGAATTTCTTTTTCGTAATGTACTTTACCTTTCTCTCCAACGTAAGGATTGGTTCCCTCGCCTGCCCTAAAACTTCCGGTACCATCCAGGTTGTAACCACAATAATCGTAATTCCCAATATGACCGGCCCCCGCTTCAAAAACGGCATTGCGCACTTTATCGGCAGCTTCATGCGGAATAAATACAACCAGCTTTTTTAACTGACCAGTAACTGCTTGCAACACCCTGCAATTTTTCAAACCCAGTTTTTGACAGATTTTGGTATTTACTCCTCCGGATACTGCATCCAGGTTGGTGTGAGCAGCATAAATGGCGATATCGTTTTTTACCGCCTTTATAACGGTACGTTCCACTTCGTTTCTGCCGGTCAGTTTTTTCAAACCCGAAAAGATAACGGGATGATGTGCAACTATTAAACCAGCATTTTTTTCAATGGCTTCGTCCACTAAGGCTTCGGTAACATCAAGAGCTATCAGAGCTGATGACACCTCTGCTTCCGGACTGCCGACAATCAAACCTGCATTGTCATACGATTCCTGCAAGGCCGGCGGAGCAACGGTTTCAAGAAAATGTACTATTTCTTTTATTTTCAGCATACTATTCTCCCATTTCATCTTTTATTGCTACCAACTCTTCCTTTATCTTCTGCAAACGTTTTACTATTTCCCACGAATTAGCAGTCTCCTGCCGGTTATCTTTTAACTTTTGCTGCGCCCCTTTTATCGTCATCCCGCGTTCCTTTACCAGGTGGTGAATAAACTTCACGGTTTCGAGGTCGTCCAAAGAAAAAAGACGGGTGCCTTTGCCGCTTTTCCGGGGCGCCAATTCATCGAAACTGCTTTCCCAATAGCGGATTGAGGACGGCGTAACACCAACCATTTCAGCAACTTCTCCAATGGAGAAAAAAACTTTTTCTATTTTCGGCTTTTTATACGGCACTTCGGGTTAATCGAGTGTCTGACCAATATTAGAAGAGATGGCAATCATCCTTTCATATTCCTGCGGGGTAAGGTCTTTAAAGTAATAGTGCTGCGGATTTACTGCGCTTCCGCTTCGGTGCACTTCATAATGCAGGTGGGGAGCAGTAGAGCCACCGGTGTTTCCAACATAGCCAATCACATCTCCCCGTTTTACTACTTGCCCGAGCCGTACATTAAACGAGTTCAAATGGGCATAAATGGTTTCATAACCGTATCCATGATCAATTTTCACCATGAGTCCGAAGCCTGAACGACTGCGTTTTGAACCACTTACTTCAACCACTTTACCATCTCCTGTAGAATAAATCGGTGTACCTACCGGGGCTGTAAAATCCATGCCGTAGTGCATTTTCCGAACTTTATAGATCGGGTGGATACGGTAGCCCCAACCACTGGCCGTCCGTTTCAGGTCTTCGTTGGCCACCGGCATAATGGCCGGAATACTGGCCAGCATCTTTTCCTTGTTCAAAGCCTGCTCTAAAACCTCATCATACGATTTAGACTGAATGTAAGCTTCTTTTGCCAGCACATCCAGCTTCCGGGCCGTTTCAATAATCAACTCAGAATTATTCAGGTTCTCCAGGTGCGAATATTTGTTCACTCCTCCAAATCCGGCTTTCCTGATAGAGGAAGGAATTGGATCAGCCTCAAAAATCACCCGGTAAATATTATCGTCGCGTTGTTGTAAATCAGCCAGCACATTTTCAATACGCCCGAGATCGTGCTGCATTAACTCATATTGACTGATCAACTGTTGGTTTTCCCTTTTCAAAGCCTTGGAACGGGGTGTTTCGTAATAGTTCAGAAAAATAACCACCATAATTAATGCCAGGGCAAAACTGCTTGACAGGTAGGTAAGTATTTTTCCGAATTTTTCTTTGAACGAAATTCCCACTCGTTCATAACTTAGAGTGTCGGGATTAAATTTATATTTCTTTTTCGCCATATAAAGTACCGGCTATTTTTATTTCCTGTTTTAAGCAAAATTAATTAAAACACCTAACTTTGCAAGAATTTTAAAAACGCTGTGAAATTTTCTCACGCCGCAAAATTAAACAAATAACTTACAATCAGGCAAGTTGTTTAATTTGCTTTAAAAATTTTTAACAAAACGACAGAATAATATTTGGAATGAAGTTGACATCGAAAGAAATACGAAATGCTTTTCTTGATTTTTTCAAAGAAAAAAATCACCAGGTAGTGAATTCAGCCCCCATGGTAGTGAAAGGCGATCCAACCCTCATGTTTACCAATGCCGGAATGAACCAGTTTAAAGATCAGTTTCTGGGTAATGAGTCGGTTAAATGGCCCCGCGTGACCGATACGCAAAAATGTTTGCGGGTGTCAGGAAAACACAATGATTTGGAAGAAGTAGGACTGGACACATACCACCACACCATGTTCGAGATGCTGGGTAACTGGTCATTTGGAGATTACTTTAAAGAAGAAGCCATCAACTGGGCATGGGAGTTCCTGGTAGAACGCATGGAAATTCCGGCTGAACGTTTGTATGCCACCGTATTTGAAGGCAGTGAAGACGACAACCTGGAACGCGACAACGAAGCTGCAGGTTTTTGGGAAAATCACCTCCCGAAAGAACGGGTTTTGAATGGCAGCAAAAAAGATAACTTTTGGGAAATGGGCGAAACAGGTCCCTGTGGCCCCTGCTCTGAAATTCACGTAGACCTTCGTTCCAAAGAAGAGATTGCCCGTATTCCCGGTCACGAATTGGTAAATAAAGATCACCCGCTGGTAATTGAAATATGGAATCTTGTATTTATTCAGTTTAACAGGAGAGCCAACGGCAGCCTTGAGGAACTGCCTGCCAAACATGTTGATACCGGAATGGGGTTCGAACGGTTGTGTATGGCTTTGCAGGGTGTTACTTCCAATTACGATACGGACATTTTTCAGAATATCATTGCTGAAATTGAAAAACTGTGTGGCATAAAATACGGCAACGAGGATAAAACTGACATCGCCATGCGCGTGGTCGCCGACCACTTAAGGGCCGTTGCCTTTGCCATCGCCGATGGACAGTTGCCCTCGAACAACAAAGCAGGATATGTAATCCGTCGTATTTTGAGGCGTGCAGTACGTTACGGCTACACATTCCTTTCCTTCAGAGAACCATTCATTTATAAATTAGTGGAGGTTTTAAAAGCAACGATGGGTGAGACATTCTCTGAACTGGCCGCACAACAGCAACTCATTGAAAAAGTGATAAAAGAAGAAGAAGAATCATTTTTAAGAACGCTTTCAACCGGAATCAGGTTGCTGGATGAAATGATTTCAAAAACAAAGGAGAAAAATGAACCCCTTATTGACGGGAAAGATGCCTTTGTTTTGTATGACACTTTCGGTTTTCCGCTTGACCTTACTGCCCTGATTGCCCGTGAGAATAATCTGGGCATTGATGAAAATGGGTTCCAAAAAGAGATGGAAGCACAGAAAAACCGTTCGCGAAATGCCGCCCAGCTGGAAACAGGAGACTGGGTAGAAATCCGGAAAATCGATCAAACCGTGTTCCTTGGATACGACACCACAGAAGCCGAGGTGAGCATTGCCCGCTACCGGAAAGTCATTCAAAAGAAAAAAACTTTTTACCAGCTTGTATTCAACCAAACCCCGTTTTACGGCGAATCAGGGGGACAGGTAGGCGATTCAGGCTACATTGAAGTCGACGGAGTAAAAACATCCATTTTCGACACACAGAAAGAAAATAACCTCATTGTTCATCTGACGGAAAAACTTCCGGAAAATCCGGAAGGGCACTTCCAGGCGGTAGTGAACAGGGAGAAACGACTTAACACAGCCAACAACCACACAGCCACTCACCTGCTGCATGCTGCATTGCGAGAAGTTCTGGGAACCCATGTGGAGCAAAAAGGTTCGCTGGTTAATGCCGATCATTTACGGTTCGACTTTTCACATTTCCAAAAAATGACCGATGAGGAAATCGAGCAGGTGGAAACCCTTGTGAACAAAAAAATCAGGGAAAATACACACCGGGAAGAAAATCGCGAAGTCCCCATTCAGCAGGCGCAGGAAATGGGAGCCATGATGCTTTTCGGAGAGAAGTACGGCGAATCGGTGCGGGTGATAAAATTTGGCGAATCGGTTGAGCTTTGCGGAGGGATACATGTGGAAGCCACAGGTCAGATTGGGCTGTTCAAAATAGTGTCGGAAAGCGCCATTGCTGCCGGAGTGCGACGTATTGAAGCCATTACCGGCCAACGGGCAGAAAAGTATGTAAACGACCAGTTAAAAATATTAAAAAGCATTGGAGATACGATAAAAGGCTCAAAAGATGTTTTGGACGGTGTGATGAATTTGCTGAAACAGAATACCGAATTATCAAAACAAATTGAAGGGTTTGAACGTGAACATCTCAACATTCTGAAAGCCGACCTAAAAAGTAAAGTACTCACAAAAAAAGGAGTAAATATTATTGCCCTCCAGGTAGATATAATTAGTGCTAACATGATGAAGGACGTAGCTTTCCAGTTAAAAAACGAGATAGAAAACCTGTATCTGGTTTTGGGGGCCGACATTGACGGGAAGCCTAACCTCACGGTAATGATTTCGGAAAACCTGGTAAACGAAAAAGGGCTGAATGCCGGGCAGATTGTCCGCGAGGCAGGGCGCGAGATAAAAGGCGGCGGAGGCGGCCAGCCGTTTTACGCCACAGCCGGCGGGAAAGATGTTTCCGGCCTGCAGGCTGCCATTGAAAAAGCGCTGAGTTTTATAAACTAAAACCTAATTTAACAGAATATTTACCACCAGGTTTTTATTGCTTTTTACAAAAGCAGTAAGCACCTTATATTCGAGGCTTTGCTGACCTTCGGCTGCAAAAATTACCTGTGCCGAACGGGGATACAGGGTGACCTTTTTGGTTCCCTCTCCCGATGTTAGTTCCAGCTCAAAATATAAGTCGCTGTTGTTTTTCAACTCGAAATAATCTTTCCCGTCGCCGGAATGGAAAGGGCTTCCCATTTCTACACAGGCAAAAAACAGATTCCTGACATGTTCTTCCTTCCCGGCAATGTATTTACTGGACCAGGCAACCGTACGGCCAGCCGCCAGTGCTTCCCTTACCGATTCGGCAGTACGTTCTTTTGCAAAAACCAATGTCATGGAACGATGAATATAATCTCCCAAATCGTAATCATGTTTTACCAGGTTATGAATGTCGGATGATCCCATTACGGTCAGATCATTATCAATACACCAGTCGAGTGCTTTTTTATGGAAAGAGAACCCGTTAAAAACCTCTATTCCATTCAATACTTTTTCATTATGCAATTCATCCACGAAGTCAATCCATTCATACGACCCCTCAATTTGGCTTGCCTTCCATCCGGGGTGGTTCCAAAAAATGAAAGCATCCTGTGCTACCGCTTTTGAAACAGCTTCTTTGTCCTTTTCATTTTCCCTTCCTTCCACATAGCCCGAAGCGTCGCCAATAAATATGGCATTAAAGTGTCCCGGTGGAGTTGCTCGTGTAATTTCAGTCCCTTTAATTATTACGATATTATTTTGGGTAGCCACACCTTTAGCCAGTTCCCATGCACGATTGTGATCTACTTTTACGTCGCCGGAATGTGGTGTGTATTCCACATGGTCGGTAATGGCAATAACATCCAATCCTTCCTGCCAGGCTTCCTGCACCCTGACAGTGGGCCAAACATGCCCGTCTGAAAACACTGTATGCATATGAAAGTCGCATTTTAACGTCTGGTAACCGTCAAAACCTGGAATTTGAATGATGGGCCGCTTTTTGGCATTCCTGAATTCATCCATCCGAAAAACACCATTGTCTGTTTGAGCCTGTACCATTGTTATGCTACAAAACAAAAGTACCGGGAATAATTTTAGTATTTTCATTTTCCTGATTGTTTATATTGGACTAAATATAATTAATTTTCTAAAAAAAACGGCTCCTGGCTCTTTCCAATTCATCGGGTTTACCTACATCAATCCACAAATCCGATTCATCGAAAAAACCTTTAATGAGATACTTTCCGGCCAAACCAAGATACAAGTCCCTTATGGAAAAACGGTCTTCTTCCGGCATCAGCTTAAAAATATCGGGACTTATAATATGAATTCCGCTGAAAGCCATTTCTGACGAGCCCTCAAACTCATTGGGAATAACAATCCGGCTCTCCCCTGTTTTTTTGTTCATCCAACCCACCAGTCGTTTTTCACTGTTAAACTTGAAATAGCGCTGTGTTTGCCGATTGCGCACCACCAACGTTGCCAGCGCACCGGAGCGAAGATGTTCCCTCACCGGAATTTGTAAATCCAGGTTGCTCAACACATCCACATTGTAAAGAACTACAGGTTTGTCGCCAGACAAAAGGGGAGCAGCTTTTTTTAACCCACCACCGGTTTCAAGTAATTTCCCGGTTTCATCTGAAATTCTTACGGGAACTCCAAAGTCGTTCCGGCGAACAAAATCAATGACCAATTCTGAAAAATGATGAACATTTACAACGATCTCTTCAATACCTTCCCCTGCCAACTTTTCAATAGTGCGTTGCAGCAAAGGTTTTCCTCCTATCTCCACCAATGCTTTGGGTTTATTTTGGGTTTCATTTTTCAGCCGGGTCCCAAGCCCCGCCGCAAATACCATGGCCTTCACTGTCAATTTTTAAAACTTTTATTTTGTAAATCAAACAAAAATAGTCGTAACCTGGAACAAATCAAAATTCCAAACCATGTGCCTGGCTCAAACCTCATTCTTCATCCCTTCACTCTTTTTCTTACCGTAACAAAGCAATCAGATACGCAGGGAGGGGAAACCATTCCGGGTGTTGCTACAGAGAAGACTTTAACAGGTAAAGGTCAAACTTACTTCATGCATACGCCCCACCTTTCCTAAAAAAAAACATCTCAGGAATAGTGATTTTCGATTTGAAAACCAATGATCAAAAAAAGGGAAATCGTCTGAAAAATATTGAATGCTGCCTCGACAGGCTATTGGTTCATTAGCGAATCCGGTTTAAACTCCTGAGCAATGCTTCATCTTTCCCAATGGACCGAATGGCCAGGTAGTCGAGAATTATGGCAATCAGCGGAAAAACCATGGGCACTTTAAAAGCCACTTCTGCTCCATCGAAGCCAGCATACAAAAAGTAAAGCATAATGCCCAAAAGTCCCAGCAACAGAATAATTGTAAAGCTCAACAACCGGATTTGTCCGATACGTTTTTTGTACAAGAATATGGTGATAAGATGCAAAAACGTAATTAAGCCGATAAAACCCATTACCGGCAAACCGTTAAATATCATCTCCTCCCCGCTTCCAATGCCCATCGCATTGAATACATACCAATTGCCATCCACTGCCAGTTCGGCAAAGTTCAGTTTCAGCAGCAACCCGATCAGCACTGCTGCTAAAAAAATGTATATCGTTTGAATTCGCTGAATCATAATTTTCTAAAATTTCACGCAAAAATATAAATTATTTACAACCTGCCTCCTTAAATATTGAACGCGTATGTCGGAACAGGCAGCAACTTATGAAACCAACAGCATTTACCTGATACTTTCTTACACCACCTTTTCCACCTCATCCTGATTGATATACCACAAATAGCCTTCTACCATTTCAAAACCGCATTTTTTAAGGGTTTCCGCGTAGCGTTTCACCTGACTGTGATACTTTTCCGGCATTTTATCCCCCCACTTGTAATCTACCACAATGGCATGTTTCCCAGAAACCATCATACGATCAGGGCGAAGCAGCTTACCGGGTAGGAGCAGGTTTCGTTCATTCAGCACATTGAACCGGCTGTCGAACCAGCGCCTAATCTCCGGATTCTTTAAGCTGGTTTCCAATTTTTCAAGAATAGTATTCCGCTCCGTTTCAGTTATTCTTCCTTCCCGGAAGGCTTTATTGCAGGCGGGCTCTATATCATCTGCCGTTTTCACCTCCGCCAGTATTTCATGCACCAGCTTTCCTGTATTTTTTACCGACCGGGAATGTTCTCCGCTTGCAAGAAAATCTTCGCTGTTCAGACGCAGCTGAATACGCTCACTAAAATCGTTGTGCCGATACTTTTTTATCCAACCCGTTTCCTGCGTACTCTTTTCCAAACCAAACTCCGGTAATTCACCAAAACGGAAAACCGTGTTATCCTCATTCAGACAATGAGAAAATTGCTCCCCGGATGTCATTTGCTCCAGCGAATATTCCAACAGGGAGTTGATCGATTTCAATGGCTTGCCTGAACTTCCCTTTTTCTTTTCAGGAGTTTTTTTACAATGAACGAACAACGCGGATTTTGCCCGGGTAAAAGCTACATAAACAAGGTTCAGCGAGTCGGTGAAACTATTTGCCTTTTCCTCGAAATAGTCTTCCCTGAAAATCGTGCCGGTGAGTTTACTCCCTGCTCTTACCGGCAAAAGAGGAAAACGGTTGAACGGTTCGGTTTCAGTCCGGCACCACAGCAAGGGAGCCAGGTTGCCCGTCCATGAAGTATCCCAGTTAAAAAATGGAATCAAAACAGCTTCAAACTCCAGGCCCTTCGCTTTATGCACAGTAAGTAACCTCACCGAATCCACCTCCTCATTTACATTCACCGAAGTTTTATACCCTTTCTCATTCCACCAAAACAACAGGTTGGACAAATCATTGGAAAGGGATGTTTTAAGCTCCGCAGCCTGATCTATCAGGGTTTGTAAAAAAGGCAACTCAGACTCCAGGTTGAAAAGGCCGAACAACGCACAAATCTCCGTTACTGTTTCATCCAGCGAAGCAAGCAACGATTTTTGCCAGAGCTGTTTCATTTTTTGCGCCAGTTTCAACTCAAAAACGGCTTCGAAATCGTTGTGAATATGCCAGTTTCCTTCATCCTCCGGGACAGAACTGTCAAAATCGAAAGTCAGTTGATTGTCACCGGACAAAACGATTCCGGCAGATTTCAGTTCAGGCTTCAGCCAGGAAAGCCAGAGGTGTAACAAGGCGGTTTTCTGAATTTTACTTTCCGGTTCAATCAATAACCCGACAACCAGCATTACCAGATTTACCCCGCGCGAAGCATGCAAGAAAAGTGACTCATTGGAAAGCACCGAAAGATTGTATTTTTTATTCCCCTCCCGTTTGGCCGCAGCTAAAAAAGCCTCAATGATTTTGGCACCTTCGCTGTTTTTCCGGATAAGAATGGCAATATCGGAAGCTTTCAGCCCACTGTCCTGAAGCCATTTTACCTGCTCAATCAACAGTCCGGTTGACTCATTGTCAAAATCATCATCCGGCAAAAAACAAACTTCTGCCAACCCGGTCTGTCCTTCTTGAGAATTTCCAGGTTCCTGCTGAAAATGATGGTAAACTGCATCAAATTTTTCCCGGTAACTTTCTTCTCCAATCTCATCAAACAGAAAACCAAGGAAAGCCTGTTTTAATTGGCCAATGACAGCATTATTAAAATCGATAACATTACGCCGGCTACGCCAGTTTTTGTCGAGAGGAATCTCTTTGGGTGGAAACTGCGGAAAGTCGGAGTTAATTTGCGAAGCCAGAATATTCCAGTCACTGTTGCGCCAGCGGTAAATAGACTGTTTCACGTCGCCTACAAGCAACGCCGGGTGCCCTTCAGACAGGGCGTTGGCAACCAGTGGCTTAAAATTATACCATTGCAATGCCGAGGTGTCCTGAAACTCATCCAGCATAAAGTAGTTGAACCGGGTCCCAATTTTTTCATAAATAAACGGCGAGTCGGTATCGCCAATAATCTTGCTTAACAGCAGGTTGGAATCTGAAAGTTGCAAAACACCTTTCTCTTGCAGCAACAATTCAATCTCTTCTTTTAAATCCGTAAGAATGCCCAGCATACGCAACTGTTTCCGCACTTCCACCGCTGAAAAATACGGTACGCTGTTTCCTGAATAAAAAGAAAGAATCTCCCGCAGTGCCGGCTGAAGCTGGTTTTCCACAAGCTGCCCCAGCCGATCTTTTTCTTTGTGCGATTTGGGAAACCACTTTTCTGCCGATTCTTCCGCATCCAGCACACGTTTTTTGGGTTCGTCAATTATTCCTTCCGAAAGCTTTTTCAGATACCCCCCGACACCAGCCATTTTATAAGCAAAATCATCGATAGAAAACCCGTTATCTTCAATAACTTTCCAACATTCCTGCGCTTTTATTTTGATCGTTTTCTCAAACCGGGAAATAATCGTTCCCAGTTCTTTGCGAAAAGCATCCAGATTATCACGGGTATAAGCCGTATTCTCCCCACGGGCAACCGGAAAAAAAAGCTGGAACTTCTCTTTGAACAGTTCTTTACCCAATAATTTAATATCCTCTTCAATGCGCTGACTGCGGTTTTTCTTTATTTTTTCCTCGCTGAATTTCACCAGCCATTTTCGAAGTTGTTTGTCGGTATCTACCTTTGCCAGAAGCCTGTCAACCGCTTCTTCCAGTATCAATTCATTATCCAGTTCGAGGATAAAATGGGGCGAAATTCCCATCTCCCGGTTAAACGCTTTAATTACACGTTGGGTGAATGAGTCGATGGTGCTAACCGAAAAACGGTTGTAGTCATGCAAAATATTCTTCAGTACCTGCCCTGCCTTTTGGCGAATAGCTGTCTCCGTAAGCAAACTTTCTTTTTGTAAAACGTCCAGATAAGCAGAATCCTGATTATTTGCCAGTAAATACAATTGTTCCAGAATACGGCTTTTCATTTCATGTGTGGCCTTGTTGGTAAAGGTTACAGCCAGAATGTTCCGGTAACTAAGCGGATTTTTCAGCAAAAGCTTCAGGTATTCCGCTACCAGTTGGAAAGTTTTGCCCGAACCGGCCGATGCTTTGTAAACAGTTAACATGGAAAAAATTTAAAGTTCAATGTTGAAAGTTTTAAGGGTGACAGAGGCATTTCTGAATTAATAGCCGGGGCCATGGGTGACATTGACTCGGGTTTCGATTTTAAAATTTTTCGACACATTATATTTCAAAAACAGGGTAGAACCCCGAAAATCGAAATTGTTTATTCCCTGGTTTGGGAAAGGCGCTGTAAATACAGAATTGGCGCCGTAGCTGTATCCGCCCAGTGTAAAACGATCGTTCAGTTGGTAGACTGCCCCGCTAAACACGGTTTCACCACGGAGAAACGGCGAAGACACCAGTCCGAAATGTCCCGGCATAAATCCGTTCATTGTCCATTGATTTGTTGAAACTCCGGAAAAATCATAACTCCACCGTTTGGCCAGCTCCCCCCTGAAATCGAATTCGGGAAGTTGCAAAGGTTGCATCAAATCTCCCAAAGGCGAGATGCCCGAGAGCAATTGATGATACATCAACTTACGCTCTGTTTCCAGCATTGTTGAATCCTTCTCAGGCAGAAGAGGCATGAGTGGTTCCTGGGCAAATATCACTGTGCCGGAAAAAATAAGCCATAAAAAAATCAGGTTTCTCAAGATCCATCCTCCTTCCGTTTCATAATTCTCAAAATTATAAAATTAAAATAACTGCCTGGTTGGATTTGGAAAAAATCTCGTTATTAAAAGGGCTGAGTTTAGTTTCCTGATACTTCCAACACAATGATTTCCGAGCGGCTGTTGGTGCGAATAGGTGGCCCCCAGGTACCGTATCCCGAAGAAACATAAAAATGGGTATCAAGGATTTTCCCGTACCCCCGGCTGATTTCAAACAACGCCCCGGTGATGTAATTAAAAGGCCACATCTGCCCGTTATGGGTATGTCCGGAGACCTGCAAATCGACCTTATGCGCAGCAACCTCCGAAAGCTTGTATGGCTGATGATCAAGCATAAAGACCGGGTTCTTTTCATTCACTCCGGCAAGCAATTCGTCCAATGACTTCCGGGGCTTACCGTACATTCTTTCTGCGGTAATATCTTCGCGCCCCACAATTTCAACTCCATTGGGAAGTGTAACCACACTATCGCGCAACACCGTAATGTTATGATTTTCGAGGTATTCCAGGGCAGCGGAAGCATTTCCATAAAACTCATGATTTCCCAGAACCGCAAATACACCCTGTTTGGCCTTCAAATTTTTTAATAAATCACCCATATTATTTTGAATAACCGGTCCGAGGTCTTCATCAAAAATATCGCCGGCGAGTAAAATCACATCAGCCTTTTCCCGGTTGACCAGATCTACCATTCTTTTGAGCCGTCCATTGGTTATCGTCATTCCGAGGTGAATATCGGATACCAGCAATACCTTTTGCCCTCCATCGGGAACCTGTTTGCTGATTTGGATGGGAACCCTCCGCACAGTGGGATATTTTGCGCTGAGGTAGCCTCCAAACAAAATGATTGCTGTAAAGGAATAAACCACCCAGACAACTGTTTTCCCTTTTCCGCTTAGCCAGGCAAAACGCAATAAATCCGAACCATTGAAAAGGCCGTTTACCCCGCGCAGAATGTCAGTCAGTAAAAAAAGCAGGGTGAGATAGACCATCGCCCCCAGCCACCACGAGCCTATTTTCACAAACGTTTCGGCAAGCCACATAGGGCCTGTACGTTCGACAAACCGACCAATGACATAGGCAAAGGCCACAACCCAGAAAAGAACGGTCATCCATTGCTTGTTTCCTTCCGGAAAGACCGCACGTGTTCGGGAAAAAATATAAAAGTTAACGATTAGATTAACCGCGATTACAATAGTAAAAAATAGCATATATGTGTTCCTCTGTTTCACCTCATTAAATTCTATAACTTCGAAGGGTTCAGGTTCCTGCCCGTTTTTTGCAGCCGGATATAAAAAATGCCGTGAATGAATAGTTCAGAATGGATGTAATTTCTGAATATCCGGGCAATTACATAACTGAATAAACCGGTCACAAAAATAAATGAACAAATAACATAATGGCTAACATATTTCCTGAAATTCCGGATTTCAAAAAAGCCAGCGTAGCTACCAAATGGTTTTTTACTGTATTGGCAGAAATATTCAGTTTTTTGGCAATTTCCTCGTGAGTCAGACCTTCTTCCCTGCTCAAATAAAATATCTCCTTTTGTCTCGGGGTTAATTGTTCCAACAAAGATTTAACCCGTTTCTCAATTTCCTTAAAATGCATCTCCGCAATAATACCCTCATTGTCACTCACTTGTTGTTTATGTTTTAAATGCTCAAGGTATTTCTTTTCGTTCACCCTCTTTCGAAGCAAACTGATGGTATTATTGTAGGCGATGGTGAAAAGGAAAGAATCGAAGGAGGAATACAAATCAATTTTTTCCCTTGACTCCCATATCTTCAAAAAAACCTCCTGAACAATCTCTTCTGCATCAGTTTTCTGTTTAATGTAACGAAATACAAATACATACAATCTTTTGGAATACTTTTCATAAATAGCATCAAAAGCGCGTATATTTCCCTTCTTCAGGAGTTTCAGAAGGTCAGTATTTGATTTCTCCCCTTTCAACGGATACAATAATAGGAATAATCAAATGAATATAGAAGGATTGAAGTAATTTACTTTTCAGGTAGCAGCATCTTTTTACATTATTCATTCAGTGCATTACAAACCTCTTTGTTCACTTTCCTGATTCTTTCTTCAATCAGCTTAATAATCTTCCGGTCGTATGTCATCAGGCCGTTAACTTCCATTTCCACATCCGTAGTCTGGGTGTAAACGGCTGCTGAATAACCATTCGGTATTAGTTGCTTTAGTTTTTCGGCCATTTTGATGTAAGCATCCGTAGCTTCTTCGGAAGTTTTATACTGCACATATCCCCAGTTGCGATCCTGTTCCCACAAGTGTCCTTCCACTGCCAGTCCAATTCCTCCGTATTCTCCTAATACGTTGACACGTTTGGAGTCGAACAGGCCCATTACAGGTTCCGGATAATTGTGCATGTCGAGTATGTCTCCCACATCGTAGTGGTTCCCTCCACTGGCCGGATTCACCAACCGGGAAGGATCGTAATTTTTTGTCCATTCCACAATTTCCGGTGTTTTAAACTGCCCCCAGGCCTCGTTGAACGGAACCCACACAACAACAGACGGATTTGAGTACGTTAAGTCCATTATTTCTTTCCATTCGCGACGAAAATTCGCTTCCGATTCTGCGCTGCGCTTCAGTTCAAGGCCATTAAAATAGTTTCGCATCTGCCATTTAGGAGAGCGGTCTCCATTTGGCATATCCTGCCAGACCAAAATCCCTTCGCGGTCGCAGTGGTAGTAGCACCTGGCCGGCTCTACCTTCACATGTTTACGAATCATATTAAAACCGAAGTCTTTGGTTTTTTTAATATCATACAACAGGGCCTCGTCGGAAGGAGCTGTGTAAAGCCCGTCGGGCCACCACCCCTGGTCAAGCGGTCCAAACTGGAAATAATCCTTGTTATTTAATTGCATTCTTACAATGCCATTGGCGTCTCTGGCAACAGATATTTTCCTCATTCCCAAATAGCTCTCCACTTTGTCCAATTCTTTTCCTTCACGCAAAACAGAAACCTCCATATCATACAAAAAAGGAGATTCGGGGCTCCAAAGTTTGGCACCGGGGAGGCTTACCAGGACTTCCTCATTGACTGCGGCCCTGCCAATACCTTTCACATTCCCGTTTTCCAGTACTTTCACCTCAACAATATCAGATGAAGTTATTCCTTCAACCGATGCCAAAACAGTAACATTCTCTCCGTCAATATTTGGAATGGTTTTCAAATGAGAAATGTATGTTTTTTCAACAGGCTCAATCCACACAGTTTGCCATATACCGGTAACCGGTGTGTACCATATTCCGCCCGGGTCTTCAACCTGTTTTCCCCGGGGCTGGAATCCTTTGTCCGTAGGGTCCCAAACTCTTACCATCAATTTCTGGGCGCCATCCTTTATCAGAAAAGGAGTAACATCAAAGCTGAAAGGTGTGTAGCCTCCTTTGTGCATTCCCACTTTAATATCATTCACCCACACATCGGCTTTCCAGTCAACTGCCCCAAAATGCAGGATTACCTGTTTATTTTTCCAGGAAGATGGAATTGTAAAAGTCCTCTGATACCACAATTCCTGGTTTTCCCCTACCCGTTTCTGCACTCCGGAAAGGCTGGATTCAATTGGAAAAGGAACAAGAATTTTACCGTCGAATGCAGTGGGAAAGCTGCTTCCCTTTTCCGTTAATGCGTAACTCCATTGCCCGTTCAGGTTCCGCCATTCGTTCCTCTTCATCTGAGGTCGCGGATATTCAGGCAAAGGATTTTCGGGGTTCACCTGTTCGCCCCATATACTTTTAAGTCTGTCTCCTTCAGGTTCTCCTTCCCCGGCAAATGCCAGAAGAAAAAAACCACCGAGAATAATGGTAAGCATGACCTCCTTCATATACCAAAGTTTTTATTTTCAAAAATAAGCAAAGGTTTATTAAAAATAATAAGCCGGTTACATTCCTTTTTCCAGAAATGAAACAAATTTGTCTTCTTCAAAAGTGACTCCTAACTTGTGTTCGGTGCCGTCAGGTTCAATAATTACATGAAAGGGGATGCTGTTGGTATCATATTCTCCTATAAGAAAGTCAAGGTTCTTTTTGCCCATCGTCTTTTTCACTTTTCCATCCAAACTGGATGTGATCCACTCCTCCTCCGGCAACGTTGTGCGATCATCTGTATAAAGGGCAATCACAACATACTCCTCCGACAATAATTTCAACGACCGGGGATCGGCCCAAACGCCATTCTCCATTTTTTTACAGTTTGCACAGGCGTGTCCTTTAAAAACCAGAAACACTGGTTTTCCCTGCTCTTTGGCACAGGCCATTCCCTGTTCGTAATCGAAATAACCGTTTAGTCCGTGCGGCAAATGCAACTTATCGGCATATTTTGCCGGTCCGCACAACTGATCGGGAACCGTTGGGCCGGCAGTTCCAGCCTGAAAGTATGACTGCCCAGCACTTTGCGGGGGCAACAATGCCGAAATGGATTTTAACGGCGCCCCAAACAAACCGGTAAACAAATAAATGACAAAAGTGAATGTAGCTGCAGAAAGCAATAACCTTCCTACTCCAATATATGGTAACTCACTGTCGTGAGAAAATTTGATTTTCCCCAAAAAGTACAATCCCAAAAAGAAGAACAAAACAATCCAGATGGCGAGATAAATCTCACGGCTGATAAAGTTTAGTCCGTACACCTGGTCGATATTGCTCAGGAACTTCAGACCAAAAGCGAGCAAAATGAAAGCAAAAACAACTTTTATCGAATTCAGCCAGCCACCAGACTTTGGAAGTTTGCTGAGCGCCGAAGGGAAAATAGCCAGCAGGGTAAAAGGAGTGGCAAAAGCCAGTCCAAAGAAAAACATACCGATCAAAGGACGCATTCCACCATCTTGCACTGCCTCAATAATAAGCGCTCCAATGAACGGGCCGGTGCAGGAAAATGACACAATAACGGTGGTAAGGGCCATAAAAAAGGCGCCTACCATTCCACCTTGTTCAGCCTTTGAGTCAGTTTTATTTACCAGGCTACTGGGTAAAACAATTTCGAAGGCCCCGAAGAATGAAACTGCAAATACAAGGAAAAGCAGGAAAAACAACAGGTTAGGAATCCAGTGTGTACTCAATATACTGCCTACATTCGGGCCAAAGAGTCCAAAGGTAAACAAAGCTCCGAGCACCGAAAAAATCAGCACAATGGAAAATCCGAAAAAGAACCCGCTTCGAATAGCTTTCCCTCTGTTTTCACTTCCCCGCATAAAAAATGAAACCGTCATAGGAATCATCGGAAAAACACAGGGAGTTAAAATGGCCGCAAAACCCGCAAGGGCAGAAATCAAAATAAAAAGCCAAAGCGTTTGTCCGCTGGCCGATCCGGAAGTAGCTCCCGGATTACCTTCTTCATCACTCAAAGCAGGTACAACTTCACTCTGCGTTCCTTTACTCCCGTTTAGCTGAAAAGAAAATTCCGCTTCATTGGGAGGAAGACACATTTCATCGTCGCATCCCATAAAAAGGACGTATCCTTTAATATCAACCGGAGAGTCATTTTTCAACCTGATTTTTTGCGTCAATGTTGCTTCATCGCTAAAAAAGCGAAGGTTTAGCTGAAAAATACTATCAAACTTCTCCACGGGCTGTGGTTCTTTTTCCAGCTCACCAACAAACTCAAATAACGTAGAATCTTCAAAAACCATTTGAGTGGCAATTGGGCCACCTTCCGGAAGGTGAGTATCATACAAATGCCAGCCTTTATCGATACTGGCCTGAAAAATCAATTCAACATCTCTTCCTTTTTGCCTGGCGTCAAATGACCAGTTTATAGGCTCTATGATTTGGGCAATTGCGGGTAACGCAATTAAATAAACCAAAACTATTAATGATAATCTCTTCATGTTTGAAAAAAATATTCAATTAAAAAATATCTACAAATGTAAATATTTCAATACAACAAACATCGCATTTTGTTTACTGACATAAACACAAAACCCATAATTATCGGGTTATGAACGATTTCAGCTCCACGCTTCAACAAAAACCAAACCAACAATTTTCACATTCGTTCTGAAAA
The DNA here is from genome assembly GCF_003573545.1 of Mariniphaga sediminis. Taxonomy (GTDB): domain Bacteria; phylum Bacteroidota; class Bacteroidia; order Bacteroidales; family Prolixibacteraceae; genus Mariniphaga; species Mariniphaga sediminis. The sequence goes on along the minus strand of NZ_QWET01000001.1, from coordinate 520,257 downwards.
AAAATTATTGAGAGAGTTCCTGAACTTTGATTTTAAACTTTTCGAATGGATAACGATCGGTGTTGTTCTTTCCAATGTAACGAAAAACTTCCTTCCCGTCAGGTCCTAATAAAATTAGTGCCGGGTAATGAACAAACTGATTGTGAAAGCCATATCCGTCCGGGATATTAAACTGAGCGGCAAGTTTTGCTTCGGGATCCCGAAAAATGGGGAACTGTGCGAGTTCTTCTTCAGGTAAGCCCTTTGCCCATTCTTCTATTTCTTCTTCCGTATCAGGCTTTATAAAAACCTGTATAACATTGGAAAGGGACGCTGATTTACTCAAATAGTCATGCGTGTGCAGAAGGCAATACGGACACTCCGTTTTTAAAAGAAAATGCAGCGCTACAAATTTTCCTTTTGCCTCACTTAAAACGAACCGACTTTTGTCGGTAGCAGAAGAAAGTTCAAAATCAACCGGATTCTGAGCTTTGGCAAATAAAGTACCAATCAACAAGATTGCTACCAGGGGAATTCTATATTCAAACTTCATATCAATAAAATTAAATACAACATAAAATCATTTCGATGCCAAAAATCTGCATAATGTATCACGACAAAATCACAAAGTGTTCAACATTTAGTGAAATTTTGTCAGGATATACACAATATGTAACTTATAAACATCCTCCTTCGTTGAATGGTTTTATGTCCTGAAAGACCTGACTGCTATGGGTTGGAAACCCATACGTTTAAATATCTGAATAAAAGCCAGAAGAAAAGCAACGTTTTAGGGAAACGACAAAGGGGATGCAAAAATGAACTGAATATCAGGAGGATTTAATTTTACGTTAAACAAAAACGATGGAGAGAAAGGGTCACCTTGAAAATCCGGTGGAGTAAAAAAGTAATCGCGCTTAACTTTCAATATTCATTTGACTTTTTTCCTACCTTAAATTTTCTCAAAACTAACTTTGAAGGTGTGATTAAATCTCACTAAACAACGTTAGTTCGATGTAAGAAACTTTACTTACAAAACCTTATTGATAACAACAGACTGGTTATCCACTTGTTTGGGGCTTTGCCCCAATCCCCATTTCATTTTTCTCCCAGATGAGAAAAACGAAACAATTTATGATTTTCTGTCGCACTGAAATTCAAAAAAAAGAACAGGAGAACAAAAAAAACACAGCAGGGCTCGTTTTAATTGAGAAAATTCTGTCCTTTCCTGAAATAGCTGACAGATTTAACTTTTATTTCTGATAGGTGTAAATGTTTATTCTGCATTTACTGGTTTACAAAACTATTCAATTTTTTGCTCCTGCAAATAATTACATCTTTCTTTGTTAGTCCTGGTTGACGGGACAGGTAACGTTTTTCTTCCTGATCTTTCTTGCAGTATCCTATTTAATCGCTGGTTTTTGTTACAGGATCGAAATGGTGGATTAGATTCTGCTTTACTCCTTCCCCCCAAATGGCCATTTTCAGGGCATTTAAAGCCCCTTCGCTGGTAAGGTCGGGGCACAGGCACCAGCCAACAATTTTCTTTGAATAAGCTTCGGTAACAAGCGAGAGATAAAACAAAACCTTTTTCGGTGCTAAAGCAGGTTATATCCTAACCCACAGCTCATTAGTTCGTGTCTTTTGTCTTTCCTCGAATTGATCAAAACATTTCAATCAACGATATTATCCCTGTATATGAAATCAAGCATGAAAAAACAAAAGCTGTTACCAAAGCCATGTTCATAAATAAACCGGCTTTATGCTTTCCCATAAGTTTTTTCCGATTAATGAGAATGATAATGCTTCCAACTACCAAAGGAAGGATAAAAACATTAACCACCTGGGTAGCAATTTGTGCTGCAATCGGGTTTGCTCCCAACACAGGGACCATCAGACCTAAAATACTGGCAATTACTGTAAGTATTTTAAAATGTTTTGATTTTAGGTCGAGTTTATCCCCTTTGTAATCGCTGTACATGATGGGCGCAACCATCAGGATAGGGAAAATAGAAGAAAGGCCGGCACTTAATGCACCGGTCATAAATAACGCAACAGCGAATCTCCCTGCCAATGGTTCAAGGGTTGTAACCATATCCAATACTTTTGTTACAGTTTTTCCCGTCCCAAATATTGCTCCTGTAGCACAAATCATTACAGCCATGCTTATAAAAAAAATTAAAATACCGGAAGAAAGTGCATCTCTCGATTGATCTTTAAGGTTGCTTTTTCCCCAACCTTTTCCGTGCAGTACCAATGGCCTGACAATGAAAGTAGCGGCTGCCATAGTAGTGCCGACAAATGCAGTTGCCATCAGATTCCCATCTTTCCCTTCCGGAATCTGAAATTTAAAACCTTTGGTAATTTCATTGAAAGTTGGAGGTACAATAAACATGGTAATAATAAATGATATTCCCATGATTGTAACGAAGATGACTAGAACTTTCTCGAAAAATGAATACCTTCCAATAGATAGAAGGGAAAACATAGTAATAATAATTACGACGGCAATTCCCAGGACGAACCAGTATTCATATTTGCTCTTTGCTCCTCCGTCAAAAAAGAGGAATAGTATTTCATAAATAGCGTTGGATGTCAGCCCCAATATTCCCGATAAAGCACCCCATTGTCCTATTGTTATACTGACAACTGTGATTAATGCAATTGCTTTACCAAATTTTAAATTTTTGCGGAAGGCATAAATGGCTGTGTCTCCGGTTACAAGTGTAAACCTGCCATAAGCTTCCATTAAAACCCATGAAAAAAAGGCACTCAGAAAAAGTACCCACAATAGCTGCATTCCGTACATGCTTCCAGCTTTCGTCATAGATGTAATACTACCTGTACCGATGGTAAAACCAATACAAAATATACCTGGCCCGATAGACAGGAGGAATTTCCACGTTTTTGAAAATATATTATTTTTCATTCATTCAGCTTTTAAAGTCCCTGTTTTTTGTTGGTTCAATGTTTTTTAGTTTTTAGGCACAATAGATTCCCCCGTTAATGTCAATTGTTTCTCCGGTAATAAAACCATCATATTCTGATGCAAGAAAAGTGACAGCTCTCGCAACATCTTCGGGAGTACCAGAACGCCCTAAGGGGATACCCTTTATAGTTTCCACGGCGGACTCGCGCGTTGTGTGCTCCTTATGGAAACGAGTTCCTTCTATAAAGCCCGGAGCAACAGCATTAACCCGGATTCCGAACGGGCCTAATTCTGAAGATAATGAGCGGGTCCATGCTAAAACCGCCCCTTTTGTTGTTGAATAGACCAAAGAACCGGGATGGCCCCCTTTTCTGCCTGCAAGTGAAGAGATATTAACGATGCTAGCCCCTTCCTGTTTATTTAAATATGGAAGTAACTCCCGGGTAACAAGCATCATGCTTGTCATATTTAGATCGAGCAGTTTTTGCCAGAATCTGGTATCCACTTCAGCTAATAGCCTTCTTTCAACAAGAGCACCAGAGTTATTAATCAAAATATCAAAAACCGGAAAATGCCCTGTAGCTTTTGTTATACAATCTTTGACCCCATTTTCATTGGTTAGGTCGGCCTGTATAACAACTGCCTTTTGTCCCTTCTTTTCTGCTATTTCTTTTATACGTTCCGGCCCAGAGGAGGAGTGATAATAATGCATACAAATATTACATCCTGAATTAATTAACGACTCGGAAATGGCGGCACCAATACCTTGTGAAGCCCCTGTTATAAAGGCTGTTCTTCCTTTTAATGTTCCCATAAAATTACCTCCTGCTAAATGTCCTTTGTTTTATATATAGATGTATTTTATTCTAACTCAATTACTATTGCCTGATAAGATTCCACACGGGGGAAGAATAATTCAAGAGTTTGTCCTGATATTCTCTGGTTATAATCAGATTCAACCATTGTGCTGACCTGTTTAACTTTCTTTCCCTGCGGAATCTGAATTTGTAAACTGACATCTTCTACCGGAGCCAGGTAATATTCATTCCTCCAGGGATGCTCAAATTTATTACCCGTCCAGTTTGTTAGATGCATTACCAACCTATTATCAGTTATCGTTAGGTTAGCAATTAACGATGCCGGAGCTGTTAGTGTATATGGGGCTGGTTTTTTATTCACAACTTCAATTATTTTCAGGATCAATTCCTGTACAATATCTTGTCCACCTGAGTTATAAAGAGATTCCAATGCCGAGGCACAATAAATCACCTGCCCTTTTCCATAATTTGATTTGACAACACCGGGCAGTATTGCTTTGCGATCAGGTCCTGTAACAATATTCATTAAAATGTCGGCTCCTTCCATTGCTTCAAACGGTTGATAAAACCAAACGGGAAAAAGTCTGGAATCAGATATATCTTTAAAAGCTTTAGTGCCCTCATCGGTTATCTGAAGATATAAATCGTTAGGGCCCCCAACCATCGCTGTATAGCTATTAATAATCTCGGCTAATTCACCCTTAGGTTTTACAGGTTTGACTTTTAGTAATTCTTCCAGCCCAAAATAGTTTTGGAGCTTTCCTTTCGAATCAAATAAAGTGGTTTGGTAACTAGCAACTATGCATCCTCCATTTTCCACGTACTCTTTAATATTTCGAACTCTTTCTTCTGATATATAAGGAATGTTGGCAAGATAAAGAACAGGGTATTCGGCAAGTAAATCAGGTTTGTCTAATATAAACTCACTGACGGAACTCACCTGAATATGACCATATAGGCATGCAGAAAATGCTCCTAATGATGAAGAACGGGCATCCGTCATTCCCTCGTTCCAACTATCTTTCTGATGTTCTTCAGAACTGTTATCGGCCCAAACTACACCGATATTAGGATAATTTTTCAGGTCTTTCAGTTTCTCCTCGTTTTGCTGAATGATATGAAAAGGATATTTGATAAATTTCCTATGTTCTGAATTTTCAATATAACCTGTTGGTTGGGCAATTATTGAACCGCCACCAAACATCAGGTTTGTAAATATTTGTTGCTGGTAATTATATCCGTTGAAAGCCAGGCGGGGCCAGTTATGGTAAACGCCTATATAAGGTAAAATATGCAGCCCCAGCGAACGAGGCACACTCACCCCTTCGGCACGTTCTAAAATCGTGTGCCCCCGCTCATACAGAAAAGCGTCCATTGCATTAACTATCCTGGGGTCAAGGGCTGCCATCTTTTGGGGATTGTTAATATTTGAAATCAGAGGAATGTCTTTATACTTTTTCACCATTTCCCTAACCGGTTGAACAACTTCCGTAATATACTCCTCATTGTACCATTCATGGTACTTTTTAATTGTTTCATTCTCTTTGCCAGTATAGTCTTCCTCTTTCTCATGATAAGGAATTTGAAGGCCTGTTGCTCTCTTAAATCCTTGTCGGCATCCTTCGCAATAACACACTTGCTTACCTTTCCAAAAGTAATGGGGAAACCAGGCATCAAAATAGATTCCGTCAATATCATAATCACGAACCACATGTTCTACATAATCAAGAAATGCTTCTTTGTAAGGGGTCATCCAGCATACTGTACCATGATCCTCTCCCACATACATGTGACTCCTGTAAGGCAACCCGCCGGGGGTTGATTTTTGCCCATATTCGGGATAATCTTCAGTTACCATCGACCATGCCAGTTTATGCCCTGTTGATATATAAGGGATAACCTTAATTCCCTTTTCTTTACACAACTTAATGGTTTCAAAAAGCAAATCCCTTTTTCCCTGATCGGGATGAACACTGAAACGTATACCCTGTATGGTGGCATATTTTCCCATAGTGCCAAACCGAAGCACGTTGGCATTCATATCAACCATTGCATCAACCAGCGCGTGTGCATCGTATTCCAATTCCGGAGCAAACGGTGGTTGATAAGCATCCAGTAAAAATACTCTGGCGGTTTGTATCCAACTATACTTATCTCCTTTATCTTGTATTAAAACTGGCTGACAATGGGTTGATGTTGCTGACAAAAGGATTATTACTACCAATAAAACCAAGCAATTTTTTAAATCCATTTTTAAATTAAAAGAATGTCCCATTATTTCTTTGTTTTGTTTTTGTCTTTTCATTTTAATTGATTTGCAAATTCATAAAATACCTGATTAAGATTTGCCCCGATTTCCATCCAGTCTTTTGCTTCCGGTACTTTTCCCAGGGAAGCAATCCAGTTAGCATTCAGTTCATATACAATGGCATCAATACCATATCTCAGAGATAATCCATTTTGAAATGTTGAAGCGGGGATCAAGCTGTTTTTAGTTTCCCAGGAGTACTTCACTCCTTCTGAAAAAGATGTATGTTCTCTCATTAAACTTTCAAATAAATGCAGTTTATCCAAATAAACTTTATCGCCCTTACTGCAATGGGCAGCATGTATCTTTCCATAGTCATCATTGTGTATGTCAATTGCAAAACATGGTTTTTTTCCTGTTTTGATTAGCTCTTCAATAAATTTCTCCAGTGCATATTTTTCAGGACAAAGCAAAGTGTCGGCCATCACATCCCAATTTCGGTTAAGGTCTTTTCCACGAACATTAAACCTTGTCATTCCCCTCACAACACCGTCTTTATTCGCCATTGGCATAATATAGATACAAAATGCTTCCAGCCATTTTTTTGAATTTTCTTCAAGAAATTTATTGATTAGTCCTTCAATAACCCAATTACCTCCGGGTTCCCATGGATGCGCACGGGCACGTATCAAAATCGAATGTTGTGCCTTTGGATTACCAAGCCTTATTATCTCGAGAGGCCTTTTTTCAACGGTTTCCCCTATAGTGATGATTTTTATACGATGATTACTCTCGATTCTCTGTTTCAGATTTTCAAGATCGGAAAGCGTATAAGGGGGAATATTGGCTACATACACAAAATTTTCTTCCATGGTCATTTCAACCAGAAGTTCATGACCTGACAATTTTGAAATATGTATTGGGGTCCATGATTTTTGGTCGTATGAAACATAACAGGAGATACCGTGTTCAAAATTCCACCAGTTTTTGGCCAGCCTGCCATTATAAATATCAGCTTCTTGTTTTGACAAAATAAATTTAATCGTTGTGCCTTTGGGGGCTTCTATTTTAAAGTTCCAGTGATCGGTCTGACGATTAAGGGTTTCTCTCTCGTAATCGGGGATTAACGAAATCTTTACAATGGTATCGCCTTGTATTGCCCAGGTAACTGGTGATGCATTCTCAAAATAAGAATCGATAAATTTGATATTTATATTGTTGTTTTGACTCAATAGGGGAAATGAGTAAAGAAAAAGGAACCCCAAACTTAAATATATGGCTCTGTTAAAAAATATTCTCATTGATTTCAAGTTCTAAGTGTTTTATTCCATTTTGAAACATCGTTTAATATTATTTTGAGATTAATAGAACCACAGCATCGTGCGGTTTTATATTTCCCCCAATAAATTTCCCTTTAAATTTCCCCAGATTTTTATGTTCCCATAAATCTCTGACCTTATACTTTCCAGAGATGCCTAATTCTTTCCAACTGACAACAATATCTGCTGGTTCGTTGCTTCGGTTTAATAATGCTACTGCTCTGCGGTTACCGGATAATTCTTTGCACCAAACCTCCAGTTCACCGTCAACCCTGATTCGTCTTCCCTGTTTCCCCAATGGGTCCTGGTCAATGGCAATAACTTCATGATTGGTTAAAATTTCAATTATTTCCGGAGTCATTGACCTTAAGTCGTTGCCCGCGATTAAGGGAGCTGCCATCATACACCACATGGAAAAGTGTGTGCGGTATTCAAGAGTGGTCATCTTCGTGCTGTCGATCCCACCCCATAAGCGTTCCTGTGTTGTATTGCCAACTTCAAGCATATCGGGATCGTTCCAGAAACCTGGCCTGGCATATTCCCACAATTCTGCATTTTCATCAAGACAATAAAGCATTCTGTCCCAATTGTCTTTTATATCATCACTTGAACGATGCAGGTGTGCAACATCGGTTACCCAAGGGTAAGAATCACCTTCTGTTCCCCACCCAACACATTGAACATGTACACTATAAACTATAGAACGACCTGTTTTTCGCAAACAATCCCTCATCAATTCAAATGATTCCCGGCAATCTGAAACAGAAGTTTCCAAAGCCACCTCTTTTGTGCTTGGGTATTTACACCAGTCGTATTTTAGGTAATCCACTCCCCAGGCTGCGTAATCATTAGCATCAATTTGTTCGTGTTCATAGCTACCCATTAACTCCTGACAAGTGTAACAACCGGGAGCTGAATAAATACCGAATTTTAGTCCCAGATTGTGAATGTAATCTCCCAAAGCTTTCATGCCACTTGGGAACTTCTCCGAATCTACAATAATATGCCCGTTGGGATCACGCTGGTCGGTCATCCAGCCATCGTCAATTATAATATATTCATACCCTGCATCCTTCATCCCGGAGCTAACCATCGCATCTGCAATCTCCATTACTTTTTCTTCGTTGACTTCCACCCTGAAACAATTCCAACTGTTCCACCCCATTGGAGGAGTAAGTGCTACTCCTTCCTGCTTTTGAGCTTTTACAAAAAAGCTAAAAAGTAAAAAAGACAAACTGATTGATATAAAAATTAACTTCTTCATCTTCGATATAATTTAGTTGTAAATAATCTTCCTGGCATTTGTATAATCTCCAGCTTCAATGACAACATAATAAACTCCGGAAGGTAATTTTCCCCGGTTCCATGAGAAAATGTGCATTCCTTCTTGCCGGGTTTTCATTTTGGTTTTATGAACTAGAAGCCCCTGAGAATCGAAAAATTTGAGTATCACATCATTTTTTTGATTAAGAGTATATTTTATAAAGAATGAATCATCTGTAGGATTTGGAAATACCATGAAATGTAAACTCTCAGAATTGTTTCTTAAATCGGGCCGTGTTCCTGTTGTGGGTAAAATTGATAGTTGAATAGAACGGGATGCGTAAAACATTCCATTCTTTTCTAAAACAAATGCAACCACAGAGTAAGCACCCGGTTCTTTACAATAGAACTCCCAACAAAATGGAACGTTGTAATCCCTACCAAGGGATTCTCCTTCAAGAAAAAGCTCGGCGTACTCAATTTCATTTCCAAAAGATGCTGTATTCAGGCTGGCAGAAATTATAGAATCATTTCTGAAAGCACTCCCATTTGTTGGTTCCTGAATGAATATTTGGGGAGAAAGCTTTATCATATAATTTAAGTTCCACTCGTCTGTCTTAAACTCCGAGTAATTTCCTTTAGCTACCCCGAAACCACCAACTTCAGTTTCGAGATTAATGATTCTTCCTCCCTTGTTAATTACATTATTAATAATCCGTGTATCTATTTCATCTCGTTCCCATGGTCTGGCGCCAATATGACGGCTCATATTTTCCAGTAAGTTTTTAGCTTCTACAAGCAAAATATTATCATTCCAAACTGGAATGTTATTAACCAACAACTCAGGATCACTTTTATACTGCGGAATATCATTCCCGAACCTGTTTTTTGCAATGTTGCCATCCATGTAAATTTCGCAAGGCCCCTGATTGGCATATACTAATGAAATGTCCCTTGTATCATTCGCATATTGTAAAACATTCTTTACAACAGACAATTTTCCGGCTTCAAAACTATGACCTTCCCATTCATCAGCCACAATAATATATCCGATCGCCAGTCCTCCCGGATTGTATATATAATTATTAGCGATAACACCTCTTGCTCCTCCTTTAAAAAGTGGATTTCTATCCTTATTTGAAGAATACAGATTATTTAAAACAGCGACATTCGTAACATTATCATGAATTAAAGTGCCTTTGGAATGTTCACCTTTACTATGTGTCGCCTGACTTAGACCTTCACTAATAATATTATTGCTCATCGTAATTTCATGAGAAGTATTTTTCCTCCATTTGTCTGGTGTAATACCTTCAAACCGGGGGCCCGAAGCAGAGCAATTTTCATCGACAGCCCAGGTAATGGAGCAATGGTCAATAATGACATTCGAAGCTTTGTAGGTTGAAATTCCATCTGGTTCCCATCCTTCCGTATGGCGAGCGGCTCCTGGCCTTATTTTTAAATGCTGAACAATTACATCGTGGGTTCTAATACTGACACCCCCGTCAATAATCGTTATCCCAGGCGAAGGAGCCGTTTGCCCAGCAATGGTAAGAAAAGGTTCATGGATAGATAAAACAGAACCTTGCAAATCTATAATACCCGCTACGTCAAAAACAATAATTCGTGACCCTGTTTCAGCGATAGCCTCAGCAAGAGATCCTGCCCCTTGGCAATTCAGATTGGTTACTCTGATAATTTTTCCACCTCTCCCCCCGGGAGTATAGGCAGCCCATCCCTGTGCTCCTGGGAATGCCAATTTTTGGGCATCCGCGGAAGTATTTAAAAGTAAACCTAACAGGCAAGATAAAACTACCCCTAAACGTGTCAATTTATCTATCAATGTGACTGCCATAGTTTTCTTTTCATTGCTCCTTCAACAATTTTTCCATTAGATAAATTTCTGAACCCGCAAGGATTACAGCCCCTAACCCATGTATATCATTTAATTTTGCAGGCCTGTCGTAATAGAATCTGATGTTATCCTTTATTCCGGTTCCGACACAAATATCTTCTACTTCTCCTGTTTCAGTGATTTTTTTGCAAAGGCCATCCCACCCATTTTGAGCAATACTTGCATAAGATGGATCAATCCATCCATTATTGACAGCCGTGGCAATTCCGTAAACAAACATTGCAGTAGCAGAACTTTCCAGGTATGAATCGGCTCTGTTGATAAGCTGATGCCACATACCTGTATAGTCCTGATGCCTTGATATTCCGATAATCTGGTCTTCCAATATCTCTATAATTTTCTTTTTATCAGGGTGCTCTTCAGGCATTAATTTTAATAGCTCTACTTCTGCCATTATCACCCAGCCATTACAACGCCCCCAATGGGCAACCCCATTTTGTTGGTTGTCGTTGTACCAACAATGGTAATACAAGCCGTTGTTCTCATTATACAGGTATTTCCTGAAGTTTTTAATCTGGGTTATCGCAATGTCAAGATATTTAAAATCATTTGTGATTTTATACATACGTGCAAGGAAAGGTACACTCATATAAAGATCATCAGCCCAAAGAGTCATCTCTCGCGGAAAATCACGAACAAAAGTACTGTCATCAAGACGTTTCTCGTCGTTTAAAATATAATTAGCAGCCCGATCCAGATAGGGCATATAGCGGATGTCTTTATCGTACTGCCATACATCGCATAGCCCGGCAGCCATGGCGCCACAGTCATCCAATTTTGACAAACGGAAATATTGATGGAAAGAAGTCCATTTATAATTTGCTTCATACTGTTTACCAAAATATTCCAGGTTATCGAAAATGAATTTGTAATTATTAAGGGCGTATTGCTGATATTTCATATCTCCGGTTACTTCGCTCAACCGTATCATTGCAATTGCCAGTACCCCGTTCCAGTATTCCCATTGATTATATGGACTTTCAACTTTATAATCAGGCGATAAAGGCAAGTTATGCGAATTGGAATAAAGTTCTTTCGTTTTCTTGTTAACTATTTTGTAGGATGTGTTTTCTATAATATTATCGGCAACCTTCTCAATAATACTGGAAGTAGGTTGAGCAACCAGTGTGTTTATATATAGCAAGAAAAAAAGGAAAGTGCTGCCTGTTTTAATATTCCTGTTTATTTTAACTCGATTCATAATGGTCAGATTAAAAACTTAAAAAATATTTGACTCTTTCTTTGTTGCAGCTATTCTGCATGGTAAATTGAATTAATGCCATTCAGGAACAAATTTTACGTTTTCAGGAACATTGGGAATCATAATTCCTTGTTGTACCAGTTTTTTAAGCTTGGAGAGATGGAGGGTATAAACTTCCCGGGGAGAACATTCGTTTTTAACACATACGGAACTTGCCATTCCCACAATTTCGCCCATCATACCAGTAGCTCCCTGCAAGCGTGTTGAAGTAAGGGCAATATGGCTTACAGAAATATCGCGCCCGGCCATAAACAAGTTGTTAATATTTTTAGAATAAAGGCAACGGTAAGGTATTAAATATGGATTATTAATATTAACACCAGGAATTTTGGGTTCTGTTGGACCTAAAGGGTTATAACAATGCTTCTGTATCGACCGGAATTCCTCGCCCGGGAACTGGACTGTATTTTCGGGATGAGGAAAATGCTGGTCAATTGAATAAGTTCCCTTCACGAACGCATCATCATATTTCACATACTCGCCTTCGATGTCCTGTTGGGTAAAAATCACATCGCCAATTAGCCTGCGGGATTCACGTTTGCCGGGGACAAAAGAAACATAGGTAAGATCATAATCTTTATAATCTTCTTTGCGTTTACTGAAATTCTTTATGTATGACCAGTTTCCATAAATTACGCGTAAGAAATAGTCACGAATGTATTCGAAATCTTCAATCTGGTTATACCTAAAGCCTGTTTCCCAGTCCCAGTCATAACTGGTGGCATATTGAACAGTTACTTCAGAAAACTGAAGCGCCCATGGAGTTACAGGAAACCCTTCCTGTTTTTTTGTTTTGGTTGCATTCCATTTCACAGTTGAGCCATAACTTAAGCTACTTGGTTCCTCTGGCGCCAGCACTTCTCCGAATTCCCTTCTGGGTTCCCTCCCTATTCGGTATTCAGCTCCAGCAAGGAATCCAATAGCCCCGTCTCCCGTACAATCAGCAACATACTTACATTTGAATTTATGCCTGTCTGCCGTCAGGATGTTCGTTGCCAAAACGGATTTAATCTTAGTTCCATCCATCTCAACACCATTGCCATGCATGTTCAGAAATAACTTTATATTAGGTTCGTTTTTAATAGCACTGATCACGTAGTCATGCTTATCGTAAACGTTCCCTATTTCGGCAACAACTTTACCAATATTTTTATAGGGAGGCAAACAGATACCCCCTTGAATAACAATATTTATTTCGCTGCTATTATTTCCCCCCACGATAGGACGGTTATGTACCAGGGCAGTTTTTACACCAAGCCTTGCAGCAGATAAAGCAGTAGTCAATCCGGCTAACCCGGCTCCTACCACAACAAGATCAAAATCTCCTTCGTCAATCGTTTGTGCCCCCAGCAATGCTTCTCTTAGTTTTGTCAGTTCTTCATTGTCATTTGATGGGACAAAATATTTATCCTTAGTTAAAATAATTGCATCGCACCGACCATCGAAGCCAGTTAAATCATGAAGCCGTATTTCGACATCTTCTTGATCAAGATAAATGCTGCCTCCATTGATCCACCCCCATTTCGACGGGGCAATCCCAAATTCATTTGGCAAAGGCTTACCATTAAAAAGTATCTGATAACGTCCGGGGGACTGCGACTCGTCCCAGTCTGCATTCCAGTTACGGGTTCGTACCCAAACGGAATAATCGCCCGGCTCATTAATCTCAATGACTGTTTTTGCATCATCTACTGGTTTTCCAATCCCATGTGCCAAAAGGAACGGTGATCCCATTTGATCTATAAATAATGGGTCAATAACCCATCCGCCTTTATCTTCAAACTTTTCCGTTTCCAGAAAAATGATTTGTGTAGATGCACTTGCACAAAAAATAAAGGTGACTGCTAATAAAATTATTTTTTTCATACTATTTTTCATTAATTGTTGATGATTTGACAGATAAATTGTTTGTGATATTTATCCACAGGTGATTACAATTCGTTTATACCGGGTTAAAGCAGGAATACCATCATCGGTAATTTCACATATAATATGAATCGTTTCTCCCTCTCTTATATCATGTGGCAACAAAAAACTGACTATTGCCTCTTTTGATCCTTTTAAAGAAATAGTCTCTTTGTATGTTCCCGCATCAATATATTGCCACCAGTAGAACGACAAATTGTCTCCGTCAGGATCTTCAGACATACTGGCATCAATTATTACCTTCTTCCCGGACTTCTCAATTAAATTTTCTTTGCTGGAAATTTTAACAACAGGATGATGATTGGCAGAATCATAACTCATTATACACCAATCGGCTTTTGCTGCAAAATCATTTTGGAATGCAGGTATCCAACGATAGATGGTTTTGAATTTGTCATTATCATCAAATGCGCTCACCCAGAGTCCACCTTCTCTCTTAAACCGGCCACCCCAGCCTCCCCACGAAGGATTTTCGGTATTGGAAAGACCGTTTTGTATTTCATGCATAAAGGAAGGAGAATCGCCCTCTGAAATAAAATCACCAGTACGCCTGTTTGGCTTATATAACCGTTCTTTATAAATATTGCAAAGCTCACCATGATTAAAAAGGATGCTTTTATTCATCCATGTTCCTTTGTAATATTGCTGTAATTCTTCCGGGACCCTTTTTCGCCAGGGATACCCGATACTTTCAAAAGCCGTGCTGACAATAACCGTCAACTCCGGCCAGCTATGCCGGATGTAACTATGATACGTACTATCCTGAAACATAATAAGAAATAACCTCGCCTTTCGGGAAACTTCTGTTTTACGTTCCGGATATTTTTCTTCAATTGTTTTTAACGCACGCGCAATCGTATTGGAACCACCCCATGCCTGAAGCCAGATTGCAGAAGTATCAGGGTCAAGTAAAACATCGGCAATGTGATTAGATCCAGGCGTTTCAAATTCCATGTCTCCCGGCAAATCAATATTTCCTGTAAGAACCTGTTTTTTCAACTCTTCAGGCGACTGATAGTTTTCATCGTGAAGTAGAAGATTCGGATAAACACAGGCATAAGCTTCAATATGATTTTCAATCCAGGCATCGTCTTTCCATTTGTATCCAGGAACATCTCCTCTTCCTTTCCAATGAAATTTAGAACTTGACCGGATTAACCCTTTCACATCAAACTCGTTGGTATATAGAAGAAAACGAACCAGAGACATGCGGTCATCTCCCTCTCCATCAGTAGTAACAATAACTCTGGTTTTTGTTTTTTCCTGAAGTCCTTCTAATTCTTCCTTATGAACTTTATTATTGTTTTTACAACTATAATTTAAGACTGACGCAAAAAGTATGACTTGAATAAACAATAAAAAGAAATATTTATTTCTTACAAATCGATATCCTTCAACTATTCTCATGATAAGAAACTAAATGATTTGCTCTCATTTCCAAGAATTATTTATTAAGCTAAACCTATTTGCTTGCGGATAAAAGACATTGTATCCCATTGCACTTTTCGAACATAGTCCATTGCCGCTTCGACTTTTAATTTCGCACCAGAATAATCATTATAAACCTCCATTAACCGGTTAGAAATATCTTCTCCTTTGGTTTCTTCTATTTCAAACACCCAGTCAGCAAGGCCAATATCGTAATACATTTGTCCCTTAATCGTGTCTTCAGGCTGCCTTACATAAAAAGCCGGTGTTCCCTGTCCCAGAGCAAGTATTGGAGAATGACATTCGAGGCTGATAACAGCAGTCGCATTTTTATATACTGTTGTTGCTTCATCTGTTTTCCAAAAATCTTCTTTTTTAACAACCTTCTTTTTGACATCGTCAGGCAATGGATCATATAGGAGTTCATTATATAAGTCCATGTTGTGAATCATCTCAGGACATAATAAAACCTGGTTGCCTGTTCGTCGTATCCAGGTTATCATTGCCTCCCGAACTTTTGCATGGTCTTGTTCTTTGTATTTATTGTTTAGCGTGTCGACCTCTTCGATTTTTTCGTCAGTCCATGGTTCTGAGAAACTCCTCAGGCTGGGTGGAATTTTATAATAGGGCGTTTTACGAAGCCTGGGGACAACGCATATAAATTTCTTGTATTCCAGGCCATTTTCAGACATAAATTGCGACGCTTTTATATCATCTTCAATAGTTGAAGCGAAAGTAGAATCGGGGGCAAAACCTATTTCCTTGCACCGTGTATTCTTTAAAAACTCTAATGAGCTGGTATCCCGCGTAAAGATGAAGGAGGCTTCGTCAAGCATCTTTTTAATTGCCCCGGTAGGATTATATTCGATGGTAACACCGTATGCGCCATATGGTTTTTTATAGTTTTCAGCAAGCCAGCGGGCACCTTCCATTATTCCGCCTCCCGATCCGGCAATAAAGAGATCCGCTGCTTCAGCTGCTCTATAAACATCTTCATTATCTGGCAGTCCGTTTCTGTTGTCAATTTTGCCATTTTTATCTCTCAGCTTCGAATGGATAATTTGTACATCCGGCCAAAACTTATGAATGAGATTATCAAAATCATCAATTTTGCTAATTCTTGGCCAAAGGATAATCTTTGCTTCAGGTAAATAGATATTTAGTAGATTCAGAATGCCGGTAACATGCCCAACATCTCCAATGTTCGAAAACTGCCGTCCTGAAACAAGCAGGATAGTTTTCTTTTTGTTATTTGAATACAATGATTTTGCAAATATGTTATGTGTACAAGCCAATCCTCCCAGAGAAAGAGCTATTGTCCTTAAATATTGTCTTCTGTGCATAATATTATTTTAATATGCTGGATATATGAACCAGCTGAATTGCCAATTAGGTAGAAACTACTTCAAAAGCGGTTCATGATATGTTTGAGATGAAAGGAGAAATTAATTATTCCCCTTTCATCTCGATCCCATTTACTAATTACCTTCGATATTTTATCCTAATTTGTAGTTACGGATATTGTACCCCGGAGCATTTCTCCCAGATAAATTTTAAAAATATACTGTGTTTCACTGTTGAGCCCCTCTATCCGTTTTTGTAAGGCTGAAACATCAGAAGCGTTTAACGGAATAGTAACATCATTGGCCCCATTACCTGAGACAACAATATGAGAAACTTCCTTCCCTATTTTCCATTTCAGCAATACATAATCAGTTCCCACATCTTCATCGGTAACACCATAAAATATATTTTCGGTTCCGGTTGTAAAGGTGATCTGTTTGTACTCCGAATCCTTTACAGCCTCATCTACACTAACAGCCTTGATTCGAGCCGAATACAATGAATTACTCCATAAATTTTCAACGCTTAAAATTTCTTCTCCTTCGTCAATATTAAAGACTTGTAAATCTTGTTGAAATAGCAAGCTGTCTCTGCTAACTTCCAACTGATAGGTTGCATTGGCAATGGGAACCCAAGAGAACGTTACGCTTGCTTCGTTGACATAAGCGCTGAGCGTTACAGGGCGAAACAGTTGGTCTGGTGTATTGTCGACAATTTCTTCCTCATCGCATGAGACATTGAACAATAATGTTGAAAATATCAACATTATCTGCAGAATGATATGATATGATATTCTTTTCATTTTAGTAGGATTTTTTTCTGAAATTTAAATTATGGAATCTGGTCGTTGGTTAACATCCCGTTACTTGCCGACAGAACGTCTGAGTGAATCGGATACAAGTGGTTGTTTTTTGTCCTATCATATCCATGCGCAGCTATACTCATCCTATAGGTATAGGTGCTTTTATGACTATCACTCATCTTGGGAATCCAACTACTCTTAGTATATCCTTCCACTGAAACGGAAGATGGCATCTCATAATCCGGATTTAGAATTTCTATCGTTTCATTATCATCTAAGTATTTCCAATAGATATAGGTTGGTACATGAGCGTATTTTGGGTCGCCATTTATTAGTTTTTGGCAATCTTCTTGCATCTCATCTAATTTGGTGCCTAACAGGTTCCATCTCACCAGGTCATACTTACGCAGCATTTCTCCACCAAATTCCCAGGCTCTTTCATCAACAATAGCGTTAAAAAAAGATTCTTTGTTTGTAGATACAGAATCAACATAATTTACAACATCTGTTGCCCAATCTCCTTCGGAGAAAGCTCTTTGTCGTACCAACGACAATGCACTTTTGGCTGCCGGTGTAGGGCCATTCATTTCATTTTCAGATTCAGCAAACATTAATATTACATCCGCATAACGCATTAGAGGCCAATTTACGCCTGTGTAGGAAACTTTACTCGCTCCCCCGCCAAGTGCCGGATCAATCCATGACCTACGCCATTTTGTAGGTTTGTAATAATCGGCTTTATTATATGGTAACAAATATTGTTTCCCTACATTTTTGCTATTATTGTAATCAAATAGTGCTACTGAAACATCTCGCCTTATGTCATTTCTGTTAAATGAATAGAAATAATTGGGCGCCACACAGATTTCCGCTGCGGCTTTTCCATATTTTGTATCATTTGAACGATGCTTCATTCCAATACTATATGCAACCCTTCCGCTATATGTGCGTCCATAAGGAACTTCGAAAAGCACTTCTTTATATGTTAAATCCTGGCTGTATGCATGAATTGTTTTAAAGATATTTTCAAAATCAGGATTTAGAGTATGCTTCCCACTTTCCATAATTTCGCGGCACTCTTCGTTTGCAATTTTGTAATAATCTTCCCAATATCTGCCACGCCTGGTCTCAAAACTTGTGTTACGAAGTGAATACCCGGCGTAAGATAAAGCCATGCGAGCCCGTAAGCCTTTTACAAATGCCCGGTTTACTCGTTCTGCAGTTCCGGTAACTGTCATCCAGGGAACATATTCTTCCACGTCAGCCAAATCCTGAATGAGATGCTCATAAATAAGATCCCGATCTGTTTTTGGCAGATAATAGTCATCTCCATCCTGTGTTGATTTAACTTTGAAAGGCACATCGCCCCAAAGATTAACCAGTTCATAATATAATAAGGCCCTTAATGTAACAGCTTCGCCATATAAGCGATGAGCTTCATCAGAATATTCTCCTTCCCAAATCGGACTTTGGGGTAAATTATCAATACAAATGTTAGCCCTTTCAATGGTTTGGTACATAAGGTTCCAGACTCTATCTAATCCGGTAGAACCTTCTGTTCCTGCGTAATGAGCTAATGACCTGTTTGAGCCGTTATCTTCAGACAATGATAGTTCTATATCTGTGTCGCATTTATAAAAAAGCCCCAGATGATAGGTGTACATGTAATAGGAGGTAATATTGCCATAAATACCAAATACTGCTTTGGTGGCAAAATCCAGATTAGAGAATGCTGTTTCCTCGGTAAAAGTTGAATTAGAATCCGTTTCCAAATAGTCTTCGCACGAGATACTTGAACCGATTATCAATAATGCGAATACAATAATTTTTATATTTTTTTTCATACTATTAAAATTGTTTGTTTTTAAAGGTATAGCATGCATGCCCGGCTTGTGCGGTCAGACAGGGAACTCGCATGTATTTTAATCATTCTCAAGGGCATAAGCGCCTTACATGCTCGCCTCATAACATATTTTTTAAAATTCCACATTTAACCCAATATTGAATGATCTGCTTCTGGGGTATGCACACCAATCTATACCTGGGGTCAAAGGGGTTGACCGCCTTGTATCAACCTCAGGGTCGTATCCTGAGTAGTTAGTCCATGTCCAAAGGTTATAGGCGGTAGCATATAATCGTAGCTTATTAAGATGCAACTTATTAATAACCTTCTGAGGAACAGTATAGCCAATGGTTATATTATTCAGCCGTAAAAAGGAGCCATCTTCAATAGCCCAAGAATGAAGCGGGGCACGAGCCATTCCAGCCGACCACATTGTTGCATTTTGATTGATTTCAGCCAACTGGGCAGGATCTCTTACATATTCGCCTGTTGCCTTATCAGCATATATAAATCTGTTTTCAGAATTCATAAAACCTAAAAGGCTTTTATATTTTCTTGCTGACAAATAGGTAGTGAAATATAGTTTATTTGCATTGTAAATGTCATTACCATATACCCAATTAAAAAATGCAGAGAAATCGATTCCCTTAAATTGAGCCATAAGGTTGAGCCCACCAGTATGTTTGGGGTTTGCATCACCAATAATTACTTTATCATTTGCAGCGTCAACAAGAAGATCGCCATTCTGGTCCTTTAGCTTTAAGGCTCCCGGCCAAAATCTTACCGCTCCAATTAAATCACTGTTATCTGAAACTCCTTCCTTTAAGATGTAATTTCCGTCAACATAGTCAAAGTCCTCAAATGAGTACATTCCTTCTGTTTCATATCCATACATCAAGCCAACTTTTCCTCCTTCTTCGATTAGGTAATCTTCGGTAGGTCCATCATTGGAGGTCCACCCAGAGGTTTCCTGCCATCTTTCCATTTCACCCAATTTGTCAATCCTGTTTTTATTAAATGCGATATTGAACGACATTGACAACCGGAAGTCTTTTTTCTCAATAATGGATGCATTTAAAGCAAACTCAATTCCCTTGTTGGAGGTTTGTCCGACGTTTTGCCATTGAATTGAATACCCTGAACTGGACGGTATCGTAGCTTTCATTAACAAATCCTGGGTGGTATTCTTATATAGCTCAAAAGAGCCCGATAAACGTTGATCGAATAAACCAAAATCAAGTCCCAGATTCCTGGTAATGGTTGTTTCCCATTTAAGTTCAGGATTTGAGAGTATAGAATTAGGAACAATATATGGGGTCAGTGTAGTCTCATTGCCCTCCAGCATCAGGTATTTTGCCATTGTACTAAATGTTTTTTTCCAGGCATCGTCGTATATCCTGTTATTACCCGCTTGTCCATAACTGGCCCGGAGTTTCATGTCGCTTAGCCAGTTGTTTGTAAATGTCATAAATTTTTCGTCCGACAATCGCCAGGCAAAAGCAAATGAAGGGAAATACCCCCACTGGTTGCCAGGTGCAAATTTACTTGAACCATCGGCACGAAATGTAGCTGAAGCGAGATATTTCCCTTTGTGATCAAAATTGATCCGGCCGAAGAATGATGCTATTTTTGACGCCGGATTATCAGATGTTTCGATCGGGTCGGCTGTACCTAAACTCATCATGCTCAGGGCACTGATTTTATCAATATATTTTGGAAAATATTTTGCAGATGACAATATTGATTCTGATTTATAATAGTTCAACTCCTGTCCAAGCATTACGGTCAGGTTGTTCCCCGGAATGAAATCTCTTTTATTATAAGTTAATGTATTCGCTATGCGATAACTGTTGATACTTAGTTTTTCAATGCTGGCCATCGGCTGCGAACCATAATTTAAAACATTCGATGTTTTGATTCCATAAAAGCGTTTATTGGTTCTTTCTTCATATCTATTGCCATAGTCTAACCGATATTTCAGGTTCTTTGACAACTTGATTGTAGCGGCTCCATTATAATCGAATCTTAATCTTTTCGACCTGCGGTAGTCATCGTTTGTTTGATCCAATGGATTCAGGATGTAGTTACTGGATATCTCATAATCTTCTCCTTCATCAATAAAACTCGACAACCCATCAATCGGCCGAAATTGGACAGCATGAGCCAAACGGCTGTTTGAAGAAGTACCAGCACCTTTTAAATAGTAATCGGATAAGCGGGTATTTAGGTCAATAGTCAACCAGTTATTTATATTGTGGGATGTCTTTACCGATAAATTTGTTCGTGAATACCCTGATCCGGTCATGATTTCTTCTTCATCATTTCTGGTCAGGCTAATGTTGTATTTTGATATTTTTCCTCCTCCTGACACCGATAGGTTGTGATACATACTTGTCCCGGTTTCACCGAAGATTGTATTCTGCCAATCCGCACCATCCATTTGCTTATACAGATTAATATCTCTGTAATCACCAAAATACTTTTCAAAAACTTCGCTCTCACTGGCTATCTCATACTGCCAAAAAACATACTCGTATGGGTCAAGTACATCCAGTGTTTTGGTTATCGACTTGAAACCGGCATAAGTATTATAACTTACTTTACCTGAACTTTCAAAACCACTTTTTGTAGTAACAAGAATAACACCATTTGCCCCCCGGGCTCCATATATTGCCGTTGAAGATGCATCTTTTAAGACATCTATTGATTCGATATCTGTTGGGGCAATATCATTAATGTCTGCAACCGGGAAGCCATCAACAATATAAAGGGGGGAATTGTCTTGGGTGATAGAACCTCCGCCCCTCACTCTTATCTTAATTTCAGCATCAGGTGAGCCCTCAGTTTTGGTTACCTGTACCCCTGGCATTCGCCCGATAATAGCCTGGGCTGCTGATGTTACCGGAATATCCTTTAATGCACCTCCATTTACTGAGGATACTGAACCAGTTATATCTTTTCTTCTCACAGTTCCATATCCTACAGCTACAACCTCTTCAAGCCCTATGGTTTCTTCAGCCATTGTAACATCAATTTTTACCTTACCGGCTACAGGTATTTCCTGCGTTTTCATCCCCACAAAAGAAAAAACAAGAATGGCATCGGAAGGAATATTTGAAAGTGTGTAATTCCCTTCGCTATTGGTAGTAGTACCTTGTGTAGTTCCTTTAATAATAATTGTTACACCAGGGATTGGTTCACCTGATTGATTAACAATCTTACCTGAAATATCTAAATTTAAAGAAACCTGGTTAGTCAATAATATTTGCCTGTCTTTAATCTGATAACTAACACCCGTATCCTTAAAAATATAATCCAGTACAGTCTCAATGTTTTCATTTGAGCATTGAAACGAAACAGACCTGTCTGCATCGATCAATTGATCGTTATAGAAAAAATGATACTCTGTTTTGTCCTCAATGACATTTAAGACTTCTATAATTCTTTTATTCTTAAATTCCAAAGACACTTTGGTTGACAAGCTATAACTATTTGTTGCCAGTGATTGAAAAATTGCCAAAAAGAACAGAAACAATGTGAATTTAATAATTAATAAGATTTTGTGGTATAGGACATATCCGTCCAATAGCCATCTCATTGATAACTTTTTTTTCATAAATTTGAATGTTTTTACGTTTGACTTATGCTCACCTTGAGCGTATTTCAAAATAATACCCGGGCAGTGCGGTAACACTTCCCGGTTTTTTATTTCAATGATTTGCGGTTCTTTCTTTATTAATAATTTGGATTTTGATCAAGATTTTCGTTAATAAGTATTTCTTTTGATGGAATTGGCCACAGGTAATGTTTTGCAGGGTCAAACTCCCGCGTCGAAAGAATTCTAATCAATCCTTTATTATAGGTAGGTTCAAAGACTGGGAACCAATTTTCTTCGTCCATCTCCGGTACTTCCGGGAAAAACCACAATCCTTTATTTATAACTTTCTCATATAACTCAGGAACATTAAGCATTCCGTATGTCTCGAAGTTCAGCACTTGTTCTGCTATACCCCAACGCAAAATATCCATATAACGCAGGCCTTCCCAAGCTAATTCCATCCGCCTTTCTGTACGGACAATCTTCCTCACACGTGACTGCCCTTCATTGGTAACGGCAGGATATTCTGATGTCGCAGATACATCCACACCGTAAGCCCTAGCCCGTACCATATTAATAGCATTCAACATGGATGCATCGATCTCATCTAATTCAACCTTTGCTTCCGCATACATCAATAGCACATCTGCATACCGCATAACCACATTATCTAATTTAACCCAGGAAACATCTTTCCAGGCATCAGAGACAAATTTTTTCAAAACCATTCCATGGTATGCAGCCCACCCTATAACCGACCTTGTATCGTTGTTTGGTATCCTCTGCCCCGTGTTAAAATTCATGACAGTTAAAGAATCAGGATGAGGACTATACATTATCCCCAAATACGGTTTATTAAATTCAGCAAATGTTACTGCACATCTTGGGTCACGGTTTTCAAAAGGATTTTGAGGATCAAACAATGGTGACTCGTGGATGGGAAGTCCGTCAATGCAAAGGAAAGAAAAGAAAAGATCCCAGGAGGGTTCCCTGGCTGCTGTCCCTCCTGAATTCCGGGTTTTCCAATTCTTTATATAAACATCACTTCCAAATTCAGTGGAGCTAGGTATCCTGAAAATAGATTCAGGCGATTCCTTTGTTTCACTATAAAAAAATTCTGCAAAATTTGAGTGGAGAGAATATACGCCTAAATCCATACAGGCTTTTGCGGCATCGCGTGCTAAAGCCCAATCCTGATTATACAAAGCAATACGTGCTTTCATAGCTAACGCTGCTCCTTTGGTTGCCCTGCGGGGTTGTGAACTACTGTAACTAACCGGTAAATATTGAATTGCAAAATCATAGTCTTCATATATACTTTCCAAGATAGTCTCTTTTGATGTCCTTCCCATTGCAAATGCTTCATCAATATCCAGTTGTTTGGTGACAAACACCACATCTCCAAAATACGAAATTAATTCAGCATACTGGGCGGCCCGTACAAAACGGGCTTCCCCTAAATATCTGTTTATCAAATCCTCTGACAACGACACTTTGGGGTCTTCAAGGTTTTCGATAATAGTATTTGCATGCGCAATTCCCTTATAGCAACTTTGCCACTTTTCAATTACAAAGTCGCTGGTTCCGTCAATACTGCCGTTTAATACATCACTAACTGCATTCCTGTATGTCCAGTCATCAGTATATTCCTCTTTACGCTTTAAATATTTATGTTTCCCCCCCCAATAGGTATACCCGTATAAATCGTTTAGTGACATGTTAATTTCCTGTTCATTGGAAAACCAGTTTTCACTGGATCCTTCAGAAAGTGGATTCAGATCTAACTCGTTACATGCTGTAAAAAAAATAAATCCTGATATAATTAATAATATTTTAATTTTCATAATTTATTGGTTTTTAAAATTTTACTGAAACACCAAATATTAAAGAACTAGTGATTGGGTAAGCAGAGAGACTGCTTAAAATATTGTTATCAGTTATTTTATGTTCCGGATCCCATCCTTTTGGATACTTATGTATCGAAAACAAATCAGAAACACTCGAATAAATTCGTAGGGATTTCACGCTAATTTTAGAAGTTATACTTTCAGGTACTGTATAACCTAATGTTATATTTTTTACTCTAAGATAAGCTCCGTTAAACAACCAAAAATCAGACATTTGATAATTATTCCCCTGATTTACATCCGTTAATCTTGGGTACTTAGTTTTTTGGTTCTCTTCATCAGTATTGTATTTGCTCCAGTATTGACCATCGATAAACATAGGCATATTCATCCACCTTTCGATATACGGCCTAACCATGTTTTCGTACATCCTAGCCTTCTGTTTCCCAACACCCTGATAGACTAGCAAAAAATCAAAATTCTTATAGTTCAAATTAATGTTTCCCCCAAACAAATATCTAGGCAAGGAACCACCCAGTAATTTACGGTCATATTCTGCCGAAATTATTCCATCAGGTTCACCATTAGGACCGCTAATATCTTTGTATTTAATATCGCCAGGTTTGCTGCTCGATGATAACAATGGAGAACTGGCAACCTCATCTTCAGTTTGGAAGATCCCATCTGACAGGTAGCCATACCATTCATTGAACTCGCTACCCTCCATTTTAACTTGATCACCTAAAAATTGGGTTCCTCCCAAGTCTCCAATTTTTGTTTTTGAGTCGGAAAGGTTAAACGAAACGCTGTAATTCCAATCACCAAATGCACCGTTCCACTCCAGATTTGTTTCCCATCCTTTGGTATACATCGTGCCGGTATTATTTTCAGGGTTACCAGATCCCATAAAATCAGGGATCTCTATAGCCAGCAACATATCGCTGGTTGTTTTTTCATAATAATCGGCTGTAAACCTAAGCCTGTTGTCAAACAAATTCGCATCTAATCCAATGTCGAGTGTTTTAGTGGTTTCCCATGTAATATCCTCGATAACATACCTGTCCTGGGCTGCCGTAATTTCACTAATCACGTTTGTCCCCTGATAAAATTCTGTATTACCATAGACCATTGTCGACTGATAAGGATAATTTCCAATCCTTTCATTTCCTAGCATTCCATATGATGCTCTTAGTTTCAGAAATGACAAAAATGGTGAATCCTCTAGAAAGGACTCCTCAGACATTACCCAGCCGGCAGATAATGAAGGGAACAGCCCCCATCTGTGGTCCTTATGAAAACGGCTCGATCCATCGTAACGGGCATTTCCCTGTATAAGGTATTTACTTTTGAAATTATACATTAAACGAGCAAAATAAGAACGGTAAGCATTTTCATAGGCACCTCCTCTATTAAAACGGTAGTTATCATTACCCACGTCAAGGTAAGGGAATGATGTCATTGCCATATAGTCACTTGAAGCATTAAGGTCCTGAAAGAAATAGCTGTAACTTTCGTAACCTGTCATTACATTTAGGCTATGCTCTCCGAAATCTTTTAAATAATTTGCAGAGAACTGTAATACCATGTTTTTATCGTTCGTCCTGATTTCAGCTAATGAAGTTCTGTCTGCACGATCAATATTGCCAAGCAAGATGGTGGGATCATCCGCAGAATAATAGGGTATATACTTTTTAAACGTCTTATTCTCGTGGTCATTAAATATCCGGGAAACGGTCCCTGATATTTTTAAGTCATCAAATGGACTAAAATCGAGCCTTACCTTACCTCCTAGCTGGTTATTGTATTTTTCACGAAATCCCCCATACTTTAGCAGACCATAAACATTTTCTCCGCTCTTCCCTTCAGCTATACGGCCATCTGACCATTCGGCGGCAAAAATTGGTGCAGAGTTTAAACGATATAAAGGCTCAATTACCGGGTTATCATATTTTTCACGTTTAACAAAAACGTCTAGCGAAGCTGCAAGGAAAGGATTTATTACGAAATCATTATTTACACGTAAGGTTAACCGTTCGTATGAAGCCCCTTCATACAAAGCCTCTGTATTATCATAACCTAAAGAGGCTTTTGTTTTTACGACATTACTCCCTCCAGACAAGCTCAACAGATGTGACTGCGATGGTGAATTATTACTTAAAATCAAATCAGTCCAGTTCGTTTCGGGGTAATGATTAGGATCGGAAGCATTCAAGGTACCATAATCGTCAATAAGATCTTTTTCAAAGACTGAATATTCATCGTTGGAACCGTTGCCAAGATCATTCCATGTTAATTCATTGACCATTTGCATATATCGGACACCATCAGCATATTCTGCCAAAGTGGTTGGTTTTTTTATACCGTACTCAAAATTATAATTAAGAGCCAGTTCGTCTGAACTCGCTCGTTTTGTTGTAACCAGAATCACCCCTGCAGCAGCTCTTGCACCATAAATCGAAGCAGATGCTGCATCCTTTAACACTGAGATACTTTCTACATCATTTGGGTTGATATCATTAATACTGCTTACTGGAATCCCATCCATGATTATCAAAGGGTTATTTGAGCTTAAAGTTGTAATACCCCTAATCCTTATTGTCGCTTCAGCACCTGGTGCATCATTAGTTCTGGTTACCATTATTCCAGATATTGCACCTTGTAGAGAGTTAGCTATATTGGTAGTTTGCCTTTTAGAAATAATATCGCCTGTAACCGATCCCACGGCACCGGTTAAATCTTTCTTTTTCACACTTCCATAGCCAATTGCAATAACCTCTTCCAACCCAATCGTCTCTTCCTCCATTGTTATATTAACAGTTGTTTGGTCTCCAACAACCACCTCCTGAGTTTTCATCCCCACAAACGAAAATACCAGCGTAGCATTCCCTGAAATATTAGTAAGTGTATATACTCCATCGGCATTGGTCACTATACCTTCCGTAGTACCTTTAACCACGACTGTTACACCGGGCAGTGGTTGTCCGCCGGAATCGGTAACCTTGCCTGAAACTGTTTGCTGTTGTTGAGTGAAGTTGTCCTTTACAGATAATATCTCTCTATCATTCGGAGATTTAACCAGGATAAACCGGTCCAAAATTTCATAATCGAGTTCCTTATTCCGGAAAACTTTATCCAGAATGTCTGCAATAGATTCCCCTTCAGCATCTACCGACACATTCTCAGATAAATCTACCAGGTCGTTATCATAAAAAAAACGAAACTGACTAAGCCGCTCTATCTCGTCAAAAACTTCGACGATAGGAACATTTTCCATCTTTATTCTCAATTTTGCTGTTTGTGAATAGCTCTCGGCAGACACCTGTAAGAGCCCCAGGAGTAAAAGAAACATTGTCAACTTTGTCATAAGCAACACTTTCTTTAAGGGAATATAAAATACTATTCCCGGCTTTGTTTTAAATTTTTTCATAATTTTGAAACGATTAGTTTTTAACTGTGATAGCCCTTCCTGCTATCATTTTTGATTGATCACAGGCGGAAAATGTTGGAGCATTTTCCGCTTTTTGTTATTTTAAATAGGCATGCTTAGTCTGATTTTAGATTAATAAATATTGTGTTATTCTCATACCTGTATTCTAATGGTACCAGGCTGGTACGCTTCACCGCTTCCATAAATGTAAATATGTTATCATCGATACTTATATTTCCGCTGAAACGCTTTGTTTTAATATAATCGTTTTCGAAAACAACTTGCACATTGTATATCCGGTCAATTTTCTGTGCCAGGCTTTCCAGACTTTCGTTGGAGAAGGTATATATTCCATTTTTCCAGTAATCCAGAAAACCATCCGGGATAACCGCAGAAGTTATATCCCCGGAGGTTTTGTTGTAAACTAAGCTATAAGAAGGCTTCACTATAAATGATTTATAGCTGTCGTCCCCTTTTCCGGTATGAATATCCACCTGAATTTTCCCTGTCAATAATTCTGCCTTGAAAACACTGTCATCCGGGTAGGCAGAAACTGCAAATTTTGTCCCCAGGACCTTAATTCTGTCTGAACCGGCATGTACTATAAAAGGTTTCTTCTTGTTGTGCACCACCTCAAAATAGGCCTCCCCGGTTAGTTCAAGCTCCCGGGTTCCGGACGCAAACTTATCGGGATATCTGATTTTTGAGTTATTGGAAATCCATACTTTTGAACTGTCGGGCAACAAGATGGAAGTCCGGCTACCCTTGGGCACAGTTATTTCCTGCCAGGTTATTTCCCTGTTATTGTAAAAGGGAACCATTGTGTTAACCAATGCAGCAGTACCAATCAGCAGGAATAAAACGGCTGCAACCCTTACCGCATAGTAAAGAAATGGATTTTTTGTCTGCCTTTTTTCATAATGATTAAGCCGGGTTTTAAATGCTTCGTAAATTTTCGGATATCCTGACTGCCGCACCGGATTATACTCCCACATTTCCCTCAATCGATCCAATGTTCCCTGGTTTAAATTGTCTTTTTTAGTCCATTCGTCCAGCGCCTGTTTTTCTTCCGCGGTACTTTCTTCGGCTAAATGACGTGTAATAATATTCCAAACAGAATCTCCCTTCATTAAAAATCTTTTATATACCCTATAACAGCAGCTTTTTTAAAATCCCCTAAAGCAAGGAGAAGTTTTTTTATTTTTTCAATTCACTGTACAGGATAAAATCCATGCTACCATCCCATATAGCACAATATCAGGTTATTACAAAAAAGGGACACACTCTTTATATGATCTCATAAAAAAACTTCATATCATGTAAACAGGCGAAATCATTTTAGCGGAATAAAAAGCTGCATAAGCACAAGAAAATTACTGTTGTTCCCATCCCGGCTCAGGTATTCCCTTATTTCTTCTCCAATTTTCTTAATGGCTATTGATAACTGATGATCAATGGTTTTCACGGATATATCCAGCAAGGATGCTATTTCTTTGTACTTCATCTGCTCCACCTTTGCCAGTTTGTAAATCAGTTTGCAACGGGGCGGTAACGATTCAATTGCCTGATCAATCCGTCCTTTCAGTTCCTTGGTCATCAGCTCTGTCTCCGGACATATAAGATCCACTCCAAGATCCACTTTTATATCATCAAGTCCAATGGCCTTTCGCCGCTTCTCCTCGTCAAGATAATTCAGGGTAGTATTGTACGTAGCCTTAAAAAGGTAAGCCTTTATATTTTCAATAGAAGGAAGTGTTTCCCGGTTGAGCCATACTTTAAAAAAAACATCGGCCACCGCTTCCTCTGCAAGTTGTTTGCTTTTAAGAAAAGAAAATGCAAACTCGAAAAGCCGGTTTGCATACAAATCAAAAAATTGCTTAAATGCCTTCTGATCAGAAAACTGGGATATTTGTCCAACTAAAATTTCTATTTTTGGCTTTTGTTGCAATTTTTATTTACAAAAGTGTTAAAAAAGGAATAAAAAACCAATGATCAAATCTCCGAAACTATCTATATCTCTTTATTCCCGCCCAGTCAAAAATGGGCAACAGGAAGAACTGATCCTTATAACACATTGTTTCTGTTGGAGTAGCAGAAGTTTAATCTGGGATAGCAAAGCTCAAAAAAATTTAGGAAGTTTTCGATTTTTTATCAGTAACCATTTCGGAAAAGATATTGAACCAGGTCCACCACAAACCTCTCTGAATATTTTTTATCTATCCAATTCATTGGAATAATTGAAAGATATAAATAACCTAATATCACTAAAAAGGTAACGCTGCCCGGACAAAGTTTTCCCTCAAAAAAGGGGTGAACCCTGAAACAAGCCAGAAAATAGCTTGGGGAGTTTTTATTACTGCTGCGTCAAATAAATAATGCTTTTCACGGGCCTTTCCTGCCCGTCGGAAGGTACATTAATAATGCCCGTGCCGGAAACGCCTTTTACATAAAGTGTAGATGATCCGCCTCCGTCCAGATTCAGCAAATCGGAGCACCCCAGTCCGCGGGCCAATATGCGCAATTCGTGCAGATTCATTCCTTCTGCCCGGCCAGGATCTCTTCCATCTACAACGCCAAGCAGTAATTTCCCTTTGCTAAAAGCAACAAAAGAGCGTGGATGCCTTTTATTGACAAAAGGACTATCCCACATTTCCATCTTCTTATTATCGTCGATAACAATGGGGCCTGCGACCAAAGCAAATGCTGCATTGCCAGCTAATTCCATTTCCGTTTCAGATGACCATTCACCAATATCTGCCCGGTTGTGTGTAACAGAAAAAAGACCCGTTGCACGTGTCTCAAACTCACTTTGGGCTGTTTCAGCGACCACCTTGTTTTCAATCTTTACAAAATGGCGGCTGGGACCTTCTTTCATATTAAAATAAGAACCATTAATGGCAATTAAAGCGTCCTTTTCTTTTGCCTGGGTACTGGTTGGCAATAGCTTGTCCGCTGGCATTCCGACAAAATAATTCAGCGCGGCAATACTGGTATCTATCTCCACAAAAAAAATGGCTTGTTGCGACTCAAACAGTTCAACCTTTGCTGATTTTAGAATAATGCCATCCCGAATAAAGGTTTCATTCCAGTCAATCCGGGCAATCTTTTCTACATCAGGTTGATTTTCAGAAAAGTTTTTCAGGGAATCCTCCTGTTGAGAGAAAGGGTTTCCTAAACATTG
Organism: Mariniphaga sediminis; assembly: GCF_003573545.1. GTDB lineage: Bacteria > Bacteroidota > Bacteroidia > Bacteroidales > Prolixibacteraceae > Mariniphaga > Mariniphaga sediminis. Next base: position 489,129 of record NZ_QWET01000001.1, on the reverse strand, counting down.
AAACGAAAAAAACAATGCTGAAAAGAGCAGAACATTCCGAAATAACACTTTCATTATCTATTATCTTTTGGGCATTTATTATTTACATATAAAAAAATCAGCTCCCTGCATTTGAGCAGAGAGCTGAACTCATATAACTTATTAATTGGTATGAATGAAAGCACCCATGGTATTTTTATTTTCCCTTGAGTTTCCTAATAAATCAAATGTAATAATTTCGTCTTCAACCTGCGGGCTAACAGAATTTCCGAGAATACCCAACTCTGGTGATGACATTCCATAAATTGTTGCAGGATTTCCTTCTCCCACAGGAACAATCACAAAATTCCCCTTGTCTTCAAGCATTGCATCAGCATTGAACACAACATCGGGGATCTGATTCTGATCTCCGTCAAAAACGGCGGTACCAATTATCGATTTTTTCTGCATCAGTGTTCCGGCCAGAACAATCTGTTCTTCCGCCGGGCTATTCTGAGCCACAATGGAGTTATACAGATTCACGGTATTTCCGGCATAAATATACATGCCACCGCCTGCATTTGCAGAGTTTCCGACAATGGTTGAACTGATAATGTCGGTAGTGGTCCCGTTGTGCGCGGCAAACCCTCCTCCGTTTCCGGTATTGTTGGTGTTATCTGCAATAAGACAGTTTACCAAAAGGGCTTTCGAATTTGTACGGTTGTAGAAACCACAACCATGTGTTCTCGAAGTATTGTTGGCAATTATCGAGTTATAGAGCGTAATGTTTGCCGAATTAAGCGTCATTATTCCCGCACAAACCCCGCCAGCGTTATTAAATGTAAACCGGGTATTGTGGATAACGGCCGTTGCATTGTCGAGAAACATTCCTCCGGCATTTGAGTTGGAATTTATGCCAATATTGCTGCTCACCTCACAACTTTCCATGTAAACCGAAGCCGATGCAAAAACATACATACCAGCAGCATGGCGGCCTGAACTGTTTTCAGAAATCTTGCAATCCATCAGGTCAACATTGGCGCCACCAATGATAATTCCCCCGCCATGGTTTCGCGGAAAGGTTGTCCCATCAACGGAAACATCACTGGCATCAGGCGACGCAAGCCCCTCAGTAATGGTCAATCCTTTCAACACCACCTTATTTAACTCAGACTTTAATGCCGTAACAGTTACCACATGGTAGGCAAAGCCCCCGCTTTCAAGGCTTCCGGACAAAACAGATTCATAAGTGGCAGCATCAGGTTCCTCTCCTTCAGCCGGATTGGAAGAATAACCGCCGATTAAGGTAATGTTGCGGGAAATTTCGAACGTAACATCGCCTGGGTCAGATTCCTCTCCGTTCCTGATTGTGTTCACAGGGGCATAGGTTCCTTCTGCTATATGAATCACATCTCCGTCGTTTTCAACTTTCTGAAGTGCATTGCTTAATGAAGTAGCATTTCCCCAGGATGAACCGTCACCGGTTGCACCTTCCTTCACATACCAGTGAACCGTAACATCGGTTGGTTCACCCGGCGCCTGCGTGACCACAATTTCTTTGTCGTACTCTTTGGTAATCCACACCCGGATAGTACCCTGTCTTTCTTCCAAAGTAGTATTGCGGGCCACCGCAAAAACAAGCCTGGCATCTCCCAGAGCACTCTTTGTTTCCAGGCTAATCCAGTTGACATCCGCTTCTGCCCTCCAGGGTAAATTGGACTCAATGTCTATTTCAAACGATTCTTCCTCATTTGAAACCTCAATTTCTCCTGAAGTTATCGTCATGGTAGGCTCATCGGGGGTAAAACTTTCCAAATCAATTTCCTCTTTACATCCGGCAAAGGCAATCAAAAGAAACAGAGGAAATATTCGATACAAATATTTTATATTAGTCTTATTCATAATTTACAATTTATCCAGATTAATTTTCACTAACAATAAACAACCCGTTGGCCACAGCGCGTTCTTTTCCGCCACGGTCGGAAGGCCAGTTTACCAGTTCAAAGCGGTCTTCTGTAAAATCAGGTGTATTTCTGATAAAAAATGTGGAAGAGCCGCCACCATCCAGGTTAATTGCCTCGTGGGCGCCAAGGGCGCTCAGGCACTGTCCGAGTTCCGTATAAGTCATCCCATTGGAATAGGAAAAATTCCGGCCATCTATTACCATAATAAACACTTTATTTTGGTCTTCGCTGATACCAATGGCAGTGCGCGGTTCCACAGAATTATTGGTTTGGGCAACCACCACGCCATTCCGGACCAGCCAAACGCTTCCACCCACAGCTTCTTTAATATCATCCTTCATCTGAGGATAGTCATCAACAGAGCCAACAGCAGCTTTTCCGTTATCGGTAATGGCAAAAAAAGATCTGTCGCCCGAATCAAAAGCATTTTTCAGCACAAGACCGTCCCTGACATACAAGCCGCGCGGAACACCTGTGTTCATATTGTAAAAGTCGCCGTTGGTACCTCCCCATACAAATGTTTCTTCACTGTCAACAGCCAGTGCCTGCTCTGTCATGGGTTGCATGGCAAATTCATATTTATTGTAAGGCAGGGAAGATTGTAACGTGACTCCGGGGACACTCAGGTCCACTTCAAACAAAAAGAGGCGCATGGCAAGCCCTTTTACTGAAAGGTATGCCATTTCGGTAACATCCACTCCATTAACCAAAGAGTAGGTGGTGTCGCGGTAAATGGAAGCAAAAAGGTCGGTATTCTCAACAAGCTTTTCTCCATTTTCAGTGGATGGAATGGGGATAAATTCAGCATACGTTTCTTTTTCTTCACAAGAATGAATAAAGAGAACAAATACGAACCCCAAGATATATAACATTAATTTCTTCATGATTCTTAGCTTTTAAAAGTTAGTACCCCGGATTTGGTTCGAGGTTTGGATTTTGAAGCAATTCACGTCCGGGAATTGGCAATAGATGCTGATGGTCAAATAAGTTAAGTTCCTGAGCTGCCCTATCGGTTCGAACCAAATCATAATACATGAACCCTTCTGCCAGCAACTCTTTTCTTCTTTCATCCAAAATGGCCGTAATAAATTCTTCGTCATTAGCCGGACTGATACTTGGCAGGCCTCTGAAGTTTCTAAGTTCATTCAGCCTTGCCAGGCCATTTGCCCTTCCTTTGGCTTCGGCACTGATTAGGTACATTTCTGCCAGGCGCGAAACATTGATAGGATCGGTACCGGTTTGCCCGCTCGGATATTTATTGACACAATAACTACCGGCTACTTCTGTAATAGAAATGTCAGCCCGGTTATCTTCATCTTCGAACATTTCAACTACTTCCATAGCTGGCCGCCAGAAATACCCGCCGCGGTTCGGATGGGCATACGTATAAAACTGGCTGCTCAGGTTATTCCCTGATTCTTCTGTGAGATTCTCAAAGGCAAAAATGATTTCACCATTGAATTGTTTCCTGAATATTTTCTCAAAGGCATCCAATTGGTACTTACCGCTTGTTATTAATTTTTCAGCATAAGTTGCCGCTTCGTCCATTTTTCCCTGGCCAAGTTTAACCCTTGCCATCAGGGCGGTAGCTGCATCCTTCGATACATAATAATAGCTTTCTGCATCGCCGAGTAACTGACCTGCCAGTTCCAGGTCTTCTTCTATAAATGACCATACTTCTGATGCAGGATCCCTGGTCACCAATTCGAGCGTATTGCTTCGCAAAACCGGAACATCCCCCCAACGGGTAACCAGCGAATAGTAAATAAATGCACGGAAATAGTGGGCGGTTCCTTTTACCCTGTTCCGGGTATTACCCGTTGGCACATCCGTTGAAATTGAAATAACATTATTCACCTGGTATAATGCACGGTACAAGCCATTCCAGTTATTTCCGACATCAGAGTTCAACGGGTTGAGGATGCCATTTATAATGTCGCTGGGGTTTCCTGAACTTCCGGTCAGGTTGCCTCCCAACAGGTCGAACAACACCCAGAATGACCTGCCCGGATCATTCTGAACACTGTGGTACATCCCTCTTTCCAACGCAGATAAATCATTTTCCGTGATGCTTTCAGGAGCAACGGCTGAATAAGGGGAAATATTTAATTGTTCACTACATGCAGCCAACAAAAAAACACTCAATAATAAACCAACAAATATTTTCATAATAAAGCGTTTTTAAAATTTAATATTAGCACCGACTGAAATCGTTCTCGGCTGAGGAACTACATACCTGTCGTGTCCAAAATACCGGGGATCGAGATTTTGACTTACTTCAGGGTCGTAACCCGAATATTTCGTCAGCAGAAAGAGGTTATCCGCCTGGCAATATACCCTTAATGAACTCATTCCCAAATTCCTCAACAATTCATTTGAAAAGTTGTAGCTCAACGTAAGCGTCCGTAAACGGATAAAAGAGCCATCTTCCAGCCATCGGTCCGAATTCCGGTGATTATTAATATCACCGTGTAATGCCCGCGGATATTTATTAGTTGTACCCGGACCGGTCCACCGGTTTTCCCATAATTCCACCACCGGATTATAGTGGTTTCCGATCCTTCCGTTCCAGTCTGACTTCCACTGGGCATACACTTCGTTGCCATACATAAAAGATGTAAACACATCCAAACGGAATCCTTCGTAATTAAAGGAGTTATTCCAGCCACCCGAAAAATCGGGGTTTGAAGAACTAACTACCATCCTGTCGTTATCATTGATAATACCATTTCCGTCCACATCCGTCCATTTCACATCTCCTGCCCTGATACCAATATCGTACTGCGGCTGGGGAACTTCTCCGTCGTACTGGTAAATACCGTCCTGAACAAACAGGTAAAAAGACCCTAACTCTTTTCCAACCTGCAAGGCCCTGTTTCCTCCGATTGAAATAGGAGCGTCATCTTCCAGCAAACTGGTAATTTCATTTTTATTCGTTGAAATATTGAACTGGCTGTTCCATCTTACAGGCCCCAGGTTAAAGTGGGTATTCAGGGTAAACTCTAACCCTTTGTTCTGCATAGAACCAATGTTGCTGGTAATACTGGTTACACCGGTGGTTGCATGAACCGGCCTGGAATAAAGCAGGTTGTTTGTATTTTTAATGTAGGCATCGAACATCATATTGATTTTCCCTTTCAGAAAAGCCAAATCAAAGCCTACATCATACTGGTCGGCCACTTCCCAGGTCAAATCATTATTTCCGAAGCTGGTGACTGCAATACCACTAACATTGCCATAGTTCTGCCCTCCTGCCATCAAAGGCTGAAAAGCATAATTGCTGATACCATCCTGGTTTCCTGTTCTTCCGTAACTTATTCTGAATTTAAGATCTGCACTGCTACTTGCCATAAAATCCTCTTCCGAAATATTCCAACCTAAAGAAACAGAAGGGAACCAACCATACCTTGTATCGGGAGCAAATTTCGATGATCCATCCGTACGTAAAGTGGCATTCAGAATATACTTGTCTTTGTATGATGAAGTTAACCTTCCAAAATACGACTCCATAGCATATTCGGAAATACTTCCGCTGGCCCCGGCAATTTCAGAGGCTACGCCGATTACATGAAATGCAGGAGAGGGAAAGCCCCTTCCATCGATGCTGGAAGTGTTGGCAGAAACTTTCTGAAAAGAATGTCCTAACATCCCGGCAAAATACCAATCGCCAAAGGTTTTGTTATAGTTCATTACATTCTCATAAAGCATGTTTGTAACAAATCGCTTACCGTCTATTAAGCGTCCTACTCCCGTTCCATACGGATGAACCTCGTTATAATACACATAATCGTACACATAGTTTAAATCGGCGTTAATGGAAGAACGCAAAGTCCAGTTCTCTTTAAATTTGAACAACGCGAAGTAATTCCCCAGAAACCGAAACTGGTCCAGATAAGCAGTCTGCTCATTCAAAATCTGGACAGGATTGTGGCGAAGCATCTCTTCTGTCCCTCCCACATAATAGCCCCCATTGGGTTTATATGGCCTGTCGAACGGCCTCTGTTCCATGGCACGGGCCAGAATGGTTGTTCCAAGATTTGCTCCGGGAATTTGATTATTTTTAATATAGTTTGCACTGCTGTTTGCTCCTACTTCAAGCCAGGAGTTCATTTCGTGGCTGATTTTCGCGTTGAAGTTTATTTTTTCGATGGAGTTTGTTTTAATGATTCCTTCCTGGTTTGTATATGCCCCGGAAACATAAAAAATCGTTTTTTCAGTTCCTCCTGAAAATGCTCCATCAACAATATAAGATTTTCCCAGCTGGGTAATCGTACTCAACCAGTCGGTATCCGGCAAACCATTAAAAGGGTTCATAATGGGCCTTTTATAACTGGCATCGCCAATCTGCAAACCGTATTGTTCATTGTAATTGGCAACTCCTTCATTGTATTGTTCCACAAACATTCTGGAGTCAACCAAATCAATCTTATCTCTGTCAGCCCACTGGGAAATTCCGTAACTAACATTCAGTTTAATATCTGAACGACCTTTTTGTCCTGAACGGGTAGTAATAAGGATAACCCCGTTATTTGCCCGCGAGCCATAAATTGCGGCAGAAGCAGCATCTTTCAGAATTTCGATGGATTCAATATCTCTTAAATTAAAGGAGGCCAGCGAACTCATTGATTCGCCAAAATTATAAATCTGTGCATTTGTGTTATTAATGGGGATGCCGTCTATAACGTAAAGGGGTTCATTGCTGGCACTGATAGAAGCCATTCCCCTGATGCTTACCCTCTCGGCAGCCCCCAGGTTACCGGAGCCAGTGGAGGTTGTTACCCCTGCTGCCCTTCCCTGAAGCAACTGAGTAGGAGATAATACGTTTCTCATATTCTCATCATCGATACCCACACTGGAAATGGCATTCGTTACCAGACTTCTTCTCTGCGTTCCGTAACCAACAGCCACTACCTCTTCAATCCCGATAGTCTCTTCTTTCATCACTACGTTCACCTTCGCCTGGGTACCCACTACCACCTCCTGGGTTCTCATTCCTACGAATGAGAATACAAGCGTAACGCCATCCGGGATATTATTCAGGGAATATTCTCCGTTGGCATTGGTAACTGTCCCCTGAGTAGATCCTTTTATCACGACGGTAACACCGGGGAGAGGCTGCCCACCGGTGTCGGTCACTTTACCGGATACGGCACGTTGTGTTTGCTGAAAAATGTTGCCAGACCTACCAGGCACCATTCCTTCGGGGTGAATAATAACCTGCCGGTCCATAATAGAGTAGGTTACTTTCTGCTCCTTAAAAATATGGTCGAGCACTTCCTCTACCTGCTTATTTTTCACAGAAATATTTACCCGCCGATCCACATCGATGAGCTTATTACTGTAAAGGAAAAAAAACTCACTGCTCTCTTCTATTTCATAGAGCACTTCCCTTATCGTTGCATTTTTCATATCCAGCGTCAACAGCTTGGTTTGTGAATAGGCATCCACAGCAAGAGTTTGGACCACGGCGAAAAACAGCAAAAAAGTTGTTAATTTCATAACTTTCATCCATTTTGCCAATCCGGAAAATTTAATCCCCGGATCGGGCATTTTTCTCATAAATTCCATAATTTTGTAATGGTTTGAATTTGACAATTGTAACTGTTGGTAGGCACATTGTTAAGTGCAAATTGCAAATGGAAGGTGTTGGCGCACCTTCCATTTCCTCATTTAATTCATTTTATTTTTTCCATATTTTAGTTTTACCTGTTATTATTCAATAATTTACTTTGTTGCGTAAATGGTATATTTTGTTTTCGCCTCCCCGCTTTCCGTGTTTTCAACTTTCATTTTTTTGAATTCCAAAGGGGCCGCCCGGGTCAGGTATTCCAGAATTTGTTCAATGGTTTCCTGCTCCACAGTGAACGTAAAAGGATGGAGCCCCAGGGTGTCTCCGGTAATCTCAATCTCAATACCATACCAACGCTGCAAACTTCGGCATACATCAAATAACGGCGCATTCGTAAAAACCAGCTGCCCGTCTTTCCATGCAAGTTCCCTGGTTATATTCTGTTCGGAAAGTAAAACGAGATTGTTGTCCAAATTATAAATGACCTTATCTCCCGGCTTTAGCTGGTAAGATTTCTCCGATGTTTCCTGGTTTGTAAAAAACTCTATCCTACCTTCGGCCAGAACAGCCTCCACCCTGTTCTCCTCCGGGTATGCCCGCATACTGAATTTTGTTCCCGCAACCCGGACTTCTACCTCGCCGGAAATAACCCGGAAAGGAATTTCAGTATTTTTCGTTACTTCAAAATAGGCCTCTCCCTGAAGGTATATATCTCTTTCGTCCGCATTAAAATGGTTGGAATACTTTAACCGGGAGTCGGCATTCACCCAAACTTTAGAGCCATCGGGTAAAGTAAGCTGGCTTTGCCGGGCTGGTGGCACATAAATTTCAGAATAAAAAACATTTTCCGGCTTGCTTGAAATAATAAACTTATTCAACAGGGTATAAACGACAACAGCAAATATAACCACCGCTGCTACCACAAGTGCGCGGCGCATAAAAACAGTAGCCCCCCTCATCCATGTATTTGACTGGGAATATTTATACTCTTTCCATGTTTTTTCAAAATTGTGGTACAACTGGAATTCGCTTATTTCCGAATCGGCCGTTGTATCTTTCATTTCTGCCAATCCCTTTATTATTTTACGGGCTCTCCGGGCATCCGCTTTTTTTTCGGGATGTGCTTTGAAAAAAGTATCCCATTTTTTTTGCAGACGTCCTGATTGACCAAGAACATATCTATTATATTCTTCGCTGTTTAAAAAGTCGTCCGTATTTTCAAATTTCGTCTGCATTGTCAAAACTGTTATAATAATAGAATACTCAAATGGCTATATTGTACCATTCATTTTTCGAATATATTTGAACAATACCACCATTCTTCCTTTGGGTAATTCGCCTTCAAAATCCTTACGGATATTCTGCAGTGCATTACTGAGGGTATTTCGTACTGTCTGGTAACTGATTCCCAGCACCTGGGCCATTTCTTTATTATTCAAGCCCGAAAAGTATTTCATATAAACCAACTCCTTTTGCCTGGCCCCCAGCTTATTTACAGCGCGGAACAAAATCTTCAACATGCGGTTCTGCTCTTCAACTTCTCCATAATCAGGCTCCACTCCTTCCTCGAAATGAAACTCAGGAAAATGAGGGTCAAACAAATTTGTATTTTTATATTCTTTGGTACTCAGGATTCTAAACAACCGCCTTCGCACGGCACTAAAAAGATATAACCGGATGTTGTCTGTGTCGCGCAACTTCTCTTTTTCAGCAAAAACGGTTACAAACACATCCTGGATAACATCTTCAGCCAACGTTTTATCACTGACAAACTTTCTGCAGTAATTATACAAAAACCGGTAATTTTCAATATAAATTTTCTGAAAGGCTGCTTTATTTCCCTTCCGAAAACTTTGCCAGATACTTATATCGTTTTCTTTGTTTCCCACGTTCATGAACCAGGTTTATATGAATAAAATGCAAAACGTCCATTTTTGTACTATCCCATTTTTATTTTTCTATTCGTTTTTTATTATTCGCTTTTGCTTCTGACAAGGTATTCCTATTTTTGTCAATCACTTATAAAGATAAAAATGATTCCGCAAGTAGATAAATTAAAACACACAGCCACCGGGAATTTTTTCCTGATGGCTGGTCCTTGTGCCATCGAGAGCGAAAAAATGGCCCTGGAGATTGCTGAAAAAATAGTTAAGATTTCGGATCGCCTTCATATCCCCTATATTTTTAAAGGTTCGTACCGAAAGGCCAATCGTTCGCGACTGGATTCATTTACAGGAATTGGCGATGAAAAAGCACTGAAAATACTACGCAAAGTGAGCCAAACATTTGACATCCCAGTTGTTACGGACATTCATTCCGCAGAAGAAGCCGGAACTGCTGCCCCGTATGTGGATGTATTACAAATCCCGGCCTTTTTGTGCCGGCAAACCGATCTCCTTGTAGCAGCAGCAAAAACCGGCAAGGCCGTAAACATAAAAAAGGGACAGTTCCTTTCGGCAGAAGCGATGCAGTTTGCCGTGAATAAAGTAAAAGAAAGTGGCAACTCCAATATCATCCTCACCGAGCGCGGAACTACTTTTGGCTATCACGACCTGGTTGTCGATTACCGGAGCATTCCTGAAATGCAGCAGCTGAATGTACCGGTTGTACTTGACATTACCCACTCGTTGCAACAGCCGAACCAGTCCAGTGGCGTTACCGGCGGTCAGCCCGAATTGATTGAAACCATTGCCCGGGCCGGAATCGCTGTGGGTGTGGACGGAATTTTTATTGAAACCCACCCCCACCCTGCAGAGGCCAAATCAGACGGGGCCAATATGCTAAAACTGGATCTGTTGGAACCGCTGCTGGAAAAGCTCTTAAAAATAAACACCCTGGTTAACAGCTTCTAATGCCCATTTTCTTTTAACCTGTTCTTTCGTTAAATCCATCTGAACAGGCCGACAAAAACACCAATGGGCAGCAGGCCAAAATAATTTGCCTGCTGCCCATTGTATAACCTGTAAATCAGCCCGGTATAACCGGCCGAAAATTAAGCTTTCTCCAGTTTCAGGGTTTCGGTAGGCTGATCACAAACTTCAGTAGGGCCAAAATACTGGATTGGACCAGGATAAATATAGTGCGTACCCAGCGCCCATTCGCCACGTTTCGATACAAAATATTTGTATGGAGCTCCTTCCAGTTCAACCAATGCTTTCTGGATAACGGGTTTCATGTGCCCGTGCCTTTTTTCCATATTCATCATCATGGTAACCGGCACACCGCCGGCAACCCACTCCTCTGCCGGAGCAGTAAGGTTACGTACCGATGCCATGTAGCCTGTTTTTCCTTCTGCAATCAGAACCGATGCAGTGTATCCTAATGAATAGCAATAGTCGGCATCGAAGTTGGACGGAGCAGCACAACGTCCTTCGTAACCAAAGAAGTGATACTGTGTGCTGAATTTGCCCGAGAATTTACCTTCTTTTTTCAGTTGGCCGAGTTTTTCTTTCACCATTTCGCCCAGAAGTTTTTCGGTTTCAATAAGCGAAACCTGAACATTTCCATGCGGATCGCGATCGAGAGTAAGCTGGGTGGCAATCCCCGACGGCAATGATTTAAACACTTTAGCTGAATCTTCGGTTAAATGAGAAGCAACCCACTCCAAACGGTGACTTTTCCTCAGCATTTTAAATTCCTTTTCGCTTTCCGTTCCTTCAGCCAGCAAGTCATTCAGTTCCGCGATAAGAATTTTCATCTCCGGAATAAACTCAATCAACCCCTCAGGAATAAGGGCTACACCAAAATTTTCTCCGTTATCCGCCCTTTGCGACACGGCTCCTGCCATGTATTCCACAATCTCGCTAAGCGTTTGCTGTTTGGCAGCTACTTCTTCCGAAATGAGTGTGATATTGGGTTGTGTTTTCAACGAGCATTCCAATCCGATATGCGAAGCGGAACGCCCCATCAGCTTAATAAAATGCCAGTATTTTTTGGCAGAATTGGCATCACGCTGAATATTGCCAATCAGTTCGGAATAAACCTTAGTGGCCGTATCGAAACCAAAGGAAGTTTCAATCATTTCATTTTTCAGGTCGCCGTCAATGGTTTTTGGACAGCCAATTACCTGCACGCCTGTATTCTTCTGTGCATAGTATTCTGCCAAAACACAGGCATTGGTGTTCGAATCATCGCCACCAATAATCACCAGTGCATTCAGGTTTAAATCATTGGCAATTTCCAGTCCTTTATCAAATTGTGCTTCTTCTTCGAGTTTCGTACGCCCTGAACCAATGATATCGAATCCGCCGGTATTCCGGTATTCATCAATAATTTCAGCTGTCAGCTCCATGTATTTGTGATCTACAAGTCCGCCGGGGCCGCCGAGGAAGCCGTATAATTTGCTTTCAGAATGAATCTTTTTAATCCCGTCAAAAATTCCGGAAATCACATTATGTCCGCCCGGGGCTTGTCCGCCCGAAAGAATAACCCCTACGTTTACCGGTGCACTCTGGGCTCCGTTATCGCCCTGCTCAAATGTAATCAGAGGCATTCCGTAGGTATTTGGAAACAGTTTTTCTATCTCTTTAGGATCGGCAACAGATTCTGTTTTGTCGCCTTCCACCAGTTTCACTGCTCCCTTTAATGATTTGGGCAACTTGGGCTGGTAATTTGCCCGTTCTTTTTGTAATGCACTAATATTCATTTCGATTGTTTTTAGATTCTAAATTTTTATCTCCCTCAAAAATAAAGCATTTTATGGGGATAATTTATTGAAGAATTTTTTCTCCAGTCAATTTAAAGTAAACTTAAAAGGATAACGGTTGAATGTGTATCTTTTCCAGCCTATTCTTTCAGGCGCTGTTTGTCGGTTCGTTTTTTCCACTTTTCCAGCGCCAGCTTCTGCAGATCTTCTACTTTGTCAGATTCATCCACAATCTCCAGCCCCAGCAAAGTTTCAAATAAGTCTTCCATTGTTACCAGTCCCACTACACTGCCAAAGTCGTCGGCAACCACGGCAAGGTGTTCGCGGTTTAAAATCAGCGTATCCATAAGCTTGGCCACGGTAAAGTTATCTTCCACAAACAGAATGTCGCGTTTTATTTCCGATGCCTTCACGGAATGTTTATCCTGGGCAAGTTTTTCCAGGATGTTATCTTTTAAAATAACGCCCGTTATATTATCGGGATGTTCCTGGTAAACCGGAATCCTGGAAAAAACCATGGGGTTCAGTTCTTCGTAAATCTTGCCCATCGTCAGTTCTTCATCGATCATTACAATTACGGAACGTGGCGTCATAATATCGCGCACTTTCAGGTTTTCCAACCGAAGCAGGTTCTGAATAATCGATTTTTCCTCCCGGTCGAGTGCGCCGCTTTTAAGCCCTGCATCGGCCATAGCGGCAAAATCGGCCCGACTAAATACACTGCGTCCTTTTTCCGTTTTCACCATCCGGGTAATTCCCTTGCTCATCCATACGAAAGGAGCCAAAACAAACATCAACACCTTCAATGAACGAACAGTGAACGGCGTTAGTTGCTTCCAGAAGTTGGCCCCTAACGTTTTGGGAATAATTTCAGAGAGAACAAGGATAGCCAGTGTCATTCCTCCGGCAATTAAAGACTCAAAAGTTATTTGAATAAAAAAAAAGTCAACCTGATGGTTGCCAAATAATTTACCGGCCTGAACCCCCACGCCCAAAGCTCCTACCGTATGTGCAATGGTATTTAAAGTAAGAATTGCTGAAAGCGGTCTGTCAATATCGTCTTTCATTATATTGAGCATGTGGCCAGTGTGGGGCTTTTCCTTTTGCATACGGCTAATATATGAGGGGGTAACACTTAATATAACCGCCTCCCACATGGAGCAGAAAAAAGAAATTACAATGGATAAAACAAAAAAGAAAAGTAATGTTGCCATATTTAAATTTTAACCTTTGGAAAGCATAATTTCATATATCTATGTAATAATCCTCTATACAGATCTTTTCCTCAGGTTTATTTTCCTGTTACGAAAATATATATTTCAAACATCATTTAAAAAGTCCGTAGAGAAAAATTCTTAAAGATGTGTAATTTTCATGTTTTTATTCTTTGAAGGCCGTTATTTTTACAATTAAAAAATAATCTTCAAAATAAAAGCAATGAAACACTTGGCAACACTCACTATTTTAGCAATGTTAACACAACTTATTATGGCCCAAAACAACGATCCTTATCTTTGGTTGGAAGGAGTAGATGACGACAAAGCCCTTGAGTGGGTGGAAGAATGGAATAAAAAATCGTTGGCAACGCTTACATCCCAACCCGGTTACGAAAACACGTACGGGAAAAATCTCGAAATTCTCAACTCGGACGACCGTATTGCAGACCCCACCATTCGCGGAAGTTATATTTACAATTTCTGGCAGGATAAGACATACCAAAGGGGAATCTGGCGAAGAGCAACAACAAAAAGCTACCTAGACGGGAACCCGGATTGGGAAATTTTACTGAACATTGATGAACTTTCTGAAAAGGATGGGGAAAAATGGGTTTTTAAAGGGGCAACCGGGCTATATCCGGACTACAACAAATTTCTGGTAAACCTCTCAAAAGGAGGTGGCGATGCTGTTTTGATAAAGGAATTTGACGCCCGGACAAAATCATTTGAAGAAAATGGGTTTACTCTTCCCGAAGCAAAGGGAGGAGCAAGCTGGATTGACGAAAATACGCTGATGGTTTCTACTGATTTTGGAGATGGCGTTACCACCTCCGGATATCCCAAACAGGTTAGAATATGGAAAAGAGGAACCAACCTGAACGATGCAAAAGAAATCTTCAATGGGAATGAAAACGACATGGGAATTTGGGGTTACACACAGCATACCCGTGACAGAGTGTACCAGGTGATTATGCGCCGCACTTCGTTTTACGAGGGAGAATATTACTTTCTTGAAAATGGGGAGCTTTTAAAACCGGAACTGCCGGAAGATATTGAACTCAATACTTTTTTTAACGGACAGGTCATTTTTCAGCTAAAATCAGACTGGAAGGTTAATAGTCAGACATTTCCCCAGGGAGCTGTTATAAGTATTGAATATGATGATCTGTTAGCAGAAAAAAAGAACTTCGAGTTGGTGGTAGAACCCGGTGAAAGGATTAGTATTACCGGGATATCGGACACCAAAGACTGTTTACTGGTAAACATGCTCAACAATGTAAAAAGTGAATTGTTTGCTTTCCGCTATAATGGTAAATGGATCAAAGAAAAGATCGATGCCCCTGACTTTGGCAATATTTCCCTCGGCTCTTCCGATCAGTTTAGCAACCATTACTTTTTTTATTTTCAGAATTTTCTGGAACCATCCACCCTCTACTTTGGCGATGCTGAAACGGGTAAATTCAGTAAAGTGAAATCTCTATCTTCCTGGTTTCCCACTGAAAAGTATCAGGTAAAGCAGTTTGAGGCGGTTTCCAAAGACGGCACACCCATTCCATACTTTGTGGTGCATGCCAAATCAATAAGATTTGATGGAACAAATCCTACCCTGCTCTATGCTTACGGAGGCTTTGAAATTCCTCAGTTACCCCGCTATTCGGCGCTTACCGGAACGGCATGGCTTGAAAAAGGAGGAGTTTATGTACTCGCTAATCTGCGCGGAGGTGGTGAGTTTGGACCACAGTGGCACCAGGCCGGACTAAAAGAAAACCGCCAGCGTGTCTTCGACGATTTTCATGCAATAGCCGAAAATTTGATCTCGAAAAAAATTACTTCTCCCAAAAAATTGGGAATTTATGGTGGTAGTAACGGCGGATTACTGGTAGGCGTAGCCTTTACCCAACGTCCCGATTTGTATGGCGCTGTGGTTTGTGCGGTTCCCCTGCTCGACATGAAACGTTATAACAAACTGCTGGCCGGCGCCAGTTGGATGGCAGAATATGGTAATCCGGACGTGCCGGAAGAGTGGGAATACATCCGTAAATATTCGCCCTACCACAACCTGAAAGAAGGGATGAATTACCCCGAAGTATTTTTTACTACCTCTACCCGCGACGACCGGGTACATCCGGGGCATGCGCGCAAAATGGTAGCCAAAATGCATGACATGGGGTATAAAATTTACTATTTTGAAAATACGGAAGGAGGACATGCCGGGGCATCCACCAACGAACAACGGGCAAAAATGTATGCACTGTTATACTCCTACCTTCAGATGAAACTGATGGACAACTAATCGATCTCCTAAGGTTTTTGGAAGCAGAAATATCAGCTTTTTGCACCTTGGAAATCAGTTATTGAAATCAGTTATGACTGAACCAAATTAATTATGTTTGTCACATTACAAACCTGAAACAGAAAACCAGGTAGACGCTTTTGAAGGTTATTGAGTAATCCCGGCATGACGCGCCGGGATTATTTTTTTTGTCTAATTCGTAATAAATTCTTCAGGCATTCTTTTCAGAAAGATACCGTTCCGTATCCATAGCGGCCTTGCAGCCTGATCCGGCTGCAGTAACAGCCTGTCTGTATATAGAATCCTGCACATCACCGCAGGCAAAAACGCCGGGAACATTGGTTTTCGAAGTTCCGGGGATCGTTTGAATGTATCCTACCTTGTCGGTTTCCAAATACTCTTTAAAAATATCGGAGTTGGGTTTATGCCCGATAGCCAGGAAAAATCCATCCACTTTAATTTTTGTTTCCTCCTCACCTTCTTCGCCTTTATTTTTAAACAGTGAAGCTCCTTCTACCACACCATTATCTCCATAAAGCCCTTTGACCTGGTGCTTCCACAAAATTTCAATATTTGGTGTTTTCTTTACCCTTTCGGCCATAACCCGAGAAGCCCTCAAAACATCGCGGCGTACAATCATATAAACCTTGTTGCAAAGCCCGGAAAGATAAAGAGCTTCTTCACAGGCTGTATCGCCCCCGCCAACAACCGCTACATCCTTACCACGATAGAAAAATCCATCGCAGGTAGCACAGGCGGAAACACCGCCTCCTGCATACTTTTTCTCATCTTCCAGACCAAGATATTTGGCTGTGGCTCCGGTAGCAATAATTACGGATTCAGCTTCAATCAGTTTTTTATCGTCTATCCATACTTTATGAATATCTCCTGAGAAATCGGCCTTGGTAGCCATCCCCCATCTTATGTCGGCTCCAAACCGTTCGGCCTGCTTCTTAAAATCTTCCATCATTACCGGGCCGGTTACTCCTTCCGGATAGCCAGGGTAATTTTCGACCTCGGTGGTTGTTGTTAACTGACCGCCTGGCTGAAGACCTTCGTAAAGGACCGGGTTCAGGTTGGCACGGGCAGCATACACAGCGGCTGTATACCCGGCAGGACCGGAACCTATTATTAAACACTTTACCTGTTCAACATCCGTAGGTTGAACATCATTGTCTTTTTCTTTTTCTTTAATATCAAGTGGCTTAAACATATCGTTAATTTTTTTTGAATTGCAAAAATATAAAACATCCTGCTTTACACACCACAAATCCAATCAATAAAAACGAACCTCAGATAGAGCAAACCTATAAAGGATTAAAAAATATTCCGGCAATTACTAAAAAAAGTTTTGCAGAACAAAATTCAACTGTTACTTTTGCAGGCGCATTTTTAGCATCGGGGTGTGGCGCAGTCTGGTTAGCGCACTCGTCTGGGGGGCGAGGGGTCGGAAGTTCAAATCTTCTCACCCCGACGGATAGGAAATCCAAAAAACATCAAAAGCCTGTAAATCAAATGATTTGCAGGTTTTTTTATTTATAATGAGTCAAAATAAACCATATAAAATCACACTATAATATGATTTTTTATCTTTTGAACTAGTGAACTCTTACTTTTCATCCAATAATCACATTATACTGTGATATCTCTTGTTTTTTTATTAACAAAACACTAATTTTACCTCAAAATCACATTATAATGACAAGTAAGGAGATAGGAAAACAGATAAAAGAAAGACGGAAGGTGCTTCGCATAACACAGCCCGATCTGGCTGAAATGGCGGGAATCAGCATAAATACGCTTTATAAAATTGAACGGGGACAGGCTAATCCAACCATTCAGATAGTGAATAAAATTGCTGAAATCCTCGGTATGGAAATTAAAATTGCAGTAAAACAACCACTATTATAAAAAATGCGAAAAGCGAATGTATACAGAAACGGCAAACTGGCGGGAATACTAACACAATTTTCAGCAAATGATTATGAATTCCGTTATGATGATAATTGGTTTGCCAACGATGAACTTCCGCCAATTAGCCTGACCATGCCCAAAAGCAAACAGGTGTACAAATCGGAGTACTTGTTTCCGTTTTTCTTTAATATGTTATCGGAAGGTGTGAACAGACAACTGCAAACCCGTCAGTTGAAGATTGACGAAAAGGATTATTTTGGATTACTGTTGGCCACGGCAAAAACCGATACTATTGGAGCAATAACATTATCAGAAATTAAAGAATGACTTTACCAGAACTAAAATATTGTCCGGGAACATTGGCAGAAGGATTTAATACTTACAGCACTGCCTGTTTGCGCAGGGTCTTTCAGGGACGAAAAGTAAGTCATGTATTGCCTTATGCCCCACCCCAAAGCAATGAGGAGGATGCCGAAAAATTTATTGAGAACCGAAAACGAATTTCAATATCCGGAGTTCAGGAGAAACTCTCGCTGATACTTGAAAAAAATAAATTGCGCCTGACTAAAGAAGGAGAGCAGGGAACATACCTGTTAAAACCTATCCCCAGGGATGTAAAAAATGTTAGCCAGGTTCCGGCAAACGAGCATTTAACCATGCAAATTGCCCGGCAGGTATATGGTTTGCAAACCGCCGAAAATGCACTGATATTTTTTTCCGACGGCGAACCTGCCTATATCACAAAACGATTCGATGTTAAAGAAGATGGTCTGAAATGGGGAAAAGAAGATTTTGCATCGCTGGCCGGTAAGACAGAAGAAAATGCAGGACAAAACTTCAAGTATGATTTCAGCTATGAGGAAATGGGTGAATTACTAAAAAAATATGTTCCTGCCTGGCGCGTGGAAATTGAGAAGTTATTCTCGTTGATTGTTTTTAACTTCCTGTTTTCAAACGGAGATGCACATCTGAAAAATTATGCACTTCTCGAAACATCAGGGAGAGATTATGTGCTTAGTCCGGCTTATGATTTGCTCAATACAAAAATCCACGTGGATGATACGGATTTTGCTTTGAATGGTGGGTTGTTCAGTAACGGTTTTCAGTCGGAAGCCATGAGAAAAAGCAATCATCCCGGGTTACACGATTTTCAGGAACTGGCCGGAAGATTTGAAATTGACGAGAAAAGAAGGGACAGAATTTTAAAACCTTTTTTGCAGGTACAACCCATGGTTGAGGAATTAACACGGCGCTCTTTTTTGAACGAGAAAACAAAACGTGCCTTTATACTTTATTACCAGACAAAAAGAAATCAGCTAAATTCCATTTAAATATTGAATTGTTATTTGAGGGGTATAATTTCATTTCACTGAACTTCAGCAACCAACCTGGCAATAAACTTTGCAAAATCTTCTATTTCCTGGTTTACGCTGGCTTTTTCCAGCACAGAAAGGTAATCATCACGTTTTTCAACCGGAATAACGGTCCAAGGATAACCGCCTGAGGCGAGCATGACATTCATCAAAAAACGCCCAATTCTTCCGTTACCATCCATGTATGGGTGGATGTAAACAAAAACAAAGTGTCCCATCACAGTACGTACGGCCGGTTCGGGTTCTTCCTGCAACAATTCAAAAAGTACAGGCATTGCATCGCGCACCGCAGCAGCATTGGGCGGTACATGGGTTGCCCCTTTTATGTACACCTGGCTATTCCGGTATCCGGCCAAATCAGATACTTTGATAATTCCGGCGGTAACAGCCGGGGCAAACAATTCGCGGTACCAGGCACCATGATCTTTATCGGCAACTGCTCCCGGATTTTCGCCATTTAAAACTTCCCGGATACTCTCTTTTACTTTCTGAAACGCCTGCCAGTATCCTCTTGCTGCCATGGCATCTTTTTGCCGGTTATCAAATTCTCTGGCGTTGGGGTTCCATTTCCCACTACGGACCAGTTCGACTAACTCCGGGCTTACCTGGTAACCTTCAATGGATAACGAATGATAGGCATCGGAAATATACTTTTCTTCCATTTTTTCGAGAAACTGTTTTTTATCGGCTGGCAATCCCGGTGCATCCGGAAAGTTTTTTATTACAGTTTCACGCATATTGTTCCACATTAAACGGATGCGTGTGGCATAAGGAGATGTCTCCCGGTTACCAAAATCAAAAGAATTTTTTTCTTTAAAAGGATCGTTTTCACGCACATCATATCCGGCCGATTTCATGGTACTGACAATTTCATCTGCAAACCGGTTATTCCCGATGTTTCTGAATGCACCCGCCAGCCGACCTGCAATAATGGTGTGTCCCCCGTTAAGCAGCATAGATAAAAGTTCCGACGGATTTTTTATCATGGATAGACATATCCTTGCATCGGTAGGGCAACCTGAGAAAAAGCCGGCAGAACAAAAAACAAGCCCTGAAGCCAAAGAATATACCTGGTTTCCTTCAATTTCTTCCCGCTGAGTTTGTGGTGGGATTGTCACTTTCAAATCGTAAAAAGAAGTACCATGCAATAACTCTACAACGTTATTCTGAGCTTTGGGCGAACGCACCAGAAGTTGTTTAGGAACCGTCCGGTTTCTGCTGTGTAGCAACAACGACTGCTCCGGTGAAAGGCACCAGTCTTTGCCAAAACGGGCATTCAAATAGACTGAAACAAAATACCAAAATGAGATGTACCAGGAAGTGGTGTCTCCCTTCTGCTCGTCAGGCCGGGTTGAAATATACCAGCCTTTGATAACCTCGCGAAGAAATCCGTTGGCAATTAGACGCTCCTTATGCGTTCTGGACAAGTCATTGGCCCGAACCACTGCTATTCCCTTTTCATTTTGCAGTTTTTGAAGCTGCTCCAGAGATTGTGCTAATTTTTCAGAAGGTGAAGCCATATCAGTTTTCTTTGTTAAAACCTTATTATAAAATCATGGAGCAAATTTAGTAAAAAATGTTGTATAAAAATTAGTAATATACGCTGTACTGTTTTTAGTAATATCTGCTGTTTCAAAGTTAGTAATTGTTGCATTGCCATACAAACACTTTAAAACCCTCACAAATTTTCTGTCCTTTCGCAACTTATTTCGCCCCTCTGTTTTGGCTGAAAAGAATCAATCATGACAGAATGCTACACCCATAGGATAAAACCTGTGCATAAGCAAAAATATGTTCGAGTACAATCTGATTTTGGGAATTTTGTCGTTCATTTTTTCAGGGCAACTGAACTACACCACTACTACACCACTTCATTCAAGTATAGATAAGCTTATCTTCAACACGACAGTATACTGTTAGAAAAAATTATTAGTAGCTGGTAATCGATTTATGCTTACACAGTTTATGAGAGGGTGGTTTATTCCGGGAGATTCACTTGCCAATGCCCACGCGTGCCACCAATTCGTTTTAAACCTCCTTTTTTTTTAGTGATCCTAAATGCTTTTGAATAGCGGATTCATTTATTTTCAATTTTTGAACCATTTCGGTTCGGCTTATAGCAGGATTATTTCTTATTAACGCTAAAATTTGTTGTTGTCTGGTAGTTAATGAAATTTGGGAATATACTGTTGAAAAATGGTCTGAACAACAAGCGGACAGGTATTATAATTTACTATTAGACAGTTGCCAAGACATTGCTACTTCTGCTGGGAGCACAACAGGGACGTGCGGTTTGTAACCGCGCATTCATGTTTCAATCCTTGTTCTGTTGGAACTTCGTCCGGGAGTAATCAACCGGATGCTTTGCAGGATTGCCCTCGTCAGTTTCAATCCTTGTTCTGTTGGAACTTCGTCTGGGAGAGGGCCTTTTCCTCTAAATCAACCGGACGTACTTCAGTTTCAATCCTTATTCTGTTGGAGCTTCGTCTGGGAGTGATATATGCCGAGCATCACGATGTTGTAGACCGGCGTTTCAATCCTTATTCTGTTGGAGCTTCGTCCGGGAGCCATCAAAAAAAGTGTTGAGTTGTGGGACATAAGAGTTTCAATCCTTTTTCTGTTGGAACTTCGTCTGGGAGTATTTTAATTCCGTCGTACAGAGGTTTGTGGTTTTGTGTTTCAATCCTTTTTCTGTTGGAACTTCGTCTGGGAGGATTATAGATTATCAGTTCTGAAATAGTTCCGTTAGTTTCAATCCTTTTTCTGTTGGAACTTCGTCTGGGAGGCCGGAGGAAAACAGAGGAGGATTTGTATTTTGAACTGCGTTTCAATCCTTTTTCTGTTGGAACTTCGTCTGGGAGGATTATAGATTATCAGTTCTGAAATAGTTCCGTTAGTTTCAATCCTTTTTCTGTTGGAACTTCGTCTGGGAGGAAATGGAGTTTTTAGCGACTATGACCGGTATTCGGTTTCAATCCTTTTTCTGTTGGAACTTCGTCTGGGAGCTTCTATTTTAATTCCGTCGTACAGAGGTTTTGATGTTTCAATCCTTTTTCTGTTGGAACTTCGTCTGGGAGGCAGCATATACAGGAGCAGTTGCCGCTGATATTACAAGTTTCAATCCTTTTTCTGTTGGAACTTCGTCTGGGAGTTTCACCAGCAGCCATTGACTGGATATTTGAAAACTTGTTTCAATCCTTTTTCTGTTGGAACTTCGTCTGGGAGAACTGAATATGTTCCTGTTTATGCGGGTTACAGCCAGTTTCAATCCTTTTTCTGTTGGAACTTCGTCTGGGAGCTGAAATTCCGGTTGTATGCTGACTCATAATATTTCTGTTTCAATCCTTTTTCTGTTGGAACTTCGTCTGGGAGCTGTTGTTGCATCTGCATTGCCTCCTGCGCTGGCCGGGTTTCAATCCTTTTTCTGTTGGAACTTCGTCTGGGAGAATAAGTCCCGGAACGGCTGCTGCACCCATCAAAAGTTTCAATCCTTTTTCTGTTGGAACTTCGTCTGGGAGGTACAGCCGGATTTTGCACATTATGCCAACTTCCAGTTTCAATCCTTTTTCTGTTGGAACTTCGTCTGGGAGATATAACTGCTCCTTCTGCTTCTCTTGTGGTATATAGTTTCAATCCTTTTTCTGTTGGAACTTCGTCTGGGAGCGACACCCTGACGACTATAACCCCCACCGACACATTGTTTCAATCCTTTTTCTGTTGGAACTTCGTCTGGGAGCGCGCAATGGAACCAGTAATCAGCTTAGAGTAGAAAGTTTCAATCCTTTTTCTGTTGGAACTTCGTCTGGGAGCAGACGATGAATCTGATATATTATCTTATTTGTATGTTTCAATCCTTTTTCTGTTGGAACTTCGTCTGGGAGTCTGACAAAAAACCAGAAAGATATTGAGCTAAACTATGTTTCAATCCTTTTTCTGTTGGAACTTCGTCTGGGAGTCCTTACTTTTCTTACTTCGCTTACTTCGGTAAATAGTTTCAATCCTTTTTCTGTTGGAACTTCGTCTGGGAGGCAGGCGGGTAATGGCATCAAACTCCAATCGGGTAGGTTTCAATCCTTTTTCTGTTGGAACTTCGTCTGGGAGTTCTCAAATTTTAGCCACTAATGGCGTTATATTTTTGTTTCAATCCTTTTTCTGTTGGAACTTCGTCTGGGAGTATGTGCGCCATATCGGGGCTCCTTCACCTATCGCAGTTTCAATCCTTTTTCTGTTGGAACTTCGTCTGGGAGCCTCCCGGATATCTTGTATTGTTGGATTTTTAGCGTTTCAATCCTTTTTCTGTTGGAACTTCGTCTGGGAGTCATTATCTATATTGTCAATGTTTTGCGTAATGTCCCGTTTCAATCCTTTTTCTGTTGGAACTTCGTCTGGGAGGTTGAATATTCCTATGCATCCCGATTATGTCTACGAGTTTCAATCCTTTTTCTGTTGGAACTTCGTCTGGGAGCGCATCGCCGTCTGCTGTTCCTCCTGACTTTGGAATGAGTTTCAATCCTTTTTCTGTTGGAACTTCGTCTGGGAGTTTGAGGTACTTTTTGTAAAGGTTAGGGTGAACATATTGTTTCAATCCTTTTTCTGTTGGAACTTCGTCTGGGAGTTTGAATTTGAATCTTTTCAATTCAAACCAACTACTGTTTCAATCCTTTTTCTGTTGGAACTTCGTCTGGGAGTGTTTGGGGTTTAAAAACCGTGGCGCTTTCAATCCGTTTCAATCCTTTTTCTGTTGGAACTTCGTCTGGGAGTGAAAATACTGGGAATTAAATAAAAATTATGAGATAGTTTCAATCCTTTTTCTGTTGGAACTTCGTCTGGGAGAACTTTTCTCAGGTTCTAAAACTGTAAGCTCTGTTTTGTTTCAATCCTTTTTCTGTTGGAACTTCGTCTGGGAGCGAACTGAATTATACATTCAACTGCCCCATTTATTAGTTTCAATCCTTTTTCTGTTGGAACTTCGTCTGGGAGTGTGGGGTCATTATTTGATTTTTCAAATTCAGTTTTGGTTTCAATCCTTTTTCTGTTGGAACTTCGTCTGGGAGTACCAAACCCTTAACCAACCATCGCCTACATTGGTGTTTCAATCCTTTTTCTGTTGGAACTTCGTCTGGGAGGAAGTTATCAATTTGCAATATAGGAGGCGGCGGTTTGTTTCAATCCTTTTTCTGTTGGAACTTCGTCTGGGAGGCCAAGACGACAACTTACTGGATTGAAGCTATTATGTTTCAATCCTTTTTCTGTTGGAACTTCGTCTGGGAGCCGTAGCTTCATTCTACGCTCTGTATTCCAGCCGAATATAAATAGTTTATAATTATGTATTTTCCTATTTTCAATATGTCAAAGAACTTCATTCTATATGATTTCCCATTCATTTCCGAAAATCTATATTTCTTATTTACAACACCTTAAATACTGATCCTCCACTTCTTCAAATAAATTACCACCCGTAAAACTATTTTACACAAATATTCCGGTAGGTGCACCCGACACAACGTTGTTTGTATTTTGTCGCCTTTGGGAAAACATTTTTTTCAACCACATCATTGACTTCTCTACAAACGTGCCGAATTTCTGATTTGGCTTTTTCATCTATGGGCACTTCAACTAACTTATTCAAAGAACGGGTATAAACCAGAAAACCTTTTTCCACCTTTTTCTGAAAATTACTTTCAATCAATACAGCATAACATTCCAACTGCGTACGATACGTTTCATAAATTCGATCTTTAAATTTAGCAAATTTATAATCAAGAGGGGCCATTGTCCCATTATTTAAAAGCAGGACTTCATCAATCTTCCCACGCAATAAATCATTGGTCAGGTACTGTTCAGGATATTTTTCAATGGCACCTATTCTTTTTCGCAGGTAATCTTTGTTTCTTTCCAGTTTCTGGTCATGGACCTGTCTCCCCTTCTCTACCTTATAATGCCTTTCTTCGTATTGCGGGATACACAATACATATTCAAAATAAGTAAACCTGGGACAGTAGAGGTATTCAATAATATGTGATGGTGTAACTGACATCAGAAAAACAACGCTTTAACTTCGTCGGTAATTAGTTTTTTATCAAAAGCCTGCCCGAGCAATGAGGTTTGCCTGAGTTCGTTTTTGCTCATCGGGAAAATGTAAACCGAATCAGTCTCTTCGTCGATTAGCTCGGTTACTTCCAGTTCCAAAGTATCCTTATCGTTGTCTTCGAGACTGCCGAGGAAAACCGATTTCTGCACCCGGTATAACCCTGCGAGTTTACATTTTTTTGCAACTTTGGCTCGCGGCCTGTCCTTTTTTATATCATACAATACCCAACAAATCATAATTTTTGTATTAAACGGTTGGCAAACTGGTGGGCATCCATCTGCATGGCATTCATCCGGGTTTGGTTGCGCCCTTTGTACCTGATTTTATCTTCATCCAGAAATTTCATTAGCGACTGCATCAGCAAATTTTTCCCTTCAGCATTCAGGCTTATCCCGTTTGTAATGGAATCGGTATGACTGTCGTTTACCTTTTTTGCGGAGAATAGTTTGAACACCACCTCGTCGGCATAAATGCGGTAAGGCTCAATAAAATCGAATACCATACTTTTTGTATTGTAATCATCGCGATGCATAAATCCCACATACGGGTCGAGACCAGCAATAACCAGCACTTTCTCCACACGGCTGTACAAAACGCCATAGGCATAATTCAAAAACGCATTAAATGGATCCTTTGCAGGCCTGAAGCTGCGCCCTTCAAACTGGTATCTTTCGTTCAGCAACGAACTCAAAACCTGGAAATACACACGCCCAGCTGTTCCTTCAAAACCACGGAGCGAGCTATCGATTTCATCTATTTTCTCCGCGTCCTTCTTTTCAATTTTTATTTTTAACCCAGAAATGGCATCAATCTTCTCCTGGATTGTGCCAGCTGTGGCAGGACGGTGATTTTTGAGCCGTTTAAGGAATTCAATTTGATTGGTGAGTTTGGCTGCAAGCCAGCATTTTATCCAGAATACCCCCGTCTGATTTAAACTGGCATCGAGTTGTTGCTTGCGAATACGCGAGGTGCTGCCCGGCTTGCTGTGCCAGAACCGGCCAACCGGCATTCCGTCGTATTCAAAAACAATAATGTCGATGTTGTTTTTCATAGCCAGAATAATGGCATCGGTGCTGATAGCCGCGCCTTTGCTCATTAAAATGGAAGTTACTTTCTGACTGGCAAAGTGGTGTTTTTGTTTTTCGCCGTCTTTGGGCAGGGTTACTTCGAACAGTTCATCTTTTATGTGTACATAGGTTCCCCAGGTGTTGATAATTAGTTGCATGTTTCAAACTTTATTGTATTAGATGTACGGTGCCAAAACCGCGGCTGACAGCTTTTCCAATACCGGCCATTTCGGGAAGAAAGGCATTGGTGGTAAATTCGCCGTCGAAAGCCAGCATGGTCTGGTCTTTAAACCGGGTTTGTTTTTCATCTACCCGTGCAATGGCCATTATGCGTTCCGATATACGAAACGACAGTCCTTTATAAAAACTGAGAATATTGTTTTGTAACTGGCGGTTTAGGAACTGAGCTTTTGCGGTTTCGTCCAATGGCTGGTATTTCCGGTGGTTATCCTGGTTCAGCGCCATCCACAGGGTTTTGAACCGGTAATTGTAAAGCTGTTGGTTCACCGTGAGGTTGTATTGTTTTTGCTGAATATTTTTTGCCCGTACCGGGAATTGCCGCCCTTCTATTTCCATTTCTTTTATTTTCAGGAACAGCGAAACCAGCAGATCGGCTCCTTCCTGAAAGCCAACCAGCAATGGTGTTTTATCAATAACCTTGTATTGCACCAGCGGGTAGGCATACCTTGTTTTTCCATTCTGATAATGGTTATGCAGCAAAGGCGAATGTTCTTTAAACAGGTTGCCAAAATAGCCGCGCAATTTATGCGCATCGCGGGTTTGAAGCTGAATATCGGGAAAGTGGATGATGGTTTGAGTAATTTGCATTATTTTAATTTACTGTTCATTATTATCGTAATCTGCATAATAAAGATTGGCTATGGAGAAGCCGGAAGATTGTAATTTATTTTCCATTGCTACTACATCCGCCATTGTTCCATAGAATGTTATCAAAACAGTTTTTAAATGTTGTTTCTCAATAGCTATAAATTTGCTTTCTGCTGAAAGCGCCTTCCTTACGATGTATTCCAATTGGTACAAAGAAGCGTTATCCACATTTTTTAATGAGCTTAAAACCACCAGGTATTCTGTTGGCTCATCATCTTCTGGTTCCGCATTTTGCTCCTCCTCCAAATCATCATCGAGCATATTGGCAGGAATGATAAAACCTTCGGGGGTCATTACCAGGCTATCGATAAAATCGCCTGCCGGATTTTTTGTCCGGTAATCAGGATTCCAAAGGTTGATATCAAGTAAATCTCGAATCCTTGACGCTTTCTGCCCCACCGTTGATTTGTTTACATTAAAATAGTTGCAAATATCAGCCAGTGAAGCATACGGTTCAAACGATTTGTCACCAAGAAAATTGGCGTTTCCAACTGCCCAAACGATGGCAGCACTCCAGATTTCTGCTTTTCCCCGTTCAAAAATACCCGGTTCATCCTCCTTTAAATCTTGAGATACACGAGTGCAGATATCCCGGTATTCGCTATTGAGATGTTTTTTACAATAGGCATTCACCTGCTTAATGATTATTTCTGAATTCAATTTTCCTGTATTACGCATTATTGATGATTATTTCTGTAATTTTTCATATAAAGTGTTATTTTATTTGTACAACTAACCTTTCAAAATAGCCTGAAATAAGGATAAATACGCCAAAACTTGTCCGGAAAAACGAACAAGTTTTTTATTTTGTTCCTGCTTGTATGTTAAATATTTAAAGCTATATATTGGGAACTGGATGGTAGTTTGTTTGATTTGCATAGTAGATTCGTTTTAGAGAATTGTGCATGATAAGTCCTCCACTTTATCTCGGATAAATCCGGTTACTGAATCGTAGTAATTCTCGATACAAGTATTAGGAACCAATAAAATTCCTTCTGCTAATTGATCAAGTTCTTTCACCTTATCTAAATAATCAGGAACAGCAATAATATGCTGATGAAACATTTTTCGATACGGTTCAAAATCTTCACGTGAACACTCTTTATGAATCATTTTCTCAAACATTTCGCGTGATTTTATTGCTTCTTTATCACACTCAACAAATACAGAGTTTGTGTGGAATCCATTTTCAATTACCTGATATTTTGAAACAGAATAATCAGAACCATCATAATTAAGTTCTTTCATTGATTTAAAGAAATTATGAGAAAAGCTAAAGCCATCTTCATTTTTTTTATAAATGTTATTATAATAAAATGTAACCAAGTTCAGGTAATTTCTTTCTTCAATTTGTGTGGCTTTTTTTGTAAAATGTGCAATTGCATGCCGGACAGTCCCTTCAGTCATTGGCCCATAAATATTACCACACTTCCCAAAATCAACGATATAAATTGAACCAATAAAACTTTTATTATATTCCCGGTTAACCCGTCCGGCAACCTGAATAATAGAATCGATTGGTGCAAGGTCACGGAAGGCCATATCGAAATCAAGATCCACACCAGCCTCAACACATTGAGTCGATATTAATACTGGTTTTAATCCTTTCTTTTCTCGCGTTGCCTGAAATTCTTCTTTAATCTGCTCAATCAACTGTTGTCGTCCAGCAGGTACCACATTTGTTGATAGATAATGCAGTGGATTCTTAATTCCTCTATCATCGAAATAACTTTGAATACTATAAAATACATCAATCGAAAGTTTAACAGTATTGACTACTATCAGGCACGATTTATCTACTGACCAATATTCTTTGAAATAATTATCAACGAAATTCTGTGAATTCTCAATTGATGATTCAATTTTAGGACAAAGCTTTGTGCGATTAAACGACCGGAAAACCTTTGTAACATCTTCATCGGTTCCCAGAAGCTCAACCGGGCGGGCTTCTTCTCCTTCTCCTTTCAGAATCTTTTCGTTGGCCAAATCAAACACTTTGGGTTTGGTAGCCGTCATCAGCACAATGCGCGCTTCCAGAAATTTAGAAAGGTAGTAAAGTGCAGCACCTACAAGAGGCAATTGCTTTAATGCGATGGTTTGTACTTCGTCAAGAATGATGATACTACCAGCATAATGATTGAATTTTTTCAACAGTTTGTTGCGATTGCCAATCAAGGTTTGTAGAAATTGTACAAATGTCGTGATTACAATATCACATTGCCAGGTATCAAGTGACATTACTTTTTGATTGTAGCCTTTACTTTCTTCATCCTGTCTATCTTCCTCTTGGCTTAGGGCATCGGCATACTGGTAATGCGAGAGAATTTTAGCCTCATTATCTCCAAATAATTTTCGGTATACCGAGTCAGACTGCTCAATGATGTTGATAAACGGTAAAGCATAAATGATTTGTGCTTCGCGGCCTTCCTTATCTCGAATCTTAGCCCGTAACTTTAGTGCAAAATCGAGAGCCGTTAAAGTCTTTCCAATTCCAGTTGGCCCTGTAAGTGTAAAAATTCGTTGGTTTAAAATGCTTTGGCTAGAAAGGTTTTCGATTACTCGTCTTCGAACAAGGTTTCTCAACTCATTTTGCGAAAGATTACTAAAATCAGTTGCATGTTCATTCCATGGTTGATTGGGCATACCTTTGTCCTCATCCACTTTCGACGGAGATAATGCCACTCTTTGATAAACTTTTGTATTAGATGCATCCAGCTTATCAGCTTCAATTAATAGAGAAAAGAGATAATTGATTAAAAAGTAGTTTTGGATATTACTGTGTTTTTGAAGCTGTTTTATTGCTTTAAAATAGATTAGATACGGTTGCAAATTATCTGGGAATGTTTCAATATCATCAATTCCCAGCTCTTTGTTAACTTCAGATTCAAAAGGATGAATAGAATTATGCTGTCTCTTTAGAAATGAAATTTTAGAATCAAATTCCGCATTGCCAAAATCGCTTCTTAGTGACATCAGGCTCCGCAAATTACTATGATGCTGCGATATGATCCAATATCCTACAACGGCTACAAAAGGATCTTTGTCAAAATATTTAGACAAAAAATAAAATGCTCCAAACCTTGAATGTGATTTCAGATTATAATTTACATTTGGGCGATCAAGCAAATAATCCTGAAAGTATTGAGTATATTTTCCCAAATCGTGTAATATAGCAACGCTTTCGAATACATCTTTTTTGTCTGCAGAAATGCAGGAATATTTTAATCCCTTCTGAAATTGTAGCCTGACATTTTCCAGATGATTTTTGAGTAATTTTGATCCGATTCTACCCCGCGGAGTATCTTTGGCATGTGAAAAAAAATCCATCACTTCATAAATTGAATGTGACTCTTCGCTTCTCCTTCCATAAGCTCCAAAACATTTGCCGATTCCTTCAATCGGGCTTTTAATTGGGAGGCTGAAACCGAATACAACATCCGGTTCATTTTTTGCAACTCCCGGTTGTAGTTTGCCACAAAATCAGCAGGCATTAATTCTTCTTCAACAATACTTATACGTCCTCCATTTTCCTTTAGAAGCTCTATTTCCAGTACGTCGTCAGAATTGATTGCACTGTCGAAATATTCAAACTCATTCGAAGCTTTCCGCTCAGTGGCCTCATATTCCTTATAGTTAGACAAACTTGCATTGAAACTGGCAGCTCCAAGCGTCAGGGCAAAATTATTTCCTTTCGTTTTGATTAGTTCTTTCAAGCGGATATAATCTTTTTCTCCAATATTTAAAGGGCGAAGAAATACTCGATAAGTAATTATTGAATCGTTTATGTTTTCTCCGGTAACAATTTCAAATGGTGTTTGAATGTGGCCTTTACTTCCCCTGAAGTCACTTGGTCCCAGCACTCGTATTAAGTTAAGACGGTGAATTGTTTTCTTTGTTCTCGATAACAAGGCAATCCCAATATCAATGTTTTCGGAAGAAAACAATTCGTAATATGAATCTTTGGGCAAACCACAAATAGCTGCAAGCATCCCCATAACAGTGGTACGAGGCGGAATGCTAAAGCTCAGCGCCGTATTGTTTGCATAATACTTGCGAAAATGAGCAATCTTACCGGAAATATCAAATGAGATAACTTCCATGATGAATTGATTTAATTGATTTTCAATTCAGGGAAATCTGCCGATTTGTAGATAATCACTTCGCTAATGGGTTTACCTTCACCTTTGTTCTCGATGATCATTTCAGCGAGCCCCGATACATCAAAAATCAAATCGTTGAATGTTCGTACCTGCTTAGCCGGAATATCTTCTTTGTAAGAAACCTTAATTGTATTCCTCAAATCGCCAAAGTGACCATTATTAAACCCTTCGTTGTAAATAATTTCCAAATAAAGTTTCGGGTACTGGTTCATTTTCGACCGCGTAGGCTGCGATGGAATGCTTTCCCAGATTGCTTTACGGAATAACTTTTGGTCTTCTTCGGTTAATCCTGTTGCTTTTGCAGCGTATTTATTAATAGTTCCATTAAATGCCAACAAGCTATAATACACGCGGTAATCTTTCCCAAATGTACTGCTGTCATCATTCATGATAGTCACAATCGAGTTTGATTCAACCAATTCGACCTGATTTAAGGAATACCCCCAATTCATTTGAATCGCACCAGTATAGGCTTTAGTGAATCCGCCTACGGCAAATGCGCTCCCAAACATTCGGATATCAATGAATTTGTCTTTGACCAGTTGTGAAAGGATGTAATAATTTAACTTACTGTTCTTTTTATTTTGCAACAATTTAAGAATTGTATCTTTTCCTTTCTTCTCCGCAATAATCTCAATGAAATCTTTTAGTAAATCCGGGGTTTCTTCGAATAGAACAGCACGCTCATTCTCGTTCGATAAAACTCGTTCTATTACATATTCAAGCTTGGTATCAGAACTCACTTTACTGTCACCCTCCATATCGACAAAAATGTCTTGTCCCTGATCTTTCAGGTAATCGCGGATAAATCTCTTCACACGAGTATCGGTGACTAGGTTCGTGTTAGTATCGTAGTCCATACGGGGTTTGTTCTCCTGATCGGGATCGCCGTTTGGATTGCATAATGTAGCATCGTACAAAAATATGAAATCGGAATTGTGATTTACTGTTGTCATGATTATATTTTTTATTAGTTGTTATCAAAATAGAGAGAAAAGCCAGAAAGAATATAGAAGACACTTTCCTGAGGGGACAAAACCCATAGTCTTTCGTCGGCAGGAAACCCCTGAGAAAACATCCTCGAATAATAATTGATCTGATTAACGATTTTATATTGTGAGGATAGTTCAAAAGCATCTACATATAAACGCTGTATTTTGGAATGATCCATTCCATTATAATTGATTTTATTCAAAACAGGCTTTTGCTGATGCCCTTTTTTATACTGGGCTGTTCCTACTTTGTTGATTATCCGTCCAAGCCAGTACAATGCTTGTTGTTGAGGAGAATAACCCATATCGATAAAAAACCGTTGTAGCTTGTCGCTACTTTCAGGAGTCTCCTGAGATATTTTTTCATTTTCTTCCATATCAGTAAGGTTTAATGATTTTAAAAGATTGAGTAAAAAGAGATATTTTATCACGCTGTCCCGAATAGCAAAGTCAAAACTTTCGGGTTTAAAAGTAATATTTGAATAAGAACGGTAACGGTTATAATAATGACAAAGAATAAGTTCAGCAAAATGGATAAACACTTTTCTCCTCTGTACTTTTCTTTGTTCAAGTATTTGCGATAACATCTTCAGTGCGTCATTTTTTTGTTCATGGTCTTTTCTGATGGGGATAGCAAAATAAATAGCCGAAAGATTTAACCGTCTCTGATTGAAATAGTTTGAGATTAAATCCGATTGCTCTTTGTCATTCCAAACAATATTGTGAAACCATATACTGCTGACATCCTTGATATGATTGATTACTTTTACGCTGTTACCATCGCTGGCATAAGCAATGTAATTGATCCAATATAATGAACTTTCTGAATCTATTCCGAGCGATTCAATCGTGTTATCTAATTGTTTTGTAGAAAATACCCATTCGCTTATTCTTTGAATGTGGTCAAGTTCAAATTTAATATCGACATTCTCCGGATTAAGAAAAGCAGGAATGAAGTAGTGTTCGATATTTGCAATCCTCACTGAACAGCGTTGATTATTCAGTTTACCCCTGATGTAATTCGATCCATTTTGCAGAGCATTCTTTACTTCCGAGTTAATTTGATAATTTTTCTTGAAAGCTTTATTGTCAAAATTACTTGCGTAATTAATAGTCGTAGTAACAAATAATTTATTCAAATCTTCCCGATCTGAAAAAGAAGGCAATATCACACTTTCGCTTTTCTTTCCAGTTATATAACAAAGCGATTCAGAATCATCTGTCTTCAGAACTGAATTCTTCGAGAAATTATTTTTCACATAAAAATCATATCCGTCAAGATGACACAACAATGTTGGCTCGTTTATTCCAAGAGCCTCAGCCTTGATTGCGATAGTAAGCATTACTACTTTATGATTTTTGGGTAACGATATTTTTTTCGAAATGAATTCGCTTTCTAACACGTCAAGCCCTGTTGATTCTTCTTCTATTGGCACATTTTTCAAAGAGCAACAAGCATCCAAGGCTTTATAGAAAACAGTTTCTTTTGCCTCCGGGTATGATTTCAGGAGGCTCTTCTGAAAGAGTCCTTGTCCGGTATCTTCTTCAGGCTTACCGAAAATACTTTTTTGTAAAATAGGTAGCTTTTTAGGATAAGAGCAAGTTACCATCCAAGGATCACCTCTTCTTCCCCAAAGTTCGCTGTTGATATTTCTGTTTTTTATTGGTGAAGATTCAACCCCAAAAGCATAGACATCATTTCCAACATGAATTGTTTGTTGATCAATGTCAAACGTCACTACCAATACATAGTTCATTATTGGCTCTCCGTCTTTGGATCGTTCTTCAAATTTAGGAATTTCAACCAGATTGTCCCATTCGCCTTGCTGTCGGGCAACCTCATTTCCAATGGCGATTAAAGTATCATGCATTATTTGTGTTTATATTTTAGCATTATCCTACATTTTTCCTGTTTTTATCTCCGAATAAACCCTAATCTTAACTCTCTTAAACGGTTGTGCTTCCGGATCAATACTTCTTATTCTGGCTTTTACTTTTACACCCTGGTCCATCATCCTCGCAACAATTTTATTGTCGGTGCGGGGCAGGTAACCTAGCTTTTGGTTTTTGCGAAATACTTCCACTGCAAAATAGTCGTGCGGGTTTTCGGGTTGCCGTTGTAGCGTGAGTTCATCGTTCTTCTTTAAATGCTTTTCCAACTCGGATCCATTGTAGTATTTAAACCCGGCGATGTAAGGCGAATTCAGGTAAATTTCTGTCGTCCTTTCCGGCACACCGGCTCCCGCATGTTTTGCTACGAGAGCTGCTGCTCCGCTTAAAAATATCCGTTTTATAAAATCAAACCTGTTCATTCCATTTATTCAAATTCACGGCAAGTTCAGTTTTCAAACTCCAGATTTCGTGGAAAGTCATAGAAAATGTTTGCATTTGTCTATTTTTTCTTTCAGAAACTCTATAAATCCATCGTCGCCTATCAGTCGGATATCTTCCGCCATTCCCATCATAAAACGCCCGGGGCCTTCGTATTTGGCAACCGGGACTTTAAAAAGAAAATGATTTTTTGTGGTTCCGGTAATATATTTTTCGGTTAACGGGTATTCTTCCACCAGTAAATTCCGTGCCCGCAGATTCAATTCAAATTCCACCTGCTTATTTAGTTCCCCGGTATTACGGAAAACATCTACAGGCGCCGAGTGGTGCAAGTGTTCATACTTCCAGCCAAACGGAGTTTCCAGCGCGTCCTCCATGCGACAAATTTTAAACTGGCGGTTTTTCTTTACCTCTGTGTCAAATGCCCAAACGAGGTTAAAATCGTCTTTAAACTCAAAAGGTTCCACCCTCCGGTTTTTCACGGTTTGGCTATTGCCTGAAGCATAATTCACCAGCAAAACCTGTTTTTTGTTTTTTACGGCATTATTCAATACAGAAACCATTTCAGTCTTTTCCTTTTTCAGGTACGCCTCCACTGCTTTGTCCTGGTTCAGAAAAGCTACCAGTTTTTGCTTCAACCGTTTGGCCGGCAGCGTGTGCCCCTCAATGGCGTCTATACTTTTAGCAAGGATATAAGCTTCTTCTTCAGAGAAGTGAAGCAGATTAGCCAGTACATGTGTGGCCTTATCCTCGGCTTCCACCCAGTACTTCCCTTCTTTTTGCTGCAGATTAAAACCAATATTGATTAATTCGTTACGATAGTTGTAAAAGGCTGACTCCCTGATATCGAGAAAATCAGTACACTCTTTCCTTGTTTTGGGGTAACTTCCAGAAAGGAAAAACAACAACCGGAGCAGCCTGAACGCTTTGTTATCGTGGGGCATAACTAAAGATTTGAACTTATGGCCTTAAAGTTAAAAAATATATTCGTTTGGGATACTTTCTGAGAAAAAATAAATCACCTGTTCAATGCTCGAACTACCAAACTATAAATTTATCATGTTAACCAACTGCAAAAAATAATCTGGCGGGAGTTTGATATATTACATATCT
This sequence comes from Mariniphaga sediminis, assembly GCF_003573545.1. Classification (GTDB taxonomy): domain Bacteria; phylum Bacteroidota; class Bacteroidia; order Bacteroidales; family Prolixibacteraceae; genus Mariniphaga; species Mariniphaga sediminis. Next base: position 453,554 of record NZ_QWET01000001.1, on the reverse strand, counting down.
TCTAACGAAAGAAAACGTTTTTCAATTGTATATTTTGCCAGGGCTTTGTCCTTGAGACGCTCTACTTTGGCTGAAAATAAATCAGGTTTAAAGTTTTTCTTCTGACGTTTCACCTCAGCAACAAAAGCTTGATTTTTCTCCAGTTTTAATGCAACAATATCTATTTCATTTTGCTCATTTTTAGATTCCCACCACGAACCAATTTCCCTGTATTGGAAGCTTTCGGCTAATTTCTGTTTAAAATAGCGTTCAAGCATTTTACCTGAATAAGTTGGATAGTCAGCCTCAATGATATTTCGCAGTCCGTTGAAATTCTTTATTTCAATTAATGACCGATGACGGTCAAAATAATTAAACCAGAAACGAATAAAATTATCCTGAATTTCATAGCGCACTGCCTGTGTGCCCTCTTTTGAAAAAACAGGCCTGCAGCGAACAATAATGTCATAATCTTCGATAAGCCTTTTTAATTGCCCGCCAATACTTTTGTTACCCAGTGCCACTTCAATTTTGGGCTGTGTATTAATCCCTCCTGAAATAGCACTCAAAATGGAAAAATAGGTGGCGTAATTTTTCCCGAATTCCTCAATGAGAAGATTCTTCCCCTCTTCGGTAAAAGAAGAATTTTCGCGAACCATAAATTCAATCATCCCTTCAACATCGAACCTGCTGCCATCGCAAAACAATTCAATGTATTTGGGAATACCTCCCGTAAAAGTATACAATGCCAGTAAATCATCGTTTGAATATTCAGGATAATAATCCTCCATTATTCTTTTTAGGGTAACAATATCAAATGCAGATAATTTGATAATATTATCTGATCTGCCAAACAATGGTTCTTTGGAATTCTGAAATATTTTCTGCATCAATAAATAAACAGAGCCACTGATTATCAGGTTTACATGAGTTCTTTTCCTGTAGCTGTCCCATATATTCTGCATATCGCTGAATACCGATTCATTGACATTGTAAAATTCCTGAAATTCGTCAATAACAAGGTTAAAAGAGCGTTGTGTGCCCAACTCCATCAGGAATTGAAACAACAACCTGAAAGACTGAATACCTTCAGGCACAAAAGTATTTAACGAACCGGCTATAATCGGAATAAATTCAGCACAAAGTGTTGCTTCATTTTTGCGTCCCACAAACAGATAAACAGTGGGTGTGTTTTCAACCGATTTCATCACAAGACTTGTTTTGCCAATCCTTCTTCTTCCGGCAACTACTGTCATCCGGGAAAAATCATGGAAAGAAAGATCTTGTATTCTTTTCAGTTCATTAAGCTCGTTATCTCTATTATAAAATTTCATACTTCCATTTTGTTACAGCCGTAACAGTTACGGCCGTAACAAAAATAAAAAATTAAGTTTAAAAAATATTTTGGCTGGAATATTTTTAGATAAGCAAAGGGATTCATACGTTACGCTATAAAATATCGACCATCGTATTTTTCTACAAAATTCATACGATAATAACAAGCAAAAAAAAGTACTTCAGATTACGTAGACCAACCTCACTGAAATGGCGAGCGTTAGTATAAACACACTTTACAAAATTGAATAAAGGCAGGCAGATCCATATTTTTTTTACTCCTTTTCTATTATCCTGATTTTCTGCTTCAGGTTGGTTTGGCTCCAGTGTACTTCATCAAAAAAATAAATTACATTAATACGGTCGGCTATTAACAAAACGGTCGGGCCAGGAAAAAGGCTTTTCTTCGGTAGTTGTATTAAAAACAACATGGTATAACTTTTTTTCCTGCATGCGTGCGTATTCAATGGGGCTGAACCTTTCTTTTATGATAAAGCCATTCAGTTATTGTTGACATTTCCCATCATTAAGTTCTGTTTTATTCATTACCGATGGCATTTTCCAACAAATATTTAAAATCAAATGCTCACATTTTTATTCACCTGAGTAAAAAATCCTTGCAGGTCATTCATTATTTGTCTTTAGGGAAGTGTACTTGCCAATACCCTCTTGTTCCACCAATACGTTTTAGAACGCCCTTATTTTTTAATGATTCCAGATGTTTTTTTACAGCGGAATCATTGATTTGTAATTTTGAAGCGAGCGTGCGGTAACTAATTTTATTGTCCTGATTTATCAGAGACAATATTTGTTCCTGCCTTGGAGTCAAACTAAATGACTTGCTTATTGAGCCACCTATTGAGCCACCTATTGAGCCACCATTTTCATATTCAATTTGACCACCTTCTTCACCATTTTTGACCACCGCATTGGGCAATGTCATGCGTAAAAAGTTATCGGTAAACCGGAAACATTCCCTGCCGTAGCTTTGTAATATTCGCGGAACACCAGATCCAAGGTATTCAACCATATCGAGATCCTTAAAAATACGCATAAGCTCTTTGTTTCTCGGAATGGAATATCCTTCAAAGAATTCCTCCTGCGATAATCCTGAAACCAGGCCTCCTGCCGAGGTAATTTCGAGTCGGTCAGAAAAAATCTCGAATTTGGGTGGGGCTTCAAATGAATAGTCGTTATGCACAACAGCATTAATTACTGCCTCGCGCAAAGCGATGGGATTCCAAAGCGGTGTATCAATCCTTTCTTTACGGGTAATCCTGGTTGTGGTTTTATTTTCCAAATCCAGTTTATCGAGAACCTGCTTGGTAGCTTTAATTAACGAGCAGTTGCCATACTCATTGCTTTCAATCAAATCTACCCGGTCAGTTCCGGCGTATTTTGCCACTTTAATGGAAGTGTTGTTATTATCAGCCAATAAGTAGGCCACGTAGTTATAATCTCCAGTTTCGGTTAACAATTCCAGATTAGCAGCAAATTTCTCTGTAAGATTATAACCCGACTCATTGTAATAGATTTTCAACTGCCCGAAAGACAAATCTTGCCGGTGCGATTTTATTTTACTGATGGAATCGCGTGTGCGTTTTGAAAACAAATCTTCAATCATGGAAATGGGCATAGGCTCAGTTGCTGATCCGATTCGGATAAAACTCCCTTTTTCTGTCATCCCGTGTTTTCGAAGGTAATAAGGTTTTTCAGGGCCACTGGCGACGATTATTTTCAGGATATCTTTTCCTTCCCTTTGTTCACTGAGCACATCAAATAACCCCAAACACGAGGGTTGAATGTTGTGTTTCAACCGGTCTTTGATTTTTAGCTGAACAGCATCGGCATTTTCCAATCCGATTAACGTGCCTGCTTTGTCAATTCCCAGCCAGATAATTCCACCTTCATGCGAATTTAAAAAGGCTACAACTTCCCGTTCCAATCCATCAGTAAGTTGCTGTTTATATTCTACTCGGTTTGATTCTGTCATAATTTAATATGTATAGACGATTCCCCACAACTCGTTAGCCAAATCCCAGAGGTTTTCTTCCATGCTTTTCTGTTTTCCACCTTCTCTTTGCTACGGTCAGTCATGCCGTTTGGTTTTTTCTTAGCCATTGAAATGTTTTCGGTTTTGGTAGATACTTGATTAATAAAAATTTGCAAAACAGCTTTTGCAGTCCGGTTTGCATTTTTCCAAAATTAGAAAATTGAATATAATGTGGAACGTTATTGGGGGAAAATCTTTATTCATCAGGAATTTTCCAAAAGGACAGCGACCAATAATTTAACAGAATTAGTAGATAAATTTAAGATTCTAAATAAGATTGGAACTTCTGGTGCAGGAATATATTATAAACTAATGGGGCAACAGAAGGCTCTTACCCAAAAACAAGACTAGCAACGACTTAGATAAAACAAAATGAACAACAATGGGGCAAGAAGACTAATTTGCAACCGAACACGATTTGCGTTAATAGGTTAAACCAGAGATTCTGATTGAAAATCAAATTCGTTTTTGTTTGTTTTTCTTCTTCTTAATCTTTTGTTTTAAAACTGCTTCTTTAGGTCTGTTTTTCTCCACCAACCGATTCAAATCCTTTGCCCACTGCGCCAACTGAAATTTATCAATAACCTGTTTCGAAATTTCCATCGTCTTCTCAACTTTAGCTGATACATAAAACCTCGGCCTCTCCTTAAACTTCGACAACCGGATCGGATACCGGATTGGAATCCCTTCTCCATCGGTTACCAGAACAATATGTCCTCTCCCGGATTTTTTGATTTCGACATTAAATAGCTTCAGGACTTCATTGTACATATCCTTGGAGGTGATTTCCTGCATTTGGTTCAGGTGTACAAACAGGTTTTCCAGGTTTTGTTTGATATTCCGGCTTCGGGGCGAAAATTTAAAATTGGATGGTTCTTTGGCCTGTTGGTTTGATAAGTCATATTTCTGTTCCAGTTCCTGCACAAACTTCTGCATTTTCTGTTTTTCATAGTTGTCCTTGATTTTTCGTCCGGTTTCCCTGTCAATCCGGGTGGATACCACATGAAAATGCACACGCTCCAAATCCTGGTGTTTGTAGACAAAGTAAGGTTGGTTCGCATAACCCATGTGTTCCATCATCCGGTCAATTTCATGCCGGATGGTTGTATCGCCCAGTTTCCGGTAATCATCCACCGATGGATTAAAAGAGATGTGCAGGCATTTGTTTTTGACACGGGTATTGGCTTTTTCAATATCCAACAGGTTTTTCAGGCGGTGCTTTTCGTCGTACATAAAGGGATTAACAGAAAGCGTATTCCGGGAGTGGAAGAAAACCGCTTTTCCTTCTTTCACTTTTTTTTCATTGTAGCGCAGGGCATTTTCAGTGTGCGTCGCCTGATGAATGACAATGACCATGTTTCATTTTGCTTTTCTATTTTGGCTCAATCTGGTCCAGGTAGTGTTGCAGCGTGGCAAAACAGTTTTTTAATTCGGAAAGGAGCTGCAGGAAAACCTTTCGGTCGGCATTGGAGAACTGGTAAACCGGATGGGTGTTCAACCGTTTGGAAACCTGGTTCAGGTTCACCCCGATTCTATTCAACTCATAATCCAGTTTTTGGGCTGCCTCCATAAATTCTTTGCTGGCTTCCACTTTTTTGATTTCCCTTTTCCGAACCAGTTTTGCCCGGCAAAAATCACTGATGGTCCGATAGCCTTCTTTTTTACACCTCTGCAACAATAACCTCTTTTCCAAACCTGAAAGCCGTATGCAAATCAGTTTATCCAGTTTGTCTGTATCGGACGTTTTAGGTCTCATCTTTTCATTTTAATCCGAAGGATTAATCACGCTTTTACCCGATGGTAAAAGTCCCTGCCGGATAGGCACAAGCGTTTTTGTATTACAAAAACACATCTTGCATTCCCCTACCCCGAAGGTTCTTCCTGCCTGTTTTCATGGGTCGTTTTTCAAAAAAAAAGAAAGAGAAACTTCTTTATAATGGCTTCCCTTTCTTCGTAATAAGAGTACGTAGTGATGGTTATCCTATTTTTTGTTTGGCACCTTTGGCTTTGTCCTGCTTCTGCTCCAGGTCTTTTTCTTTTTCCTGTTTAAACCCGGAGAAATTGATATTCCGGTTAGCGGCATCAATCTGTAGTGTTGCCCCGAATTTCTTCCCGTTGCGCCCGGTCATCCCGTCCAGGGTAACCTTTTTCCCGGCTGCCAGTTTTTGTTTTTGCTCTTCGGAAAGTGAAACACCTTTAATTCTATCCGGCACCTGAATATGCCTCGTCCGGAGCGATATCAGTTCATTGGTTTTGGAATCAACAGCCAGGTAGTAATTATCTTTCCTGCCATCCCTCCCGGTCAGCTCAATGGTTTTTCCCAGGTTCCGGTCGTTCAGCAACGCAGTTTTTTCCTGTTTGGTAAATTTATGCCCCATGTATTCATCGGGGACGAATAAACGCTGAATAGGATGTATCCGAACATTTACCGATCCGTCGTCCTGCTGTTGCAGCCTGATTTTAGCCGGAATTTTATACTCCTGGCTGTCAATTCTGGCATTGACAGTGTAGAGCTTCTCCGAGCGGAAACCGTTCAGAAAATCTTTCAGTTCATTCGGTTCCATGTGATTGACAAAATCACGGTTAATTCCCACTTTTTCCAGTTTCTCAAAAGGAATGTCTTCCTGTTTCATACGGGTGTACTGTTCCATAATCTTATTTTTAAATGTTAATCTACTTCAAAAACATGTTTTTCTTTGCGGTTCAGTTCTGTCAGGCCGCGAAGGATGGTGTAAACTTCTTCCGGTTTTTTGATAGCTTTCAGCCGGAATACAGGTGTGGTCTTGTCCGAGGTATACACAACCAGGTTTCCCAGTCCGAAAAAACGGTAAATCAAAGGCCGGTCAATTTGAAAATCCTTCAGCCTGTATAACTCAATATAACCGTGTTTTCTGTACAGAATTCCTGTTGTATGGTGCAGTTCTTCAGCGTCAACCTCATAACCAGTGCAGCGAATTTTAAGAAGGTGGTACCCCAGGTTTAAAAGGGTTCCCGCAAACAGATATACCGGTAACCTGCAAAGATGTATTTCCAGATTATCCGGGATAAACTCCCCCGGTATCATTTGGTGTATTGTTTCGCCATGGATTAAAAGCAAGGGTGTCATAATCAGCACCACAAAAAAATGTTTCAGGTTCACCACCTGAGATGGTCTGCATTTGATATAAGTTGTGTTTTCAATCATACGACTTGTTTTTATTGTGTTTGATTCTGGTTTTGTTTCCGGTTTTCTATTACAATAGAGCGGATATCATTCTGTATCCGGGTGCGGTTGCGTTCCAGCACATCGTCCCGGTTGTCAAAATCATAAAAGTCAGGAATCGGGACAAAACATTTTTCTTCCTTTTCCAGAGTCTTTGAATCTGCATTCATCAGGCAGTTAAAGTTCTTTTGACCGATTGGTTCCCCGAAGTTGTCGGCTACCTGCCCTACCATATACCCTTGCGGCAGGGTGGCAATTTTTCCTTCCGGTACCAGGTAATCCATCTGGGTGGAGAAGGAGGTAGACTGGGAATTTCGGTTAATACTGATGGATTGCCTTTCCTGCAGGATTTTTCCCATCCGGTTCTGGATAAACCGGGCTGTCTCCCCCACCGACTGGCCGGCAAAAATATTCCCGATGTTGGTCAGGACAGCATGGGCTTGTTCTTTCCCGTAATCGCGGATAAGCTGATCCATCGTCTGGATTCCCAGTAATGTTGAAATTTTATTGCTTCGTGCCGTGGCAATCAGCGTATCCAACCCCCGGAAATAAATAGTAGGTAATTCATCAAAAATTAAGGAGCATTTATGCTGGTACTTCCGGTTCATAACTTTCAGCATCCGGGTGATGAACAGGGAAAGGACTGCCCCGTACATTTCTATGCGCAGAGGATTGTTGGCCAGGCAAACTACCCCGGGGTGCTCCGGGTTGTTTATGTCCAGTGAAAAATCATTTCCTGAACATATCCAGTAAATCTCCCGGCTAATGATTTCGGAGATGGCAATTTTCAGGCTTCCCAATTGCCCTTCCAGTTGTTCGTGGGCGCCCCGTTTATGGGCATTGATAAACGGGTTGATAATGTTGGTCACGTCCGGCTCTCCGGAAAGTACCTCAAACAAATCGTCATAGTCCAGTTGCAGCAGTTCAATGGCATGCGGCAACGTACAAAACTCCCCGTTCCGGTATTTTTTCAAAAACCAGATAACCGCTGCAAAAAATGAAACGGCTGATTCCGAAAAAAATTCACCCTGTTTACGTATCCATTCCCTGTTCAGGTTGTAAAGCACCGTGCGGGAAGACTCAAAAGCATCAATCGTGCTTTCCATCAATTCCGGTGAAAGGGGGTTGCAACGGAAAGATTTGCAGGTGTTATCAAAGTTGATGACATAAAACCGGGTATTCTCAGGTAATATTCCCTTCTTTTTTGCTTTCAGATAATGGTTATAGGCTATCTGCGATAAATCCGGATATTTAAAATCATACACGCACAGGGCAAATCCTTTGGCCAGGTGCTGCCGGATGAAAGGCAGTACCACAGAATAGGATTTCCCGGAGCCCGGGGTTCCGATAACCATGGTTCCCCGAAACGGGTTGACAATGTTTATCCATCCTTCATGCCACTTGTTCCGGTATTGGTAAAGGGTGGCCAGGTTCACGGAAAACTCATTGGCGACGCAGGACTGTTGTTGCGGGAAACTTTCATTTTCCAGGTTAAAGCGGTCTTTCATCAGGTTGACATTAATCAGTTTGGAGACGTTGTCAAAACCGATGTTAAGAATCACAAATCCCAAAAAAGACAATCCAAGATAGATGGGAACATGCCGGTCAAAAAAATACAGGCTTCCCCAGTAAATTATGAGACCTGATATTATCCGGACTACCAATACCGAAACCTTCAGGTCCCTTTCCTTTTTAGCTTTGGTACCCATACACGTAATGGCCAGGAACACCAGGCACAGGACTTTGGAGTAGCCCACCCGTGCAATAACCTCCAGCCGGTTCAGCCGGATAATCAGATCCGACAGCTCTGCAATGTATATTCCTTTCTCCCTGAAAAATGGAACCTGATTCAAATACAATGTCAGAAACAACAGCAGGTAGCTGAAGAAACGGAAGCTTTCGTGCATTTTTTGCAGTTCCCTGGATTCGTGTATCATTTTTCCGTGTCTATTTGAGTTTCTTTGCTTTCAGGATATCCCTGCTTTTGATTTCAAGGCTCAGCTTACGGCCTGTATTTCCCAATGCTTGTTCCAGCATTTCGATACGGAGTATCCGTTTTCCGGGAATCGTCAGTTTGGGCAGGACAAATACCTCCCGGAGGGTGGTTTCAGGAGGAATAGAGGTTATCCCATAATACTGAAATTCAGGAAATATTTGATATTCCTGCACATTAACAGCTTTCATTTGCCGCTTGTCATCAATCCACCAGTTAAAACCTTCCAACCGGTATCCGGTATTGGTCTGGTTGGTGATGCTGATTTGGAAGAACAGCAAGTCATTGTTCAGTCCGGTTTTTTCCAGGCGCAATACAATTCCGTCCTTTTTTGTTTTCCTGTTGCGAATATGCCTGCCCTGCCGAAATAACATCTGCCGGCACAACTCTTTCAGAATATACTCCGGAACCGGACCTGCTGCAGATAACCCGGTCTTTTCTCCGTAAAAAGATTTCAGGTTATATTCAATGGGGCCTGTGTCTCCATAAGATACAAACAGGGAATACATCCTGCCGGCACTAACCAGTGTCAGGGAAGATTCCCCGTCAAACGGTTCTACTGCTTTTACCCGGATCAGGCTGGGATGTTCCGGCACCACTTCGGACAGGATTCTGGAATGGTCACCCGCCTGAAGATAGCTTACCCTTTCAGGGCAGATGATGTGTGTGGCTTTTGTTTCATTTACCAGGATACCGTTTTGTGCCACCAATGATAGCTGAAAACTGATTAGAATACTAACTATAAAAAATTTCATGGCTTATTGATTTTGATTGATGAGATAAACAAGTGTATTTTTTTTGACGGTTACTTTTTTCAGGCGCACCCTTTTTAAAAAGGCCTGTGTGGTTCTGTCAGCTGCCCTGATTCCTGCATAGGTCAACGGACTGTCAGTCATCCCAAAAAGAGAAGAGGTATTGGTTTGGCTTCCCACTTCGCGGGTAATTTTTCTTGCTGCATTGCCGGGTACATACAGGCCGGACAGCCCGTCCAGATCATGGATGGCCAGGTCCACCGGTAAAAAAGTATTTTCAACGGGCAGTTGGCTAATGGTAATATGCAGCCGTTCATTCCTGACTTTGCAAATCCCGTAAACAAATGTGTTTTCAGGTATTTTTTTGTCATTCAGCCATGTGTCTTCCAGCAACCGAAGCTTCACCCGGTGGCCGTCCAGGACGGTGGTGGTTTCATAAATTTCCGCTTTAATGAGGAGGTTATTTGTCACATTTTTTTGAAACCCGGAATTGTTTTTCTTTTCCAGGGCAAAGCGGGCATTTTCTTTTCGTTCCTCCTCCATTTGTTGCTGCTGTAATTGGCGGAGGGTATATTTCAAGGAATCATTCTGCCGGTTCAAATCAATATTCTCTTCAAATACTTTATCCAGCTCTTGTATACCTGTTCTTTGCAAAGTCACGGCTGATTGTCCCTTCCCGTTTTTATTTTCATTGTTTTGAACACGGGAGATTTGTTTTTTTACAGAGGTTTTACCTCCTGTTTTCACCTTGTCCGTTTCCCACTCCGGAGGATTCAACTCCCGGTTAATTTCCTGTTCTTTTTGTTTGATATGCGCCAACAGGTTATGGGAGATACTGCCATTTAACTGTTTTTTGGTGTCTGAGCCTGTGGATTCAGCCAGTTCCTCCGGTAAATCCAAAACCTCGTTTGGCTGCTGTAATGAATCCGGGATTTCAAGGATATGATAATCTGTTGTGGATGCCCGCCCGCCCTGTTGTTCATAGGCCTCCATCTTGTCAGTAATTTCGATGGTACTTTCAGCCTGGGGCATGGAGTAATTGACCCCTTCATTCTTAGCATTGTTTTGTCCTCCGCTTCCAGTTGGATTTCCGCCACCCAGGATATAAAATATCAGTACCACAAAAGGAAGCAGGATCAATGGCAGGATAAACATCGCTTTACTCTTTTTCAGAATTGTTTTCATGGATTTGCTTTTTTAATCGTTGCTCAAATGAATCTACGGGCATTTCCAAAGGGAGGAGCCGGTTTTTGTCCGGCAATGTTTGTATTACCTGTTCGTTTGTCACGCCCAGGTTTTTATACTCCATTTTCACCCATGGAAACAGGATAAAGGAGAGTACAAACAACAGAAAAAGTACTGCCAGGGATATTATCCATTTTCTTTTCCTGGTTTCCGGACGTAGCAATTTGTCTTTTTCATCCAGGTGATTTATCCACCTGTTAAAGCGGCTCACATCCTTTAACGGAATGTTTTCCGGTTGTTTATGTTGTGTCATATTTCTGTTCATTTTTTGTATTTTAAAAAGATTTCCGGCGTACGGTTTCCAGGTCTTTGTTGTCCACAATCCGCCAGCCTTCTATTAAAAACCCGTGAGGGTTGTTATCCGTCCGGGAGATATTCCGGAGGCTGCCAATGGTTTCGAGGTTGCGGATGGTAATATTTGAGGTCCTGACTATCTTCTGTTTTCCGTAATACCGGAACGTGTAGGGATACGTAGAAAAATCCAGCCGGATGGAATCGGTCTTCAGTGTCATACTGATATCCGAGGCAATCACCTGGTTATAGACGTTATTTTCCTTAAACGACCGGTACTGCTCCATGGCTGACCGGTCGGCCAGGTAAAGGGCTTCCCGGACATTGTTTTCAATATACTCTTTGTCGGGTTCCAGTGTAAAAAAAAGCTCGTGAAACCGTTTCACATGGTCGCGGGCCTCGGCGTCCCGGTTCTCGGAGATATCTTCCCGGAGGGCGACCAACAGGGATTTTCCGTTGTCCAGCACATAAATCTTTTGCCGGGAACGTTCCACCATCCGGGCGGAGAGTGTAAAAACATAACTGCTTATTCCGGTCAGCGCCAGGCTGATGATTAAAAACAGGTAAACGGTGAACCGGAACTTACGTTGTATATCAAATTGTTTCTTCATCTTTTCTTTTAAATTTTCAGCCCGGGAATCGGGGAAAAAGCCCGTCAGGCATAAATTCTGTTCAACAATAGCTGGTTATAACGTGGCTTTGGTGGTGGCCATAACAGCGGCTGTCCGGAGCACTCTTCCGCCACCGGTGGCAGTGCCGGAGGCCTGCACAATCCAGGAGGCAATTTTAGGCACCAGGGCTATCCCGATAATTCCGCAGACCGGCACCACCAGGTTGGAGACATAAAACAGTTGCGGCTGGTAAACGGGCAGGGCATTGATTTGGGCAATTTCGGCATCCAAAACAAAAATCAGGATTTCCTGCACCAGCGAAAGAATCAACAAAGCAATGGGCAGGTACAGGTTGACATGGATAAACCGGGCGATCCACTGCAGGTAGTTATCCTGGAACCCGTCAAAAACCGAGAGGGCAAATACCAGCGGGCCGAATATAACCAGCAGGATACAAAACACAGTCCGTAAAAAGGCAACCAGATAAACAAGCACCTCAAAAAGCGTTTCCAGCAGTTGCCGTACAGCATCCATGATGTAAAAGTTGATTTGGTTCTGCATGGCCCTGCCGGTAATAATGTTATAAGTAGTCAGCAGCAGGTTAATTCCTTTGTCCCAGAGCTGGGCTTCCTTCTCTTCATTTTCATAGAAAAGGGGCAAGTCAGTGGAAAGGATGGCCTGCTGCTTTTCACCGAGTTTTTGTTCAACAATGTGTTTCTTATCCGCATAGACCGCTTCCGAAAGATGGGTCAGTCCCCGGGTGGGCACCATCAGTAAGTTGACGAACGGCCCCCAAAAGGTAATCACCAATAACAGGGCAAACGGCCGGAGCAGCGGCAGGATATACACCGGGTTGTCGGCAATCAGCTGTTCGTAAATTCGTTTTGAGATATAAAAGAAAGCAGCTATCCCGCCGATAGCCCGGGCCATATCTGTAAGGATATTTGCGTGGCTGATTCCGGATTGAACCAGGAAATCAGTAAACGTAAAAAAACGGTCGGTGGTAATAATCTGTAACAACATATCCTTTTTTTACCGGGTTAAAACAGAATAACTGATCGGGGATAACTTGCCGGACATGTCAAAATATTGAAGCTTCTTAAAAGTGTAATCGACCTGACCAAGCAGGCGGGTAACTTCCTTTTCCAAATCCCCCAATGAATCCATTTTCTGTCCGTGTCCGGATTTCAGCAAATTGATCAGCAGAAACCGGGTAAACAGTTTGTCGGCATCTTCTTTCAGCAGTCCCTTCACTTGACTATGGACTCCCGTTCCATGAAACCGGTCAATCTGGTGATAGACCTGCAGGAACATTTTGGTGAGTTCCCAAATATCCCCCAGCTGGTCAGACCGGGCTTTAAAAATCTTTTGGACGATTTCATTCTGATGTTTTGTATTGATTTTTATTTGACTGGTCTCAGTGAAGCGCCCCTTTATCCATGTTTGCTCTGTTAACCTCATAAGGTTTTTGGCCAAATCTGTCCGGATTTTCCCGGAGATTTCAGTGGCGTCCACTGTTGATTTGGCTATCATATCCTTGTAGTTGTGTGTCGGCCAGTAACGGATAAACACATGAGGAATTCCGATGATACTGCCTTTGAACGCTATAAAAGTCAATGGATAACTGCCCTCCATATCCGGGTAGGTTCCTGTCCACTTTTTTACTTCAAATACCTGACCGGTGACCCTGTCTGTTTGCAGAACAGCAAGTAAAAACAGGATGATTCCCATTTTTAATAAAAATGAGAGGCGAATGGTACGTTGTATTTTGCTTTTCATCATTTTCGTTTTTACCGGTAAAGGCTGTAATAAAGAGCAAAAGCTTCCAGGTTGCCGCTTTGGTGGCTTTTCATGTAGGAAGCATAAAGGAGTTTATTATACAGGTAGCTGATGGTTCCGTAATGTTGTTTTACGCTGTGGTAGATTTCATTGATGGTATCGTAACGTTGTTTGTCATCCATCATAAACAGGTTGTCCTGCAGGATGGTATTCAAAACAGTGGTAACCAGTTTCCGGCTGTCATCGAGGATCATATCGAAAGATTCCACAATAGCGGCTGCCTGCTGTGGGGAAAAGTTTTCATCCTGAATGAGAAGGGGTAATTTCTGCGTATAGATATCTACGACATTACCGAGAATATCGCGGGTCTCCTCTACCCTTTTGTAATCCTTTATCAGGGCAGATACTTTTTCCAGGCTTTCCAGCATTTTCCGGTCAATTCCCAGGATTTCCCCGGTCAGTCCTTTGATGTCTCCGTTCAGGGCCTTTATCAGCACGTTGTACCAGTTAATTTTGGTCAGGATGCCCTTTTCCTGGGTCCACTGAAACTCCCGCTGGATTCCGGCCCCCACATCGGTAACCGGAACCGGCGACTGGGCTATTACTTCCCGGACAAACAAACCGGAAGTAAAAATTAACATCATAGTGAATAAAAGAATTGTTTTCATGGTTCCATTTTTTTATGATTTTAAAACGTTGGGTTATTACATGTTTTCGAGTACTTCGAGCAATGATTCCTTTCCCTGCCATGTTTGAAGAATCAGCTCTTTCTCCTTTTGTTCGGTGGTATAACAGTAATATTCAGCACGGCTGACCTCCAGTGCAAATACTTTTGAGTGCGTCCCCTGTGCAATAAACACTTCCTTGCATTTCCGTTTGCCGGGAAGATTTTTATTGATTGACAAAACCTGCTCTTTCTGGAATTCGGTCAATCCCAGCACCTGGCTGATTTGGTCAAACCTGTTTTTAAACTTGCCCATGTCCAGCAAAATTCTTGTGTCGGCATTGCCCACGATGGCATCCCGGATAACGGGGGAAGAGATAACATCATCCACCTCCTGGGTAACGACCATGGCTTCCCCAAAAAACTTGCGGATGGTTTTAAAAAAGTATTTGACATACCCACCCATCTGCGGAGTGGTGATGGCTTTCCAGGCTTCTTCGATGCAGATGACTTTTCTTGTGTTTTTTAACCGACGCATTTTCTGTAAAAAAATGTCCATGATTATCAGGGTAGCCACCGGGAAAATCACCGGGTGATCCTTGATGTTGTCCAGTTCAAACACCAGGAAGGGACAGGTAAAAAACTCATCGGTCTGCATGGGTTTGTTCAGCAGGTAATCATACTCCCCGCCTTGGTAGTACTTTTCCAGAATAAAAAAATACTCATTGCTGTTAAATTCCAGGGACTGTTCTGTTACCAGTTGCGGAATATATTCACGGCAAAAACTGTAGTACCCGTTAAAGGAATTCTCCCTGTTCTCCGTTTTGAAAAACGCTGAAACCGACCGGGCAATCACATCCTTTTCCATTTCAGAGAGGTTTTCTTTGTAGATCGTATAAAGCACTGAAAGAATGGTTTGCCGGTGTTCCATGTCCGCTTCTCCTTCTGTCACAAACGGGTTAAAAGAGATGGGAGTTTCTTCCGTAAACTCCACCAGTCTGGCCCCGCCTTTATCTTTTAATTGTTCATTGAGGTAAGCAGTCAGCAGTTCGTAACTTCTTCCCACATCCAGTAAAACCACATGGCAGCTCCTGCTTTCTGCATACTGTCTGAGCAGGTGATTGGTAAAAAAAGATTTCCCGGAGCCGGAACCGCCAATGATAATTTTGTTACGGTTGTGAATGATATTCTTTTCCATTGGTTCATCCGAAAGGTCAGTTTTTACCGGGTTCCCTTCCATCCGGTCAGAGAGCCGGATAGTAAAGGGCGAGGGACTGTCCCGGACCGGACCTTCAAAGTTGGTCAGACAGCAGGCCTGCGGCACCTGGGTAATAAACAGCTCGGTTTCCGGAAGCTGGGTGGAAAAGGGTACACAGGCGAAAAAGAGCAATGGCAAATCAAAACTGTGCTGGTAGGGAAAACAGTTCATTTGCGAAAAAGCGCCCGCCGTTTCGCTTTTGTACTGTTTTAGTTCCCGGATAGAATCCTCCATCAGGGTCACATTAAAATGGGTTTTCACAACCTTCTCACCAGAGGACTGGACGGTACTGAGAAAATGCTCTATCAACCCGGCGTTTACTTTGTTTTCCGAGGAAAAACGGGAGAGACTGTATATTTTTTTGTAGTGCCCTTCCAGCGTGGCTTTAACCTCCATTTGTCCCGGCACGTAAATAAACTGGTTGGTAATGTGTGAAAAAGGAAGGTGGAAAGTCAGCGGGTAAACAAAGGAGACCGGCAGGCTGGTGCGGGGATGACTGGTTACCGGTTTCAGTTCCGGTGGCAGGTGTGAAAAATCACTCAGACTGAGGATTTCCACAAACCGGTCCATTACCCGCAACCGGTCCCGGAAATCTATTCCGCCCAGAACGGGTTGCCGTTCCCCGAAGTTCAGGGTAAGGTAACGTTCAATCAACCCCGGTTGCTTCGCATTGCCGATGGCCTGCTCCCGGCTGATTACCCGGCAGCCAATTCCACTGCGGGAAAACAGGGATACCAGATTGGAGCAGAGCTCATGTAATTTTTCCAGCATGCGCATTTCCTGCTGTTTTTGTTTTCGGGAGAAAAGCAGGGCTGAACCCAGGTAGTTCTTCAGAAGCCCTGTATTCAGTAGACTGACATAGAGATAGCACTCATGCCGGAGAGATGGCCTGCCGGTAAAATGAGCGAGATAACAGTTATCCAGTCCCTTTTCAGTATTTGTATTCCCCGATTCCTTTTTATCCGGTTCACCGAATTTTTCGGCAAAAAAGAAGTCCTGTTTGTGCAGCAGGATATTTTCCGGCATCAGGTTAACTGCCCTTTTAAATGTATCATGCAGCATGTATATCCGGTCGCTGCTCAGTGACAGTAGTTCCGGTAAAACCAGTTCCAGTCCGAAACCCGCATCCAGGTTGTCGGACACCAGAATATCCCCGGTAAAACCCAGCACGGGCAGCGTTTTTTCAATGGGTTTGGCTCTCATTGTTTTCATAATGACAGATGCGTTGTTTAATGGTGATAAATTGCGGCAGTTGACGGGAAGTCCTTTTTTTACTCCACCCGTCCGGACCATATTTTTGTTGTATGCGGTGTAACCGGAAAAGCCAGGCAAAAAAGGCCGGAATACAAATCAGTACAGCCGGAAATACCCCGGTCAGGATATACAGCCATACAAACAGCAGCAGAGCACCGAGTATGCCGTACAATGCCTTGTATACCATCTGCCCGGAAAAACCTTTCACGTACAGGTTGGTATCAATCTTTTGAATGGTGTACGTTTTCATTCTGTGCATTTTGATTCAGGCAAAAAAGGCCTTAATGACCACGCCCACAAGAATCAGGAATAAACACGCACCAAACCAGCCCATAATGGCTTTCTGGGTGTCCTGGTCTCCGCTTTGCCATTTGATATAGACACGGACGCCGCCAATCAGGCCGACTACGGCGCCAATGGCAATTATCAGGTTGGACACCGGATCCACGTAAGAGCCTACTTCTGCGGTGGCCTGGTCGATGCCGGCAGAGCTTTGGGCAAAAGAAAGGTAAGTGTTTACAAACAGGGCGATGACCATTGCCGTTCCCCTGGAAACATTTTTCTGCATGTACTTTTTCATGTTGTAAATTGTTAATGGATTATTGTTGATACTGGATTTTCGTTAGCATTGCTGAAAGTACCGGGTTGTTATTTTGGGAAAATTCATCGATAACATAACCTCCCTGCTCTCCTGTTTCTTCACAGGTTACCACTTCCAGCGGGATGTTTTCATTGGGACAGGGGATTAAACTGGCGGGGAATGACCCGGATGAAATTCTTACAGGGTGAAAGCCCTCCGGGCGGAAACCTCCCTCCTGAAAATCTTCGTAATGTATATTATCCCGCCTGTTCCTGCTTTTTATCCATACCAGGAGAAAAAGTACCGCATACCACAGCAATATCCCGGAACAGATAAACTGTATAAATTCTTTCCAGCTGATTTCATTGAGTCCAAACATTTTTTCTTTTTTATGATAAAACTTATATCCCCGGTTTTATTCAGGTTACCGGAGACTGTCCGGCAAATGTGGAACATCCAAAATGAATTATCCCCCAAGCTGGGAAGACACTGGGATATTTTTATTGTTAAGCAGACTTACAGGGATGAGTTCAAAAAAACAGATTTGAATTGATTTGTGTATATGGCCGGAAGCACCGGCTATTTTGCAGGGTAAAAGTCTTCAAAAGAACCGGTTCTTTACGGAAAGATTTTTTTCAAAAGAAAAGAAAAACCATCAAAAAAGAAAAGAAAGCCAAAACACAGCCACCCGGGGCGAAAATGCAGGGCTGGCACCCCTTTCAATTTATAACGTTTACACATTATAATGTGGTTGTGCCACTTGCCCCGGCCTTGCATTTTCAAATGCGACGATATGGCAGGGAGGGGGGCTAACTTTGGATTTCTTTTTGGTTTTTTGATAAAACAGGTAAACCTGTTATGGATTGTTTTGCGGATGGGGAAAGGGCAAATGCGGCCCTGCCGTGACGTGCAGCGAACAGCGCGGGACGGTAACAAAGCCTGTTTCCGGTTTTTGAAGGGAGGATACCAGGAGGACGGAAAAACCGGGGCAGGCGCAGTAACGGTTGTCCCGGAATAAGTGGAACAAACAGAAGGGTCGCTTTTGCCGTGGGGTGCATTAAGGCTCTTTTTCCGTACGGTGAAAAGGCGACCGTTCCCGTGAGGCACGAACGGGTCCGGGGAGCCGCTGAAACAGGAAGGGAAATGGGCCGGTGCACGGGAAATAACCTTTTTGTTTATTACGACCTTTCTCTTCGTATGTCAAAAAACAGGAACGGAAAATAACACGGTATCCAGAATTAAATAATCGACAAAATTTCAGAAATGATCCATCCAATTACTGCATTTGAAGTTTCTCATTTACATATAATATTTATGTTTGCAAAAAAAAATCTGAAAAGTAAATGATTAACCAAAAAAGATATAAAATACCGCTGGTCTCTTATAAAATATTTATTATTGCCCTGGTAATAGAATTACTAAGCAGCTGTGCCACATTCAACCCGGATCTTATTCATTACAATAATGAAAAAGGATTGTATGAATATGGCGCTACGCCCGAAAATGCCACTCTTTTAAGGAATAGTAACAATGAACTGATTTCTGAATCCAACTACGACGCTTTTCTCCGCGAATTAGAGGCAGATGAAAACAAATATCAAAACAATAAATTAATTGAAAATGCCAATTCGATAAAATTTGTTGATCACGAAATAGCAACTCTTTATTCCGGGAGTATTGATGCGATCCATAATAACCGGTTTGAAAAGGTTCCTTCGCAAATGGATGAATTACTATCGCTCTACCCTGATGCCCTTTATTTCAGTGATTGTTCCTTTTTAAAAGCATTCGCTCTGGAGAAAATGGGAAAGACCCATGAAGCAAAAACAGCATACCGGAAATATTTAAATTATTCTTCCGGCAAATTCACAGAAAGATTCAGGGGGTACCGGGATTCCGATCCTCAGGATAGTATCTGGCTCAGACAAAGGAATTATGCGAAGGATTATATTTCGGGAAATGAAGGTAAGGCATACGATAAGTTCTTCCGTCCATTTATTCCCAAATATTATTACAACAGTCTCCATCCTGGCTATTCAATGAATCCTGAAGACTATACAGAAAAGACAGAACATATTCTAATGCTTGTCCTGGGAATGGATATCTCAGATAATGCGGCATTTGGCGTTCAGTATTACCGTCAACTGAACAAATATTTCGATATAAATCCCCGCTATTTTACCTCTGACGGGATCAATGAAATTGGATTAGCCATCCCCATAAAGATCTATAAGTCAAAAGACAATAGTTTTTCCTTTAAAATAAGTCCGTTCCTGAACTTTTCAAAAATTAAAGAACTAAGCATAGACGGGACAACATGGGAAATCGATGACAATATGTTCGATTATGGAGTAAAAGCCTCTGCCGGGTATTATTTTGCACCCAAACTATCACTTGGGGCCTCTTATTCTTACCACCGGTACAATAAAAACAACAAATATTTGCTGGACAATCAGGATATTGAAATCTGGTACTTTAATGAATATGATGTAAGTTTTTATTATGACCTGTTTAAAGGATTTAGCCTGAAATCAGGAATAAAAGCAGGTGACTTTGTTGCGGGTGTTTACTGGTCGGGCTGGGAAATCAGCTACAATTTTAACGAAAATGGACTGGTTTTCAGGATTGACATGTTTTAATCTACTTAACATGAAAACCTATATCCTTTTAGGATGCCTTATTATATGGGCATTACAGACGTTTTCATAAAACCCTGAATTTGTAATTCTGCATCACAAAAAAATTGTCGGAAGAAATTCTATTACCGAGGATTCGATAACCGGGTGTTGCCAGACGCAACATAATCTCTCCAAACGTAACGACTTTTTTCATCACCGGGTTCAGCAATTAAACTATTTCAAACTTCATTCAACTCATTATAAATATTGTAGCAGGCATCGTAAAATATACCTACATCAACTTTATATGACAAATACAGCAATCCCAAATCTTTCCAAATTTTCAAATCGGAAGGTGTCTCAATAAAAGTCCCTACAATTTTATTGTAGTGGTTTGCCTTTTCTGTTATCATTTTCATTGCCTCCAAGACCTTTGGATGATTGGTTTGCCCGGGAACTCCCATGGATTGTGACAAATCGTACGGGCCAATAAATACAATATCAATACCTTCAACCTGTAAAATACTGTCAATATTTTCAAGTCCTTTTTTTCCTTCTATTTGAATTATTATCAGGGTATTTTTATTTGAATATTCAAAATAATCATTTTTATTTTTTTTTGAATATTCTGCAGCACGCACATAACGACATACTCCACGATTACCTGAAGGAGAAAACCTTGCTGCATTTATTACATTCCGGGCACTTTGTTCGTTGTTTATTTGAGGAACCTGCACTCCCTGTGCCCCAATATCAAGTGCCTTTGAAATCATTGATTCATTATTTTCGTTCACCCTGATGATTGGAGTAATCTGATAAAGTGTTGCAGCCCTGACTAAATTTTGTGCAGTCTCCATTGAATTTGGACCATGTTCCAAATCGATAATAACAAAGTCAAAACCGGCAAGACCGATACATTCAATTATAGCAGAATCACAACTCTTGGAAAATGGACCGATAGAGAGTTTTTTGTTTCTAATATTTTCAAGTAATCTCATTTTATTTGTTTTAATAAACTAAATGGCTATAATAACTCCTGGAGTGCAAGGATTCCGTTATAGGCGATAAAACAGGAAAAAATGAAGGCGCACATCAATCCAATATTAAGAAGGATACCTGCTTTGTGTTTTCCCATTTCAGCTTTATTGTTTACAAGATAAATTATTGCACCTATTACAAGGGGAAGGACAAATACATTGGCAACCTGGGTGGCAATTTGAGCAACTATGGGATTCGCGCCTAATATGGGGACAATTAATCCAAATACTGCGGCAATGGCAGTTAAAATCTTAAACTGTTTGGAGTTTGTATCCAATTCGCCATTCCTGTAATCTGCCATTAAAAGCGGTGCTACCATGAGGATTGGGAAAATTGATGATAAACCTGCACTTAAAGTTCCAAAAACAAAAATTGCAACGGCAAATTTACCGGCCACAGGCTCTAAAGTATAAACCATATCAAGAACCCTTTCAATGGTTTTTCCTTCATGGAACAAGGCACCAGTGGCAGTAATCATAATTGCCGCACTAATTACGAACATTAAGATTGCTGAAAACAAAGCATCTCTAGATTGTTCTTTTGTATTTTCTTTGCCCCAGCCTTTTCCTTTCATCAATAATGGGCGGACAACAAATGTAGGCGCAGCCATGGTGGTCCCCACAAAAGCGGCCACCATAAGTTTTCCTCCCGGCACCTGAGGAATGGAAGGTTTTAACCCAACAGCTATCTCTGTCGGGTCAGGAAAAACAAGAAACATGGACAGGAGGAATGAAGCCCCCATAAAAGTAACAAACACAATCAGGATTTTTTCAAAAAATGAATAATTCCCAACCAGTAGCAAGCCATATAATACAACTATCAAAAAAACTGCAATTCCCAGTACCACCCAATAATTCTCAGCGGCAGTTGCAGGAAAAAACAAATGAACCAACTCATAAATGGCATTTGCTGATAATCCTAAAATTCCGGTAAGGGAGTTCCATTGCCCTACCACAATGCCTATTACAATGATTATGGCAAGAATTTTTCCATGCTTGATTTTTTTTCTGAAACTATGAATGGCTGTCTCTCCGGTTACGACTGCATATCTTCCATAAGCCTCCATTAATACCCAGGCAAACAAAACGCTTAAAACCAAAACCCACAACAATTGCATGCCAAACTCACTGCCGGCTTTCGCCATTGCTGTAACACTTCCGGTACCGATGGTATAACCAATACAAAAAATACCTGGCCCGATGGCCAGCATCGTTAGCCAGATTCTCTTAAAAAAAGAAATTTTCGAAGTATTATTCATTCAATAAAGTTTTAAAAAGCCTGTTGTTCAATCAATTATTAACCAATTTGGAATTTCTCAGATGGAATATACCCGGAATTTCCCACTTCGTCCTTTGAACCATTTAACCCGGGACCGCCGGCCGCAACATACCCCTGACTTGCCCCGGATTCATCAGGACTCACCCAGAATGAGTATAAATGCCCGTTTTTCAGATAAAACCGGAATCGTATTGTTTTGCCTTTTAGAGAGGATAAGTCTTTCGAATTCTTCCAACTTACCGGCTGGATAGTACTGTCTATTGAAACCGGATTGCAATTATCAGCGGAAAAAGGAGAAATAACAGTATTATCCTCATTCAGAATTTCAACTCTAAGTTCTCCCTTGATACAATCGGTATTAACAAATAGAAATTTCCCATTAAAAGTAACGGGTTTTGTTACCAGCATACCTCCATCCTTGTCAGCAACCATTGATGCAAATCCATCTCTGCGTAAAATGGCAATTCCCGTGCTCCCATTTGCATACATGCCACTTTTCATCCCATCAGAATGACGCTTTTCCGGATCGCCTTTAAATCCGATATAATAAAACCATAATTGGTCACCAACAACTGTACAAATTCCACCAACAGACTGAACATATCCCCTGTCCCAGTCTCCGGGTTTGCGGGTTGCAGGGATGAAAGCCTCCCTGTTTGGCCTGTGCCAGTGAAATCCATCGCGACTGAATGACAGCATTAGTTCCGTGATTTTGGGGATTCCCAGTTTTTGGCATTCACCGTTTGGCGGACCAAGATGGATTTGATGAAAACCAAGCATCAAGCTTTCATAGCCCACTGCTGATAAATTATATAATTGGGCCTTGTTGCCTATTATAGGATCCGGAGGATCAAGCCTGTCAGCGCCAGTCCAGAATGGAATTTCCCCCTCTTTCCATTCAGCGCCTTTTAAGAAGTCAGAATGTTCATGATAATAACGGGCACGTCCGCTTCCACTTTTTAGTGGGCCTCCGGAACGAATACTGTAAACCCATTTTTTGCGAAAAGGATTGTAAAACATTGTACTACGATCTCCGCAATAACCGGTACGGACCGGTTCACTCCAATGGATCCCGTCCGGTGAAACCAGGCTGAAACCATGATATTCACCCAGAAAATCTGGTCCACGAAGAAACATCTTAAACCGTTCATCCGGATTTTTGGTATCATGATCTAAAAACACGGTTGTTGAATCAGGCCTGAGTCCCGGAAGCAGTTGATTCGTCCCGGGCACAATTTCCAAATTGGGACGTTCCCAGTTTATTCCGTCACGGCTTGTGGCATAAGCCATGGTCCCAATCCAACCTGCTTCATACCACATTTTGAAAATATTGTCTTTTGGATCCCACCAAACACCCCCGTCTTTCGGACAGGCTACCGGTAACCCGTTAGCTCCCATTTCCAGTTCGGTTTCCGGTTTTAGGATCGGATTCCCTTCATATTTTTTAGCGGTATGGAATTCCCGTTTAAGGTTGGTAAACTCAATCAGAAAATCATCCACAAAGAGTTGACGTCCAATATCAATGGGGACTACCTGCGGAGGATTGCAAAGATATGGAACAGGCATCGGGTCATAGGAATTGAGATTCATATTCCCGGGAGGCCAAATTTCTGGTAACCGGATTCCGTTGTAGAGCAATTCACCAGATGCTGTATTTGTTTTTTCAGGTGAACAACTTATGCCAGGGAAAACCATGCCGGAAATTCCGGCATAGATAGAATTTCTAAAGAAAGAACGCCTTTTCATAGTTTATCATTTTTAATTTTTACCAAAAAAAATTATTCAGAATTATTTAGTACCACCCTGGCTGATTAACTGTCTTTGTTTAAACACTTCCAGAATTTTATTGTCAGAACCCATTTTAATATCATCTTCTGTAAAACTTGTAATCAAAATATTCTGGTCTTTTGTGCGGTTGAAATCGTAAGTAATATAAATAGTCCCATCGTTTGTTTGCTGACCGTCAGGATAGGATACACCCGGCCTTTCATCCAGCAACAATCCGTTGGACCACGAATGGCCATCATCTTTTGAAATAAATGCCATTAAATGGGAGCGCCCGGTGCGCATATCGATTGGTCCATGTTTTACAAGCAAAAGGCTACCGGAATTAAGTCGGTAAATAAAAAACCGTGCAGCGGGATGTTGAATATTGGATGGAATAACAGGACTCCATGTGTAGCCCCTGTCGTTGGATATACTTTCACCTATCCCATACTTGGTACGTACCAGCATCCAAAGCGAACCATCTTTTCGCTCTACAATCATGTGTTCATCAAAATTACGGACATTTTCAGGGACAGATGCCCCACCCCTTATTTTCCATGATTTTCCACTATCCGGAGAAACTACCATACGAGCACTTTCCTTTTCCATTTTCCACATGGATACCGGTAAAACCCACTCTCCTGTCGATAACACAATGGGTTTACACATCATTACGCCATCGGTAATCCGGAAAGGTGAATTTAACTCTGGCTCATTTGTTTCCGGGTCATTTATCTGAAGCGCCCAAACTCCTGCCGAGGTACCTTCAGCCACCAATGACCAGGTTCCACTTGTTGGAGCAGCCTGAGCCCAAAAAATCCAAAGCTTCCCTTCCGGATTAATCCATACCTCCGGATCATATGCCCTGACTGGCCCAGGTCCATCAGGATCAATCACAAGAACTTCTTCCCACGTTTTTCCCTTATCTCCACTGGTTGCAACCACCACATAATTATTCAGATCTTCTACTGGGGTGATTCCTGCGTACCAAACAGCCCACATTCGTCCGCCAGGACTAACCGCCAGACTTGATATTCCGGAAAATTTCCGACTTTCAGGAGAATGTTGTTTTTTTATTTGCTCTTTTTTAATGATTTCAGGTGGATCAAGAAAGGATTTCTTATTGTTGCCTGATGAGAAACTTATGATTGTACTACATATAAATACAACGCCTAAAAATCTAATTATTAATTTCGTCATCTTGTTAGTTTTTATTTGAACATAGAACTAAACCAACTTACAAATTCGGAATTTCAAGCTTCTTAAAATTATATTGTATATTTTTATTCTTTACCTCCCTTACTGATAATTTGTCTATTTTTATATACTTTCAATAACGAATTATCGGAACCGGTCTTAATATCATCTTCTGTAAAACTTGTCATTAAAATGTTTTGAGCTCCCCTACGACTATAATCATAAGTTATATGGATTTTACCATTACTTACTTGTTGCCCATCCGGATAGGATACACCCGGCCTTTCATCCAGCAGCAATCCGTTGGACCACGAATGACCATCATCTTTTGAAATAAATGCCATTAAATGGGAGCGCCCGGTGCGCATATCGATTGGTCCATGTTTTACAAGCAAAAGACTACCGGAATTAAGTCGGTAAATAAAAAACCGTGCAGCGGGATGTTGAATATTTGATGGAACAACGGGACTCCATGTGAAGCCCCTGTCGTTGGAGATACTTTCACCTATCCCATACTTGGTGCGAATCAGCATCCAGAGTGAGCCATTCTTTCGTTCCACAATCATATTTTCTTCAGGACTACGCACTTCATCAGGAACATTCACGGCTCCCCGTATTTCCCATGTTTCTCCGTCGTCTTCCGAAGTAACCATCGCTGCACACTCTCCCCAGATATGCCAGAATGCAACAGGCAGCACCCATTCCCCTGTTGATAAAACCAGAGGTTTGCACATCATTATGCCATCTACCAGTCTTCTGGGTTCTGACCATTGGGTGTTTCCTGTTTCCGGATTTGAAGTAGTAATTGCCCAAACTCCGCTACTTGTTGATCGTGATGGTTGAATCTGTTGGGCCCAGAAAACCCAAAGTTGGCCATTTGGAGCAACCCATACTTCCGGATCAAAAGCCCTTACAGGCCCCGGTCCGTCGGGATCAATTACAAGAACCTCCTCCCAGGTTTTTCCATCATCTCCGCTTGTTGCCACTACAACATAGTTGTTGGCATCTTCTCCGGGGGTGATACCGGTATACCATACCGCCCACATCCTTCCTTCCTGACTTATTGCCAAACTTGAAATTCCTGTAAATTTTCTACTTTCAGGCGTGTAATCTTCAACAGAGGAGAGGTTTTTTATTAATTCAGGAGGATTAAGAAAGGACATATCATCCTGAGCAACAGACATTTTACAAATTAAAGCAATTATAAAAAAAGTGTAAATCTTAATTAAAGTCTTTTTTTTCATCGTTGCCGTTTTTAAATTTAAAATTAAAAAATATAAAGTGGAGCAATATCACTCCATTTTGTATAAAATGGCCTTCTCCGTTTATCTTCATCTGTTAAATCGCCTTAAAAAAGGGGCGGCAAAAGAATCTGAGTCAATCGTTTCGCCACCAAAAAATTGTTTAATATCTTCCATCAGTTATCCAATTTATTCTTCGACAGCTAATTCTTCATTTAAAATCAATCACCAAACTATTTAATCGATTAAGCAGCATAATAAAATTTTTAACCACCTGATTCCCGGCTAATAAACTGGTGTTTCACTTCAGTATGGACAGTTTTCTTTACGCCTTTTATTTGTTCTACTAAAATCCGTACAGCTTCCGTTCCCATTTCTTCGAGCGGTTGCTTGATATAGGCTATTGGTGGTTCGAAAAAATCAAAAACTTCATGGCCGTCAAAACCAATCACTGCTAATTCATCAGGAACTTTTATCTTGTGTTTTCTTATAGCATACAAACCGGAAATGGATAATGCATTCGCAGCAAAAAGTAATGCATCCATTTTTTTGTCTGCAAATAATTCATCCATATTTTTTTCAGTATCAGCTTTTACCTGGAAATAACTTCTCCTGGGGATTTCTTTTACAATTATATTATCTTCAAGTCCATTGTCTTTCATTGCATGCTTATATCCAAGGATTCTCTGCTGCATATGCACAGCCAAAGTTTTATAAATGATTAGGCAAATATTTTTTCTTCCATGAGCTATTAAATAATTGACAGCATTATATGTTGCCTCATAATTATCGAGGACAACATGATTAGCTGAGATACCTGGAAAGTACCTGTCAATGAACACAAATGGCACCTGCTCTTTCACAAGCTTTTTAATCTTTTGAGATGATCCTTCTGCCGGAGCCATAATTAATCCGTCAACTTGACGATAAAGCATTGAATCGATTAAGCTTGAAAACTTGGTACTATTTTCGTCAGTACTACCAATAATTACAGTATACCCCAATCTTGCAGCTTCCCCTTCGATAAACCGGGCAATTTGTCCGGAAAAAGGGTTTGAAATATCAGCAATAATTAATCCTATAGTTTTTGTTTTCCCGCTTCTCAGACTGCGGGCTATTTGATTTGGCTGGTAATTAAGTTCTTTTGCAATCTTATTTATTTTTTCAACAACATCCCGCCCCACTCTTTTCTCTTTTTCCAAACCATTCAGGACATAAGAAACCAGTGCCGTTGAAACACCCGCTTTTTTTGCAATATCTTTTAACAGTACCTTTTTTGTCATTATTTTTAGAAATATGAAAGCAATCCCGACCGATTTATTTCAAATTACATGACAAATGTATGCTTAAACGATTAAGCAAACTTAGTGTATTTTGATAATTTATAATGAAATTTTAACTATGCTTCTGAATTTTGCTTGACTATTTAAAAACTGGTGCCATTTCTCAAACTTATTTTTCGATTGTCCGGAACAACAGATTCAACAAATTCAGATTCGTTTCGTATTTTTCACATTTCTGCAATTAAAAAGTGTGGATTAATCCAAATGAAACACCTCTTCCATATTGGCCCACCATTCATCAGGTAAACGATTGGTAACTGGCTGCTGCATGGGTTTCATGATTTCCCACCATTCCTGAGTTTTTTCATCCGCAGCCATTTTTTGCATGTCTTTTGCAAAATCTTCCCCATAGTATTCAAAATAGGCAAAAAGAAATCCGTTTTTGCGGTAAATCGAATAATTTTTGATATGGCACTCTCTTATTTTTTCCAATACTTCAGGCCATACATTCGAATGATAGCTTTTGTACCGTTCAAACTGTTCGGGCCGGATTCCGATTATCTGTCCAAATCGTTTCATCTTTTTTGGTTTTTATTATTGAATTCGTCGACTGCATTGAACATGGCCACAATATTTTCCGGCGGCACATCGGGTAATATATTGTGCACCGTATTAAAAACAAAACCACCCCCTTCAGAAAATATTTCGAGCCTTTCCAATACTTGTTCCCTGACTTTTTCAGGAGATGCATTATTCAGTACACCTGCCGTTTCAATTCCACCTCCCCAAAAAGTGCAGTCTTTTCCAAACTCTTTCTTCAGGAAACCAGGTTCCATGAGATAGGCATTGGTTTGCACCGGATTAAAAATTTCAATCCCTGCTTCAATCAAATCAGGCATAAGCAGCGAAATAGAACCGCAGGAGTGAATGAACGTGTGCATCTGGCTGTGTTCTTTCACATAATCGCATAATATTTTGTGGCGCGGTTTAAACAACTGCCGGTAAATTTCAGGTTCCATAAACGGTCCCTGAGTCATTCCCAAATCGTCGCCAAAACGGATAATGTCCACAATGTCGCCCACGGAATTACACACTTTTTCCAGGGTTGCCAGGTGGCGTTTAAGCAATTCATCCAGCAATTTTTCTACATTATCATGGTCGCATATCAAATCCATCAAAAAGTTATCCATCCTTCTCAGAAAAGTTCCCCACTCAAACAAGTTGCACCCGCAAACCACCAGCAAAGCTTTGTCCGTATTTTGCCGCAGATGCAGCGTTTTCTCGCGCAGTGTTTCCCAAAATCCGTCATTGCCGGCATGGTCCCATGGACTGTGTGCATCGCGTGCCCACATAATGCGACCCATTTCAGCATCCAGGTTATCGTAGTTATCCGGATATCCATCCACATACGGGAAATAGGTTTGATCGAAAAAAGTAGCGCCAACCGGCATTCTCGAAAGCATTGTTTTCCCGTCGTCATCATAGGTGGCATACGAGCCGTTTTCCAATTTCACCGGGTTAAACCACATGGGATAAAATGCCGGTGCACCATTTGCAAGCGTTGTTGGCTTCCAGTCAGATGCGTTCGTGTTAAATTCACGTCCGATGTCGAGCACATCCACTCCGAATTTATCCAGTACTTTCATATCGGGTTGTGCCAGTTGTTGCACCACATCGTAAATCTGGACGGGTAGTTCCGGCATTCCAATATACTTTACAAGATTACTATATGCTATTGCAGAAATTCCCGAGCTTGGAGTTGCTCCCAAATCAACAGGCACCTTGTCGGGTGTCTGGTGATTAATAGCAGCCAAAATCCTTTCGTGTGATGTCATATTTTTTTTGTTCATGATAAACTATTTTTCTGTTTTATTTAAACTGAACCGCTGATACCAATCATAAAAGAAGCTGCAATGAGAATGAGCAGAGATAACGCCATAATGCCATAAAACCTTGCCGGGGAACCTTTCCATTCGCCGCGGATAAGCCCCCAAACTGAAGCAAATCCAATTGTCAGCGCCATTAGTATTCCCCAAGACGTAAAAGTAAACGGCCCCATTTTGCTTTTCCCCATTCCGTAAAAAATAAACTGGCTGAACCATAATAGTCCGGACAGTAAAGCAAATCCGTAGTTTAACGCCAGTGTTTTACCGGTTTTTGCACTTACATAGTTTTTTACAGATTTATTTCTGAACCCAAGAAAAAAGCACCAAATCAGCGTTGAAACAAATGTTCCTGATAAAAGCATAAGGTAAACCGGCATCATGGAAAAGAGCGGGTCGATACCGCTTTGTTCTGCAAAATCAGAAATGGGCAATCCCTGTTCAAACCCAAGTGCCATGGCGGAACCGGTCACACCCACCAGCAATGCAGCAAGAATCCCTTTTCCCAGGTTGAATTCAGAAACACTTTCCTGTTTCTTTTCCAGTGTCACCGATTTGTCTTTCGTAATACCGGCCCATGCCGAAAAAGCTATTCCAACGGCGGCAACCGCAATTCCGGCAAGCAAAAGTTTACCGCCATAGGATTCAATCATTAATTGCAATCGTCCGTCGATAATTGGCGGAACCAACGTACCGATGGCCAACATCAACCCTAATGAAAGCGCATACCCCAGCGAAAGTCCCAGGTAACGCAGTGCCAAACCAAAAGAGAGATTTCCAACACCATAAACTCCACCTAAAATAAAAACAAGTAAAATGGGTTCGAGCGGAGTTGACCGAATGATTGCTAAAAAATCAGGCGTAAAAACAAGGCAGGCAATCAAAGGCATAATTATATATGCCCCGAGGCTGAAAACCATCCAGTAGGTTTCCCACTTCCAACCTTTAATTTTACCAAAGGGGACTGCAAAACTGCCGGCAGAAAACGCGCCGGTGGCGATTAGCAAAATTCCGAGAACAATACTTAGTTCCATGTTGGAAATGATATTGGTTTTTATGGTTTCAAATGTAATCTGGAGAACTGTAAAACTATTACACTTTCACGATTTCATATTGCACAAATACGATTTTACATTTAAAGTTATTATATTTATAATCTTAGCTTAGTATCGATAAACAAGTTAAAAATAAGAACAATGCATATTGAAGAAATTGGGAAAACGATAAATTTTAATTTAAAGAATATTGCATATTTAAGATTCAGTGACAATTCGGCTTATAAAAATATTATAAGCCCGTTTTCACGCCTTTACATTATCACAGAAGGGAAAGGACATTTTGTTTTTGATGGCGCCACTACTGTTCTCGAACCTAACTACATGTATTTAATCCCAAGCTTTACTCCATGTTCCTATTTTTTTGAAAAGAATCTGGCACACATTTATATTCATTTTAGTATGGAAATGCCTTCCGGTCTTAATATTTATAATCTTTTCAACGTGCTTTCTAAAATCAGTGCTACCACTTTAGATCAGAGTCTTTTACAAAAATGTCTTAATCTGAATCCCGGATATGAACTTCCACACCATGATCCTAAAATTTACCAGTCAAAACCATGGATAAATAAAGAAATCACTTATACCTCATTATCACACTATTTGGAAACAACCGCAATTTTAAAGCAACTTTTTTCGCGCTTTGTTCAAGAAGAATTGCCGATTGATATAAATAAAATTGCAAATAACAAGTTTCAAAATGTATTGAAATTCATACAGGAGAATATCGCTCAGGAAATCTCGGTGAGTAGGCTGGCTGAATTATCGTTTACATCAAAAGACCATTTTTCACGTGTATTCAAGTCAATTACAGGTATGCCACCCAGCGAATTCATTATCCGAAAACGTTTAGAGAAAGCCAAATTATTATTGCTTACCACCAATGATCCACTATCAGATATTATTTCTCAAACCGGTTTCCGTACAACGGCCTATTTTTGCAGAATATTTAAGAAATACACTTCACTTACCCCTGAACAGTTTCGAAAAAACAGAGGTTAAGAATGTATTTAAAACCTTTATCAAGTAATTGGATTTTCCATTATAATTTTCATCACATTCTTCTATTTGAAGCGGATATTTACCATATTGCCATACCAACTCAACTATATAATCATACGTTGAACTCAGTACTTTGCTTGAAACTGAATGGTCGGACTGGAAACTAAATCACTATGGCTTTTAAATCCATTGGTTATAACAATCTCACGCAAGTCCAGAAAAGCCAGCGAACAGAGAGAAACCATCTTTTCCACTAAGGCAAACTGATTTTCTTTTGTATGCTGTAACTTGTACAAAGCATTTTCAAATTCTTCAATAATACGGTGTGGGTCATTAACATCCATGATGTTTGAGTTTGAATGGTAAAACTATTTTTTTGAAAATTTTTATTTTGAATTTTTCAGTTCGTATTTTATAACATAAACTCCATCTTTCATCTTTTTAAACCTGAATTTTTCCAACTGGACAATTCCCCTTCCTTCAGGGAGTTGAATATTTTCGAATGATTTTTTTTCTATGGTTTTTCCTTCCGGGGTTTGAAGTTCAACAAAAAGGTCAACTTGCTTTTTTTTCCCTAAATGATGAACAAAAGGAATTACCTCATCCTCTGGGCCATAAACCACATCCACATTATTGCTGGCGGCCCATGTTTTTTGAAAAACCATTTTATTGGTATAGTAGGCCAGTTTAGGGTGACGCAGGTTGTCAATTAACGGTTTCTGGTACGTTCCCATGTTGGCTCCTCCCCGAAGGCAGCACCACGAAAAACCATCGTACCCCAGCAACATTTGTTTTTTCATCGACTCCCAGGCTGAAAAGGCCTGCCACGCCTGGCTTGCCCGCCATTCGTCCAATGTTAAACGCCTCCCTACACTACCTTTATCATAATCCCATTCATAAGAATGGATTAAATACCAGGGTTTCCCTTTACATAATTCCCAGTTGGGCTGCCCTGCCGACTCTTCGTGTTCGAAATTAAAATAGGCCTTATCATTCGCAGCAAGGCAGGAGGCGGCCCAATCGTTCGGGGCATTCCGGAGCCTGGACCAATCGGCGCCATATCCGGTATAAGCATCCTGGCTTCCCCGTGTATTAAGGGCAGCCATGTATTCTGGGACTGCTGTAATGGAATTGCCCTGGTAATCCAGGGTACCATCATAATTTGCATAGTGGGTATGTTGCCAAAAAGAGGTTGGTGAAATTAACCGGCTTTGATCGGCATCGGAAATAGTTTGATATATTTTCTTTATATAGTCATGCGTTTCGGAAATATCGTGAAGTTTAAAACGGTTGGGGTGGTTGGAGGCTTCCCAGAGAACAATGCTCGGATGATTGATGACCTGTTTCATAAATTTGGGATAACCTTCAAAATCCACATTCCAGGCCTCACCTTCCCTGATAAATCCGGCTGTGGACCATATCAGGTAAATGCCCATCTGATCGGCAAATTCAGCATACCGCGGATCATTTATTCCATCTACTGTATCTTTTTCGGCATGTACATGCACACGTAGCATGTTTGCATTCATTTTTTTTATCATGAGCATCTCCTCAGCCACGGTTTCAAGTGGTGCACATCTGTTATACTTTGAGGTTGTTTCAATGGGAGTGCGAAATCCCATAATTTGTGCACCATTTAACATCTCGGCTTTCCCGTTGATATACAGGTGACCGTTTGCCTGCTTTACCGTCCTTATTCCGGTAGTGGTTACAAAGTCGTCCACAGGGTTCCCTTCTTTATCTTTTAAAATTGTCTCAACCCTGTACAGGTTCGGTGATTCCGGGCTCCACAGGCCGGGGGAAGGTACGGGAATATCGAAATGGAATTCATGAGCTATCCTTGGGCGTACTTTTATTTCGCGGGAGAAAGAGGCAACCCTTTCGCCTTCCTCCGGGAACCAGGGATAGTAATTGATTTCAATACTCCCCTCAAAAAAATTCCGTGTGGGGTATTGCAGGATGACTTTATGTGCCTGTATAGCCTCCTCTCCCAACTCGCGGGTAGTAGCAACCACACTTTTGATTCTGCATTTCGAGGTAAGCTCCAGTTTTGTACGTCCCAAAAACCATCCAATGTGATGGTCTGTTGGGGTATGCGGCATTGGAAAATTCAATTTGTATGGGTTTACTTTAACCGCAAACAAGTTCTCCTGATTCTTATTCAGAAAGCGGGTAACTTCTATTTCCTGGGGATGCCGGTTATTAACAACAGCCACTACTTCGTTATTGATCCAAACTTCTCCACCCGGGTCGAGGGTTTCTATTTGTAAAAAAGCCCTTTCAAATTCTCCGACATACTGTTTTTTTCTTAGATAAAAGGATTCTTCCTTTTCACGAAGGCCTCCGTGTACGGCAGGCAAATCAGACTTCTTCCAGTGGCTATCGTCGAAATAGACGGATTGCCATCCTTCGATTGCAGGTTTTTCTTCAAAATCCTCATCCAAAATAACCTGCGAATAGTAGGGATAATTGGCGTTATCCTGCAAAACGTGATTGAACAAAAAAAGGTCATCAATAAAACCATTACCGGATACTGAAACTGAAAAAGCAGATATGGCTGTAACTGTAGTGTCAGTCATTAATGCAAAGTCATGAATCAGTTTGCCATTCACGTAACAATTAAACCTTTTTTGGGTCATGTCCCCTTCGATAACCAATTCAGAACCTTCTGTATTTAATTCTTCCTTGTTTAAAGCCAGGGAGACAGCCGTTTTATCTTCTCCTTTCAGTTTAAATGTAACCTGGCTGTTCCCTGCAACCATTACCTTGCATTCCAGTTTAAACCGCCAGTTTAAAGGTCCGAACTCTTTTTTGATAGTGGTATTGCGTAATTCCAGCTTATCGTTAATAATTCGTGCCCCGGGAATGTTATTCCAGAACTCAAGTTCTTTTTCGTTTTGAATGTCCTGCCCTTTTTTATAGCCGTAAGTTTTCCATCCGTTCAATGGAATTGTCTGCCGGATTTTGGTTCCTGGTTGGGGTTTCATTTTTCTTACCAGATCACCAATCTCTTCTTCCGTAACTATCTCCTTGTCTAACTCCGGATTATCAAAATAACGGGAAGCAAAATTTGCATATTCATTTAAAAATTGAACCCTACCTTCAGTGTTAAACCATTCGGTTTCTCCCTTGAAATCTGTTTCCCCATTGGCTGCAGGGTCACTGGTAAAGTACCTTAGTTCAAAGGTTCGGGAGATAGGTTGTGCGGTTATGTAAAAATTAATTAGGAGAAAATATACTGTAAGAGCTTTTTTCATTATTGTATATTTTGATTAGACTGTGTTTTCAATGAACTAAAAGTTAGCCCATTTAAGTTGTTCACCTGCTTTCATACTAAATTCCTTTTCTTTTCCCTGATATCGAAGTCTGCATTTTCCCCCTTTTGGAGAATAAATCCAGACAGTTTCCATTTTACCATCCTTCCAATCAATATCAATAATAAAATTTCCTCTTGCACAAAGCCCTTTTATTTCACCATCTTTCCAATCCTTGGGTAAAGCGGGCAACAAACGTATTGTTTTATTTTCATGTGACTGCAGTAACATTTCGGCAATACCTGCGGTAACTCCCAAGTTCCCGTCAATTTGAAAAACATGCGGCGGATGCAGGTCAAAAAGGTTTGACGAAACCTGCCCAGAGAGCAAGCCATTAATATGCTTGTTACATTCATTACCATCAAATAATCTTGCATAAAAATTTACAATCCAGGCACGACTCCATCCGGTTTGTCCACCTCCGCCTGACAGACGTTTTTCTATTGTTGTCCGCGCTGCTTTAAAAAGTTCAGGCGTAGCTTTTGTAATTTGATTGGATGGATAAAGAGCATACAAATGGGATATATGACGATGCCCGGGCTCTATTTCCTCGTAATCTTCGTACCATTCCTGGATAGTACTATCCGCTCCAATCTTTATTGACGGTAATTTTACTAATACTTCATGGATCCTTTTTGTTAATTTATCTTTTGACAGAATTTTTTCAGCAGACAGACAGGCATCAAAAATATCACGAATAATTTCTATATCGATAGTAGCAGCCATCGTGTTACGCAATCTCTTACCAGATACCGGATCGATGTAAAAATTTTCAGGAGAATAGGATGGCACAGTCACCAGTTCTCCCTTGCTGTTTTCTTTCAGAAAATCAAGAATAAACTCAACAGCGCCGCTAATTACCGGATAAACTGTATCTTTCAGATATTCTTGATCTTGGGTAAACTGATAATGTCGCCACAAAGTTAAAGACATCCATGCACCAGCCAGGGGAAAACAATAGCCATTGTTTACTTGTGAACTTTTCGTCGATCCCGAGGCAATTGTACGCCCAAAAACATTTGTTGAATAATGGGCTATCCAACCTTCAGAACCTATCATCTTTTTTGCTGTTGTTTTTCCTTTTTCAGTCAATCTAACCATAAAATTAGATAAAGGTTTAAGTGTTTCCGAAAGATTGCACACATCAGCCGGCCAATAATTCATTTGCAAGTTAATGTTCAAATGATAATCAGATTCCCAAGGAGCCCACATATCTGCATTCCATATCCCCTGAAGGTTGGCTGGCAAAACGGCTCGAAAACCTGAACTGGACATTAAAAGGTACCTGCCATATTGAAAAAGTAACTGGGTAAGGTAATTATCATTACCCCCTTTTTGTACATTTTTTATTCGTTTATCTGTTGGAATAGTATCTTTTGGGTTTTCTCCTAAGTGAAATTTAACTCGATTATAAACAGATGAGAAGTCATGAATGTGTTCTTCCTTTATTTGTTGGTAAGGTGTATTCAATGCTGTCTCCATGATTTTGAGCGATTCTTTTTCCGAATCAATTGTACGATCAAAATTCATTAAATCAGGATTATAATCAGTTACGGAACTCACAATAACTGTAAAATCATTTGTGCCAGAAACAACCAGACTATCACCTTTTGCAATGATATTTCCGTCTTCAACCTTCACTCCGACATGAGCAGAAAACTTCATATGGTAGCCACCTTCTCCAGACCCCTCTTGGTTGTCATCATCCCCTTCCGGATCATCGAAAATTTGCCCATCAACACAAATGATATTATCAGCATTTACATACTTTCTAATGTCTCTTTCTCTTTCAAAACGTATATAACACTCAACCTCCTCTTTATCAACACTTGTGAAATGATAAAAAACAGCATTGTATTTCGACGAAACAAATGATTCGCGAACAAATTTATCCCCGTTTATTTCATATTCCACAGTGTTTATTCCCTTTTCCAGGTTAAGTGAACGTTTGTAATTTTTAGGATTATTATGTCCAAAATAAAGGTAAAGATCTCCTAAAGGCTCATAGGAACGGAAAGCGGTTGGGGAAACAGCCAAATGCGCCATAGCATAATCAAATGCACGTGGATATTGACCTTCCAGGTTCAGACGTTGAAATTCCGCATAATGTTTCTTTATATTTTCAGGGAAAGGATCTTCCGGCACGCCAGCCCATAAGCTTTCTTCGTTTAATTGAAGATGTTCTTCGGCTACCGATCCAAATATCATAACTCCCAATCTGCCATTTCCCAACGGCAGAGCTTCATGCCAGCTTTTTGCAGATTTTGTGTACCAAAGCCGCTCTGGAATTTCTGTTTTCTTCTGACAGCCTAAAGAAAGAAACATTAAAATAACGCCAAGAAACATAGTTGTACACACAATTTTTTGCTTTTCAATATTTAAAAATGTATAGAAAGTTGATTTATATTATAGTGAATCTAAAATCACTATCGCACAGCATCATAAGAATGGATTACCCAAGGTAGAACCCCGAGGTATTCAATGGAAATTTACTTTGCAAACAATACCAGTCCTCCCCAATGGCCGTGGCATTAAACTAATTTAACATATATTAGAAGCCTCAAAAGCGTGAAAAATCGCACTATCTATATAATGTAAAAATATTTTTTAAAAATTTGGTTTATAATTCAGATTATTCTTCTACATCCCACCCATAATCAATATATTCCGATGTAAATTCATCTCCATTGATATTAACCAACAAAAAACCCTCTTCCCTTTCTTTTCCTGGAAGCCTGGCTTCCCACCATCCGCCGCATACAGCACCAGCTGTAATGTAATGGATACCGTTAAACGAAATATCTTCGTACATGTGTAAATGTCCCTGTAATACGGCTTTTACATTGTGGGCCTCAAAAAGCCTGATTAACTCCATCGCATTTCCCCTCCTTATTACTGACCTCGGGGTAAAACCATTTTTTTCAATCTGGTCACCAACACTAAGTATCGGGATATGCAATGAAACAATGACTGGTTTTTCTGTTCCGATGGTATCAAAAACGCTTTTCATCCAGTCCATTTGCACCGAATCAATCTGTCCGTAATACCTGTCTTCCCTTCCATCTCCATACATAATGGCATCGAGCACAATAAATTGCCAGCCTTTATGTTCAAATGTATAATACGTTTTTTCAAAGTACTTTTTGTACATCCCTTTACGTTGCTCTGAAGTAAAATCTTTCTTATGAAGCCCAAAAGTTTCATGATTTCCAAAAGTACTATACCATGGCATTTTAAGTACTTTCATGGTATTAGTAAACAGCGAATATAAGCTATCGGCCCGACCCAAACTTTGAGAAGAAGCATCCATCACATTATCACCACCCGTAAGAACAAAGTCAGGTTCTATCTTATTAATCGTGTCAATGGCTTGTAAAACCCCCTCAACAGCATGTCTTTCAGGCTGAATATGAACATCAGTCATGAATACAAAACTGAAAGAATCTTTTTTATCTGGCGTTTTTTGTTGAATTTGAGCACATGCTACTTGGAAAGTATAAAAAAGAGTAATGATAATTAATAAAAAAATTCGATTGTAACTTTTCATAATTAATAATTTTTAAGAAAATATTTTTATTGTTTTGATAATTTTATCTCAAGTTCCTCTAATGTTTTTCTTTTGGTTTCAGGAAAATATTTCCACACAACAAATACCTGAACCACCATCATGAATGAAAAAAATGCAAATGAATGCCCCACTCCCATTCCGGTGTCTTCAGCGATAACAGGAAATAAGAAAGTTATTAAAGCCGCAAAAAACCAATGCGTAAAGCTTCCCAATGATTGTCCTTTTCCCCGTACTGAATTGGGAAAAATTTCTGATATTAACACCCAAATTACGGCTCCTGTAGAAAAAGCAAAAAACATAATATATACAATAAGCAATATCAATAATTCAAATCCGATGTTACCAGAAGTATAGAAAATAAAAGCAATTAGTCCCAGACTTAACGACATTCCCACTGAACCAGAAATCAGCAATTTTTTCCTTCCATATTTATCAATTATTGCAAGTCCCAATACCGTAAATATGCCATTCGTTAATCCTATTATTACAGGCTGGAACATGGAATCATCAGAAGAAAAACCAGCTAATTCAAACATACGCGGAGCATAATAAAGAATAGCATTAATTCCTGAGAACTGGTTAAACATAGCAACAAAAAAAGCAATGGAAATTGGTTTTATGTACCGCATAGCGAAAAGCTTTTTCTTTGCAGTTCCTGATTGTTTCAGATTTATCTGGATTTTATTGATTTCATTATCAATATTTCCCGGTTCTGTTTTAGTCAAAATATACTTTGCTTTTACAATATTCCCTGCTTTTATAAGGTATCTTGGACTTTCAGGCACAAAAAATAAGAGTACAAAATAGATTGCAGACGGTGCAGCTTCAACTCCAAGCATCCATCTCCAGGGAGCATTTCCGGTTTCTCGTAACATGTAGTTCGATATAAATGCCATTAATATCCCGAAAATAACATTGAACTGAAAAAGCGCTGTCATGCGTCCTCTTACTTTTGCCGGAGATATTTCAGATATATATATAGGTGCGACTACAGAAGAGGCTCCTACTCCAATTCCTCCGATAAAACGATAAACGATAAAAGTGAATATCTGATTTGAAAGGGCACTTCCTATTGCGGAAACTGTGTATAGAAAAGCAATTACAAAAAGGATTGGCTTCCTCCCGTATTTATCTGCCGGCCTTCCGGCAACCAATGCTCCAACAATTGTACCAATCAGGGCCGAGGATATTGTAAAACCATGCCAGAATGAAGAAAGCACAAATAATTGTTGTATCGATTTCTCCACGCCGGAAATAACTGCGGTATCAAATCCAAAAAGAAAACCACCCAAAGCTACAATGATAGACCAAGTGAATACCTGTATTGTTTTATTCATTAAACTTAATTTTAATTGCGCGAATAGTTAATTTTCATCAACATTATATCATTTCCAAATTGATTCTAATTCGTGTACTTCGAGATTTTCAACGATTGTAGTCTTACCAATAGTAGGGCTAAACAGAATTTCAGGTTGCTTATCACTCGAATCGTAAGGTATCATCATTACATATAGGCCGTCATTAATATAAACTTCTATTGAATTTACATCGATAATAAATTCAAGTTTTAATTTTTCAGCATCAATTAAGGGAATAAAAGCATCGTTCAATTTACTAAAGTTGCCGTCATAGGTAAACTTATAGCCATTAACTGTTACTGAAAAGATAATGGCGCTTAATGTTTTTATATCCAGCTTTATGTGAAGCAACTTACTTTGAAAATCATTAATCAATAGTTCTTTGTCAAAAACAAAAGAACCGTATTTGTATGATTTTTTATAAAGCGTTGAAATTTCCTTTATCGGATTAGCATGCATCCGAACGCCTTCCCGGTGTGTTTTTAACGACAGTTCAGTAGGGAAAGTTATCATTTGGTTGAATGGCATCCCTTCTGCAATGGTTTTTCCCCAAAGCACCTGGATTCTTCTTCCATTCGGTTCATCATTAAAAGTCTGGCCTGCATACATATCCCGATATATTGAATATCGTATTTTATCTGTTTCGGGAATAAATTGTTTTCCATCGAAATTACCAATCTTATAGTTACCCGATGCACTGTACATGACCCATTTTTTATTTTCGGGATTTCCATCGACAGGTAATTCAAAAAGCTCGGGACATTCCCAGAATTCTTTCACATGGCTTTCGTATTTCCAATCTTTAAGATTCCCGGAAGTATAAATTGAATGCCCCAGCCCTTCAAACAATACCATTACCCAGTTGCTGTCGGGTTCGTACCAGAATATTTTAGGGTCTCTGGAGTTAAACCATAATTTTCTCTTTGACAGAGGAAGAACAGGATTTCCCTTGTATTTGGTAAAAGTACGTCCACGATCATTACTGTAAGCAAGGCACTGCCGTGATGCTTCAATAGAGTCAATTAAAGAAACTTTGCCATACTCAGGCCCGGCGGTATATGCTGCAACGATTACCTTTTCTTTCCCGTTTTGGAAGCTGGCAGTATTGTTAAAATCCACAACTGCAGAGCCGGACTTAATCATTCCCATTGAATCGGGGAAAAGTACAACCGGCAATTCTTCCCAATGGATAAGGTCTTTGCTTACTGCATGTCCCCAACTGGCAAGGCTCTTCTTCCAGCCAAATGGATCGTGCTGATAAAACATATGATATTCGCCATCATAGTAAACCAACCCGTTTGGATCACTATTCCACCCCCTTTTACAAGAAAAATGTAATTGAGGCCGGAGTTTCTCTGAATAAATTGGTACTAATGTCTTTATTTTATCATCAAACAATAATAAATCGAATCCCTTTTCCAGATGATTATCCAAAGAGGTCGAAATTATTAATTTTTCTTTCATAAACCGCCCAACGTCCAGATATACCCAGAAATCAACTTTCCCGGAATCAGAGGCTAAACAAATATCAAAATACGTGTTGAGGTTCCCAACGCTAAGGTTCATTCGTGATTTTGACGCTCCATTGTCTATTGGAAAAAGTAAATACTGATTGGTAACCAAGAATTCTTTCTTGAGTAATCTTTGCTGCGCCGATGCCAATAGTGTGGTCATCAGTATTAAAATGAGAAGTGTGGTTTTCCTGTTCATTGCCAACTATTTTAATTTTAATTCATATTGATCGCAGTCTGCTGTCCTAAAAGCTTTATCCCGGGTTTCCGGAGAGATTGCAAAAAGAGGGGAGAACGTTTTCACCAGAACTGTTTTTTTATCCGGCAAAAACTCAAAAATCCGGATCCATCCATCACCCCCGTTACCATTGGGACCACCTCCTTCCCATTGCGCATTAAACAAAATCTGATGTACACCTTTTCCTCCTGCATTTCTATCAATACGGTAACCAACGTGTTCCCTATGCGTTTTTCCGGCCTTGTGCCCGCAAATTACCATTTCAATATTTTCAGAGGGGGCAATTAGCCTCTTCCACAAATCCTCCCCATTTGTTACATCTTTCAACCGGTAACCTTCTTTCAGGCAACGGCTATTATCTGCCTCCAGGTAACTGTGGGTTAACACAATGCTTTTGTATTTCTCATATTTATCCATCCGAACAATTTTTTCGGCCTGTTTTACAATTGTATTCCTAGGCAAAAATTCTAAAGAAAAGATAAGAAAGGGAACGCCATGAGGTGAAACAAATTCGTAATAAGCATTCTCCAATGTTTTCACATTTGATGGATTTGGAAACATATCCACCAACAATTTTTCGGTAAGAGGATTTCCATTGGGAGGAAACCACGAATTAAACTGGCTGTACCTACAGGCACCTTTCGAAGTTTCTAAATCGTGATTGCCTACACATAGAATATACGGTACAACACTATTCAGTTTATTGAATGAATGGGAAATTGCCTCCCATTGCTGCCAAGCAGTTTGATCTCCCCCATATTTGGGACCGGGGATAATTGAATTGTTGCTTTCCACCAAATCACCTGTACACAGCACCAGTTCAATATTCAATTCTTCTTTATTGGTTTTGAGCCACGTAGTTATAATATCCATTATT
This sequence comes from Mariniphaga sediminis, assembly GCF_003573545.1. Taxonomy (GTDB): domain Bacteria; phylum Bacteroidota; class Bacteroidia; order Bacteroidales; family Prolixibacteraceae; genus Mariniphaga; species Mariniphaga sediminis. Next base: position 411,330 of record NZ_QWET01000001.1, on the reverse strand, counting down.
GGCTGGTTCCGTTCAAATTTCACATAAGCCTGTGGATCAGGAATCAAAACCATTGTCCATGAATCAGGATTATTTAATTTTACGAAAGCATTTTGTTGGGCAAGCAATTGAGATAGACTCAATATCTGAAGAAATAAAAGGAATAGAATTTTTTTGAATAAATTGTTCATGTTGAGATAAGTGATATATAAATAGATAGTCTATCCTTAACGAATTAGGGAAATTCAAAATTTTATAGAAAGTGGTAATAAGAGGCTGTTGAGTAATAACAACAGCCTCTATATTATTGAATTAATTGAATTTTAAATTTTCTAGTTATACCCAGGATTTTGTTCAAAAGGAATATCATTATTGTTATAATAATCTATTTGACTCTCCGGTATTGGGAAAAGCGGTTTATTTTCATTGTATTGTCTTACCTGTGGGTTCTCTCCCTCAATGTTTTCCCATACTTCTTTAATATTACCCCACCTTAACAAGTCATAGTATCTGAATCCTTCAAAAGCCATTTCAATCCTGCGCTCATGCCGTATAATCTCTCTTAAATTGCTTTGATTTCCACCTGGAAAATCCAAGGCTTGGCTAACAATAAATCCAGCCCTTTCACGAATTAGACGTATTGATTGATTCCATTCATTTTGTCCGAATTGCCCCAATTCATTTTTAGCTTCGGCATACATTAAAAGCACATCGCCATAGCGTAACAAAACAATATCTTGGTCACTTTGTGTAACATGACTGGCCTGCACACTCTCATCAATATATTTTTTACAAGAAAATTTCGTTGTATTATTGGTAAAATAGTAGGTATAGCCATTGTTTACATCATATATCCATGGCTCTCCTTCTTCACAGAAAATAGTTTGTTGTAACCTGGGGTCCCTGTTTTTATGTAAAGAATCTGGATTATAAATAGGATCTTCATCAATTGGCAAACCATTTATTGTCAAATAATCGTTAACCAAATCTTCAAGAACATTGATATGTGATGGGCCACCTACCCTGTAATCAATGTTATGCCATTCTTCAGGTGCCAAAAATTTTATTGAAAACAAAATCTCAGTATTATCATCTCCCTGGCCCTCATTAATAAACATATTTTTATAATTAGTATAAAGTGATGTTTTCCCTGAAGACATGATATCTTGAGTGTATTGTGCAACACCTGACCAATCGTCGCCATATAGTAATACACGCGCCTTTAATCCTCGTGCGGAATTTTTTACCACATGCCCGGTATAACTTTCATCAGGAAGATTTTCGATTGCAAAATCAAGATCATTATTGATCAAAGTCATTACCTCTTCTTTAGTGCTTCTGCCTACACTTGCACTCTCAATCGTCGGCTCTGAACTGAATAAGGGAACTCCACCAAAGTTTAACACTAATTCATGATAAACATAAGCCCTTATAAAACGAGCTTCAGCTATATATTTATTCTTTTTTTCCTGCTCTATATCAACTAAGTCAATCTTTGAAAGAAAAGAATTTACGGCTGCTACAACATTATAACATTTTGAGTATAACCCTCCTGCGAGATCATTAGTTGGATTTTGATCTCCTGAGTAAAATTCCTGTAGTCCCCAAAAATCACTAACAAATGCATTGTCTGTTAAACCATCCCAATAAACCTTATCTCCTGATCCTGTAGCTGACGAAATATATTCATTTTGCATCAAACCATAACAAGCAGTCAAACCCATCTGCAATTCTTCCTCATTTTTCCAGAATGTATTATCCGAGAGCTCATCGTGGGGATATTTGTCAAGAAAATCATCACAACTCCAGAAAGTAATAGTTAAGAATATTAAAAAATATTTTATATTTTTCATAATTACATAGTTTTTAAAATTTAACATTTATCCCTAAAGAAAACACTTTAACCTGGGGATAACTTACATTCCAGGCATCATTACTAGTCATTTCCGGGTCTCCTCCAAATTTCATATTATGTAATGTGAACAAATTCTGTCCTGAGAAATAGAGCCGCAATGATTTTAACCCAATTTTCTCAACATAAACATCAGGTACATTGTAACCTAACTGTAGATTTCGTAACCGAAGGTATGAAGTATTCATTAAATAAAAGGAAGAATTGTATCTAATAGCAGCAGGTGTGTCAAATGTCAGAAGAGGCATTTCATTGGAATGGTTTTCTGGTGTCCATGCATTTTCCCATGCTTTTACAGGTCTCAAAAATTGGTAATAAGGCCATACTCCCAAAACTGATCCGTAAAACTTTTTCCCATATACACCATAAATAAAAGCGGAAAAATCAAAATTTTTATATTGGAATGCCAGGTTCAAGCCCCCATCAAATTTTGGATATGCACCATCTATAACTTTTCTGTCATCTCCATTTATAACACCATCATCATTCTGATCTTTTAATTTTATGGCTCCCGGATAAACCTTATAAGGATGATTTGCAGAGCTTTCGATATCTTCCTGATCCTGGAAAATTCCGGCAAACTCATGCATATAATAAGACTTGTAAGGAAGACCTTCTTCATAAATATACAGACCGCTTATGTGTCTTGCACCGTAATCAACCAATGTATTTTTGAAACGAGATAAGGTAGCACTAATCTGGTAATTAAATTCATTTAATTTCTTACTATGCCCCACTATTAACTCATACCCGGTATTTTTCATTTTACCACCGTTGATTGTGGGTCCGGATAAACCCAAAGCACTTGGGACTTGCATATTTCTTATTATGCCTGAAGTATTTTTCTGATAGACATCCAGGCTAACTGAAAAAAGTCCTCTGTAAATACTTAGATCGACACCAATATTATTTATTTCTGTAGTCTCCCAACTTATTTTATCGTTATTAAAAGTGTTATAATAAACTCCTTGAGAAACTTCACCAGAAAAAGGATAATTATTGCCAATATTAATTGTCGCTTGATAGGGATAAGCACCTACATCCTGGTTCCCCAATTGTCCCCATGAACCTCTCAACTTAATGTTATCTACCCATGAAATATCATCCATAAATGGTTCCTCTGATAATCTCCATCCTGCAGACAATGAAGGAAAGAACCCCCATCGGTGATCCGGGTGGAAACGTGAACTGCCATCATATCTGAAAGAAGTTTCAAATAAATATCTGCCCTTATAATCGTAGTTCGCACGGCCAAATACTGATTGCAAAGCCCAATCTGTAATATCCCCGGTACCAACCATCTCTCCTGTTTCTCCAGCAGACAAAGCATCTAAATTTCCACTACTAAATCCTCTTCTATATCCCTCAAGGTATTCATATTTGAAGTTCTCTTGATTATAGCCAATTATTAAATTAATATCGTGGGATTCGTTCAGCAGAATACTATATTTTAATGTAGAGTAGACGGTATTATTAACTGATTTCTTCCACGTATCCTGCAACGATATCTCGGTAAACTTAGCCCAATTATAAAAATATTCTCCTGAATGATATAGATATTGGGGTACTACCTTTTGATGAGCTTTAACTTCAGCCCTGTCATAATTCATTGCACCGGTAATATCCCAAGAAAAGTTTTTCAAAAAATTTATTCGTAGATAAGCGCTTGTAATCACATTATATTCATGAGTGTCCTTATATCCTGCTGCCTCTCTGTTTATTGAAAGAGCCGGGTTTTTATTTGTGTACTCCTGACTAAAAGCCGAATAAGTCCATCTCCCGTCTGATAACTTAGGCTCATACGTAGGCCGCTGTATTAATGTACACCACCAGGTATCTCTTGCATCCAAGTAAGCTCCTTCTCTTAATCCCGAACCAAACATGACATTAGTTCCAACTTCTATATGTTTATTGATTTTAAAATCAAATTTAGCTTTGCCTGTATATTTATTATAATCATAGCCCCTTAACACTCCACTTTGGTCGTAATACCCCAAGGAGACATTGTATCTCGCCTTTTCGGTACCACCTGATGCACCCAAATGGTGGTTCATTACTAATGGCGATTGCATCATGTAATCCAACCAATCAAAATTAGGATTACTACCCGGATTATTTCTATATTGATCAATTTCAGCTTGCGAATACTTACGGTGAGCTGCAGCATAACCTACAGCTTCATTATTATCAGCTGCTGCATTTAAAGCTTCCATAAAATCAGCCGCTGTATCAAACTTCATAAAATCAAATGGCATAATAGCATCATGCACCGCAAAATTCCCTCTGTAAGTCAAACTCATTGGTTCTTTTTCTCCTGATTTTGTAGTTATGAGAATAACACCATTTGCTGCTCTGGCTCCATATATAGCACTTGACGAAGCATCTTTCAACACGGATACCGATTCAATATCTATAGGATTTAGTAAATCCAACGATCCGGCCACTCCATCAATGATGACCAAAGGATTGTTTGAACTCCCGTATGAATTAAGCCCCCTGATACGAATTTGATAACCTTCATTCCCTGGTTCACCTGAATTTTGTACAATCTGCATTCCTGGTGTCTTGCCCTGTAATGCCTGCAATGGATTTTGTACAGGGTTCTTTTCTAACTCACCCGCTGAAACGGAAGAAATAGATCCAGTCAAATTCACTTTTTTCATCGTACCATATCCAATCGCCACAACCTCTTTAATCCCAACTGTCTCTTCTGCCATCACTACATTGATTGATGCTTTTCCTGCCACAGGTATTTCCTGTGTCTTCATTCCCACAAACGAAAACACTAATACAGCATCTTCAGGAAAGTTAGAAATAGAATACTCCCCGTCCGCATTCGTTACCGTACCATGAGTGGTGCCTTTAATTACAACTGTTACACCGGGAAGAGGTGAGCCGCCGGAGTCAGTAACTTTACCGGAAACCGTATGTTGCTGGTAAACCAGGGATTCGGTATTCCACAGGTTGTCCCGGGCTGAAAGGACGATATGCCGTCCTTTGATAATGTAGTGCACATTCTCTTTCCTGAAAAGTTCATTCAGGATAGTCATTACAGTCTCGTCGTTAGCAGAAATATCCACTGTACGTTCCACGTCAACTGCCTTTTTGCTGTAAAGAAAAAAGAACTCACTCTGGTTTTCTATGGCCGAAAGTACTTGCTCCACCGGAGTGTTTTTAAAGTGAAGCGTCAGCTTTGTATTTTGTGCATACGACAAATTCGCCAGTACGCCGAGGGTTGAAATCAGAAACAGACAGGTAGTAAGTTTCATAATCATTAAAATTTTAAGTACGGAGCGATTTACTATCCCTCCCGCATCTTTTCTTTTGCGAAATTTCATACTTTTGTTTTTAATAGGTTTAAAAATTTCTTTTAAATCACGTGAAGCAGAAGGATGTGTGCGCATCTTTCTGCTTTTTTGTTGTCAGCAGCAGATCTTACTCCATAGGCATTTTGATTTTTTTAATGTCAGGTTACAAATAACTTACTTTTTTGAGTTTATAATGACTTTTTGTTTGGTAAAGGTCCCGTCGGGCTGTTTGACCCGGGGCGTGACCTGATAGTCCATCGGAATGGCAAGGCACAAAAGATCGAGCGCCTGAGACAGGGTTTCATCTACAAACGTAGCGGTGAAAGGATAATCCTTCAATGAATCATTACTAAAAATAAACTCAACATTGTACCATCTGGCCAGCCGTTGAGTAATTTCCTCCAACGGATCATCTTTGAACATCAGCAGCCCGTCTTTCCATAGTATATATTTTTGTATGTCTCTTTTTACACAGGAAAAACTGTTTTCCTCCAGCAGATAACTCAGGTGCTGGCCCGGCCTCATTTCCTGGAGAGTTTCCAGCCGGTTATCCGGCAATTTCCTTTGTACAAGCACTTTCCCCTGAGCCAGGGTTGTCTCCAACCTGGGTTGACCGGAATAGGCCATGACATTGAATTCTGTTCCCAGTGCAGTAACAACCAAATCCCCGGCATCTACAAGAAAGGGTCGCTCATGGTTTTCTGTCACCACAAAATAGGCCTCTCCGCTGAGTGATACCCTGCGCTTCCCTCCCGTAAATTTATGGGGATACGAAAGTTTGCTGCCGTGGTTCAGGTGGACACCCGTGCCATCCGGCAATTCGATAAAGGTTCGCGAACCTACCGGGGCTACCACCTCTATATTCCCGGTCATACGGGAAGTTTCACTCTCGCTCAAATTAGGACGAGACCATGTATATACAAGCGTCAACAGCACCGGAATAAAGAGGATTGCTGCCGCCCGGCTGAGGAAAAAAGTTATACGCTGAAATGTGGTTGAAGTGCTTTGCGCATTCTTTATAAGCTTGTGTTCAAAATTGTACAGGTTTAACCGATGATGCAACTTATCCAGCATTCTTTCCACCCTGTCTTCTTCAACGTAGATGTTCCCGGAATTATACTCTTTCCAGAACTGTTCCAACATCCTCTTTCCGTGCAGGCTTCCTGCTTCTTCTTTCAGCCACCTGAACGTTTCCTGCAATTCTTCAGGGTTACAATTGTTATTCAAATATTTCTGAAACAGTTCTTTATCCATTATTGTAAATGTAGTCTAAAAATATATTTTGCTTTATTCAAAGCGAAAAACTATTTAGTTTACGTTTAACTTTGCATAAACCACTACCTGAGGTACAATTTTTTTTTCTCAGTTATTACAGAAGTAAAACTCAATTACCCTGAGAAGGGAACGGAAGGCTATTGAACAGTCCCACTTTTTATTATTTTCTCCATCTATATAAACACTCCGCTTTGTGATTCCAGAAAAAGACAAATAAACAATAAGGAGGAAAAATGTCCCCCGCCGAGGTTCTTGCGCAGGAATTGCAGGGCTTTTGCAATATGGTTTTCCACCGTATTCTTTGAAATATCCAGCTTTTCCGCTATTTGCTGATAGGTAAGTCCTTCTTCGCGATGCAAAAGAAAAACCTCTTTCTGCCGGGGGGGAAGCTTTTCTAACAGATTCTGCAATTGTTGTGAAAGTTCCTTAAATTCCGTTTCCCCGTCAGGTTCTGATGCCGACGTAACCTCCTGAAGTGAAGAAATATAGTCGATATACTTTTTTTCGGAAAGCCTTTTTCTGATGAGGCTTATTGTTGTGTTGTGGGCAATAGTGAACAGGTAAGATTCAAACACGGCATGTTTATCGATTTGCAGGCGTGTTTCCCAAAGCTTCAGAAACACCTCCTGAACGATCTCTTCAGCATCGGTCTCCGTTTTAATGATCTGCAAAACAAAGCAAAACAGTCGCTGACAATAGGTTCTGTACAACACATCAAAAGCAGTCACATCGCCCTTCCTCACTCTGGCGATTACAGATTCATCTATTTTCACAAGCGGTTTGACCATAAAATAACTAATACCGGTTTATAAACCTTTTGAGGGCGCTAAATTAAAAAAATATCGCTATTGAGTCAGAAAAAAGGGATCGTTAATGTCAAATGTTCACACAGTTTTATATCGGGTTAAAATCGGTAGATCTACCTATTAATACTTTGAAATTCATATCATTAACTCACCAACCACAACAATAACCCTTGTCTCCTATTGAGATTGCTTTGACGAATCTATGTTTGATTACAAAATAATTTCGCCATTGCGTGATCAATAAACTTCAGTTTGATTACATATAAAGTTGACAATCGGTGTAGGATCGGTTAAACAATGAGGATGATGCCCTATCTTTGGTTTGTGTATGACAAATATGAAACCTTCTGCCTCTCTAATTCTCTTTTCAAAAAGTTCGGTATTTTCTTTCACTGGCACTACTTTATCGCCAACTACATGGATTATTGGAAAGCCGGCCTGAGCTATTTTAAATGTAATTGTTGATCAGTTTTTATCAGAAAGATCAATCCAGTGTATTTGATCCCATCCACCTGCTGATTCATTATTTTGTTTCTCGCCGGGAGTACTCCGCCCATTAATAATATAGGATGAAAGCAATTGTTTCAATTCTTTCAGCTTACCAGGGAACTGAGTTTGCAGGTTATTTTCTTCTCCAGGATCTGATTCGAGGTCATATAATTGAACATCAGGAAAACCTTCACTTTCTTTCCCCGGCTTGGGATCACTCCATCCACCAGACCCGGGACACATGATTAATTTCCACTTACCCTGCCTGATGGCAAATTCACCATAGATTGAATGGTGGACGGTTGCTTCGCGCAATGGATTATTCAATCTTTCCCCTTTTAATACCGGAACCATGCTGTAACTGTCTTCTGCGATATCATCCGGTATAGCATAACCTACCAATTCGGCACAGGTTGCCATAAAGTCGGTGGTGCATATTACTTCATTTGAAATACGCCCGCCTTTAAATATTGATGGGCAGGCAACGATAAATGGGACACGATGCCCCCCTTCATAAATATCAGCTTTATGGCCCCGGAAAATATAACTCGGGTCATGCCCCACCCTTGCCAATTCATTAAAATTGGCTTTTGGCGAACAGCCATTGTCGCTTGTAAAGAAAATAAGTGTATTGCCTTTGAGTCCGTTTTTTTCGAGTGCCCCGATAACCTGGCCTACTACATCGTCAACCTGCAAAACAAAATCTCCGTAGAAATTGGTATTGCTTTTACCTATAAACTCAGAAGAAGGCAATATGGGCGTATGCGGCGCCGGTAAAGGGAGATACAAAAAGAATGGTGAAGTTTTTCCTGCCTGCTCTTCAATGTAACGAACAGCCTTATCTGTGACATGTTGCAACACTCCGGCATGGTTGAAATCATCGGAAGTAAGCCCTTCGCGCCAAAAACCTTTATCGTCAACGGATACGGTTGTTTTTGTCGGAACCATGGTAGGCACTCCGTTCTCTACGTAAACATACGGTGGCATATCGAGCGACCCGCAAAAGCCATACGAGTAATCGAACCCATGGGACATTGGTCCGTTCTCAATTGGCTTTGAAAAATCAACTTCCGGGGTACTTTTTAATGAATTAATATCTTCGGTAACACCTCCTTTAAAATGCCAGTCCCATCCCAGGTGCCACTTTCCGATATAGGCTGTCAAGTAGCCTTTTTCTTTAAGTAATTCGGCAACTGTCAGCCTGTCCTGCTCAATCAAAGATTTGGAGTAGCCGCTTAACACCCCTTTTTTCAACCTTGACCTCCAATTGTAGCGCCCCGTAAGTATCCCGTAACGTGTCGGTGTGCATACCGACGAACTGGTATGCACATCAGTAAACAAAATACCTTCGCTTGCTAACTTGTCGATGTTAGGCGTATGTAGTTTTGAGTCTTCATTTAAACAGGAAACATCGCCATAGCCAAGGTCGTCGGCAAGTATATAAACTATATTGGGAAATCTTTTATTCTCCGCGTTAGATACAATATCAAAAAATAAAAGGAGAAGTAAAATAATAAATTTAAGCTGCCTCATATCTTATAGATTTTTACACTTAAATCGTCGTAGGGGAATCACAACCCTATCTATTTTTAAATTATATCAAAATTACATTTTTCATTTTATCATTCCTCATACTTATTTGGTATAATATACCTGTTGTGCGGTTGAATAGCGAACGCTATATCGGCTACTGGACAAATGAACGGAGTACTTCCGAGGTTGATTTTGTTATCCAGGAAGAAGGAAAGGTTATCCCGGTCGAAGTGAAATCGGGCGAAAACCTGAAATCAAAAAGTTTCCGGCTGTTCTGCGAGAAATACAAACCTTCAAAAGCAATTCGCACTTCATTAACCGATTATAAGGAAGAACAGTGGATAACAAATGTTCCGTTGTATGCTATTGGGAAGGGAGTTTGTAGACAGCGACGGTTTTTATATATCTGGTTTATTTTATCCTGCAGGAACGTACTGGAAGTACAGATATACTCTTTTACACAGGAAGGTAGTATTATTAAATCAGTCTCTTCATTAACATACAAGAACCAGAACAACAACTCTTATTAAAAACGTCCCCACCTAAGCCAAACTCAGACAAACACTTCCACATACTTCACTTTTTATCCAGTCTTTACTGGGTTCAGGTTCGTTTATCCCTAGAGTTTTTATTGAAGGCCACCAGGTTAAACATTTCACGCATACGGCTGCGAATGCGGTTGCCGTATTTTTCCTCCAGTTCCGAAGCGGAAAGGTTGGTGGTTACATGGGTAGGAACCCCATTCGAAATAAACAAATCGTAACGGCTGAGTAGAATTTCGGCCATTACATTGCATTCATTTCCAAAGTATTTTTGGGGTTGTTCAATACCGAGATCGTCGAAACAGTAAATTCCTGGCGGCGGGGAGTTACCCGTTGCACTTACTGTTCCCTTTCCAAAGCGGTTGATGACTGTGTACCCCTCTTTTTCAAATTCGAAAGCAATTTCACGGGTCGATTTCACGGTGTATTGTTGCGCATTCGGGAAAAAGAACCCGACCAATGTTATCAGTGATGTTTTACCACAGCCAACAGGGCCTGTCAGCAAAATTCCTTTTTTCAGGTTCAGATTACGTTTTTGACAGTTTTCCAGGTCTGCAATGGCATATACCAGCAGGGTCAGGATGAGGTCATGATCTTCCGGGTAAATCAGGAAGTGCGGGCCAAACATCTTTCTACCCTGGCTTTCGAGCCAGCGGCAGCAACCGGAGAAATTAAAATGAAACTGGCCATTTTTAAATTCGGCAATTTCTTCATAGGGGTTCGGAATAATCTTTATCGGTTTCCACATAGTGCGGGCTTTTTCTGTTGACTTTTTTTCCTCTTCCATTTTCAAAAATTTTGGGGGTTCCCTGTTTATCCCCGTTTGTATTGTTTGTATTCTTTAATACTGTCCCACTTCGTATACCAGTTCTCGTCTCATATCGTGTCCCTGTTCGCGTATCAAACCTGGTACATGAAACCTTTCTGCCCGTATGAAAATTTCCGGAAGGGGAATAATCGATATATCCCCACTGATGTAATTCTTTCATACACCGGGCATACGTGTTTTTGGAGCCAATGCGAGATAGCTGCATCAGCTCTTCCCGGTCGACCGGGAAAGGGTTTTTAAACCGGTTTAAATTCCAAAGCTGAAACAGGCTCATATATAAACTGATATGGTACGCTGACAAATTCTTATCATCACCTGATTTTTCAAAAAAGCCGTTAAGGTGTTTGATGTAGTTCATCGGGAACATTGAAACGGGAAGTTATTTTTCTGCTGGTTCTCTCCCATCATCTTTTGAATATCTTCGTAGTCGTAAAAAATGACCCCGCCAATTTTGGAAAAAGGTAAAGTTCCGTTTACACGCAGGTTTTGCAGGGTGCCCGGGGAAATTCCAAGAAGCTTACGGACTTCACAGGATTTTAACCATTTTTTGGAAGGCTGTCCCCTGTTGACAGCAAAAAGCTGCCTGATTTCTTTAAGTAATTCGATTTTGAATTCCCGCAAATCATCGGTAGTAACAATTTCTGTTGGCATAACGTTTTGTTTTTAATGAATACATGTTGCGTTTTGCCAAAATTGTAAAACCTTGTTTGTATTTTACCCCAAGGCGCACCCAAGTTGGGTGATATTTTTAGTTTTTTGGTTTCGTTTAAATGTCTTCGGAGTACTTTTCTTTTTCGCATCTTTCCCTGATGCAATTCCGGTGAAACTGCTGCAATGACTTTACCTCTTCTTCCGGAAGAGTATAAAAAGTCTCTATTTGTTTGACAGGATTGTTTAACCCGTGATATATTTTAAACGGACAATTACTCACTGTTTCATCAAACGGGCAGCGCATCATGGCACCTAATATTTCCGCATTTTTAATGTTTTTTTTAGTAAGGTACATTTTGGTTGTTTTAAGTATCCGTCAGTCCCTTTTGGATGTATTACAAAAAAAAGCGTGGGACAGTAGCATTATCTGATCTGAGGAACCGCTAAGCACCCGTATCACAAATAAGTACAGCCCACGCAGAACGTGGGCGTCATACTTGTATTCTTGTGATACTTTAAAATTTAGCGGATTTTCAGATCAAGAATAAAAGCTAACGCTCTTGTATTTTTATGTCTTTATCTTCGTTTTTTAAAACGATTCATTCTTTACAAAATTAGTATGTTTTTCCCTTAATCAGGGCAAAGCTTGTCACTTCTTTTTAAAATTCTTATTTGGCATCAGCATCATCCATCCGGTTTAACAATGACTGTTTCAGCATATCGATAAATTTTGTCCGGTCAATTTTTCGGTTCCTGATTTCCAAAAAAGTCCGGTAAAAATCTCCCAGGCTGATATGAAATACTTTTTCAAAAATTGTTGCCAGTTCTTTTATATCTATTACTCCCTTATTTATTGCCCCGCAACTGTGAAGGGCATAGATTAGTTCGGTTAACGCTGTTTTACTTTCTGTCCAGGTAAGGTCAGCAGGAATCTCATTTTCCAACTGGCCTTGGGCCGGACCAGTTTGCTCCAACTTTTCCAATTCTGTTTTAATATACTTCGTCAGCATTTCATTTGCTAACAATGTGGACAAGGTATAATCCTGCATTGTAGAAAATTTTTTATCAATCAAAAAATGCAGGTTATCCATATTCGGAGGGATCTCAGCGCTTTCCCTGATATAAAATTTATCATCCAGAAATGTCAATCCTCTTTTGTGGTACTGGTAAAATTCAAAATTGTCATTGTAGTATTTTTCAATATTTTCCAAATGTTCATGAAAATACCTTTTCTGAATTTCTTTTGTACTCAATGGACGGCGACATATAATTTTGAAAAGTTTGGCATAATATATAAACTTGCTGTAAACCTTAGGTTTCAAATATTTGAAAAAGTAAATTTCTTCCTCCCGGCTTTTAAATCCATTGGTTATAACAATCTCGCGCAAATCCAGGAGAGCCAGAGAACAGAGAGAAACCATCTTTTCCACTAAGGCAAACTGATTTTCTTTTGTATGTTGTAACTTGCACAAAGCATTTTCAAATTCTTCAATAATACGGTGAGGGTTATTAACATCCATGATGTTTGAGTTTGAATGGTGAAACTATGTTTTTTAGAAATTTTTATTTTGAATTTTTCAATTCGTATTTTATTACATAAACCCCATCTCCCATCTTTTTAAACCTGAATTTTTCCAACTGGACAATTCCCCTACCTACATGGAGTTGAATTCTTTTGAATGATTTCTTTTGTATAGTTTTTCCTTCAGGGGTTTGAAGTTCAACAAAAAGGTCAACCTGCTTTTTTTTCCCTAAATGATGAATAACGGGAGTTATCCCGTCATCCGGTCCGTAAACCACATCCACATTATTGCTGGCAGCCCATGTTTTTTGAAAAACCATCTTATTTGAATAATATGCCAGTTTAGGGTGACGCAGATTGTCGATTAACGGTTTCTGGTACGTTCCCATGTTGGCTCCTCCCCGAAGGCAGCACCACGAAAAACCATCGTACCCCAGCAATATCTGTTTTTTCATCGACTCCCAGGCTGAAAAGGCCTGCCATGCCTGACTTGCCCGCCATTCGTCCAATGTTAAACGCCTCCCTACACTACCTTTATCATAATCCCATTCATAAGAATGGATTAAATACCAGGGTTTCCCTTTACATAATTCCCAGTTGGGCTGCCCTGCCGACTCTTCGTGTTCGAAATTAAAATAGGCCTTATCATTCGCAGCAAGGCAGAAGGCCGCCCAATCGTTCGGGGCATTCCGGAGCCTGGACCAATCGGCGCCATATCCGGTATAAGCATCCTGACTTCCCCGCGTATTAAGGACAGCCATGTATTCTGGGACTGCTGTAATGGAATTGCCCTGGTAATCCAGGGTGCCATCATAATTTGCATAGTGGGTATGTTGCCAAAAAGAGGTTGGTGAAATCAAACGGCTTTGATCGGTATCGGAAATAGTTTGATATATTTTCTTTATATAGTCATGCGTTTCGGAAATATCGTGAAGTTTAAAACGGTTGGGGTGATTGGAGGCCTCCCAAAGAACAATGCTCGGATGATTGATTACTTGTTTCATAAATTTGGGATAACCTTCAAAGTCCACATTCCAGGCCTCACCTTCCCTGATAAATCCGGCTGTGGACCATATCAGGTAAATGCCCATCTGATCGGCAAATTCAGCATATCGCGGATCATTTATCCCATCTACTGTATCTTTTTCGGCATGTACATGCACACGAAGCAGGTTTGCATTCATTTTTTTTATCATGAGCATCTCTTCTGCCACGGTTTCCAGAGGTGCACATCTGTTATACTTTGAGGTTGTTTCAATGGGAGTGCGAAATCCCATAATTTGTGCACCATTTAACATCTCGGGTTTCCCGTTGATATACAGATGACCGTTTGCCTGCTTTACCGTCCTTATTCCGGTAGTGGTTACAAAGTCGTCCACAGGGTTCCCTTCTTTGTCTTTTAAAATTGTCTCAACCCTGTACAGGTTCGGTGATTCCGGGCTCCACAGGCGGGGGGAAGGTACGGGAATATCGAAATGGAATTCATGATCTATCCTTGGGCGTACTTTTATTTCGCGGGAGAAAGATGCAACCCTTTCGCCTTCCTCCGGGAACCAGGGATAGTAATTGATTTCAATGCTACCCTCAAAAAAATTCCGTGTGGGATATTGCAACGTAACTTTATGTGCCTGTACCGCCTCCTCTCCCAACTCGCGGGTAGTAGCAACCACACTTTTGATTCTGCATTTCGAGGTAAGCTCCAGCTTTGTGCGTCCCAAAAACCATCCGATGTGATGGTCTGTTGGGGTATGCGGCATCGGAAAATTCAATTTGTATGGGTTTACTTTAACCGCAAACAAGTTCTCCTGATTCTTATTCAGAAAGCGGGTAACTTCTATTTCCCGGGGATGCCGGTTATTAACAACAGCCACCACTTCGTTATTGACCCAAACTTCTCCACCCGGGTCGAGGGTTTCTATTTGCAAAAAAGCCCTTTCAAATTCTCCGACATACTGCTTTTTCCTTAAATAAAAAGATTCTTCCTTTTCACGAAGGCCTCCGTGTACGGCAGGCAAATCGGACTTCTTCCAGTGGCTATCGTCGAAATAGACGGATTGCCATCCTGTAATTGCAGGTTTTTCTTCAAAATCCTCATCCAAAATAACCTGCGAATAGTAGGGATAATTGGCGTTATCCTGCAAAACGTGATTGAACAAAAAAAGGTCATCAATAAAACCATTACCGGATACTGAAACTGAAAAAGCAGATATGGCTGTAATTGTAGTGTCAGTCATTAATGCAAAGTCATGAATCAGCTTGCCATTCACGTAACAATTAAATCTTTTTTGGGTCATGTCCCCTTCGATAACCAATTCAGAACCTTCTGTATTTAATTCTTCCTTGTTTAAAACCAGGGAGACAGCCGTTTTATCTTCTCCTTTCAGGTTAAATGTAACCTGGCTGTTCCCTGCAACCATTACCTTGCATTCCAGTTTAAACCGCCAGTTTAAAGACCCAAATTCTTTTTTGATGGTGGTATTACGTAATTCCAGCTTATCGTTAATAATTCGTGCCCCGGGAATTTTATTCCAGGATTCAAGTTCTTTTTCGTTTTGAATGTCCTGCCCTTTTTTATAGCCGTAAGTTTTCCATCCGTTCAATGGAATTGTATGCCGGATTTTGGTTACTGGTTGGGGTTTCATTTTTCTTACCAGATCACCAATCTCTTCATCCGTAACTATCTCCTTGTCTAACTCTGGATTATCGAAATAACGGGAGGCAAAATTTGCATATTCATTTAAAAATTGAACCCTACCTTCAGTGTTAAACCATTCGGTTTCTCCCTTGAAATCTGTTTCGCCATTGGCTGCAGGATCGCTGGTAAAATGCCGTAGTTCGAAAGTAGTAGAAACTGGCTGCGAAATCAGGTCAAAACTGATTAACAAAAATATAAAAATAGAAAGTACTTTCATTGAAAATTTTTTATTTCGATTATAATACAAAACAAGAACTGAGTTATCCTGGAATAACGCATTTCCATATCAATATAAATTCAGATAGTCCATAATAGCTTTGTTCCCTTTCAGTGCATCGGCAGGCATCGGATTATCACTGGTATACACTTTTAATTGTTCCTCGGGCAGAATGGTAACAAAGTCTTCATTCACCGATGGAGCCCAGCTTACCGCTCCCGTATTCAACTTAAGATGATAGGCAAAGAAATTGTACATCACCGAACGTTTAGAATAGCCGTAATCATGTTTTTCTGCCGGAAGGTGAACATTCTCTACTTTGTGTTCTGCATCATAAAGTGCATAGACTTTTTGAATATAAGGATATTCAATCCTTGGCGTATTCCTTGTCCAGTCATTTCCGTTTGAAATAAGCAACATAGGCCTTGGAGCGCAAAGGGCCGCAATTTCAACATTATTTGTTTGATGGTTTTCGCTTTTATGAATTGGCATGCCGCTTTCACAGACACAACCTCCAAAAAAATGGGCTGAAACCTGAACACATGGCACAGAAACCTTTATCCTGTCGTCAATGGCGGCAAGAATAAATGTCTGCGTTCCTCCACCAGAACCGCCGGTTATTCCAGTCCTTTCCGGATCAACATCCGGACGCGACAATAAATACTCAAGCACCCGTTTGCTATTCCATGTTTGAAGGAGCAATGCGATTGGAATATTATGGGAATCAACCTGATGTGAATCCCCGTGCCCCACCATATCATAAGCAAATACAATAGCTCCCATTCGGGCGAGTACTGCGCAACGTTTTTGCACATAGTGGGTCAAACGCTTATCTTTTAGGTGCCCGTGAGGAGAAAGAACGGCGGCATTCTTTTCTTTTGCATTTACAGGCCGGTAAAGATTTCCTGTGATGTAAAACCCGGGAAAACTTTCAACCCGAATATTCTCCACAATATATCCGTCAAACTTCCGGGTGTTGGTAATTTGGGTATTGAAGTTGCCTTCTATTTTTGGCATCTGATCCAGCTTCATCCCTTTTATGATGCCCTCTTTAATGGTGGCGGCCCGCTGCTCCCACGATTCAAGATTGTTCCACTCAGCAGCAAACCCTTTCATTTTCAGGTTGGCTTCGTCTTCTGTCCAGTGACGGCCGACACATAGCATGTTATCCTGGGCAACAGAATGAACGGTGAATAGTGTAGCCATAAGAACTACATACAGTTTAGACAAAAATATTTGTTTCATTTTTTTTAAGTTGCAATTATTAGTTTAATATATACTAGTCATCCAATTTAAAAAATGATGTTTTTTCTTTATTTGGAAAAGCTTCTTTAAACCCGTAGAAAAATTTTTTTTCTGAACATATAATAAAGAAGTAGCCATGTAAATATTAAGTTTCCTACTAAAAGTAGTAGTTCTCCGTTTTCACCCAATGAATTTGTCAGCCATCCTAAAAAAAATCCAGAAATACGGTATACATCCACTATACGGTTAAATAGGTAAACAAAAATTGAGTTCTTACCTATTATGCGAAAATAAAAAGCCCATGTTTTAAATCCCCAATGATCAATTAACAGATAAAAAAAAGCCATTAAAATGAAGCTTATGCCTCCAGCTAAAAGGTTAAAGGTAGAAGTCCAGCAACTTTTTATAATGGGATAAAATGATGATAAAAGAATAGCAAACACAATTCCTAAAACACCGGCAGTCGTCAGATACGCCAACTTTTGCCAGTCTCCAGTTTTCCTGTTATGAAGGATACTACCTGCAATTGTTCCCATTAGCGTTATAGCGGTGGCTGAATAACTGCATAAAATTCCTTCCGGGTCAAAAGAATCGCCAATTAACCTTCCTGGTAACAAGGCCTGGTCAATATAACCATTGATACATCCTTCAGGAGTTAGAACCCCTGCACCAATACCTGGAACGGGAACAAGTAGCTGGATAATTCCAACGCTGGTAAGTATAACCCCCAGCCAAATCAATTTGTGCCTGAAGTCCGGAAAGTTGATGACAATAACCACCGTCAAAAAGTAGGCGATACCAATTTGTCCCAGTACACTGGCAATTCTACCATCCTGAAATCCATTCATGAATGTGCCGTTATAAAGAATTCCCAGTAAAATAAGAAATGCGAGACGTTTAAAAGCTTTTGCAATCAGGTGCCGCCCCGGTACTTTTTTTTCCAGTTTCGATTGCACTGAAAAGGGAATAGCTACACCTGAGATAAACATAAAAAGCGGGAAAATAAGATCGTAAAAATGAAACCCTTACCATTTCACATGGTGCATCTGGTCTTCAATCCAATAGGCGCCTGTTAGTTTTGAAAAGGTGATGGCCAAAATTCCTCCTCCGGTTATCCAAAACATGTCAAATCCCCTGAGGACATCTAGTGAATGAAGACGTTTTTGAGTTTCTCTCCGTAAAAATTTTGTAGACATTGGAAAATTTAACTTATACTTTAAACTTGATTTTTTAAGCCCGTTTGAATTATATAAATAAAATAAAAACCATTTTTTGTACCCAATTGAGTATACCTCCATTCTTTCTCTTTATCTCTTTTTTAAAAAAGACTTAGTTTTTTTATCTCATAGCAGATAAAGATATTGTTTCACCGGACTTTAAAGCACATACTTCATTCCATATTTTTTTACCAAAAGCCTGTATTTTAAATTCCTGATAATGATCAGAACTATTGGTCACCTTTACAGTGACCTCCATATTAGTTCTGGTTGCACTCACGATGAGGCCTACTGGGACCCTAAGAGAATCAAAAGAGATATCTCCCCAGCTATCAGGTACTCCTGAAAAAATTTCAACTACCTCATTGCGTCGGTTTACCAATAGAAGATTTACTGCATGTATGAATGCACCGTGTACTGTTGGGTACCACGTTTTATAAAAAACACCATCTGGACGGATAGCCTCCGGGAAGCCACCTAATGTAGTAGTTAATTTCGACGCCATTTCTACATGGTCTGGAGCTCCTTCTATACCCATTCGAGAAAATGCAGAACTGAAATAACAATTTATCCATGGCTGAGCCCGATAGCCGTGATCATACCACCTCATGAAGCCATCTGGCCCTGTGTTTACTTCGGCTGACGCCAAAATGGACTTTTCATCCATTATGGCATTAAATAATCCTACTTCATGAGCTACCTTGGTAAGATCACTCCTTGGGTTTTGGCAAGAATGTATCACTCCGTCGTATCTGTTTGCATTGATCCCCCGCTCCAGCTTGGGTAATAAACGCCGCCAATCAGGATCAATCTCTCGCCCCATAAGATCTGCTGCATTGCATAACCCACGCAAGGCTTCAATCGTTGTTACCAATGATATTGTGGGATTGGGATAATATACTATTTTCCCATCAATCCTTTCTTTACCATTTGTTCCCGGGCTGGTAATAATCTCAGCGTGATCCTCAAATTCAATGACACAACTCCCCATCAAAAATTCCAACGGCTGAAATAAGCAATCCCAATAATCATTCAAAATTGAAAGATGTCCGGAATACTGGTAGAGTTGCCAAACCATGATTGAGATATCGGCTGTCATGGCTAATCGTTGACCAAGGATTTTCTCTCGTGAGCTTGAATCTATTTTTCCAGTAAACGATAAATCCCCGGGGACTGAAACACCTGGTAGGCCTGCATCCCTATTTCGTTTAGCTAAATTGGGAAGGATATTTTGCCAAAAACGGACACCCAATTCTGCCTCTTTCATCCGGTTTGCACCCAATAATGCCATCATACTAAAGACCATATCCCAGGAGTAAACTACGCTCCTCCACATACCAGGGTAAGAGCCTACCGTTATCCCTCCTAAGACTGGATGTTGATGTGCCCGGGCAACATAGAGGCTTGTACGGTAAATATTATCAATATCTCCATAAGGAAGGTTTATTGACGAATTAGAATCGAATCTTTCCCATTCAGCACAATGATTCCTTAATGTTTCTTCATAGTCAAAATAATCAAGTAGTTCATTTGATACATTATCTCCATGCACTTTATCAACCTGAGAGCATTGAACTGCAAAGGTAAATTCACATCCTTCCTGAAGGGATACTTCTAGCCCCGTCAATCTGTTGTAGCATTCTACCTTTTGGGCACGGGGGTGATCACAGAAGAGTCGTACGGGAGTATCCGGCCATCGTTCACCTTCAATAATAAAATCCATCGTTTCCTGGTCAGAAGATTTATCCTGGCTGCCATTTTTATTGACAATCTTTAATGGACCAGGAGCAGTCCTGACAAAGAACTGCATTGCCATCTTTTCCGCTCTTGTTTTTACAGCAAACCGGTGAACCAGAATATGATTTTTGGTAAGAAAGGTCTTTACCCGGATATCAGCGTTCAAGTAATGACATTGAGTTTCCAAAATGCCTGATTTAGCATCAAATTTTTGTTCAGACATGTCAATCCCTTCAGCATGAAACCCACGTCGCACAATATAACTACACTGTAACATATTTAATACACCCATAGACGGACTTTTCCTCGTATCTGGTCTGTACCAACCAGTATGTGTCTCATTGTATGTCCAGTGTTCATGCCCGGCACATGCTCCCATTGCTCCTGAATAGCCAATGAGTACATGTTCTACTCCGTTCCCCAATATCATAGGGAAGTAGGCTTTGCAATGCCCCACCAATGGTCCTACGTCGTGTTTTTTGGGAGCAGGAATTTTGTTTATTCCCTTTTCTGCATTTTTATTTCCAGATTGGCAGCTGTATGTACTCAATGCAATTGCAGCACCTGATGCCACGGTAGCTGTACGAACAAAATCGCGACGAGATAAATGATTATTATTGTTTGTGCTTTGTTTCTCCATAATTAAATGATTATATATTTTTTTTCCTGCAAAGCCCATTAGCGTTAATTAAAGGCTTTGTTATCATCCCAATAGTTGATTCCAACTTTATCCCAGTGTTTTTATCACGTATAACCGGGTCAGAATTCCAATTTGACTTTTGTGCGCGAACTAATATTATCAATTGTTACGGTCTCTGTTTTTTTGTCATAAGTTCCTCCAACCACTCTCTTCGGATACAAGTTACTGGGATGAGGTAATCTTATAGTTATCTGTTCCGGCTTTCTGTCCATATCTACCTCAATTAGCGCCTCAATAGTTCCACTTTCTATTAATGACACAACCTTAACGTTTAAATTGCCAAAATAGCTTTTAACATTTTTTAGCTCTATTACCTGCCCATCATTTAGCCAATTTCTGGGTATCACCTTAAAAAGTCTTAAAGTACTACCTTCTTCCATATATAGCATCCAACGAGTTTCCATTAAGAACCAAGCTTCTTCATGTGTTTTATGTTGGCTCACCCTGTACATATGTTCCCAAAAGGTATACGTCTCCCTGTCGGCATGTGCAGCAATTGTATTATAATAGGTATTTAAGAATGGTTTAGTCATCCCATATCTTGCTTGTAACCAATTATGTCTACTATAGTAAGGCTGACTAAAAGCTGCATTTCCCTGAAAAAATAGTTCACTGTTATAATCCAATAGCATTTTAGCTTCTACTGACGCAGGCTCAACAACTTCACAAAACACCAAGTATAACGGACCTAACAAAACATCTGTTGCAGTAAAGGTCCCATGTGTCCAAAAAGTTTCTTTTTCCTGAAGAAGTCCCCTAGGACCATCTGCTTCAGGCCAGGCAGGGAGTGTCGGAACCCAACTTCCATCTCCCAATGAGACTACCGGAGAGATGCCAAATAATGTTTTTACCGTTCGGCGTATATCATGTTTCCAATCATTGGCTTCTTTTTGAATGCGATAGGCATTTTTCGGATCTATCTTCATCAATGCCTCTGCAACTCTGGACAACCCAAGATAAGCATATCCATTCAACATAAAAGAACGATAAGAATCTTCCGGATCAGCTACTTGCCCTTCAATCATTCCATACCCTCTGCCAATTAGCTTATCCCGCTTATTTCTGTTACGCCATTCGATTAAATAGTCACAAGATTTTATAATCTTTTCCCGAGAGAGGGTTAACCAATTAAAATCATTCGTGTACCGAATGTATTCTCCTATACTCCATAAAGCTGCTCCGGTTTCGACGGTATAATCCCCGTAGTTTTGGATACACCCATTACTTAACTGTGTCTCCAGAAAATAATTCAAGGCTTTCTTTGCCAGTTCATGCCATCCCACAGAGAGATAGAACTGAATGATAGGTGAACTTTCGGTTCCTATTGGGGAATACACACCTACATTAGTAGACACAACATCCTTATAACCATTACCGTACGTAACCAAATCTAGATGTAATAGCCCTGCCTGAAACATTTCCTGAATTCTTTTTTCTGGAACACTGATTGAAGCTGCCTGGTCCAATTTTTCCTTCCAGTAGCTTCTCGCGGCATTAAGTCTTTTTTCAAATGATTGATTTACAATAACATAAGCCCTTTTCTTTGACACTGGTGTATGTGGCAAGAAAAAATCAAATTCAGCTTTCTCTCCAGGCAGGAGTAAAATGGAGATTTCTTCATTTGCCAATGCTTCTCCATTGAGTTGTGATATACAAAATACACTATCTCCTCCGAAGGAAGAAAAACCTGTGTTTTCGTCATATTCATGAATCTTTTGACACCACCACCCATTTCCTGGTCTTGGACACTTAATCCATGCATACCTCGGTACTGTTCCTGTATTTTCTATTGTTGTACGGGAATACAATACCATATCATCTTGAAAATCAAAGGCGTTTTTCATTTGTTCACCTAGTTCTTTCAGGTGTTCTTCCTTAAATGTTCTTCCTGAACTATGTTTGTCCGAAACAATATAATTTGTACCTCTATTTGTTGAAGCGTTTAGAGGTATTTCGGCAAAAGACACAAAAGAAATAGTATGATAGATAATATCGTCATCCACAAGTTTTGAATGATAGATAGGCAAAATACCTTCATCAAGTCGTCTGGTAATGTTATTTTTTACGCCAACCCCTCTTCCTAATGCATAAATGTATCCATCATAATTTGTATCAGCAAGTTTAATGTTACTAGAAGCATATTTAGGACGTATTATTTTCCCCTCTTGGGCCATATCTTCCAGCTCCTCAGAAATTTCAAACAACCTCATATCTCGTCCTATGCCCAACCATATAGGAACACTCATATCCCTATTGGTTTGTGCTACAGAACCGAACGAAGTTTCTTCTTCCGATTCAATTCGCTGGATTTTAGTTTGGAGATTACGAGATAATATGTCTTTTTCTAATTCTGCATAAGAACGATTATCTTTATCAACTACTACCGCAACTTTGTATGCCGGAATATATATAGGATAGCCTGCATTTACATCGCGGAGAAAAAAAGAAAAGGGATGGTCTGGTGTTTTTACCGAAATTACCGTAGGCGATGGGCCATATGCATTATTAAATCCAGTAACTTCAACAGTTAACCTTGCCTCTTCCTCACCAGTTAAATAAAAACTATTACCACTTGTTTCTCCTTTTTCTACATGCAAACTCGTAATATTTCCCCGATTTATTTTTATGGAGCCGCTAACGTTTTTTTTACTCCACACAATATGAAATTTACATATTGGCTCTATATTGGCAGAAAAAGCTATTAAACCATTCAGGACGAATAACATATATATTATTATACAAAAAACTGTTTTTGTTATCATAATAATCTTTCTTATTTAAAAAATACAAATACTTTTAAAGGGTGTTGACCAATTTCATATTTATAATGTAGAATTAAAGCTATAGCCAGGTTTTGATGCACTCAACATAAAAAATATCTTAGACTTCATGCTCTCACCATATGAGAACGAGCTATTTCTTTATTAGTAATTAACACCCATTCTATTCCAATGAACTACTAACAAATTCAAAGCATTATTAAAATCATTAAAATTTTTATGTTCTTTTTGAGTCCATCCAACTTCAGAATAAGCAGCCAATCTAGGGAATATTTGATAATCTAATACTGCTTCATTAGGAACCCATTCTGTCCACAAAGGGCAGGTTAATCCCAAAATTCTATCATGATACTTAATATCCAATCCTTCAGGAATAGGTTCAAACGAGTAGGCCTTTTCCAATGTAAGATCAGCAGGGTTATAGTTCAAATATGTAAAACTACTATTAGAGTTTACAATATCATAACCTTTTGATGCTGCTTTAAAAATTAAATCCAGATCTCCCCTCCAAAAACCAATGATAGTTCCTGAAGCTGGTTGCTTATCTATTGTAATTTGAAAATCATCCGCATTTAAATCTCTGTTTGTATGGTCTCCGGTGATGTCATTCCACCCCATCATCCTTTTCCCTTTACTCTTTAAATAATCTGATATCTCACTTGTAAACCACATTTGTAAATCAGCATAAGTCCTGAATCCATTTTTTTTCATGAATTCATTTATTTCCGAAGATTCCTTCCATAAATTAACCCAAACCTCATCACCCCCTGTATGAATTATGCCCGATGGGAAAAGCTCAATTACTTCATCTAAAACATTTTTGAAAAATTTAACCACTTTGGGATTAGCCAGATTTATTTCTGATGGATTCCTCAAATATGGCTCTCCGCCGAATGTAGTGGGTACTTTAACCTCGCTATTCCTTGTCCCCAGCCATGGATAAGCCGCCATGGCAGCCTGGTTGTGGCTGGGCATGTCAATTTCCGGGACAACTGTAATATGACGTATTGAAGCATACTCTATTATTTCTTTAATCTCTTCTTTTGTATAATATCCTTCGTGTGGAACTCCATCAAAAGTAAACACCCACTTATTATTAGAATCTTTTTGTTTTGAAATCATTGACGAATCTCTTTTTGATCCAACCGAAATTAACCTGGGATATTTATCAATCGGTATTCGCCATCCCTGATCATCGGTTAGATGCCAATGGAATACATTCATTTTTAGCAAAGCCATTTCGTCTAATATGCCTTTTACGACATCAACTCCATGAAAATACCGACTTACATCAAGCATAAAACCTCTCCATTTAAATCGGGGGTAATCAATGATTTCAACGCAAGGGATAGAATACCTGGAATAAATTAAATTATCATCTGAGATTTTTCTTAACAATTGTCGTAAAGTTTGGATTCCATAGAAAATGCCAGTATTGGTAGCACCTGTTATTTTAATAAAATTCTCAGTTACTTTTAGTTCATAACCTTCCAGACCAACTCGATCTTTTAGTAATGGATTAATTTCCATTACAATATTATTTTGAGATACTTTGGAATAAGGAGTAAGTACAACATCAAACTCCTTTTTTAATACCTCTTGAAATAATTCCGCTTCATTTGACGCTTTTTCTGAATAATTTATTATGGTTCTGCTTGAAAGCACAAAAGTTCCAGGCTTTTCAAGAATATGTACCGGACACGGTATTATTTCTATTGCTGATGTTAATTTATAACATGTGACTATTAAAAATATCAGTTGTAATATCTTTTTCATTTCAAATTTTTATGATAGGGTTAATATAAGGCTGTTACCCTTTCGATATTATGAACACAAGTTTGGTTTGTCCATTAGGAACCCTAAAATACCCATTCCCTGTAGTTATTACCGATGGATTTATTGGTTTAGCATTAAAATGTTCAGGAATGATTATTGTTCCGGGTAATGCATTGCTATCGGTAGCAGATAAAGAGACGGAGCATAATTTAGGCCCGATTGCTCGTATTTCAAGATTAATAATACCAGATGTTGTATACAAGTTTTTTAATAGAGTCGTTTGATTAGCTTGAAGCCAGTCAAACGGGATTCCTCCAAGGAGGGTAATTTCTTCATCAGATTCAAAGTATAATGAATTGAGCATCATGTCTATCATCCTGCCATTGCCACTTCCATTGGGTTGCCAGCATGTAAAAGCCGGATCACGTCTTGAAAAACGCTCCTGGGTTTGATAGGTGTCCTGGGTTATTCCATATTTAAGATTTGCCTGTGTAGCAGCAAATGCCTTCTTCCATTGACCGGTAGCCAGGTAAATTTTTTGCCAAATATATTCTGCTGTACCTATATAAGCTATCTCCTTGTCCATGTTGCCCATAAAATAACCAGCAGCCCTGTTGTTTTCATAATATTCAATAAAACGTTGAAAAGTATCTGACCCTGGATTGATTGATCCGGTTGCTCCAAGCATTGCTGAGCTAACAACATTTTCAAACTTACGTGCAGATCGTGTAGCCTTATCTCCGGTTAATATTTTTCGGTCAATAAATCCGTTTGGATGACTTAGTTTCTCTATTGTAACGGCTAAATCATCACGGTACAACTCCAAATCATTACGAAATTCAGCTGCGTCTTCATGACCTATCCTCTCCAGTAACCGGACTGTTTTCTCAAGGCCCTCAAAGGTATAGGCATCAGTTGCCGATACGACATAACCTTCATCCCCGTCCGTTGCTACTGCAAAAGGCATCAAACCGTAATATAACGGCCTTGTACCATCAGGATTGAATTTCCTTGTTGCACGCAACTCGCCAACAATCCATCGAGCCGCATTCATTATTTTTGGCAGGTATTGAGCCAAAAATTCCTTGTCATTTGAGTAAAGGTAATAATCGCTGGCAAGACCGAGTGCAGACCCCGTCGAATTCGCCCACCGCGGACCGGTTGTACCTATTGACCCTTTTGTAGTAGTGAATTTCCCTTCCGGAGGGACACCTGCATCCTGAAGGCTGAATATAAAATCAAGCCCTTTCTTTACCGATTCAAAATGTCCTAAACGAAGCATCGGGCGAAGCATATGTACTGCTTCCCATACCCATACATAAAATCGCTCGGAACTACCCCCCTGGGTGGGCATTAAACTCTCCCTGCCAGAATGTTTTACTGAAAGCTGCAAGGTAGATGTTTGTAATTCAGTAAAAATATCCTGCCAGTTCCCGAAGCTAAATGCCATTTTTGTATTTTCTTCTGTCAACAGGCTTTTAAAGTGACTTAAGGCTTCTTTACGGCATTCATTTGATGAAGACTTTTGAAGGTAAGTCAAATGATCATTTGTAATATTCTCATCATTAACTAACAATGCTAAGGAGAACCCTTTTGTTTCCCCCGGATTTATATCTCCCCGTGCATGGATAACATCCTTAACCTCCTTTAATCGCATATTTGGTAAAACAAAACCTGACATCCTGGTACTTCTGTAATTGACATTATAATTCTCATTCTGAAATTCAGCTTCCTCTTCCCAATTAACTTCCATAGAACCAGGAACAACCTTACCTATAACCTGGCTGTCTTTAAGGATAGAACTACCTTCAAATTTCACTTTGTCACATGGCAACCACCTGGATGCATCCCAGTAAAATGGTATGTAATGATAATTAAAAAGATCATTTTCCCTCTGGAAATTTACCTTTACCCTGACATGAGCCTGGTGTGCTTTTTCTTCTTCATTGGTCACTGTAATATTAATCCATAATAAGCTCTGACCTTCACTGATCCCGGTACACATATATTCAACCTGGTAATAAAGGTCACGCGAATAATAATCACCAGTGACTACCGGGTATTTGTTTTCTGCCAATGATAATGTGCTAAGATGAAAATCAGGAACAACAGGTGGATCTTCAAAAGCAAATTGAACGATCCAGGTTTCCTGGGTTGTCGCCTCCTCTCGTGTTGGTCCTCCCGGAACCCGAACGTTGGGCGTTACATGCCTCCGGCAAACATTAAGTGCAGCATCAACATGTACCCAATCTGGTGAATGGGCAGGCTGAATAGGCAAATTAACAGTATAAGGAGGACGCCATCGAAATTTGTTTTCTATTAAAATCTGATCCCAGGATTTATTATTGATATTTGAATAGGTTGAATTCTCATTATATACAGTTGAGCCTTTCTCTGTGTAGGTTTTTGTTTTCAAAGAGTCGATTCTTGCACACACTGTATTCGAAAACAAAACTAATAGTATAATATATACAAAGTTTAAACTTTTATATTCCATGTCTATAATATTTACACTCTGAATTTTCAGAGTAATGAGGATTATTAGGAAATAGATTGAGAAGGCTAAAATTCTTTTAATAGCCTTCTCAATTTAGTAATTGCTGTTTAATAACTAGGGTTTTGTTCTAATTGAGGAGCTTTATTCCTTTCAACAGTTGGAATAGGAAACCAATACATACTTTGGACCACCGGTCCTCTTTCTTGCACTAATATCCGCTGCCATGTTGTAGTAATAACTCCATCATCATTAATCTCTTCAATCTTTATTCCATGAGCATGGCTATTAAATACATCTTCCAGTATTTTCCATCTTCTGATATCATAGAATCTTCCTTCTTCCAATGCCATTTCAACTCGTCTCTCATATTTAAGAGCTTCTTTAATATCATTCGTAAAATCGGGCATAGCAGCACGATTCCTTACCATGTTAATGTAGTGTTCAGCTTCATTATTTTCGCCTAACTCCAGACAAGCTTCAGCATAGTTCAATAAAATTTCCGGGTATCGAATCTCTACCCAAATCTGCTCACATCCCTCATATGCCCCCTGAACTTCATCATCTAAAAATTTCCTCATACAATATCCTGTATATGTGGCTTCAGAAGGATAAACAGGGCCTTCATGCGTATCTATTCCAGGTACTCTACTAACTTCTTCTCCATTAACAATTTTTATTCGTGTGCGTCTTTCATAAATTCCAAGAGGATCTCTCTCCGCAAGATCTGAAAAACGTGGTTGCCAAACAGCACTATCGTAGAGAATTGTCCCGGTAAACCGCGGATCACGATTATGATAAGGATTCTGACTTGTATATTTGGATGAAGCATTTTTATAAAAATCATTTTCATCTAGTGTAAAATGATTAGAAAAATCTGATCCGTCGTTCATTTGGTAAACATCGACTAATTCCTGGGTAACTCCGGTCACGCCCCAATTCAATGTACCATTTGGTCCATTCAAAACATTAATTTTATGATAGTATTCTGGGATAGAATACATCCTTCCAAAAATGATTTCCTCACTGGACAAATCTTTTTGTCTGAAGAATTGATAATAATTTTCAGATACAGAGGCCTTATTTGGTGCACCAAAATTATCGAGGCTATATTCTCCCAGATCGATCACAGCTTTAGCTGCATTTTTAGCTTTAGTCCACAATTCATTACGGTTGGGATTTTCATAGCCAACATATTTATTAGCAGCATTGCCGTCAGCAGTAAGATCACTTGCTGCAAACAACCATATTCTTGACTTAAGCGCTAATGCAGCACCTTTACTTGCATTCCCCATAACAGTTTGGCTATTAGATAGCAATAGAGCTGCGGCTGCATCGCAGTCATCTGAGATAAACTGAATGGTTTCCTCAAAAGAGGCCCTTGTATATGAAAGCAAATCATCATCTTGCTTATTTGGTTTATCGAAAAGAGGGACTCCTCCATAAATACGAACCAAATTCGTATAACAAAATGCTCTCAAAAAGAATGCTTCTCCTTTTAATACATTAACTTTCTCCTCTATTTCATTCTTTTTGATACCTTCGTAATTTTCCGGGACTTTATCAATATTATCAAGAAAAACATTAATATCCTGAATATTTGAGAAGAGGACATCCCACCGCAAAAAAATATATCCATAGCGATTACTAATAGGCCCCAGATCGCTTGGAGTTACTCGTCCTTGGAGATAAACATCTGTCCCGCGAAGAACTCTATTATGAGTATCGTCTGTTATTTGAGTAACAATATTTTCACATTTCCAACCAATATATAATTTGTAATACAAACTTTTCAAATACCTGTCAGCAAGTTTAATATCAGCCCAAACAACGGCATCGGAATATCTATCCAAAGGTTTTTTGTCCAGTATTTGCTCTTCACATGAGTAAAATAGAAGTAAAAAGGACAATAATATTAAAATATGATTTTTAAAATTTTTCATAATATTATTATTTAATTTAATTAGAATGACGGTTTAAAAAGTAACTTGGACACCAAGAGAATAGGTTTTCATTACAGGATAACTTGAAACGCCTCCTTCACTTCCGGAAAATCCAGTTTCAGGATCCATTATGTCATTTGCAGAATAAATGAGTAGTAAATTTTGTCCACTAACATATATTTGAGCATTTTTCATTTTTAAAGTATCTACAACTTTTTTAGGGATAGTATAAGAAAGCCTAAGGTTTTTCAAGCGCAGGTAATCCATTCGATGATAGTAATAATCAGACATATAATCAGATCTCCAATAGGCTGATTCCCTCTCAACCGTCCTTGGTTTATCTGCATTAATATTGTCCACTGTCCATCTTCCTTCTGCTTCATGTTGGAAGTAATTTGTAAGTAGCCCCTGGAGGTGAAAATATATTTTATTCTGGCACCTTCCGACTCCTTGCAAAAGGCCATCCAATTTCCAGTTTTTATATTCAACATCAAAGGAAGCACCATATGTAATCTCAGGATCTCTTGTCATATTAAGTAAAATCTGGTCATCAGCTGTTATCTTACCATCCTCATCAAAGTCTTCGAGTATCAGATCTCCGGGAATAGCCCCCTCCACATGTGGATAAGAATTTACATGGGCCTCATCTTTAAAAACACCTATTGCATGATAAACCAATTCAGCTCCTTGGGGATATCCGGTTCTTTGTTGCCAGGAGACATTGCGCTTAGGCTCATCATATTCTATAATCTTATTCCTTGCAAAGGAAAAATTACCATTGATGTTGTAATACAGATCCCCAATTTTATCTCTATATCCAAGATTTAATTCGACCCCCTTATTATCGACAATACCAAAATTTTCATCCGGAAGTGTTATTCCTGAATAATCTGGTACAGATGCCTGTCTTTTTACCAAAATATTACTTCGCCTTTCATAAAAAAAATCAGTATCAAAGGTCATTTTGCTGTTTAAAAACTGAGATTCCCATCCAATATTATACATATTAGCAACTTCCCAAGTTATTAAAGGATTTGGCACGCCAGTTTGAACTAACCCCGGAATATAATTCCTGCTTCCGTCCTGCACCCAACCTCCTGAAAATTTATATGAAGCTAAATACTGAAAAGGAGAAATTAAATCGTTCCCTAATTGGCCATACGAAGCTTTAAGTTTGAAATAATTGATGAATCCAATATTATCTTTCCACCAATCTTGATTAGATGGCCTATAGCCAACAATTATACTCGGGAAGTTGCCCCATCTGCCACTTTCTTCAGAGAACCTAAGTGAACCATCTCTACGAAATGTAAACTGGAGTAAGTAAGTATCGTTATAATTATAACTTAAGCGTCCAAAATAATTAACAGAGGCATCGAGCCCAACAGAACTAGATATATTTTGCTGGTCGGTTCCCCCGGCGAACAGGTATGGAATTTGGTCAGAAATAAAATACCTGCGAAATGCACTAATTCCTTCATTGTCGGTCTCAAAACTTTCATATGCGATAAAAGCACTAAAATTATGAACATCATTAAAAGTTTTTGTATAATCAACCTTTAAAAAAGTTGATATATTTTTATAATCGTTAAAGGAATCTGTTAACCTGGGTTCCGGTATATTTGCAACTGTAGGCACAAGAAAATCTGCTCCATCTTCTTTCCCTGTATATCCTGCAGCAAAATATGCAACCTTATCTAAACTATAAAGAGTATATGGAGTTTCAAATTTTTTGTTTTTACTATAGCGCTTGTCATACGAATAAGTACCAGATAAAGACAAACCATCTATCCATGGAACCTTAACATTTGCAGAAAGAGTATTGTAGCTTCTATGCATTTCATTTTTATTACTCCCATATTCAAAGCCTGTCATTACCTTGGGTTGGTAACCATGTCCAACATCAGGACCAGGAAACCCATTTGGCCATTCCATAAAATCTGTAGGGCGAAAATTCTGTATTGATGAAAATATCGTCCATGTATCCATTGTCGGATATACCTTATTTTCTTTTATGCCATTTGTATAAAGGCCAATATTTATATATTCATTAACCTTGAAATCTAAATTCATTTTATAGTTATACCTATTAAAAGAGGTAGCATTATTTTTATAGATCCCGTCTTCGTGTTGTGTCCCCAATGAACCATAATACTCCACTACATTTGTCCCCCCTTGAATTATTAAAGAATGATGATCTATTCCACTAAATTTAGCAAGGGCTTCTTTATAAGCATCTGTATTGGGATGTGTCCAGATATACTCTCCTGATTTAAATTTTTCTATATCTGATTCGGAAAATAACATATTTTCTTCATTTGTGCCCAAATAACCTTGTGCTTCGCGAACCATTTGAGCATATGTTGATGCATCGGCCATTTCTGGCAACATAGTGGGTGTATTATATCCCTGATAAAATCCATATGTTAAAGATATTGGCTTATTAATCTGACCTTCTTTTGTCGTTACAAGGATAACCCCATTAGCTGCTCTCGCTCCGTATATTGCCGCCGAAGCATCTTTAAGGACCGATATACTTTGAATATCTTCTGCATTTAAAGAATTAATATCCCGTCCCTGAATTCCGTCTACAATTATCAAAGGGCTGTTGTTTCCTAAAGTACTTTTTCCCCTAATTAAAATTCCGGCACTGTTATTACCAGGTTCACCACTTCTTTGTTGAACAATAACCCCAGGCATCCTGGCAGCCAAACTATTAGAGACATTAGAGACAGGAGCTGCTGTTAAAGCATCACTTTCCACTTGAGCAACAGAACCTATCACATTTACTTTTTTCTGGGTTCCATATCCAATGGCAACCACTTCATCAATACCAAATGTCTCTTCTGCCATCACTACATTGATTGATGCTTTTCCAGCCACAGGTATTTCCTGTGGCTTCATCCCCACAAACGAAAACACCAGCGTAGCATCCTCAGAAACATTTGTAAGTGAATACTCCCCATCTACATTCGTTACCGTACCATTGGTGGTACCTTTAATTACAACGGTTACACCGGGGAGGGGAGAGCCGGAAGAGTCAGATACGCGACCGGAAATTTTAACATTTTGTTTTTGAAAAAACGCTGAAGAATTCTTCCTAACAGTATTTAGGGCTATTAATTGCCCATTAATTTTGTAAGTAACATCTGTATTTTTAAAAACTACTTCAAGAATTTCAGGAACTGATTTCCTTTTTATGTTCAGATCAACAGTTCTCTTAACATCTACTACCAAACCACTATACATGAAGTGATAGTCTGTTTGGTCTTGAATTAACTGTATTACACTTTCAACACTAATATTTTCCTGTTTGATGCTCAACTTAGAATTTTGCGAGAAGGTGCTAATCGCAAATGATTGCAATACAGAAAGCAAACATATCGAAAAGGTCAATCTCATAACAAATACTAATTTGCGTTTCCAAGCCCAAAAGAGCATAGAAACAATTAAACAATTGTTTTTTTTCATAATTTTGTAACGATTTGAATTATTGTTCGAATTATTTGTGCCTTTCGCTGACTGGTAATTAGGAAAGGCATGAATTACAAGAAGGGAGATGGTTTCATCTCCTTTTTTCAGTTTAGTAATATTTCATAGGCATTTAATTTTAATTAGGTTTTGATATATTATTTTTTTCAATTACAAGCTTTTTGATTGCTCCATTTGATCTGGAAACTGAATATTTAAAAGGAGTTGAATACTGAAGGAGGTCTATTATTTGATCTAGATTTTCATTTTTTATGGTTGCCGTAAACGGGAAATTAGAAACTGCCGGATCATTAATTTCAACATCGATATTATACCATCTCCCAATTTTTTTAAGGACATCAACTAAAGGATCATCATGAAACAGAAGGATTCCTTCAGTCCACGAGGTATATTTGGTAACATCTACATTGCTAATCAAGAATTCCGGGTTATCTTTTTTATAAGCTACCAATTGACCTGGGATCAGATGCACAAATTGATTATCAGGCTTGTACTTTCCCTTAAAAAGATCAACTTTCCCTGATTCTAAAACCACCTGAATTTGCTCTTCATCTCCAAAATTCATAACATTAAAACTTGTCCCCACAACTTTTACCCCTATTTCGCCAAGGTTTACAATAAAAGGATGTGAAGGATCTTTGGTAACATCGAAAAAAGCTTCACCAGATATTTTAACATTTCTTGTTTTGTTGCCAGTAAAGTCAGATGGATAACTAATAGTACTTCCCGACATTAACCATACGGCCGTGCTGTCAGGTAAAATAAGTTTTTTTACTTTTTCATTTGAAATAGATTCTTTAAGGTACACTAGCTGCTTGGTTTCTTTCGGAGTATTAGCGAAGTAATAAATAATTGGAAGTAGCAACCCTAAAATAAAAATAGCAGCAGCATTTCGTATCCTAATCAAGTAATGCTTTCTTCTCAGGATATGTTTTTCCTTCATTTTTGTTTCAATCCGGGAAAAAAGGATATTAGAATCAATATCCTCAATGGTCTTAAATTCACTGAATAACCATTTTTTATTTGATAGCTTTTCGTATTCCTGACTTCCTTTCTCACTGTTCAGCCAGAAAAAGAGTTCTTTTAGTTCCTGATCAGTTATACTGTCTTTATAAAATTTATGCAGTAGTTGTATTTTACTTTCAGTCGGCATAAAATGGCTTTTAATTCATATAGTAAATACACCCGACTTAAAAAAAACTGCCACTCGAAATTGAAAAAAATTATAAAAAAAGAATGTTGAACATCAAGAGGCTAAATTTTTTGAATTCATCTTTTACGTACTTATTTGCCTTAAACAACTGGTGATCAACAGTAATAACAGAGATTTGTAATTTTTCGGCTATTTCCTGTCTGGAAAGTCCTTCAACTTTTTGCAACAAAAAAATTTCTTTTCTTTTTGGAGGTAATCCATTCAATATGGTTTCGATTATGCTTTGTGTTTCTTTAAACAGGAGGTACTGATCGGCTGATTCTGCTGAAAGATTAGCAATAAAACTAAAATTTTTCTCAAAAATTGCACGGTTTACCCTTTTCCGGTTATAATTTAATGAGGTATTCCTTGCAATCCTGTAAAGTAAAGATTCAAAGGGATATTCTTCCCAAAAATGTTCCCTTGTTTCCCATATCCTTAAGAATGTTTCCTGAATGATTTCTTCAGTGTCTTCTTTCGAATTTAACAAGTTAAATAAAAAGGAAAACAACTTTTTATGATATTTTTGAAAAAGTTTTTCAAAAGCCTTAGTATCACCTTTTTTAAAAGCTTTTATTAATTCTATTTCACTTTCTTTTGGATTCAATTAGGTTAATTTTAGTTTTTTTGAAAACGAAACAAAGATATATATTTCTTGATTTAATTTTTTAAATCCCATAGAACCATAGATGTAAATATCATATAGTACATTGGCGGAATTAAGCAGCTAATGTATGCTTAACTCTGCCTATGGGTTTGAAAAAATAAATTTCTTCCTCCCGGCTTTTAAATCCATTGGTTATAAAAATCTCGAACAAATCCAGGAGAGCCAGAGAACAGAGAGTAACTATCTTTTCCACTAAGGCAAGCGGATTTTTTTTGTATGTTGTAACTTGTCTAATGTATTTTTAAATTTTTCAATAATACGATGTGGGTCATTAACATCCATGATGTTTGAGTTTGAATGGTAAAACTATGTTTTTTTGAAATTTTAATTTTCTAAAATTCTGCTAATATCCAATAAATACATTTGCCTACCATATCCTTCGTGAGGAGAATCGACTACTACCATTCTTCCATCACGGCTGTAACGTGGATGGGTGTCGACTCGTAACTCATTATCAAATTTAAAGTCAGGTGAAAGGTATAAATTCGCTAAAAGAACCTTTACTTCTCTTTTGACATGGTATAAATAAATATTTTGCAACCGTTTTTCATCCGGGTATGTATCATTCAGTATCCATTCATTGCCAGAGATTGGAAGATAAGAACAATGACCATTACTTGTCATTATTTCAGGGGCAACGACATGTCGGTAGCGGTGATAATTTCCACGCCGTTATGCAGGTGGTCTTCCAGCCTGTCTTTTCCCATTTTGACAGAAACATCGGGCTCAAAAACTGAGAATGTGCCGCCAAAACCACAACATTCATCTTCCCGGTCGAGGCCAATGATTTCAATTCCCTTTGCTTTTTTTAGTAACCGGTGTACTTTGGAAGAACGTTCGGTCACCAGTTCCGAAGGGGTGCCCAGCTTCAGGCCTCTCAGCCCGTGACAGCTCTGGTGGATATCTACTTTATGCGGATATTCGATTTTCAGGTCATCCATTTAAAATATCCACGATAAATTCGCAGAGTTCAAACGTGTTCTTTCTCACTCTTTCCACTTCATCACTCTGTTCCAGGATATTGCAATGTTCCCGGACATGGTCCACACAACTGCCCGAAGGGGAAACCACGTAGTCGAACCGGCTAAAGTTCCCTACAAAGTTTTTGTAGACCGGAATGGCTTCTTTTTCCGAACCACTGTTGGCCAGGGGCTGGCCGCAACAGGTTTGCTCCAAAGGGTAGTGGACGTCCAGTCCCAGTTTCTGTAACAGTTCCAGTGTGGCAATGCCCACCTGCGGATAGAATTGGTCGATGTAGCAGGGAATGAAGAGGCCGATATTTTTGTTACTCAGTATTTCAATCATTCTGCAATACATTACTTACTGCTCCCCAAAAAGCAGCATAATCGATGTTTTTTACAACGTCAATTTTTTGCAGGCAAGTGGTATTTTTTAATTTGGTTCTCAAGCCCTCTTCCATAAAGTGGAACGACTTGGAAATTTGACCACCAAAAAGCAGGCATTCAATTTTCCTTTCATTTAAAATATTTTTTAACGAATCACCCAATATCTCCCCAACTTTCAGAAAAGTAAGAAGGCTATTTCTGTCTCCATTTGCAGCCCATTCTCCAATATCTGATACTTTTATCCCATTGCAGCTGATTTTAGAGGTAAGTTGCTGATAAATTCTTATGAATCCGCGTTTGGAAGCATAATCTTCCAAGATTCCTTCTCTGTAAGGGAGCTGGAAAATAGACAAATACGGTCCGCCAATCTTATTCTGTAATACAGTTCCCTCTTCCGAAATAGCAAATCCAAGCCCTGTCCCGAGTGTAATGACTGCTGCATTACTATATCCCTGCGCATTTCCCTTCCATAGTTCACCAATTAAAACAGCATTAGCATCGTGTACAAATTTTATAGGAATATTGGAAGGAAAGCCTGGCATTGAAGAAAAAACATCACGCAGATTAATTCCATAAAGATTCTGAAATTTATGTTGCATCAACGGAGTGGCCTTTTCTATATCAAACGGACCGGGAAAGGCAACACCCACTCCACTCAACTCCATTTTATTGGTTGCAACAAAGCTTAATGCATTGTCCATAACATTTCTGAAAGCTCGAAATATTTGTTCTTTCGAGCTTTCAGAAAATGATTCTGTTAAAAATACAGATTCCTTAAATACTTCTCCCTGCGAACTGAGAATAGCGGATTTCAGGAAAGTACCTCCGGCATCAATCGATAAATAACTCTTCATTGGAAAAACCATCTTTTAGCATTGTTTTATGGACACATACCGGTTGATTCCCAAGATTTTTTACGACATACCTCCCCACGTTGGCAGGAACAATAACCATATCAAGATAATTCTGGGTATAGCTTAGTTCCGGATTATCCAATGACCGGATAACTACTTTTTCTCCATCAACCAGGTTCAGTACATGAAATTTTCCGTTGGTATTATCTTCAATGGAATTTTCAAATTCAAACCTTCGCAAACTGAAATACAACAGATCGTGCTCACCAACAATATATTCTGCCCAACCGTTTCCGCTCCTCACCAGTTGCGGATCCTGTACCAGATTTTCTTTCACCCATTGGGTTTTCCTTTCTTTTCTTAATTGGCGTTCGCCATGGTAGGTATGGATTGGACGCGGTTTTCCGTCGAAATCGGCACGCAAATAATCGTACATTTTGTAGGTGTACGAGCCAACAGTTAAACTACCAATCTCTAAAACCACCTGGTTGCGCCCTGATGAGTGGATTGTCCCGGCAGGTATCATTACCTGTGTGCCCGGTTTTGATTCTACATGATTGATGTATTTTTGATAATCGACAGGAGTAAACTCTTTCTCCGATTTTTTTGCTTCGCGAATGAATTCATCGGGGTCGGCATCTTCGTTAAACCCAATATACGTTTTGGCTCCATGTCCAGTGGTTATAACATAATAACTTTCATCCTGGCGGCAGTGCTCTCCGTAATTTTCGACATTGTATTTATGGTCGGAATGCAACTGGATTGACATATTGCCGCTGCTATGGTACGAATCGTCGTAATTAAAACGGATGGGGAAATATCCCCCAAATTCATTTACACAATCTTGCCCCATAAGTTCAGGTCCCTCTGTTTGCACAAAAGTAAAGAAAGGGAATTCCAGCAATTGTTTTCCTGCTTCAACAACGATACTAACCTCAAGGGGAATCATATCAAAAACCCAGGCACAATTACGCATCTCGGCGGGAAGGTTTCGCAATCTTTTGATATAGTGCCCCCCCCAAACTCCTTCGAGGTAAACAGGCTTACAGCGCATCGGATATTTTACCAGTGAAGACATTACTTTATCAAATGATGTCCACGGAATAAGTTGCAGGTTATCGGAATTGGTGCTTGCAATATAGTAGTCGATATCTCTCTTTTTAATTAAGTCCCCGCGCAAATACATTGCTACTTCAAAATCGACATAGTAGCACCGGCGTAACAGGGCTTTAATCGGTTTTGCCAGGTTATCGCCTAAGTTGGCAAACAGGCCTTTTCTTGCCCGTAACATCACTTCTTTAGGAGTGACATCAAAATAACATACCCAGTCATACAATGGGCGAAGGCGTTGAATGGCACACCCACATCCATAAATAATGGTTACTTCACCTGTATCGCTGTCTTTTGTTTCTTTTAACAGGGTTTCGAGCTGTCCTAATTTGATATTATCCAGCAAATCTTCGTAACTCCCTTTAAACAATTTCCCAAAAAGCAAAACCGGATCCTTTTCCCTGTTTTCTTTTAAATAAGAGGAAAGCTCCTCGTCAAGTTGTGAACCCGATTTGTAAATTTTCGCAAAGTTGATCGCCTTAACTTTTACAGATTTCTGTCTAAGATTTTGCGATATTAGATTTACCGTTTGTTCCCATTGGGTACTGATATAACCCTCCAATGCTATAACCGGATTTTTTGTTTTACTCTTTAATTTCTCAATTAATAAATCACTTATGTAGCTGGCAGTTTCTTTTGTTCCCGATATAATTGAATTAATTGTTTCGGATGAAAGTTCCGGCCTGTTAATAGCTGCTGGATCGTCGTAGGGGTACGGGTTAAACATAAAACTCATTTTTGTCTCTCCTTCTTAATTTTATTTAATTGATAATCAATTGAATTTATTACTTTAAAATCTCATAATATTCGAATCCCATCATTTCGGCAAGCATGGAAAGTTCTTTCAGGTAGTCGCCATCTACAATGGCAAAATGCTGGGTTGTCCCAATCTTCAGGATTTGTTCAAAAAGTTCTTTTACCGGAACTACCGGGCGAAAAATACTGTGCGAATAGGTTGCAAACAGGTGTTTACCTTCCAGTGAATCAACAAGGGTGCAAACCAACTTGTATTTACCCTTGTCCTCCACCAGCTGGGCCATTGTTTTGCGGCCGGCAGAAATTCGGTACCAAGCAAATGGGGCCCCGGCATATTTATAGTTTGTTTTTGCAAAGCGGACATCCCTTGAAATAACGATATTTTCCTGAAAATCAGGGTCAGTATGGTCATTCGGCCCGGCATGCCCCGCAGCAAAAGTTCCTTTTTCAGCTTCAATATGGAAGGGTTCAATAAAATTAACGCGTTTGCCACTTATCATTTTCAGGATAAAAGTGATGATTCCGGCTCCCATGTCGGCTTCAGGTACCAAAACCGACTTTATACGTTCGTAGGTTTCGGGATAAAAACTCGGTCGGTGGCCAATCAGTTCAAACATGGCAACATCAATATCGTTGAATACCATGATGTCGATTCCCAGACGCTCGGTCAGCCGGGCAAGCCCCAACGAACCACGTACGGCTGCATAAAATTTTTCATCTTCCACATCATCCATTACCGGATATTTAGCCTCCAGTTCAGCTTTGTATGCTTTAACTTCTGCATCAGTAACCTTGTTTATTTCGTCGTTGAGTGCGGTATAGGTAATAAAACGAAGTTCCGGCCCAATGCGTGTAAAGAGGTTATATGGATCAATGTATGTGGACCACATAGCTTCGTTATAGTTAGCCAGTAATCCCAGTGTTGAATTACGAAGGATGCTACGTACCCAGGCAACTTTTGCGAAAGAAATTATTTCGCCTTGAATTTCGGCTTTGTTGCCCATCACCACTTTCATGTTCTTTCTATTGGTACGGGGAATTGAACCTGAGCCTTCCAGCGAACCAACCAGCGTTCCGGCACACAGGTAATCAATAAAATCGTCTTCGTCAAGGGTATCTTCAAAAGAAACCTTTCCTTTGGCAATATTCACAAACAGAATGGGGATTTCAGGCATGTCGCGCAGAAAGCGGATCCATGCAAAGTCTTCGGACCAGGATAGAAAATTCGCTATAATAAAATCAACTTTTTCATCGTAAAAGAGTTTCATAGCTTGTTCCATCTCTTCCCTTTCATAAATAATTTCGGGATTAACCAGGCAAAGCGATTCCTGAAGCGATTCGACAATCTCCTCTACCTCTTTTAACTTCCTTTCATGATACGTTCCACGGGACAATCCTTCCCCGAGATTTTTAAACCGGGGGGAAGCAATCAGCAGTAATCCTGCCTTTGCCTTTTCAAATTTCTTACTTCTCATTTTTGTATCTGTATTTTACTCGTTTAATTTGTTTATTGATTAAGGGATCCCCATGGAACCCGCTTTTATTTAATCATACTTCTGTATAAAAATTTTAATTTACATGTTCGTTTCATCTATTTTTCGACTAAATAATTGTCCCAAATAAAAACTCCACGATAATAAAACCTCTCTTAACAAGCTTTTTCCCATTCATCCCCGAATATCCTTACATCCCATTCTTTATATTTTCTGCTGACTTGCTTATCTATGATAAAGATGGATGAACTTTTTCATAATCCTTTCTAAAATAAAATCTATAGGCCGCAAGCAGCAATAAACCGCAAATAATCCAAATTACAGCCAGGGATGATATACCTAAAGAAAGGCCAACCACGGGTTTAATGACACCTAACACTACCGGTGCCAACGAACCGACACCAAAGCCAATTGTAAGCATAACTCCTGATGCAGATGAATGATATTTCTCCGGGATTACATCATATAATAGGGTATAGGTATTTGCGTCGAAAAAAGCGCGAGTAAACCCAAAACCGGCAAATCCGATATAAACGGTAAGAAGTATATTGGAATACCCCATCATTACTATAAAAGGGACTGCTGCCAGCAACCCGAAACCTTGCAGCAATAATCGAGCCCCGGGGTTCTTTTTGCTAACCATATCTGAATACTTCCCGGCAATGATTATCCCGATAAATGCAAATAAATGAGTATAAAACATAGAATGAAATCCGGCGCGGGACAAACTCATGTTAAAATTTTCGTAGAGATAGGTAGGCATCCAGGTCAGGTAACCGGTTAAGACAAAAATTAACCCGCTAAAACCAATGGTAAGTATTAATGCAGTAGGGGTTTTAAACAAAATTTTTAAACCTTCGCTAATTTTCACCTTTTCAACCGACCGGGATCGCTGTTCCTCCTTCTTGTCCTTTAACCTGAATATCAAAATCATTCCATGAATAAGGCCTACCGCACCAAATACATAAAAAGCGCTCCTCCATCCCCAGTGCTCTCCGATATAACCAGCAACAAAACCACTTAAAATAATCCCGATATAATAGGATGTCTGGTGAATCGACATCGCAAAGGCCCGTGTACTTTTATGGTAACTTGCCAATAAAGCATAATTTGCCGGACCATAAAAAGCCTCCCCCCCTCCTGTTGCAATACTACGGATCATTATAAGCATCAACATACTATTGCTGAAACCTGTAAACATAGTTGCAATACTAAAAAAAAGGACACTTAACACGACAAGCCATTTACGGCTAAACAAATCACCCATAAAACCTGCCAAGGGAACAAGCAGGGCATAAACAAGGTTAAAAATAGTGGCAATGGAGCCAACCTGTGCATCAGAAAGATGCAAATCCTCTCGAATTAAAGGAAGAACCACATTAAAGGCTTGTCGATCGGCCTGATTTAGCAAGAAGGCAAACCAAAGTAAAAAAAGGACTTCCCATTTATATCTATTATTTTTTTTCATTCAATATCACTCATTTAATAATTTAATTGCTTCAACTGGTTGCCTGACTTTGGAAACGGCAGTTGGAAATAAGTCACAGGCTGCTTTCAACCTTTGTTTTATTACTTCAGGCATTCCTTTTACGGCCTTAACAGGTGCAAGCATTTCAGAGTTTTAATATTCTTCTATGTACTGTTTCAGTTCGTTTACAAAGCAAATTTGATCTCTTCTCATATTCTACATTCACAATCGTGTAGTGTGGTG
Source organism: Mariniphaga sediminis (assembly GCF_003573545.1). Lineage (GTDB taxonomy): Bacteria > Bacteroidota > Bacteroidia > Bacteroidales > Prolixibacteraceae > Mariniphaga > Mariniphaga sediminis. The sequence continues at coordinate 369,059 of NZ_QWET01000001.1, read as the reverse complement.
TAGTGTAGTGCAAATATATTTCAATTTTATTACTTTTACAACAGGATAAGTATTAATTTTATTAAAACAGAATAAATTAGAAGCATGATAATTTTTTTCGATCTTGATGATACATTATTAGATAGTGAGACTGCACATAAAAAAGCAATTCAGCGAATAATATCTAAACACTCATTAAACATAAACATCAATCATGCTATTACAGAATGGCTCTATATTTCCGATAAATACCTGAAATTATTTTTTCATAAAAAGATAACAAACTCCCAACAACGTATATCAAGAATTAAAGAACTATGGACAATAGCTGGACAACAAATTACTGATAAAGAAGCTCTCCTTAACTATCAAGAATATCATCAATACTTTTTGCAAATGTGTTTCCCTTTTCCCGAAACAATTTCTTTTTTTGAAAAAAATAAGAAAAATAAATTTGGTATCATAACAAACGGACCTATCGCAGACCAAACAAACAAACTAAAAAAGTCAGGATTAATTCACTATTTTAAACCAATCATTATATCTGAGGAAGTTGGCTACTCGAAACCACAAAAAAAAAATTTTGATATAGCAGCAGAGCGTTCCGATGAACAAATAAATGATTGTATTCACATTGGAGATTCTTACGAACTAGATTATTGTGGAGCAACAAATGCTGGGATGAAAGCCATCTGTATTGATCGAAAAAAATCAGGGAAACTTTTAGACTGTAATTTGATTCATTCCCTAAATGAATTAGACACTCGCTTTCAAATTTAAAATAATTAGATATCGTATGTGATTCTTAATATCAGAGACCTTACTCGTCATTTGGAATAATGCCTTATAACAACAGGCCCCAGCAATCCACTCTCCCTCAGAGCTTCATCTTTTGAAGGCCCGCTAATCACCCAGGTTTTCCGCTGTTCTTCGGGTTGACCGGCATCGTAAACCAAACGGTTGAACCACGTACTTGTAACTTCAACCTGCAAGCTATTTTTACCGGGTTTTAAAACATCCGTAATATCGAGGCAATAAGGAGGCGTCCACAAGGTTCTGAGTTTTTTCCCGTTAAGCGTCACCACAGCTATCATTTCCACGCGGCCTAAATCGAGAGAGTAATTCCCATCCTTTTTCAACTCCCCGGCGTCGAAACTTGTTGTATAAGTTACCGTACCCGAAAAAGCTTTGCCTTCGGCCGACATCTCAAGGTCTTTCCATGGCTTCAATTCTGTGGTTTTAACCGAGGTCGACGCTCCCCAGCTTGCCGGAAATGATAGCTTCCAGGGTGCGGAAAGCCTTAAAGTTTCGGTTCGTTTTTCTGACGGAGCTGGCTGAACAGGTACTTTCCCCAAGGCTTTCCGAAAAACAACAAAACAGGAACCGGCTCGTGCCAAATCAAAACGGATGGAAGTACGGCCTTCGTCACATCCAACGACTTTTGCCGGCTCCGTTTCTCCGCTTACCGGATTCCAAATCGCCGGATTACCCATGTTGTTAAAGCTGAGCTCCCCCTGAAATCCACGACCATAAGGTGCACATATATAATACCAATCGGCACCTTCGGTTTGGCGGTGCAACCATAAAGCATCACCGCCAGTTACATCAGGAGCCAAGCTGAGTTGGGCTATGGCCCCATCAATCGTAAAACCGGCCAGTACTTTTCCTTTTCCGATTATACGGATATTCTCTCCGCTATTTCCCCAAAGCTCTTTTACTGCTGCCTCAAAACGTTGTTGTGCGTTTTTCCCTCCTTTTAAGGTAGCAAGCCCTTGTGGGGCATTTCCGATTACTGTAGCGCCCTCACGTACCAGCAATAAAATTTTTTCCAATGTTTCAGGTAACATTCGTTCATTGTCAGGGAGCCACATCACGCGGTAACTGATACCTTCCGGTGTTACGATTTTCCCATCGCGAACCGAAAGACGATTCAGCAAAACATCGGGATTACAGTAATCGTATTTAAACCCTTTTGGGAAGGGCGCTTCCTGATCGGGTTTGTGGTTTATCTCGTCGCCCAGATACCAAAGCACATCGGAAATGGGTTTCCCTCGTTCAAAAAGATAATTCAAACGCGACAAATAAGAAGTGAATTCAGGCATGTGCTTCCACCAGGTTTGTCCACGCAGAAAGGGAGTTCCAATGCCGGAACCAAATGAAGTTCCCGGGGGCAGCCAATCGGTGCGGGGATTATGTGTATAGGTATGAAAAACCAGATGTGTAACGCCTTCAACAAAATTATGATTCGCCACTTCTTTCAACATGCTAAGATGCTCATCCCAGTTCAGGTCGAACGAGGTGAAAGCTTCAGCCGACACACGCGGCTTGCCGTACAACCGCGCAGCCGAAGCTGTTGGCTTAATTGGTTTAAAATTGATCGATCCTACGAAAGAATCGGAATACGGATGCCAAAATTCGCACATCGGCACATCGGCATATTTGAAATACTCCATTATATCAGCCGGAAAAACATCTCCGCCGGCTGTTTCATAAATGATATTCAGCCCGTTTTCCCGGGCTAATTTACTCATACTCCCATAAAACCGGTTTGCAAACAAATCGCCGATAACACCCCGCCAGTCGCGCAAAAAACGGCTCGTTGTTTCCTGATCGCTGATAACATAACCCAAAACAGCAGGAAGCCATTTTTTCAGTTCATAACCGGTTATATTTTTGAATTCCGGTTCCATTTCGTTTGTCCAGGTCTGGGTGTAACACTCCCAGCTATCCAGCAACATTCCGTTCAACAATCCACCTTTTAAAGGGCCATTATTTAAACGCCCGATATAGCCTGCAAAATGAGCCTTTGGACCCGATTCCGAAAGTTTGTCGCATTCCCACCCCGTGCCTTCGGGTGGCGCCGGGGCATTTTTACGTCCTGCATTTACATGCCCGATGCGCAGAATCGTCCATTCCCCTTCAGGAGCCTGCCAGTTCAAATCTCCTGATTTATCCATAAACGCTGATATATCAAGGACGCTTTCTGGATTGATAAAAGCCCCCGTTGATTGTTGCGGATGTTCACTGTGGCGAACAATGCTCCGCAATGTCCAGGCAGCTTCCGACTCCCAATTATTTTTGCGGGCAGCCGAAAATAAGCGAAAAGACCGGAGGTTCATATCGTGCTTATTCACGATTTCGATGCGATAAATGCCAGTGCCTTGCGTTTCATCGCATGCCAATGAAATTGGATGGCTGGATTGCCAGGAAGCCATTGGGATAGGGGTGTTCAAAACTTCCTGCGTAGCGCCATGAGGCAAAACAGCAGTTACTTTTACCTTAACTCCCGGCGTATAGCACCAGGCATGATTGAACCCCTGGACATCGGAAAATTCAACCGTGCGCAAAACGACGGGGTTCGCAAAAGTTACTTCCAGCCGGTGTGGATTTTCCTCCATGGAAGGCTCCAGCCTGAGAGCATCTTTGTTTGCTCCTGATATGAAATCTTTCCATGGCAGTGGGGTATCGCTTTTCACCGACAGCGGTTTTAAATTCTCTCCGGTATCGTCAAGAGGTGTTGGAAAAGCAAGCACGGTAATATCATTGTAATCACGCCACTCTTCAACGCTTGGCTGTGGAAGGGGCAGCACTTCATTTATCTGGCTACCGCTGACATCCACGCGGCTCCAAACTAAATTACGCATGGCATTGGAGGGTTCTATCCATGGGCCACCCGACATGGCCCATCCGGGACAATTTTGCATGGAGAAACGCAATCCCAACCGGCGGCATTCTTCGGCAGTAAAGCGAACTACATCATCCCATGACTTGCTTAAACAGGTAATCTGCGGTGACACGCCAGGCCAGGGGCCGCCAAATTGCCCGTGAAAGAGGTGGATACCCGAAAGCCCTGCGCCGGCAATGGCTTCCAAATCGGCAGTAATTCCTGCCCTGCCCACGTTCCCACCTATGAAATGAAACCAGGTTTCGGGATAGTAAACTTTGGGGGGATTTTTAAACGCAGTTAAATCCCTGTTACTGAAAGGCGCATTCAACTCCCCGGCAGATGGCACCACGGGAACTTGCTGTGGTTGCGAAACTGCTTTCAACATCGGAAAACTCAAAACGACACAAGCAAACAGAACAATTAATAATTTGGTCATTGGTTTAATTTGTTAAAAATACATATTGGTATAATTTAACCGCAAGTAACAAAAAGGCTTGAAACACTGCATCCTGTAGAATCAGTGTAATATTTCTTCTACTTGGGAAAGTCGAAGTCCCGTAAAATCCAATTCAAAAAGAGAACCGTTCTCTTCAAAATCACAAACCAGAAAATCATTCTACCCCGCCAAACAGCCGCTCGCTGGCATAAAATGATGGCTATCTGATGGAAGATGATCGTTCTATCCCAAAGGTAAAACCTACCAAAAGCCGCACAGAATAAGGATTTTAGCCCTCTTTTTTTATTTAACCACCGGGATGTGTGAAGACCACCCGGTGGTGGTATATTTAATTGGTTTAGAAGGAAAGGAAACTAATACGAAAAGTATTGAACCGAATAAAAAGTTTACAAATAGGCGATAATTTTATCCATCCTTTCTGAAATGTCCTTCAGACGCGTACGGTCGCCCCCGCCGACTTCGGCTGTTAGCCATCCCCCCTGGTGGTTTATTTCGCTTATGGCTTTCATTACCACGGGCCAGTTGTTGTCGCCTTCCAGCAGATTTACCTCAAATCCTTTCCACAATCCTTCTTCATTCATCAGTTTGCGGCTGAATTCTTTGATATGGAGTTTCATAATGCGCGAATTAAGTGTTTTTATCCAGTGTTCGGGCCAGCCATACCGCAAGATATTGCCAACGTCGAAATACCAGCCCACCAGCGGGTGGTTGATTTCATCGACAAAACGTTTGGCTTCCACCGGGCTGAGCAGGAAATTGTTCCACACATTTTCGAGGGCAATCTGCATCCCGGTCTTTTCAGCATAAGGAATCAGTTCCCGGATAGAGTAAAGGGCCGTGTTATAAGCCTGTTCGTAGCTCACCTTTTCGTTGACCACTCCCGGCACCACCAAAACCGTATCGCCGCCAAAATCCTTTACATCCTGCAGCGATTGAGCTAGCGATTTAATGCAGTGTTTACGAACCTCCGGATCGGGATCAGAAAGCGTTTTTTTCCAATGATCGCTGTTTACAACACTGGGAAGTTCAATACCCGATTTTGCTTTGGCTTCCAGTATTTCAGATTTATTCAGGTCAAAGGGACTGTTCATTTCAATTCCATCAAAGCCCAAATCTTTGACCAGCTTAAACTTGTCTGTTAGCGACAAATCTTCCTTAATCATCCCAAAGCCGAGGCTTTTCTTTAGAGTTACTTTTTGGGTGATTTTTGTCTTGGACGAAGTACTAGCCGATAATGTTGGGGCAACAGTTGCTGTACCTGCCACCAAGGCTGCCGATTTAATAAAATTCTTCCTATTCATGTTCCTTATTATTTGAATTTTGTAATGCCAGGAACGGCAACCGGAATGTCATATTTTGTATTCCAGGAGATGTTCTCCGGGAATAATTCTTCCATCGAAGAGAGTGCCTGTTCATATGAGATGGTTTCTCCTGTGTATGCAGCAATCCGGCCTGCCATGGCTAACAGGTTGGAACGTGTCATCCATTCGCCATCGTTCATAGGCTTTCCGTTTCTGATGGAAGCAAACAATTCATCATGTTCCTGCTGGTACATATTTTTTACTTTCGATTTTTTGTAGGCATTTTCGTCAGTAAACTTAGTATCGTCATCGTATTCCCAGGGATTTTTGCCTTTTATTTCGTGTACCCCTGTCCGGCAATCTACCAGGCATTTACCATCCGAGCCGGTAAGTTCAACCGCATATGAAGGACTCGTGCCCGATTGCTGACGACAGAAGAAATAGGCTTTTGTTCCATTGGCATATTCATAAGTAGCCGCAAAGTGGTCGTAAATATTGCCGTATTTTTTGTCTATACGCTTTTGCCGCCCACCAGTACCGCTTACTTTCACAGGGGCTTCGTCACCCATGGCCCATGAAAGCATGTCAATGCTGTGAATGGCCTGCTCAATAATATGGTCACCCGAAAGCCAGTTATAGTACAGCCAGTTACGAAGTTTGTATTCCATGTCCGACCATCCTTTCTGGCGTTCTTTGTACCAAAGTTCGGCGGTGTTGTAAGATGCTTCGGCAGCCAGTATATCTCCTATCTGACCATCTAATACCCGGTTAAATGTTTCACGCTTGGGGATGTGGTATCTCCAGCAGAACCCGGAAACAAGCGACAGTTGTTTTTCTTTTGCTTTTTTTGCTGCCATCATTACCCTACGTAATCCAGGTGCATCAACAGCAAAAGGTTTTTCGCAAAAGATATGTTTGCCAGCGTTTATTGCTGTTTCCAGATGTTCTGGCCTGAAAGCAGGCGGTGTGGCTAGCAGAACTACATCAACATCTGAATCAATTAGCTTTTGATAGGCATCGAGCCCGACAAATTTTTTATTGTCGGCTACCTGTACCTTTTCTCCGAATTTTTGTTTTAACGAGTTGTATGATTTTTCCAGATGGTCAGAAAAAGCATCGCCCATTGCGGAAAGAACTACATTAGGATCCGCATTTAATGCTTGTTCGGCGGCACCTGTTCCACGACCACCACATCCAATTAACCCTACCTTTAATGTGTTGCTATTTGATGCCCATACTGAATTGGATGAAATTACTGTTCCAACAGTTGCCAGTCCGGCAATCTTCGAAAATTGTCTCCTTGATAAGCCCATAATATTTTTGTTTTTAGTTTATTTTCAATGCATTTCTACGATTTAAGATGTAAAATAAAATTGAATACCCATTCAATCAATTGTTTTAGAGTAAAACATTTATTAGAATTAAAGATTGGTATAACTTATTTGGGGTCTTATTTCTCCGGGTGAGCTGCCTGCTTGATTGTATCGATTTTTCAAATAATATATAAAAGCTCAATCATCATCTTTAACACATCGAACCGATAGACCTGACTTTTTCACAAAATCCCACTTGTGTATATAAGCATCGCTATAATTTAAATAATAACCACTCCCTTCCATATTCCACCAGATAGCCCCATTTCCATAATCGTTGAACACACCGTTACTAAGGCGTCCTCCTCCAGGCAAGGCAGAAAAACCTGATTCATTTGTTGCCCCAATATTTGGAGAATACCAATCAATAATTCCTTCTTTTTTTAGTTTACCACCGGCAACAGACTCTCCTCCCAGAAAATTAGCAAGCTTTAGCCATTCTGACTCATCTGGAATATGCCATCCACAAGGGCATAAGCCTCGCGAGTCAGTAATAGAGTACCATGTGTAAAGACGCCCATATGTATTAACGTTTTTTTCTTTGCCTGCAAATACCCATACATATTTAGGATTATTTTCTTCATTTATGTCTTTATTTTCAGGAACTGTTGTTTCGATAATATCTCCATTTTTGTATCTGGTTGTCCGTAGGTTTTCTTTCATCCAAATTTGATCTCCTATCTGTACGGTATGATAAATATTCCCATCTATATCTGTTACTGTATCCTGAGCTATTGATACGCTAGCTAGTTTTAGAAGTATAAGTAATACAATAATAACTTTCACATATATGTAATTACTTAATTCATAACTTCTCCTGATGTTAATCAAAAAATTCCATAGATTAAAAACCCATTTTTGTATAGAATATATATATTCACGTTTAATCATTGTTTTTAAATTTTATGTTAATAACATATACTATTCTGAGTTGATTGGCAAAAAGCTTTATAAACAATACTAGTAACTTTTGTTGTTTTTATTAACCTGTTATTTAGAAGGATTTCCCCTATACTCCAATTTAACTCCTTCCACGAAAGGGCCGATCGTAATATTTGCCTGCTCCAGACAGCTAACTATTTCATCATTAAACTGAAGATTTCTTATCTGAACATTGTTGACCGATTGGGTACTACTCAAACCTGTCATCTGCGACTTTGCACTACAATTTCCTAACACCTTTATGTTTTCTAATAATACTGAATCAATACCTCCAGTGTTATCTTTAATGTATACTTCATTATTAAGATGGTTTTTAGATACTAAAATACTAAGTAATGTTGGAGAATAATTGTCGTCAATGTTTGGATTATATTTGTCATCTTTGAGCTCCTGTAATTTAGGCTTCATCCATTCATCCAACTCTATGTTAATATTAGAAAAAGTAATATTACTTATACTTGCATTGTCCATTCTATTAACGGCAATAGCATTGTGGGTACTTTTTATAATATCGCAATTTTCAAACTTTACATCTTTAATATATGGGGCTTTAGTTTCACTTGTAATCCCTATAGATCTCCCCCAGTCGCACCATATTACACAATTTCTAAATTGGACATTTTCTACAGGCATCGAGCTCCATGCTTTTACTCCTTTTACTTCTAATGCATCGTCAAATGAACGAACAAAACAATTTTTTACGGAAATATTTTGTGAGTTACTTACATTTAAACCATCTGTATTATACCTCCACAATCCAATCAACTTTACATTTGAAATAGTGGCATTTTGGCAGCCGAACAAATTAAGACACCATCTATTTGGATCACGCATGATAATTCCTTTTATAGAAATATTACGACACCCAAATAAGGTCATACACCCGGGACCAATATAAGGAAGATTAGAACGCGGAATTCGACTACCATCTAGAATCCCCTTTCCATAGACTAATATATTGCTAGCATTTACCGCAGTAATATATCCATAAACTACAGCACCTCCGGCAATACAAACGGTATCGTTACTCTGTAGCTGCAACCTTCCGATATCGTGGACTCCAGGTCCAAAATAATACATATTAGGAGATGTAGGAGTTGGCTGTCCTTTACTTTTACGATTAGGGAAAAGATGTAATGCATTATGGCAACCATTTATTTCAACTACTACAGGAATAATACTATCCAAGGCAAAAGATATTTTATTATTATTTATTCGAATTTCAATTCCTAATGACTGTGGGCGGATAATTGCAGCTTTTACCTTCTCTTTAGATATTATCTCAACCTCCACATTCCCCTCCATATCCCAATATGCAAATCCTGCTGGCTCTGTTTGATCAAGCGATCGTTGATACCCTTTCCACCATTGATTAATAGGATACTTAGAGACACGACACTTATAGACATCAACATGTTTTCTATCAACAAACAACTCGTAAGTGTCCACCTTTGCTTCACTTTGTGGAGCAGAGTAGATAATCACATTCTCACAACCAGCTAATATCAAGATTAAAACAATAAAGAGGTAAAAGCTTTTAACGTAAAAAAACATGTCGAAACTATTTGCTTGATTTATTTCCATTTCAATTATTTATTAAGTGAGCTGCTTGAGCGTTCTAGTGAACTCAATTTATTTCTCTATTTCCGATATATCTATAACTCATTTTACCTCCTGTTCATGCACTTAGGAACTCTAATCATTTCTTAAAGTTTAACAAATGGAATAATTTCAAGAAGCAAGAATATACAAAACATTGGTTTTATCATTTCTATTCAGATCTTTTATTGTTCATACTAAGATTATTAATACACACAACATATTCTATGTAAGCAGGCGAAAAAAGCGACAACTTGTCTCAGAAAAATAGATTTCATGATTACTACTATTTGACTCATGTACGATAGTTTCACCTAGTAATTCTCGTAACCCGTAATTTTTCGGAAGCTTGATTCGTCTTTTCCCCGATTTTGATGTAGAGATAGATAGGTAACTTTGATTTGCATATATTACATCGCCTAAGTCACTATATATATGCACCCCAGATTCTTTGGCAAAATGCATAATTGCCTGCCATGGTAATGGAGGAACCGACGCAAAAACTGTTAGATAACTTTTCTCTTTCTTCGAGGCAAGAACAATTAGCCCGTCTTCCGTTCTCCCGTGTATTTGATTCATGCCGCCTTTTACATACAGGAAAGGTGAAACTTTGGCTCCTTCATAATTCAACTTTTTCTTATTAATATCAACAAATACTTTTGTTCCCTGTCGTTTCTCTAAAAGATCAACATCCATGTTAATATTTGACGAAACATTGGACACAGCTAATTCTTCACCAATTAATCCAGGTGCATACAACCATATCAAAGTCCGACTGTTATTCATACACTTCTGTCGAATTATCTGCATTTTTTGGGAGGACAAAAAAATTGAATTTAAAAAAATAAATAGTTTATACTTTGATACATCAATATCGTTCAGATCGTCTGCCAGATACACATCGTAAGGAGCACCAATTCTCCCAATTTGATTCATTTGTGCGCCGATCCAAGTAGAGACCCGTCCAGAAGTAGATGCATAATACAGAAAAGACTCCTCTTCTACAATTACACAAACTTCTGAAACAGAATTGCGAGGCAAATGTATACTCTCTTCTCCAATTTTTTGCATCTTATTAAAAAGTTCCAATATTTCTTTATTGTCGTACCATCCTCCCCAGAGATCAAACCACCAATGCGTAGACCCAGAGCAGATGACTCGAGAAAAAACTGCTTTTAAAAGATTAATCGTCTTTTCCATTGTTTTAGGTCCTTTCCAGCCTTCCGAATCATATAGATGGAAAGGGTCAATTTCAGGTTGAATTTCTGATATCCATTTACTCATGCAAGTTCTCGTATCAGCTTCATAATAAAAAAGTTTATTGGCTTTATGGATGGAATCAGTTTCAGAAAGAAAATGCATGTCGTGTTCACCTATTATAGTATTTCTTCCAGCTCCGTTTGTATTTGATAAAAAATCTATATTTGGCGATTTAAGTAAATAGGCTAAGGCAGAATGATCTCTCCAACCAACTAGGGTATAGCCGTAAAAAACTCCTGTCAACAGCTTCCCATTACTCTCTTCTTTTACTGCTTTACATAAAAAATCCAGACTGTCAACAATTTCCTCACAACTAAAAAGATTATATTCAGCAACCAGTCTCGATTCAGAAGGATTTATGAAATCACCTATTTTTGATTTTTTACGTTCTTCTGGTGTAGGAATGCAAATCTCATGAATATTTTTTCCGAAAGCTTTTAATATCTGATGTTCATTGTTATCATACTGCCTCAATATCCAGTTTTTGAATTCGTTTTGTGCAGCAATCCCATAATCACTTTCTCCCATAAACCTATGATGAACTCCTTCCTCTGTCTCTCCCGCTGTAATATGAAGACCAATTATTTTTTCAGAATATAAAGAATTACGAAAATGAATAACTATTTTCTTTATCACATTAGCTGTTTCATTCCTCCAGGCTATTGAAGAAAAAGACTGACGCTGAGGAAATCCGCTATAAGAACGGTTCGTTTCCCGAGGATGAAAACTGTCCCACCATTCAGGGCTGTCACAATATATTCTTGGAAAAATAAAAGAATTAGGAGCAACATCAAGTATTTCTCTTACATATTTATCAAGAAGAGCAAAATCAATGCTACCAGGTGCATCCCAAATTCCTTTTCTTGCTAATCTTACTTTACCTTGTCTACCGGATGAAACAAAACGACCTCCCAATGTTATACTCAAACTAAAAAAGCGTACGCCAGATTGCCCCACATCTTTGTACATGAACTGTCTAGGATAATAAGATAAATATGCCATAGGGAAATATGCTTTCCCATTAACAAAAACAGTTGGTTTCCCATTGTATTGTTTTATCTCGGAATTTGGGAACCCTTTATTGGTTTCCTGAGATTCTGTATCAGTAGTTTTTTGTTGAGAGGAAACCACATGCTCTCCATCAACAACAAGTGGAGAGATAAAAACTACTCCTCCCGCATTGCCAAAATGCTTAATGAATTTTCGTCGCAACATATTATCAATTTAAATTTACTATCAAGTCAATATAAATTCTAACAAAACACCTAAATCTTCATGAATTTAGTCATAAGAACTTTTCCCAAAGCATCCACGCCAGGTTTCAAAAAAATTGTAGGTTAATATTAAAGTATCCTGGTCCAATAAATAGAAACATAATCGAAAGTATTCGTTTTGCACAACTGATCTACTTCCAAAAACTCATCGTTTCAGTTTCTCCGAAAAATTGCTATAGGAATGTACTCTTACCACATACTTCAATGGCCCAAAGAAATGCTGAATTGCTAAAACTATTCACAAACAAACCCTTACACTAAAACGTTTTCAAAGCAACAAACAATATTTTCTTTTTACCCGAAACAATAGACTTTGTGACATACAAAAAAACAAGAAGCCAGAATAGCATTCTGACTTCTATTAATATTAATAGTATCCTTCATTTTGTTCCTCTTGGATAGTACCAACATTGGTAAGTCTGTCAATATGATTTTGCGGAATAGGTCGCAATTTATGATAAGGTCGTACCGCATTAGAGCATTCCTTATTGTATTTAACGACTCTATCGAAAAATGTTTCGGTTCTAACCAAATCAAACCAACGTTCATTATCCCCACATAATTCTCTTGCTCGTTCTTCAAGAATAAAATCACGAAGCTTATCAAGGCTATTGATCTGATCTTCTGAAATTTCCATATCAGTTACAGCACTGCTTGTTAGCTCACTTGGCTCTCCCCCATCTAAAACGTACTGAAAGGGTTTTGCTTCTCCCTCTTTATAAGCAGCTCTCCTTCTTACAACATTTATATAGTCTACAGCCTTGCTATAATTTCCTTGCCTCCCATATGCTTCCGCTGCTATTAAATATGTTTCACTTAACCACATTAATTTGAAATCCAAAGTACCATATTTGTCAGTTGCTGCGGTTCTAAAAGGATCCAGATGATATTGATAACAAGGAAAAACACGATTCGTAAATTTATTCCTCGGCCTCCATGTATATGACTTTGATTCAATTTCAGAGTCTTTTGCATTTACATTCATAGAAAAAAGCAGAGCAGTATCTCCTATCCCAAATTTGGACTGTCCCACCAAATCAACACTTGGTGCATTATTCGACGTCCATTTCGGTATCGTAGATTCTAAATTGCAAAAATAAATTGTTTTAAAAGATTTATAGAATCTGCTATCGTATTTAAGTTCGAAAAGATCATATAGATAGTCGGTAGGGCGTAAACGCACCCACGCTTCACCGTAATCCAGGCTTAATCCAAGCCCCCCCACTGTCATATACTGCATCGTATAAAATAAATGCATTCTGTTGCCAAGGCCATCATAAAGCTTATTAGACGTGTATTGTACAGAAAACAAGTTTTCTTTGTTGTCTTCGTTATCTACCCGCCTAGCATCGTTGAAATCATCCAACAATTCCCCCTTATACTCAATCACTTTATCTGCGTAGTAAGCAGCGCTATCCATATCCGTAGATTTTTGTCCGCGTTCTTCGGATACAGCACTACCTCTTGTCAGATAAACTTTTGCCAAAAGGTGCTGTGCCGCTGATCGTGTTGGGCGAGCCTTTTGATCCTGCGTTTCAGGAAGGTATTTGGCAGCAAATCGCAAATCCGAAATGATTGCCCCATAAATATCGGAAACTTCTGCCCTTGACATCTCAGTCATAACACCAATATTTTCTTCTATTAGTAACGGTATCTTACCGAACATTTGCACCAACATAAAATAATAATAGCCCCGTAAAAATTTTACTTCTCCCATTCGCTGGTTCTTTCCACTTTCTGTACTTAATACATCCATGACATCTTCAATTTTGGGGATTCTGCTTATAGCAATATTACACCTGCTAATTCCTTGATAAAAAGCGCCCCATATTGAATAGAAATTTCCATTAGATGGATTAAGCGATGAGGTATACATATGAAATTCATTTCCGTCTGAAACATTAGTATATTCCCATATATCAGTTCCATGGTTACTCAATTTTAATCCTTCCTGTGTACCTCCCCAAGCCCTCAATGGAACATAAGCTGACTTAACTAAGTCTTCAATACCACTTTCGCTATCATAGTAGGAAAAACCAATACCTGAGACATATTCCTCCTTTAAAAATTTTTCACATGAAGAAGTTATAAGTAGGACTAAAACAGATAATATTGTTATTCTTAATACTTGTTTTTTCATAATTCAATTATTTATTAAAATGACGTTGAAACACCAAACATAAACGCTTTTGTACTAGGATAAATGGTGCCTGAAGCCCCTTCAGGATCAATACCAGTAAATTTTGTATACATGAGAGGATTTTGCGCAGTAATATAGATTCTAAAATTACTCATATTAATTTTGGAAATTACATTGACAGGAAGTGTATAACCAAGTGTTACCGTTTTCAACTTAATAAACGATCCATCTTCATACAACTTCGCACTATAGTTCAATGGTGTTGCTCTACCGTCAACTGGTTTAGGATATGAATTACTAGGATTATCAGGAGTCCAATAATCAACATCTAAAAAATTGTAACGCCCTTCATATTGCGCATTAATTGTGTTGATTACCATTTGTCCTTGCCGTGTATAAGCATAAAATGAAAAATCAAACCCTCCATATTCTATTCTACTATTTAAGCTCCCCGTCCATTTAGGGACTGCTGTCCCCAATATAATTCGGTCTTCTGCATTAATTGTCTCATTATCATCTCTATCATATATTCTAATCTCTCCAGGCGCATAATTACTTCCATTCTCATTATATTTTGCCATTAGTGCTTTATCTGCATCCGTATCTTGCCAAATCCCATCAAATTTGTAGTCATAAAAAGTATTTATTGGATGTCCTATAAACCACTTATTTCCAATATCGTCCTCTTTTCCACTATACAGTTCAACTATTTCTTCTTTATTAGCAAAAAACACTATTTCTGTACTCCATTTAAATCCACTAGGCGAATTTAATATGATGCCGGCTAATGAAATTTCGAGTCCGGAATTTCTCGTTGAACCAATGTTTTCCATAACACTCGAAAAGCCGGAAGCAATCGGCAACGCCCTAGACAACAATAGATCATTTGTGTTTTGTCTATATATGTCTACAGATCCAGAAAATCTACTACTAAATACGCTAAAGTCCAGTCCTAAATTATATTGAGAAGTTTTTTCCCACCCCAATTTTGTGTTGCTTAAAGCATTTGGGGCATATCCCAAAAAACCATTGTCCCCGCTGGCATAAACAACTCGTGATAAAGACCCAAGTGTTGCATAAGGGCTAATAGCAGTATTCCCTGTCACCCCGTATCCAAGCCTTAATTTTAAGTTATCAAACAAATTTATACTTTTCATAAAAGGCTCTTCGTTGATTCGCCAAGATATTGCGGTAGAAGGGAAGAATGTATATTTATGACCTTCAGCTAATCGAGAAGAACCATCATATCTTCCTGTTAATGTAATCAAGTACTTTTCTTTGAAATTATAATTTATTCTCCCCATAAATGAAGACAATCTCCATTGACTATAATTCGAGCCTAATCCTGTTATAGATGTTGCGGTACCTAAATTAAACCATTTTTGATATTCATATGGCAGACCGATGACAGCACCATTCATACTCTCAAATTTAAATTCTTCAATACTTTGCAAGACAGTTATCCCTATCTTATGAATGTTCTTAAATGTCTTATCAAAATAAATCAAATTATCTAAAGTGAAATGAAACTGATTAAAAGTTGACTGCGAAGCTCTAGGGTCTGCCCCCATCAAAGAACCCTTTGAACTATTGAAATACCCACTTCGTCCTGTCTTGTAATCTGGCCCAAAATTTATTCTATATTTTAAGCTTTCCAGTATCCTAAATTCTGCAAAATAGCTTCCATAAAATCGTTTAGCCTTATGTTCTGCTACATCATGTTGTGCCATACGTAAAGCATTAGGCATAATTTCCCCCCCAGGAGTCAGTTGCAGAACTCCTTTTTCATCATAGAAAGGATTTAGCGGATTCGTAATTGATGCGACAGAAAATGGAGCGCCATTTGGTTCCTTTTTTAAGTTAAAGGAACTCGCAATAGAACCACCAAACTTAAACCAACTTTTCACATTCTGATCGATTGTTAAACGTAATGAATATTTAGAGTATCCATATCCTCTAACCACACCTTCATTTTCGAAATACCCAGCAGAAAAGGATGTTTTCGTTTTACTATTGCCCCCAAGAATACTTACTTGATGATCTTGAATTTTTCCCAGTCGTGTAATAGCGTCGATCCAGTCATATGATTTAACTTTACTCGGGTTATAGGTACCATTCTCGTCATAACCTGCAGACACCGACTCAATAACATATTTATCAGGATAATAAAACATATTCTCATCAAGTTCTAAAACAGGACTATCTGAATCGTATCTCCCCGCATTACGCCGAGACTCTCTTCTAAATTCTGCAATTTCAGCCCCTGTCATCATATTCAACTTATTATCTATTTCTATACCATAATATCCATCGTAACTTACTTTTGCCACTCCCTCCTTTCCTCTTCTTGTTGTTACTAGAACAACTCCGTTTGCTCCTCTTGAACCATAAATCGCAGTAGCAGAAGCGTCTTTCAAAATATCTATGGATACAATATCTGATGAATTAATATCTCTTAGATCTCCTTCAAAAGCAATTCCATCAACCACATACAATGGGCTATTTGATGCATTTATTGAACGATTACCCCTTATCCTGATAGAAGGTGCATCTCCAGGTTTATGTCCAGTAGAATAAATATCTACCCCGGGAATTTTTCCTTGAATGGATTGAACTGCATTCATTGAAGGATTTGATAAAATATCTTCCCTCCCGACTGAAGCGATAGCCCCTGTCACATCCATTTTTCTCATAGAACCATAACCTACAGCAACCACTTCTTCTATCCCTATCGCTTCTTCTTCCATTACCACATCAATATTTGTTTTTCCGGCAGCCACAACTTCCTGAGTTTTCATCCCTACAAATGAAAACTGCAGCGTTGCATCATCAGGAACACTGTTGATGGAATAATTTCCGTCTGAATCGGTTATTGTGCCTGTGGTTGTCCCTTTAACAACAACAGTTGTTCCCGGAATAGGTTCCCCCTCCGTGTTCTTAACACTTCCGGAAACCGTTACATTTTGGGCATTAGCAGTCAGACAAAAGCTGCCTGCCAATGTTAAAATAATGACGACCATCAGTTGATACATTGACCGTCTTAAATCATTTAGCTTAGATTCTTTTTTCATACATTTTTTAGTTTTAAGATTTAACTATATTTGCATTTAAAACCACACCACATCAAACCTAACAAAATTATAGTGTGGTGTAGTGTGGTGCAAAGATAAGAAGTTTTTTAGATAGCTAGAAGGCAATTAAATAATATTGTGTTATTTACAATCATTCCAAATAATTCAATGGAATTTAAAATAATATTATATGGAAATAAAAATTAACCTGAACTCACAAATTCCTGTCTACAAGCAGATTATTGACGTTATTCAAGAATTGATCAATACAAATCAATACAAAAAAGGAGATTTTTTACCTTCGATGAATGCGTTGGCCGATGATCTTCATATTTCAAAAGAGACAGTAAAAAAAGCGTATTCCATCCTCAGAAAAAAAGGATTTATTGAATCAACCCAGGGGAAAGGCTTTTATGTGACGAACAATGGTGAAAACAAAATAAAAATATTGCTCCTTTTTGATAAAATCAGCACTTACAAACAGATATTATATAGCTCGTTCCTTTCTACTGCTGGCGATACTGCAGAGATAACCATCCGCCTGCACAACCAGGATTTCGAGTTATTTCGGGATTTCATCGAAGAGAATCTGGACAATTTCGATTACTATATTGTTACCCCCCATTTCCCCTTAAACCCGGAAATTCAAAAAAAGGTAATTAAAATCCTGAAAAAAATTCCTAACCGGAAACTAATTTTACTGGACAGATATATTGACAAACTCTCCGGAAATTTTGGAGCCATTTACCAGGATTTTGAGAAAGATATATACGAAGGGCTTTCGCAGGGAATTGATGATTTAAAAAAATTCAAAAAGCTCAATATTATTTCCATGCCGGGAAGTATGTATGCCCCTTTGATTGAACAGGGAATTAAAAAATTCAGTACCGATAACAATATCCCGTTTAAAATTCACAAAAAGATTGACATCAAAAAAATACATACACAAGAGGTGTACCTGATATTAAACAGCCAGCTGGATATTGAACTGATAGAACTTGCAAGAGCTGCTAGACTGAAAGGATGTGTCATAGGTAAAGATATCGGAATTATTTCCTATAATGAATCCCCTGTCAACGAAATTGTTTTGAACGGTCTAACCGTCCTCTCAACCGATTTTAAAAAGATGGGGGAACTGGCGGCCGAAATGATCAAAACAAAATCATTCAAAAAAATAAGGTGTGATTTTCATCTTATCCGCCGAACTACTTTTTAAATCTGTCCAACAGTTAAACGTCAAACAATTCAAAACCTTCATTCCTTGGATTTATTATCTGACAGCTTCCTCCCTGATGAAACTACTGAAATATTGTGCACATATTGTCGTTAAAGGACAAACTAGATAGAACTTGTAACAAGTGTTTCGAATGAGTCAGTTTTCCAATACGCCGAAAGCCCAGCTGGTGCAACATTAGCCAGTAGTAATACATTTTTTTTGGTTGAGCAATATCTCTTGTCTGTTATCTCCCTTGAAACCTTGTCTGAACAGGTTATGATTGGCATGGAGTCCAATAAGCTTTGGTCAAACAGGCAATCATCAGGCTGAAAATTTGAAAGCAGGGTTTCAACAAGCCCGGTAAAAGCTCCTCCCAGCCTGTTCAACCTGTTACTGAACGCTTGGTAACTCCCTAACTCTGGGAACCATGACATTAGGTATTCTGATGCAAAACCGTGGATATGCTTTACTGCCTATGCCCTTCATGGCGCATGGAAAAATAAACATATGGTAATAATTTCTCGATCTGTAAATTCTTATTAACTTTGTGGGCAATAATTCGTTCTTTTTAACAGATGTGAACTAAACGGTGAACCACATTTTTGACAACGTTGTAAATCATTGATATAAAGGCATATTAGGGATTGAAATGTAATCTTCTCACCCCGACAGAAAAAATAGCAAAAAACAAGAAAACCTGTAGATTAATTGATTTACAGGTTTTTTATTACGTAGATCTTATGTAATCTTATTTATCCGTCATACACCAAAAGGATAATCTGTTTTTTTAAACGAAATAAAGGTTTTTGGGAAACTTATGCATTCCCGGATAGTCTAATCCCCTCTCTTGCTATAATTATTTTGTTAATACTTTATCTACAGTCAGGTTTTCAATAAAGTCAGCATGAGAGCGCCCCTTGTTTGCACTTTTCTTCCATGGATTCCAGACCTTGCTGACCAGATCCAGGTCCCCATCGCCATCTACATCACCTGAAATGATATCATGGCCTCCAAGTCCAATGTCAAACAATACCTGTTCCTCCCAGCCATTGCCAACATTTGAAAAAACATACCAGCGCGGTGGATGTAGCGTTGTATCTTTGGGCATCATATCTTCCTGGTCAACAGTTATAACATCAAGGAATCCGTCATTATTAAAATCAGCAACGCCGAGCGAATGCAAAGAACACCTTTTTCCCTCTGCCTTTAACGGGAACAAATTAAGTTCCCACTCTGTTCCATCACCATTCACATTTTCAATAATGCCAATTTTAGCATGAATGTCATCACATTCGCTAAAAATAATATCATTGTCTCCATCACCATCTGAATCGATAACAACACTGCGGGTTGATTTCCCGTAAGGTAAATCGCCACCAAAAAGCTCCGGGAATTCCATGGGATGTTTCACCCAGTTTTTCCCCTTGTTCTGGTTCTCAAACCATGCAACAGCATTAAAAATATCAAGGTCACCATCGCCATCCAGATCTCCAATCCCTCCCGGAGAAAAACCACCGTGTATGGTTGGTTTATACTTTGTATGGTCCGGATCAATCACTGTTCGTTTCCAAAGTTCACTAGGTAGTGGGTTTGTGCTATACCAAAAGAAACCGGCATCTTCACTTTCTGCTACAACATCATTTTTCCCATCTCCGTTAATATCTGCCACCACCATATCATGGATGGTTAACGGCTTTTCCGGCTTCTCTCCCTGGATAAAGTCCGGGTCATAGAAATACATTGAAAAATTATGTTTCCCTTCATTCTTGTACCAGACACCGGCACTGATTAAATCAATCATCCCGTCATCATCCACATCCATTGAAGCGGTGGCTAAACTGGTAAATGGAACGCGACCAATAGTTATTGTATCCCATGATGTACCATTATTTATAAATAAAAAAAGACCACGATGTTTTGAACCAACCGTCATATCAAGATCACCGTCATTATCATAGTCAGCGAGAGACTGGACACCATTCACCCAACCGGTAGGAAGATTATTGTTTATATAATGATGCCGAAAGGAAAATTCGGGCTGAACATTCTTCTGGCTGCATGAAACCAGAAACGTCAGAACGACTAATCCAAAAACTAAATATTTCAATTCAATTACTTTTTTCATCTTTCCAAATTTTAAATACCTCATCAACAATATTAGCAGCTAAAAAAAGGAGTAAAACAAATCGCCACAATACTTGATCCAATGTCTAACAAAGTGCGATTGTGCAATAATGCTACTTTTCCATTTCCATACAACCTTACATGGCTGCATACAATTGTGCCATAAGTCCCATTCCCATCTGCGCAATCACCCGGTAGTCACTCTCCTGAACTTCAATCCCACCCCGGTTGTCCTGTGCTACAGATTTCAAAAATCCATCGGGAGTAATATATTGCTGAAGCGCATTCCAGCAATTATTTGCGTATTGTCGATACTCCTCAGGAAGATGTCCATTCCTTATGCCTATCAAAATAGCGGCGGCAATGCCTGCCGATCCGGAAGTATCAGGCAGGCTATCTGGCTTGTGCATAAAACATCCCCACAGTCCATTGCTACGCTGCATGGAAAGGGCAAGTTTTATTCCTTCCTGAAACTTTTGAATTACTTCCTTATCTTCCATTGCTCCATTTAATTCACTCATTGTGCGTGCAAAACCCAGTAAATTCCAGGCAGCGCCACGTGCCCAGTTCGGAAAAGTATATTTACCTGAAGTATTATGATACCGGAGATATAAAATATTGTCGGTATATAGCGCAAAACGATGCTTTAATTGCTCCAAGGCATCCTTCATTAACTTTTTATCGTTCCAGGCTTTACCAATAACGGCCATTGGGTAAGCTACCGTATAACAACCTTCTGCTGAAATCGTTGAACCATCAACAATCATTCCATTGGACTTCTTTAGCTTTGTCCATCCTTCCACAACTGTTTTGAGGATTGGATGCCCTGCATCCAGCCGCGCCACTGTGGCAAAGGGGATGGTCGATTCAATCCCGTCCACCTCATTTAACTTTGGCTTGCTTGCCCCTGTCTCATAATGAAGGTTGCCCCCTTCAAAAAAGAGGTTCAGATGTTGTTTGATGGTTTCCAATGCTTTATTATGACCTTTTTGTGCATACAATTGCCACAAGCCATCAAGTACTGTGCCTTCGCGCCAGCCAAAAGCCTGCACTGTGTTAAGTGATTCCATGCACTGGAAAAAATCTTCCTCTGTGCCAGATTCTTCATCTGACACAAGAATATAGGGAAGAAATGCCCTGTTATCAGCATCCCGGGCTTTTTCGCTGAATACCCAAAGCGGCGAGGGACTATCCAGCGTAATTTTCAATCCATAACGGTTAATGTGTTCAATGTGTTTTGCATCAATTTTCAGTTCATAAGGGACAAGAACAGAAGAGAAACGAATGTCCATTGTCCCTAAACAGATTCCCACTTCAGGAATACTTACCTTCAAAAGATTGATGTCCCAAATTTCCATCGCAACAGACAGTCGCAACCAAAAATGTTTTCCGGCTAACTTTTTCTCCGGTTTCAAGATAACAGATGCTCCGGGGGCAATACCAACAGCAGGCCATCCAAATGGAACTCTCTTCCCTTCCGGGGGCATTATCCTGTCTGAGGAAATAACTTTGGTAATCACTCGCTTAAAACTGCCATCTCCCTTAGATTCAATCAGTGGATATCCATGTAACGGGGTCATCAGCATACCGGCACTGCATAACGAAAACCATTTAACAAAAGTCCTTCTTTCCATTTTTTATATTTATTATCATTCTATTTTATAATGAGGACCAACAACTTGCCATTCCTCTTTCTTCTCAAACAGACAAGTTATCCATTTCTACGGCCTCGAAATCTTCAATAATTATTGATCCAATTTTTAATACACTTCTATATTTGAAATAGCCAGACAAGCTTTCGAATCTTTAATGTTCACCCTTAGCCTCTCAGTTTCAACAGGCTCAAACCTTACAATTCGCTTGTATCCAATGGTAGTAGCGTTTGCAACCTCTTCCCATTGCCCGTTCGCAAACACTTCAATACTAAATGACTTTACTCGTTGCCCTAATCTAATATATTCTTGGACTAGCACATACTGAATCAGTTGTGGCCCATTGAAATCCAATTCGATTGAACCGGATGTAATTTTATCATCAGTAGCCCAATAGGTTTCCTTATTCCCATCAGCAAGATTTATTGCCGCAAATTGATTTGACTTTCCACGATACGAATCCACCTCCACCTTTGCCACAGACACAAGGTTTTTTGAGAATGTTTCATCAATCTTTTTCTTCCAGAGGAGCAAAGACCGAACATCTGGTTCAGGAATAAGTCCTCTTTTATCAGGTGCAACATTTAGTAATAAATTAGCCCCCCGCCCAACTGAAGACAAAAAAATATCGAATAGCTCGTCAGCCGTTTTCACCTGCTTATTTTCCTTTTCATGATAAAACCATCCTGGGCGAATTGAAACATCCACTTCTGCCGGAATCCAAGCAGTACCGTTTTCTTCTCCAACATTTAAAAGCTGTGCCCGTTGTTTGAATTCTTTTCCTATAACCTTGAGGCTATCAGGAGAAATCATATTCCAATTTGTTTCGCCAACAAATCCTTTTTCATTGCCACACCAACGAACATCACTTTCAGCCCGGGCATCTCCGAAAATAATTGTTTTTGGGTTGAACCCTCTCACCACTGAAAAAGTTGACGACCAATCATAATAATCCTGGTCATTAATCTTTCTCGTTTCATATGCTCCTCCATAGAATCCATCTCCTCCATTAGCACCGTCAAACCAAACTTCGAAGAAAGGTCCGTATTGAGATAACAGTTCATATAATTGTTTTCGATAATAATTGATATATGCAGGGGTACCATAATCTTTATGGTTACGGTCCCAAGGTGAAAGATATACACCAAACTCCAAATTATTCATTATACATGCATCTCTTAAATCTCGTACCACATCCCCATTCCCCTCTTTCCAACTTATATTCTTTACAGAATGGTTAGTATATTTACTAGGCCAAAGGCAAAAGCCATCATGGTGCTTAGCGGTAAGAATGACTCCCTTAAAACCAGCTTGTTTCAGCACCTCTGCCCATTGATAAGGATTGTATTCAGTTGGATTGAATATGTTCGGATCCTCATCTCCATATCCCCATTCTTTATCGGTAAAAGTATTTACTGTAAAGTGAACAAAAGCACACAATTCTTTTTCCTGCCATTCTAATTGATGTACTGAAGGTAAAGGATAAACTGGCGAAGGAGGGAGTATATTAATCTTGCTACATGCAGAAGAGAATAAAAACAGTAGAAGAATGAAGTTCCTCATGACCTGTATATCTTAATAATTAGTTATTACAAAACACATAATCATCAAATCATTAGAAATTTACCTACAGAGACCTTGTTCAGGAAGAAAGATAGAACAGGCTATTTTGAGGTACATTTGCTACTATGATTACAAAATATTTTTGCGAACCAAAATCAAGACCGGGATAAACATCAATTTCATTTGAAGTTCAACACACGGTCTTGATATAATCTATAATCTACCATCCTGGATTTTGTTCCAGATTTGGATTTATTAACACTTCTTTAGTTGGTATAGGTCTAAGGTAGTGTTTTTCCGGATCAAAATATCTTCCCGATGCTTTTTCAGATATCATAAATCCATTTTCATCTGTATTACTTTGCCAGGCTTCATCTGCATAAAGATTCTTCACACCGTCATCAAGAAACGCCTGTTGCCAATCTGGCACCTTAATATTAATTCCTTTAATTGTCTGTGGCATCTCAGTTTCTGCTATTTTCCATCGTCTTAGATCATCATATCTAAAACCTTCCAATGCCAATTCAATTGTTCGTTCTCTCCTAATTTCCTCTCTCATATCAAGTCCATTGTCCATAATAAACTGGTTTGTTAAAGGAGGCATATCAACCCTGTTTCGAACTATATTTATAGATTTATCGAGATCAGCATCAGAAATTGCTCCATTTTTTTCAAACACTGCCTCTGCATAAATTAAGAGTACCTCAGCATATCTTATCACATGAAGGTCGTAATCATTACTATTATCTCTCGGCCTGTCATATTTCAATTCTGACATGTATTTATAGCAAATGTAACCGGTATTACCAACTCTTTGCGGGAAAAAGGGATAGTTTATTACGGGGTCAGTGTAAAGTGGTCGATTCGTTTTCGTTCCCGGAATAATCATGGTCATTGACATTCTTGGATCACGATTCTCATACTCAGAAGTCATGGTCCCATATCCATTAAACAATTCAGATTTCGTTATGGGTAATCCATCTTTGCACAGATACATATCGGCCAACTTTTTTGTAGGAGGATAACACGACTGATCAAGCACATAAGGAAATTGATGAGCAAAGACATCAACTTGATAACGACGATCTAAAATTGCTTCTTCTGATTCATCCCCCTCTTCAATAAAAAGATAACGATAACTTTCATTCCCTTTGCCGGAATAAAGTTCATATTGAGAGCTATTGATAACACTTTGAGACGCACTAATTGCAATATCGAGGTACTCATTTGCACCTGATTCATTGTGATATTTATTCCATGTTCCCTCAAATAAAGAAATTCTGGCTCGTAATGAATTGGCAGCTCCTTTAGTAATTCTGCCAATATCGGTAGCGGACAATGAACTTTGTTCCGGAAGAAATTCAATCGCCTCTTTTAAATCTTTTAAAATATAATCAACGGTTTCTTTTCTCCCGGCTCTTTCGGTATATAATTCTTCACTGTCTGTATCAAGAACCTTGGTAATTATAGGGACTCCTCCATACAACCTAAAAAGATTCCAATAGTTAAAAGCCCTGAAAAACTTAGCTTCAGCAACAAATCGCTGTATTTCTGCATCATCTGAAAACAAATCTGCCTTTTCTATAATGTTATTACAACGACGAATATAAACATAAGGTGTACTCCACAGGCCACTGGTTTCTGTGGTCTGATAAGTTCCATTACTAATTGGATTCGAGTAAGTAAATGCTATATCTGATTCCAAATCTGCCCTATCGAAAACGGGTAATGACAAATATAAATTATTTGTCCCTAGTTTAAAATCTGAAGCTGTTTTCCAAAAAGTAGCATCAGAAATTGTATCTAATGGTGCTAAATCCAAGTTTTGCGAACACCCAGTAAAAAGTATGAATGCTATAAGACTTCTATAAATCATTTTGTATTTCATATTTTTATTTTTTTAATATTCAAAATGTTATATCCAACCCTAATGACATAATCTTGGTAAACGGATACGTTTGCTCATCTGAGCGCTCCCATGTTTCCTCAGGATCAAATGACCTGCCCCATGTTCCTTTTGAAAAGGTAAACAAATCCTGACCACTCGCATAAATCCTTACATTCTGCATTTTTAATTTATTGCAAACTGCTTCAGGTAAATTATATGCAAGTGTCAAAACTTTTACTCTCAGGTATGAAAGGTCAACAACTCTTCGCTCGGATACTCTGAACCAATTCCAGTTACGCAATTCATCAGAGCCCTTACCACCTGGTATTATTCTTGGATAAGGAGCATTTGGCCTGTCAACAGTCCATGTTTTTCCATAAAAATATTCCATTGGTTGATACCACCAGTACTTAAATGGAGCAGAAAAATCTCCCGACCTAACTCCTTGTCTTTTGCCAACTCCCTGAAAAATGACACTAAAATCAAAATTCTTATACGACAAATTAATATTAGACGAATAGGTATAACGTGGCATCATATTACCCAAATAAACCATATCCCCTTTAGTACCCTGCGCTGGATCACCAAATGCAGTAATCTTACCATCACCATCAATATCCTTGTACATCATATCTCCAATCCCAATATTTGCGGGGATATTACCTAACTTCTGATAGTTAGCTAACTCAATCTCGTCATGGATTATACCACCGTCGACATAACCAAAATAGGAATTAAGGGAATACCCTTGGCGCAATTTGACAAGACCTTCAGAATACGTATCATTACCTCCGAGTTCTATCAGTTTATTTTTGTTATCACTTATGATTGTCGTAATACTATATTTGAATTTTCCAATAGTATCATGCCAACTCAATGAAAGATCCCACCCCTTAGTCAGAAGTTTCCCTTGGTTTTGTGTTGGAGCTGTCCCTCCTAGTACTGCGGGTAATTTTATGTTTACCAACATTTTATTGTTTGACTTGATAAAATAATCAAAACTTCCAGTCAATTTTGATTGTATAAAAGCAAAATCAAGGCCTACATTTGAAGTTTCTATTGTCTCCCATGTTCGAGATTCGGATGCTATTGAAGATACTGCACTAGTCTGTCCAACATTAGGTACTCCAAAAGGATAGACCCCTGTTAAAGTTACCAATGGGATATAGTCATAATTACCAAAACTTAATTCCTGGTTCCCTGTTTGTCCCCATGATCCCCTCAACTTCAGGCTATTGAAAATCCCCAAATTTTTAATAAAATCTTCTTCAGACAAACTCCAGGCCACCGATGCAGCAGGAAAAACAGAGCTCCACCTTTTTTGGGGAGCAAACTTGGAACTCCCATCAATCCTTAAGGTAAAATCAATAAAAAGTTTTCTTTGGAGTTCATAACTTAACCTTGCAAAATATGACTTTAAAGTCCATTGTGAATCACTCCCATTCAGACTTATATATTCAGCTTTTGTTTTATCGGCAAGATTTAGTGTAAACAATTCATTACTGGAAAAATTTGATCCTTCAACTGACTGAGAACTATACCTATTTTCTTCATGTGATGCACCCACCATCACATTCAGCCTATGCTCTTCAAACAAAAATCGAGTATATTCCAAGTATGCATTATAAAGCCCGTAATAGTTTTTTGAATTGTGGTAAGAAGCATAATTAGGATTATTGTTATAATTTGTGATATTTCCATCCCAATCATAGTAGGGATAAGTAGGATTTGTAGTAGAGGCATCGCCGTTACCCAGAATAATCCCCATTTGAGTAATCAATTTCAAATCTTTTGTTATCCGTGTATCCGCCTTAATGTTAGTTGAAAACTTAGAATAATTATTTTTTGAATTACCAGCTTCTGCCAATTGCTGCACGGGGTTTGCCCATCCGCGAAATTGATAATACTGACCTTTTGAATTATAAACAGGGATAAAACTCCAAATTCTTGGAGTTGTATGCAGTGCTCTGGGTAAAGCAGTTGGTTCAGAAATGTGCCTGTTGTCAAAACTATTTTTTGTTTCCAAATTCAACCAGTCAAAGATTCTGAAATCATAGTTCATACGAAGATTATATCTGTCAGATACATTTTCTCCGTAGTTCATAATTCCTCCATCACTATTATATCCCGCAGAAAAGAGATAGGTATTATTTTCTCCTCCTCCTGAAATATTTACATTATGCATCTGTTGAAATCCATTTCCATAAATCTCATCAGTCCAGTCAGTGTTCTGGTAAAAACCTGGATTAGTGGGCCATAACCACCCTACAGGGTCAGGCTCTGCGTTGGCCCTAATTTTTTCAAATACTGATTCAGGAACCCGTACTCCATTAATATTTTCCATTCCTTCGTCATACATTTCAACCAGTTGCATAGTATTTGCCATTCGTTTCAAGAATTCTGGTGTTTTAACGCCAACATTTCCCGAATAAGAGATGGTTGGTTTTCCCTTCTTTCCTTTTTTTGTTGTTACCAGCACAACACCATCTGCAGCACGTGCTCCATAAATAGAGGCAGCAGCATCTTTTAATACAGAAATATTTAAAATATCGTTTGAATTAAGCAAATTAAAATCTCCGGGAACTCCATCAATTAATATGAGGGGCTTATTTCCTCCTATTGACGATATCCCTCTAATCTGAAGTGAATAATTATCACTTCCGGGTCTACCGCTTCCCCGAAGAACTGTTACACCAGGTAAAGCTCCTTGCAGCGCAGTGAGGGTATTAGTTATTGGTCTTTTTTCAAAATAGTCGTTAGATACAGTAGATATAGCTCCTGTTACTGCCCCTTTTTCTTTCGTTCCATAGCCAATTGCTACAACCTCTTCAATTCCAATGGCATCAACCATCATTTCAACATCAATGCTCGTTTGGCTCCCAACAACCACTTCCTGTCTCCGCATTCCCACAAACGAAAACACCAGTGCAGCATTTTCAGAAACATTGGATAGCGAATACTCCCCGTCAGCGTTGGTTACCGTGCCCTGGGTAGTACCTTTAATTACTACTGTAACACCGGGTAAAGGCAAGCCATCAGAGTCAGTAACTTTACCGGAAACAGTTCGTTGTTGTTGCTGCGATATCCAGTTAAAAGGATTATCCCTGTTGAACAATGCGATCTGCTGTCCCATAATTTTATAATTGATTCCAGTACCCTCCAGCACTTCGTCAAGTATATCAATGACAGTCTTATTTATTACATGAATCGTAACTCTTTTCCCGACATCTACTCTTTCATTGTAAAAGAAACGAAATTCACTTTGTTTCTCTACCTTTTGCAGAACTTCGGCTATTTCAGCATTCTCTGCCCTCAGATTCAGTTTGGTTATCTGTGCATATGTTTCTGTTGCGAATAAGGAGGCAACTGTGACAAAAAGCAAAAAACCGGTTATCTTCATTTTTCTCACCAATTGGTAGTATGAATTCTCACCATACCAAATTTTAATATTTTTCATACATTTGTTTTAGAAATTAGACTTATACTTATTTTAAGAATGGGTCTTTAAAAGGTGGAAATGGCAGTTTCCACCTTTTTTCATTTTTAGGAAGAATCAAAAAAGAATATTTTAGTTTTCATAGTTTATCTAATTTTGGTTGTTCATTTTTAATAAGTATCGGATGAAACTTAGCATCCATCATACGTGCATCTCATGACATAATAAATTTCATTCTCAATATTTTATTTAATCTGAAGCAATTGTCAGTACACGTGTTTCCCTGTCAAAAGAGTATTTGATAGACGTTGTTACCTTGATCAGCTCCAGTACTTCGCTGAATGTCTCCATCTCAATGGTACCGTTAAATTTTAGATTTTTTATCTGATCGTCTTTAAGTTCAATGTCCACATTATACCATCTCTCCAAACGGGCAATAACATTTTGCAGCGGTTCATCCTTAAATATAAGTTTTCCCTCCTTCCAGGAAGTAAATAACTCCGTATCCACACTCCCGGATTCAAAAATACCTCCTGCGACCACCACCTGCATTCCCGGTTTCAATTTTATCTCTTTCCCATTTTTACCGGTAAAAAGAACTGCCCCTTTCACAAGAGTAGTTTCAAAAGGTTCGTTTTCATAGGCCTTCATATTAAATTCCGTGCCCAGCACTTTTACTTCTCCAAAACTGCTTTTTACAATAAAAGGTTCAGCCATGGACACCACATTAAAAAAGGCCTCCCCATTTATTTCCACCACTCGTTCATCTTTGAATTCTGTTGGATAACTGAATGTAGAACCGGAATTTATCCAAACCACAGAACCGTCCGGAAGGGAAATGTTTGTTTTACCGCCATAAGGAACGGTCACATTGTGGGTGATAATATCCCGTGGCGATGAAGGGCCGCTAAAAAATAAAATATGAATAACCAACCCAATTATTAACACAGCTGCAGCCACTAATAATTGCCTGTAAATACGAATATGCCTTAACCGTTTGGATTGCTCTTTTAACGCAATGCGATGATGAATAGAATCGAGCAACTGCTCGTCAGGCTGTATCTTATTATCCTTTTCAAGACTCTCTTTCCATTTTTCTTTCAGGGCGCCGCCAAGAAATAAATCATTGGCAGGATCCTTTATCCAGGAAACTACCTCCTGGTATTCTTCCCCGGTACATTTTCCACTAAAATATTTTTCCAATAAACGATACATGAATGTACTTTTACAACAGGTATACGCCAAAACAAGTTGTTACCCTTGCTCCCAACTAAAAAAATTACAGAAAAAGCGAAATATACAGAAGAGTTAAAACCTCAAAATCCTTTAAATTATTCCGTAAGAACCTGAGTGAGTACAACATGTGGTCTTCAACCGTTTTGATGGATATCTCCAATTTTTTTGCTATTTCCCGATTCGACAGACCTTTTTCCCGGCTGAGTTTAAAAATCATTTTACGTTTTTCAGGAAGTTGTTCGACAAGCTGATCTACCCTTTCCTTCAAATCCTTGTACTCCAGGCTATCATTAAAAACCAACTCTCCGACAGCCATCTTCCTCACCCTGCTTTCGAAATCCTTTTGCCGTATTTTTTCCCGAAAATAAGTAACCACTGAATTTTTTGTAATGGTGAATATCCAGGCATTAAACGTCTCTACATCTTTAATCTTTTTCCGATTATCCCACGTTTTAATAAAAACTTCCTGAAGAATGTCATTTATATCATCTTCTACCTTCAAAAAAGTTTTTGAAAAGGCATATAATTTCGGATAGTAATAAAAGTATAAATCGTCGAATGACTTTTTATCATCGTCAATCAATCCTCTTATCATTTTATATATGCTTTCTTCAGAATTCATATTCTCAGATAAGTACTGGTTAAGTTCATAAATTTATAAGCTGTTTCAGATATCTCCGGAACAAACATAAACAAATTCAGATTTTAAATACATCTACCATTATGTTGCCAAAGCTATAAAAAACAAAGAATGATAAAATTCTATGAGCTCATTTTTTATGTAAAAGACCGTTTCTCTTTGCTCCTATGAAACTGATTTTCTATTTACTTCTAAAACCCTGAAGTACGTTCAACAAACTTAAAGGGGAAAACGATTTTAGGGTTCCACGCAGATGACAATCCGCGTAAGTGCGTTTTCCTAAAAAAATAAGAATGTGGCATACAGCTTTTCATTTTATACTTTTCAAATGAAGGTCAATGTAAAATGGGATTGAAAATTTGTGTTTTTGAACAGGGCTAATAAACCGTAAAAATAAAGACGCCGGAATGTTATGTAACACTCCGGCAAATTCTTTTTTTGATTTTTGGCTTTGGCCGGAAGGAACGAACAAGTGGCTGATTGATTTCCAGCTTTTAAGAGAGCTTCCATCGGTTTTTTTAACAACTCCCCGGATTGCCGGAAAAACAATGTATCAACACATTGCGATGATTTGTCCCCTCCGGAAATAGTTCTTGTTATTCTCCCAAAATCTGTACTTCACAAACCCTTTTACGTTCGCGAACCTGGTCCCAGTCAATAAAATAGATGTACCCAAAATCACCCAGCGATAATTCTCCCTCTACAATGGGGATTGTTTCTGAACGTCCGAAAAACACCGAACGCAAATGTGCATCCGTGTTCAGGCTGCCTTTGGCCTCTTCTCCCGGAATAGAAAGGGCAAAATCAATGTGTTTCGGGCCCGGATGCAGATACTGTCCTTCTGTCCTGCACGTTGGGATTAACCGCTCCATGATATTGTTCAAATCCTGCTGCAAAAATTCACGGCCAAAGTAATTCAGGTCGTGGGAACACTCCTGCGTCATCACCGAGCAGGTAGTGTGATGCGAATACACCACGCATATCCCGTTTTTTACACCTGAGTCTTCAATGACTTTTTTTACCTCTTCCGTTACGTTATGAAAATCCGGACGGTGGTCTTTTGATTGTACTTCAATGGTTCCTCTGTAAACTTTCATTTTTTATTCCTCCTTTTAGTTTTTACGTTATACTTTATGTTTTTTAGTTATGAACTTCATCCCATGCCATTCGCACTGCCCGGATCATTTCATCCAGCATGGCCTCCGGGTCTTTTGCTTTCATAATACCGCTGGTGGTGCCGGTAGCATCTGCCCCGGCTTTTATCACGTTATACACATCCTGGCCGTTGGATATGCCCGCGCCCTGCAAAACCTGTATTTCCGGGTTGACTTTTTTGATGGCAGCCGTGGTTTCCATGATGTATTTCCTGTCGCTGGGCTGGCCCGTACCAATCAGTTCGGTCGGCTCCGCCACTATGATGTTGGGCGAAAAACGGGCAATCGCTTCTGCTTCCTCAATCGTGTCGGCACAAACAATGGAGACCAGGCCAACCTCGTCGGCCCGTTTGATAGCTTTGTTTAAATCCGAAACCGTCATGGGACGCTCGGCGTGGTTGAGCATTACCCCCACTGCCCCTGCTGCCTTTACCGCTTCGGGAAGTACTGAGCCCAGTCCCCTGCCAACGGGCAGAGGGTCCATGTGCTGGGCAAACACCAGCAGGTGCTGCGTGGCTTCCGCCAGCATTTGGATATCGGTATATTGCGGGGTAAAAATGATGCGCACATCATATTTTTCCGAGGCTTTGTCGGCAGCCAGCGCCAGCTTCAGTATCCGCTCCCCGTACATAAAAGCTTTGGGGCCGATCTCGAAAAATGGCGGCTTTATCGTTAATCCTTTGTACATACTTTACTTTTTAAAATATTCATTTCATTAAAATTATGGCTGGTTCAGTCTGTTACCCACCGCCCCTCCGGGGTGGATGAGAGAAAATTGTTCCAGCTGGTAACCTGTTTCTTCCATAATGGCGACCAGCATGGCATCAAAAACAGCTACAGTGGCAATAAAGCTGGCTGTAGCCATCACATTGTATTTATCGCTTTCTTTTTCAATTTTAAGGGGCACAACAACCTGTGCTTTTTCGGCCAGGGGCGAATTTAGATTTTCTGTAACGGCAATCAGTATTGCCTCCTTTTTGTTGCATACATCAACAATCGGGAGCAGTTCGGCTGTTTTGCCCCCACGCGAAACCATTACAACAGCATCTCCTTTTTTGATACACCCCATGCCGCCATGCAACGCTTCGGCAGGACTAAGAAACTGTGCATTCCGTTCGATACAGCACAATGAGTGGGCAAACTTCTTTGCCGCAATGCCCGACGAACCGCTCGCGCAGGTAATTGTTTTCGCACAGGCACTCAAGACATCAACTGCTTTTTCAAAACTTTTCTCGTCCAGGTAATCCTCAATATCGGATATCGCCCGGGCCTCCGTCTTTAAAGACTCTCTCGCAAGTGTTAGTGATTTTTCTTTCATCTGTATATTCTTTTTAATTCCTATGGGCCACAAATGCCTGCCTTTTGGCAGACAGTACCTTCCCCCGAATTTTATTCATTAATAAGCTTAATGTTATTCTTTTGGTATTTTGATATATAGCGGGAATCCAGATTTTTGTCGGTAATAACATAGTCTAATACAGTATGCGGAGCAAACCTGACAAATGAATTTTTTTCCACTTTTGTGGAATCACAAAGCAAAAATACTTCATCCGAATTTTCAGCCATTTTCAATGTAATGGCCGCTTCTTTTTCGTCATAAGAAGTTAAACCTTTCGACAATGAAATTCCATCGGCACCAATAAAAGCTTTGTCTGCATGATATTGCAGGATGCTTCTTTCTGTTGCCGGACCATAAACCGCTTTTCGCTCATTAACCACTTCTCCTCCTACCAGTATCAGCTTTATATTCACATGATTAATAAGTTCAGAAACGATTGGAAGAGAATTGGTAATGACTGTTAATGATTCTTTTTTCGAGATATACTTTGACAAAAACGAAAGGGTGGAACCACAATCAATAAAAATAATATCATTATCATTAATATAATTTGAGGCAACCTTGCATATGTATTCTTTGTTTTCCTGATTCTGCCTCATTTTATTATTAAAGGTAAAAAGGTGTTCCGCTGCGTCCTTTTTAATTGCCCCGCCATGGGTTCTGATGAGCAATCCTTTCTCCTCCAGTTCCGACAAATCGCGGCGAATCGTAATCTCAGAAGCATTACACTCCTTAAAAATTTCCTGAATTGAAACAACATCGTTATCCTTCAAAAGATTCAGAATGATTCTTTTCCTTATTTCCGGTGTTGTCGTTTTAACTCTTTTACTTTTCATTATATCTCTTTTTTCTAACTTTCAACGCTGAATATCCAAATATCCTTTGATTCCCCAAGGCGTTTCAATCCCTATGATTCAGGCCTCACTATTTTTCTGTACCTCACCCACTTTTCTGCCAATTCTTTCCGGGAGCTAGTCTGTTCGAACCCCGCAGCCGCAATCATAGCCGCTCCCATACAGGCTGTTTCACTGCATTCCGGGATTAAAAAATCGGTTTTAAGTTTATTCGCTTTAATCTGTATCCAAAGACTACTTTGTGCTCCTCCACCCGTAGAAATTACCTTTCCTGAAAAATGGCGGTTTAAAATGCTTATCAACTTTTCCAAACTTGCAGATGTTGACTCCAGAATGGCCCGCACAAAATGGCCGTGTCCGTGAAACGGCTGAACATTTTCAAATCCATTCAGCCCCTGATATTTATTTGCACACGGTTTGGCAATCAATCCTTCACTCCCCTCTTCCACTTCTTTTGCCATTTCCAACAATTCCGGAATATCCGTCTCCGGGGCAAAATTTCTCCGGTACCATTCCAAAGCAAGCGCCCCGTTGTCGTCAAAAGCCATCCGGAAATAATGACCGGCATCCATTCCCGGAGCGGAGCAACAACCTGCATCAGCAGAATATTTATTGGAATAGCCAACACTAGCCAGCACCGTTCCGGTGGATTCGCAAATGTTTTCATTTTGAATGATTCCACTGCCAACAGCCGCGCAATGATGATCAAGGCCACCGAGATAAAAAGGGATGCCCGCGGCAAGTCCGGTATGTTCTGCTCCCGGTTTTGTCAGCGTCCCGACAAAGCTGCCTGTTCTTCGGAGGGTCGGCAGCATGCTCTTATTCAGAGAAAACAGATTCAACGATTCCTTCCACCACCGGCATTGGGTGACATCAAGCAGGCCGGTCATCGACGCAGTACTCAAATCAGCCACTTTTTTTCTTGTCAGGCTAAAAGTCAGGTAATCCGATATGGAAAGTACACTTTTTACCCGCTCCCACGATTCAGGTTGTTTTTTCTGAAACCAGGTCATTTTAGCAACAGCAAACGCGGCACTAAAATCGATTCCCAACCCGGTTTTTTCCAAAAAATCAATTTCATCAAACATTTTTGAACCGGAAGGGAAAACTTCTTTCGCCCTTTCATCCGGCCATAAAATCAACGGAGTTAACGGATTGTCATTCTCATCGAGTAAAATAAAACTATTGGCCTGGGAAGAGTAGGAAACAGCGCTTATTTCTTCCGGAATGATGCCGGCCTCATTTACTGCGCTGCCGATGCAGGCACGCAGGGTCCCCCAAAAAACAGGAACAGGTAATTCGCAAAGGGTGCCGTCTCCTGTTTCTTTTTTGACAAACCGGCGGCCCAGTCCTTTAAGCCGGCCGTCCTCATCAAAAATGCCGGCTTTAAAATAGCTGGTACCCAAATCTATCCCAAGAAAAAATCTCATTCTCCTTTTGATTTAATTAATGTTGCTGTTTCATCTACCAAAATCTGTCCCGAAGCATAATGGAAAATTGAATTCGATGCTTCATAAAACCCTTTGGCTTCCGCTTCTTCTGTAGCGACATATCCCTGTAATTCACCGTTGGTCAGGGTAATCAGGAACGTATTTTTCACTTCCTCTTTTAATGCCAGGGAATATTCGATAAATATCTCGCCCGGCCAGGCGGCAAAATTCCATGGTCCTACTGCAATTACCTGTATTTCTGCAGGCAGGCAGGACTTGTAAACCTCCTCAAGTTCTCCTTTTGCATTTAGCCTGGAAAGATGCAGTAATTCTTCCGCCCCAAACCAATCCACTTCGGCAGTGCGTATTTCCTGTGCGTTATCCGAAGTCTTTTTTAAGTACTCAAATCGTTCCAGCGATTTTTGCTGGTGAGATTCTGCCCATTCCACTTCCGGAAACCGGCGCCGGGGCAAATCAACTGACTTCTGCAGGCATCCCACAGGAACGTCGGATGAAAATTCAACTCCTTCCTCCATCTTTGCCCCGATAGCATCGGCCAGAATTCCACCGATCCGGCGGGCTTCTTCAAAAGTATTTTCCTTTGTCACATGCCGTGGGCTCTGATTTCCGGAGGCTCCGGTAAAATACAATACCGGACATTCATTTTTCAGATATTTCTCCTGCAATATCTCTCTGGTAAAAGCGGGATAATCACCGCTGTACAGTTTTGAATCTTCGTGCAATATGGTCGGGTGCATGTTGCAAACCAGCATCCCGGCAATGTATTCATCTTTCTCATTTTTCACCAACACCACGGGAATATCCAGGTCTGCCGGCCCGGAAGGATCGTGACGGTTGGTGCCTATCCCCGTACCATCAGCCAGCAGGAATCCGGCCCTGGCAGGTTCCGTATTCTGAAAGGCAGTGCAGCCCGTTTGAATAATCTTATCTTCCATATAGCGCACATATTCCATGTCAACTTTCGGCACTATTGGGTCATTTGAGCTGCTGATATAATCGACAGTAACCGGTCCTGAATGGGTATGCGTTGCCGCAACCATTATTACTGAGGCAGGGATGCCTGTTTCTTCAGAAATTACCCTCCTGATGCGTTGGGCTGATGCTTTGCTTATAAATATGATGTCATTCGAGATAAACATAGCCTGGTTTGTGCCATCTGAAAGGTACAGCGCTGAACTTTGTAACGGGTCGTTTACCCCCTCGCTCATCCTTTCCACAAATGGATACCCAAAAAGGAATTGTGAACCTTGCGGGGTAATATCTGTTGTGGCTGCTCCAGCCATCAACTTATCACTATTGTTTTTCATCATTTCATTATTTATTTAAAATTTATACAGGCATTTGGGGATGGTTTGGTCCAAAATGCTTTAAAATTACCATGGGTTGAAACCTGCTGTTATTCGTAATTGTAACCCCTCTTTGGGCCGCGGCTTCGCTTACAAAATATTCATCGTTGCCCGGCTGCCCAAATCTTACTATTACCGGTGCCTCCGCATCGTAAACACCAAACTTTCCAAAACCCTGTATTACAATGCAACCGTACGCTGCACCATCTTTTACAGTAACTGTTTGGCCCGGATTAATTCTTAGCTCTTTTGCCCCCAGATAATCGTTGCCATAAGTAATCCATTTTTCGGTATATTTTTCATTGGAACCTTCACACAGAAGCGGACGACGGAAATAATGTTTTTTGTAATGCGGATCAATGTTTTTCTCCCAATCCAGCAGACTTAAAATATAATCCATGCTTCTTTTCCGATCTTCCGGGCAATTACCCGCGAGGTATTCGTAAGGAATGACTTCACCAGAAGCGATATTTTCATATACCGCATTTGCATCGCCATTCCATTGCGGTTCGTAAGCTAAAAGCGAACCGGGAGCGTGTAATACGCCGGGCGGAGTGTACCAACCGGTACCAAGTTCAATACGATATGCGCGGGAAAGTTCGGTAATCCGGGTATCTCCTTCTTCGTACCTCAACATTCGTTCCTTCACCATCTCTTTTGTAACATCCGGGTCAAAGCCAAAGTATGTTACCGGGAATTCCCCTTCATGGTTATTCATTTCCGGAGGATAATAATAGGCTTCGGGTTTGCCCAATCGACCTACTTCTGCCGCCGCATTAAAACCAAAATGCAAGTGATGAAACAGGGGCGCCCCGTAATCGATAAATTTGGAGAGCATGGGCCATCCTCCATATTTTTGCATCAATTCCTCTCCCACAATCTCTTTCCCCAATACATCCACGGCTTCTTTCAAAGTAAATTTTTCTTCTGCTTTTTCGTTGAACGGCAAAACATAACTCAGTCCTTCATCTGGTTTTGCCAGCGGATCATTTCGGTGAGGCATTACCGATGAAAGCCAACGCTCCTTTATTGAACCGCGCCTGGTGCCCAGGGCATAATAATCATCCGGATGAAGGCGCAGGCGGAATCCTGCCTTACTAAACGGTATCGGCATAAAAACAGGTATTAACCGCAGAACCCCTTCCCCTTTTTCAAATGTTTCTTTAATCTTCATTGCTGAAAAAAATCGTTAATCATTTATGAAAACCGTCCATTACATTTTCTGAATCGATTAAAAACGCAATGAACCAGACAACCATTTTTCTGTATGGATAATTATTCCTGAATATTTTTTTCGTATGAAGGACACCATAAATTATTTCCTCATTATCTGCCAGAAGCAATCAATATCCTTTATTCCAGTCAGGTTCAATATTTTGCGCAATGGTTTCAGAAACAAACACATCGGTCCTTAACGTTTGCAGAATAGACTCCGGTACCAGTGGGGTTACCGGACCGTGCAACACGAGCCGTGAGATAGAACGTTGCCATGCCGTAGTGGTTCCGTGAACTGTTATGGCATGCATATCAAACCGATTCTTCGAATGAATAACATCGCGTGGGCCGATAGTTGCGGCCTTTGGAGGTACAGCAGCCAGGTTCCCGCTTTTCCCGAAACTGCCATGAAGGGAATTTTGGGCGAGGGTATACGGGCTCAACGTACAAATCCGGGCCCCCATCTGTTTCCATTCTTCCAGTGGCGCCCGGAATTCCGGTGCATCCGGCTCAATAAATGCCAGGTGACCCGTCCAGCCCGGACCACTGTAACAAATATCGGCACCACCGGCATCTTCAATCATTTTACTGTAGTCGTTTATATTCTTATTGGTAAAACCGACAATTTGATTTTTGGGCGGCCTAAGTTTTTCATCGATTTCATAATAAAAGTATTTCATCATGGCATGCGTAAACCCAAATTTCCACTCTTCCGGGGCAATATTTCCGTCTTCATCGGCATATTCATCCATGGCAAATCCAAATACATTCCGGCAATCGATATTGCAGGCATTAATTAAACGTGCCACATGCCGGTAGGAAGGCGCTGGGTTGGGAAGGATCATCACCAACTTTTCGCCGGTTTCTGCAGAATGTTTTATCCTTTTGAATAAATCAGTAACCCAAATAAATTCAGTATCACTATCCGGAACAACCCGTATTTTAAAATCGGGATTATCATGTTTTTCAATGTCCTCTCTTTTTATTTGCAGCGCCCGTTCAATTTCCTTTTTATCTCTAAAAGGAACCGATAACGAAGGGCTGAATTCGAATGCTTTTTTCTCGTTCTTCATCTTTTTACTTTTTATAAAGATTCGGTTTGTTATGATTTGAAATATTGTTTCCCGGCAACCCAGGTTTGAACTACATTTAGCTGTTTGTCCAGAATGACAAAATCGGCATCGTAACCGGCCGTCAGTTTTCCTTTTCTGTGCCCCAATCCAATAGCTTCTGCCGGATAAGTACCGGCCATTTTTGCGGCTTCTGCCACATCAATATCCAGCCATTCTACTGCATTTCTTACGGCCTGATCCATAGTCAGACCACTTCCGGCCAATACGTTA
This sequence comes from Mariniphaga sediminis, assembly GCF_003573545.1. Taxonomy (GTDB): domain Bacteria; phylum Bacteroidota; class Bacteroidia; order Bacteroidales; family Prolixibacteraceae; genus Mariniphaga; species Mariniphaga sediminis. The sequence goes on along the minus strand of NZ_QWET01000001.1, from coordinate 329,539 downwards.
CCTTTTACCAACCTTGCGGGCGCTCCTTTGTACGCAAACTCAATTTCGCCACTGCCCCCAAAAGTAAAACGCCCCGGTTCAAGCCCCGCTCCTACGTTTGAATCGGTAATCAGGCATACTTTCCCCGGACCTTCTGATTTGCAGGCCAGCGCCATTTTTACGGCCACCGGGTCCACATGAACCCCATCCAGAATAAAATCAACACTGACCCTTTTGTCAGCCAGCACGGCCTCTACCGCCCCACAAGGTCTTACTCCCGGTTCGGTTACTGCAGGACAAGGAAAAACATCATAAAAATGCGTGGCATGACGCACACCCATCTCAATGGCAGCCTGCGTTTCTTTAACCGTAGCAGCTGTGTGGGTCATAAATGCAGGGGTGTTATCCCGGGTCATTAACGGCAGTAATTTGTCAATGCCTTCCACATCAGGCGATACACTAAAAATAGCGCGGTAAGGTTTTGCTGCCTGAATAAGTGCTTCAACCCTCGAAGTATCTGATTGTGAAATGGCTTCAGATGGCAGGGAACCTGTTATTTTCAAAAACGGACCTTCAAGGTGAAAACCAAGAATTTCAGCGCCTTCCCTTTTGGTTGCAGAAAGTTCGGATAAAAATGCAGCATCTTCACCCTTCCGGCGGGGGGCAACGGTCGGCAAAAAGCCAGTCACCCCGTATTGTGGTAAATTCCGGCATATTTCCAACAAGTCATCCGGGCCGTTATCAACCAGGGCATATTGGATACCGTGCATGTGCAGATCAATAAACCCGGGAACAATATAAGAATCACCCGCATCCAGCACTTCACCTTCAGGAGCAACATCGCTTATAGATTTAATCTTTCCGTCTTCCACCGAAATAAAACTGTTCTTCTGAATTCCGGAATCAGTAATTATATTGCCTTTAATAATCGAATAAGTCTTTGTTTTCATCTGTTACATTCTTTATTATTTTGTTAAACGGGCAAAACCGCTGTGAGCGACTTCCCCATCCAGTAAATTGTTGACTGAGCCATTCTTAAGCGCTTTGCCAATATGGGAAAACACATTTTCGATGGCCTGAATATATAGTGATAAAACTTCATCGGTGTGCGCCATGGTCGGATAGATCGACAAACCGGCCAGGAATCCACGTTTAAGCATCATCTGGGTGTACACTGTGCGAAGTTTTTCCGAATCTTCATGTTGAAAGCTAAAATGGGCAAGACACGGGTATCCACTTGTTTCCACAGGTAATCCGTATTTCTTGCCGAGCCGGGCCCACTCAAATTTGATTTTTTCACCCACCCCTGCAATATGCTGAACGACATTTGTTGTGCCCATTTTTTGTACGGTAGCCAATGCTGCTGCAGGGCCAATTCCTTCCGTCCAGTAGGTACTGCTTATAAAGGATGAACTGCCGCCTGACATAGCCTCCTGAGTCCCGATTACTGCCCCGATGGGGAATCCGTTTCCCAGCGCTTTGGCCAAAACAGCCAAATCAGGAGAAACGCCAAAGTGCAGGTGGGCACCGCCAAAATGAAGCCGCCAGCCAATGGTTATCTCATCAAAAATGAGCAAAGCACCGCTTCGGTGCGCTTCATCTCTGACAAACTCCAAAAATCCGGGCTCCGGATCAACACTTCTGCATGGTTCCATTATTACAGCGGCAAGCCGCGGACCATACTCATCTATCACTTTTTGAAAACTTTGCCTGTCGTTGTTCACAAAAGTAACAGCGGTGCCCCGTAACTGGTCGGGGACGCCGGAAGGGTTCAATCCCGGAAGAAGGTGCCCTTTCAACGCATCGTTCTCACCGAGGTTTGCAGCCAGGTACCAATCGTGCCACCCGTGATAGCCACAAATGGCCACCAAAGAGCGGTTGGTGGTTGCCCGGGCAATCCGGACTGCCACGGCACATGCTTCACCCCCTGTACGGGTAAAACGTGCCTGTTCGGCCCAGGGATGAATATCACAGAGCAGATCAGCCAGCTCCACTTCATCCGGAGAATTGAGCGAGGACATACTCCCCAGGTTGATACGGCGCCTAACTGCCGCATTAACATCCGGGTCACTGAAACCGAGCAAACAGCTCCCAATTCCATTGGTTACCATATCGTAGTAATGCCTGCCATCCAAATCCCATACCTCGCAACCGCGCGCTTCCCGGTAATAGGCGGGCCAGCGACCGGGAGCCATCAGTTCAGGTTTTTTGCTCAGAAGTTGGGTACCGCCGGGAATACGTTTTTTGGCACGGTCATATAATTCCTGCGTCACATTTTTGGGATGCTTGTCTTCGAACAATAAACGATGGGCATTCTCAAAAAAGATGTCCCGGATATCTGCTTTATTTAACCCAAACTCACCGGCAGCCACTTTTAATGCCCGCAATGATTCAATTCCAACCAAAACAGGATGGGCAAAAGGGACTTTCTTCCAATCGCAGAAATTTTCATCAAGCCACACAAAACCGTCCCCCACAGTAACAGATTTGCCTCTTAGCTGGGAAACCGGGAAGTCGCTCCCCCACATTAATTTACGCGGACCGAATTCTTTCAGGATAACCATTAATGATTCAGGTTCGCATATGGCGGAGTTGTCAAACCAAATATTTTCGATACCCCGTAATTTTTTTATCCCCTCAGCAGCATGCGGGGCATGAAAGCTCCTTGCTGAATGGGCCAGGATAAGTTTCATTCCGGGGTAGCGGGTACACATTTCGCGGATCTCCTTAATATTACCAGCATCGGTGATGGACCCGCTTTTTACAATATGAAGCATCACAATGGAACCATGGGCATCGGCTAACTCCAGTTGCCAATCCGGCAAAAAACCTGCCAGGGAAGATTCCCAGGTTGGGGTTTCCTTACTGAATACATGGTAAGGCTTCATTCCCACAATACCAGGCTGCTTAAACAAATGGGACAATTTTTCACGGCCCATGTCCGGGGAAACCACAACCAGTCCCCTTGACAATTTCTCTTCCTTAATTTGCGACAACAGGTAATTATTCGCCCCCTCTATATCCAACTTTGTCCTGGGGAAAGGAAAGAACAGTCCTCCTTCGGGTGTCACTCCATTTAAAAAATCTGTCACATGAGTTTTCCACATATCAACTGAAAACTCAGCATGTTCATTTTTTTCTCCGGAGGCTTCCAATGAATTCAAATCAGAATTTCGATAAATATGGGCATGGATATCAAATATCCTGTCCGGAAGGAATTCGCTCAATTGCGTTCCCACTTTTTTATCCGTTTCATTATATGTCCAACTGTTATTCATCCTAACATTTTTATAAAAAATATTAACCCTTGAATTATGAACGTACTATCTTTTGAATCGAACCATCGAATTAAACTCCATTTCACCTCTGTCAGGCATGCATTCCGCCATCCATCAAAATGTTCTCACCATTGATATAGGCTCCGGCATCCGATGCCAGGAGAACCATCAAACCTTTAATGTCATCGTTGTTGGCCATTCTGCCCACCGGAACTTTCTTGTTGTAGTTTTTAACAAACTGTTCAGGCTGATTACTAAACAACCCTCCGGGACTAACGCAGTTTACCCGGATATTTTTATCGGCCAATACCCTGGCCAGATACCTGGTGAGATTGATAACCCCTGCATTATGAAAAAAATAATCCGGCGGAGGATTTCCCATATTTGTACCTTCATAGTTTGACAGGTCGGGGCCAAACATGCCCATCATGGAACTGATATTGATGACACTACCCCCTCCGTTTTCCGCCATTAAATCGCACATCTCACGCAAAATATCCATCATTCCGGTCGCGTTAATCCGCATGGACTCAGCAAAATGATCCAACGAATCATCATAACCTTTCATGGGCCTTGCCACAGCGTTATTCACAAAAACATCCAGCTTTCCGAATGATTTCAGAATCTCATTTTTCAGGGCCATTACAGATGAATGATCTGCCTGGTCTACCACCATGGCATGTACATCGAGGCCTTTACTGTGAAGAGCGTCGGCTACAGCCTGTCCGTTTTTTAAGTTCCGGGAAGCGGTTATAACCGTACCACCGGCTTCGGCCAATCCTTCCACAATGCTCTTTCCATACAACCCTGCGCCACCGGTTACCAATATTATTTTTCCTTTTAAATTCAATAAATCTTTTACGTTCATTTCAATAAATTTTAAATGGATTACTCTGCCAGATGAATTGTTTCGCCTCCTTTTTTGAGGCTCTCCATAGCGCCCATAAGCGTATTTATTATTGCCCTGGTTTTTTCAAAAGAAAGTCTTGGTTCTCCTTCTTCTACCGAACGGATAAACTCAATGATATTATCCCGGAACATAGAATAGGAATTTTTGACATCGATGAGTCTCCACCCCTTCTGCCCGAACAACGATAGCTGAAAGGTGGGAGAGATTTCCATAAACAGGTGTAATGTTGCCCGGAATCCGTTTTCAAACTCAACATAAACAATGTCCTTTCCTGACTCTCCCACATGCTTTACAGAAACCGGTTTCGGATCATCCAAGAGCGCAAACAAAGCCTCCAAAAGATGCACACCGTATTTGATCCAGTCTTTTTTTCCAACGGCGGTGGCCAGTTCCAGTTTTCCCAAAGATGCCAATTCCTGTTTCACAATCCTGCCCTCATTCGCGTAACGCATGGATGAACAAGACATGATAAATTTACCCTTTGCAACCTGCTCCGAGAAGTAATGCAGGTCTTCTTTGGTTACCGCAAGTGGTTTATCAATAAAAACGGGAATGCCTGCGTCGATAAACGGTTTCGCCATGGCAACATGATTTTTAGGATCATCCCGCGCCAGTATCACCGCATCTACCAGGCCGATCATTTCTTCCATGTTGTTGACAATGGTTTCTATCTGCGTTGTTTTTGCAATGCTCTCCGAAATTTCCTTATCCTGCGTCCAGACACAGGTAACTTTTGCCCCGTTAATACCCAGTGTATCTTCATTGGCTTTCAGATAGTCAGAAACTGCCGGATAACCTACCCGGTTAATCTCTTCCGCATTGAAACAGCCATTTATTATGGCCGACCAGGAATAGGGATGTGCATTTCCCGGACTCATGCCGATTATACCTGTTCGAATCATTTTGTTTCCCTTTCTTTTATTTTGAAACTTATTTCAACCAATTCATTTTACTCCAGTGGTGCAAATTCAGAAAATCCGGCTCGGGAAAAGCCATCTGTTTTGCCCTTTGCATTGTCTCCTCTTCCAGGTAGCTCCCATCGGCTGCTTCAAGCGACTGCTCCAAATACTCTTTACGATCGATACCTACCAAAATGGAAGAAACCTCAGGGAATGAAAGTGCAAATTTTGTAGCAAGCATCGGAAGGTCGAATGAAGTACGTTGCATTAACTCCCCGTAGCCCGCAATGTGTTGTTCTACTTTTTTCAGCGCCGGATGAAGGTTTTTCCCGCGATCGCTTAAAAGTCCTTTCATCAAAACCGAGCGCACCACCAGGCCGACTCCTTTTTCCTTAGCCTGTGAAAAAAATGTCTCCTGCCGCTGATCCATCAGGTTAAATGGAATCTGCAACACATCCCACACTCCTGTTGCAATGGCTTTTTGTGTTTCTTCAGGAGTATACACAGAAGCTCCTGTTGCCTTAATTTTCCCTTCCTTTTTCAGGTTTAGAAATATGGATGCAATTTCTTCGTTTTCCAAAATTTCGAAATTAACCTGATGCAACATAAACACATCCACAGAATCAGTTTGAAGCGCCCTGAGACTCTCATTTAAAGAGCCTTCAATGAACTCCTTCAACGCTGAACCGGAAGGAATTTTCCCTTTATCATCAATCAGGTGGCGGCACTTTGTACAAAGCACCACCTCATCCCTCCGGTGCTTAAAAGCCTTACCCATAATTGCTTCGCTTTCGCCGTACATACGCGCGGTATCAAAAAAATTGATTCCTGCATCCAGAGCTGCGTGAAGCAGCTCGATGGCTTCACTTTCCGAAAGCATATCGGCAGCGTTTTCAACCCCTATTCCGTAAGGCATTCCTATTTCTACCCCACCAAAAGCGATTTCAGAAACATGAATACCTGTATTTCCCAAAGGTCGTTTTTTCATTGTTAAAAGTTATTTGTAAGGACTGTCTGTTCTTTTCTTTTTCTCCCCGGTTTTGTTTTCGGCACCCGTTTCGAACCTTTTGACCAGGTTACGGCAATAAGATGACAACCCAATAACATCGGCTCCCATATTGATAAATTTGTATCCCATTTCAACTAATTCGTCCAGATTATCCGGACTGCCAACCGTGGCAGCATATTTACCATACTTATTCGCCATTTCTGCTACCTTCTTGCGGGTTTCAATCAACTTCGGATGATCCCACTGACCGGGGGCGCCAATACCCTGGCTGAAATCTCCCGGGCCAAAAAACAGCATGTCGTACCCCTCCAGGGCTGCAATAGCTTCCAAATCATCAAGCGGTTCAGGGTCTTCAATCTGTAGAACAACAAAACGCTGCTGGTTCGCCTGTTCCAGGTACTCATTAAAATCGAGTGTAGCATAAGCACCATCCGCATTCCCCCCATCAAGAGGCCGCCTGCCAACGGGATGAAACCGGACCATGTTAACCACTTTCCGGGCATCTTCGAGGCTCATAATATGCGGAACAAGAATTCCCGCCGCATCCATCTCAAGTGGCCGGATATAATCGCTGTAGCTTCCCCGTGGAATTCGTACCATTACATCCTTATCGTGCGCTTTGGCGGCCCAGATTCCGGCATTCAGCTCCGACCAATCCTGTCCGATATGTTCCTGATCGAGCCAGACACAATCAAACCCGGACATGGCAACAATCTCTGAGATTTTAGGATCACTGAGGTTCACCTTGAAACAACTGGCAGTTTCACCTGCCCTTAACTTCTCCAAAACACGACTTCTTCTCATGATTTTGTTATTAAATGATTACAGAGAATAAAATAACCCATGGAATTACCAATATAATTCCCAACAACACAGCCTTTTTCCCCCGCGTTGAAGGGAAAATATAATTGAAAAGCAAGCTGCTTACTAAAGATACGATCAAGGATACAAAGGCAATCCATAAAAACGATAAAGGCGGATTGCCCGTTAATACATCCCAAAATCCGATAAGAAAGGCGACCATAAAACCATATATCGACCCCATTAACACACCAAAAGGTTTTGCCTTTTTAATAAAAAGGGCATTGACAAAAAGGTTGAATAACGGAGCAATAAAAAGGCCGTTGGTTTTAGCCGTTACTTCGATAATATTACCCGGCACAAACTGAATCCCCAGGCTCAGAACAATAGCCAATACACCAATGAATATACTAATGATACGAATGTTTCGTATCGTATCAAGATTCTTGCGATTTTTTAATATAGCCGGCAAAATATCAGCCGAAATAATAGAGCCAACCGAGTTTACGCCCGAAGACAAACTTGACATGGAAGCTGAAAACAAGGCGGCAATAACCAGTCCGGACATTCCCGGAGGAAACTGATTGGCTATAAAATGGGGAAATAAAAAGTCTGCCTCAACCGTGGCATTGTCTCCAGACGGCAATAAATTCGGATGAATATTATAAAAGCCCATAACGGCAAACCCCACAAACAGTAACAATACTGTAATTACCACCATACCCGATTGTGTGTGGACAAAAGTCCGGCGGGCAGATTTCAGGTCTTTTGTCGATAAAAACCGCTGGATTGCCATTTGATCTGATCCCGTGGTACACAACCACCAGGTAATATTGTTGATAAACGCAAAGAATATGGTTAGCCGCAGGTAAGGGTTCAGACTGATAAAATCAACCGTCTCCCAGTTGTCTGACCACGATGAAGGAATAAGTGTACCCACGCCATCAAATTTAAACGCAACAATTCCGATAGTCAGAATGGCACCCAGAAGCAAAATAAAAAACTGGATCACATCGGTCATCAATACTGCCTTCAGGCCCCCCATTGAAGTATAAAAGATAGTTATTAATCCCAAAATCAATATAACTATCAATATTGCCTTTTCATTCCACCCCATCATCACCACCATCGCTTTGGAAGCCAGGTATAACAGCAGGGCCATCCATAAAAAGCGCGTAATGATAAAAATAATTGAACCAACCTGACGCATTCCCTTCCCTAATGGTTTTTCAAGTATTTCATACGCACTGGTTATTTTTAAATTCATAAAAAAAGGAATCAGATAATAGTTCGCCAAAAAAATGATAACCGGCACCCCGGCTATTAAGGCCAGGGCAAACAATGGCCCGTATTTTATTACTTCTCCGGGAACAGCAAGGTATGAAATGGCACTAAAAAAAGATACATATAAAGAAATACCGGCAAAGAAGGGATGAATAGACCTCCCCCCCAAAAAATAATCTTCTTTATTTTTTTGCCGGGAAGAATAAAACCAACCTATTCCAATGAGCAACAATCCGTACAAAAACAGGATCAGCCAGTCAACCCAAACAATATGACTTTGTAAATAATGCTCGTTGGCAAGATAAGCATTTGAAGCCGCCACTTTGACGTCGTTATTTGTTTCGGCTTTGAATGCTTCACTGATTCCCGCAATGTCTTCTTCTGTACCTCTTTGGGCCAACACTTCATACACTTCATACCGCTCATAAACATCTCCCTTCAGGTAGTTAAACAATTGTTCCCTGAATAAATCAAGATCCTCATCTGGTGCATGAACATACAATGCACTCACTAAATATACCCTGAACGGATGCTCCCTGTTCAAGCTATTTAGCTTCTCTTTCATTTTTAAATAAGCATGAGAAGAGACATTGGGAAGGAATCTTAATGCATAAGCAGCATAACGAAATTGTGTCGAATCTTTTGAAAATAACAAATCCGATAACGCATTCATATCCTGTTCATTTCCTGAATTGGCCAGCACCCAAAGGGCCAGTGCCTTTATTCCTCCTTCCCCGTTTTGGGCCAGGTCGGAAATTTGTTCATTGGGAAGATACATTCCAAGCTTGCCCAGGGTTTCCAGGGCCACCAACTTTGCATGTTCATTTTGAGCCGTCTGAAACTGATATAATATCTCCTTTGCAATGGAATCAGTTTTAATACTATCACCTCTGCTGCCACGGGCCATTACCCTTAAAGCTCCTATTTTCTCCGCCCCATTTTTTTCAAGCGCCTCTTTGAAAAGCTGGTCTGCATCTATTTCAAAATTGTTCGAGATTAATGCTTCGGCGGCATGAATCCGGATCCAAAAGCTGGCATCTGTTTCTACCCTGTTTTTTAGAAACTCAGAATACCCAGCACTCTCTGACTTAGCCTTCACAGCAGTGGTCAGTAAAAAGAATAAAGAAGCAAGAATAGTAATTTGTCTACAGTTTTTCATTTTAGGTTATTTCATGAATAGTTTTGCAGTAATCATTCGCTCGTTAATTTTTCATCCGGATTAAATCTTCAAAGCAAAATATATACTGCATTAGAAAAATTATCTTTTAATGTTTATTCAATTTCCAAAACAGAACCGGCAATATGCCTTGTTCCGTTTTCAATATTAAAGTAATAAGTTACCAGCACATGTTTCTCATCCAGCATAACCGCCCATGGATATCCGATATCTCCGCTTCCTCCGTCTGTCCGGATGATTATCTCTTCTGCGGTTTCATAGTCGGTACATTCTGCATTTAAGATGCGGGCCCTTATCCCATATGGTTCATGCCGGTATCCATAAACCAAAAATACCCGGTCATCCGGCAAGCGTAAAGCCTGTAAAGGATGTCCCTGAAATCCCATTTTTTTCCACGGGCCAAACGATTTTCCCCCATCCGTTGAACGTGCAATACACGCCTGATCTTCCAAATAGGCCGTCCGTAAAAAAGCCACCAAATCACCTTTAGGGGTTTCATAAACCGAAGTTTCATTAAAAGCCGCTTTATCGTCTTCAGCCACCGGGCAGGAGTATTCCCATGTTAAACCTTTGTCTTCGGAAATCAGTAAATAGTTGGCCGTTTTTCTAAGAGCCGAAGAATCATTCCCGGCTGCTACCACCCAAAAAATTCTACCGTCTTTTCCTTCCCACAAAGCTCCCCGGTTGTATGCAGGCAAAGGATTTCCCAATGCAGAGTATTTTACCTCAGGCGGAATATGTGGCGGGTAAAAGGGGCCATCCCATGAATTGCCGTTATCTGTTGAACGCAAGACATAACCGCCCAGAAAAACAGAGCCTTCCCTGTTTTGAAAAACCGGTTGTTTTAAATTTGCAAGTCCTTCCTCGCGAACAAATGCCCAGCCATAACTGGTACAGAGAATGGTGCCGTCTTTTAACTTAAGTAAACAGGGATCCTGCGAACCACCTACCGGGTGGGCATAAAGCAACTCAGGCTCCGGCGACCAGGATAAACCATTGTCTCTCGACCGTACATAAACCAGGTAACTGTTGGGGTCGACGTGGCTTGTCCCTTTTTCCTGAAAAATTTTCCGATCCGGGGCCCGGCGGAATGCCACTATTATTTCTCCATCTTCATTTTTTATAACCGAAGGGAAAGCACAATGAAACTGCGAGTCTTTATAAATAACAAAATCCCTTATTTTTTCTACTGGGTTGTCTTTCCCTTTTTCCACAGGCAATTTTCCAGACAAAGAAGTGACGGCTGTAAAAAGAATAAGAATACATCCAAAATGGTTAAGCTGGTTCATAAGTTTATTCATTTTTTATCTTATTAATAACTGCTTTCAATTACTTCTTGTAAACTTTTCAATCTTCACCCGTTTCCGATTGCAGGTGATTTGTCACCATCAATCAACAAGAACCAAATGTAAACAAAAAAAACAATACAAAAAGCAAAAAATATCAAATAAAAATTACACAGAAACAACAAAATAAGGAATAAAACACTGACAGACAAATTAGTAACACACTAAAAAAATAATGATAATTTCGAACAAATTCAATCAAATTAAATCTTTTTAAAAAATTAAATAACTCCTGATATCCATCAAAAAGCAGCACAGATCTGTCATTGCAAAATTTTATTTCCGCCGCTCAAAATTTTTCAAAGCGACAGAAAGTTCAGGTTTGCATAAACCATAAATTTAAACGCAGGAGAGATTAAAAACAATGGGAAAACCCTCCCCCCAAACCACCAAACTCTATAGCAGTTACAGTCAGTTTAGCGGAAGGGTTTTTAATGGCCTTGGCTCAGGAAACTCTTTTTCATGTGTTAATTGCGGCATTTTAAACCGCAAAGCCCGAATGGAACTTTGGGCGCCTTCTTCATAGTAAATAATCAATATGGTACCATCTTTCAACTCAACTGTAGACGGATAAGCGCCCGGTGTTTTATCTGCCAGATAGGGCCCTTCCCAGGTTTGAGCTTCATCGCGACTTATCCGCAGGCCTGTATAGTAGCCATTTTCTTCGCAAAAAGCCCTGTACGACAGCAAAATCGCCCCACTTTTAAGCCGGGTAAATGAAGGTGCGTGCCCCACAAACCCGATATCGCTTGCAGGCGTCCAGGTTTTGCCAAAATCCTTACTGGTGGCATAATGCATGTTAACAACCGAACGATCTCCGCGCAATGCGGCATACAGTGTTTTATCCTTTAACAGAATAATGTCAGTTTCGGCGGCAAGAACCAGGTTCGCTTCCTTCCCGACAGGGATTACTGCATCCCAGGTTTTCCCTCTGTCGGATGAAGGAATTACGCCACCCCAGGCAGCCGAAATGGATGGTTCTGAGCGATAAACCGGTAACAACCATGTACCATCAGGCATTTCCTTCACCTTTGCAGAACAGTTCCAACCCGGTTTTGAGGTGGCAATAAATTTACCTTCATTTTCCCATGTTTTTCCATTATCAAAAGATTTTAAAACATAGGGCCCTTTGGTTTCCCACTTACCCGAACCAGTTGGACGAACCTTCTTTTTTAGATTCTCTGGTTGTTGTTCATGTAAAAGATCCGGATTATTGCCATACTTAGCAACCTGCTCTTTGGTATAAACCGGTGTATTTTCATCAGAACCTGATGCCTCTGAAACTTCAAACTCCAACGAAAAAAAGCTGAGCACCACCGTTCCATCATTCATCTGATTAATATGCGGATCCCTGTTATCATTTACATCGTCATATATTACAACGGGGTTACTCCAGGTTTTGCCTTCATCTTCCGACCGGGTTAAACAAATACGGCCGGCATTGGGATATTCCGGTGTGGGATAAGTAACATGGTCGTTCCCATCGTAAAAAACAACCAAGATATCGCCATTATCCAGTCGGCAAGCATCCGGAACTGCCTGATACTCCCGCGTAATCCCCTTTTTTGAGATTACCTGATAAGGTACCTTATTTTTGTTTGATTTCAGCTCCTTAGGCAAATCAGGCATTATGGTTTTTGGATTATTGACATTACTAGCAATACTTTGAAACAAAATAAAAACAAACAATAGGTTCAACATCATTTTTGCTCTCATATACAACTAAACTATTTCGTTTAAAACAACAGGGACATTCAATAAAAACTCCATATCTTCCTCCTTTTGGATATCCAGCCGGCAAAGGAACTGTCTTTCAATTTTTAAACCGGATGGAATACAAATCGGCATCTTTCATTGAGATACGCAGCCGGACTGTTTTTCCCCTCAATTCAGTTAAATCTTTTGTATGATTCCAATGAACAATTCTTGAAATTTCGTTCCCAATTATTTCCTGCGAATCCTCCAGTGTATAACCGGATAAAGGCACCCCCTTCTCATCCTGTATTTCAACCCTGATTTCACCGGCGGCGGAGGTAGAATAATTTATCTCCAGTTGATTGCCGGTAAATGAAAAAGGTTTGGTTATCATTTCACCGCCGCTATACGGCGCAGAAACAGATGTAAAACCGTCCAACCTCATGGAATAGCGGCGCAAATGGGCCGTTGGTTGCGCGTAGTCCTGATTGACATATATTGACATTTCCTCCGGGCCTGTCTGCACCACATTTAACGCCGGATAATTGGAACGCGAAACCCAGTTGTCCAGTCCAATGCCCGGTCGGATAAAAGCTTCCATAAAAGTCCGATCATACTCATTCCCTCCGCGGGAAGTCATAAAAAAGGCATCGGAACAATCTTTAAAATAGCCAGGATTTACATTCAATTCTTCAGCTTGTTCCTTTGTTAATACCTGTCGCCCCGGCATAAACCGGCCTCCGATGGCCACATAAATATGCGGCGCACGAAAATAAGGACTTGTTTGTTGAGTATACAAATGCTCGGGAGGGGTATCCCCATAGGTCATTTCAACCGGCTCCGACCAATTTATAAAATCGGTGGAAGTGGCCCTGCTAACTGTCCGGTAGCCATTACTAAACGTCCGGAAGTAACACACATAACACTGTTCGCTTTCTGACCAGAATGAAACATTTTGCGAATCAAAAGCTCCTTCTTTAATCACGCCTCCATCCGTTAGTTTTTTCCAATGAATCCCATCAGGAGAAGTATAAGGAATCAGCCCTATTTTTTCCCGGATCGTTCCGCCAAGCGCTTTAAACTTCTGATCGGGCAGGGCATTGGGATTTTCATCGAGGAACGGACTAAAATTATGGTGTACCGGCGCTTCATTTGCCAATACCACATTATTTTCCAATGTCCCGTTAATCTCATAAAGTCCTAAATCCGGTTTATACCAGTGGATACCATCTTTTGATTCGGCATAACAGGTAAACTCTTCATTGGAGTAAGGTTCATTGTCAACAGATAATCCGCCCCGGTAATATGCCCGGTAAAGGCCGTTATCATTAATAACGGTGCTGTACGTACAAAAAACGCCCTCCCATGGTTTATCGAAATACATCACAATCCCCTCATCATTTGGATGATGCAACTGTATCGATGCATTTTCCAGTTTATCAATCAGGTAATGGTCAACAAAAATTTCTCTTTTGTCTTCCAATTGAATAACCTCACTATTTGATACTTCCTTATTCTTACAGCCCAAGCTTACCAGAAAAACAAAAAAAAGATATATTAATTTCATTGGAATAATGTCTATTTAAATCGTATCGAAAACAAATCAGCATCTTTCATATACACACGTAAACGCACAATTTTAGAATTCAGTTTTTTCAGATTACCTGAATTTTTCCAGGAAACAATCCTCGAAATTTCGTTTCCTATAATTACCTGGGAATCTTCCAATGTGTAGCCCGGGATAGGCTTGCCATCCTGATCCTGAATTTCAAATTTAATTTCACCTGCAGCAGAAGTTGAATAATTAATCTCTAACTCATCGCCTGAGAAAGTGAAGGGTTTTGTAACAAACTCTCCCCCTTTGTAGGGCGCGCTTAGTGAAGCAAAACCATCAATACGTAAAGAATAACGATGCAGGTGGGCTGTTGGCTGCGCATAATCCTGATTGACATATATTGACATTTCCTCCGGACCTGTCTGCACCACATTTAACGCCGGATAATTGGAGCGCGACACCCAGTTGTCCAGCCCAATTCCAGGACGGATAAATGCTTCCATAAAGGTACGATCATAAACACTTCCTCCGCGGGAAGTCATAAAAACAGCGTCGGAACAATCCTTAAAATAGCCGGGATCTACATTAAACGATTTTGCCTGTTCTTCCGTCAACACTTGCCGACCGGGCATAAACCGGCCACCAATGGCCACATAAATATGCGGGGCGCGAAAATAGGGGCTGGTTTGCTGGGTATACAAATGTTCCATGGGTGTATTTCCGAAAGTCATTTTAACCGGCTCTGTCCAATTTACAAAATCTTTTGAGGTGGTCCGCCCCACAGTTCTGTATCCTTTGTATTCAGAAAAACCGCCGTCTGACCATATCCGGAAGTAGCAAACATATTGATTTTCACTTTCAGACCAAAAGGCAACATTCTGAGAATCAAATACTCCTTTTTTAAAAACCGCATCTTCCTTTAATTTTTTCCAACGAATCCCATCGGCTGAAACATACGCAATCAGACCGGTTTTACTTGTTCCCCCCAATGCTTTATACTTCTGGTTTTTATCGACATTCGGGTTGGCATCCAGAAAAGGGCTAAAGTTATGGGTTACCGGAGCTGCATTGGCCAATATAATATTGTTCTCCTTCGTACCATTTATTTCGAAAAGTCCCAGCTTTGGTTTTTCCCAATGAATACCATCTTTTGACTCCGCATAGCAGGTAACCTCATTCTCGTTTCCATCTTTTCCCGCTTCCCTCACTCCCCTGTAATAGGCCCGGTACAAACCTCCATCTTTTATAATGGTAGAATAACCACTAAAATTCCCTTCCCAGGGGTGGTCGAAAAGCAACACTGCCCCTTCGTCTTTGGGAGTATGTTTAATAATTTCAACGCCTTTAAGTTCTTCAATTAAAAATTTATCAACAAATATTTCGCGTTTGTCACCTAACTCAATCGCTGATTGTCCTAATACGGAAAAAGTAAAACAAATACTTAATACGATACAAACAGATAATTTCTTCATTTTCAAACTTTTTTATTCATGTTTCGCATTGAATATTTTATCCAATACGAAACATGAATTTTGATTAAAACCTAAACAACACTTATTTTTCCTGATACCCGGGATTCTGAACAACCTTGGGCTCCATGCTCAAAACATTTAAACCTATAGGCCAAAGTAATTTATACTCATCTTCCGGATGGTTTTCAAAATAGGGAACTTTTTCGAATACTTTATCAAACCGGATTAAGTCCCACCATCTTTTCCCCTCATAAAATAACTCCAGTAACCGTTCATTAAGAATCTCAATATCATTCTCTTCTTTGGAACCATTAACGAAAATATGATCTTCATAATTATCTCCGTAAGCGCGTTGGCGAACTTTATTAATTGACTCCGAGGGATCTTCTCCCAACGCATTTTCTGCCTCCGCTCTCATTAATAAAACATCAGCATACCTGTAAATAATAACATCGTCCAAAAAATACCTGCTTCCGCCGTCAACAACTCCGTTAAATTTAAGCTGAATACAACCGTAAAAGGTGGAATACTCTCCCGTATTTTCATTCAGGGAATACAACTCATAAAACGTTTCATCTTTCCTTTTATCATCCTCCGTAAAAAGAGCAAGGCTTTCATCTGTTAGCGTCCAGTAATTACCATCGCGTGGCACCCCAATAATTTCAGCAGCTCCCGGAAGAGGATTTGGCGGAAGCTGATCGATATACATGCGGTAATAAAACGTATTGCTTGACTCATATAACTGAAATTTGCTGGCAAAAAGAATTTCTTCATTTCCCTTATTATCATAATCAAACACTCTCCCAAATTCAGGCAACAGAGAAACGTTGCTGGCTTCAATGTCAGTTAAAGCGTTCAAAGCCGTTGACAAATCGGAGTTACCACCATTCAAAACTTTTCCGGTCCACAAATAAACGTCCCCTTTCAGCGCATTGGTAGCCGGTTTGGACCACCGGTTCCTGCCTGAAGGGAAATTATCATTTGCGAAAAGAGCCAGTGCGTCATCAATATCCTTTTTAATTAAATCGAATACTGCCTCTACTGAAGAACGCTCTTTGTACATTTTTTCCGGGACATATCCTTCGGTTGGTTCTGTAAAAATTATAACTCCACCCCACGTTTTCACCAACACAAAATAACAGAAAGCCCTCATGGCATGTGCTTCTGCCAAAATGTGATTCTTATTCTCATCATTCACAAACTCAATGTCCGGGACATATTTTAAAATTAAATTTGCATCGTTTACAACGCGGTACAATGTATTCCATCCGGGCCCGGGTTCTGTAGCATCCAATGTGTTTTGGAAAATTCGCATGTTTGAAAAATCATTCCCGACAGACTGTTTCATATTTTGGCTACGTGCCTCCCCCCAAAGAAACAGATTACCACTTGTTACATCTCTAAATCTTTCATACATTCCATAAACTGCCCCTTCAGCATCACCTTCTGTTTTCCAGAAAGAAGCACTGGAAATGCTGCTGACAGGTTCCAAATCTAACATATTGTTACAAGAAATAGATGGCAGTAAGGCCAGTGATAATATGATAATTATTAAATGATATTTTTTCATTTTGTTAGATTTAATGTATTAAAAATTAACAGATAAGCCAAATATAAATTCCCGTGGTACCGGATAAGCGGTATCCGAACTCGATTGTTCAGGATTTAATCCTTCATAATCGGTGAAATAGTATAAATTACTTCCGGTTACATGGAATCTCAAATCTGACAATCTTATGTTATTTAGAATTTTATTCGGTAGTTGATAAGACAATGTGACCTCCCTCAAACTCAAAAAATCAGTTTTTTGATAGTACCTTGAACTCCCGCGGTTATTCCATACGTTCCAGTTTGCATTCTGATCTGCCCAGTAATATTTGGGAATGTCAGTTACATCTCCGGGATTTTCCCATGACCTTAATACCTTACTACTTATTGCATTTGCGCCCGAAAAATTACCTTCCAGCCTTGCTCCGGTCTCGTAATAAAGTGTTCCGCCTAACGTATAATCCATGCGAATATTCAACCCAAAATTTTTATATTCAATGGCACTCAAAAACCCGCCGGTCAAATCCGGATAAAGATTTCCCATATACACTTTATCCCGTGTATCAATAATTCCATTTTCATCCGCATCTAACCAGTTTACGTCACCTCCGTGTTTTGTTTTGTCTTCTCTTGGGATGAGCATATCTACCGGGCCGGCGGCCGCTTCTTCATCGGTAGCATAAATACCGACTTGCTTAAACCCGTACAGGTCTCCGATTCTTCCGCCCTCCTGCAATCCTGCCTTCCAGGCATAATCACCGAGTTTTGCATCCCAAACATACACACCGCCTACCCGATTATTTTCAATTCCATTTGGCGGAAGCTTCAGGATTTTTGTATTGACCTTGGCAACATTAAAGGACAAGTTCCATTGAAACTCTGATGATGGAGGCATTACATGTGCATTTATTCCAATTTCATATCCTTTATTTTCCAAAGACCCGTAGTTTGTAATAATACTGGAGAATCCGGTTGAAGGCGGCATATCCAGAGGAGTCAACAAATTATCGGTTACCCTTCTGTAATAATCGAATACCAGATCGATTCTCCGGTTAAAAAGGCCTATATCAAAACCAAAATCCAGGGTTTTGGATTGCTCCCATCTCAACTCCTGGTTGGGTAAAACAGAAATCTGTAAAGCAGAATTGTCATCATATTTTTGGTTTGAACTATATTCCCCCTGGGCCTGATACCAACCTAAACCACTGATATTACCCGTTACGCCATAGCTTCCTCTTACCTTTAGCTGAAGTAAATCTTTGGGCAAAGCACTCCAAAAGTTCTCTTTATCCACATGCCATCCCAAAGAAACTCCGGGAAAAACACCCCATTTATTACTTTCACCCAAATTTGAAGCGCCATCGTATCTTAAACTTGCATTAAAAAGATATTTCTGCTTATAACTGTATGTCACCCTCGAAAAATACCCTAACAATAAATGCTGAACCTCTTCACCTGAGACAGAAGTTGGTAAGGCAGATGCATTTAATGTTGGAATAAGATCTGTGGCAGCGCCATTACCAGCTCCGCGAAAACTATCGTTATTCCTTGCAAAATAGGAAAAACCACCCATGAGGTTTAAGTCATGATCCTTAAACTCCTTTGTATAATTAAAAACCCCGTTAAACTGAGGACTAAAATTCTGGGAAAAAGAGGCGCTTGCATTGCGGGAAGTATCAAACGATGCAAAGCCATTCCAGTATCCTGTTCGGAAATTCCGGTTATACCGTGTAATTTGATTCCAGGAAAACTGTGGTTCGAATACTAATCCGGGCAAAATATCCACCTGTCCCCCGATTATTAAAGTTAAATCATTTGCCAGATTTCTGGGCCGGTAAACGGATGTCGTATACATTGGATTTGAATATCCAAAATTTCGTCCAATGGCCAGGGTACCATCTTCGTAGTAAAGTTTGTTTGTAGGAGGCATAATCAATCCGCTTTTAAATACATCATTGGTATGTACCTGCCTGTCTTTTCTGTTAGAATACATTATCCTTGCAAATGCCCTTACATTATCAGAAACCTGTATGTCTCCGCTAAAATTCAACGTAGCTCGTTTGTAATCTGTTCGAATGGCAATACCCTCATTATCAGAATACCCAATCCCCAAATGGAAGGTAGCCCTTTCACTTCCTCCGGTAATAGAGAAGGAATGATTATGAGAAATCCCAGTCCGGAATAATAAATCCTGGTAATCATTGTCTTCAAAAATCAGGGTTTTAGAAGGATCCAGGGGATCAGGGATGCTCAACCACCCTTCATTTAATTTATGCTGATTTTCGGAAGATAAATATTGTAAACTTGAATAAGAATTCCGGGTTAAATCATTCCCTGCCCCACCAGCATAAGTGGAACCTTCAAGCTGTGCCATAATCGCGGGAAGAATCTGCCCTGTGGCGTGCATTCCAATCCTTGAATAATAGACAAAATCTTTGGCCCCCAGCAAATCGTACCTTCTGCTCGTTTCAGATAATGTCAGGTCATACTTGTAATTCACCTGCATTTTCCCTGCTTTGCCCGATTTTGTTTGGATAATAACTACCCCGTTCGATCCGAGGGCACCATAAATGGCAGTAGATGCGGCATCTTTAAGAATCTGGATTGATTCGATATCTGCCTGGTTTATGTCGTTCATGTTACTGCGGGTAACCCCATCAATTACATACAACGGAGTGGCACTGTCGGGATTCCGGATAGAACTTCCACCCCTGATAATAATCCTGGGAGAGGCGCCGGGCTGACCGGAGACCGTCTGAACTCTCATGCCCGGGATGGTGCCTTTCAGAGCATTGGCAGCATTGGTATAAGGAATATTCTCCAGCACCTTATTATCCAGTTTCGATATAGCAGTTGTCACGGTGTGCTTCGACTGTGTTCCGTACCCCACAGCAACCACTTCATCCAGCCCAATCGTTTCTTCCTCCATTTTTATATCAATATTGGTTTGGGTTCCAACAGCCACCTCTTGTGTCTTCATTCCCACAAACGATAACACCAGAGTAGCATTTTCAGGAATATTGGTAATTGTATATTCACCATCGGCCCCTGTGACTGTACCCTGGGTAGTTCCTTTTACCACCACTGTTACACCGGGCAGAGGCTGTCCTCCTGAGTCGGTTACCTTTCCGGAAACGGTTCGCTGTTGCTGCACCAGGGAACCATGTCCGGAAACGCCCGTTTCTCCTTGCTGATTAGAAAGTACAATCTGACGGTCAAAAAGAAAATACCGGATGTTTTTCCCCTCTAACAAAACATCCAGAATTTCAGTAATTTTTTTATTCTCCAAATTGACGTTCACCTTCTGTTCCACATCAATCAGATCTTTGTTGTAAAGAAAAAAGAACTCTGATTTGTCTTCAATAGCCCCCAGCACTTTTTCGAGTTCAATATTCGTAAACCTCAGCGTCAGTTTCGTTTCCTGTGAATAGGATTCCGACGCAAACACCTGCACCATTCCTACCAAAATGAAAAAAGCAGTTAGTCGTGCCATTTTAAAAATTTTTAACATGGTGCGGCTTCTTATGACAAAACCACACAACAACATTAGTTTTAGAAACTTTTTCATAAATTTACACACTTTGTAGAGTTAATAAATAATTGATTAAACGCTCTGCAACTCTTGCAGGAAAGTGTTCGCACCACTTTCCTGCTTTGCATTTTATTGTTTTAGTTTTATTGTCACTTTTTTCTTCTGATAAAAATTTTTGTCATCCACCACTCTTTTTTCAAATGTATATTCCATGGGAGTTGAAACCGCCAGCAACTTTAACACTTCCTCAAGCGGTTCATCCTGAAAAGTGGCCTTAAACCGGTACCTTTTCAACGTCTCGTCTTCCACCTCAATCACCACATTGTACCACCGCTCGATCCGGTTAATTGCCTCTTCAAGTGGCTCGTTATCGAGGAGTAAAAAGCCATCTTTCCAGGCAACATAGGAGTTTGTATCAACCTGCTTTACAGTATATTTATTCTCACCCGGCAAAAAAGTCAGTTTTTCGTTCGGCAACAAAATCTTTTCGAAAAACTTATCTTCACCCTCCACGGCAACCTTTCCCGACGCCAAAACCACTTCGGTAAAATCATCATCGGGATAGGCCGACACATTAAACTTTGTACCCAATACACGCACATTGAGATCGGCAGCATTTACCGTAAAAACCGAATTGTCAGGAATCACTTCAAAGTAGGCCTCACCCGACAATTCAACCTCCCGTTTGTTTGAAAAAACCGGATTGTATTTTAAGGTAGAGCCACTGTTGAGCCAACCGCTTGAACCATCGGGCAATAAAAACTGAGTGCGGGCTCCTGGCGGGGAATTAATTTCTACCCAGGCCAGATTCATATTACCTGCTTGTTTATTCATCAGGAAATGCCACAGGGAAAAGGCCAAAACCGGAATAAGAAGAATGGCTGCAGCCTGACGATAAAAACTCCACAAGCCTTTCCTTTTCAATTCTTGCCTTTCTTCGAGCAAAATGTGGTATTCAATCTGCTCATAAATATGCTTTAAGGAATTATCATCCGGAATACCCTTTTTATTCAATCCCTTCCACTGCTCATACAAAAAAGTTTTAACCTCTTTAAAATCGTGGATATTGCTAAACCAGTCCCGAACTTGCAGGTAATCGTTCCAGGAATATTTCCCTTTGGAAAAATTTTCAAGGGTTCTATATGTTACTACTTTCTTCATTTTCCTTTTTAAAAGAAGGAGTGCAATGCAATACCTCCTTCTTTTTCTAACTAAACTAACTAATTAAAAAAAACAAATTCTTCTGTCCTTTTCAATGGTTATATCCCTGATCCGGAAAAATCCCCAGTACAAATAATGTTTTTTTTAGACTCTATCTAAATAGCTACAAATTACCCCGATAAAAAGGAGGGATTAAATCGCCTGCATGATCATCCCAAAACCACCGTAATACCGGGAAAGTCTCATTATCTTGAAACGCGGCACAACAGAAAAGACAGTTTTTATCCTCTCAAAAACAAATAGAAAAAAACCAGTCCCTTTGATCGTAACTTTTCAAACTCTTTTTTAAGGGATCGCATGGCTTCGGAAATATGGTATTCCACAGTTTTGGTAGTAATATTAAATTCTTCGGCAATCTCTTTCTGCGACTTTCCCTCTATTTTTTTTGCTCTGAAAATGGCCCGTCGTCTTTCAGGCATTTGTTCGATCAGGGATTCCAGTTTGAGCACCAGGTTTTCATAATCTTCCTGTTCGTCCAGTTTTTTCGGGTTATCAGAAAAAGATACCAGAATATCGTGTTTTAGCTGATTGGACTCTGCCAGCTTATT
This sequence comes from Mariniphaga sediminis, assembly GCF_003573545.1. Taxonomy (GTDB): domain Bacteria; phylum Bacteroidota; class Bacteroidia; order Bacteroidales; family Prolixibacteraceae; genus Mariniphaga; species Mariniphaga sediminis. Next base: position 307,285 of record NZ_QWET01000001.1, on the reverse strand, counting down.
AAAGTGTTTCCTCACCACATTGAGTGCAATGGTGAATAAATAGGATTGAAAAGATTTTTCCGTATCAATATCTTTCCTTCTTTTCCAAATTTTTATAAAAACCTCCTGAACGACATCCTCAGCAGTTTCATTTAACTTCAGGTAACTGTAGGAAAAACGATACAAAGATTTACTGTACCGATTAAACAATTGACGAAAACATGCGTGATCGCCATTCTTCAGTCCTTTCAGCAAGGCAGTTTCAGTATTTATTTTTTTTTGAAACAAAGGATTAGCTTTATCTTCCTTTCACAAAGAAAGGAAAAATTAACACATCCGGAGAAAAGACTATTTCTATTTTTTTATTTTGAAAGAGGGCTGGTTCAGTTAAACAAAGGATAAGTTGTTAAGTCAGATAAGCGAAAAGGGGTTATCAAAATTGAAATTGATAACCCCTTTTTCTATTGTAGCGGATAATCTTTTATCCCAGTTGCGGACCGGCAGCAACCAATGCTTTACCCTCTTCGTTATCTGTGTATTTTACGAAGTTCTTGATAAAGCGGCTGGCCAAATCATTCGCCTTTTCCTGCCACTCGTTCTGATCGCTGTAAGTATCACGTGGATCAAGAATTCCTGAGTCCACATTCGGCAATGAAGTAGGAACCTCAAGGTTGAAAACCGGTATATTTTTGGTTTCAGCACTTTCGATGGATCCATCAAGGATAGCATCGATAATAGCACGGGTATCTTTAATAGAAATACGTTTACCGGTGCCATTCCAGCCAGTGTTCACCAAATATGCCTCAGCGCCATGTTCTTCCATTTTTTTCACTAACTCTTCACCGTATTTTGTTGGATGGAGTGAAAGGAAAGCAGCTCCAAAACAAGCGGAGAAAGTAGGTTGCGGGCTGGTAATACCACGCTCGGTTCCGGCCAGTTTTGCAGTAAAACCTGAAAGGAAATGGTACTTGGTTTGCTCCGGAGTCAGTTTCGACACGGGAGGCATTACACCAAATGCATCTGCAGTAAGGAAAATTACCTTGTTGGCATGTCCTGCTTTCGATACTGGTTTTACAATATTATCGATATGGTAAATCGGGTATGAAACACGTGTATTTTCAGTAACCGATTTATCGCAGAAATCAATTTTGCCATTCGCGTCAACAGTCACGTTTTCAAGCAGGGCATCCTTCTTAATGGCGTTGTAAATATCCGGTTCAGCTTCAGCATCGAGGTTAATGGTTTTTGCATAACATCCCCCTTCAAAGTTGAATACGCCGTCATCATCCCAACCGTGTTCGTCGTCGCCAATCAATTTACGTTTTGGGTCTGTGGAAAGTGTTGTTTTTCCGGTACCGGAAAGTCCAAAGAAAATAGCTACATCGCCTTTCTCTCCAACGTTGGCAGAGCAGTGCATCGATGCCATGCCCCTGAGAGGAAGGTAGTAGTTCATCATCGCGAACATTCCTTTTTTCATTTCGCCGCCATACCATGAACCACCTACAACATGCATCTTTTCAGTCAGGTTGAATACGGTATAAACTTCTGAATTCAGGCCATGTTCTTTCCAATTCGGGTTGGTAGTTTTTGATGCATTCAAAGACACAAAATCAGGTTCTCCGTAATTTTTAAGTTCTTCCTCGGTTGGACGGATGAACATATTTTTTACGAAATGAGCCTGCCATGCCACTTCCATAATAAAGCGGACTTTCAGCCTTGAGTCGGGATTTGCACCACAAAAGGTGTCCACTACAAACAAACGTTTTCCTGAAAGCTGTTTAACCGTAATCTCTTTCAACTCATTCCAAGCCTCAGCAGATACGGGCTTATTGTCGTTGGGTGATTCGGGGGTTGTCCACCAGATGGTGTCCCTGGTTATATCGTCTTCAACGATAAATTTGTCTTTGGGGGAGCGTCCGGTAAATACGCCGGTCATCACGTTGACAGCTCCGAGTTCAGTTAATTGCCCCTTTTCATAACCTTCCAAATCGGTTCGCAATTCTTCCTCGTAAAGCTGATCGTAAGAGGGATTGTGCACAACTTCCTGTACGTCTTTAATTCCGTACTTCACTAAATCTAAATTTTCCATAACTACCTAATAATTAACTTTATAATACTGATTCTTATTTGCTAGTCGATAGGACAAAAATAGAATATTTTTCCGCTTGAAGGCGAGCACACTGGTTATTTGAAGGGTTTTAGGGGCTGATTAAACGTTATCTTAACAATTTCGAGAACAGGTAAAAACAGACAAAAAAGGGCTGTTTATTTAACAGCCCCATAAATTATAATTATGATAAACTAAGACCTTGGATGATATTGGTGAATGGTATTCTTCAGGTAATCCCGATCCAGGTGGGTATAAATCTCGGTGGTTAAAATTGATTCGTGTCCCAACATTTCCTGAACCGCTCTCAAATCGGCGCCACCATTTATTAAATGGGTAGCGAACGAATGCCTGAAAGTATGCGGACTGATCTTCTTGTTCAGCTGAATCTTATCTGCCAGATTCTTAATAATGGTAAATACCATTACCCGGCTCAGTTTCTTCCCCCTCCTGTTCAGGAAAAGAATATTTTCACTTTCTTTTTGAATCTTGAGGTTTTTACGGTAACCATCCATATACTTTTGAATTTCTTTCACCGCCCGGCTGCTTACAGGAACGAGACGTTCTTTGTCTGCCTTCCCTTCAATTTTTACAAAACCCTGATCGAAAAACAGGTTTGTAATCTTCAAACTTACCAGCTCCGAAACCCGGAGGCCACAACTGTAAAGCGTTTCCAACATAGCCTTGTTACGTTGTCCTTCCGCCTTTTCCAGATCGATGGCATCAATCAGTTCGTCAATTTCCTCCATCGTCAAAATATCCGGAAGCTTCCTGCCAATTTTAGGTGACTCAAGCAAGGCAGTCGGATCACTTGTAATTTTCCCTTCAATCAAAAGGTATTTATAAAATGATTTAATCCCGGAAATGGTCCGCGCTTGTGTACGTGGACTAACCCCCCGTTCGTTCAACCATTCCACAAATTTTTTAAGGTGCTGTAGTTTGACTTTATCCGGGCTTGTTTTCTTTACATTTTTACCCAGAAATTCAATCAATTTGTTAATGTCATTAATATACGCTGCTATGGAATTTTGCGATAGCGACTTTTCCAATTTCAGGTAATTTTCATATCCTTTTTTGCTTTCCTCCCATTTCATAACTCTTCCATTTTAATTATTAAATCAAATGATTTAAATATTTGTAACACTATTCCTTGAGATTATACCAAATAATTATGATATTTACTACGTTTCGACGACGATAAAGTTACTATAAAAATAATTAAAATTGCAATATAATGAATTTAGTGATCATCAACGGGCCGAACTTAAATCTGCTGGGAAAAAGGGAACAAAACATCTATGGTGCAGAACGCTTTGAAGACTATTTTGAAAAGCTGAGTGCGGCCTTCACTGAAATCAAATTTAGCTACTTTCAGTCGAATGTGGAGGGGGAATTGGTTGACAAGCTTCATGAGCATGGTTTTTCGGCCGATGGTATTATCATAAATGCCGGAGCCTACACACATACCTCAGTAGCCATTCGCGATGCCATTGCAGGCATAACCATCCCTGTTGTGGAGGTACACATTTCAAATACACTGACCCGCGAAGATTTCAGGCATAAGTCTATTATAGGGCCGGTATGCAAGGGCTGCATTATGGGTTTCGGGCTCGATTCCTACAAGCTGGCCGTGTTTAGCTTCGCTTCTACCTGAAATCGATTACCTCCAAATCACCATAATCATTTGTATTAAACACAAAAAAGGAATCGGGAAGGTTGGTATCGGTATCCATCTTTTTTACTATAATACCATACACATTCCCATCGGTGCCATACAGTAAAGCCGATTTTATCATTTTATCCGACTTCCCAATGGAAAGCAGGATTTTACTTACATCGTACTCTCCGGAATCAGGATAAAGTTCGATTTGGTACGCAGTACTATTCCCCGAAACTTTTTCTCCCATGAATTTTGACTGGAAACCTTTTTCATAAATGGTAAAAATCGATGAAGGGTCCATTAATTCATTCCCTCCGTCCTCTATATTTGAAATGGTTACCTGGTTTCCGTCTTTCATGTAATTCCATAACGTTTCCCCGTCAGAAAAAACTTTCACTCCAAGAGCAGGAAGATCAACAACATATTTTTGATCTTTCAGTTTGATAGAACCTTCATTTTTTTCACTGATATCCATTTCCTTATTTTCCAAAGAAAAAACAAAATCAGCGGCAATGGACTCATACGAACGTGTTTTTTCGCTCATTTCATCCAAAATCTGTTTGGCCTTTGGATCTTGTTGAGCGATTGCAAAAAAAACGGAAGCCAGCAACAAACCCAATAGAAAAATACTCTTCATTTTAAAATTTTAGTTAAAACTATTCAACAATTGTTCCAAAGTGTACTCATCCTGCATAAGCACCTGCCTGGCCTTACTTCCTTCACTGGGTCCCACCACTCCGGCAGCTTCCAGTTGGTCCATAATACGACCGGCCCGGTTGTAGCCAATAGAAAATTTACGCTGAATCATGGAAGTGGAGCCCATTTGATTTAACACGACAATCCGCGCGGCATCCTCAAACAGTTCATCGCGGTTGTTGAGGTCTACCTCGCCAGGCCCGGCATCTTCTCCATCCTCGTATTCCGGAAGTAAAAAGGCGCTGGGGAATCCCCTCTGTTCCGAAATAAAAGAACAAATCTTTTCCACTTCAGGCGTATCAATAAATGCACATTGAACCCGTGTCATACTACTACCCGATGCAATGAGCATGTCCCCTTTTCCGATAAGCTGGTTAGCGCCGGGAGTATCAAGAATGGTGCGTGAGTCTATCATCGAGGCTACTTTGAATGCAATACGTGCCGGGAAGTTGGCCTTGATAACCCCCGTAATAATATTGGTAGAAGGACGCTGGGTGGCAATAATCATGTGAATACCCACTGCCCTGGCCAGCTGGGCGATACGCGCAATAGGCAGTTCAATTTCTTTACCGGCAGTCATTATCAAATCGGCAAATTCATCAATCACCACCACAATATACGGCAGAAAACGATGTCCCTTTTCAGGGTTCAGCCTGCGGCTGATAAACTTTTTATTATACTCTTTTATATTCCGGGCGTGCGCCTTCTTCAGCAAATCATAACGCTGGTCCATTTCCACATTGATGGAATTGAGCGTGTATTTTACTTTCTGAATATCGGTAATAACCGGTTCTTCCTCGTTGGGGAGTTTCGCCAGGTAATGCTTTTCCAGAACCGAATAAAGATTTAATTCCACCTTTTTGGGATCGACAAAAACGAACTTAAGTTGCGATGGATGTTTTTTGTAAAGCAGCGAACTAATAATCACATTGATTCCCACCGATTTCCCCTGCCCGGTAGCTCCTGCCACCAAAATATGCGGCATTTTGACCAGATCGAACATAAAGGTTTCATTCGAAATGGTTTTTCCCAGCGCCACCGGAAGGTCGGCAGTACTTTCCTGGAACTTACGCGAACTCAAAATAGAACGCATGGAAACTGTTTCCGGGTTCTGGTTGGGAACCTCAATACCAATGGTTCCGCGCCCGGGAATAGGAGCAATAATACGAATGCCGAGTGCCGCCAGACTTAAGGCAATATCGTCTTCCAGGTTTTTAATCTTGGCAATCCGGATTCCCGGCGCCGGCACAATTTCATAAAGAGTGATAGTAGGCCCAATGGTTGCCCTGATTTTGGTAATCTCAATTTTATAGTGCCGCAGGGTTTCCACAATCCTGTTTTTATTGGCAATCAACTCTTCATTACTTACCTCGGCATTTCCATAACTGTGGTCTTCCAGCAGTTCGAGCGTGGGAAACTTAAAACCCGAAAGTTCCAGGGTTGGATCATAATCTTCCATTTCTTCCCCTGAATGCTCTTTGTCTATCTCTTCCTCCTCTTTCTTTTCCTGAACGGTCAACTCCAATTCATCCGTTTCACTATCTTCTTCCTTTTCAGGTATTTTCACTTCTACTGGTTCTTCTTCCAAATCTGGTTCAAAAACGGCCTTCACCACATCGTCGTCTATCACTTTAGAAAATGTATCCTCTGCTACCGTTTCATTTTCTATTTCTTCTTCCTCTTCATTTACCACCAAAGATTCCTGCTCTGCTTTTTTCCTGGGCTTTCTTCGGAATAATCCTTTCAGGAACTCATACACTTTTTCAAACCGAATAACAAGAATGGCCAGTATTGAAATGAGCAGTAAAAAAACCAGCCCTGTTTTACCTACAAGTGAGCTAAACCAGTTACTTAACACCATTCCGTAATGCCCTCCGGGATAAATAAAAGATGTTGCGCTTGTTTTTTGGAAAAAAAATCCCAGTGTAACCGAAATCCAAAGAATAAGTACCAGGTTAAAAATAAGGGCACGCCTGTATTTTACCAGATTGTGTCCCAATATTTTAAATCCTGTCACAGCAAATAAAAAAATAAACACAAACGAAGCCAAACCAAACCCCTGGTTTATAATCATCTCCGAAAGGTATGCGCCGGTTTTTCCTGCTTTGTTTTCCACCTTAACGTCTGAGTTTAACACCAAATCTTTCCAGGGTAAATCGAGCCGGCTTTGATCCGCCGCACCATAAAACAGAAAAGAGATAAAAGCAATAAGCAAATAGGCCGAAACCAACAAAACAAATATACCCAGGATAAACCTGAATTTCTCATTCCGAAAAAAAGGTTTGCGTGGATTTTTTGTCTTCTGTTTCGCTTTTCCAGTCCTCTTGGGTTTAAATGCCATTCTGCTTCGCTTGTTTAATAATCCGCAAATTTAACAAAAAAATGAGGTTGCCCGTTTCTTTCCGGTTCAAAAAACAGGAAGAGGGGAAATAAAAAATAATTATTCTGCCCCGGTATTTCTTTCATTTTAAAACCAGATATTATATATTTTGCAACAATGTGTAACTTCTTCATAAAATACTGTTTTATAACAATATATAAACAACGAACACCAAGGCAAATTCATTTCTTTTTCTCCGTGTTTTTTTTATGTTTGTTGCAACCTAAATTTGAAACGATGAAAAAGCTTGCTGTGGTTGCTCTGGGCGGAAACGCCCTCTTGCGCGACAACGAAGAAGGAACCATTGAACAACAGGAACTGAATGCAACCGAAACCGTTGAAAACCTCGTGCACCTCATTAAAGACGATTATGGACTGGTAATTACCCATGGCAATGGTCCGCAGGTGGGCAATATACTGATGCAAAATGATGCCGGCGAAAAAATGTACCACATTGCTCCCATGCCATTGGATATTTGCGTGGCCGACTCACAAGGCGGTATTGGCTATATGGTGGAGCGAATCATCCGAAACGTATTGAACAAACACGGAATCCGCAAAAATGTGATTACGATGGTAACCCTTGTGGAGGTCAACCAAAAAGACCCGGCATTTGACAATCCCTCGAAACGCATTGGAAAAACATATAATGTAGAAGAAGCGGACAAGCTGCATCAAGAAAAAAAATGGGTATTCAAACCATCAGCTAAAACAAAAAATGGCTTCCGCAGAGTAGTTCCATCGCCTGCTCCCGTCAATATCATCAACAAAGAAACCATTGAACTACTGGTGAACAACGGAAATATTGTGATTGCTGCCGGCGGTGGCGGGATACCTGTTTATTACGATGAAGAGGAAAACATGCGTACTCTTGACGCCGTAATTGACAAAGACAGGGCCTCCGGACTGCTGGCTCACAACATAGGAGCCGACGAACTTTACATTTTAACCGATGTCCCGTTTATTTACAAAGACTTTGGTTTTCCCACCCAGGAAAAACTGGAATTTTTAAATTATGCCGATGCGCTGAAATACCTTGAAATAGGTACCTTTGCCGAGGGAACAATGGAACCGAAAATCAGGGCCTGCCTCGATTTTATTAAAAACGGCGGAAAAAAAAGCGTGATTACCGAGGCAAAAAAGCTGGAAGACAAATCATTCGGCTCAAAGATTACCCTGGAATATGAATAAAAAGAATAAATATGACTATTCATCTGAAAAACCGGAATTTTCTGAAGCTGCTGGATTTCCAGCCCAAAGAGATATTGTATTTGCTGGAGTTATCCCAGTCACTGAAAGAAGCAAAATATGCTGGAACCGAACAACAATTCCTGAAAGGCAAGAATATTGCCCTGATTTTTGAAAAGGCTTCCACCCGCACCAGAGGTGCATTTGAAGTGGCAGCTTATGACCAGGGGGCACACGTCACCTACCTTGGGCCTTCCGGATCACAAATCGGGCACAAAGAGACCATAAAGGATACCGCCCGGGTACTGGGAAGAATGTACGATGGAATTGAATACCGCGGATTTGGACAGGACATTGTGGAAGAGCTGGGGCAATTTGCCGGAGTGCCTGTATGGAATGGATTAACCGATGAGTTCCACCCTACACAAATCCTGGCCGATTTCCTTACCATGAAGGAACATTCAAACAAGCCCCTCTCTCAAATAAAATTTTGCTACCTCGGCGATGCGCGAAACAACATGGGAAACTCGCTGATGGTAGGGGCTGCCAAGCTGGGTATGGATTTCCGGGCAGCGGCTCCTGGACAATGCCAGCCATCGTCCGATTTGCAGCAGCAATGCCATACGATTGCAAGTAAAACAGGAGCAACAATCAGGATAACCGATAATGTAGAAGAAGCGGTTAAAGATTGCGATTACCTTTACACCGATGTGTGGGTCTCCATGGGAGAGCCGGCCGAGGTGTGGGGGGAGCGGATTAACCTGCTAAAACCTTACCAGGTAAACAAAAAAACCATGGAACTTACCGGAAATCCTGATATAAAATTTTTACACTGCCTTCCGGCTTTTCATAACCGTAGCACAAAAATAGGGGAAGAAATCTTCCAAAAATTTGGTCTCGGGGCACTGGAGGTGACGGAAGAGGTATTTGAAGGCCCTGCCTCCATCGTGTTTGATCAGGCAGAAAACCGCCTGCACACAATCAAAGCCGTAATGGTTGCCACGCTGGGGTAACAAATGCTATCTGCTACAACATTAAAAATTGAAACAATAAAAACAAAAATATATACAATGAAAAAACTTCTGCTCACAGTCGCACTTGTAATGTCCGGACTCATCCTTCTGGCGCAGGAAAACATAAAAAACGAAATACTCTCCTATGCCGACAGCTCCGAAATTATTATTAGGAACGGCAGAAAACTGGTAATTGACAAAACGGTTTCGGGCGATCACAAGGGAGCCATAAACACCCTGAACTTCCTGAAAAATAACGTGGATGAAAGTTACGTTATTTTTTACCCCGGAGAGGAACTGCTGCTTTCGCTTGCCTCCAGAAATTTTCCGCTTTTCCTCTACAATGCTAAAAATTACAACTCGTTACTCGAAGGAAAAACAAAAGCAGTTCCCTACGATGGAACAATGGACAAGCTCCGCGAATACCTTGCACTGGAAATACCCTTTGTTTCAGAGGATCTTGAAGAAATGCAGATGCCCGATGAAGATAAGGAGATCATACAAATCTACATTCGCTACTACATGAATGAAAATATGACGGAGCTTAACAAAACCATCAAAAATTTTAAAAAATCATATCCCGACTCAGAATACGAATATTTTGCCAGTGAAATAAAAGGGCTGACCTCTACCGGCAGAATGAATTTTTGCTTTGGCTACGGAAATGAATTTCTTGCAGGCGATATTACAGATGTTTTTACCGACCACCTGCACATTCTGAATATGGAAATTGATGGTTTTATAAATCAACTGTATTTATCGCTTTTTATTGGAGGCAGCGTGAGTAAAGTAAGGTCAAATATCGATCTTCCGGTAAAAAAGAAAGATCTGGTTCACACTAAAGAAGAAAAAGTTAGCAGCCTGAAATACGGGATAAAAATTGGCAGGTCCGTTTATTCTAACCGATCAGTAAATGTATATCCCTATATTTCGTTGGGCGGATATGAAATGAATTCACAATCTTCCGAGTTTGACAACGATGATTCGTCCAATCCTAAAAATAATCTTTCCGGAGCATTTTTCGCAGGTTTTGGAGCTGCAAGCGACATTGTATTAAAACGCTGGCAATCCAAAAATTTTTACGAACCTTCCGGCGCCCTGTTCCTGCGCCCCGGAATCGGATACGATCAGTTTTTTTCAAACAAGAAAATATCAAAAGGGTATGATTTTCATTTCACCCTCTCCCTTGGTGTAAGTCTGGGGGCGTTTTATTAGGAAGAATCCCGAAGTCTTTTGCAGATAAGATCAGTGCTTTTCATTCCAGGTTTCAACGGCCTCCCGGAGGGCTTCTTCAAACCCTTGGTCCTGTTCTGAATAAATATGGTTATCTACCTTTTTAATATCTTCTTCCTTCGTGCTATTATAACGAATGGGAGGATTATCATCGGTGCAGAAAAGGTAATTCCCCTTAACGAGGTTGATAGTAGCCCGATGAAAGCGCAACGGTGATTTAGCAATGTTGTAAATGAGGTTATTGGCAACAACAACATCGGTGGTTCCTTCATCGAGAAACATGCCATTGCTTTCGGCCCTCCCCGCATTGACACTTACATCGTGTATATGGTTATTCAGTATTTTACTGCCGGGCTGGAGTCCCAACATATAAATACCTCCTCCATCGCTTAAAACCTGCATGATGTGGTGGATATGATTTCCTTCAATCACATTTTCGCGGCACGGTGTAGGAGTTGGGTTCCACATCCAGCCAATGGAGATGCCGGAGTACGGCAACCCGAAAATATTATTGTTTCTGATGGTTGTTTCAGCCGTTAATCCGCACCAGATACCCACAGCTCCAAAAAGTTGTTTTCCGCATTCAGTAACAGTGCTGCCTTCAACCGTATTTCCCAACGCAACCTGTTCGGGTGCTGTTTTCCACCAGGTGTCCCCGTTCACTTCGCGCCCCTGCCCTTCACCTATCATTATTCCGTTTCCCGAAATATCTGTGAATTCCGAATCGGAAATAGTACATCTCCGGCAGCCGGTCCCCAGCCAAACCCCCGATCCACCCAGATTTCCAAAGGAACAACGGGCAAGTACACAGTTTTCTGCCCATTCGGCTTTTACTGCCGCCGGCACGGCAACCCAATTCCCTCTTTCCCGGATGGGATCAAAATGACAGGCCTGAATCCCGCAATACCCTTTCTCCGGAATTTGCCAGGCACAATGTTTAAATGCAATCTCCTCAAAACGTATATTTTTAACCAGGTTGTTTGCTTCTCCTTCCAGAATAATCAAGCCTTCCGAAACCGGAACCACAATTTCCATTTCTTCGGGGTGAACAGCTTCTGGCAGTATCAGATATATCTCCCCTCCTTTTGAATCATAAAACCATTCGTAATCTGCATCCAGAAATTCGCGGGCATTTTCAAGAAAATACCGTGGGTTTGGCTCCCAGTTGTCGATATTGAAAAATGCCAGACTCTTGTTTCCGACCGAGTCCACAGCAGTAAGCTTATTTTCTGCCGGGTTAATTTCTTTCACCGGAATGCGGGTGATGGACCAGTCATGCAAAAAAACCAGCTCTGTCCCACTCGTTTTTTCCGGAATCGGGAAATCACCTTCTGCAAAAAAGAAATGAGTTCTGCGATCTGCTCCCGCTTGTTTCACCCGCAGGTATCCTTCGTTTGGGAAACGGGCGCGGATGCCCCGTTGGTTACCCACAAAAAGCTCGCGGGGCGCAGGTTCCTTTTTGAAAACGTTGGGCAGTTTCGCCCGCCATGTTCCATCCGATTGTTTGTGCCAACCTGTTATTTCAAAACCTCCGGAAATCAAAGGATGTTCTCCGGGAATTGCCTTAAAAGCCAACACACCTTTTTGGTTCTTCATTCCGGATGCCTCAAAAGTAAGCGGTTCCCTTATTTCGTATTTTCCACCAGCCAGCCAAACAGTACAGTTTTCATCCCTGTTTTCCTGAAAAACCTTCTCTGCAGCTTGCCTGGCTCTTTTGAGTGTGGCAAAAGGTTGACTGCGCGTTCCGGGATTATCATCCAATCCCTTTGAAGAAACGTAAAACTCGGCAGAATGAACCTGAAAAGATGCCAACAAGGCAATAACAAACAATTTCAAAAATATTTTCATATCGTTTAAGATTTGATTATTCCATAAAAAGCAGAATAAATAGTAAATACCTGCTTTTCGCAATTTTACCGGTTCAAAAAATAAACCTTCAACTTAATCTAAAGGGAACATCTAAGGGTTTTTACCCGCATCACGCCTGTAAAATAGTTTCAGTTCTTTCTCCGTGCCCGTGTAATATTCCGGTTTATTTTATATGAAAAACCAATCGATATAAATTCCCTTACCTGTAATTTTGGTTTCACCTCCCCTGTGGGTTGATTGTTGGCATCAACAACCGGGAAAAGGACTTTAGAGTCATAAATCAGGTGAACCAACATACGCATATTGATGTGTTCGGTCAAGCGCATCACCATCAGGTTTTCCCAGTTAATATCCAGGTTGTCGAAACCTTTATAGTTAATAAACATCTTGTATTTGGTTTCATACGTAATGTCTGGGGTAATCTGCGTTTTGTATTTTATATCGGTATTAAGACCCGGCTCCCAGGAACCACGTTTGCCAGCATCAATTCCAAATTTCGTCTGGTCCACTTTTACCGTATCCTTTACAAAAACATTCTTTGCTGTTAACGGGGAAAGGAAAAGCGAAAAGTTATTATTTGGTTTATAATCGAGACCCACTTTAAAGAAAGTACGGGAGGGCGCCATAAAAGCTGAAATAGGGTCGGGATTGGTAGATTTGGGATACTTGTACCCGTTAAAAAACTGGGTTTCAAAGTTAAACTCCGCCCCGTAAAACCATTTTTTGAATGCGCTGACCCCGAACCTCGAAGTAATTTCAAATTTATCGTCATTTTTTTGCCACTCCGGATTATCACCCCCCGGCCTGATATAGCCATTTCGGATTTCTCCCGAATTTTCCCACTTTACTTTTCCGTCGTGACGCGAATAATTGACATATCCTTTCAGAATTATCTGAAGAGACAAAGCGCTTTGTCCCCCCTTCTTCCAGTTTTCAAGATAAGTTTGAGTAAAGCCCACTGAGCCATCGCCTCCAATACGCCAGGGAACATACGCCTGGTACTTTTGAGAGACCCCGGTCAACCCGGTTACCCCCCTGTTCAGCGAACTAAAATCGAAATCTTTGGTTTCCCTGGGTTTAAAGCGGCTAAACGTTACCCCGTCGTCAATAAGCATCTGCATAGAACGCTTTCCGGTATTTTTCACCATCATCCTGAGGGAATCGTTTTGTTCATTCTTCAGCCATAAGCGAGAATAATACGTATTATTCTTCTGAAGAAGGATGGACGATTCATCCCCCACAAGATTTGTTATGGTAACGCGTGTGGTATCAATAAAATCAGCATATTCTGCAAGTTCTTCCACCACGAATGAAATAGAATCGTTAACAGCCCGCACCACCGAATCGTTGTAGTTTTTCAGAATTTGATAATTATTAAACTCAACGGAGTCAATCAAATGCTGCCGTCGTGATTCATATTCCCACGCATACCGCTGCCGCCTGTAATTATCAATTACCGAATCGCGGTAGGCATTCATTATGGAATCATTGTATGCCATTCTTTTCTCTTCAATAAAACTGTTGCGAATGCTGTCGAGTCGCAAAAATCGTCTGAAATCATAAGAAGAATGCATCATAGAGTCCGGAATTATATCGGGCAATTGCAAGCTGTCGGGCAATTCGTAAATCCCGGCTTCCAGCAGTTTTCTTCCTTCTCCCGGCTTTATTACTCCGGCCTTTCCTTCCAAATCAGAAATCAGGCTTACCGGAACCGATAATTCATCCTCAAAATATTTTTTCCTAAGATGCCTTCCCAATTTTTCCAAATCACGATGAACAGATACCACCGGATAATAGCCGGGAACCTCCAAACTATCCGGAACATACTCGGGTAAGCGGTAAACATACCGGAAAGTACTGTCTCCCAAGGAACCATTGAGTACATTCAGAATTGAATCAAGCGGTTTCTTTTCGATGAAACGCATGAGTCCGCGTACCGATTCGCCGGTTTCCGTATCTGTAACCTTCCAGGCATCATCCTTCTCAAAATACCTTTCAAGTAATCCGATTCCAAGTTCAAGCGCCCGTGCTTTCTCATCATTTTCGATTCTGTTCTGGGCTTCGATCGGGTTAACAACAGATAAAAGAAGGAGGAGCAAAACAAAAAGTTTACTTTTTCCTGAAAACATAGTTTATTGTATTTACAGCTTTTTTCTCAAAACGCAAAAATAGTATTTATGTTATCCTGCCCGAAAAATTAATCCTAAAAAAAGTACTAAATTTGCTTGTAACTTATCAAATCTTTGGGTAAAAATAGATTATAATTATGAAATCAATTGCCACTTCTTCTTTTCTCCTTGCAACACTGATGATCTTGTTAACTGCATGTAGTCAACCGGAAAAAGTAAAAAAGCCAGTCAACTTTGTTGTCATCTACCTGGATGATATGGGATATGGCGATCTTACCCAGACCGGCGCCATTGGGTACCGCACCCCCAACCTCGATCAAATGGCTGCACAAGGAATGTTCTTCTCTCACTACTACGCCCCTCAGGCTGTTTGCAGCGCCTCGCGTGCCGGGCTGCTAACCGGCTGTTATCCAAACCGGATTGGTTTTGCCGGCGCATTAAGCCATCGATCAAAAACCGGAATTTCTGCGGAGGAAGAAACCATTGCCGAAGTATTGAAAAAGAAAGGCTACTCTACCGCTATTTTCGGAAAATGGCATTTGGGTGTCCAGGATAAATTTTTGCCTACCCGTCACGGGTTCGACGAGTTTTACGGTATCCCCTACTCAAATGATATGTGGCCACTCCATCCACGTGGGCCTGGCTCATTCCCTGACCTTCCCCTTTTTGAAAACGAAACCATCGTTAACCCGGCTGTGGGCCCTGAAGACCAGGCACAGTTTACCACTGCTTTTACCGAGCGTGCGGTATCTTTTATTCAGGAAAACCGTGAAAATTCTTTTTTTGTTTACCTTGCCCATCCCATGCCGCATGTCCCGCTGTATGTTTCGGACAAATTTAAAGGAAAGTCGCAGCAAGGATTATACGGCGATGTGTTGATGGAAATCGACTGGAGCGTGGGACAAATCATTCAAACCCTGAAAGAAACCGGGCTCGATGAAAACACACTGGTCGTTTTCACTTCAGATAACGGACCATGGATTAATTACGGTAACCATGCCGGAAGTACCGGTGGACTGCGCGAAGGGAAAGGCACCTCTTTTGAAGGAGGACAACGCGTGCCCTGCCTCATGTACTGGAAGGGGGTTATTTCTCCCGGAACCGTCGACAACAATCTGATCTCTGGCATTGACATACTTCCTACGCTGGCAGAAATTGCAGATGCCCCGCTTCCGGAAAAGAAAATTGACGGAGTAAGCATTCTGCCCTTAATAAAAGGAGAGACCGCGGAACCACCCCGAAAATCGTTCTGGTATTATTACCGTCGCAATAGCTTAGAAGCCGTTCAGGACGGCAGGTGGAAATTGGTTTTTCCGCATCCCGGACGTACCTACACCGGCTTTGAACCGGGAAAAGACGGACAACCAGGCACCGTCGACGAGAATTATCCCTTCGGGGCCGGACTGTACGATCTGCGACGTGACCCCGGCGAACGATACAATTTGCTGGAATATCATCCGAAAATAGCAGAAAGATTGGAAAAAATTGCTGCCGAAGCCCGCGAAGATTTAGGCGATGACCTGACAGAAAATCCCGGTAAAAACCGCCGGGAACCAGGGAAAATAGATTAGCCTGAGACAAAAATATTTCACTTGGCAGAAGTGGTGCATTTGAAACGGTTTAGATTTTCCAACTAAACCGTTTCAAACCAGTTTTGTATTCACAGCATTGCCCCTTTCCCGGAGTACAAATCGATTTTCATCTCCACAGGTAGTATTTCCTTAATTCATCTGATGGAATACAATACTCATACGAAAAGCCGATTTCTTTTTAATAATATCCAGTCACTTAGCCTCTTAAAAAACCCAGCTACTTCTTTGTAAATAAAAAAAACTTTAATTATCCAAACTAGTAGCCTATTAATAAATGTGAAAATTACTGTTTATCAAATATTTAATGTATCTTTGCACCAAATTCCGGAAATTTACCGGGAATCTGACATAAAATCTATCAATTCATATCTGAACGAAAATAAAGCTGCATTGGGTTCAATGCATACTTTAATATTAACTTAAATGAAAGGATATTAATCATGTTCGACAAAAAACACAACAGTTTCAATTCACCCGATTTGCACAAAATGCAGGAAGTAATTATAAATTCCAGGACCCGCATTTATATTGAAGAAGGTCAGGATCCGGAAGAAGCGAAAGAACGCTATCTCGAGCGTCTGGAAGCAAGAAGGCCCTGATACACTCAGGACCTTCTTGTTTTTACCTCCATGCACAAACTTATTTTTTCATTCTGTTTATTCTCTGACCTCCCAGCATGTTCCAAAAACAATTGAAATGTAGCGTTAAAAGCAATGTGAGGTTGCTTTTCCCAGGATGGAAACCAGTCATATAGAGACACCTCTTTTAGTATATTGAACTGCTGCTTGCGATAGAAACAGGAACACCTAGCGAAACTTCAAAGGCGCCAGACGTTAAACCAGCCTCCTTCCAAACGGAGTCAGCGCCAGAGAAACCATTTTAAAGTGTTGCTTGCCCCAGGGAATTCCAATGATGGTAATGAACAGAAGAATCCCAAAAAACAGATGCGTAAGTGCAATCCAAATACCCCCTATAATCAGCCACAAAATATTCATAATTGTTGAAAGGCAGCCGGGCGCGTAATCCATGTATTCTATGCGCTGACCAAAAGGCCATAACGCCAGTAACCCAAGCTTAAAAGACTGAATCCCAAAAGGGATACCTACAATGGTGATACATAAAGCCAAACCAGCCAGTATGTACTCCAGAAATATGGCAAATCCGCCAAAAACAAGCCAGATAAGGTTGCCCAGAATTTTCATATCCTTTTCTTCAGTTAAGTTCTTCAGTTAAAACCGGATATTGCTTATGATGAGTCGTCAATTGGAAACTACTTTAAGACCAACAATCGAAGCAATTAATGTGGTTAGAAAAAACATTCTCCAAAATGTAGCTGGTTCTTTAAACAGCACAATTCCAATGAGAACTGTTCCTACGGCGCCAATTCCTGTCCATACAGCATAAGCCGTTCCTATGGGTAATTGCTGAGTTACTTTTACAAGAAGGAACATACTGATTGCCAGACATATTAAAAACCCGGCATACCAGTATGTTGCTTCAATTCCAGTTGCTTCTTTTGCTTTTCCGAGGCATGCAGCAAAGGCCACTTCAAATAATCCTGCTATGATTAATAGAATCCAATTCACTGTTTTCGATTCAATGTCTTCCTTATAATAAATTCAGAATCATTTGTTTTACCATTAATGCAAACATCCCCATAAATATCTTTGACTTTTACTTCGCGTAACTTACAACACGGGTTTCGCGGATAACCGTAATTTTTATCTGTCCAGGATAAGTCATTTCATCCTGAATCCGTTTTGAAATGTCATAGGAAAGCTGTTCGGCTTCCTGATCACTCATTTTGTCGGAACCAACAATTACACGAAGTTCACGTCCGGCCTGAATAGCATAAGTTTTGGTAACACCAGGATACGAAAGGGCCAAATCCTCAAGGTCTTTCAACCGTTTAATGTATGACTCTACCACTTCGCGGCGGGCTCCCGGACGGGCTCCTGAAATGGCATCGCACACCTGAACGATTGGCGCCAGCAGTGTTTCCATTTCCACCTCATCGTGGTGTGCACCAATTGCATTCGCGATATCTGGTTTTTCCTTGAATTTCTCGGCCAGCTTCATCCCGAATACAGCGTGTGGCAATTCCGGTTCATCATCGGGGACTTTACCAATATCGTGCAACAGCCCTGCGCGTTTCGCCTTTTTAGGATTCAATCCCAATTCAGAGGCCATAATGGAACAAAGATTGGCCACCTCACGAGAGTGCTGCAACAAGTTTTGCCCGTAGGATGAGCGGTATTTCATTTTTCCGATCAGCCGAATCAACTCAGGATGTAATCCGTGAATTCCCAGGTCAATAGCAGTACGCTTACCGGTTTCAATCACCTCTTCTTCCACCTGCTTTTTCACCTTTTCCACTACTTCTTCAATACGTGCCGGGTGAATACGTCCGTCGGTTACCAGTTGATGCAGCGCCAGGCGGGCAATTTCGCGGCGCACCGGGTCGAATGCCGAAAGGACAATGGCCTCGGGGGTATCGTCCACCACAATCTCCACGCCGGTAGCAGCTTCAAGAGCACGAATGTTTCTTCCCTCACGGCCAATGATACGGCCTTTAATTTCATCACTTTCAATATGAAAAATAGTCACGGCATTTTCAACAGCCGTTTCGGTTGCCACCCGCTGAATGGATTTCACCACTATCTTTTTCGCCTCTTTATTGGCTGTTTGCCTGGCTTCTTCTATAATCTCGTTCACGTAAGCTATTGCTTCCGATTTTGCTTCATCTTTCAGCGATTCAACCAACTGGGCTTTGGCATCTTCTGCCGACAAGCCCGACAGTTGCTCCAGCTTCTCCAGAGTTTGCCGGTGAATCTTGTCCAGTTCCTCTGTTTTGTTCTCCACGCGTTGAAGCTGAATATTCAGGTTTTCACGAACAGCTTCCACCTCTTTGCGGGTAATCTCAAACTCCTTGGTTTTCTTTTGCAATTCTTCCCGCCGCTGGTTAATGTTGCTTTCGCGTTGGTTCAGTTTGTTCTCCAGTTGACCTATTTTCGAACTTTTCTCCTGAATGAATTTTTCGTGCTCCGCTTTCAATTGCAGAAATTTCTCTTTTGCCTGGAGGATTTTATCTTTTTTGATCACCTCCCCTTCGCTTTTGGCTTCACTGATGATTTTTCGCTTCTTATTTTTCAAAGCCTTGTCCCAGATGTAATAAGCCAAGGTTCCTCCACCCATAAAACCGGCAGCGGCACCTATCAGTATTTGTATCCAATCCATTACAATTATTTTAATTTATTCACATAAAAAAACCCGCAAAAAATCACTCTGAACATTCAAAGTAATTCAATACGGGTCATCGATAATTTTATTAACCTTAGTTCCTTATACTTTCGTCTTCTCTTTCAAAAAGTCTGAAATATCATCATTCAAATCCTTCAGTCCATCAATGAAAAGTGACTTGTCGTCACGCTCTTTCAACTCCACATAGTTCAGCGCAATCTGAAATGCTGCCATAGCCAGTATGTCCTGCGAATCTTTATTTTGAAACAGTTCCTTGTATTTGTTCACCGTCTCATTTACCGTTTTTGCAGCAATCCGGTGTCTCTCTTCATCCTTTCGATCGATGTTCAGCGGGTAAGCTCTCCCTTCGATCCTGATATTTATTCTAAGTTGTTCGTTGTCACCGTTCATTACTTATTGAGTAATGCGATACATTTATCAATTTCCCGTACTATACTATTTATTTTCTTTTTTGCCTCCCCGTCCTGATCTTTTCCTGCAAGAAACTGGTTGGCAAGTCTTATTTTTTCGTTCTGCCGGCCAAGATTGTTCTTTTCCTGTTCAAGCCGGGCAATCTCACCTGTTAAAACAGCTATTTTGCCTTCGAGCATTTCCTTATCGGCTTTCAGTTTTTCATATTCCTGAAATAACCGTTGCACATTGGCTCTCAACTCATTCAGAAGCAAACGATCTTCGTCGGTCATTGTTACTGCAATTCAGGCACAAAGTTAATATTTTTACCCTATTGAGAAAACGTTTGCAAAATTATGCAAAAAATAATGCATCCACCCGCTTGAAACAAGCATGAACAAAGCCATTCACACAAAAAATGATTATAATTTTCGCAGGAGTTACATGTGCTGCCATTGAAACCAAACAATGACAGGCACATGAAATTTTATTTATAAATTTGTCAGTTTTAGTAAATTTCAAATGAAACGAACACGGCAAAATTATTCCACACAGAAGAACCATTATAACGAGCGTTACATCGAATCAGGCTTACAAATTCTATCTGGATGCAATAGAATATTAGATAGAATGAGACAAGCTACACTTTTAAAATTAATTACGTTAAGATGAAATACTTCATAATAATTCTTCTGACATTCTGTTCGATGGTTGTTTTCGGGCAGGCTCCCGTATATTCCCCGCCTGTCAAAATTCCCATTTTGTTGAGCGGAAGTTTTGCCGAACTCCGCAGCAACCATTTTCATTCAGGCATCGATATTAAGACGCGTGGAGTTACCGGGACACCGGTTTATGCGATAAATGACGGATACATTTCGCGCATTGTGGTTTCGCCAACGGGGTTCGGACGGGCGCTTTATATCCGTCATCCGAACGGCACAACTTCCGTTTACGGCCACCTGGAAAGCTTCCGGGAAGACATTGCACGGCATGTAAAAAACATTCAGTACGCCAAAGAATCATTCAGAACAGATTTTCCGGCAGAAAAAAATCTTTTCCCAGTAAAAAAAGACGACTTTATTGCAAAAAGCGGAAACAGCGGCAGTTCGGGCGGCCCTCACCTTCATTTCGAAATAAGGGACACAGAAACGGAAGAACCTTTAAATCCGCTTCAATTTGATTTTCCGGTAAAAGACAACATCGCCCCCCGTATTTTTTCGTTGCTGATAGTCCCTCTCAACGAATTTGGACACGTAGATTTTCAGGCAGAAAAAAAATCTTTTCCCGTGAGTTATTCCGAAGGAAAATATTTCCTGCAAAATAACCCCATCATCCCGGTGTATGGTAAAATCGGGTTTGCCATCAGAGCCAACGATTATTTTGATGGTTCGAACAACAAGTGCGGTGTGTACTCCATGCGGATGTTCTTTGACGGCGAATTGTACTATTCTTTTCGTATGGATCGCTTTTCGTTTAACGAAACACGCTACCTGAACAGTCATATCGATTACGAAGAATATATTCTTTCCCGGCACAGATACCAAAAGGCATGGCTCGATCCCGGCAACCGGCTAAAAATTTATGACTATGTACGAAACGAAGGCACCTTGCGGATAACCGATGGCAACATTCATCACGTTCGATTTGAACTGACTGATTTATATGGCAATACATCCACACTCGATTTTAATGTGGAAAGCAAGTCACAAAAGGTAAAACGTGAAAAAACTAAGTTCAACCGCTTAATGAAGTATGACCGGGAAAATCATTTCAGCAAGGATGGCATCCGGATCGATTTTGGGGAGGGAACATTTTACGATGATGTAGAATTCATCTGGGAAAAGATCCCGTCAGCAGGAGCATTTCTTTCCGATATTCATGTGGTTCATAAAAACACGGTACCGCTGCACCATAGCGCCCAACTCTCCATAAAAGCTGAAGTACCGGAAAAAATTCTCCGTGAAAAAGCGCTGCTGGTTAGGGTTGATACCGTTTCAGGGAAGCTTTCTGCTGTGGGGGGAACTTTTGGCAACGGCTGGGTTACCGCACACATACAAGAATTGGGAAATTATGCCGTTACACTGGATACCATTCCGCCACAAATTGTACCGCTCAGCATTCGCGACAAATCAGCCATTACCGAAACTTCGCGTATCCGGTTTCGTATTTCAGATGATTTGTCGGGGATAAAAAGATACGAAGGTACGCTCAACAGAAAGTGGGCGTTGTTTGAGTACGATGCCAAGTCAGAGATTATAACGCACTATTTTGATGCTGAACGATTTGAGTTGGGCAAACGTCACCACCTCATTTTAACAGTTACCGACAACAACAATAATATCAATATTTATGAAGCCTCATTCTGGAAATAAATACCGGGTGATTGGAATAATGTCCGGTACTTCGCTCGATGGAATCGATTTGGCAGTGGTTGATTTCAGTTACAAACAAAACCGCTGGAATTTTTCGATAATCTCCGCAGAAACTGCCCAATACTCCGGTGAATGGTATCAAAAATTAAAAAATGCCCCGGAACTGCCGGGAGAAAAACTGGTAGCACTGCACAACGAATACGGGCGGTTTATCGGGCAGGAAGCAAACCGTTTTCTGCGACAAAACAATCTCGTTGTTGAATTGATTGCGTCTCACGGCCACACCGTTTTTCACCAGCCCGAAAATGGATTTACATTTCAGGCAGGAAGCGGCGCCAGCGTTGCCGCCGAAACCGGGATTACAACAGTAGCCGATTTTCGATCAACCGATGTGGCGCTGGGCGGTCATGGAGCACCTTTGGTACCAGTAGGAGACAAACTCCTTTTCCCGGAATATGACTACTGCCTAAATCTGGGTGGTTTTGCCAATATTTCGTTTGAGCAAAATGAAAAACGGGTGGCTTTCGATATTTGTCCTATAAATTTTATACTGAATGATCTGGCTGAAAAACTCGGATTGCCTTTCGACAAAAACGGAAACCTTGGCCGGGCAGGTAATACAGACGAAAAACTACTGAGACAGTTAAACCAACTGGATTTTTACAGTCAATCGTCTCCCAAATCACTTGGACGCGAGTGGATGAACGAATACTTTCTACCGGTAATAAACAGTTACCAAATACCCATCGCGGATAAACTCCGGACGGTATATGAGCACATTGCATTACAAATTTCCGGCACTGTCCCCGGAAGTGGAAAAATGCTGGTAACCGGCGGTGGTACTTTCAACTCCTTTTTAATGGAATGCATCAAAACGCATTCAAAGGCTGAAATTACAATTCCAACGGATCAACTTATCCACTTTAAGGAAGCGATCGTATTTGCTTTCCTTGGGTTACTGCGTTTTTTAGGTCAAATCAATTGTTACGCTTCGGTAACCGGCTCCCGGAAAGACAGTAGTTCAGGCATCATTTATCCGGCCTGAATTCTGTTTCCCGGCACGACATATATCATCTTTCTGTTTCTCAATTTGACTATATTTGCCTCTTTCTGACAAACAAAAAAATTCGATATAATGAAGAAAGCAAGTGCAGTAACCGCGATAGTGACGTTGGTATTTCTCCTGGTAAATTACCAGGTTTCAAATGGGTGTACCAACTTTTTGGTAACAAGGGGAGCGTCAGCAGACGGATCGACAATGATCACATACGCAGCTGATTCACATGTTCTTTACGGAGAACTTTACTACCAGCCGGCACAGGACCATCCTGAAGGCTCCATGCGCGATATTTACGAATGGGACACCGGCAAATACCTGGGTCAGATTTCGCAACCACGTCACACATACAGTGTGGTAGGAAATATGAATGAATTCCAGCTGGCCATTGGCGAGACTACGTTTGGAGGGCGCAAGGAACTCTCCAGTCAGGAGGGCGCCATAATGGATTATGGAAGTTTGATTTACGTTACACTCCAGCGTGCCAAAACTGCCCGCGAAGCCATTCGCGTGATGACCGGCCTGTCAGAAAAATACGGGTATTATAGCTCGGGCGAATCGTTTTCCATTGCCGACCCCAATGAAGTGTGGATCCTTGAAATGATTGGAAAAGGAGAAGGCGAAAAAGGGGCTGTTTGGGTGGCAGTAAGGGTTCCTGACGGGTATATAAGCGGGCATGCCAACCAGGCACGGATTACCACTTTCCCGAAAAATGACCCGGACAACTGTGTGTATGCAGAAGACGTGATTTCATTTGCCCGCGAAAAGGGTTGGTATAAGGGATCAGACGAGGATTTTAGTTTTTCTGATGTATATGCACCGGTTGATTTTGGCGGCGCCCGGTTTTGTGATGCGCGCGTGTGGGCCGGGTTCAACAAAGTGGCTGATGGAATGGATAAATACACGGATTACGCCAAAGGGATCATCGAACATAAAGACCCCAATGATTTTGCTTCGAACAGATTACCACTGTGGATTAAACCTGACAAAAAACTAACAGTGCAGGATGTTATGGATATGATGCGCGACCATTTTGAAGGAACGGAACTGGATATGACGCAGGATATCGGCGCCGGGCCTTATAAACTTCCCTACCGCTGGAGAGGGCTAACCTGGACTGTCGATTCCGTGGAATATTGTAATGAAAGAGCTATTTCAACCCAGCAAACCGGTTTCTCGTTTGTTAGCCAAAGCCGAAACTGGCTTCCCGATCCTATTGGCGGAATTCTCTGGTTTGGTGTAGATGATGCCTACAGTACCTGCTATGTCCCCATGTATTGCGGCATTACTGAAATTCCGGAATGCTTTGCAGTGGGCAATGGCGATTTGCTTACCTACAGCGAAACGTCAGCTTTTTGGACATTCAATTTTGTAGCCAATTTTACCTACCTGCGTTACAATGATATGATAAAAGACGTTCAAGGCGTACAAAAAAGCCTGGAAGACAAATTTGTGACTTATGTTCCTGTGATTGACAAAGCTGCGGAAACACTTTATCAAAAAGGGGAAACAGAAAAAGCACGTGAATTTGTCACGCAATACTCTGTTAACGAAGCCAACAACATGACAAAACAGTGGAAAGAGCTGGGACAATACCTTTTGGTGAAGTACATGGATGGCAATGTAAAACGGGAAAAGGACGGGAAGTTTGAACGCACCGAAACAGGAATGCCAGCCTCTCCCCTATTCCCCGGCTATCCGGAGTGGTGGTACAAAATGATTGTCAAACAAACAGGGAAACATTTTGAAGTAGCGGAGTAAAAAACCAAATCAGCGTAAAATCATTTAATATTTCCTGAAACAGACTACAAATAAATCCAGGAAACTTTCCCCCAGCTTGCCACGAAGGAATTTCAGAACACGGGAAACCTGTTTCTTAACCGTATCAGGCTTCAGGTCGAGTAACTTACCAATTTCATTGTAGGTCATTCCGCTATTGAACTTTAAAAACAGGAGTTCCCTTTTTCTGACATCCAGGCTTTTTAATTCTTTCCGGAGCATTCCAGTGTGTTCTTCCAACTTCTCCAGATCAGCTTCCTCTAACGGAAATGTCAGATCAAACTGCTCAACAAGATGTTCAGGATGGGTAAACCGGAATTTTTCTTTCAGTTTCCGGTAAATGATTCTTTTTAATGTTTTATACAGGTAAAACTCAAGTGATTCAGGCTTTCGTAACCGGCTCCCATAAGAATATACATCGAGAAACAAATCCTGGATAGCATCTTCCAGCAAATCCCGGTGAATTGTTATCTTCGAACCGTAGGCAAACAAAGCATCAACATATTCATTATAAATGGTTTCGAAAGCCCTGCGGTCACCAGTCCTGAATTTCTCCCAAATAAGGTCCCAGTATTCCCTTTCGTCCGCTCTATTCAATATTTCGGTTTATTTAGATTCTCTATTCCTTCTGCTAAAGTAACAATTTTGTAATCACTCCTGCCTCCTTTTATTAAATATTCTTTTAAAGAAAACTTCTGTTCAAAATAGAAAAACATAATCCCGCAGGAAAAAGTTCACATTCAATATTGAACAAAAAATGACAACCTCCGAAGAATGAATAAACGCAACCAGATCATCTAAAGAGTTTATACAAAGTCAAAAAATATTTTTACTTTTAGTATCCAAAATATTTTACAAACCTTTTTTCCAAAATTGACAGTGACGTGAAGATCAGTTACAAAAGATAAAAGTGGAGTGCCATGACTAAATCAATTTCTCAAAAGCTTGATAAAAGCAAAGATTTATGTTATACTTTTTTAAATGCCACTTCTGACATGGCTTTTCTGAAAGATGAAACATTTCGTTATGTGTTTGTCAACAGAAATTATGCTGCCTTTTTCAACAAGAAGGAAAAGGAGATTGTAGGGAAAACCGATTTCGATTTGATGGATTATAATGGGGCAACAACTTGCAGGGCAACCGACCAACAAACGTTGGATGAAGCAGAACCCGTTTTATCGGAAGAAATAATAGATAACCGGATATATGAAACCCGCAAGTTTCCCGTAAAGCTAAAAAACGGAGAAACAGGTATTGGAGGCTACATCCGCGATGTGACTCAACAAAGACAAACCCAGGAAAACTGGAATAAAGTATTTAACACGATTAAAGACGCGATTGTACTGATTGACAACGAGAATCGTATTCTCCAGTACAATGAATCTTTTCACAGGTTAGTAAAAGGAAATGGAAATGACCTGCAAAAAAAATTCTGTTACGAGATAGTTCACGGCCAAAAATGCCCGGTAGAGAACTGTCCATTTACCCGGGTTCTAAAAAGCCGGAAACAGGAAAGGGAAGAAATAAATTTGGGCGACTCTGTTTTTGAAGTTGTAGTCGATCCTATTTTTGATCCGGAAGAAAAATTAATCGGAGCCGTCCATATTATAAGTAACATTACAGAAAGGAGAAAGTCGGAAGATGCCTTGCGCGAAAGAGAGGCTCAATACCGTGCACTGGCCAATTCAGGAACGGTAATGATTTGGACTGCCGGAACAGATAAACTGGTTAACTATTTTAACGACCCCTGGTTAAAGTTTACCGGAAGACCGTTAAAGCATGAACTAGGGAATGGGTGGGCAAAAGGGGTGCACCCTGAAGATCTGGAGTATTGCCTGAACACTTACTATAAGGCTTTCGATAAACGGACATCTTTTAACATGGAATACCGGGTGCGCCATGCTGATGGAAATTACAGGTGGATTCAGGACTTTGGTTCTCCAAACTACAATTACAAAGGGGAATTCATCGGTTACATTGGCAATTGTTTCGATGTTTCTGAGCGTAAAAGTATGGAGCAACAAATTGTTGCAGCAAAAAAGACCGCCGAAGAAACAGAACAATATTCTGCAATCGCTGCCCAAATATCGGCAGAATTGATCGATGTTAACGCTAAAAATTTCGACAAAAAAATTCAGGCTGCTATTACCAGAATCGGCCGTTTTGCCCAGGTTGATCGTTCTTACATATTTCTTTTGAGAGAAAACGGGACAAAAATGGATAACACCCACGAATGGTGTGCCCCCGATATTGAGCCGGAGATACAGAATCTGCGGGGTCTGTCTTCTTCACTATTCCCCTGGTGGATGAGAAAACTTCGCAGGAAAAAATACATTTGTATTTCCAACATAAAAAACATGCCACCTGCAGCAGCAGCTGAAAAAGAAATACTCGCGTCACAGAATATTCTTTCTGTTTTGGTAGTACCTATATTCATCGGCGACGAGCTACTGGGATTTATGGGGTTCGATTCGGTACAAAAAGAAAAAACATGGGAAAACCATATTATTGAAATCCTAAAATCGGTTGCCAGCGCCATTGCCAGTGCGCTGGACTCCCTGCGCTACCAGAAACAATTACTGGCTGCGAAAGAGAAAGCAGAAGAAAGCGAACGGCTGAAATCTGCTTTTCTGACAAATATGAGCCACGAAATCCGGACGCCTATGAACGGTATTCTCGGATTTATTGACTTACTTCAAAACAATGACCTTCCCCGGATAGAGCAATCAGCATACCTGAAACTGGTAAAACAAAGCAGCGACAGGCTGCTTAATACCATCAACGACATCATCGAAATTTCAAAAATTGAGTCTGGGCAGATTCCTATGGATATTTCGAATGTGAACATAAAAAAAACAATGGATTTTCTGTTTAATTTTTTTCGAACCGAAGCCTTAAAAAAAGGACTTGAGATGAAACTTTCATTTGATCCTAAAAACGAACCATTTTTTCTAAAAACAGACAAAACCAAACTGGAGTCTATTCTATCCAACTTTATTAAAAATGCATTGAAATTTACAACGGATGGCTATGTGGAACTAGGCTATACCATGAAAAAAAACGACCTTCTTTTTTATGTTAAAGATACAGGAAGGGGAATTCCCTCCAGCCGCTTCGATGTTATTTTTAAACGGTTTGTACAAGGTCATATGGAAATATCGCGTCCTTACGAAGGGTCCGGATTGGGACTTGCCATCGCCCATGCGTATGCAAATATGTTAGGTGGTTCTATCAAAGTAGAATCGGTGGAAGGAAAAGGAAGTACATTTTATTTTTCAGTAAAATATTCATAGTTTTACAAAAAAATCGTCATGAACGAAAAAGTTAGTATCCCAAAAGAAGAAAAAAAAACCATTCTCATTGTGGAAGACGACGAAACCAGCTTTCTGTTACTGGAAGCTTTACTGGCTTCTGGTAATTATGAGCTATTATATGCCACTAACGGGAAACAAGCCATCCAACTACTCAAAAACAACCCGGAAACAGACCTTATCCTCATGGATCTGAAAATGCCTGTCATGGACGGATATGAAGCCTCGCAAAAAATCAGGGAGTTCAATAAAAATATCCCCATTATAGCCCAGACTGCTTATGCCCTTTCAGGCGACAACCAAAAAGCTATTGAGGCTGGTTGTGACGACTATATAACCAAACCCATCAAAAAAGATGATTTGCTGGCTAAAATTAAGGTGCTTCTAAAATAATTTCTTTCAAAAGAAACGGAAACAAGTTATGAAAAGAGCATGTAAAATAGTTACTCCCAGGAGAATGATTAAAATACATGCAAATTCACAGTTTGATGGGGTTGCTTAGTCGGCCATGTATTATATCTTTGAAAATTAACAATTACAAAAGCATGAATAAAAAAATGACTTTGGCACTCCTTCTTATTTTAGGGGCCACCACTATATTTGCCCAGGCAAATTACCGACCGGGTTTATTTTTCAGGGAAGACTGGAAAGAAATACCGGCAGAAATTCCACTTTCCCAGAAACATGTAAATAATCCTGATTTGATGGTCCAATTATATGGAGCGGGGAAAGACAGCCTGAAAAAAAGTAATCACGAACGTCCGGCAGACGATCCCTATTACGTTTGGTCGGGTTTGTGCCTTGGCAACTGGCTGGTTTCTTTAAAGCATAAACAAAACAACGTAGATTTAACTGGCTTTGCCAAAATCAGATGGAGGACAAAACAAGCCGGGGTGCGGAGCCTGCACATTGCCCTGAAGTTGGCCGACGGAACCTGGCTGGTCAGCAACCTTTCTGACGGCCCATCCAAAGACTGGCGTATCAAAGAGTTTAACATTCAGGATATAAAATGGCACCGGCTTGACATTGAAAGGGTAACAGAAACGGGGCCACTTGAAAAACCCGACCTGTCTAATGTGGAAGAAATTGGATTTACCGACCTGATGCCGGGAGGCAAATCGGCGGCCTGTTCGCGCCTCGACTGGATAGAAGTGGACGGGAAACCGGTAAAGCGGTGATCCGGATTAAGCACTGCAATTCAACTCTGCCAGCTTTGCACCAGGCAGTGATGTTTCGCAATTTGCCAAAGCCACGTTCAACTCGTTGAAAAAAAGAGAATACCTAATGCCTTGTATGTGAGACGAAATTTTAATTAAAAATCCAATGAAAACTACCCGACGTTCTTTTCTGGCAAAAACATCCCTCGGAATAGCCGGGCTAAGCCTGACAAAAGTGGCCGCTCCGGTTTCTCTTTTTAGCAAGAATGAGCTTCCTGTGGTTATTTCCACCTGGAGGCATGGTTTGCCTGCCAATGAAGCTGCCTGGGAAATTCTTGCCAATGGAGGGTACGCGCTCGATGCCGTGGAAGCCGGGGTTAAGGTTTCCGAGGCCGATCCCAACGTAACGACAGTTGGTTACGGTGCCATTCCCGACGCCAGTGGCAAAGTGACCCTTGATGCCTGTATTATGGATGAGAAAGGCCGTGCCGGAAGCGTAGCCTACCTGCAACACATCAAACATCCAATTTCTGTTGCGCGGCTGGTTATGGAAAAAACGCCTCATGTGATGCTTAGCGGAAAAGGCGCTCTGCAGTTTGCACTGGAAAACGGCTTCGGAAAAGAGAAACTACTGACACCCGAAATGCGAAAACGCTGGAAAGAATGGAAAAAGGAAGAACGGCAGTTTAGTCCGGAAATTAACATCGAAAACAAAAGACTGGAAAATCATGATACCATCAGCATGCTCGCCCTTGACAAAGAAGGCCGGTTATGCGGAGCCTGTACCACCAGTGGATTGGCCTTTAAAATGCATGGGAGAGTGGGCGACTCACCCATTATTGGTGCAGGCCTGTTTGTGGATGGTGAGATAGGGGGTGCTGCTGCCACCGGAACAGGTGAACTGGTAATGAAAACCCTGGGCTCTTTTCTCGTTGTGGAATTTATGCGAAACGGCATGTCGCCCTCTGATGCCTGTAATGCTGCAATCCTTCGGATTACAGAAAAAATACCCGATTACCAGGAACACCAGGTCGGGTTTATTGCCTTGCACAAATCAGGAGAAACCGGTGCTGCTAGTATTCAGCCCGGATTTGAATATGCCTTAAAAACCAAAAATTTTGCCGGTTTAAAAGAAGCCGATGCCTGGTTTAAGAAATGGTGAGGAACACCAGAAAAAAAATGAATATATCCTTATAATAAGGTTCAAGCAATTCCCTCAGCTTTTTCAACGCTTTCCCCATTTGGTTTTCTACTGTTTTTGCCGAAATTCCCAGCTCCTCTGCAATTTCTTTGTAAGAAAGACTCTTCTCCTTACCCAGAATATACACCTCACGGCATTTTTCCGGCAGGCTGTTTATTGATTGTTCAATGATTTCACGAAGCTGGGAGGCATCCATTATACTGTCAGGTAATTCTGCGCTGTGTTCGGTAACTTTGGACAGTTTCTCCCGGATACTCAATTGAACCTTTTCATTACGAATATAATTGAGGCTTTTGTTTTTGGTAGCCCGGTAAAGATAGGATTTAACAGATGATTCAATCGCAATTTTCTCTTTCTTTTCCCAAAAATAAATGTACATATCCTGAACGATTTCTTCTGAAATTACCGAATCATTAATATAAATATTGACAAGGTTACAAAGGTCGGAGTAGTATCTTTCAAAAAAGAACCGAAAAGCCTCCTTATCTCCTTCTGCCATGCGGTTAAAAATAAATAACTCCTCGTAATTTTTCTCGTTCATTTTCAGGTAGTTTTATGCTAACAAAAAAGCGGTCTGCCTGTATTTCCAGTACCAAAGTTATTAAAATTGTAAATTGTATAATTATGACAACAATAATTTAACCCAGGAAGTTGAGTCGGTTATTGTTTCATACCACGATGTTTTGTTACTTTTACATGCCAAAATGAGCATTACTTTAAATATGATGGCCCGGTTTCATCGCTGGCGAAAGAGAAACATGAGCGAGCGCGCTTTTCTCGCAGTGATGAGCATCCTTGCTGGACTGTTTTCGGGGATGGCTGCGGTGGTGTTGAAAAATACAGTCAACATCACTTACCGGCTGGTCGATTCTCTGGTCTCACAAGAGGTGCATAACTATATCTACTTCGCCCTTCCGATTATTGGTGTCACATTGACGGTCCTCATCATAAAATATGTTATCCGCCGGAATGTAACCCATGGAATTCCGACAGTACTTCACGGAATCTCCAAAAAGAAAGGACGAATTAGCTCCCATAACCTCATTTCATCGGTCGTTACCAGCTCGCTCACTGTAGGTTTTGGCGGTTCGGTAGGACTGGAAGGCCCCACTGTTGCCACCGGTACAGCCTGGGGATCCTGGCTGGCCAAAACCTTTAGGCTGAATTACAAAAATACCATCCTCATTCTGGCTTGTGCCTGCGCAGGGGCAATGGCTGCTATTTTTAAAGCCCCCATTGCCGCCATTGTTTTTGCAGTGGAGGTAATCATGATTGACCTCACCGTTTTTTCACTGGTTCCGTTGCTCCTTTCATCTGCCACAGCGGTAGTTGTCTCTTACCTCTTTCTGGGGAAAGATGTACTCTATCCGTTTCAGGTAACGCAAACTTTTGAATTGCATGATCTTCCCTTTTATATTCTGCTGGGAATTGTTGCTGGTTTTGTCTCCGTATATTTCACCAAGGTTTATATGTTTTTCAGTGATTTTTTTGACCGGTTAAAAAGTCCGTTTACCCGCTTACTAATTGGCGGTGTAGGCCTGGGAGGGATCATTTTCCTGTTCCCAGCCTTGTACGGAGAAGGATACGAATCTATTAATTCCGGTCTGGCAGGAAACCTGGAATACCTGTTCAACAACAGTCTGTTCTACGATCTCAGGGAAGAATTTTGGGCCATCCTCGTTTTACTCGGACTGATAATTCTTTTTAAAGTAGTGGCCACCTCTCTCACATTTGGCGCCGGGGGAATTGGGGGAATTTTTGCTCCCACTCTTTTTATCGGAGTAAATACAGGTATGTTGTTTGCCCAAATAGTCAACCTTTTCAGCAATCAAAAAATCAATGCCAACAATTTTGCCCTGATTGGAATGGCCGGGTTGATTGCCGGGGTTCTCCATGCACCGCTCACAGGTATTTTTCTAATTGCTGACATCTCAGGAGGCTACAAACTGTTTGTCCCGCTGATGATAACAGCCACTTTTGCCTATATCGTTGTTCGTACGTTTACGCCCAACTCTGTGTATCACTTTCAGCTGGCACGCCGGAAAGAACTGCTTACCCACGACAAAGACGCCAATGTACTGCAGATGATGGAAGTACGTGAGCTCATCGAAAAAGATTTTGGGAAACTCTCACCCGACGCAACTTTACGCGATTTAACCGTGGCCATTTCGACCAACCACCGTGACCTGTTCCCGGTAGTGGATAAAAATGGTAAAATGCTGGGAATGGTAAAAATGGACGATGTGCGTGAACTCATCTTCAAACAGGAACTGTATGACAAGGTAACTATCAAAGAGTTAATGTATATGCCCGAGTATTTTATTAATCCTGATGACAGCATGGAGGTGGTTGCCAACAAGTTTGAATCTTCGGGACGATATAACCTTGCCGTAATTGACAAGGAGGGAAGGTATGAAGGTTTTATTTCACGGGCACGGGTTTTTACCCGCTACCGAAAACAAATTATCGATGTTTCGCACGTTTAAAATACTTTGGAGAAAAAATTCAAAGCAGTGGATAAACTGGCTGGTGGCCTGGCGTATTGCCAATTTTTCTGAACGGCAGTTTCTTTATCTTTTGAGTTTCGTAGTGGGAATTGTAAGCGGACTTGCAGCGCTTATCCTGAAAAATCTTATCCATTTTGTAGATGAAAGACTAACACAATGGATTGCTGTGGACTCTATCAGTTACCTTTTTCTGATTTATCCGTTCTTAGGCATTGTTCTTACTGTGTTTTTTGTACGTTTTTTTATCAAGGATGACATTGGACACGGTGTCTCAAAAATTCTGTATGCTATTTCACGGCAAAGCAGCAGGATAAAGCCACACAATACCTGGTCGTCGATGGTAGCCAGTTCGCTTACCATTGGATTGGGAGGTTCGGTTGGAGCCGAAGCCCCCATTGTACTTACAGGCGCTTCCATTGGCTCTAACCTGGCACGTTTATTCCGGTTAAACTACAAATACATTACACTCATGGTTGGCTGTGGAGCTGCCGGGGCCATTGCCGGAATTTTTAATGCGCCCATTGCCGGAATCGTCTTTACACTCGAGGTACTGATGCTCGACTTAACCATGGCCTTTCTTATACCACTCCTTATTTCTTCCGTCACAGCCGCCGTAATTTCCTATCTATTCATGGGAGAAGAAGTGCTATTGCGTTTTATGCAAATACATCCTTTTTCAGTTGATACAGTATGGTTCTATATTTTTCTCGGATTGTTTACCGGTATGGTAGGGCTCTATTTTACACGAATGACCATGTACCTGGAAAAGAAATTTAAAACCATCCATTCCTGGGCAGTGCGGTTACTGATTGGCGGCCTTTTAATGGGCGTGCTGGTATTCATTTTTCCACCGCTTTGGGGTGAAGGTTACCGCGAGATTGCATTGATTTTTAATGAAAAAGGATTCAACCTGCTAAACAACTCATTGTTCTTCTCCTGGAAAGACAGTGAATACCTGATTTTAATCTTTCTGGCCGGAATCCTGATTTTTAAAGTGGTTGCCATGGTAGCCACCACCGGTTCGGGAGGGATTGGAGGAATCTTTGCGCCGACCTTATTTATGGGCGCCATTGCCGGTTATTTCTTTGCGCTGCTCTTTAATATCTCCGGAAAGTTTGATCTGCCGGGAAATAATTTTGCTTTAGCCGGGATGGCCGGAATGATGGCGGCCGTAATGCATGCCCCGCTCACTGCCATATTTTTAACGGCTGAAATGACGGGTGGATACGATCTTTTTATTCCACTTATCATTACTTCCACCGTGGCTTACGTTACCATCATGCGCTTCGAACCTCATTCCGTTTACACCAAACGGCTGGCGCAAACCGGTGACCTCCTAACCCACCATAAAGACAAAACGGTACTGCGCATGATGAATGTCCGCAACCTCATTGAAACCGATTTTGAGGTGCTGCCGCCCAATGCAACACTCGGCGATCTGGTGAAAGCCATTTCCCGTTCACACCGGAACCTTTACCCGGTGGTAGATGAAAACGGAATACTCAAGGGGATGGTCAAACTTTCAGATGTAAAAAACCTGATTTTTGAGCACGAATTGTACGGCAAAGTGAAGGTGAAAGATTTAATGTATATGCCTGAATTTTTTATTTCGCCCCACGACAGCATGGAGATTGTGGCCGAAAAGTTTGAGACCTGCGGAAGATACAATCTTGCCGTGATTGAAGAGGGTAAGTATCTCGGTTTCATCTCGCGGGCAGTAGCCTTTTCAAAATACCGCAAAACAGTACAGGATTTTTCGCATGAGTAATCTAATAAGATTGTATTTTTGAGCAAAATTAAAATCTGCGAAATGAGTGACGACAAGAAGATAATTTTCTCGATGTACAAGGTGAGTAAGACTTACCCGCAAAGTAATAAAACCATTATCAAAGATATTTCCCTTTCCTTTTTCCTGGGCGCCAAAATAGGAATCATCGGCTTAAACGGATCCGGGAAATCAACGCTTTTACGAATTATTGCAGGAGCCGATAAAAACTTCAACGGCGAACTTGTTTTTGCTCCTGGCTATACGGTGGGATTGCTGGAGCAGGAGCCTCAACTGGATGAGAGTAAAACCGTGATTGAAGTGGTAAAAGAAGGGGTACAGGAAGTGGTGGATGTCCTGAACACATACGAGGAAATCAACCAAAAATTCGGACTGCCGGAAGTGTATGAAAATCCGGATGAAATGGAGAGGCTGATGACGGAGCAGGCAAAGCTTCAGGAAAAAATTGACCAGTTGGATGCCTGGAACATTGACAGCCGCCTGGAACGCGCCATGGATGCATTACAATGCCCGCCCGACGATCAGCCGGTGAGCGAACTCTCCGGAGGCGAACGCCGCCGGGTAGCCTTGTGCCGCCTGCTGCTTCAGGAGCCCGATGTACTGCTGCTCGACGAACCCACCAACCACCTCGATGCCGAAAGCATTCTCTGGCTCGAAATGCACCTGAAACAGTACAAAGGAACGGTGATTTGTATTACCCACGACCGCTATTTCCTGGACAATGCGGCCGGCTGGATACTGGAACTCGACCGAGGCCAGGGAATTCCGTGGAAAGGAAATTACAGCTCATGGCTGGAACAAAAAGCCAAACGACTGGAGCAGGAAGAAAAAGGCAGTCAGAAACGGCGAAAAACGCTCGAACGCGAACTGGAATGGGTACGAATGGCGCCAAAAGCAAGGCATGCCAAATCAAAAGCCCGTTTGAATGCTTACGATAAAATGCTGAACGAAGACGCAAAGCAGAAAGAAGAAAAACTTGAGATATTTATTCCCAACGGACCAAGACTGGGCGACAAAGTAATTGACATGGAGGGCGTTTCAAAACGGTTTGGCGACCGCCTGCTTTTTGAAAACCTGAGTTTCAGCCTTCCGCGTTCCGGCATCATTGGCGTTATAGGCCCCAATGGCGCAGGAAAGACCACATTGTTCAAACTGATTATGAATCAGCTGAAAACAGATTCAGGTAAAATTGAAATTGGCGACTCGGTAAAAATCAGTTATGTGGACCAAACCCACCAGGCCATCAATCCTGAAAAAACAGTATTTCAGGTTATTTCCGGGGGAACGGAAACCATTATGCTGGGAAACCGGCAGGTGAATGCCCGCGCTTATGTGGCACGCTTCAACTTCACAGGCGCTGACCAGGAAAAAAAATGCGGCGTACTCTCCGGTGGTGAACGCAACCGGCTGCACCTTGCCCTGGCGCTCAAATCAGAAGGCAATGTGCTGCTGCTGGACGAACCCACCAACGACATTGATGTAAATACCCTGCGCGCCCTGGAGGAAGGGCTGGATAGTTTCGCCGGCTGTGCCGTGGTTATTTCCCATGACCGCTGGTTCCTCGACCGCATCGCTACACACATTCTGGCTTTTGAAGGAGATGCCCAGGCTTATTTCTTCGAAGGTTCATTTACCGAATACGAAGAAAACAGGAAGAAACGGTTGGGCGATGCCGCTCCCAAAAGGGTGAAATACAAAAAACTTCAGTAAAAATTTATCTTAAATACCACAAAAAAGGCTGTCCGAAAAACGGACAGCCTTTTTAATAATAACGAATTGATATAGAGATTATCTCTATTAACTTTCAAGAGTAAGATCATCGGCTCTTTTCGTCACTTTGCTGCCGATAGTACCATAGAAGAACAGGTAGCCCAAACCAGCAACAATCAACCAGTAACTTATCTGATAGTTTGCAACATCGGCAATCCATCCCTGAATGGCAGGAAGAATCCCCCCACCGGCTACCAGTACCATAAAAATACCGGATGCTGCGGCCAGGTATTTACCTAATCCTTCAACGGCCAGGTTGAAAATACTTCCCCACATAATGGAGGTACACAATCCAACCAGCGCAATGAAGAAAAATTTGATAGGAACAGGAACTAATCCAAACTTAATCTCTCCTCCTATCACATTAAAAGTGGGCATGGAAAATAAGGTTTTTTCCGGCCAGAAAATGGATAAAAGAATAAGAACCAACCCAACAAATGAAGCCGTACTTAACATTTTACTACTGGCAATCCTGTCACCGAAAGATGCACCAAACAGACGGCCGGCGAGCATAAGCAGCCAGTACATACCAACTACTCCACCTGCAATTCCGGCACCAATACCCAATCCCGGGGTATCCCTGCCATCCACAATCTTTTGTGCACTTTCAAATGAGATTTCGCTAATTACCTGTGTTTTATATCCTTCTTTATCTTTATTTTGATTATCCAGAGAGGTAATTTCCTGAAGGTATGCCGCATCCGACTGTTGTTTATTGTATTTATCAATAATTTCCTGTGCCTGACCCTCTGTAGGGGTAGTCATATATAAGTTTGCCATTCCGGGTGTTCCGACTTCAACCCCCACATAAACAAATATGGCAACGGCACCCAATACAAAATGGCGAAATTTCAATGCACCGGACATAAGGCTACCCAGCGGTTCTTTAGGCTGGTCTGCATGTGGTTCAGGAATCGAAGCAATCAACAAAATGAAAAATATTAAAGCGAAAACTCCCATGGCAATATACATGATGGGAAAAACATCGTTTATTCTGGCTTTTGTTGCCTCTCCAATCAGGATACCAACAAAAACCGGAGTAAAAGTGGCCATTACTGAATTAAACGAACCTCCAACCTGAATAAGCTGGTTTCCTTTGTTGCCGCCTCCGCCAAGTGTATTCAGCATTGGGTTTACAACAATGTTCAACAAACACATAGAGAAACCTGCAATGAATGCACCTAACAGATAAATTCCAAAACTTTCGGCATGGCCTGAAAGATATTGAATTCCTACTCCGACAAACCCGACGGCTACCGCAATCAAAGCAGTCTTTTTATACCCGACCTTCTGAAGCAGGATTCCTCCGGGAATACCGATAACGGCATAAGCAATAAAGTTTGCCAGGTTACCCAACATTCCCAATGAGTTGGAAACATTAAACTGATTTTTTAATACAATACCCATTGGCGCTGCCAGGTTCGTAACAAATGAGATCATCCCAAAAAGAAGGATCATCATAATAATTGGCACGACATAACTTTTGTTCTTATTCATTATTTATAGATTTAAATTGATTCACTTCATCTTTATAATACTGTCGGTTTTACCGCTATAAATACTTCTGAAAAGTTTAATTTGCCGTAAAAATATTAAATTATTGTTTCCAAAAATATTTAAGACCGAAACTTATTAAAATTCCAGTTTTACCGACCCCATATTTCTGATAAACAATTTGTGGCAAGTACCTTCTCCGTAAACATGTTCCAGCGTTTTTACATATTCATCCAATTTATTCTGCGGAACAAATGCCTGAATGGTGCCGCCAAACCCTCCTCCATGAACACGCCAGGCGCCGCTACCTTTCAAAACCATTTCGCTCAGGGCCAAAGCCAGGGAAACTACCTGCTCGTGTTTATGAACAACATCAAAAATATTCTGATTATACATGTAGGAACTGTAGCCGGACTCCACAACCATTTTGAGGAATGCCTGGAAATCGTTGTTTTCAAGGGCAGCGACCTGATCTGCAACCCGTTTGTTGTCGCCCTGAAAATGGATAGCGCGCAGAAGAGCCCTATCCCCTGTTTTTTTACGGATCTCAGGCATTTTCGCCACAATTTGTTCCAGCGTGACTTCTCTCAACACACTTGCCCCCAACTCGGCTGCTACCGACTTCATTTCGGTTGGTAACGAAGCATACTCTGCCTGGGAAGCAGCATCGTCATGTCCGCCACCCACATCGGTAATTACCAGGGAGAAACCGGTAGAAACAAAATCAAAATCCACCTCTTTTACAACCGGGTTGGCAGGATCTTTAAAATCGATGGTAATTAAACCTCCCACTGAGCAGGCTGTCTGATCCATTAAACCACAAGGTTTTCCAAAATAATTGTTCTCGGCCCACTGTCCGACGATGGCATTTTCCACTGCCGGCATTTTCCCGTCGTTAAACAGTTCGTTTACAATAGTACCCACCAGCACTTCAAACGATGCCGAAGAACTGAGCCCCGAACCTTTGGGTACACGGCCTTCAATACATGCATTAAATCCACCGGTTTGATATCCGTTTTCTTTCATTCGCGCACAAATACCTTTTACCAGCGAACCTGAAGTATAGAAATTCGACTCATCTATTTCCAAATCTGAAAGATCCACCTGAAATTCCGGGTAACCTGCCGATTTAATCCGGATGACGTTACTTCCGTTGGAAGCCGCAACCGCAATGTTATCGAGGTTTACAGCTCCTGCCAAAACACGTCCGTGGTTATGATCGGTATGATTTCCGCCAATCTCCGTCCTTCCGGGTGAACTAAAAAGCTG
The DNA here is from genome assembly GCF_003573545.1 of Mariniphaga sediminis. Lineage (GTDB taxonomy): Bacteria > Bacteroidota > Bacteroidia > Bacteroidales > Prolixibacteraceae > Mariniphaga > Mariniphaga sediminis. The sequence goes on along the minus strand of NZ_QWET01000001.1, from coordinate 268,085 downwards.
AACATCATCTGTACCGAAGGTTGTTTGGAAGTCATTCATTAAACCGGCATACCTGTCGGCCTGTTCTTTCAGAACCTTTGCATCAGTCCCGTACAACTCGTGAAACAACGGATTATTCCCCCCGTTGATCTTTTCAATTAAGTTGCTAATTTTTGTCATAATTATTTCATTGATTAATATTTACATTCTATTTCGACTGGTAGGTACTAGTAGGTATAAGCACAAATATATATTTTAAAAACTGAAAAACGAACCTTTGAAAAAAATGTTTTACAACACTCCGCTGCTAAAGACTCTTTCTGACAATCAGCTTCGAAGGATTCCGCACTTGTCCGCTTTTATGATTGAGCAACATCGTACCCAACGTTTTTCCCATTTCAGTAAAGTCGGTTGAGATGGTGGTAATTCCTCCGGCCACTACTTCTTTCAGCATGGTATCGTTAAACGAAACAATCCCAAATTTCCGCCCTAACTTCAACTTATAATTTTTGGCAATTTTTACCAGTTGCACTAAATCGCGATCCGAAATAAGGAACCATGCTTCATAAAGCCCCGGACGGATATCACTGAGCGATTTAATGATCTCATATTTGAATTTTTTCTCGAGACAAAACCGTTCAAAACCTTTTACCCGTTCATCGGGTTCCTTTCCTCCCGGGTGGACAAAGACCAGTTTTCTATACTTTCTCAGAAGAGGCGCTCCTTCATTCAATGATTCATAAAAATCCAATTCAAAATCCTGGTAAACAACCGGATAATCTTTCAAATCGGCTTTCATCCGGTCCAGAATAAATACCCGTTCCAGCGGAAGTTTGGCAAGCAGGGTACTGGTATTATCAAATGTGGCAGGCATAATAATATAAGAAGTGTAGTGCCCGACGCTCTCCTGAATAAGATTCTTAAAAACCTTATAATTGAAATGATGAAAATACACTTCTACACTGGCTTTCCCTTTCATGGTATTCACCAACGAGTTGTACAAGTCTTCCTTAAACGCATTCAGTTCGTCGAACAACACAAAAACCCGTTCGTCGCGACGGATTTCGGTGGTAGCAATGTAGTAGCCCTTTCCCGGCTGGCTCATCAGAACACCTTTGGATTTTAACTCTCCAAAGGCCAACATTACTGTATCGCGGCTAAGTCCGAACGCATCACAAACCTGGTTGATGGAAGGAACTTTGTCTCCCTTTTTCAGCGCCCCGTTTTCAATGGAATTATAAATTGAATCAATAATCTGCCGGTATTTCGGCTTTGGTGATTTTGCATTGATTTTTATAACTCTCTTCAAGGTATTTGTCATTGGTTCGGGCAAATATAGCAGAAACCACATAAACGAAACATGTTCTACAACACTACCAGTACCTACCAGTTTGCTGAATCAAAATATGCATTTTTGCAAATAAGAATAAAGTATCAGGTTTAACTCTGGCCTGAGCCAGGATACCAGAACATAAAAATAAGCATGATGAACGCACGTACAACAGTTTTCGGAAAGCTTCCCAACGGAAAAGAAACTCAACTTTTTACGCTGACAAACGACAAAGGATTGACGGTAAAAATCACCAACTACGGATGTACTATTACAAGTATTGAACAGCCTGGCAAAAATGGAGAGTCAGATAATTTGGTTTGTGGTTTTGATAAACTGGAAGACTATCTCAGCGATGAATATCTTGGCAGTTATCCGTATTTTGGCACCATCATCGGGCGGTTTGGAAACCGTATTGCCAACGGGCATCTTGAAGTAGAAGGCAAAACATACCAGATGGCTGTCAACAACGGCCCCAATCATCTGCATGGAGGGATAACCGGGTTTGACAAACGTTTATGGGAAGCTCAAACATTTCAGACAGACGATGCTGTTGGAGTTGAACTCTCCTATCTGAGTCCTCATCTGGAAGAAAACTATCCCGGGAACCTAAAGGTGATGTGCATCTATTCACTTAACAATAAAAATGAACTGGGAATAGAATATATTGCTGAAACCGACCAGGCAACTGTTGTGAACCTTACGAACCATACCTACTTTAACCTCACAGGCGGGAAAGAGAATATCCTTAACCACGAACTCAAACTTGCCGCTAAGAAAATAACCGAATTTGTGGAACAGATTCCTACGGGTAAAATATTACCGGTGGAAGGAACTCCATTCGATTTCAGCGAATTCAAAACGTTTGCCCGTGATTTGAATCAATTACCAACCGGGTATGACGATAACTTTGTTTTGGACAATGAAGCAGGCGAGCTGAAATTTACCGGTACCCTACGCGAAAAGAGCAGTGCCCGACAGGTAGATGTATTCACGACCCAACCGGGGATGCAACTTTATACCGGATACTGGATCCCGGAACTGACTATAGGCGGGAAGAAAAAATTCGGCAGTTATGCTGGTGTGGCGTTGGAAACCCAGCACTACCCCGACTCGGTGCATCATCCGCACTTCCCCACCACCCTGCTCAAACCCGGGGAAACTTACAATGAAAAAACAGTGTATCGGTTTTCTTCAGAGTAAAAACGGATAACTAATGCAAGGGTTGAACCCTCTTCGGGGTTCTTCTCGTATCCACTTCATTACCGCGGGAAAACCCCGTGGCTATTATCGTTTAATCCCTTTCGGGATAAAGAAATGTCCAAAGGACATAAATAAAAATAGCTCCGCGTGAAGCCCGGGGAAAACAATGCGGGGTAAAAACGCAAAATTATTCCCGCGTTCAATCCTTGCTTTATCTCTTTTGAACTTTCGCTCTGGAAGACAGTGTCTGTTTTTCAGTAGCTGAAGGGAAAAATTTAACGACAAATGTTTGATACCATGAAGGAGCACAGATTAAACAGTTCAACTTCTGTGTGGTGTCACGAGTGGTACCAGAATCATTTGTCCCTTTTTTCACCGGGCTAAAGTTCCGTCGTACAACACCCACCATTTTTCCGGTTAAACCCGGTATTCACCTCCGAAGCAGTTTATTGCCTTTTTTTTTTACTTTTGGGAATCAAAAACGAAAAAAATTCAACCCGTTTGAGAATGAAAACGATAATCGAACTTTTTGAAACAGCAGTCGCTAACTACCCTGACAATATTTATCTTTGGGAAAAAAAAGACGGTAAATTCCAAGGTACCTCTTACCAGGAAACAAGGGCCCAGGTGCTGAACCTCACAGCCGGGCTGGTTTCTATTGGCATGAAAAAGGGAGACCGCTCAGGGCTGATATCCGATGGCCGAAACGATTGGATCATCAGCGAACTGGGAATGCTTTACGCAGGCGGTGTGAATGTTCCTCTTTCCATCCGGTTACACGAAAGTGAATTGACGTTCAGGTTAAAACACAGTGGAAGTAAATTTATTTTTGTTTCCGGGGCGCATGCCGCCAAGGTGGAAGCCATCCGCGACAATCTGCCTGACCTCGAAAAAGTGATCTATCTTGACGGGAAAGAAAATCCAGGCAAAAACGATGTCGATTACCGGGAATTAATAAAACAAGGGGAAGAATACCTGAAAACACATGAAATAGAGTTGGAGGCCACCTGGAAAAATATAAAACCCAACGACCTGGCCAATATCAGTTACACATCAGGGACCACAGCCGATCCTAAAGGGATCATGCTATCGCACCTGAATTACGCCGCCAACGTGGTACAATCGAACACGCTCATGGAGCTCCATTCCGATTGGAGAACACTGGCTATCCTTCCCTGGGACCACGCCTTTGCCCACACCTGCTGCCTCTATGCATTTATGTATAAAGGGGCCAGCATTGCTTCGGTGGAAGTGGGAAAAACACCGCTTGAAACGCTAAAAAATATACCTCAGAATATTAAAGAAATTCAGCCTACCCTGTTAATGAGTGTTCCGGCGTTTTCCAAAAAATTCAGACAAAATATTGAAGGTCAAATCCGGAAAAAGGGGGAAACTCTCTTTAAAGTTTTTCAGTTTGCCTTGAAGGTGGGTTATACATACAACGGCGTGGGCTACAACAAAGGCAAAGGCTGGAAGTTTATCCTGAAGCCATTGTTGTGGGTATTTGATAAAATCCTTTTCCAAAAAATACGGGAAGGATTTGGTGGGAAGCTACAGTTCTTTATCGGAGGCGGTGCATTGCTCGACACGGAATTACAACGCTTCTTCTACACCATTGGCATCCCCGTTTGCCAGGGGTACGGGCTTACCGAAGCCTCGCCGGTTATCTCCTCCAATGCCCTGCACGCCATCAAGTTTGGTTCTTCAGGCCGCCTCGTAAAACACCTTGATCTAAAAATTCTGGATGAAGACGGCAACGAACTGCCCCAGGGGCAAAAAGGTGAAATTGTAGTCAAAGGCGACAATGTGATGCTGGGATACTGGAACAATCCGGCAGCCACTGCCGAAACCATTAAAAACAACTGGCTGCACACCGGCGACATGGGGTACATGGATAAAGACGGCTTCCTTTATGTGCTGGGCCGGTTTAAAAGCCTGTTGATTGGAAATGACGGCGAAAAATACAGCCCGGAAGGAATTGAAGAGGCCATTGTGGAACAGTCTCCCTACATTCAGCAAATGATGCTGTACAATAACCAAAGCCCTTTTACTTCGGCTATGATTGTACCCGACATCAGTGCCATCAACCTGGAATTGAAGAAACGAGGTATTGAGCCCGGCAGCGAGGAAGGGAACAGGGAATCAGTGCAGATTCTGAATGCAGAAATAAATGCCTACAAAAAAGGCGGGGAGTACGGGGAAATGTTTCCGGAACGCTGGTTACCGGCAACTTTTGTGGTGCTGCCTGAAACATTTAACCAGGAAAACGGGTTAATAAATACGACCATGAAAACAGTGCGTGGCAAAATTTGCGAATACTTCAGTAAGGAACTTGAGTTTTTATATTTGCCGCAGGCACGGAACATTGAAAATGAAATGAACCTGGAAGCCATAAAAAAATGGAACACATAAAAAAAGAGACCCCGGATTATGATAATTGAAACGTTTAGTTACCCCCGGGCAGCGGTTATCGGGAACCCGTCGGATGGTTATTTTGGGAAAACAATTGCTTTTCTTTTCTCCAACTTTCAGGCGAAAGTGCAATTGTACCAAACACCGGAACTTGACATTCAACCACAGAGGCTTGATAATACCCGTTTTCACAGTATCAGGGAGTTGGTTGAAAACGTAAATCTTTCAGGCTACTACGGAGGCATCCGGCTTTTAAAGGCCACCATCAAGGTGTTCTATGACTACTGCCGGGAATGCAACATCCAACTCGACAATCGAAATTTCACCATTCGATATGATTCGAATATCCCTCTGCGCCTGGGATTGGCAGGAAGCAGTGCCATTATCACCGCCTGCATGAAAGCATTGATTTCATTCTACGGCGTGGCCATTCCCAAACCCATTTTAGCCAACCTGGTACTGAGCGTGGAAGATAAAGAACTCGGTATTGCAGCCGGGCTGCAGGACAGAGTGGCACAAGCATATAGCGAACCGGTTTACATGGACTTCAACAAAAAAACAATGGAAAAACAGGGCTTCGGAAATTATGAAGTGCTGGATGCCTCTTTGTTTCCCAATATGTATATCGCCTTTCGCAAAAACCTTTCGGAAGGGACCGAAGTGTTACACAATAACCTGCGGGCACGTTTCAACATTGGAGAAGAAAAAGTTCTTGAAGCAATGAAAACATGGGCTGGTTACACAGAAGATTTCAGGGAAGCGCTGAAATCGCACGACTACAAAACCATGCACGAACTGATAAACGCTAATTTCGATCTGCGACGCAACCTAATTGCCATTACCCCAGGGAACATTGAGATGGTGGAAGCAGCCCGCTCAGTGGGTGCATCTGCCAAGTTTACCGGTTCAGGAGGCGCTATTATTGGCACATACGAAAACGAAGAAATGTATCAGAAGTTGATAAAAGCGCTGGCTAAAAAAAATATTGACGTAATAAAACCCAACATAGTAAACTGATTTCAAAATGATAAAAAAAGCTGTCATCCCCGCCGCCGGTTGGGGAACCCGATTTTTACCCATCACCAAATCACAGCCCAAAGAGATGATCCCTATTGTGGACACGCCTGTCATTCAGTATGTGGTAGAAGAAGCTGTGGCAAGTGGCATTACTGACATCCTGATGATTATCGGGAAAGGGAAACGGGCCATTGAGGAGCATTTTGACCGGAGTCCGCAACTGGAAGAGTCACTGGTGAAGAAAAAACAGTTTGATTTACTGGAACAGATCAAAAAAATATCGAACCTGGCCAACATTCACTTTGTGTGGCAAAAGGAGATGAACGGATTGGGAGATGCCATCCGTTATGCCCGGGATCATGTCGGTAACGAGCCGTTTGCCGTATTATTGGGCGATACACTCATCAGCGGGAAAGGAGATCCCATCACCAAACAGCTTATTGATGTGTATGAACGGTACAAAAGTTCGGTTGTGGCACTGGAAGAAGTACCCATGGATAATGTGCACCGCTACGGTGTGATTAAAGGGAAAAAGCTGGAAAAGAATGTGCTGATTGCGGAAGATTTTATTGAAAAACCGGCACCGGAAGAGGCGCCGTCGAACCTGGCCATTGCCAGCCGATATATTTTTACACCCGAGATTTTTAATTACCTCGACAAAACCCAACCGGGCAAAAACAATGAAATTCAACTGACTGATGCCATGCGCGATATGGTGAAAAAATATGCCATGTACGGCCTGCAATTCAAAGGTACACGTTACGATATTGGCAATAAACTCGATTTTTTAAAAACCAATGTCATTTATGGTTTGAAACACGAAGAGATTGCCGTTCCGCTAAGAAAGTGGCTAAAGGAGTTTGCAAAAGAACTCTGAAAAACTGAGGGATTACAATACGGCTAAATCTCCAAATCCCAGATGCCAACAGCATCACATGCTTATAGAAACGTTACCGGGTGCTGAAATCCGACTCCGGCCGGAGTCGAACCGTATTACACTGCTCTATTGTCTATAAGCATTCAAACCCTCCGGGTAAAAAGACAGAAAAGAGCCCCCGATTTAAATTTTTAAAACTGGAAACGAAAAGGGAGGAAGGAATAAAAAATATTTCTTTGAAAGGAAATAATAAAAATTCTACCTTTGGCTGGTTGACATATAAACTAATTGTAAGCTGATTGAACCCTGGAGAGAATGAAATATTACTGCTAAAAGCCTTAAAAAAAGGAGATGCCAAAGCTTTTGATGAGCTGTTCTCCCAATATGGGATCCGCATTTACCATTTTACTTACGGGTATCTGAAGTCCAAAGAAGATGCAGAAGAGGTTGTCCAGGAAGTTTTTCTTCGTATTTGGCGAAACCGGAAAAGCATAAAACCGGAGCTGTCGTTCAAAGCTTACCTGTTTAAAATTGCCTGGCATTTTATCCTGGAGTATTTCGAACGTGCGTCCCGGCAACAGGTATATAAAGATCAGCTGATAGAAGAATCCATACAATTCACCTCCGGAAATGAAGACAGGCTGAATTATCAACTTCTGCTTGAAAAGGTAGATCAGCTCATTGAACAACTCCCCTCACGTCAGAAAGAAATCCTTATTAAACGCCGGAAAGAAGATATTCCGGTAAAGGAAATTGCAGAACAACTGGGAATAGCCCCCAAAACAGTTGAAAACCACCTTACTGAAGCGTTAAAAACTATCCGGAAAAAATTGGGAGAGGACAACATTTCGGCCATGCTGTTTTTTGCCCTTTTTGTAAAACCTTGATTTGAAATATTTTTGAGTGTCATATCAAACATAAATTGTCTCGTGCAGTCATTTCGAATCTGAGGCACGAAGATGAGAAATCTCAATACTCCAACAGATTTCTCCCTGGGGGTCGAAATGACATTTTGAAGTTGACATGACATTAGTGTGGTTTTGATATATATTAGAAAGATAGGAAGGGAAATCATTTTGAAAGTTAAACAGGATGAACCGGTATTTCCAAAAATCTTCCGTTAATCCATCCAATATAAAAGTTAAGGCATGGATGGGTCACTTGAAATTTCAAAGATTTTTAAATGAAATACGATTTTTCTCCTGTACTATGACTGAAAAAACGAATCTCGTAAAAACCTCAACATGAGATCATTCATTAATAATAATATTTTTTTTCATTTTTTACTGGGGGATTTTTCATTTCCGTCCCTATATATTTATATAAAAATGAAAGTCAATAAAACGTGATAGATGGATTTTGATCCGAAAATAGTAGACCGCTTTTTCAAAGGAACTTACTCCCGCAAAGATTACCTGAATATAAAATCTGTTTTCAGCGACCTGGAGACAAGGTCAAAACTGAAACAATACGTAGAGAGCCACTGGAATGATTTCTCCAGGGAAGAAATGCCTCCGGAAACAGTGGAACACCTATTGGACAAAATTCATCATAAAATAAGTCTTGAAAAAGGCACTTCACACAGGATTAGCTTCCTTACAGTTTTCCAAAGAGTGGCGGCCATACTTATTATCCCGCTGCTGCTCTCTTTTTTGGCCGTTTTTTATTTTCAATCCGGGAAAGAAAGCCCGCCGAAACCCATTGTTGAAAACACGGCTTATGCCGAGATTCAGTGTCCACTAGGAGTACGTACAAGGTTTCAGCTTCCCGACGGGACCACCGGATTTCTGAACAGTGGCTCCACACTGAAATACCCGGTTCGTTTTTCGGGAGAACGTAACGTAACGGTTTCCGGGGAGGCCTATTTTGACGTTACACATGACCCATCAAATCCATTTGTGGTGCATACTTCCCATTTAAATGTAAAAGTCCTGGGCACTCAATTCAATGTTATTGCTTATGAGGATGATAAAAACGAGGAAGTTATTCTTAACAACGGGAAAGTAGAAATTGCCACAAAAAACGGAGCAAAACTCGACATACTTCAGCCGAATCAAAAACTGGTATTGGATACCGAAAAAAGAATCTATAAAACGACCCGTGTTGAAGCATCCCAGTACATTGGCTGGATTGAAGGAAAACTAATTTTCCGGAATGAGAATATGCAGCAGGTAGCCGAACGTTTGGGCAGGTGGTACAATGCAGAGATAAGAATAGAAGATGAAGAGCTGCTGGAGCATTCGTTTCATGCCACCTTTATTGATGAACCCCTGGAGGAAGTACTAAAATTTATGGCCCTCACCACTCCCTATACCTATAAAATTTTACCCCGCGCTACAGGCGATGATAATATATACCAAAAACGAATAGTCTTAGTTAAATTAGACCAAAAAAGGCTTAAAGCCTTTAACTGAAAACAGGAGGGTGTTTGCGGCACCCTCCTGTAAATCAAGCAGTGTAATTCTTTTATGTAATTGTTAAACTACTTAATGTGTCAAAAGTATGAAAAAAAAGTGGATTCGTGATGCATTGCTATTTTGCATCGAACCTAAAATGTGGAAAATTATGCGATTAAGTGCTTTTTTTCTGTTCGTGTGTTTGTCACACGCCTGGGCTCTATCCGGATATTCCCAGGAAACCAAACTAACTATCAAAATGAATGATTCAAGAATCATTGACGTATTGGATGAAATTGAAAACCAGAGTGACTTTTATTTTCTTTTCAACCAAAAATTAGTAGATATTGAAAGGAAAGTAGATATTGACGTGGAACAAAAAACCATTGACAATATTCTGCAAACACTTTTTTCCGGCACCAATGTCAACTACCTTGTTTACGATCGTCAAATTGTTCTAACCACCTTCAATGAAAAATTGCTACCGGATCAGGCCAAAACAGTTTCCGGTAAAGTAACCGATTCCGATGGTCAACCTTTACCAGGTGTAACGGTTGTGGTTAAAGGGACTACACAAGGTACAGTTACCGATGCAAATGGAAGTTACTCAATAGTAAATATTCCATTAGATGCCAGATTACTATTTTCTTTCGTGGGAATGAAAGCTCAGGAAATTGCAGTGGGCAGCCAAACGAGTATTTATGTAGTCATGGAAGAAGAGGCAATTGGGCTAAAAGAAGTAGTTGCAATTGGCTATGGAACACAGAAAAAAGTAAATTTAACTGGTTCTGTAAGTTCAGTAAGTAGTGAGCAACTTAGCAAAAGAGCAGCATCACAAGCCTCACAGCTGTTACAAGGTGTAATGAGTGGTATAACAGCCACCCAAACCTCAGGGGAACCTGGCTCGGACGCAGCTTCATTAAGAATTCGAGGTCTCGGAACTTTTAGTAGAGCAGGAACAGGCCCTTTAGTTTTAGTAGATGGTGTTCCAAGCTCCATAAATTCTGTAAACCCTAATAACGTCGAAAGCATATCTGTACTCAAGGATGCTGCATCTGCTGCTATATACGGTTCAAGGGCAGCAAATGGTGTAATTATAGTTCAAACAAAAAGAGGAAAAGAAGGTATGTTACAAGTACATTATGAATCCTATGTTGGGAAACAACAGGCAACTGAATTACCGCAATATGTAGATTCTTGGACTTATGCTGAAATGAAAAATGAAGCACGGATTAATATGGGACAAAATCCTGAATTTACACAAGAAGAAATTGAAAAATTTAGATCCGGTGTTGATCCTGATAATTATCCCAACAAACACCATCTTAAAGATTTATTTAATTCAGGCGATGGCCTTCAAATGAAACACAATATAACTTTTAATGGAGGCACAGAAGGGGCACAATATCTGTTTTCAACTGGATATCTTAAACAAAATGGTCTTATCGAACAAAATGAGTACGATCGTTACGACATGCTTTTAAATGTTAACAGTAAATTGAATAATAATTTGACCTTAAATGTAAAATTTAACGGAAGTCAATCAATTAGGAATCGACCTGCAGGGATTACTGACGATGGTGCACGCACTAGTGATTTAGTCGGTGTAATAACTGCTGCAAATGCATATAACGCAACTGTTCCTGGGGAAAAATCGGATGGCACATACGGGACTTTTATGGGGCATCCTGTTGCTGAAGGCCATTTGGCTAGTGGCTCCTTTAGTGAAACAAAAGGTACAAGTTTTAGCTCTAATATTTCATTGGAGTGGAAAATAGTAGAATCTTTAAAAATAGCTGGGAGATTTAGTTATCGATATGGCCATTCAAAATATAGATTATTTGGTGCAAAATTTACGGCAGATCCAAATTGGTCTTTTGGCCCGAACCAAGCATACGTTAATTCATCTCTAAGCAGAGAACTTTTAAATGATATAATACTAAACTATGACAAATCATTCGGGAATCATAGTTTACAAATACTTGCTGGATTTTCAAATGAATCCTATGATGGAGAAACGTTAACCGGTTATAGAGATAATTTCCCCAGCAATAATCTTCATTTTCTAGATGCTGCATCGCCATCAAATGACGAAAATTCTGAATATGGCAATACTTGGAAGTTAATATCGTACTTTGGAAGATTAAACTATTCACTCCTTGGAAGATATCTATTAGAAGGAAATATTCGTTATGATGGGTCATCACGCTTTTCGACAAGAGAAAGATTTGGATTATTCCCCTCCTTCTCTGCAGCATGGATTATTTCTGAAGAAAAATTCTTTCAAGTCCCCTGGGTTGAGAATTTAAAAATACGTGGTTCTCATGGTATCTTAGGGAATCAGCAGATTGGAGATTACCCATATCAAAAGGTGCTTAATTTAAGCTCGAAATATGCTACTGGAGAAGAAGAAACCATACTGCCAGGAATACAATTAACTAATTTACCCTTTTCAGGTATTACATGGGAAGAGACTAAAATAACAAATGGGGGAGTTGATTTGGGTTTATTTGGTGGAAAATTAATTATAGTTGGAGACTACTACTATAAGAAAACTGAAAATATTCTTTATAATATTTCTGTTTCTCAGGTTTTAGGTATGTCAGTGGGTGAGCAAAATGCAGGAGCAGTAGAAAATAAAGGTTTTGAATTTGAAATAAATCATAAAAATAGGATAAAAGATTTTTCCTATAGCATTTTTTCAAATTTTTCAGTTAACCATAATAAAGTTCTTGATCTAGCTGAAGTGGAGCAAGATATTGGGAAAGGGTTATTTATTGGACATCCATTAAACTCTATTTATGGATATCAAACTGAAGGCCTTTTTATTGATGAAACTGATATAGCCAACTACGCTACCCAAAATTATACTGCTAAACCTGGATTCCCCCGTTTTAAAGATATAAGTGGACCTGACGGAGTTCCTGATGGAATAATTACTTCAGCACATGACAGAACAATAATTGGAAATTTATTTCCTAAATATCTTTTTGGAATGGGGATAACAGCTGACTTTAAGGGCTTTGATTTCTATCTCCAACTTCAAGGACAGGCTGGATTAGAAAAACTGATTCAAGGAAAAGAATTAGCATTTGTCAATAATGGTAATATTCAACAATGGCATATAGATAACCGGTGGACAGAAAAAAATCCAGATCGGCATGCAAAATATCCTAGATTGGAAATGGCCTTACATGAATATCCTTGGGAGGTAAATTTAGATTACTGGACGCGAGATGCTAGTTTTCTAAGGGTAAAAACTATCCAACTCGGATATAATATCACATCAAAACTATTACAAAGAACTTTTATCGACCAATTCCGAGTATATGTAAATGGTGAAAATATTAAGTCTTTTGATCATTATTATCCTGGATGGGATCCTGAGATGACAACTACAGGCGGACAAAATCCGAGCTATTATCCCATTACTGGCTTATGGAGTGTAGGAATTAGTGTTCAATTTTAACAACTATAGATATGACTACCGAAAATTTAAATAGAATAGCGAAAAAAAATCTTTTAATTCTGGTTTTAATGATCTTATTAACTCCAGCATGTAAAGAAAATTATTTAGTGGAAAATCCAAAGACATCATTAAGTGAAGCAATTTTTTGGCAATCTGAAGAAGAAGCACATCAAGCATTAATGGGTTGTTATGCTTATAATGGAGGGTGGCCTGAGAGACTCTTGGATTTAGACAAAACTATGATTTATATGTCCCATTGGGCTGGATATTCAAGCTGGAGAGATTTTGGCTATGGTAGGGAAAGAGAAATAAGTCCAATTCATGGAACTATAACTACTTTATGGAGAAATGCATTTAAAAAAATTGCCCGAACAAATTATTTTCTTGATAATATTGACAAGGTAGACATGGATGAAACAAGAAAGACTGCAATGAAAGGTGAAGTAAAGTTTTTAAGGGCTTTTACATATTTCTGGCTTCTCCAGTTATGGGAAAATGTTCCTTTAATAAAAACTACATTAACAGCTGACCAAGCCAATTCAATAAGCCAAGCATCAAAAGAAGAATTGGTGAATTTTATATTAACTGAATTAACCGAGGCAGCACAGAATCTTCCTGTGAAACAAGCCGCATCAGCTAAAGGCAGAGTAGAAAAAGGAGCAGCTCTTGCTTTAAAAGGCAGATTACTTTTAGCTGAGGAAAAATGGTCAGAAGCAGCAGTAACATATAAAGAAATAATGGATTTGAACAGATATATAATTGACCCACGGTATAAAGAACTTTTTGAAGATGAAGGAGAAAATAGTGATGAAATAATTTTTGCCAACCAATATATGGAAAATGAACTTGGAGAAACAATTACACAGCATATAATAAAAAGTTCATTATATGGAGGTTTTAATGGATGCAATATATTCCAGCATGTACTAGACAAGTTTCCAATGGTTGATGGGGAGTCAATTTCAGTATCGGGAATTTATGATCCAGAGAATCCTTTTCAAAACAGAGATCCCCGATTGTATTCTACAGTTTTAATAACTGGTTACTCAGAAGTAAATGGAAAAATATTTGAGGGAGATCCAGAAACTATAGCAAAAACAGGCCAAACTGGTCCTAATATAACAGGTTATATTCTACAAAAATTCTGGGATAAAGATTATGAAGGTAATCCAAGACAATATGGAGGTGATTATCCTCAAATACGTTATGCTGAAATACTTTTAAGCAGACTTGAGGCTGAATTGGAAGCGGGAAATTCTATCACTCAAGAGCTACTTGACAATACTATAAATCTTGTTAGGCAACGTGAAGCTATAAACATGCCTATTGTCACCGAGACAAATTTGAATAAACTGAGAGATATTGTCCGAAGAGAAAGAGCAATTGAGCTAACTTTTGAAGGAGGAATAGACTATTTTGACTTAAAAAGATGGAGAACCCTTAAGGAAGAAGCAAGTCAGGAACTTCATGGGATGAAAATCACTGATAATCCTGATGAATATGAAGGGCTATATGCTATTACAGAGGATGGTCATTTAATAATAGGAAGCATTGAATTTCATGATCACAATTACCTGTGGCCCATTCCACTGCCAGAACTTGACATTAATGATAATTTACATCAAAATCCTGGATATAATTAACGAAATTAATTTCTTTCAACACTTTTAAAAAGACGAGACATGATAAATCGTAGAAGGTTTATAGCAAAAAGTGCTTTAATAGGATCAGGAGTAGTTATTAGTGGAATTTATAATTCTGCCATTGCTAAAAAAGTTAATGCAAACGACAAAATCATTCTTGGAGTCATGGGATTAGGAGGAAGAAATCTTTATCTCATAGAGGAATTTATAAAGCAAGGTGCTGAGATTGCATACATTTGCGACGTTGACAAACGGCGCATAGCAAATGGACTAAAGGCATGTAGCGGAGAAAGTTGGCAACACAGAACTGAACAGGATTGGGAAGTAACACAAGCAAGCATGGGACAAAGCAGAATTCCAAAAACGACCCAAGACTTTAGAAAAATTCTAGAAGATAAAGAAGTTACAGCCATGATCATCTCTCCCGGTACCCATTGGGCACCATTGGCAACAATTATGGCATGCCAGGCAGGCAAGGATGTCTATGTAGAAAAACCTATGTCTCCCAATGTTTATGAAGGACGAAAAATGGTGGAGGCTGCTCGAAAATATTCAAGAATTGTACAAGTGGGATCACAAAACAGAAGTGGCCAATATCATGAAAAAGCTATTGAGTATTTAAAAGCAGGAAATATTGGTAAAATACACTATATAAAAGTCTTAAACATGCTGAAAGGACAACTGGGTTATCCTGGGCCTTATCCGGAAGTGTCTATACCGAGTGAATTCGATTATGATATGTGGTGCGGTCCTGCGTCAAAATTACCCTATAATCCCAAAAAGACAGGGCCTGGCGTATGGCGTTATTTTTGGGAATATTCAGGAAGTGATTCGGAATCAATACATCAGTTGGATGTTGCTCGTTGGGTAGCGTCTGCTCTTACTGGAATAGATTATCCGGTTTCTGTATATGGGAAAGGGGAAGTACGATATCCGGAGCATGTAGCTGATATTCCTGATTCTCTGACAGCTATATATGATTATGGAGACATTACTTTGTCTCTGGAAGTTGACTGGTGGACAAGTTTAATAAAAGTTCCACATGAAATCAGAGCCAGCAAAGCACTCTTCCCTGACTGGCAATTTACCGGTACTAGGATTGAGATATATGGAACTAACGGGATGATGTATTTAGGACGGCATGGTGGAGGCTGGCAGGCTTTTAATGAGAAAGGAGAAACTATAGCTATTATGACAGGCAATAATCCGGTCAAAAAGCATATAGCCAACTTTATGGATTGTATTCGTACCCGCGAAACTCCTAATGCAGATGTGGAAAGGGCACATATTTCACAAGCCATTTCACATATGGCCTATATTGCATATAGAACCGGAAACCAGCTATTAAAAATTGATGGTTCAACAGAAACATTTATTGATAATAATGAAGCGAATAAGCTACTGGCACGACAAGATGGAGGCCGGTCTCCCTGGAAGATACCAGATCAGGTATAGAATTGAAGAAAACTGAGTAATAAATATCAGATTTTGCTGAAAACCTACCTTTTTCGGCAAGGTTTTCAGCAATCTTCCTTTACAAGAGTGATAAATCTCGAAAAATCCTTACATGTATAAAAGATGAAATTAGTATGTAAATACATATGCTTAAGCTTTCTAATCAGTTTTGGAATTATACCTTCAGGACAGGCACAGGAAAGTCCATCAGGTTATTTATGGGGAACAAAGCTTATGTCAGTAGCTGAAGTGGAAAGTTTACGCCCTCAAATGATTGAGGGCATATGCCAGCATTTTTCTAATGAACTGAAAACCTCTGTAAAAAACCGTGAAACACATTGGCACCGAAACTATACATCTTCAGCAGATTATATTAAATCTGTTGCTTCAAATCGTACTCGAATTAAAAAAATCACAGGTGTGGTGGACGAGCGAAAAGCCACACATGAATTAATTCTAAATAAAAGTACAACTCTAGAGGCTTTAATAGCCAAAACTGATGCCTACAATGTATATAGTGTCAGTTGGCAGGTTCTGGAAAATGTTACCGGGACAGGTTTGTGGATAGAACCCCATACAACAGTTCAGGCTCAGATAGTAGTTGTACCGGATGCAGATCAATCACCAGAAGAACTAATGGGATTAAATCCGGAAGTACCTTCAAAAGCTCTGTTTGCACGTAGGTTAGCAGAAAAGGGATGTCGACTAATTATTCCGCTTTTGATTGATAGGAAGGATACCTGGTCAGGAAACCCGGAAATTGTTATGACAAACCAACCTCACAGGGAATTTATTTATCGTCGGGCATTTGAAGTGGGAAGACATATTATAGGATATGAAGTTCAAAAGGTATTGGCAGCAGTAGACTGGTTTAAAAATCAGTCAGCGGATTTACCTGTTGCTGTAGCAGGATACGGAGAAGGAGGACTAATTGCTTTATATAGTGCTGCCATAGACACCCGCATTGATGGAACATTGGTCAGCGGATATTTTCAGGAAAGAGAACAAATTTGGGAAGAGCCAATTTACAGGAATGTATGGGGATTACTTGAAGAGTTTGGAGATGCTGAAATCGCAAGCCTTATAGCACCAAGACTACTAGTTATAGAAGCGTGCGAAGGGCCACAGGTAGATGGTCCACCAGCAGCTAAGGGAAAGCGCAGAAATGTCGCAGCTCCAGGATTCTTAAAAACTCCCTCTCTCGAATCGGTGCAAGCAGAAGCACGTAGAGCTGAAAAAGTATTTATAAATTTAGGTGTCCCCGAAAAAATGCAGGTTGTGGTAAGTGGCAATGGGAAAGGATTGCCAGGTTCAAAGAGTGCATTAGAAAAACTTTTTTCCGGTCTAGGTATTGAAAATAAAGAATCTCCAGCTTATAATAAAATCACTAAGTTACGACATGATTTTGATTCTGGTTTACGTATGCGCAATCAGTTTATGGAATTAGTGAGGCATTTGGACAAAGTAATTAATCACAGTAGCGATGAGCGGAAAAAGTTTTGGGATAAGGCAGATGACACCTCAGTGGAACAATGGGTAGAAACAACAAAACCATACAGGAAATATTTTCATGAAGAAATAATTGGAAAGATGCCATCACCCACCCAATCTTTTAATCCTCGCACCAGATTGACATATGAAACACCTAATTGGCGTGGTTATTGGGTAAAATTGGATGTATGGCCGGGAATAATAGCCGGAGGAATTCTGTTGGTTCCAAAAGATATCCAGCCAGGAGAAAAACGTCCTGTAGTGGTTTTTCAACATGGCTTGGGTGGCCGCCCTGAACCACTTATAGATCCCAATATTAAATCAGCCTATTATTCTTTTGGATCAACTTTAGCCGATCAGGGGTATATAGTTTACACTCCACAAGATCCTTATGGGATTGAAAATTTTCGCACAATTCAAAGAATGGCCAATCCACTAAAAAAATCCTTGTACTCAGTAATCATAGGCCAGCATGAACAGACACTAAAATGGTTAAGACAACTCCAATTTGTTGACAAAGAACATTTTGGGTTTTACGGCTTATCTTATGGAGGTAAGACAGCAATGCGAGTACCTCCTATTTTAAATAATTATTCGGTGGTGATTTGTTCTGGTGATTTCAATCAGTGGATATGGAAAACAACCTCAGTAGATTTTAAATCCAGTTACATGCTAGTTGGTGAATATGAAATATTTGAATTTGATTTTGGTAATATTATTAATTATTCAGAATTGGCAGGACTTATTGCCCCAAAACCTTTTATGGTAGAACGGGGACATATGGATGGAGTTGCACCTGATGAGTGGGTAGCTTATGAATATGCTAAGGTTAGGCGACTATATGCTAACTTGGGAATTAGTGATCGTACTACGATTGAATTTTTTAACGGGCCCCATGAGATTCATGGAGTAGGAACATTACAATTTCTTGACAAGTATTTAAAACTAAAATAAAAAATTGACTATTAGACATTTCATGCTTCTCTACGATGTAGGGAATTCGAATAATCTAAAAAATAATATATGGCTTTACTGACAAAGAAAATTCTCAAAAGGTTGATTTTATATACTATTATTTCTCCCGGGATCTCAGGAATTATATATTCAGGCAGCGCTGAGGCTGCCTGGCTAAAAGCAGGTGTTGCAAAGGTAGATATAACAAATACAGATTCATATCCTGCTGTTAATGATTCATTATATGTGAAAGCCCTGGTACTTGAAAACGATGGGGTCAGAGCCGCAATAATAACTGTCGATGCTGTGGCTATTGGAGGAATTGGATCAATAGATGATGGTTATCTTGAAAGAGTAAGGTCAGAAATAGAAAGGGACCTAAATATAATTAGTAAAAATATTCTTGTCAATGCAAGCCATCTTCATGGTGCTGGCTATAACGTCTGTCCCGATATTGCACAGCGAACAGTAAAAGCTGTCAAATCAGCAATGCAAAATATGGTTCCAGTAAGGACAGGTGTTGGCAAGGGATACGAAGACAGAATCACTGAAAACAGAAGATTTAAGCTTAAAAATGGGAAAGAGGCAGACATCAGGCATGCTTATCCTATGCCACCTGACGAAGAGGTTATTGACCTTGGCCCGCAAGATTATGAAATAGGTATATTACGCCTTGATAAGTTGAATGGAGAAACCTTAGCTGTTGTTTACAATTTTGCAGGACATCCTTACCAAGGAGTCCCTAACAAGGAAGCAACAGCTGATTTCCCTGGATTTGCCTCAAAGATAATTGAGGATAATCTTAGTGAGGGTACAATAGCCTTATTTATTCAGGGGTTTGGAGGTGATATCTCAACAATCCTTTACAAAGATGTGAATACTCCCCGGGATGCTGAAGTATTAGGCACTAAGCTGGGAATTAGCACAATGTCGGCACTTAAAACAATTCAAACCACCAATAATGGCAGTTTGAAAGTTGTAAATGAAATAATAAAATTACCCCGCCGGACAGATTTCCAGAAACGAATTGAATCTATGGAAGTTGAAGTAGACAGGCTTCTTAAATCACTGAGAAATACCAGTCTCAATTTTAAAACTTTTCTACCACTATATATCAAGTATAATCTTTTTGAGGAGTATCCGTCTTATTATTCACACAGATATCTGCACGAAAAGAGTATTGGCAGGAACGACCTGAAACAACTGGATAAGGAGAACAGGGGTCATATTGATAAATATCTTAGCAATATTTATGCAATGGACAGACTGGCAGGCCTTCTTGCTAATATCTCTTTACTGCAAGAGCATCAAAAATCCAATGAAGATGCAGGTGAACCTACAATCGATATCGAAATAC
Source organism: Mariniphaga sediminis (assembly GCF_003573545.1). GTDB lineage: Bacteria > Bacteroidota > Bacteroidia > Bacteroidales > Prolixibacteraceae > Mariniphaga > Mariniphaga sediminis. Next base: position 248,502 of record NZ_QWET01000001.1, on the reverse strand, counting down.
AGGGTATAAGAATTGGAAATTTTGTTATGGTAACTTTTCCGGGTGAGGTTTCAGTAGAAGTAGGATTGAACATTAAAAATATGTCACCTCATAAATTTACATTCACAGCAGGATTTACTAATGGCTACATCTACTATGCCCCAACAATTGAACAATATAATGGAGGCGTACAGGAGGATTGTGATTGCTTTATCGCACCTGAATGGCAAGAGATATATGAAGAAAAAGTTTTAGATATATTAAACAATATATAATAACAAATTAATCTGAAGCGGAAATGAGTTTATTTTATCGTTCGAATTTTAAATTTACCTGTAAGCATATTTTTATCTCGCTCAAAATATACCTTATACTACTTTTGACAGGACTATCCCTTCTGCTAGGAACTATCGTAGCAGATGCTGCCCAACTTAAAGCTGGCATTGCCAAAGTTAATATTACGAGAAAGGATATCAATAGATTAATTAATGATTCTTTATATGCCCGGATACTGGTACTTGACAACAAATTAGAAAGTCTAGTTATAATAAGTCTTGACACAAGGGCCATGGGAGAAAAAGGCGGAGTTGGAATAAATTTCACCGAAAGGCTTCGTAACAAAATACAGAATCAACTGAAAATTGATGGTAACAACGTAATGATTACTGCCACAGGCGTATCAGGTGAAAAATTTATATGTACGGATATTGAAGAGCGTATATTTAATGCGGTCAGGAACGCCTATCAAAATTTGGTTCCAGTAAATATTGGTGTTGGAATTGGTAAAGAAAATAAGATAACTGAGAACCGCAGATTAAAATTAACCAATGGAAAAGAGTGGACAATCCGGCATGCCAGTCCTTTACCTCCCGATGAGGAAGTAGCAGGTATAGGCCCTGTTGATCCTGAGATTGGGATACTGAGGCTTGACAAAAAAAATGGTAACCCTCTTGCTATTCTTTATAACTTTGCAGTGCACCCCTATCAAGGAGTCCCAAATAATGGACTTACAGCTGACGTTCCGGCCTTCTCCTCAAGGGTAATTGAAAATAATCTTCCAGCAGGAACAATGGCGATTTTTCTACAGGGTAGCCTTGGTGATATTTCAACTGTTTTATACAAAGACGTAAATAGTCCCAGAGATGCAGAAGCACTAGGGAACAAACTAGGTATAAGCGTTTTAACCTCACTAAAGAGCATTAATACTTCAAAAAACAGCGAATTAAAAGGTATAAGAGAGGTAATAGAAATCCCTTCGAGAACCGATATTTCTGAAAGAATCGCATCATTGGAAAAAGAACAGGAAAAGCTATTGCGATCTTTGAAGGGTACAAGTCTTAACTTCAAGACTTTCTTCCCTTTATATATTACATACAGTATCTTCGAGGAATATCCTTCATATTATTCTCACAGGTATCTTCGAGAAAAAATGACCGACTCCAAAGATCTTGAAAATCTTGACAAAGAAAACCTCAGAAATCTTGACAAGTATCTGAGAAATATATATGCAATGGAAAAACTCACAAGGATTCAGAACAATCTCTCAATTTTAATGGAACAGCAAGAAAGACTGGCTACAAAAATTGGAAAAACTATTGATTTTGAGATACAGTGTTTAAAAATTGGTGATATGGTATTAGTAACATTCCCTGGTGAACCTGTTGCCCAAATCGGCCTTAACATTAAGGAGTTATCGCCTTTCCCAAATACCTTTGTAACTGCATATTCCAACGGAGATGTGGGCTATTCACCCACAGCAGAACAGTATAAGACTCATGCCTTGGAAGATACATATTGCATTATGGCTCCTGAATGGCAATATATCTATGAACAAAAAGTCAAAAAAATTTTAACCAATTTTTAAATTAAAAAGATGTACAAAAGATCAATTTATACTAGAATAATTGGGTTAGTTATCAAGATTACCAGCAAAAATTTCAAACTGGATAATATTGTTTCTTTATCGGTATTTGCCTGCTTCATACTCCTTGCTTCTACTGTTTCTGCCCAGCTTAAAGCAGGAGTATCAAAGGTAAATATAACAAACCCTGACCCAACAAGTAATGTCACAGATTCATTATATGTTAAAGCCCTGGTACTTGATAATGGAGATACCAAGGCCATAATTATCTCAGTTGACGCAGTTGCAATTGGAAGAATAGGTTCAATTGGAGATAATTACCTAGAGAATATACGGTCGAGAATAAAAGCAGATTTAGGCATAGATCGGACAAATGTTCTTGTAAATGCAAGCCATTTGCATGGAGCAGGGTATAACGTTAGCCCGAATATTGAGGATTATACTTTTCAGGCTGTAAAAAAAGCCTCTCAAAATATGATACCGGTCAATATAGGAGTAGGATCAGGGTATGAAGATAGGATTACTCAAAATCACATTCTAAAATTAAAAAATGGTAAGGGGTGGGCTATTCGCCATGCAAATCCGCTACCACCAGATGAAGAGATTGAAAGTGTAGGTCCTATTGATCCGGAGATAGGGATATTGAGACTTGACAAGAAAAATGGGGATCCACTTGCAGTTGTATATAATTTCACAGGCCATCCCTATCAATCAATTACAGAACAAACAGCTGGATATCCTGGTTTTGCATCCAAATTAATTGAAGAAAATCTGGGTGAAGGGACTATGGCGCTTTTTATTCAAGGTTTTTGCGGAGATGTCATCCCAAGCCTTTATAAGGATGTTCATAGTGTCAGGGATCAAGAACCGCTGGGAACCATGTTGGGTCTAAGTGCGATAGAAGCCTTTAAGAATATAAATACAGAAAAAAGTGGCGAACTGCAAGTAATAAATGAAACAGTTAAATTTCCCAGGCGAACTGATCATGCTGAAAGAATTGCAGAGATGGAGAAGAAGCAGGGAGAACTTCTTAACTCCTTAAAGGGCACAAGCCTGAACTTTAAAACTTTTTTGCCCTTGTTCATAAAATATAATCTTTGGGAAGAATATCCCTCCTATTATTCCCATAGGTATCTTCATGACAAAATGATTGGTAGGAACGACATGGAAAAGCTTGATGCTGCAAACAGGCGGAATATAGATAAATACCTGAGAAATATTCATGCCATGGAAAAACTTTCAAGACTGCAGTATAATTTAGGGCTGGAAAAGGATCGTAAGGTTGAGAATGAATCTGCAGGTGAGAGTACTATGGATGTTGAAGTACAGGTGATGAAAATCGGGGATTTTGTTCTTATAACCTTCCCCGCAGAAGTGTCTGTACAGGTAGGGCTTAATATAAAAAAAATGTCGCCATTTGAAAATACCTTTGTTGCGGGTTATACCAATGGTTATATCCATTATGCGACTACAGCCGAACAGTCCGGAAGCGGTGCCTATCAGGACCATAGTAATCTGTTGGCTCCTGAATGGCAAAAAATATACGAAGAAAAAGTAATAGAAATATTACAAAAACTATAAAACAGATTTCACAACAAAAGTAAATTATTATGATGAAAGTAACATGTGGGTTTACAATCCCAATAACATTGTACGGCCTGCCGCCAAGTGTAAACAATATCCTGAAAGTGATGGGTGAAATTACTGATGCCGGCTTTAATACTATGGAGATGGAGATCGTTGCCGGTGAGTATGATGACTACAAAGCAAACTGGGATACAATAACTAATCATGCCCAGAGTCTAAAGCTCGACGTAGTAAGCATTATGGCTGTAACCTACGAGATGTTTTCTCTGGACAAGGCAAAACGTGATAAGTCTCTGGAAGATTTTGCCACAATATGCGAAATGACCGCTGGGATTGGTGCAAAAATGATTACTAACTGTTTCTACCTGCCTCCCGAAATGGTACCAAAAGAAAGGACTTCCATTTATCATGGAGGCCCTTCGGTAGCAGTTGATGTACCGGAAGGTTTCCGGTGGTCTGACCTTAGGGGGATTGTTATAGAACAACTTCAGAAGTCATCGGCTATTGCCAGCCAAAACGGCCTGCAGTTTGCCATGGAAATGCGTGCCGGGGATTTTATCTCTTCTGTTGACGGTATCATCAGCATATTTAATGATTGTAATGTAAAAAACATTGGGATGGTGTACGATGTTGCACACGCAAATGCTATCAACGAATACCTTGACCTGGGGATATACAAGTTAGGGAAATATCTTAAACTGGTGCACCTTTCTGATAATGATGGTACACGGCCTTACCATTACCAGCCCGGAAAAGGGAATATTGATTTCAAAAATATTATTGATACCCTGAAAAAAGTCAATTTTGATGGGCATGTTGTTGTTGATATCAGCGGAATCGATAATATTCTTGAAGAGGCAGTGAAGATGAAAAATCTCGTAGAGGAACTAATTGCAGAATAATCTATTGCCATGATGAAATTAAGTTATTCAACAAAGCTGTATTATAATTACAGGCTTGAAGACACTATCAGAAGGGCATCAAAAGCAGGCTACCCTGGAGTTGAAATCTGGGGTGGCCGTCCACATGCCTATTACAAAGACATGGACAAAGAAAGTATCTCATCAATAATAGATGCAATTAACGAAACCGGTACAGAAATATCTGGTTTCATTCCGGCACAGTTCGGTTATCCGACAAATTTATGCAGTCCAATTGAAAATATCAGGAAAAATAGTGTTGAATACATAAAAAAAAGTATCGATACCTCCCTTGCTCTGGGCTGTAAAAAAGTCAGCCTTTGTCCTGGACGGACGCTATACGGTCAAGGTTATAAGCAGGGAATGGAAAATTTAAATTTCAGTCTCTCTGCACTGGTTAATTATGCTATTAAAAAAGATGTGCTCCTATTGTTGGAACCTGCCCACATGTTAGAAAGCGATCTTATATTAACCATTGAAGATGGTGCAAGGCTAATTGAAGAACAGGGTTATAACAATATGGGAATTGCATTGGACACAGGACATTGCCATATTAATAAAGAATCGTTGGTGGATGCAGTCTATCTGTTAAACCAAAAACAAATCCCGATTCATATCCATTTGGACGATAACAATACGATGGGAGATCAGCATAAAATACCTGGTGAAGGAACAATAGACTTTGTACCCTTTTTTCGTGCTTTACTTGAAATCGGGTATAAAGGATTTTTAACAGTAGAACTGGGATTTGATTATACAGCCAATCCTGATGCTGCAGCCTATAAAAGTAAAAAAGTTGTTCTGTCACTACTGGAGGAAGCTGAGACTGCTATGGGCTGACCATTTACTGCTGTAAATATTAAAATTCATAAGATAAATTAAGAAATGATACCTGTCCATTTTGGAAAAAAAATAATTAAGTTGGATATCCCTGATGAAAACCTTTGCTTTAACCTAAAGAGGAATAATTTTCAAGCTCCAGAGAGTGAAGAAGATGAAATAAGAAGGGCTCTCGAGGTGCCTGTAGGTTCAAAAAGGCTAAAAGAAATTGTACAGAAAGGTTCATCGGTTGTAATCATGGTTGATGATCGAACACGAAAAACCCCACAGAAACTAATACTCCCATTTGTTTTGGAAGAATTAAACAGTGCGGGGGTGGACGACAGTCAAATTAAGCTGGTAATTGCCACCGGAACACACAGGGATATGACTAAAGAAGAAATACTGGAAAGGTTTGGAGAGGATATTGTAAACAGAGTTGAAATCCAAAATCATAACTGCCACAGTAATTTAGTCAACAAGGGTCTGACGCGAAGAGGAACCAGGATTCTCGTTAATAAAAACGTACTTGATGCAGACATACGGATTGCGGTTGGTGCATCCCTGCCCCACCATCCTACCGGCTGGAGCGGTGGGGCCAAGATGCTTCTGCCAGGGGTAGCAGGGACAGAAACAGTCAATGCAATGCATTTGTTAGGGGCGACAGAAGCACAACTGGGAAAGGTATTAACGCCCATGCGTGAGGAGATGGAAGATTTTGCAAAAGAAGTAGGATTACATTTTATAGTAAATGTAATATTAAATGAAAAAAACAAGCTGGTAAAAGCAGTATCCGGTCATTTTATTCATGCACATAGGGAAATTATTAAATGGGGTTTAACAATTAATGGGGTAAAATTCCGCAAAAAAGCAGATATCACACTGAGCAGTTCTTTTCCGTTTGACTATGATCTTACCCAGGCAGATAAAGGCATGTTCTCTGCTGAACGAGCCACAAAACCAGGTGGAGAAATCATCCTATTGTCACCATGTGAAGAAGGTATTGCCCCTACCCACGAAGAAGAAATGTGTCGTTTGGCCAGACATGATGACAGTACCTTATGGAAAATGCTGGATGATGATGTTATTGGCGATCGCTTCGCTGCTTCTGAATGTATGTACCTAAATTATGTCAAGCGTAACTATAAAATGACATTAACAATGAATCAACCCATGTTGGCCAACATGATGGGATTTTACTACCTAGCGGTAGACGATCTACAAAAATACATTAGTAAGCGTATAGAACTAGACAGGAATTTAAAAATAGGAATCGTTAATAACAGTGGAGAAATACTCCCTGTATGGGAAATAGAAGAAGAAACTTCGTCCCTTCAGTTAGAGGATATCATTTGATATCTTAAAAAGTCAATATAAAATCCGGAAACATGTTAAATAATAAAGGCTTTATTTTAAAACGTTTATGGAACCTTATGGTTTCCGTGGGGCCTGGTTTTTTTCTGGTTGGATATAGTGTTGGTACGGGCAGTGTGGTAGCTATGGCTTCGGCAGGCTCACGATTTGGCTTGTCTTTTCTGTGGGCGCTGGCACTTTCCTGTATATTCAGCTTTGTAATGCTGGAAGCCTATGGCCGGTATGCGCTGGTCACAGGAGAGGGGGCATTGTACAGCTATAAAAAACATTTTAAGCAATTTGGATCTCTTCTTGCATTAATTACACTTGTCGGATTAATAATCGTTGAAATATTGGCCTTGATTGGGATCATGGGAATAATAGCTAACCTAATCAAGGAATGGTCCGTACTCCTGTTTGGGGGAAATGGGTGGAATCCTCTTTGGGTTGCAGGTTCAATTATAATCATCTTATATATCTTGATTTTATTGGGCGAATACTCATTTTTCGAGAAAGTGCTAATTGTCTTTGTATCCGCCATGGGACTAAGCTTTATCCTCACTATGTTTCTGGTTTTACCTGAACCGGGGGAATTGGCAAAAGGGCTTATCCCTACTATTCCTGATAATACAAATGCGCCGATGATTATTGCGGCCCTTGTCGGCACCACCCTGACTGCCCCAACCTTTGTTGTGCGTAGTACTTTACTCAAAGAAAAAAAGTGGAAGTTAAAACAGATGAAACAGCAGAGAAAAGACGCAATTGTTGCCGTGATATTAATATTTTTAGTGAGTGGGGCTATTATGGCATGTGCCGCAGGAACACTTTACGTTATCAACAAGCCTGTGGAGGAAGTAATCACGATGGTTACACTAGTAGAACCATTGCTTGGTCGTTTTGCGCTTTCCATTTTTGTTATGGGAATTCTGGGTGCCGCATTGTCTTCAATATTTCCAATAGCAATGCTGGCACCGTTGTTAATTGGAGACTACAGAAATAAATCCATTAATTATAAAGGTTTCCAGTTTCGGATTCTTACCGGAATTGCTATTTTATTCGGATTAATCGTGCCTTTATTAGGTGTACGGCCGGTTTTTGCTATGTTAATTAGCCAGTTATTTCAGATTTTTGTATTGCCGGTTGTCGTTCTGGCAATCATTTATTTGCTGAACAGAAAGGATTTGATGGGAGAATATAAAGCTGGTTATTGGTTAAACACCGGACTTCTGTTGACATTTATTTTCTCATTAATAATCTCTTATCAATCAGTTATTGGGCTAATTACATCCTTTAATTCTATTTTTTGATTTTAAAGAACTACATGGAGAAAAATTTAGTTATAGAAAAATATTTTTGGGCTTTTTTTATGGCTGGAATTCTACTCGGTCTAACTTATCCTGTTTTTAATGTCTTTTTAATGTCGCTGCTAAAACCATTTTTGATGGTAATGCTATTCTTCGTTTTTTTAAAGATAGATGTTGCTCAGGTATTTAAAAGAATGAAAAATTACAGGCAAATGATATTCCTTGTCATATCCTTCATGGTAGTTATACCGTTGTTGCTGTTTGGGATCACCAATATTTTTGACCGTGAATTGGCTATTAGTGTCTTGTTACTTACAGCAATGCCAGCTGGCGTGGCAACCCCTGCGCTGACTGACGTTGTTAAGGGTAACACAGCATTATCGGCAAGCCTAGCAATTCTAACCTCACTGGTTGCTCCTTTTACTATTCCTCTGTTATTCCGGATAATAAATTTTGATAACATATCATTCGACCTTGGGTTGGTCTTTAAAGATCTGGCACTCATAGTATTCCTCCCAATGGTTCTTTCTCAGGTTATAAAAAGATATTCTCCTAAAGAAATAGAGAAAAGAACCCACTTGTTTACATCATTAAATATTTTAATGCTTTCCCTGATGGTATATGTGGTAATCGGATCACAACGCAATATCATATTCAATGATTTCATGAATATTCTTTGGCAGGCTGGATTTTTGTATGTGGTTTTTATCCTGCTTCATATTTTAGGATTTTTAGCGGGCCATAAGAAAAATTTGGAAGACAAAGTGGCTATATCAGTTAGTGCTGCTTATATGAATAATAGTATGGCTATCGTTCTAGCTTCAATCTATTTTAATCCTACCGTCCTGATTTTGATGATTCTCTCAGAGTTCCCATGGAATACTTTATTAATAATATTTAGAAGATTCATTCAATTTCATCAACAAAAGCAATGAATTCGAGGATATAAAATTAATACGCCATCTTAAAAACGATGAACATAAACAGACGAAATTTCATCAATACTACTGTTACTGGTATTACGGGAATATCACTTGGAGCATCAATTTTCCCATTGCATTCTTGTCATATGGTTAACGACAAGATTATACTTGGTCTTATAGGTTCTGGCACGCGGGGTACTCGTTCCATAATTTGCACCTGCAGATGTAATGAAAATGTTGAGATAAAAACAATTTGCGACGTTAACGAATTAAAAGCGACCAAGGCCATAAAGGAGATTGAAAAAGAATTGGGATACAGGCCTGTGTTTGTTAAAAATATGAAGGAGGTTTTCAATGATAAAGATATAGACGCCGTGTGGATATCTACTCCTGATCACTGGCATGCTTTAGCAACTATTTGGGCCTGTCAGTCAGGGAAAGATGTATATGTAGAAAAGAATCCTACTATAAGTATATGGGAAGGGCGTAAAATGATTGAAGCAGTGGAGAAATACAAAAGAATAGTACAAATTGGATTTCAAAACCGCAGTGCATCATCAGCTTTTTCCGCACGTAGCTATATAAAGAGTGGTAAACTAGGGAAAATAATACATGTAAAATGTTTCAACCTACTTAGTGGTAAAAAATGGATACCAAAACCCAACAAGAAAGCTCCCGGGTGGATTAATTGGGACGCATGGCTGGGGCCTGCCCCTTATCGTCCTTACAATCCGGCAATAACCACTTCAGAAGAACGTAGTGGCTGGTTCGATTTTTGGGCTTTCGGAGGTGGGGTACTATCGGACGAGACAAGCCACGTTATGGACCTGGCTCGTTTTGTAATAGGGGATCCTCCGCAACCAAAATCGGTTTTTGCCTATGGTGGCAACTGGCCTTGGGGGTCTGAAAAGGAAACCCCTGAATTTATTTCAATCACATATGATTTTGAAGGCTTCACCATGACATGCGATAGTGGAAATGCAACAAATTACATGAAGAAAACACCTAATAATATCCTAATGAATTCCAATCTTTTCCCTGATTGGAGAATTAATGCAATGAGGATTGAAATATATGGTACGGAAGGTTTGATGTACCTTGGCCCTCATGGCAGCGGATGGCAGGTTATTGGTGAAAATTCGGAAATAATTGCCCAGGATGGTGGTACAATGCCTGATATGGACCACCAGCAAAACTTCATCGAATCCATAAGAAGTCGCAAACAACCAAATGGAGATGTTGTACAGGGACAATTAAGTGCCTGCCTCGTCCACCTGGCAAATATTGCATATCGTACAGGAAACAAACAACTGTATTTTGATAGTAAAAATGAGCAGTTTACAAACGATAAAAAAGCGAATGAATATATAAAAACTACGTACAGAGAGAACTATAAAATACCTGATAAAATTTAATTCTTATTTAAAAGAAAAATAATTTAAAAACAGGAACTATCTACTCTAACAATATTCAAACAAAATAATTACAGGAAGTATATAATGGCTGATACAAATGACAAAATAATTTTAGCGCTTATTGGTGCCGGAGCCAGAGGAACACAGTTAATCCTTAGTACTCAGGAAAACTGTTCTGGCGTTGAGGTTAAATATGTTTGCGATGTTGACAAAGGTCGTGGGGGTAGAGCAATCAGCGTATTGAAAAAAAGACAGAAAAAAAAGCCTAAATATGTGGAAGACATGCGCCATGTCTATGATGATAAAGATGTTAATGCAGTAATAATTGCGACCCCTGAGCATTGGCATGCATTGGCAACAGTATGGGCTTGCCAGGCAGGTAAGGATGTGTACGTAGAAAAAAACATATCACTTTCAATTTCGGAAGGAGAAAAAATGATTGAGGCGGCTAAAAAATACAACAGGATTATCCAATGTGGAACACAAAACCGCAGTGCACTTTATTCTTTTTCGGCTCGCGATTATATTCAAAGCGGTAAATTAGGAAAAATTGTTTTGGTAAAAACCTATTGCATGCTCCCAGGGGGTAGTCCTTGGATTTTAAAACCTAATTCAGAAATACCGGAAGGGTTAAACTGGGATCTTTGGCTCGGCCCTGCTTCTATGGTTCCCTATAACGTTAGCAGGCACAAGGCTTGGTATGATTGGTGGGCTTATTCGGGGGGACAAGTTCTGGCAGGTGATGCTTCACATGTTTTAGACTTGGCACGTATGGTAATTGGAGATCCTGATTTTCCTAATTCAGTGTATTGTGCCGGGGGTAGGGTTTTATTTGATGATAACAGGGAAGTCCCCGACTACCAAACCATAACTTTTGATTATGGAAATTTTCTTATGACCTGTGAAAGCTCCAAGTACGGAAATTACCTTTCAAAGACCTCCACTGAGATTAGACATGGGAACTTATTCCCAAACTGGCAATTAAACAGCACCCGCATTGAAATTTATGGTACCGAAGCGATGATGTATCTGGGAAGACATGGTGGTGGCTGGCAGGTTATAGGGAATGATTCACAAGTTTTGGATGAAGAATATGGATATTTCCCTGATGAAGCCCATCAACAAAATTTTTTAGAATCAGTTCGTACCCGGAAAATACCAAATGGTGATATTAAACAAGGCCATTGCAGTGCAAATTTAGTGCATCTTGCCAATTTGTCTTACAGAGCAGGAAAAAAACATCTTCTCTTTGACGGAAAAAAAATAACAAACTCAGAAGAAGCCAATTTTCTAGATAACAGAATCTATAGAGAGGGCTATGAAATAGCGGAAGTTATTAATGAATAAGAAATATAGATTTAATGATAAAATATAAAAATATTTTATTTGTATTCTTTACAGGTCTGGCCTTCCTCCTTATTATGGCAGGATTGCTAATTTTTCAGACTTTGAACAGGACAAAAATTCAGATTGATATTTGCCAAAATTTAGATATAATAGCGCTTTCAACTTACGCAGAGCCACCTCAATTCGCTATCTGGATTGAAAATATCAGGACACATGAACTAAAAACTGTTTTTGTAACTCATCGTGCTAGTACTGGCGATTGGGAAGGCAAAACGCATGTTCCTGTTGCTTTACCAAGATGGTATGATCTTTTTATGGAAGAAAATACTCCCTTTACAATTATTGAAGATGAAAAATTTATGGCAGTGACAGGGGCAACTCCAAAAAAAGATTATTTTTCTATACGTATTGAAGTAAAGCCCGGTACGAAGTGGTTTTGCTGGATCGAGGTGAATTTGGCGGGTGACTATAATGAAGCATTCCCTGAACTTAATCTTCAAACATTCGAGGAGGATGAATTTGCCACCGGCCAACCTGCATTGCTATATAAAGCTGAAATAATTGCAGCAGAAGGGATGATTTACACACCTGATATTGTTGCTCAATCAAAATGGTTAGATGGAGAGAACAAAATTGAACCGGTAGGCGATGGCATTACAACAGCAAAAAATATATTTGACAGCATACAAATATCAGTTATTCGTCCAAAGCCTAAACTAATAGATAAAGTAAAAATAAAAGTTTATAAAAATGAAAAGGACTATTAATAATAAAGTTGTACTATTCTTTTGTTCATTATTTATTTTTGGAGTTTGCAACGCCATGGATGTAAAGGACTTTGGAGCAAAAGGAGATAGTATATCAGATGATACAGAAGCTATTCAGAAAGCAGTTGATTCCGGAATTGGACAAATCTCTTTCCCTTCAGGTGTATATAGGCTTACTGCCCCCATCTTGATTGATCTTAACCAATCAGGGCCTATTGCCATAATTGGTAATGGTACTGCTAAGGTTATGATGAACGGAGCCGGTCCAGCATTTAAATTTGTTGGAACCCACACGGGTACCGCTGATCCCTACACCGTAAAACAGAATGTGTGGCATAATCAACGAATGCCCATAATCGATGGCATTGAAATTATCGGAAGACATCCTATATCAAAAGGGATTGAAGCCATTGAAACATTGCAACTTATTATTACCAGAGTTCTTGTTCGGGAGACCCTCCATGGCATTCATCTGTCTAAACGAAACCGTAACATAATTATTTCCGAATGCAATTTGTATAACAATCGAGGAGTTGGTATCTTTCTTGATGAACTTAACCTTCATCAGATAAATATTACAAATTGTCATATTAGTTATAATGGAGGCGGAGGTATAGTAGTACATAAAGGAGAAATTCGAAATTTCCAGATAGGCAGTTGTGATATTGAAAGTAATATAGACATAAACGGCCCACCATCGGCCAATGTATTAATAGATATAACGGAAGGCTCAATGCGGGAGGGTTCGATAATCGGATGCACCATTCAGCATAATCATAATGGGATAGGGTCAGCAAACATAAGATTTATTGGACATGGAACAGAGACCAGACACAAAACGGGTTATTTTACAATTGCCAACAATATACTGAGTGATACTCAGCAAAATTTACATATTAAATATGCCCGGGGAATAATCATTACTGGCAACGCATTTGGAGAAGGGTTCTCTTCTAACATTCTAGTAGAACATAGTGATCATATAGTTTTTGGCACAAATATACTAGATAGAAATCCTGATTATGGCACAGAAAGTAATAACAGTGTAATAATTAGGGACAGTCGTAATATTACAGTAAATGGATTTCATCTCAGTAATAATTCAGTCAGTCCAACAAATATAATATTGGAGCGATGCCGTAATTATAATTTCATGAATTCAACGATACTAAATTGCAACGGGGAAGGTATCTTATTAAAAGATTCAGAGAATGGTAAGGTATCCGGTAATTATATTAATGACGATCGTCCTGATAGCAGAAACCCTGTGTCTATCAGAATTCAGGGTGGTAAAGGGAACCTTATAATTAATAACTATACAAATGGTGTTATCGATGTAGTTTCTGGCACTGCTAACCTTATAAATAATCAATCGCTTTGATACAAACGTCCCGTCAACCAGGATTAACAAAGAAAAACGTACTCTTCGGCAGGAATTAAATGTATACAGGAAAGAATTTGCAGGAATAAAAAATTGAATAGTTTTGTAAACCAGTAAATGCAGAATAAACATTTACATCTATCAGAAATAAAAGTTAAATCTGTCAAGCTATTTCAGGAAAGGACAGTCCTTCGAAATATACATTTCCTTTTCTGCCAATTAATTATGGAAATGTGAACCGGGAAACTTATTTTTACGCTTCATCGAATAATTAAAGGCATGGAAAAAACAAAAGGCAAAGTTTTACTCACAGGCATTACAGGCTTTGTAGGCTTGCATACAGCCATTCAGTTACTGAAAAAAAACTATGAGGTTGTTGGAACCCTGCGCAACATAAACCGGGCAGATACCATAAAAAAAATCATTACCAAACACACTTACCCGGAAACCCAAAAGCTTAGTTTTGAGGAAGCCGATTTAACAGACAAGAACATATGGAAAAAACTAACTGCCGATGTGGATTTTGTACAGCACATTGCATCCCCGTTTCCAAGGGAACTTCCCAAAGATGAAAACGAGCTGATTATTCCTGCATATGAAGGTACGCTAAACATACTGGAAGCAGCATCAGCAGCTAATGTTAAGAGGGTTGTTCTTACATCTTCTATGGCGGCTGTTGCTTATGGCAAAGAAAAAAAACAGCGCAGCGGCACATTTAATGAATCGCACTGGACAAACGATACAAACAAGAAGGACACAACGCCTTACTTTCGCAGTAAGACTATCGCAGAAAAGGCAGCCTGGGATTTTATGAACCAGGAGAAAAACGGGCTTGAATTGTCTACCATTTGCCCGGGTGCCATATTGGGGCCGGTTTTGGGAAAAGACTTTGGGACTTCGGCCAATATTGTAATTAAAATGTTGGATGGTAGCTTTCCCGCTCTTCCCGACATTGGTTTCGAGATCGTTGATGTACGTTCGGTTGCTGACCTTTTGATCCGTGCCATGGAAGTGCCGGAAGCTGCCAATGAAAGGTTTATTGGTTCGGCCGGATTTTTAAAACTCAGGACAGTGGCCCAAATGTTAAAAGAGGCCTACCCGGAGAAAAAAATTCCTTCAAAAGTTCTCCCAAATTTTATGATCCGTCTTTTTGCCACATTTGACAAATCAGTCCAGCCGGTTCTAATTGACTTGGGACTAGAACGAAAAGTCGATAATTCCAAAGCAAAAAAACTGTTGGGATGGGAGCCCCTGCCCAACCACGAAGCCGTTCTTTCCTGTGCCGAAAGTGTGATAAAACTGAGGCTAACCGAATAAACCGGGAAAGAGACCGGCAATCCTGTTAAACCTGGGAAAGGTAATTCGTCAGCCTGATTTCATGACGTAGTTTCAATTTTTTACGCAGTCGCACTCGGGCAATTTCCACACTTTGCGGAGTGAGGTTATTCAAACCGGCGATCTCTTTGCTGGTAAGGCCCAGCCGCAAACAGGCACAAAGTTTCCTGTCTTTTTGAGTGAGTTTGGAATGCTTCAGCAGCAGTCGCCCCATAAAACCGGGATGCAACTTTTCGAGCTGTAATTCTACCATTTCCCAGTCAACATTGGCAACCGGAGTTTTCTCCAGCAGTTGCAAAAGCTTTTCGATTTTTTCCCGGCTATTCTTTGCACTTGCACCTTCAATACTGCGCAGTTCCTGGGTAATGCGGGCAATGAGTTCATTTTTCCTGGAAAGCTGTAGCAGGAAAGCAACCAGTTCCCGTTCTTTTATTTCCAGTTCGGAGCGGAGTCGCTGCCGGTTGCGATTTTCCAGCTGTTTCCCCGCCGAAAGATCGTTAATGTGCCCCAGGGCCTGTTTTAGCTTTGTAATATCGTGAACGGAAGCACGGATACCAAGGTAGCGTCCCTGACGGTTGTAAACGCCACGCACGTTTACCGAACACCAGCGTAACTGGCGGGTGCGTGTCAAAATCCGGAATTCAAGCGAGGGATTTACGAGTAACTGATTGAGAGAGTTGGTAAGAAACTCATCGAACCGTTCACGATCAGGGTTAAAAACAAGCAACTCTGAAACCGAAGAAGCTGTCATTACCTGGTTAGCTGTAAAACCAGTCAAATCGAGGCAGGAAGGAGAGCAATAATTGATCTTTCCGGAAGGGTCGAACCACAACTCCCAACCGAAAGTAAAATCGGCCACCAACTGGAAAAACTCACGCTTTTCGTGCTCCTCCCGGTGCAATTCCCGGGTTTCCTCCAGTTTAAATTTCAAATCCGAAAGCTGGCTTTCCAGTTCCCGAAGCTGATCGTCAATTTCTTCCATTTTGCTGCTTGCTGCCATTTACATTATTGGCTTTAAAAGGTATAAATGTAACCAATCGGAATAAAAGCACAAAAACCAAATTATTCATACTTGCCGCCAACTACCCCGAAAAGAGACATCATATAAACACATTCTTTTCTAAAGATGCATCCAGGTCAATCGTTCGTCCAATGTTTATTTCTTTCAAAAACCAACTGTCGTGGGAAACAACCAGCAATGTTCCGGAGTATTCCTGTATGGCAGAGGTAAGCATTTCCGTGTTTTGAATGTCTAGGTTATTGGTTGGTTCATCCAGAACGAACACATCCGGAGCCCTGTTGCTTATCATCAGGCAGCAAAGCATCAGCCGCATTTTTTCACCGCCGCTCAGGGTATAACATGGCTTATCCCAAACTTCGCGGTGAAACAGGTAGCGGGCTAACCGGATTTTAATCTCATGCTCCTCCAGCGCAGAATAGTTATATTGACAAGCCTGCTCATAAATGGTCAGATGGTCTTTAATAAGTGAATAATCCTGGTCGATGTAGATTGACTTCAGTCCGGCGCGTGTGATTATCCCGCAGGACGGTTGAATTTCACCCAAAATAATCTTTATCAGAGTGGTTTTCCCCGAGCCATTCTTTCCTTTTAAGCTTATCCGTTCCCCGCTTCTGATTTGAAAACTCAGTGGTTCATTCCACAACATTTGATTCTGATAACCAAAATTGATCATTTTTGCGGTAACAAGTATTTTTCCAAAATGAAGCGATGAATTCTCAAAATCCATTTTTATTCTTCGCATTTCAGGCAGTTGCATCCTTGCCTGAGCCAGTTCGTTTGAGATTATTTCAATTTTGCCTGAATGTGTATCCTTTAACCGGGCCGAGGTCATTTCTGCCTTATTTTTCAAGAGATGCGCCAGAATACGGGGACCGCCTTCCTTTTCATGCTTCTTGCTGCCTCTCACTTCCTTTCGCTGTTGTCTTTCCAAAGACTTTACCATGAGCTTTTTCTCTTTCCTCAGCGTTTTTTCCTTTTCTTTTACCTGATGAACAGCAGTTTGTTCTGCCATTTCTTTTTGCTCCCTGTAAAAGCTGAAATTTCCACCATAGGCGATAACACCACCCTTTTCGAGTTCATACACCGTATGAACCAGGTCGAGTAAAAGCCGGTCGTGACTCACAACAACCAGCGTTTCGGAACATGAACTGACATAATGGTATAGCAGCTCCCTGCTTTGCAGATCCAAATGGTTTGTCGGCTCGTCAAGCAACACAATGCCGGGCTTATGGATGAAAATACCGGCCAGAAAAACCTTTGTTTTTTCACCACCACTCAGTTTATTCATCTTTTCCATGAGGGGAATATCCTGAATTCCCCAATAGGCCATTGCTTTTTGGCACCTCTCTTCTATTGTCCAGTCTTCATTCAGCAAAGTCATGTATTTCTCAGATACATTCCCATTCAGAATTTCTCTTAGTGCCTCCAGCTTATTCTCAATCTGCAGGGCTCCGGCAACCGTAAGATCATTAAATTGCCCGAAATGCTGCGGAACATAATAGGGAGTGGAACTCTGAAGAAGGACTCCGCCTGCGGGCGACAAAATGCCGGCAAGGACTTTTAAAAAGGTCGATTTGCCTGAACCATTATTTCCAATTAATGCAACTTTGTCTTGTTTGGATATTGAAAAAGTGATGTTTTCAAACAACAACTCTTTGTCGGGATGTATATAACTGATATTTTGAGCAGTAAGCATAATTTCTTTCTTTTGTTTTTACCGGATTAAAAAATGTGTTTTTGAGATTTCCGAAAGAAATTATTGTATTCATCTTACTTGTTTTTTAGTGAACTACAAAGATACTATTTTTTAAAAACGCCGAAAAGAATTTTACCCTATGAATAGTAGTACAATTTACGACACCGTTAATTAACATAATACTACACAAAAATGCAAGAAAAACCCCGGGACCTCGTCCCGGGGAAAAAAACCAAAAATCAACTAACCTTTAAACCGCCTGGTAACTTCGTCCCAGTTGATGAGATTCCAAAATGCATTTACATAATCCGGACGTCTGTTTTGATAATTCAGGTAATAGGCGTGTTCCCACACGTCAATACCCAGAATGGGCATTCCCTGAACATCTGCAACATCCATCAGCGGATTATCCTGGTTGGGCGTAGACGAAACCACCAGTTTTTTATCTTGAAGAACCAACCATGCCCAACCTGATCCAAACCGCGTTAAAGCAGCCTGAACAAAAGCCTCCTGGAAATTTTGTACTGAACCAAATGAATCGTTTATTGCACTGAGCAATTCACCCTGAGGACCTTCCGGTCCACCCGGAGCTAATACCTCCCAGTACAAATTATGATTGTAATATCCTCCTCCATTATTTCTAACAGCTGTGGAATGCCCCGAAACACCTTTCAATATTTCTTCAATGCTTTTTCCTTCAAGAGAACTTCCTGAAACTGCATTGTTCAGATTAGTTGTGTAACCTGCGTGGTGTTTTGTGTGATGTATTTCCATCGTGCGCGCATCAATATGCGGCTCCAAAGCTGAATAATCGTAACTTAATTTTGGTAATTCAAATGCCATATCTTTATGTGTCTTTTTTAAAATTATTAAAATACTTTTTTGTCCTTATCTGCAAATATAGGTTCCATTTTCTGTCCTTGCAAATATTTTGAGATAAAAACACATTTAAGTATTCTATTGTTCACCAACAAGAGTAATAATTTATTTTACCCTTACATATTACTGTTATTTTTGTCATATTTGAATAAATATTTTAAAACAATACCAATTGACTGAAAGAAAGACTTTCCTAACCTTTATTCTTCTTCTTACGCTGCTATTCAATGTATTTTCAGTTGGAGCAAAAAAATATACCATTGGCTTTTCTCAGTGCACCACTACTGATTTATGGAGACAAACCCAGCAAAGGCTTATGCAGATCGAGCTTTCTTTTCATCCGGAAATGGAGCTTTATATAAAAGATGCCAAAGAGGATAACCAAACACAGATTGAACAGATCGAATCATTTCTACAAGAAGGTATAGATCTCCTCATTGTATCGCCCAACGAATCGGCACCCATAACTCCCATTGTAGAAAAAGTTTTTGATTCAGGCATCCCGGTCATTGTTGTTGACAGGAAGATTGAATCGAACAAATATACCGCATATATTGGAGGAGACAACTACCGAATCGGACAAGAGGCAGGGAAATATACGGTGGAATTACTGAAAGGGAAGGGAAAAATATTGGAAATTTCCGGGTTGGAGGGATCGTCGCCGGCTACAGAAAGGAGGAAAGGTTTTGAAGATGTCATTTCCAATTATCCTGAAATAAATATTGTTTTTTCCGCATCAGGAGAATGGAACGAAGAAGGCGCAAGGGAGGCCATGCAAAAGGTGCTTAAAACAGAAAAGGATTTTGATCTGGTGTTTGCCCATAATGATGTAATGGCACGGGAAGCGTATAAGGTTGCTTATGAGCAGGGAATACAAAAAGACTTATTCTTTTTGGGAATTGACGGCCTGCCTGGTGTGGGAGGTGGAATAGAAGCCATAATTAATGGCAAACTGGATGCCACATTCCTTTATCCAACCGGAGGAGAAGAAGCCATTCAAACTGCGTATAAAATTTTAAATCAACAGCCGTTTGTACGCGATAATGTGATGCAAACTATTGTAATCGATTCCAACAATGCACAGGTCTTAAAACTTCAAAGCGAACAGATTGAAGCACTCCAGCAAAAAATAGAAGCTCAACGTTCGGTGCTTGATCTTCAAATATCGAGGTATCAGAGCCAGCGCCTGATGCTCCTGCTTGCCATTACCCTGCTCGTAATGATTGTAATATTGGCCATTGTAATTCTCAATGCCTTCAGAAATAAAAAAATGGCCAACGAAAAACTGGAGGTACAAAACCGGGAAATTGAAAAACAAAATACCGCCATCTTAAAACAACGCGATGAGCTGATAAAAATAAGCGAACAACTGGAAGAAGCAACCCAGGCTAAACTCCGCTTTTTTACCAATATTTCGCATGAATTCAGAACCCCGTTAACTCTCATTAAAGGCCCCCTGGAAAATATGATGGAATCTTCTCAATATAGTGAGATGCACCAAAACCAGTTTCGGCTTATGCACCAAAATACCATCAGGCTTATGCGGCTTGTCAACCAGTTAATGGATTTTAGAAAACTGGAAAACAAAAAGATGGATTTGGTAGCCTCAGAAAACGATTTGATACTCTTTTTAAAAGAAATTGAAGAATCATTTTCATCCCTGGCACAAAGTCGAAATATAAGGTTCTCATTTATCTCGGAAGAAGAACACTTATTTGTTTGGTTTGACCGTGATAAAATGGATAAAGTTTTCTTTAACATTCTTTCCAATGCCTACAAATTTACTTCCGATGGAGGTGAAATTTCAATAACCTTAAAAAAACATCGCTCTCAAACTCCCGGCATAAATCCGGATGAAGTTCAGATAATAATATCTGATACAGGCACCGGCATTGCCACAAAACATTTGGATAAAATCTTCGATCGTTTTTACCAGGTTGGCAAATCGCAAACCTTTAACGGAACTGGTTTGGGATTGAGCCTGTCAAAAGAATTTATTGAGATACACCATGGCCGAATTAAAGTGGAAAGTGACGAAGGGAAAGGCACCACATTCTATATATACTTACCACTGGGGAACCAACATTTGAGACCGGAAGAGATGGTGGCTGAGGAAACAATACCGAAGCATCTGCTAAACTACCATGTTTCTACTCCCAAATTAGTAACCTCACCGGGTGATATCGAAAATAAAATGAATCAGGCTGAGAAGCCGCTCATTTTATTAGTAGAAGACATGGCAGATGTAAGAGATTTCATCCGTTTCAGTTTGGGGAATAAGTATCAGATTGTGGAAGCTGCCAATGGTAAATCAGGCATTGAAATGGCTCTGAAGGAAGAACCGGATCTTATCATTAGTGATGTAATGATGCCGGAAATGGACGGACTTGAGTTAACACGCCTGCTAAAAACAGATATAAAAACCTGCCACATTCCCATTATTCTGCTTACGGCCAAAGCAGAGCTGGAACATAAACTGGAAGGGCTGGAAGAAGGCGCTGATTCATACATTCCCAAGCCATTCAACAGCAAACACCTGCAAATAAGAGTAAAAAAACTGCTTGAGTTGAGGTCGAAAATAAGGGAACACTACAAAGTCAGTCTTGATTTTAGGGAAGATTTTGGGAACTTAAGCCGCATGGACCGCAAGTTTATTAATGAGCTCACCCGGATTATCGAACAAAACATAGGGAAGGAAGATTTGAGTGTGGACGAGTTAGGACAAAGAGCCGGCATGTCGCGGGTACACCTTTACCGGAAAATTAAAAAACTGACGGACATGTCTGTCAGTGAGTTTGCCAATTCTGTCAAGCTTCGAAAATCTCTCGAACTACTGAAAAACAGTGGCAAATCGATTGCAGAAATTGCGTATGAATCAGGGTTCTCTTCCCCATCCTACTTCACACGCTGCTTCAAAGATCAGTTTAAAATGTCGCCAAGCGAATTCCGGCAAAGAACAGAGTATTAGCCTCCATTACCCTGCATTTTATTCCTGTTTCCAGGAAAAATATGTCATTGTACAAATAAGTTCTGTGCAGAAAGATTGAAAGGAAATGGCGGATATTTCAGCGGCACAACCATGCAGTAATTTACCGTAAATTTCAGGGGTTGTTTAAAATTTATTTGTGAAGATTATTTTTTGTTGAAAGAAGTCATCCGGAAGAGATTAACGTACTCCGTTTCGGCCAACCCGAATTGAATATTTTCCTTCTGGTCATTTTCCTGCCCACATGTTCAAACAACCTTAAAAACCGTCCGTTTTAATAAACGTAATTTTTTCAACCCCCTCATTAGATACATTAAAACCATAAACCTTGCCCTCCTTATCCCGAACAAACTCAACATGGTCAAAAATCCAGTAGGTACCTTTAAAAATGTCAGCTCCTTTGGACAGAAATTCGATATCCTCCAGTCTTTTATGGCTGGCCACTAGTTTTTCATTCTTAATAGAAAAATGATACCGGGTATCCAACTCGCTACAATAATAATTCCCTGTATATTGTTCCAAAATGTTTTTATCAATCTCCTTAGTATCTGCATAAGGGACGATTGTTTCCGAACTTTCATGGCACACAACTTCCGGCTTCGTCTTAATATCGAAGCAAATATCAGCCACTTTCATGGCAAGTTGAATCGTATTGCACGATGCAATATTGCTCAATACAATGATACCCAATGTATCTTTGGGGAAAAACATCATAAATGACCGATAGCCCGCATCAACACCTGAATGATCGATAACAGGATGCCCCTTGTATTCTCCCAATGCCAACCCAAGGGCATAATGGATTTCTGTTCCGTTATTGAGTATCCCTTTCGTTGTGAACAAGTCAAAAATAGCCTGGTTGCCTACATTTTCTTCATTAAAATTGATAAGCCATTTGGAAAAATCACCGGCTGTGGTAAAAAGTCCGGTGGCCCCGGTATTCGCAAAATTCAGATTACTTTTTTTGAGGCTTCCGGATCTGTCATCATAGGAATAGGCTCTGTTTTTTACAATTTCTTCATGATCATCATAAAAAAAAGTATTATCCATTCCCAAAGGTTTAAATATCCTCTCTGAGGCCCACTCTCTCAGTGTTTTCCCGGTTACCCTGTGCACAATTTGTGCTGCCAACGTATAATTGGTGTTGGAATAACTATACTTTTCACCGGGTTTGAAATTCAGGTCTTTTTGATTATAAATCATTTTCAACAATTGATTCTGGGTAATCACATCATCCATCCTCCATCCGGCAAGGGCCATTAACATCCATTGATCCCTTAATCCACTTGTATGATTAAGCATCTGCCGTATGGTAATCTTACTTTCTATTTGCAACTCAGGAATGTATTCCTGAATAGCATCATCCAGGGAAATCATACCTTCGTGATGCAGCGTTGCCAGGGCAAACCCTGTAAATTGTTTGGAAACAGAAGCGATATGAAAGACGGTAGAAACAGTTACCGGGATATCATATTCAACATTTGCCACCCCATAGCCTTTAGAATAAATAACTTCGTCATTCTTTACAATAGCCATTGCCACTCCCGGGTATTCTTTCCGGTCATAAAACCTGAAAAGTTCATCTATCCGTTCGGAAAAAGTTTTCCCTTTATCTGCCTTCTCTACCAAAATCGAATAAGTACCTTGTTGATTTATTGCCTCGTAAGGAACTCTTCTTTCTCCATCCCAAACAAACCTGTTTTTATCATTTTCCAGATGTATAATATTCCCTTGTACAGGCAAAAGCTCAACAAGGTATTTCCCCTTTTCGGTGGTTTCAAAACTAAAAGGTTCAGCCGAATGGACATTCTTCTGTAAATCCTGTGAGAGAAGAACTTTTCCCGTTGGTGAGAATACCGAAATGTTCAGGTTTACACCGTTTTGTTTAATATGCCCGCTTGCCTGTAAACCGCTGTCCAGTTCTATTGAGAACCGATGGTTTTGTCCCGGAAAAATATCTTTCGACGTCTCCACCCCTAAAAATAAATTCTCCGTACTTGGCTGGGCCTTACTATTCCAATGAAACCCAAAGCATATCACGAATAATAGCAAAATACTTATTTTCAGTCGCTTCATATATAGTGTCAATTTATTATCAGGGTAGATCCCTTCATCAGGTTGGCCACAAGACAACTATGAACGGGTATAACCCCAATAAATTCCCCAACTTTTATTCTCTCGAAAAAGGATGCAGGCGCTTTGACAACACCATGCTCCTGCGACATCCAGGATACATATGCTCCTGTTTCTTCAGTCTTCCAACCTTTCCCGCTCAACTCCACCACATCGCCATAAAAAGCACCTTTCTCAGGCGTTGTTAGCATCTCTTTGGAAAAATGTACAGCTCCGCCAAAAATAATGATCTCCTGCCTCTCTTTATGGATGGCAACTACCGGACATGCAACGATTGCTGAAACCTGTTCTCTTTTGCAGGAACCTATCAATACCTGCATCAAATCGTAAAATATAAAATTCCCGGGGCGTATCTCATCAACTCCTCTGAAGTTACTGACAATACTACATGTAGGAGTGTCTCCGGCCGAAAGTTTTAAGGAGAGAAATGCCCTTCCAAATTTCTCCTTCAGGCGTAACATATCATCCATGTATTGATTGAATACACGCTGAATTTCCGCTTCCCCTTGCGCAAAATAACTATGCCCGGCAAAAGTTAAGAAGCCCTTAAAAATCAATTTATCTGACGTGCTTATTTTTTTCAAAAGTTGCCCAATTGTTTCCGTATCCGCAGGATTAAGCCCTGCCCTTTTATAGCCTGTATCAATTTCTACAAATACGCCCACTTTATTGGTAAGCTTTTCTTCCAGACTAGTTACCACCTCAATATCTTCCAGTAAGATATTCAAATTGATTCTTGACGATAGCGAATTTATCTTATCTGCTTCATTCAGGTTTACAGAAAAGGCTATGGTAATATCATTCCAACCATCGAATGCAAAATATTCCGCCATTTCACAGGAAGAAACAGTAATTGCCCGGACACCAACCTCTCTAAACCATGTCCCGATTTCATAGTTTTGATGTGTTTTAAAATGTGGTCGGAGTTGAACTCCCTGGCGGGTAGCCTTCTTAAACATTGCCTCTATTTTATCTATTGACTTCTTTTTATCAATAATAAAGGTTGGTTTACTCAATGTAAGATCTTTCATTCTTAAGGTATCATTCTATATTAATCTGCCAGACGTTTATCCTCGTTCCAAACAGAATTTAATTCCCATATCTTCGCTTCTTTTAACGTTATCTCTCCGCCTTTAGAATATATCCGGACATCTTCATACGGTTTATCAGGGAAAAACAACGAAGTCATCACAACCTCTCCGTCATTAACAAAAACCTCTGTGGATGACCAATCCATAAACACATGAAGTTTCAAACTTCTGTCACTGCTGTAAGGAGCGGTTTGTTTTACCGGAAACTCATTTGAAAAATCTGTCAGTCCAGATACGGTGCGATTTATAAAGACTACATTCTTCTTTAACAAATAGCCAACCTCCAGCCTTTCTCCCTCCACATTAGACCATTCTACAATTATAGAATCAGCCTTTAAAGTCTCATTGTCTGTTGCATTTTCGAATTCAAAAATATATTCAGACTGGCACAGCTGATTATTTTTAAGGTTCAAATCAAGATTTGTTGAAATTACCTGCGAGGAAACTACTTCTACATTATTTCTCAAGTCAATAAGTTCGGGCACCGGCGAGGATACCAGTCGATATGTATCCTCTGTACATTTCAAATAAAGATCCCGGGGAATTGTCATGGCACTTCTCCAGGGATGCGTAGGAACTACATTTGCATATTGCCAGTTGCTCATCCAGCCAAGAAAAACCCTTCTGCTGTTGTCGGGCAAATCAGACCATGTAACTCCGGCATAATTATCCTTGCCGTAGTCAAGCCAGTTTATATCTTCGTTCACCGGAGTAAAATGTGTCCCGTCAAAATCGCCAATAAAATATTGCGTTGCTGACCCGCCGTTTGGCCCGCCATTGCCAATACTTACCAGCATTACCCATTTTGACTCCTGTGTCCCTTCCACCGGAAGTTCAAACAGATCCGGGCATTCCCAAACTCCGCCATGAGCTCCGATATTTTCTCCAAAGCTACTTTCCGGGTTCCAGTCAATCAGGTTTGCTGAAGAAAATAACCTTACCTTATCCTCAGCGGAGAGAATCATAATCCATTTTTGGGTATTCGTGTGCCAGAATACTTTTGGATCCCGAAAACCCAGGCTGTTCTCATCTACCAACACAGGATTATTTTTATACTTCGTCCAGCTTCTTCCCTTATCCACACTAAAGGCAACAGACTGGCTTTCAAAACCGCGCGGTTTGCCATTCAGGTGCCGGTGAGTAAAAATGGCCACCATGGGAGGATTATCTTTTGAACCAAATCCGCTTGTATTATTCCAGTCTATTACAGCACTCCCCGAAAATATGTATCCCAAACTGTCGGGGTAAAGTGCGATGGGAAGATGTTCCCAATGTACCAGATCCTTACTGACAGCATGCCCCCAATGCATGGGCCCCCAAACAACACTGTCAGGATAGTGCTGATAAAAAAGGTGATATTCTCCTTCAAAATAGACCATACCATTGGGATCATTCATCCACATCTCTTTAGGGGTAAAATGGTACTGTGGACGGAACTTCTCTTTGTGGGTTTCATCTGCTCCCAATGAGGACTGTTTTTCAGACGAACGGGTACATCCTGCAATCGACAATATGATGTATGACGTAAATATCATTAGCCCCGCACGATGTAAATAGCCTTTTATTCCAAAATTCAGATATCTCATATATTTTGTTCGATTAAGTGTTTCTCTTAAAATCTTTCGTTTAATTGGCAAATGCCTGCATGCTCTCTGTCATCAGTCGAAAAGATCATACTTAGGCCATTTGGTTATACTTGCGATACGAACAGTGAGTAAATTATTTATAGCTGACAGCATTTCCGTATCGGGTATAGCTCTGGTATTTACCACTACCGAACCTCCCAAATCGTCATTGATTCTGGATAACGATGAAGCGGTACCTGACATGGAACCATTAAAAACCCATGTTCCATAGGACAGATAGAGGTAATTCAGACTAGTGGCGGATAAAATGTCCGGCTTCGAATTGTTTCTGTCCATCCTGACCAGGAAGCGGGTCAGATCTTCTGCACTGGCTATCCATCCGCCGCCGGCATCCATCCGTGCGACATCAATAAGGTAAGGACTATAGTTTTCCTGATCATAATAAACCACTTCCTTTTCAAACCGATCCGTGACCAACGTTTTACCCACTTTCATATTACTAATACCACAGGGTTCAAGTATGGCCTGTTGAACATATTCTTCGTACGGAAGCCCGGTTATTTTTTCAATAACCCTGGCCAAAACGAAATAGCCAAAATTCAAATAATTCTCAACGGTTCCCGGAGTATTGGCGATAGATCTGTTGTCTAACATTTCGTTTAAAAGTTCTTCATTATTATACCCCGGGTAACCAAACATAGGATCAAAGGGGTAATTGGTCCACCCTGATTTATGTTCTACTAAATGTTTAACGGTTACTGATTCCACATGCTGACCATAAGGTGGTGTTCCGTAGTCGAAAGCAAGAATACCTTCGCTTCCAAATACTTTATCGTCAAAACTCAACTTATTATTTTCAATCAGCTTTAATATGGCAGCAAGAGTAACCGACTTTGAAACGCTGGCAACCCGGAATAAGGATTCATTGGTTACAGGTGCATTCGTTTCTTTATCGGCTATCCCGTATGATTTCAAATAAACCAGCCTTTCCTTATAAGTTACAGCCAACTGAAGACCCGGAATATTATATTTATTCATTATATACTCTGCTTCCTCGTCAACAGATTCATAATCCTGTTTTATACCAACTTTGTATACCCGGGATAATCCACTCTCTGAAATTACCGTTAGTTCAACCACCTCCCGGAAATCAATAACCGACTTTCCGCTAACAACTTCCGTATTTTCAATAAAAGCTTTTGCATTATCGGAAAGTGTAAAATCGGCTACTAAAGCAGAGATATCAGTTCCGGGCGGTAAAAATACCTCTACCATATTACCATCGATAGAGCCCTCCGAGGTTACAGGGATATTATTTCGGCTCTCATCCAGAGCAAATGTTTTCAATTCATTCTCCTGATTACCTTCTCCAGGAGAGTTATCATCATCCGAACATCCTGCCCCGATAAAAATGATAAAAACCAACAAATAATAAATATTCTTATATTTCATCGCTCTCGTTTTTACTAATTATCAACTGTTTTTTTAATGGACACCAATTCCAGCCCCTGTATCAGTTCGCTTCCTCCGCTTCCGGTAATTTTCAAATCATTAAACTCGTAACGCGGAAAGATAAGTGCTGTCATAACCTTTTCCCCGTTATTGACAAATACCTCTATTGAAGACTGGTCGAGAAGTATTTCGAGGGGAAGGATATTATCTTTTATGGCGTAATCACACTTTATTGTTTTGACAAAAAGATTGTGAACATGAGTATTTCCTGAAAAACTTCTATCTATACTAAAAACGGCCTGATTCTTATCGTATTTCAACAGGACCTCCTCCCTGCTGTTATATATTTTCAACTCAAAAAAGGAGTTATTGGATAGATTAATTTGGGTTTTAATTTTGAAACTTCCACTTTGTATTATTTCATTATCTTCTATGTTTATTTCCTGAACCGCTTCGTTATAGGTTTCATTTTTCCCTGCTACCCCCAGCAATTCCTCTACTGGTTCAAAAGTCATGAAATACTCGTTATCTGAGTTTTTTTTCAGTCCCAGTTGCCTTGGGACAGTCATTGCTCCTCTCCATTCTGTGGCCGGGATGAGTCCGGCATAATGCCAATTATTCATCCATCCGATAAAAATCCTTCTTCCATCTTCATTTGGAATATCAGACCAGGTGATGCCTGCATAATTATCAATACCATAATCGGCCCATAATATTTCGTCATTTTCATGGGTAAACTTATTTCCATCAAAATCTCCTACAAAATACTGAGTAGCACTCCCGCCATTCACTCCGCTATATTCTGAGGTTCCCCCCACGCTCACTATCATGATCCACTTTTCTGTTCCATCTTCACTTTTAAGCGGGAAAAGATCCGGGCATTCCCATACGCCATTTGTGTAACCAATACCTGGTCCAAAATCACTTTCAAAAACCCAATCAACCATATTCAAAGAAGAATAAATTTGAATTCGATCCCCTGCGGCAATCACCTGTATCCACTTTTGTTCAGGCGAATAGAAGAATACTTTAGGGTCCCTGAAATCACCGACCTTTGAAAGTACCGGGTTGTTGTCGTATTTTTCCCAGGTACGTCCCCGGTCGTTACTGTAGGCAAGGCTCTGCACCTGCAAATTACCGGCATGAGTAAACATGGCTACCAAAACCTCTTCATCCCCTGTCTGAAAACCACTGGTATTTTGCCAGTCGACCACCGCACTTCCGGAAAATATGGTGCCTATCTCATCCGGTTCAATTTTAATCCCCTGATCTTTCCAGTGAAAAAGATCGGAACTGATAGCATGTCGCCAGTGCATGGGGCCCCATACTATGTCGTCTGGGTTATGCTGATAAAAAATGTGGTACTCCCCTTTAAAAAAAACCATCCCATTGGGATCATTCATCCAGCCTGTTGGTGGTGTTAAATGGTAAAAAGGCCGTGTACTTCTCACTTCTAAATTCTTGTGCTCATCTATGGGATCATCATCTTCACCTGAGCTACAGGAGTACATAACAAGTGACACCCAAAATATCAACAAAAATAAACCTGTTCTCTCCCCTGATAACTTCATCATTACTATTTATATGATTAAACATAAACAAAGTATTTCCCGGACAATTCCGGGAAATACTCTTTCATTACTAATTCGTTAACAGATATTCTAACGCATTCTTCGTAAATCTTTCAACATTATTCTGGTATAAGTTTGTTCCATCAGGATTTAATTCTCCCTGGGCATTTTTATTAAACTCAAATGCTCCAAGTCCCTGTGCAATAACTCTTCCCTGGAATTCTTCTGTCGGCAGGAACTCCATAACGCCTGCCATATAATAATCCCGGTTACCGGCCCAAACGCCCAGCCACTCTACCTGATTGGCATTTCTAAATGCATTATAAGCGCCGGCATTTCCATAGTCAAATCCGTGAAAAGGAGCTATTTCTATAATCACATGGTTGTGATCTTCTACCCATCCCGGAGAGGTAAGCGGAATCCAAATATCGCCATTGCCCTGAACAACAGTAGAAAGCCCCTGGTAAACGGGATGCGAACTTTTATCGTACGGTTGCAGGTTCCCTCCAACGGTGACTCCAACATACCAGCTGTCATTAAGATCCCAACCTCCGCCGGAACCAACTACTTTTGCATAATTATTGGTTATACGTCCCATGGGCCATAAATACCCAACAGCATGTGTATTCAATAACAGGTCACCTCCGGCTTTATAAAAATCAGTAATGGCACCCAACACTTCTGCATCTAAAGCTATCTCAGGTATATCCGGGGAAGCATCATGATACCACCATAATACCTGGTATTGGCTGAGATCTACAGAACCACTTTTTATTGCGTCAAAACTGACGTACCGCCCATTTTCAAAATTGTCAAAAAACCATTCAGCGGCTGCTTTTTCATCATCTTCGGTAATAGAAAGAGAGTCTGCATAGGTACCCAGAAAACCCATATAGGTTTCCTGAAGTTTCACCATTATGGTGTAGGTTTTGGATTCGCCCTGATTAGAAACTGTCAGCTCCACCGGATTGGTGAAATCCAAACCTAACGTTATATCAGGTGAAATGACTGCATTCTCATTGACATCAGCTGTTACAACCAGGTTCGTTAAATCTGTATTTACAGGAAGTGTTACGGTGACTGTATTTGCATTATTATCTATGGTACCTCTTACTCCATTCAAATAAAATGAAGAAAAGGTAAGATCTATAAATAATACGTGAATGGTATATTCGCTGTAAACATCTCCATTAATGACTTTCAATTTAACAGGTTGAGAAAAATCGTATCCTGATGTAACATCGGGTAGCAATACCGCGTCAGTATCCAATGAGATATTGGGGGACATCTGTGTCACATCGGTCCCCGCCGGCACATATACAACAATGGTTTTATTCTCTTCACTGATTTCACCCTGCTTGTTATTCATCGTAAACTCATGTATTGTAACATCAGCATCGAGTTTTAGAGAGCTTACATATTCCTCACACGAAGAAAAAACGACCAGTAGAAAGTAAACTATCAGATAATTCAATTTTAAATATTTCATGGCACACATTTTTATATTACCAACCTGCATTTTGTTCATAAAGATTTTTACTCCAATTTAACTGTTGCTGTGGGATAGGAAGGTACTCATCTCTGTTCTTTTCAAAGTATGCCTCTCTCAAATACTCTCTTTTACTCTTCTCTTCTTCAAAATAATTATTGATATACTCCGATGCGATACCCCATCTAACCAGATCGAAAAACCGGTGGCCTTCCATGGCAAGTTCTAATCGCCTTTCCCATCTCAGGGCCCGCCTTGCAAAGTCCTGGGTCCAACCGGTACTCCCATACATGGAAATATTATAATTTCCAATGAGTGTTTCATCAGGAAGCGTAAGTCTCTGAATACTTGAAGCTGCCCTGCTCCTTATCCGGTTTATTATGGGCAACGCCTCACCGTGCCTGCCCAACTCTATTAAAGCTTCAGCTTTCCACAACAATACATCTGAAAATCGTATAAGTATTGTATTCTTGGAACTGGACATGAACGGCGGAAGTTTTACAAAACAATCACAATCCGGCGAAACATTCTCTTTTAATGAGGAGTAATAACCATAAATATTTACAGTTCTTGCCCAATTGGTTTGATAAATGTGATTATGATCGTACTTCCAGGGAACACCGGGAAATGCAACGGTATGATTTAAACGGGGATCTATATTCCCGCTCTTTAAATCCTGCACATTTTTAACATCATTATTGTTAAATGTATCAAATAAGGGCAGTCCTTCTGAATTGGTTTGAAAAGCATTTACGAGGTTCTGTGAAGGGATATGAAACCAGCAACATCCGAATTCCGGATTCATAGGATTATTCAGCATGGCAGAAAAATCCACTCTTCCGCCTTGCGGCGTATTGTCATCAATTGAACGCTGAATGGCAAATACAGATTCCGGGCCATTCTCAAATTCCCACAAAAAGGGTTCAGCAAAATCATCTGTCAATTTATATTTCCCTGAAGCAATTACTTCATCAATCAATGTAACCACTTCATTTAACTTGTCCTGATTAATTCCGGTAACATTATGGTTTTCATCCTGTTCATAGGCCTGATACAATAAAACCTTTGCCAAATAAGCTTTTGCCTGGAATTTGTTGATCCTTCCTATTTGTGTTTGACTTTCCGGCAGGTTTTCAGCAGCAAACCTAAAATCGGCTGCAATCCTATCCCAAAGTTCATTATTAGACAAATCATTGCCTGCTTTATTGATATCATCAACGGTAGCTGTTTCATCAAAATGAGGGATGTGTTTAAACAGAATTTTCAGGTCAAAGAAAAAATGACCTCTCAAAAACTTTAACTCGGCCTGACGAACCTTTTTTAGCGGAAACTCTTCTTCGTCCATTTCGTTAATTCGGCGTAAGGCATTATTCACCCTGGAAATGGCCACATATTGTCTGAACCATTTGATGTCGGCAAGCCCGTTGTCCGGCGAATAAAAAACAAAGGTTTCAAAGAAGTGAAAATCGCCTAAATCAGTGGGGCCTGCTCCCCCTTTATAAGCATCACCACTTCTTAAATCGCCATAAGGCCACAGGGAATTTGGAGCCGTGTAATGATCATTCCCCAGGCTGGAATAAGCTGCAATGATTAATTTTTCAATGTTCTCAGGAGTATTCAATTGCGCGTCAGAGATTGTTCCCAACGGAGGTACATCGAGAAAATCCTTGTTACATGAAGTTTGAAAGACACTCCATAGAATCAAAAATATAAACTGTAATTTTTTCATTGGTTCAATAGTTTAAAGTGAAATATTAACACCTAAAGTGTACATTGCTGGAATAGGATAACCGTTTCCGGGATTTTCAGGATCCGGCCCTGTAAAACTTTTATCTTTTATAGTCCAAAGGTTTTGTCCCTGGATAAATACCCGGATATTCCGAATAGAATATTTGCTTAACAGAGACGGAGGAATAGAATACCCTATCTGAAGGTTTCTTAACTTCAGATACGATCCGCTCTCCATAAAATAGGTAGATGTTCGTGCTTCGTTATTATTATCCGATAATGAAAGCGCCGGAATAGTGGAATTCGGATTACTTTCAGACCAGGCGTTCAAGGTTCTTCTTCCATAATTGGTTCCCTGTACTGTCGTAAAATCGGTATATATTTTTGTATCGTTAAAAACATCGATTCCGGTAATTCCCTGGAAAAAACACTTTAAGTTAAATTGCCTCCAGGTAATATCAGCATTCAATCCATACGCTAAAAGTGGGTCGCCAATACCTATCCAGTCCCTGTCATCATCATTAATTACCTCATCTTCACTGACATCAACATATTTAATCCGGCCTAACCCTTTCCCGGGTTGATCAACATGCATATTCACTTCTTCCTCGGTAGTAAAAAGACCGTCGTGAACATACCCAAACAACGAATTTATGGATCTGCCCAGAATATTTTTATCCCTTCCGTTTCCGCCATAAGCATTGACCACTTCTTCGGGCAAATACACCACCTCGTTCTTGTAATTTGATGCATTGGCAGAAATATCAATCTGGACTTCTCCAACCTGCTTCAAATACCCAACAACCATCTCAATTCCTTTATTCTCAATGGAAGCTCCGTTAACCCATCGGCCACCTCCTTCACCAATCGCTCCCAAATAAGGCGGACTAATAAGAATATCCTCGGTTTTTTTAATAAAATAGTCTGCCAACCCATATAACTGACTATTAAAAAGAGAAAAGTCAATACCAAAATTCGTTTGGGTAGTTGTTTCCCATTTTAGATTTGGATTGGCCTGTTGTGTCAGCCGAAAACCGGAAGGCAATTCTCCCCTGTCGGCTCCATCAATATCATAAGCCGTTCCACCATCCGGGCTCCATGTTGCATTGGTGGCATACTGGGCAATGTATAAATTATGGATTGCTGTATTTGAAATTTCCTGATTTCCGTTTTGTCCCCATCCAAATCTGACCTTCAGATCAGAGATGAATTCTGCCTTATCAAGAAAACTTTCCTCTGAAACCCTCCAGCCAACAGAAAATGCGGGGAAATTACCATACCTGTTGTTTTCACCAAACCGCGAAGATCCATCTCTCCTCATGGTAAAGGAGGCAAGGTATTTATCGTCGTAGCTGTAATTTACCTTGCCAAAAAATGATTGCAGCGCATAACGCCCCCCTGAACCTCCGTTAACCGGGAGTTCGGTTGCCGCATTCAAAAAAGCATAATCAATTTTTTCTATTGCAAGCCCGCGCTGAGAGGCAGAAAACTCTTCACTATTGTGTTTAATCTGCTCAATACCAGCCAATAGACTAAACGTGTGTTTTTGAACGGTAAAATCATAGTTTACAGTATTCTGAAACACCCAACTGCCGTTGAACCACATACTATTTGAAACTCTGTTGTTCGGTTCGCTCAAAAAACCCGAACGATAACTCTTTTGCAGCGTCCGGCTGTAATGCATCCCGTAATCAATTCCAAAGCTACTTCTTAACTTTAATCCGGGAATGGGTTCTGCTTCAACATAAATGTTACCAAAAGGTCTTACATAAGTACCCCTGTTCTGTAAATTATCCTCTATCAAACGAACGGGGTTGTGCCTGTCAGACATTCCGGGAGCAGGTCCTCCCCAACCACCATCCGTTGTATAAACCGGAACAATGGGCTGCTGGACCAGGGCAAGAAACATAATATCATCTGAAGGAATAAGCACTTCCGCCTGTCGGGATATCTGTAAATTTTCGCCAATCCTCAGTTTATTATCTAAAAACCGGAATTCAGAATTCAGGCGTAAATTTGTCCGTTCTACATTAGACCCCTTAATGATACCATCATTATTCATATGCCCCAACGAAATCAGAAAATTGGCATTTTCATTGCCATTTGAAATTGTGAGGTTATAAGACTGCAACAAAGAAGGTGAACTTACTTCGTCAAACCAGTCCGTATCACCTGGCCTCATAGTTCTCTGCGGATCGATAAATTCAGGAAACAAAACACCATTTAACACCGGATGACCTTCCCCATCAACTCCTGTATCAAAAAGATAGAGTTGATCGTTCGGCTCAATTCCGTCATTAACAGCAGCCCTCCATGCTACTTCCGCACGTTCCCTTGTATTCATCATATCCAAATGATTTTCATATTGCTGATACGTTGCGCTGAAGTCAAAATCTATTCTCATCCTGTTTGATTTTGCCTTCTTTGTCGTAATAATAATTACTCCATTGGCAGCACGGGAGCCATATATACTGGCGGCAGATGCATCTTTTAGCACCTGAAGAGATTCAATATCATTCGGATTTAATTCGTGCATTCCTTTTTTAGTCGGAACGCCATCAATGACAAACAACGGATCATTGTTATTTAAGGTACCAATACCCCTTATCCGAATTGTTGCCGGGGAGCCGGGATGTCCATTCGTATATATTGAAATACCCGGGAGCCTTCCCTGCAGGTTTTTCATGATATTGCCCGGAGGCAAATCTTCTATTTCATCTATTTCTGCTACCGATACAGCCCCTGTTAAATCAGCTTTACGCTGTGTCTGATATCCGGTAACAACAATCTGCTCAAGTCCGATAGTTTCTTCCTTCAGAACTACATTTATTGTGGTTTGACCGTCAACAACAATTTCCTTTTGCCGCATACCTAAAAAAGAAAACTGTAATGTCACACCGGGAGTAACCGATATAGAATATTCACCCTCCAAATTAGTGATTGTCCCTTTGGTGGTCCCTTTTTCCACAATGGAAACATTCGGTAATAAATTGCCTTCTTCATCCATTACTTTACCCGCGACGGTCACTTCCTGGGCAATAATTTCAAATGAACACAAACACATAAGAATTACCAACAATACTTTGGTCATTTTTAGAAACCTAACTGTTTTATTCATCATAAATTCATTAATTAGATAATAATATTTGTTCAATTTCCTGCATGTTATATTCAGGTGTTGCACCCGCTTTTGAGGCAACAAAAGCACCTGTTGCACAGGCAAAAGCCAGGGAGTCAGGATACGATTTATTGTTTAACAGGGAGGCAATTAGTCCTGCCAGAAAAGCATCTCCGGCTCCCACGGTATCAACCGCATTGACTGTAAAACCCGGATGCTCATAAAAACAGTCTTCGCAAAACAACAGTGCTCCCTTTTCACCTTTTGTCACACAAACCATTTTTGCATTATACTTTTCCGACAACCATCGGGTGAGTTCCCGTTCGTCCATGCTTTGTTTGTTGTACCAAGTTGCAACCCGTAATAATTCATCGTCATTGAGTTTAATAATGTCCGATTTCTGCAGTAATGGTTCAACAATCTCCCTGCTATTGTATGGTGCCCGAAGGTTAACATCAATCAGCTTTACGGCTTCACCTTCAAGTAATTTCATCATAGTATGACGAGTTTCCTGATTACGTGAAGCCAGCGAGCCATAAATCAATATCCCGGATTTTTCCGCATGCTTCAA
The DNA here is from genome assembly GCF_003573545.1 of Mariniphaga sediminis. Classification (GTDB taxonomy): domain Bacteria; phylum Bacteroidota; class Bacteroidia; order Bacteroidales; family Prolixibacteraceae; genus Mariniphaga; species Mariniphaga sediminis. The sequence continues at coordinate 212,190 of NZ_QWET01000001.1, read as the reverse complement.
CAAAGAATCTGTTACCTCTATATTATCCCAGGCAACGGGCTCGCAAATTTCGTAAGTGGCGTTGTTGTTTTCATCCAAATGCACTAATACCTCGCTGGTAGGGAGCTGTTTGTCAACCTGTATCAATGCAGTACTCATGCCCGATTTTTCCAGGAATGTTTTCAGTTCATCCCCGGCCTGGTCATTCCCGATACGGCTGGCAATGGACACATTCTGTCCAATAGCATTTAAATGAAGCGCCGCGTTCATAGGAGCTCCACCAGGCTTTGTCCCTGACGGTAATCTGTCCCACAGCACCTCACCAATACATAAAACATATTTGTTTTTAAATTCCATAGACTACTGATTTTATTGTAATGATTCTCTTTTTTCTATTAATACAGCCTGAATTTCTTCCAGTGATTTCCCTTTGGTTTCGGGTAGGATTCTCCATGCGAAAAAGAAATGCAGCAACATCATCACGGCAAAAAATGCGAATGAAGGACCGCCTCCAATATTGGGCATTTTCGCAAATACAGGAAAACCCCAAATTAAAGCAGCCGCAAATATCCAATGTGTAAAACTGCCCAGTGCCTGCCCCTTCGAACGTACCTTATTCGGAAATATTTCAGAAATTACAACCCACAATACGGCTCCCTGAGAAAAGGCAAAGAAGGCAATAAAGCCCATCAGATAAACCATCACACCATATCCGTCCAATTCACTAAAATTACCTGTGAAAAACGACTTCGAAAGCATACCCAGGAAAAATACCATTCCCACAGATCCAATCATTAAAAGGGTCCGTCTGCCATACTTATCAATCAGAAATATGGCCAGAATGGTAAACAGCAAATTAGTAGCGCCAATTGAAACAGATTGTAACAAAGCTGAATTTATGCCAAAACCGGCCATTTCAAATACCCGCGGAGCATATATCATTATCGCATTAATGCCTGCCAGTTGATTAAACGCCGCCATTAAAATGGCAATCATAACAGGAAGTCTGTTCTCCTTTACAAATAATTTCCCATGGGCCAGGTACATCTCTTTTTCTACGGAAGCTTTAACTATTGTAACTTCCTTCTCCGGGTTCTCCGCTTTTATTCTTTCAAAAACGACCAAAGCTTCATCATCACGGTTCTGATTGATAAGCCAGCGGGGACTCTCAGGCACAGAAAAAAGCAATCCAAAAAAGATGGCAGCCGGAATAGACTCAACCCCAATCATCCATCGCCAGGAGGTATCTCCAAACATTTTCAAAAGAAAATAATTGACCACAAATGCCAAAAAGATGGCCGTCACCACAAAAAACTGGTTAAGCAAAACCAATTGTCCACGCCTTTTTGCAGGTGAAATCTCGGCAATAAACATAGGGGTAACCACGGTGATGCAACCTAACAGCACCCCTGTACTAAAACGGAAAAATAAAAGCATTTCCCAGTTTAACGCATTTGTACTTCCTATAGTTGAAAGAATAAAAAGGCCGGAAAGCACAATTAAAGATTTGCGCCGCCCAAATTTTTCCACAGGTTTACCTATTATTAACGTGCCAATGATGGTTCCGATAATTGCAACAGCGACCGTAAAACCCAACCAAAAATTATTCAGGTTAAATACTTTTTCCAATTGTGCAGTAGTACCCGACATCATTGCAATATCATACCCGAACAGAAATCCCCCCAGGGCAATTATCAACGCAACAGCGATTACATTTTGTTTCTTCATAAAATTACAGATTCATTTTGCCCCAAATGTAGATTCATGATACCTTCTGCTCTTTCACCCATGTTACAAAATCACTTCAGAATGTTACATTTCAGCCGGAAATCAATAAAAGATGAAAACATGTTACCCCGATAATACAAATGTTACCTTTGCCCCTCAAAATTGTTTGTTATGAACCGCGATATTCTCCGGCTTGCCATTCCAAATATTGTCAGCAATATTACAGTCCCGCTGCTGGGGCTGGTAGACCTGGCTTTAATGGGACATCTTGGCTCGGAGATATACATAGGCGCCATTGCGCTGGGAGGCGTTATTTTCAATTTTATATACTGGGGATTCGGATTTCTGCGCATGAGTACTTCGGGCTTTGCCGCCCAGGCTTTCGGAGAAAAAAACATTTCCGAAACCGTCACCATTCTGGTAAGGGCGCTGGCCGTTGCACTTTTCACCGGGCTAATCATCCTGGCACTGCAAGTACCCATCGTATGGGTGAGTTTCGAAGTGATTGGCGGCAGCGAAGAAGTAGAAACGCTTGCCCGTCAATATTTCCTCATCCGGGTGTGGGCTGCCCCCGCCGCCCTGGCCCAGTTTGTTTTCAGCGGGTGGTTTTTGGGAATGCAAAATGCCCGCTACCCCATGATAATTGCCATTTCAGCCAATGTGGCCAATATTTTGCTAAGCGTGCTGTTTGTTTTTGGGCTGAATATGAAATCAGACGGCGTGGCTTTGGGAACGGCTCTTTCGCAATACATCGGAATGGCTTTAGCCATCATACTGTTCCTGAAAAAATACCGGAACCTCCTCTTCTACCTCCGGCTTCAAAATGTTTTCGACTTAAAACGGCTATCGGCTTTTTTCCGTGTAAATGGCGATATTTTTATCCGGAGTTTCTGTATTATCCTGGTATTTACCTTTTTCACTTCCAAGTCTGCCAGCTCCAACGATACCATACTGGCCGTCAACTCGCTCCTTATTCAGCTGCTGCTGTTTTTTTCCTTTTTTATCGATGGATTTGCGTTTGCAGGGGAAGCGTTGGTGGGTAAGTTTATCGGAGCGAAACAAAAGAATCACCTGTTGAAGGTAGTGAAACTGCTTTTTATCTGGGGCACCGGATTGGCTTTGCTGTTTACCCTTTTCTACTTTGCCGGCGTTAATTTTATTCTTCACCTGCTCACCTCGCAGGAGGAGGTCCTTCAAAAGGCCCAACCTTTTTTAGTTTGGGTAATTCTTGTTCCGTTGGCCAGTTTCGGTTCGTTTATATGGGATGGCATTTATATCGGAGCCACTGCCTCTCGTGCAATGCGCAATACACTGCTGGCTTCCACTTTTCTCTTTTTTGCCCCGGTTTACTATTTTCTTCATCCTGTATGGGAGAATCATGCACTTTGGCTGGCCATGTCTCTTTTTATGTTTGCAAGAGGAATCATTCAAACATTCCTTTTCAAAAAAGCTATTTCCCTCAAAATACGGAGCGGAGCAGACAGAAAGAACTAAATTGTTTTTGACTTTCATCCTGATTTTCGTATTTTGGGAAATACGCGTAAAGGGATTCACCCGACAATAAAAAGCAGCAAGAAGTACTTCGATGTGGATGCTCCCGTATTTTGGCCATCGGCATTGCTCATTGTGGCATTCATTTCGATAACACTGATTGTGGGCGAACCAATAGGCGCAAAACCTGAAACCGGTACGTAAAAAAATAATGTAAGGGCTTAACCAATTAATGCAGGCCGGAAAAAGAATCAGTTAATTGGCTATTTTCCGGATTAGGCCAACCAGGGCAAGCAATGCCACCGCGCCAATTACCGCGGTTAGCAAATTTCCCATCAACCCACTTTCGATAAAAATTCCAAACTCGTGTAGCAGCCAGTTACCAAACCAGGCGCCGATAACACCAACGATTATATTCAAAAGACAGCCATACCCTTTTCCGCGAACAATAAGCCCCGCAAGGGCACCTGCTACCAATCCGACTAACAAAACATATAACATAGTAAGAATATTTAAATTCTTTCATAAGTTACAAAAACACTCCCGCAAAATAAAGAAGTGGTAAAAAAAAACGGCAGAACCACATCAGGAACAATTCTTTCCTTTATCCCTGCACAGTGTTCACAACTTTCTTGCGCATAGCGTTGTGCCCGGGGATTAAACGTTCATAAAGTATGTACCGTTAGATACAGGATACAACACCTGCCTCAAGCCTTCTTTTTATTTTTCACCCAAAAAGAAAGGAGAATAAATGCGAGTACCAAAATTGCCGGAAGCACTGCCATATTCCGCAATGTCATCTGCGGACCGGCCGTTTCAATAGACTCTCCCATAATGGGCAACACCATTGAGGTAGCAACAAATCCGGCACCACCCAGGATCGACATTCCCAAAGCCCCGGTTTTAGGTGCATACTCAGCTGCGGAACCAATCATTGTGGGCCAGAAATAACAAACGCCAACAGCAAAAACGGCCGCAGATACTACCGTCATAAAAGCGCCGTTGGTCACACTTAGCAACAATAAACCCGCCACAGAGAAAATCGCAGATCCCAAAAGAACTCCCGGAGGGTTCAACCGGTGAATCAACCCTCCCGCAAAGTAACGGCCAACGGCCATTAAACCGGTTACCACAGCCAGAATTATCATGGGATGAACGCCTTTATTTGCCAATAATGCATTAATCCACTGCGTTGTTCCCAACTCCGTGGAAGCAGTAAGCAGCATGCAGGCAAAAATAAACGGAAACAGCAACGTAATTTTATTGACTGCTTTGCCTTCTATGATTATCAAAACGGCAATTACCCCAATTATAAGAAGTGGCAAATAATAACTGCCGGTAATGGCATGAGATATAGACTGAACGTTGGCAGCCAGAATCATAAAAACAACAGCCAGGGTTATGGTTACCGGAGCTCCTACGTTACGCATCATTTCCTTATAACTTACACCCGATGCCACCCGTTCAGTTTCCGGAATTTTTTGTCCCAGGAACAAAAATCCGTAGATACCCAACGGGATAAACAGTAACGCCACAAGCACCTGCCAGGATAAGTTCAGTTGATCAATTACCAGGGCAGCCAGCAGGCTTCCGATTACAATTCCGCCAGGAAACCACACATGGAACCGGTTCAGCATTTTCGACTTTTTATCGGGGAAGAGGGTTGTAACCAGCGGATTACACGCTGCCTCCACACTTCCGTTGCCCAAACCGATAAATACATTGGAAATGAACAACGAAGTGTAATCTTTTGCCAGTAACAACAATACAATACCCACCAGGTGCATCCCGAATGCCATCCAGATAACTGTTCTGGTTTTTACAATGTCGATAAAATAACCTCCGGCAAACATGGCAACAGCAAACCCCCAGAATGCAGGCGCAAAAGCACGCCCAACCTGCTCGGCTGTCAATCCGTAATCGCCGGTAAAAACTCCCTCAATCCTTGCCCGGATAGCAAATGTAATTGCAGTGACCAGAAGGGCCAGGCAACTTGCAATAAAAAGCCTTTTTTGATTTAGATCTTTCATAACTTGGTAATCATTGGTTTAAGATGTAAAAATGTATCGTTCGCTGCTACTTCCCGTCAGTAAGGTACCGAACAGCCTGAAGCAACAGCCTCCTGTAATCCTCCGTTTCATAAGTCCGGTAATCATGACCGGGCTGAAGGTAAATTATTTTCGACGCGTTAAAATGGTTTTCCCAGCCGATTATCTTTTCACTTTTCGGGTGGGTAGTGGTTAAAAGGGGTATTACATTTTCAGAAACCCGGAAGTTTCCGTACACTTCGTCAAAAAAATGCAAACTACTAAATCCTTTGGTAACAGAATGGTTGTGTGGCACCTGAATAAAAACCCACACATCGTGTTCATAAGTTGATTGTTCAGAGACCGCAACCCCTTTTCCCTTTTGGATATATTTCCCTCCGATAAGCTTTTCAAACCGGGGCCAGTTTTGGTACGAAACCAACGCATGGTGCAAAAAAAGGAAAGGTTTTCCCTCCCTGGTCAAATCCAGATAGGCCTGTTTTTCCGTTTCCGAAATATCCTCCCACATATCATAAAAAACCAGCACATCAAAATGCTGCGCCTCTCCGCGGGCAATGGCCCTGTTAGCTTCGGGCTGAGGAAAGTGTGTGTAATCAACATCTTCCAACGAATCAAACAATTGAAAAAACTGAAGGGTATCAAATGAATGGCCTCCGGTCACTAACATTATTTTTACAGGCCGGGCATTCAGGGAAAAATAAACCAGAAGTGAAACAGCAAAGGTCAAAATCAGTCTCATGGTTGTTGCCTTAACTTGTTAGAGAAAGTAAAAATAAAAATTTAATTTACTTTCAGTATAAATTACAACAAAATATCCTTTAATATTCTGATGCTTTGCACCTCATTTTTAAACATCTACTAAATTCAGAGAGGCCATAAGTTACCGGACAGGTGTTTGGTGTCCTGCAACATTTTCAGGAAAATAAATGAGACACCATTTGAAATGTAAGCAGTAACACCGGGCAATATTTGCAGTAGTACGGGCACGTGGAAGGGAAAGCAGGTGCGGTGCACAGAGAAATTTAAACATGATATTTTACCGGAAATATGTTCCATAACTTCCCCGTCAAACGCAACCATTTGGAAATTCGTTTATCTTAAAAAAAAATCCCATTTTTATCCAATGACTGCACGCAGGGAAAAAATAAAAAAAATGGCAGGGTGGTTTTCGGTCATCCTGCTGGGATTGGTGCTATTTACTATAATAATAGCCGGTATCCGTTTTCCGCAGTTTGTCATTAAAAAGCTCACCGATTTCACAGATAAAAAATCGGGGGGCCAGTATGCCCTTTCCATAGGCGAAATGAAATGGAAGGTTTTCCCGTTTTCAGTCAGATTCAGTCAACTGTTATTAACCCCCGACGAGGCCGCGACAATCGGAGAGAATCTTCATTCAAAAACACTATTTACCCTCGGAGCATCCGATATTGTTATGGAGGGCATTAACCTTCGGGCATTAGTCCGCGATAAAAAATTTTCCTGTCAAAAGATGCGCATCGTAAAACCCGATATCGAAATGGAAGGAGAAGAGTTACTGCAAAACGATTCGCTAAAAATGGCAGCAGGCATTGTTTCCCAGATACGCCCGTTGTTTGAATGGGTGCGGGAAGTCGATATCCGGAAAATCGAAATGGAGGAAGCTGATTTTGATTTATACGGAGCAGCGGGGAAAGCCAATTTTATCTCACGCACCGAAAAAGTTTCTATTGACGTACTTGGGTTTAGAACCGATACAGCAATGATTTTAAGGGACGACCATTTTTTTGAAACCGATGACGTTTTTATCCGGATGAACGACTTTAGAAACGAAATGGGTGACAGTCTGCATGTTTTAACCATCGACACCTTGTTGTATTCACTCAAAACTTCCGTTATCCGCGTAGCCGGATTCAACCTTTCGCCCCTTTCCCGCACAACAGGCAACAACCTGTTTGAAGTAACAGTACCCAATGTATATGTTAAAAGCCAGAGCATTACACGTTTTGCCCTCAACGATTCCATCAAAATCAGTTTTCTTGAGTTCGACAATCCGGAGATACAATTCTTTCAGAAAGAAAATCCGGATCGACTGAATCCTGAAGACTTTGATAATTTCGACTTATATACGCTGGTTCAAAATCATTTCAGAAAACTGGAGGTGGACACATTTTTGCTGCGGGGCGCCCACCTCAAAATTTTCAGGCAGCCCGATTACCAGGACTACCGGCAACAATTTGAGTCCATTGACATTACCCTCGAAGGATTTGTGCTGGATTCCACTTCTGCCGCCAACCCGGAAAAACTCCTTCATTCCGATAATCTTGAAATGAAAGTTGCCGGTTACCACCTGCGGCTGGAAGATGATGAACACCATTTCAGGGCCGACTCGCTGTTTGTTTCCACCTTTTCTGACCGGCTGAGTGCCAAAGAAATTCACATTCACCCGGAAAATATAAAGGAAACCACCACCCGCACTGAGGTAAACATCGAATGTAAGGCGCTGAATATCGAAGAGGTAGATTTACGGAATGTGTATCAAACCCGCACGCTGCCCACTTCGCGGATTGAAGTGATTGAGCCTGATGTACATTTATTGTATCACCTCGAAAAAGTAAAGCGAAAAAAGCAGGTGGACGCGGGATTGCTCTTTGAACTGGTGACCGATTACCTGAGGGGAGTTTATGCCAACCTGGTGTACATAAATGACGGGAGATTAGACATAAAAAACAGTTACAGAGGAAATGTACAGGGATATTTTGAAACCCGTTTCGATTTCAGCCTGACAGATTTCAGTCTCGACTCAGCCAGCCTGGAGCGCACCGACAAATTTTTTTATGCCACGAACTTCGACCTGCATTTCTCTGATTACCAGATGAGACTGATAGATGACTTGCACAAGTTACGGGTAAAAAATGTTTCTATTTCGAGCACCAACCAGCGGGTGCAAATTGAAAACCTCGACCTTCAACCGGTCATCGACGATGTAAATCTCCTCGATATGCAACGCTTCAACCGATCGGAGCTATTTCATATCTCCATCCCAAAAATTAACCTCAGCGGAGTGAGCCTGCGCGATGCGTTTTTTTACAAAAAACTATATATTTCGAAGTTCAGCATATCCAATCCTGATATTTATTTTGAGAATTTCGGCGTATTGAGAGCCGGCAAAAAGAAGGTGGAAATCACCGAGTTTTACCAACTTATCTTCAACTATCTGGAAGATTTTGACATCAAACATTTCACTGTCCCTGACGGAAAGCTCACGTGGGTAAACCACACCCGGCGCGGCCGGACGACTTCGTTTGACAATGAATTTTCGGCCTCGCTCGAGAACTTCAGGTTAAACAAGGAAGAACTGGGCAAAGAGCGTCTTTTGTTTTCAGATAATTTCGATGTAACCATCAAAGATCAGGAGTTTGAATTATCAGACAACGTACATGTACTGAAAGGAAGTGAGATACGATTGTCTTCAGCCCAATCTTCGGTGCGTGTAAAAGATGCACTGCTTTATCCGCTGATTACATCGGAGAAATACCACGAACTGGCCACTACATACCAGGTAGCCATCCCTGAACTCAAAATTGAAGGATTCGATTTCCAAAAAGCCTGGTATTCGCAAGAGCCAGAAATCAAAAAACTGGAACTCCTCTCTCCCCGGTTTCAAATTTATACGCAGGAAGGCATGGCCAAACCCCTCGACCTGAATGCTTACCGTTTTCCCCTGCCCTCCTTTGTGGAATCGCTCCGTTTGAACGAACTAAAAATTACCGACGGAGAGGCCATCACACACCAAACCCGGGGAATCGACCATCACCCGCAGGCCCGATTCCTGTTCGATTTTTCCATGCCCGGCATCCTGGTAAAAAACGATGCACAAAACCAGGTGCAGCTCACCAGTAATAATATACAGCTTACCGTTTCTGATTTCAGGGCGCCCATAGACCGGGACCATAACCTTACAATAGAACGAATTGATTTGGACCGCACACAAAAATCCATTGCTATTTCAAACCTGAAAGTAAACCCGTTATTGCCCCGCGCGAAACAAAACCGTTTTTCCATTACAGCCCCCACCATTCATCTTTCTGAATTTGATTTAGATGCCGTTTTAAATGACAACAGTTTTGCGCTCAAAAATATTGACATCGACAGTCCCAAAATATCCATTGAAATAAACCGGCAGGTGAACGACGACACGTTAGAATTTTTACAAACGCTGGATCTTTACCCTTACGTGGAAAATGTAGTAAATCAAATAAAAGTGGATCACCTCCGGCTCAGCAATGCCGACCTCCATTTCAACTGGCTTGAAAAACAATTCTTCAACCAAAAAATCAATATTGGGTTTAGTGACATTCTGATTGGTGAAAACCAGCCTCCAGCCAACCTGCTAAACTCAAGGGAGTTTGAAATTTCGACTACCCACCTTGCCACCAAAAGTACGGACGGGTTGTACCAGTTCTCTGCCGACTCATTTATTTACAATTCAGCCCGCCACCAGGTGCTTCTGAAAAGTATCGGAATTATTCCGCTTATCGAACCGGAATCGTTTCCCCTTCAAAAGGGGTTTCAAACCGATGTAGCAAAAGCCCACATCTCTTTTATCGAGTTGAAAAACCTCAATGAAAAACGGTGGCTGCAGGAGAATATACTGGATGCCGCGGCCTTGAAAATTGGCCCTGGCAGAATAAGTATATTCCGGAATAAACGTTACCCGCTTGATCCTGACCAGCGACCACCCTGGCCACAGGACTTACTGAAGCGGATTGAGCAACCCTTTATTTTTGACTCTGTTATACTCCTCCCAACAAACCTCACATACAGTGAGTTGATGGGAATTACGGACGAGCCGGGAACCATCGAGTTTAACAACCTGGCATTTAACGGAGGACGCGTTTCAAACATAAAGAAAGTATTGCAGCAAAACAGTAATTTAACCCTGGATGCCAGGGCACAACTTCTCGGACAGTCGCTACTTTCTGTGCGGTTTTCCTTCGACCTGAACAGCCCGGAATATGTGCATACGGCTAAAGGTTTCCTGCAACCCATGTCGCTCGTACCGCTGAATTCCATGATCTCAACTTCTGCTCCATTAGCCATTGAAGAAGGGCAGCTAAACCAGTTGGAATTCGAGCTCTCTTTCAACGAAGCCCAGGCAGACGGATTCCTTTATTTCGATTACGACAATCTGAAAATTGCCGTGTTAGACTATAGTAACGACAAAATACAAAAGGCGAAATTTGCCTCCTTTCTGGCTAACAAAATGGCTTTCAACTCCCAAAGCCCTAAAAACGACAAACTCTATCCGGTGGAGATCTCCTATGTGCGCGATGAACAGCGCTCTGTTCTTAACTATTGGTGGAAATCAATCTACTCCGGAGCGAAAAAAGTGTTGGGGTTGGAAGAGCCGGAATAACTTTCCCCATATTCCCCCACTATTTAATCCAATCTCCGAATAATATTTCCGGACTCCCAGTCGTCTGCTTTATAATTTCCAACTGATCTCCTTTACCGGACAGTCGATAAGCATCTTTTACTATTTTCAAATCTTTGGAAAGCGCTTCATCATCCGCCTGACTATTGGCATCCGTCATTCCTGTAATCAAAAGTTTCGTTGGTGCCAGGCTTGCAGCCAGATCAGGAAGATCGTAACCGGTGAGCGCTCCCGGCACCAGACTGTAAACAAAACGGGGAGTATAAAACCGGTTTTCGACAAAAGAACGATAAGAGGAATACGGATTAATCAACACTACGCGGGAAATTACGGAATCAAATGCCGCTGCATGCAAAAGTAACGGGGACATCTCTTCCCGGGCAACACCATAAATATCTGTAACTCCATGGCTTTGCTGCAATAAATATGAAAGTTTTACCACATCCGAAGCCTGTACCCCCACGATGCTCCTTCCGATCAGCATGGCAGTATACCACAAATTGTAAGAGACATTATCGATGTAGGCATCCCCCTTCAGGGCGCCTCCTCCCAACTCCCCGGTACCCGGCAAATCGGGAGCAAGCAGGGTAAAACCATTGTGAAGCAAAAATGCCATTTCATCCTCTTCTTTCACCATCCCTGCTTTTCCTTCCGGATGCAAATAAATAACGGCATTCCCATTCTTTTTCTCCGGAATAAATAACAGGTAAGGAAGAACGTAGTCTCCTTCCCCTTTTACAAAATATTTCTCAACAACATATCCTTCCTTCTGAATCCTGCCGGTAAACACCGGATTATCAGACAACGACGGTTTTTTATAACCCGACAGGTGCCGGGCCTGTGCAGGAATCTTTTGAAGGTGGGCTCCCAACTCTTTCCTCGATTCCTCCAGTTCATCAATGTATTTACCGGCTTCGCTGCGGTTCAGGCTAAAAACAGTTTCTCCCTTAAGTGACGTAGCAAGCTGTCCTGTCGGCGTCTTTTGCAACTCTTTTTCGGTAAGATATTCCACCTCCTCTTCCTCAAAAGGCCCCGGATTATTCAGGTGCTTTTGGAAAAAGGCGTACATCCCTTCCCTGATTATCTTCGTATAACCATGTCCGTAATCATCTTCCACCAACTCCATATTATCAGCCTTACCCAAAATAGTGTAAACCTTTTTTACCTCTTCGTAGGTTTCACGTGTTCCCTGAATATTAAAAAAATCATGGGTGGTAGCCATTATCAGGGTAGGTTTCGGAGCCCGTGCCACGATAAAATCGCCATGGTCAATCCCATTCAGGATTCCACGGTAAAAATTCTGCTCCCCGTCCTGCACCCCAATTGACTCCATCAACCGCCGGAAGCTGGTGATGTAACAGGCAGGCGCCGATGCCGTTACCCGTTCGTCCAGTGCCGAAATATAGGCCGTTTGGGTACCACCACCCGATATTCCATGTACTCCTATCCGTTGGGCATCCACTTCCTTCCGGCTGACGAGGTAATCGATGCCCCGAATACCGTCCCAGGTAAAATAGCGGGCAACCGGCTGGCCAATCAGCGCTGTTTGTACAGAAGGATAGGAATGTTCCCTGGTAGAACCTCCCAAAATGGATTTTCCCGTTTCAGGGTTGAAATACTGAAGGCGCTCTCCCTGTCCGAGAGGGTCAATCGCCAAAACAACAAATCCCTTTTTTACAAGATTTAAAAGAGGAAGCTGGTAAGATTGTTTCCGGTATACCTCCGTGCTGTGCCCGGAGCAAAAAAGTATTGCCGGCGCAGGGCCTTTTAAATTATCAGGTATAAACAGTGATGCCGTAACATAAAAACCGGGTAGCGATTCATAAATAATATTTTCTATCCGGTAACCATCCTTTTTAACTTCTCCGGTAAGCCGGGCATTCAACGGTGTTTTTTCAGGAAACAGCCCCACGGTTTTTCGCAAAAGCTGTTTCATTTCTGTCTGCCTCTGTTGCCATTGCTCTGGTGCATCCAGTCCGGATATTTTTTCCTCCCGGGAGTCCAGCAGACCGTATGCATCACCTGTAAGATGATGGTACAATGCATTCGGGGAATCGCTGTATTGAAGCCAGCGCTCCAGCACCTGATACTCATCCTGTGCATTTGCATCCCTGCCAAAAGAACACAGTATTAACACCGTTATAAAAATTATCGAAAAGGGGATTCTACCTGCTTTAAAAACGTATTGGTTCATATTATGATATAAAAATGGTACTTTCAAAAATCACGTAATAAATACAATTTCTTCTCTATTTGCTGTCCTTCGATAAGAATGTGAAAATAGTTACTTTCATTAAAACCACACACGCTCTCTAATACCCGGGATATTCCGTTTTTATAAGTTTCCATAAACGCCTCATCACCCGGATGCAGTAATCCATTCTCATCCTTTGCCCGGAAATGGCACCCAACCACAAGGGTATTAAGGATATTATCATAGGGAAGGTTTAGCGAAACAGCCAATTTAATGGCTCCTGCCAGCCGGTCGTCGGCTCCCAGTTTTCTACTCAAATCGCACCCAACCCTGAAAATTGTATCCCCCAATGCCTTATTTTGAAACCTCTCAAGTAAATCATCCACATGATCGGCCAGGTCAGTCCGGGTAAATTCACCCGGATACTTTTTCTCCAACAAATCGGCTGCCTGCAGCATTGTCTTTCTCACCGTTTTATAAATCAGCGGCACTTCCAACGCTTCCCAAATATACTGGTGAAGGGGATTATAATAGTACCCCCAGTAGGCGGTAGCGGCATGCCCCAGATTATGAATAAACAATTTTCTGTCCACCCAGGCTTTTATGTTTTCCTTTGGCGCTAATCCCTCTACCTCAGGAATCGGGTTTCGAAATGCTTTCCTGTCTAAAATTAACGTATTGTAAGGTTCGGCAAATACCCTCAACGGATCCTCTTCCACAAGCTTTTGGGGAACGATAGGCACCATTTTTCCGATACTGGTTTCTACCAACCCAACAAACTGGTCGATAGGAAAACCTTGGGGCAAACAGCGCTGTAGCTTCTCCCTGAAAAAGGAAGAAGCATCAAGCATATTCTCGGCAATGATAATATCAATCGCATTGGATTTATTGTTGGCGTACCTTCTTTCTATTCCCCTGGCGATTAACGGAAGAATGGCATGTAAGGCATTTTTTCCCACCGAAACGGCCAAAATACGCGCTTCGCTGATCTCTTTTGCTACCAGCTCTGTATTGCGGGCATCTACCGCCCGCACGTTCCGAACTGTTATCACCTTTTCCTCCTCCGATTTGATAACCACCTCATACTGTTTCCTGGCATTCATCTCCTGAATAACCGGAAGTGCAATATCTGCAAATACAACTTCAAAACCTCCGGTACTGAAAAGTTGCCCGATAAACGAGCGTCCGATTTTTCCGGCACCAAAAATTATTATTTTATCATTCATAGTTTTCATTTCATAATCAAACCCTTCGGGTTTTCAACATAGCCGGCAGGCCTTATTTTCTCTCCTTTTTTTGTTCCGTTTCCAAGTTCTCCGGATATTTGCTTTGCATGCAATTCCAATCTTTTTACGACCTCCGGAAATTGTTCACTCACATTATTCAACTCTTTAATGTCTCTGCTTAAATCAATCAACTTCAGCTTGCTGTTCGCATCCGGCTCATCCCTTTCCTTTCCGGCAGACAGATAAAGTTTCCATTTTCCTTCCCGAACAGCCTGCAAATCACCTGTATAATAGTAATAGAAAATTTTATGGGGTGTTTTTGCCTCCTTATTTCCCAAAAGGAGCGGCCAGATATTTTTACCGTCGATAATCCGATCTTCGGGTATTTTCGCTCCGGAAACTTCGGCAAATGTAGGGAACCAGTCCATCATTGTACACCATTCATTATTGGATTGGCCGGCCGGAATTTTCCCCTTCCATTTTACAATGCAGGGAACACGCATTCCCCCTTCCGTTGTAGTATATCCTGGACCGGAGAACGGTTCATTGCTGCCCATACCACTTCTGGTTTCCCGACCTCCTTGCGGTGCCCCGTTATCCGAAGTAAATACAATGATGGTCTTCTCTTCAAGCCCATATTCCTCCAATGTTTTCATTATCTCCCCAACAGACCAATCAATCTCCTCCACAGCATCTCCCCAGGCTCCGTTAACCGATTTACCGCAAAAACGCTCATCTACCACCGGCACCATCCTGCTTCCGGGAAGATTTTCCGGGAAATATAAAAAGAATGGTTTGTTTTTGTTCTCCGAAATAAACCGGATGGCTTCCCTCACGTATCTGCTGGTAGTTGTTGTCAAATCGGCCGGAGCTTCAATTACCTTATCATTCTTAAGAAGCGGCAACTCAGGCCACTCCGAAGAGATGGAGGGAATCATATCTTCACTGTAAGGAATTCCGAAAAAATAATCAAACCCCTGATTTACGGGCAGAAATTGCGGTTGATCCCCTAAATGCCATTTGCCAATACATGCCGTTGCGTACCCCCTGTCCCGGAGGATTTCAGCAATCGTTATTTCTTCGGGGTTCATCCCTTTGGGGGAAACAGGGCGTAATACGGCTCCGTTCCTGTCATCCCAATGCATATCAACGCGCTGCGCATAGCAGCCGGTCATTAGGCTGGCCCGCGACGGTGTACAAACAGGAGATGAAGAATACAACGAAGTAAGCCGCATCCCCTCTTTTGCCATTTTATCAATGTGAGGCGTTTTATGTATCTGGGAACCAAAACATCCAATGTCTCCATACCCCAGGTTATCAGCATAAATAAATATAATGTTTGGTGTTTCTATTTTTGCAGAATTATTATTGCAGCTAACACAACAACAAAATAATAAGATACAACTGTTAAGCTGAATTATTTTTTTGAACATAATTTTATGTTTTAGCAAAGATTACTTTTTAAAACCTTCCAATATTTCCAATGCCTGATTCACCATCTCTTCGCCTGCCCCCGGAGCCAGCCGGGAATTAACAGCCTCGTAATCACCTTCTTTAAATGCCTGCAAAGTTGGAATGTAAGCGATATCGGCATTTGCCAGCTCAATTAACATCGTATTAGCAAAGGGAGATCGTTTCTTAAGACTGAGCCCCAATTCGGAAAAAAGTTCTCCCGGCATAGTAACAATCGCCGTTTCCGAATCAAGCCTGAAAACATGTATCTCCACAGGCAAACGATACGGTTCTCCTGAAACGGCAGGAGTAACAGCCTCATGGATACGCAGTTGTTCAAGGGGAGGCTGAACCCCCCATTCAGAAATCTTCAGTTTACGCCTTTTTGTTAAAAAATCCCGTTCCGGATAAAGAGGTTCCGTGCCCTCTTTTGACCAGAGCAGTTCTTCCCCGGTATAATCCTGCATCGGAAGATACAATACCCGGGATACGACACAGAAATCAGGCTCTCCCTGTCTTGCGCCAGGAAGCGCGTTCTCTACCGCATGGGCAAGTATGTTTCCGATTCTTTTCACTTTTACATCCGGATCTTCTCCGGCTTCCTCCTCCGGGTTTACGGTATTTATGTTGCCACAGGCCCCCAACCCGAATACGGAAATATGCTCCCTGCCAAAAATGGTTTTGAGTTGCTCCTGCAAATAAAAGGGATAATCGGAGCTAAATTCGGTACCTCCCCGCACATAATGACTGGCAAAAACAGTAAGTGAAGCAGAATTGGCAACGGTATCTTTAGGCTGCAAAAGAACAAAATGGACATCCGGGTCTACCGGCCCGGCAGGACGAACAATCCCTGGATTTTGATGTCCCGGGTTAAAACGTACACGGCCATCAGTCATTAAATACCGCCGGTTAAAAGATATACCGGGGGCATGTCCTTTTCCCGAAACAATTTCAACCTCCTGTTGATTTTTGGTTGCCAACACAATGGCTTCGGTCATTCCTTTGATCAGGAATGTAAAGTAACTTTTTTGATCCTCTTCTGTTAACCGGCCCGACAATTCACGTAAAGCATATTCTTTAAACGCCGCTGTTATGCCGGGACTGGTATGGGTATGTGTTGCTGAAATACTGATATTTTGAAAAGGAATGCCGGTTTGATCGGAAGCCCGCTCCCTGACAATCCGGCTCAAATCCCTGGGAATACCCAACAAGTTACACACAAGCAGTACTCCCTGCGCTTCCCCCTGGGAAAACACAATGGCTTTTGCGTACAACGGGTCTTTTACCCCGGTACTTTTCACCGCCGGTACCCCATAAAGCGGAAACCCCTCCGGAGGAGTAATTTCAACTACTCCCGTCCCTATCAGAAAGGGAGTAGTATCCTTCTTCACTTTTACACAGCATGTAAAAAACAGCAACAGAAGAAGTAAAACCTTTGTATTCATACTTCTGTTTTTGAAGAAGCATCTATCCATTTTGCTCCGCCGACTGATCCGCTGCAAACAGCACTTCATGCGTGTGCAAAGCATCAGTCAGACTGGTAAGCGGCATTTCCTTATTTTCGTCAATAGCCTGAAAAAAGGTCTCAAACTGTTTCTGGTAAGGATGATCGGAAACATCGCCCGAATCAAGCATTTTCATTGACAATTCGCTCCATTTATTCTTATTAAGCCCTCCCATTTGGGTCGAGTAGAATTTATTGTCGAGCAGACTACCTTCGCTGCCAATCAAATGGATATGGAAATAATAGGGTTGTAAACAATCAATTACTGAAGATACCTTTCCAATCCTTCCTCCGTCAAATTTGAGAACACTAACCGAGGTAGTGGGATATTCATATTTGGCGAAATCTTCATTTGCAGAATACGTAGCCAGGCTATGCACGCTCTCCACATCATTTCCCATGAGAAACAGCAGGGCATCCAACGCATGACATCCGGCAGACAACAGACTACTTCCGGCGGCTTCCTTCTTTATATTCCACCTGAACTGGCCATACCAGGGGCCAACTCCGTGATAGTAATCTACCTCACCGTAGTGTATTTTCCCCAACAGCCCCTTATCAATGATTGCCTTGGTGGTTTCCAGTTGGCTGGAGAAACGGCACTCAAAACAAACACAGGTTCTAACCCCGGCACTTTCCACAGCTGATTGAACAGCCAGGCAGTCTTCCCATGACAATGCCACCGGCTTTTCAATGATAAGATGTTTGCCAGCCTTTGCAGCCATAATCGCCTGCTCGGCATGTTCGGCCGGATAACTGCAAATCGAAATGATATGGAGTTCCGGATCAGCAAGCATTTCTGCCAAATCGGTATAACATTTAATTGTTCCACCGTGTTTGGCACTTATCTCCTTTGAATTAAGATTCCGGGAAGAACAAATGGCAGTAACCTGTGCCAGAGAGGTTTGATTAATCGCTTCGATATGGGCTCCTGCAGCCCAACTATAGCCAATAATACCTACATTATATTTCTTCATGATTTATAATTTTGAAATTCACTAAAAGAACTGTTACTAAACGGTCTAAAGTCAAAAATAAAAATTTAAATTACGTTTTTTATCTGTTACAAACAGAATGATTTATCTTTTTTTGTATAAAAAACCAACAGGTTTTCCTCAACAGAAAGTTTTGAAACAATTACGCAGAGAGAATTTTCCGTTTTTTCGCATCATAAATTACTTTACGGCCTGTTTCGTATGATTTCATTGCCATTAACACGGCCACTGCATGCTGGTAGCCTGCCTCAATGGGTGCAATCGTTTTCTGACCATTACGGATACACTGCAACCAATCAAGAAAATGATCAGGCCCTTCAACCTTAACCACTGGTTTCTCGCCATTTATGGTTCCATCCGGGCGGGGCGAGTCTTCATCGCTGTAAGTGGGGCTCCCCCAACTTGCCATATTGAGTGAACCTTTGTCTCCGTAAAAGTTACGGACGCTTCCCTTCCCGTTGCCGAGGTTATTTGAACTGCTTACCAGAAAACCTTCCGGATAAATCCATGTTGCCTGAATACAATCAGGGGCAGTAAACTCATGTTCGTCTTTCCATGTGAAAGTACCACCCAGGCACACACATGATTCCGGGAATTTAGCGCCGGTAACAAAATGTACAATATCAATAAAATGAGCTCCTAAATTCGGAATAGGACCATGCGAAAAATCGTAATAACCATACCAGGCCGAATACAGGTCAGACCGGAAAGGCCGGAACGGGCGATCGCCCAAAAACTCTTTCCAGTCCACATCCTCTGCCTTAACATCTCTGAGGTAATTATACCAGTATGGTCTTTTACTGTTACGGCACTCCTCAATCCGCGACAGTTTGCCCAATTTTCCCTGACGGAAAAGCTCGCGGGTCCCCATTATTCCGGGGTAACTGCGTAACTGGGTTCCAACCTGCACTACCACGCCGGCCTCGTCAACCGCATCAACAGCCTTGATCAGTCTATCCATATCCATGGCAAGAGGTTTCTCCACATAAACATGTTTCCCTGCCCTGGCTGCCGCTTCCAGATGCGTAGTATGCAGGTGGTCGGGAGAGGCTATCATCACCGCATCAACATTGTCCAACTCAAATAGTTCCCGGTAAGAAACGACCTGCCTTGCATCCCGTCCAAACCATTTTTTCACTTTTTGATTGGCCTCCTCCCGGGCAATACGCCAGGGGTCGCAAAGGGCAACAATCTCTACATTCATTTTGTCGGCATGTTTATACACACCGTCCATAAATACATTATTTCCACGTGAACCACATCCAATAATTCCGATGCGAATCCGATCGTTGGCTCCCAGGGCCCTCCCCTTTTTCAGTATAGTTAATGAATTGGGCAAAACACCTACGCCCGATGTAACAATGGCACTGCTTTTAATAAATTTTCGTCTTGATAAATTTTCCATACGAATAAATTTTAAAACTAAGTTTCTGTATTTTTTCCAACTACATTTACTCTCGTAATACTACTTTATACATACCCTATTTTATCCTCCGACCCGAATTTGCATTTTATACTTTTCATAATAAGGAGCAAGCAACTTGCGCTTTTCTCCGGGATATTTCTCAAGATAAGTTCCCCCAACATAGAAGCAGGAATACCCCCCAGACACAACCCCCCAGGCACACGCTTCCCGAAGGTCAACTGGGAATTGTCCGGATTGAAGCTGAAGTACCAAACCGGCCATTACCCCGCCTGCAAAATTATCGCCGCATCCCGTAGTGTCTCCCTTACGTCCTTTTTGTAATTCTTCTGAAACAGCAGCAGAGACCGGCATTTCGAAATACTCCTGTTTGTCAAACAGGGCATTCCCTGCCGAAAATCCTGCCAGATTATTGGGGCCATTTGTTACAACGACTGCCCCCGTTCCCTGGTCGCGAAAAAACTGCAAGGCATCGGGTATAGATTTTTTTCCGCTGAGGCGAAAAGCTTCTTCCGAATCAGTAATTAATAAATCGATATGCCGGTAGCTTTCGTCGCTTTCTCCCAGCGGCCATTTCTTCCCGCTGTTTGCCTTTTCGTTCCTGAAATCGTAAACTGTGTTTACGACGGTAATACACCCTTTGGTTTTGGCTTTTGCCAACAGCCCGGTAAGGTGATCATGAATTTGCGGAACAAGGGCTGTCCCTCCAAACACAACAATATCAGAAGAAAAAAAATCATTGTTTAGGCTATCCGGTGAATAATCCCAGGCAGCTCCGATGGAATTGATAAAAACGCGCTCCCCGTTTCCCTGATCATAATCAGGATCTGAAAGCACTATTGTTGACGGGGTTACCGAACCGGTTAACTCATACTGGCTGACATCAAGAGGAGTCTGCTTCAACGCTGACACTAAAAATTCGCCATCAGTATCTTTTCCCCCGCATCCGTAAAAACGAAAGTCGCAGTTCTTATTATCCAAAATCTGGGCAGCATGTATCATCGCCACAATGCAGGGGCCTCCAATACTAAGCTTGTCCGGCAATTTGTTCCCTGTAATTTCGCCAAGAGTTACCTGCAAATCTTTTTTTACAAACCCCTCAAACTCTTCTTTAAATACCAGATGCCCGGGAACTAAACCTCCGTCGCCCCTTTCCTTCGAAAGACAGGAGGAAAAAATCCCGGAGGAAAAGGAGACATTATTATAGACACGATCGACCAGACAACAGCCTACTCCCGAAACAGTAATTTTTTCCATATCTTCTTTCTCTCATTTTATACCTCTTTAAAATCAAGCGCCACCGGCTGTTTTCGAAATCCCCGGGTGGATACTGCCAGGTAAATAACACCG
Source organism: Mariniphaga sediminis (assembly GCF_003573545.1). Classification (GTDB taxonomy): domain Bacteria; phylum Bacteroidota; class Bacteroidia; order Bacteroidales; family Prolixibacteraceae; genus Mariniphaga; species Mariniphaga sediminis. The sequence goes on along the minus strand of NZ_QWET01000001.1, from coordinate 191,387 downwards.
ATGAGTAACCATATACCTCCTAATATTTTCGGACTTCCGGGTAAGCTCATCCATATCCACAGACAAAAAAGAAATCCGGCAGCAGGCATCATAAACCCGGTTATCAGATTCCGTTCTTTTCGGGGCACTCTAAAATACAGTTGTCTGATAGCAGCTATGTTCACTCCCATAAATGCGATAAGGGCGGCAAAATTTATCAGCTCCGCAGTTCGCTGGTAGTTCAGTACCATGGCCCCAACAAGTGACAAAATACCGATTACCAAAATATTTAAAGCAGGAGAATTATGTTTTTTATCGAGGTAGGAAAAAAACCGTGCGGGCAGAACGTTTTCTTTTCCCATACCATAAAGCAACCGGGCCGCTCCTAACTGGCCGGCCATCCCGCTCCCCAAACAAGCAACAAACATAGTGATTGTCATAGCATTAAATAATAATACTCCTCCTACTTCCAAACAAACTGTCATAAATGCTGTTTCAATGTGTTCCGAAGGTATTCTTTCATAAAACGGAACAGCCTGAGTCACATTATCCAACCACATTGACTGCGCTGCCTGCTGTGCCAGGTACATTTGCAAACTGCTGAAAAGACCGGTAAAAAGGCATACGATTACAACAGCCATCAGAATATTCCGTTTCGGATTCTTCACCTCTTCAGCCAGTGTGGTGATACCATCAAAACCAACATAAGTAAGCGCAACCAGGGCTGTTCCTGCAAACAAGGAATTCACACTAAACGTTTCCTTGTTATAAACGGGCTTTGTGGCAAACAGCCCTTCTGTTCCCGTTTTATGAAGAATATACCGTATGGCAAGGATAATAAAAGCCGTTATAATAACGAGCATAATATAAAGCATCGTTTTGTTGGCATTTATACTTGTGCGGGCCCCAAGCAAATTAAGGATGGTTATAAATGATATAAAAGCAACCACCCCCAGAGAAAAAGGAATACCGGGAAACAACCGCTGAAGCGACAAAACCCCAAAAACAGTATTAATGATAGGTATTACCATATAACATAACACCATAGCCCACCCGGCCATAAAGCCAAGATATGGATTAAGCCCTCTCCCTACATAAGTATACGCTGAACCTGCAGAGGGGTACAGGGCAGCCATGCGCCCGTAACTTGAGGCAGTAAAAAGCATGGCCACCATGCTTAACAAAAGGGTGGTAACCATATGCCCGCCCGACAAAACAGCTACCAACCCAAACAAACCAACGGCGGCCACGGGCTGGTTCAGAACAATACCGTAAAAAACCAAATCCCATAACCCCAAAACCCGTTGTAACGAAGGGGCTTTCCCCTCCGGTAATACCGTCGAACTATCGCTCATAAAATTACTGTTCAATGCATTTCAGTTCCGCAGGCGCCAATCCCTCCTCTGTAGTAATTAAACTGCACATTGGGATGATCGGCCAGTAAGGACATGGGAACGGATGAATCCATTATCTTTTTTCCAATCATAAAAGCGGTCAGTCGCTGACCAAAAGGATTGTCGTGTACCCCAGCCTGCCAAATCGATACTTTTTCTGCCTTCCAGGTTTCGGTCGGGCCAACAGTTATCGCCTGCGCCGGAATACCTGTTACTACGCCCCCTGCGCTTGTCCGGGCATTTTGCATACACGTTACCGGATGAAGATCCACTACCCGTGTTGTCAACTTCCGGAATTCCTCCGGCGTGGGGGGTGCATCTGCATATTTGCCTTCCCTTTTTGCAGGGTCGTTAAATGCCCAGTGTTTTACATCTCCCTGGCCTCCCTGCATTACAGCACAACGGATGCCACTGTCCCAGCTACTGATATATTCCCGGGTGTCTGCCTTGGGAAAATGCAGGTTAGAGTCCGGGATTCTGTACTTTTTATCCATCCGGTCAAAACACATCTCACGGTCTGCCCTCTCAAAGGATATGGGACTGTCCGGGCTGATCTCTTTCCCATCAACAAACCATTCGTCCATACCCCAGAAATGAGCATTGGATAAATCCAACTGCAGTTCATTTACCAAACGGGCAACCAGCGGTAATTGCTCCGTTGGGCCAATGGGGCCGCAAATACCAACAGGGGCAGATGCCGTTGCCTGTTTCCAGGCGGTGATGTACTCCAGCGCTTCGGCCAGGTAAAAATCTTCCAGTGTGTCATAAAAAACGACCTTGAAACCGGGACGGGATAGCTGAAGAAGATCGTTGGGGGTTAGCTTTGCCACATCTTTGAGCAAATCATCTTCGAGGGTAGTATAATCCCACCACCCCGGTGCCAGCATACTTTGTTTTCGTGCCATTCTATTCTTTTTTTATTTTGTTAAAAATGATTGTTTATATTACCCTGATATGTTTGCCGAGAATCTCCTGCAGAATATTATCCTGCGGATATCCGTGCCCCAGGTGCTGCCGGAATCCTTCCGCATATTCTGTCCCTATCTCTTTCCCCCTTATGGCAGCAAACCGTTTCATGGCCAGGATGTATTCATCCATTTTATGATGCTCCAGCAACCAGTTACGCTGGCTTTCATGACATCCCAGCATCTTTTCCTTCACCGGCATATCTTCTGAAATATCAACATACATGGATGGTTGTAACGGTTGTCCCAGTTTGTCTTTGCCTTCCATGGCATCGCAATAGTACAGGTAAGGGACCGGTTCGAACGTGGGTTCCTCTACCTCCAGGTTTTTTATTCCGCAGCAGAAACATGCGGTCTGGGCAACCATACTGGTCATCTCATGATCCACCATATAATCTGAGGGGCTTGCCGTAAAAACAATGCTTGGCTTAACCTTCCGGATCAACGCTGATGCGGCGTTAACGGTTTCCCGATCATACAGTATATAAACATCCTCAAATTCAAGGCAATGATAGGTGCCTCCTATTAATTCGGCAGATTTTTTTGCTTCCGCTTTTCGGATAGCGCTTATTTCGGCCCGGTTATATTCCACTGTACCTTTGTCACCGGGGGCCATGGTTGCTATATGAACCTCCCAACCCAGTTTCCGCATCAGCGAAAGGGTTCCGGCACACATTAACTCAGCATCATCCGGATGGGCAAACAAACCCAATACTCTTTTTTCCATACTATTTAATAATTTAAATGAACTATATTTCCTGTTGATTCACCTGCATACAGCTAAATAAAACTAAGTTGTAAAATCTACCGGTGGTTTGTGTAAATCTGTTGAGGGGGCTACATTCGGATTAAATTGTAAAAACATAGCATGTTCCATGAGCACACGTCCGTCACCAGCAACGTTTTCAACATCGGCATAATGCCTAAAGCCCATACTTTCGTAAAGAGAAAATGCTATATGATTATCCGGTAATGTGGTGAGTTCAATACCATCACAACCTTTTTTACAAGCTGCATTTATAAGAATCTGTATTATTTTTTTGCTCAAACCCTGTCCTTGAAATGTATCTAAAATGCCAATTCCTAACAAAGGAATGGGTTCGTCAAAATACCAAAGAAAAAAATATGCTGCCATTTCATCTTTATTGAAAAGGCCAAGTGTTAGATCTTTTCCGATTTCAGAGCGTGACAGAATTGCTTCGACAGTTTTGTCGTCATATGAGTGGGGAAAAAAAGAAGCAGTGGATTTTTCTGATAAAGAATTACCAAAATTTTGTAATACTACTCGATCAGTTATTAAAAGACGACGAATAATAAATTGTTTATGATTCCTACTTGTTACTATAATCTTTTCATTTAATTTCATTCCAAAATTTATTTTTCATTCGAATAAATATTCAACTAAAGTTCATTATTAGCTATTCAAATCATCCGTTAGGATAATAGAATTTCCATTCTTATCCTCAAGGCAATACTCTTTTTCACAGCCTTCTAACTTTTTATTCTCCATCTACCGCTAATTTTTATTTCACAATAAATAATATTACTTGTTGAATATTTGATTTACTATTCTTTTATCTTCTTTTAATTTCATTCAATAAAGAGAGGGCTGTTTCCACCAACATTTCTCCTCCGCCGGAATCGACCAGCGAGTAAACGATCTCATAACTTCCTTCCGCGAAAGCTTTTCTTAGCGGGATACACTCCTCGTGATTATTTGCCAGTGTAACAACCAGGGTTGTCTCAAACGGAGAGGATTGTTTAAGTTCCAGGCCCAGTTCAACAAAAATTTGTCCGGGCAATGCAACAATTGCGGTCTCATCTCCCAGCTTAAAAACCTGGACTTCGAGCGGCATTGTTTCGCCATACTTTTGGCGAAGTTCATCAAGAGCAAGGATCTTTTTCACACGGGCAGTAACCAAAGCAGACGCAGGTTTCCCTTTAAAGCTTTTGGCCCAGTTCAAATCCATAGCACTGTAAGTTTGGATTGGAACCTCAACAACTTTGCTGCTTACGGCAAGGGCGGCCTTATTTTCTTTTAATCCGGAATACTTTTCAAGGAAACCGGCTGCCAGCTTTTCTCCAATGGGCCTGGTTGCCAGTTCATATCCTATTTGCGGCCCCGGCTTAGATATATCCCAATGGTTGACATCGGCACAGGGTCCCTCGCCAAAAACGGATAGGTACCCGTCACCAAAATGCCGTTGTAATCCTTTTTCCAGAAAATGAGGATAGCCACTGCTAAACTTTGTTGTTCCGCCTATTGTTGCCAGTTGCATGGCAAATGTTGAAAAGGAGGAAAAAGGTTTTTCATCGCCTTCTGCTGTAAATAAAATAATCCCCAGTTCCGGATCCACAGGGCCTACCGCACCGATAATGTCGGGGTTCAAAAAACCACCGTTCATTTTTACCGTCCCGTCTTTCATAAGATGCCGGCGGTTAAAGGCCACTCCCTCCGTATTTACAACTCCCGACTTTATAGTTGCCTGTTTACGGTTCGCCTGTGCTTCCGCAATGGAATTTACCAGTCTCTCCACAAGTTGTTCGGCATAAGAATACTTATCCCCAGGTAAAGGTTTGCCGGACTCCAGCCATTGTGCATACTCTTCAACTTCGGTATAGCATGTTGGATCAGCATGGGTATGTGTAGCGGCCAGGCAAATATTGGAAACGGGGATACCGGTTTTCTCAGAGGCCCGTTTGCGAACCACCTCCGAAAGACTTAACGGAATGTAAAAAAGATCGGCCATTACCAGGGCAGCCTGACGATCACCATCGCTCCAAACAATTGCCCTGGCTTCAAGAGGATCCAGCACTCCTTCGCTCGTGACTTTATGTACCGGGTATCCGACAGGCGGAGTAATGTCCACTTTTGCCACGCCAACATTTAAGCTGCCGCCGTTAGTTGGTTGGCTACAGCCGACACAGAAAAGCAGCCCGGAATACACAATTAAAAGAAAACGTTTTAACACATTCATTATTCTTGCTTTGAATAACTTCCAATTAGAACTTTTTTATGGCTCTCCCAATTTGAGCTATCGCTTCTTTATGCCTGTCAAGGCACTCTGCCATAGTCGGCCGCCAGGGAGCTGTCATAAAACCGTACAAACGGGAAGGATCTATCACTTTTTTACAATAATCTACCGTTGCTTCCATGTTCAGCTCATTGGAGTGATTACTGCCTGTCGGTACCTGGTCATATCCATATTCTTCCAAATCATTGTATAATTTCACATAACTTTTCGTCGGTTCATCAAGCTTTTTCAGGTCAAAGTTTGTCCCGTAGTACCAGTTACTCTGAAGGACTGATTTGGGCATTTTTTTGAAAAAGAGCTCGGGATGATGCCAGGCATAATCTGACCATATCCAGGAACGTACCCCTTTCTTTTCCACTTCTCCGATATAAAAATAGAGATCTCCCCACCACAGGTCATTCTGGCGTACTATAGCATAGTCAAACCTTCGCTGGTAACTGGGAGTTTCCTCATCCATTCCCAAATGAAAGAAGCGGGGGGAATCAAACAGATCTATTACCTCGCTAATCAGATTGCGGCATACATCGTAATACTTTTTCGTTGAAACCATTCGTGAATATTCTCCCAACCAGATATCGTGGGTCGTTGCAAAATTCAGTTTCGGAATAGGTTCCAGGCCCAACTTTCTCATTTTAGCCAGCTCCGATCTCAATTTTTCCTTTGTCCAGGCATTTTTGACAGCAATTTCAGGATGGCTTTCATATTGAACTGCATCGCCAAGATCGATAATAACCATGTTCATTCCAACGGCAGCCATTTCCTTTAGCAATGTATCCCATGTGGGATCGTCAAAAGTAAGGAACGGCCTGTAAGGATGCGCCCATTCCCTGGCTTCCTGACAGCTGGCACAGTTATAATTCTCGTCCCTGTATTTCAGGGGAACCGTGTCTTCCCACATATTGTAACTCAGGTGCAACAGGTTTGCCCATATCCTGTCCTGATTAGATTGTTGTTGTGCCATTAAGAAAGAAGGTATGCTGCTTGCAACGCCGGCAGCTGCCACTTGTTTGATAAAATTTCTACGATTTGACATTTGATTAAAATTATAGTTTATGATTATTCTTTTTGATTGATTTTTTTAGTCCCACATTTGATTGATTCGTTTAACAGTTTCGTCAACAAGTTTCTGTCCGCCCTCGGGGCCAACGAGGTATCTTTCAGCACTGTATCCACCGCCCTGTGCGGCCCTCTCGCTGGGCAGATAGCCACTATGCTGACATGACAACTGAACGAGAAAAGTAAGAATGGCTTTACTTTGGGCTTTGATTGAGATGCCGTAATCGATAAATAATTCAAACGGATTGGTAGCCATGGCAATATCTCCAAGGCGCAACACATGAAACTCTGCCGGTTTTACACTATCGGTAAAATAAAATGGCGGAGAAGGAGGATTTTTTACCGGCAATTCCACTTTTGCCACCGTATGTTTAAAAACAACCTTTTCATCAATATTATCCCTGACAACAGGCATCACCTCATCCACTGCCTGAAGCACCCTGTTTGCCAATTCCTGACGGGCAGAAATACCCTTCCTTTTCAACATCACCACTTCTGCCCTTTTGTAAGTATATTCATGGCTTACCGGGGTAATATCCCCTGCTGCGCCAATCTGTATAAAAACAAAAATATCCTCCCCATATTTTTTCCTGATGGTTTGCCGTACTTCATGGTAAAAATCGGCAGAAATATAGTTTGTACTATCCGTTACCTGAGCGGTTGCAACGGTATTGAGAACGATTCCGGTAAGCTCCTTATTCCTGTCCCAGAAGAACAGCATTTGTACCCGGTTATCATTGATCCCTTCATAATGCGCAAAGTCGGAGTCATTAACGCCATACATCCTGGCTGTCCCGTTCGATTTTACAGTCCTTCGGTTATGCCCCAAAATGGCATTTCCGAGCCCCCAGGAGAAGCCGCCGGGTTTTCTGTTTTCCCAGGCTGAAACCACTGCATCTGCCACTCTTTCAATAAAAAAGGCTTCAAACTCGGAAGGTTTCATTATGTTTTCATTATCGCTGGTGTCGTATAACCCATAAAACTCCCCATCAATAAACCCGGGGGCAGTGTGGGTGTGGGTTGCATTCAGGAATAATTTGGCCGGTTCAAAACCATCCAATCTTTTTGCCACGGCGTTTTGAAGTTTTTTTTGTGTCTGCGCCCGGATATAAATCACATCGCAGGAAACCATAACCGCCTGCTCTTTTCCACCCTGGCTATCCAGGGTTTCCAGTGCAAGCACTGTAGCAGTCAAAGGATCCTGTACTGATTCAGAGATTCGTTTATGCAGTTGCCCTATCAGTGCCACAGGCCTTTCCGGGGTTATATCTGCCACAGCCCATCCTACATATAACGAATTTTCTTCTTCGTTAAATCCCTGCCCCGGAACAGCTGGAGATTGTTGCTTTTGGAATACAGCAAAAGGAGAGACAGTCCCGGCAATACCGGCGGCGGCTACCTGTTTGATAAATTTTCTGCGGTGAGTCATAGTTCCAGTTTTTAATTGAATAAATTTATCCGTTTACAAATCCATATCAGTTTTGTTGCATTGACACAAACAGCTCCATCAGCTTGGTAACAATCTTTTCGGAGGCTCCTTTCTCCACTTTATTTGTGCCCAGCCATGTTTCATATCCCCCCAACTTGTGTTGCCCGGGCGTAGGAAGGTATCCGTAATACCCGTTTGCCAGTTCAATGGTAAAAGTTGTTTTGAAGGGACTCTTCGCTTTTATCTCTATGCCTGTTTCAGCAAACGTTTCAAACGGGATGGCGGCCACCCCCAAATCTCCGATACGAAAAACCTGTAACACAATGTCAACATGATCCGGCCAGTCCAGCAGGTTAAGAATCCTCCCGGCATACGTTTCCTCATGCCGGTGAACAGGTTTTACTGTATCGGGGCTTGCCAGAATACTTTTGGCACGTTCAACCATTTTTTTATCCGGCTTACGCACTTCAAGGGTAAGTTCCTCACGGGCAGCCTTTAGGGGAACCCAGTTATGGTACTGTACAGAATTATGTACGCGGAAAACCTCTCGTGCGACATCTTCGGCTACACGACGCATCTTATGATAAGGAGGATTATGTTCTGCAGGCCCTCCATAATTGATATTGTTAACATCTCCGGAGGTACCGTTTGACATCATACCGACAAACGGGGGATCCTGCCTGTCTGCTTTTAACAACTCCTGAATGCGATCGGCAAACACGGCGAAGTAATCCGCTGAAATGTGTCCGGAAGGAACCCCTCCAACATAATGGAGCGAATAATTTGCCAATAAGGCAACAGGCCTGCCGTCCAAAGACCGGACAGATAGAAATGAAACCTCCGGGTCTGGTATCCCGGCCGGCTCCAGTTTGTTGTCGTTTGCCACCCCGGGGTTCATCATCACTTTATCATATTCCCCAAACGGATTTATTACCGGTTCTTTCATCATCCAGCGGCGGACAAACACATGTTCGGGAACGTTTCCCACTCCCCAGCCAATGTGCACAGGCTCCAGGTTTTTCAAAGCTATTCTGACAGCATCGGCAAAACGCCTCATCAAAAATTTTTGATAATCGTCGAATGGTTCCCCCTCAGACCATTTTCTCCGTTTATCCCCCACCCCCATTGCACTGGTGGCTGAATGAGTGTGAATGGCTGATATGAGTACATTCTCCGGGGGAATATTTGTTTCTTCAAATATCAGTTTTTTGGCTTCTTCGGTTAAATCCTGATGCAGCCCTAAAACATCTGCAATAATAAAAACCAGTTTTGTGGCCCCATCGTCAAGTACCAGGCAGCGGGCATGTAATTCATCATGTATGTAATCTGCTTCAGGAATTCCCCAGCCTCCTATAATACCCCCACCAAGGTGGGGGGTTATATTGCTTGTAGCTGCTCCCGCCCTAAATACCTTCTCCGCGGAATCTTTATCCTTTGTCTGCGTACTGGCTTCAACAGGCAAATGGTGCACAATGATAACCATAAGTAACAGGAGGACACGCCCCGGGAAACATGATATAATCGTTTTACAGTTCATCGTTCTGGTTTTAAATGTTGTTCAACTTCCGGGGATATTTTTTATCCCTGTATTTCCTCCTTTCAGTATTTCTAAATCGACAGGAGTATTTGTTTCAAAAGAGCCGCAGGTATAATCGGGAAATTTCACCGGACAGGAAGAATGAGCCACTGACCATTCGCTTAGCGGTACCACAGAACTCCAGGCAGCAGCATCATAAACATCCATATCAAGAGGCAGGCCGTTTTTCAAGCAATCAATAAGGCGCCACTCCATTAAAAAGTCCATGCCACCATGGCCTCCGACTTTTTTAGCCATTTCTCCTACCAGCTTCACAAGGCGCGGGGTATATTTTTCAACCAATTCCCCGGTTTCTTCTTCACTGAGCCATTCGTGTCCGACAGAAATCCGGGAAGGGAAAGGATATTTTTTTGAAATTGCCTTTGTGCCAATAACCTGCTGAAGACGGTCATAGGGTCTGGGATTGCTCACATTATACTGTAGCATGATTGTTTTTCCCTTTTTCGTCCGAATGGTCGAAGTATTCACATTGCCCAACTGCCACTGACCTTTATATTTTTTATAGTAGTCATCTTCTTTGGCCAGTTCATCAATTTTGGGCCCCATTGTAAAATCGTTTGACGACATTGAAATGAGGTAATCAAGCCGGTCTCCCCGGTTTACATTTAATAACTGACATGCCGGGCCCAATCCATGGGTCGGATATATATTTCCGTTTCGATTAATAAATTCTTCGATACGCCACGCCTTGGCTTTACTGACATTTAGTTCCCGCTGATCGTGTATATATCCGGCATCAACATGAACGACCTCTCCCATAAACCCCTGCCGGGCCATATTTAGGATCAGCAACTCCCAAAAATCATACGTGCAGTTTTCAAGCATTGAACAATGTTTACGGGTTGTCTCTGAGGTTTCCACCAGCCTCCACGCATCTTCAACGGTGGGCACGGCAGGTATTTCTGTCACTGCGTGCTTGCCTGTTTCCATCGATAAAATACACATTTCGGGATGCAGGTGCCTTGGTGTTGCAATATATATTAAGTCAAGCTCATTTTCCTGAAGCATCTGCCTCCAGATGTTTTCATCGCCTGTATACGTTTTTGCCGGAGGCATTCCCATCTCTTCCAACGCTTTCTGTCCCATCATTACCCTGTCATCCAGTATATCACACAGCGCCTTTATTTCAACACCTTCAATCAGCCGCATCCTTCTGACAGCTCCCAAACCTCTTCCTCCAATGCCAATGTAACCCACCCGGACAACGTCCAGCGAAGGTGCGGCATAACCACTCATGTTAAACTTCTGCTTATATTCTTTTTGGGATATCTCATGAGGTGCCGTTGGATTGGCACCATTTGCCTGGTTACCGGCACATGAAGCCATTGCCCCTGTTACCATTCCTGTGCCGGCAACTCCGGCAGCTTTAATAAAGTTCCTGCGATTTGTCTTCATTGGATTAGAAATTTTTTGATTTTATTTTAATTCAGGTTTTACGTTCCCATACCTCCAGGGGGTACCACTAAAAGGCGGCGCTTTTTCATAGTCGGGTGCCACTCCCGGGATCATTTGGCGCGACAATTTCACTCCTGTTTCAGCTATTTTACTGCCTGCATTTATCTTCAGGTTACTGTATGAAGTAAGACGTGTTTCATACCCCCCTCCATCTGATCCAAAAGCCTCTTCTGTGGGAACATACCCAACAGAGCCGTTGGCTAATGAAACTGGAAAAGTAAATGTAAACGGACTTTTACTTTTTATGTCAAGTCCAAACTGGCAAAAATATTCGGCAGGATTGGTAATAAAAACAGCTGGCCCTACCTGCAGTGCCTGCACTTCGACCTGTTCGACCGGTTCATTTTTTATTAGTGCATCCAGCAAAACAATCTCTTTGGCAAATGTCCATTCAGTACTTCCTACCTCTTCCGGCGACTTTTGAACGAGTTGAGTACATTGCTTCACGCGCTCCGGATCAGGGTTGCGGCGTTTTATCTCCATTACTTTTGACCGCGCATCCAGGGGCATCATTTCTCCGCGGGGCATACTAAGCAGTACTTTCACGGCTTCGGCTCCCACACGGGCACCCACAAAACGCGCCCAATCTTCTCCTGCCCGATTCCGGTGTGGGTTCAGGTTATTGACCTGCGTTACATCGCCGCTGGCACCTGCCAGGAAAACAACAATACAATCGGGTCCCATGGCCCCCCGAATGGTCTGCTCAAGATAGTATATCCAGTTGGCCGATATCCCTCCCGGGTTGGTGGTAGCATGACAGGCAAAGTTGATAATACAGCCTTTGCATTCGCCCTGATTATTCCAGACTCCTATCACACCCACCTCTGGGTCAACCGGGCCGGCAGATTTAATAATATCAGGATTTCCCTGACCAGGGTGAGTATAGGTCAATCCATTTCCCATGTGAAAGCGGCGATTAAATGCAACCTCCTCTTCCCGGCCTGTACCAACCCCCAAACGGGATTCCTCCAATGAGTTGTTGGCCTGACATATCGCCTCCACCATTTTTTCTTCCACCAGTTTCAGGTATTTGGGATCGGCACACGACGATTTTTCGTAGGCCAGCGATTTGGCCAGTGGATCCGCATGATCGTATTGCCCGGGCTGAATCATTCCTGTAGGTCCGGATGAATGAGAGTGAGAGGCTGCTATTAAAATCGATTCTGCCGGAATTCCACAACTCTCCGCTACTTTTTTTCTTACCGAAAGAACCAGCGACCGATGTACCATTAGTGCATCAATACCCACAATAGCAACCTTTTTTTTGCCATCATAAAAAACAACTGTTCTTACCTTACACGGATCGTGAAACGTTTTGTGGAACGATTTTCCGTATCCGCCGGGCTGTTCCATGCCAATTTCCGGCGTAATATCTCTTTCTGCAAATCCTGAAAACAGGCCCGTCTCATTATCTCCGGCAAGTCCCGGAGCGTTCCCGTTTTTATCATTTCCCAGTAAACGAAAAGGAGCAAAGCCGGGAACCATAAATCCGGCGGCTATTCCGGCCGATTTTTTTATAAAATATCTCCGAGATTCTTTTTTATCCATAGGTAAAGGATGTATTTCGTTTCTATTTTTGCTTCATCATAACTTACAAATGAAAGCCCAAAAGAAATGGCTTTTAAGAACATGTGAACCTATATAATAAATGGTATAAAAAGTAATACTAATCTTCACATTAATGATACTTTTCTTCAGAAAAAAAGGGCAATTCAATCCATTTTATCCTAAAAAAGAGTAATTTTATATTACAAATGAACCATAATCATGAAAGTACATGAGATAAGACTGTTTAAAGAACCAGCCAAATCGTTTATCCTTTATCACGAAGAAAAACCGTTCTCGCCCTGGCACCACCATCCGGAATACGAACTTGTATTTATAAAAAAAGGAAAGGGCAAACGGATGGTTGGAGACCATATCGATCGCTTTGAAGAAAATGATCTTGTTTTTGTAGGTTCCGATATTCCTCATGAATGGCTTTGCGATCAGGAATATTACCGGGGTGAAGATCAATTTTTGGGCGAAGGTATCGTTGTTCAATTTTCACATGACTTTCTTGGTGATAAATTTTTTGAAATTCCGGAAAATAAACCTTTAAAAAATTTTTTATCTGATTCTTCCCGGGGTTTTGAAATTTACGGACAATGCAAAGGACATATTATCTCACGGATGTATGACATGTTAAACATGAACGACACAGAACAACTTTATACGCTGTTCTCCATATTTAAACTACTCTCAGCCACGGATGAGCTAAACCCTCTGGCCAGCCCTGCCTTTCTTGAAACATTCCGGCTAAATAGTAACAGCCCCATGCAAAAAGCATTACAATTTATTCTTCAGAATTTTCAAAAACAGATGCAGATCAGTGATTTACTACAAATTACAAACATGTCGTACACCACATTTTACAATACCTTTAAATATACATACCGAATGCCGTTTAAATCATACTTAATGAATGTACGGATTGGCTACGCATGCAGATTATTAATGGATGCAACACAGGACATTTCAGAAATTGCCTATGAGTCCGGATTTGAAAACCTCTCCAATTTTAACCGGCAGTTTAAAAAAATTAAAGGCGAAACACCATCCCGGTTCCAGGAACAAAACATGGTGGTTCGCCATTAATAAGTTTTTTTGGCAACTCCTGTAAATTAATTGAAAATCAGCCAGCCCAAATCCGCCGGGTTATCATTTCCGAGAATTAACCGTGGGGTAAGCGGATTATCCGGACGCCAGGAACATTTACCCTCTCCACTTTTTTGCACAATTACGTCAACACGTAAAGGCTTATTTTTTGCCGGCTCTGTTCTCAAGATGCGGAACGGTATCCGGGCAACAACATATTTCTGCCCCTCTGCTTCCACTTCTCTGAAACCAGCGGTATAAACCAATGAGTATCCCAAATTTCGTACCGGGTCACCTGCATTCTCTTCTGTCATTTTATGGAAAGAAAAATGAAAAGCAGGATAAAGTCTCCCGGGTTCTACCTTAATCCGCACATTGGAAACCGGATTTTCAAGCGACGCCTGGTTCGAAGGTGTTTTATCAGTTACCCAGACATACAATGCTTCGGAATCCCGGGCCGATGCCCATTGCAATTGAGCTGTATCCGCCCCTTCGTTCAGCTCTTGCCACTGCAACCCGGAAGGTACCTGAATAGTTGCATCTGGCGAAACATCCGAAATTTGGATACAGTTCGCAATAGCTCCCTCCGGTCTTTTCCCCGTATATTCGGGGAATAAAAGTTCCCCTTTTTTAATGATCTTTTCAAAAGCAGGCACGTCATTTTCCAGAACCTTTTTCAGTTCTGCCATTCTCCATTCAATTTTTTCAGGAAAATATTTATATCCTTCTGCCTCCGAATGAAATCCAAGTCTTGAATCCTCTTTACAAAGAGCCAACAACTGTTCATCCAGCGCTATTTCCTCTTCAATAATATCCGTTAACTGATTTAGTATCTCCAGCCGCTCCATGCCTTCCATCCGCAACATTTTTTCGCGCAACAAGTAAAAATTCAAAATATTGTATCCGCTTCTGAATTGAATTCCCAGGGCTTTTGCCACCCCGATATCCAACATTCTTTCCCTTTCGCCCAGATAATTCATTTCCATCTCTTTAAATATTTCTACCCCTTTATCCCATGATGTTGTCATGCGGCGGCAAAGTTCCACGACCTCTTCCAGCGTCAAAACACCACCGATGCATTCGCCAACCCTGTCGCCGCTGGGAGGCCAGGGTTTAAGGGTGGTACTTGAGCCAATTTGCCAGGTGGGCGCCAGCGGAGCGTCGGCAGGTTTCAGCAACAGTGGCCATACCGGTCCGTCGTGCATGGGGCCGTAATATTGAAAATGGTTGGTTAGCGGATAGTTTTCATATCCGCTGCTAAAATGTTTCCATGCCTCAACGACTTTAGGTACATCTTCATTTTTCCAATATACAGAAGCGAGCTGACCAAGAAATTCCGTTTCATTTTCAGGGAAAGGTTTCATAGAAAGCTCCCCTGCCGCTTTGTTCATTAACCCCGGATAATTTCCAAAATACCAGCATAACATGGTGTGGGTCACTCCCAGGTTCTGCATGGCAGCAAATTTTTCGTACAAAAGGGAAGGCACCGGAACAAAAGGAACTGTTGCCAGTTCATGGGAGTTTCCGGTTTGAATTTTCGCCGACATCCGTGTGTCATGCTCCCGCGCAATACGGGCAATATCTTCAAACCTATCGCTGGGGCCGGGTTTTGATATCCAGTAATCTCCACCCACCAGCTTTTTGCCAAATACTTCCATTTCCACTCCGGATTCAAAATTAAACTGAAGAACCACCCCTTTGGGAGTATGTACAGGAAGATCATAAACCCAATTCCCCAATTTATAAACATCTCCGGGATGAAATCTTTGGGGCTGCGGCATATACAGCCAACTTATCAATTCGGCATCGGGATTAACGTCATGCATTCCCCGTTGCATAGACGACAGGGACGCGTAAAGTATTTCCCACGGTTCCTTGTCGCTGCATCGCGGACAGTTTATCCGGCCAGTATGATCGCTGAATGAGGAGACGGCACTCAGGCAGGTAGTGGCCCTTTCGCCGTGGGTAATATTTATGATTCCCCCAAGTTCAGGAACAGCTTTAAAAATCTTATTCACTGATTCATACAGGTACTCATCCGCTTCTTTACCCAGCGGACAAAAAAACGACCTGTTTCCCGATTTGTGCCCTCCCAACTCCGGAAAATCCGTTAACACCGGATCGTTTGCCTCCCAGGCGCGGGGCTCAATACAAAAGATATAGGTTTTTATTCCGTACCGTAAACATTTTTCTACTGTCCGGCTCAATTTTTTCAGGCGCTGCTCCGCATCTTTCCCATTATCGGGCGTGAACCGGGTGGAAACCAGATCGCGAAACTCAATGGTAAGCCATAAACCGTTGACCCCCTCGTGAGCCAGTCGGTTCAGGTAATTATCAGGATAATAATCCACCGCATCCATTAATTCATCGCGCATGGCAGGTGGCCGTTTGATGGGACCAAAAAAACAACGGGATATCCTGCTTTTAATGGCAGGCTCTTTTTCCATTGTTCCCAAAGGCAAAAAAGGAGCACGTAAACGGAGCATTTCATCTTCCAGGTAAAAAATACCGCGACGGATACCTTCCACATCCCCTGCCCATAGCCGGCAATTACTGGCATTAACTTCCAAACGGAAAGCCTCTCCCGTTAAGTCGGACGAGGATAAAAATTCAATTAAATACTCTCCGCTGCCCGTTGGCACATCTCCTGCCGCAAGAAACAAACGCAGATCTTCATAGGCTGTTTCAAGGTACCCTTTGGGATCCGGGAATTCTTTTTTAAGAATGACTCCTCCGGAAAGATCGGCTTGTCCGGAAGCAGGAAGTTTCGACTCCCACTCATGCTCTGTCCACATGGGAGCTTTAAGCTCATCAATAAATTTCCAGGCCGTTTCGTCTGGCTGAGGCGGCAAACTTTGCATGTAGATACTGTCGCCAAAAGCAACGGCATTGCCACTCTCAGTCTTTGTTTTATAAGAACAGTGTGTTGACAGAAGGGCTGCAACAATTATAAATAATCCGATAGTGAAAAGTTGTTTCATTTTTATTGCATTTACTTGTTATGATAAATGAACCTGACGGTTCTTATGCCGGCGCTCCCAGAAATCCGTCGTTCCAAAAAACAGGTTTGTAACCGTGTTCTGCTGCCCATCCGATAGTTTTGTCGAGCCGTTCAAAATGATCGGGCAGATAATTCGCATAAAAAGGCCAGAAATACTGTTCATGGGTCATCAGATCCAAAATCTCCGCACCTTGCGGGTGGTTTAACAGGGGCTGCAGGGTAGGAACAATTTTTTCTACCGGAGTAGAATTGCACACCAGATGGATTTTCGAGAACACAATACCACTGTCAAAATCTTTCAGGAGATGATGGTGTGAGATATATTCCGATCGTACAGCATCCATATTATGGTTAACATCCCATTTACCATTCTCTCTGGAAATAAAATAGCCGCGTAACACTTTCACGTTTTTCTCAGCCATTGATTTATAGGCATGAGACGGCATCATACCCCAGTGGACAATGGTGGGAGGTGTGTAGGTTTGCTCGCCGGCAAAACGGATAATCTGCTCGCTCACCTTCTCCAGGTCACTGGTTAACTTTTGGACCGGGGCATCCTGATACGGGCGGTCGGGCAGGTTAGCCCAGGCATGGAACGTCAGCTTCAGCCAATCGGCATTATCCTCCCATTCACTTTTATACCGATCGGAAAACTGCTCCAGTGTAAATTCAGGCGACTTTGTATATTCCTGCCCATCTGAAAAATAGATATTCAGCAACACTTTTGTTCCATACTTCTGATGCAGTTTCCGCAATCCTTTCAGGTAAAAACAATCGAATAGCGAGCGATATTTTTCTTTTGCGATGTCGCGAAAAAAGAATATGTTGTCGTCTATTTCAAATCCATAGCGCGGGAATGAATTTTTATCCCATACCACTCTTATGGTGTGTTTATTGGTTCCAAACACTCCGTTTGAAATGGCTGTAATTTCGGTTTCCGTATTGCGAAGAATGACATCGGCCATAAATTTGGTCTTCTCGCGTCGTGCCTGTACCCCATTTACAGTGACAGTTCCGTTCAAAGGAGCCTCTCCCTGTACTTCAATTTTTAATCCTTCCCCGGCTTTTACACCATGCCGGGAGTTTAAAACAGCGCCATGAAAAGGCGTTTCAATTTTTATTAAATTGGGTACAGCTGCTGAAGCCCCCAGGTTGCCATGAAGTCCGCACAGTACAATTCCGCCCGTTGCGGCTGTGGCATTCCGAAAAAACGCACGACGACTGACTCTCATATCTGTTTATTTACAATGGTTTTCCTTCGCCAATTACCGTAACCTTCACCCGCGAACTGACCCCTTCTGTCCCTTCACAGGAAAACGAAACGTTATTGCTCCCCGGTTTCAATTCGGGTATTTTATCACGTAATTGCACTTCCTGCAGGACTTTCCCTTTTGAACTGTATAACCTGCAAACATTGTCGGAATCCAGTTCCAGATACATTCCCGATTCCATTTCTACGGGAAAAACGATTGTCTCCCCGTTGATGGTAAGGGCCGGGTTGGCAATAGTTACCGGAACCATGGGTAACGCTTTAACCGGGCCAATTATACAATTAACTTTCTTGTTGGCAGGCAGGTTGTTATACCACAATTGCAGCTTATCGACACTGCTCATTTTTACAGTCCCCTTATAGGAGTTATACACATTAAAACCTTCAGGAATTTCCCGGGTTTCCACATGTGTTTCCCATATATAATCACTAAATCTTTCCGACTCAACTTCGACCAGTTCAAAATACTTCCAGCCAGTAAAGTCGATATCAATAAAATGATCGCCTCTGACGCCGGCATATCCAATATGTTTTGGATTTCCGGTTCTGAGGTTAAGCAGCTGTCCGTTGCCATCCCCTTTTATCCAGACCCCAAGCGCCTGATTGTTCTCCAGATCAATCAACGGGGTAAACTGTTTCTCCATCTTTATCCATGCTCCCTCCCTGGGGGAAGCCCCGGAACTCCGTGCGGAGAAATTAATTGCAGCGCCGGCATTTTCAGGAAGGTCATCCGAGGTGGTGACTTCTCCTGTCACGCCCGTGGCGTTCCCTTCGTTACTGAATTCATTGGCTGCATATTCTGTTAACAAAATATTCGAAGGATCATCAAAAGGCTTTACCGACATCAACGGCTGAATCCTCAGTTTCAGGGACTGCTGGAAAAACTCATTCTGTACAGTCCAGCTACCGGAACCATCGCTCAGCCCGGTTACTTTATGTTCATTATAAACGACAGGTTTAAAATTCCAGTCTCCGTTTTGTTCCTGAAACAGGGTAAAATCCTTCCCCGGTTCACGCAAAATGGTTCGAATGCTGTCTGGGAAATATTTCTTGTGCCTTAACTCTTCGTATTGTCTGATAATGGCATGCAACTGCCCCAGGAGGGGAACATCTTCAACTGCTTTCTTATCAACACTCCCCTGCACACAAAGGCCTGCGTTGTTCCCAATCATCTTGCTGCACAAATATTCAATATCATCGGTATGAGTCATCTCAACCTGGGGAGAAGCAGTCCACGGATAATTTCTCCACCACCCCAAAAACAACGGAAGCATTAGAGGGCTGTGCTCGGCTCTTGCCAGTTTATCAATCACAGGAGTATGTCCCATAAATTCCCCGTGTTTATAGGTATCAGATTTAATTGAGGCCAGGTGAATATCCACAAACCGTTTGTACCCTCTGACCGGCGAATCCCACGCCTGCCATCGTGATCGGTAGTGCCACCAGAGATGCGTCATACCTGCCATTTCCATACCTACCGGTTTTTTAAGATTTTGGGCCACTTCAAAAACAAACTTAGGCCCATAGTGCCAGTAAAATTCCTCGCCTCCCCAAAGGTCACTTCCGTCGGCTGCATCGAAATAGATGCCGTCGAATTTACATTCATCGACTATTTGGGCTGTTCGTTTGGCGATATCCGTGAAAAGCTCGGTATCTTCTCCGGGAACAAATCTTCCAAACATCTCCATCAGGTGAAAAGCCTTCTCATTTGCCGGATGCTCCAGGGCCTGGGTGCCCAACGCCCCTCTTTTACAACCGGTAAACTTATATGGCGGAGATTTGGTTACGCCTGTAAATTCGATAAGCTCGTTCCCAATTCTGAGCGTAGTGCTGTTTCTTACCCAAAAACCGGTTGTGGTTGAAACATCAGCGGTTGACTCGTTAACAATAATTTCATCGGCACCGGCATCAACAGGGGCGGCAAGGGTAAAGCCCTCAAAGTAACCAAGCCCTTCATTGGGCACCGGTGTTACTATATTCGAATTTTTATCAATAAAGAATGAATAGGTATGTAAGATGGATGAAATTCCGGCTTCATGAAGCTTTTCATTTATTCTTTTAAAAGATTCCCACCCGTCAGGATACTTTTCTTTATTCAGTTCAAAGCTGCCAAATTTAAAGAAGGCACCTCCTCCATGGTTATCAATCTGATTAAATCCTAAACTTTTGCATGATTCAATCCACTCATCTACTGTTTCCTCGGTCAGGCGTCCTCCCCCGCTCATCAGGTATGAACCAAAGCCTTCTTTTGCCATTTGCGCCCAGGCTCCTCCCTGATCAGAAAAGGGAATACCTTCTGCACCTTTTACAATGTCCCTGATGGCGGGCAACACCATCTTTTGGGGCAATCCCAGCATGGAAATTTCAGCTCCTTCCATTCCCAAACGGGAATAACAGGTTGCCTTCATAAGGGTTTGCAGGGCAGGAAGCTGAACAACATGGGTATTTAGGTTCATTGCCAACAAGCAGGCCCCAAATGGTTCATACGACATCCCCTCCAAACTAAGAGGCACATTCATAAAAGTCAGTGACCATGGATCGCCTGTTACGTTTTTTACTTTAAAGTTAATGTGATCTTTCGCTTTTGTAACCAAAAGTTCGGCGGATACCCCCGCTTCGTCAAAATTCAATTTCAATATTTCCCCTTCAAGGGCTATTCCGGTTACGTTATATTCCCTGCCTTCCTTTTTCACTGAAGCGCAATAAGATATGCCATCATCTTTCAAATAATCTGCATTATTTTGCTTATCAATAAAATGAAGGTTTTTTCCCTCCGGAGTAATTTCATATCTGAAATATTCATTTTCAAAAACAATTCCTTCTCTCCCGCAGCTTGCTAAGATGACTGCCAGAAGCAGCATAACAAGGTGCAGATACCGGGCATAAAAACTTCTTTTCTCCATAAAAATTATGCGTTGATTCACCACTTCCTTTGTATAATGTAACGGGGGCTTATTCAGCTGGCAATAATGTCAGTTCCACCTTTCTGTAAAATATTTCTGCCCCTTCAGATTGTATCTGAATCCGTCCTTTACTGGGTTTTACATCGAATGCATGATTTACCAGTTTATTGTTAAGGTATATCTTGATCTCTTTTCCCTTTACAATACATTCAATCTTATTCCATTTGCCCACAGGTTTTTCCACATCGTTAGCTCCCCTGAAGCCCTTTTCATCTTTCCAGTTCGGATCACGTCCGTACCAGTTTATCCTTCCCTGGTGTACAGTAACGGGTTCGCCTTCAGGATTAAAAACATACGAATTACCCTGTTTTTCTGAAGCAACCGGACAGGTAACAGCAAAATTGGGCGATCCGTCGCCAACAACAATGATATCGCCGGTTCCCCCTTCAATTACCTGACATTCGATTGAATGCATCCATATTCCGCTATAACCACCATCTTCACCTATTGAGTGCAAAAGAATGCCGCTATCCCTGGTTTTCTCAAGCCGGGGAGCATGGGTATTTTCGCCCCATTTAAACTCAACAACAAGTTTGTAGTTTTCAAATTCTTCGTTTGTAGTAATACAACCATATTCCTCACCAGAGATCGCTATTACCCCATTCCGGACTGTAAACACTTCATTGGGATCCATATTTTTCCCTTTGCCCTTTATAAAAGTGTACCAACCCTCCAGGTTTTTACCATTGAACAATTTTAGTTTTGCCTTCTCACCGGAAGCAGCGCTTATACGTCCAGAAGGCTCAGAAGCATTTGTTTTGGCCACACTAACCGTCAGCAATAAAGTGGCGGCGATAATCAAAGAAATTGACAGTTTCATTCGTTTAAAATTTTATTTTTTTTATGATAACAGATGGAATTCACATGAGTTTTCAATTATTACTCCCGTGTTAATTATTTACTTATGCTCATTTTATACTACTCAAATTTACACTTTAATTTCTTTTCCCATTCACCTTCCGGCAACATGTTCCTGAGTCTATTCCGATTCAGGCGCAACAGGATAACAACCGGAACTAACACATTTCCCAACCTTGTCTTACGGGTTCCTTTATAATTTGGTCCGCTTCGGGTAACCCAATCGCTTTCATATTTTCCTTATCCCAAAGGATTTTTTCTCCTCCCAACCGTAACGACAATACCCCCAAAAGGGTTATCTCGGTGAGTTTGGATGCATATTCAAAGTTCGACAACGGCATCTCCCCGCCTTTTATGGCATCAAACCACTCGCGATGGTGCCCTTTGGAACGGGGTAGAGACTCTGGTGGAGGGGTAAAAGATTCACGCAAACTTTTTGGAAATATCTCCGGGGCGCCACTGGCCCCTCCATTGGTAAGGATAAGCCCCTTATCGCCAATAAACATAGCCCCCCTGGACTTATTTAGCTTAACATCCCGCGGCAAAGCGGCCGGATGCTCCGGCAGCAGACCGCCTGAGAACCAGGTTAGTTTTATCGGGGAACGTTTATCATTCCCCCCAAAATAGTAATGCCCTATTTCTCCGTAAGGGGTCATTTCACTGCTCCCCCTGTTCCCGGCAGGAAATACCTGCACACTCTCGGGCGAATCCAAACCGAATGCCCAGGTTGCTGCATCCATGTCATGGCACCCGAAATCTCCCAGCGCCCCATTCCCAAAATCCCAGAAATCACGCCAGGTAAAAGGAGTATAAGCGCTATGGTAAGGACGGAAACTTGTGGGGCCAAGCCATACATCCCAGTTAAACCCCCGGGGAACTTTCATCTTTTCGGTTGGATAACCTGAAATCCCTTTCCAGTACCTTGTGGCCCCTACCCATGAATAAGCGTCGTGGACTGTCCCGATAACACCGGAACGAAGGTATTCAACCGTTTGCCGGATGGTATCCAGGGCATGCAACTGGTTGCCCATCTGGGTAGCCAGCCCCGTCTCCCGGGCAACTTCACGCACTTTCCGGGCTTCCCAGATATTATGCGTCAGTGGTTTTTGGCAGTACACATGTTTGCCTGCCCGCATCGAAAGAATAGAAATATGCGCATGGGTATTATCCGGGGAGCAGCAGATGACAGCATCAATGGCCGAATCTTTTTCGAGCATTACCCGGAAATCCTCATATTCTGTTATTTTGTAGTTGGGCGTTTTCTGGGCATAATGACTTTCTATGAGTTTCTTCCTTGGCCTCCGGCCGCTTTCCTGCTTGTTGAGAACTTTGTTATCCCAGTATTCGGCAGGGTCTGCAATGCTAATTATTTGTACATCGTCATATTTAAAGACCTCATTCAGGTGATGCATGGATATGTCTCCTGCCCCAACAAGGGCAATGTTAATCTTATCGCTGGGCGGAACAAATCCTTTGCCGCCTAACGTACACCGCGGTAAAATCATAATACCGGCACCGGCAACTGCGGCTGCTTTGATGAAGTTTCTTCGGGTGGTTGTGGCCTGATTATCTTTATTGTCCATTCGTTTTTAGTTACTTATCCGTTTTATACCAATTAAACATGACCCTGAGCCTTATTCTTCCGTTCTTTTGAGTTTATGCTTCGTTAAAAAATATCGCCGTAGCTATGGCTATGCCTCAATTTTTTGCCTTGCCTAAACCCAAAATAATCAAAACAATTTAAGGCTCACCATCAAATTCAATTGATATTAGTTCTTATTTTGCATCCTGACAATGCATAATAAATTATGTACAGGTAGGCCGGCAAACAAACAAGATAAGCATTCTGATACGATGCCTGTTCGGCCACATACCCAAACAACAAAGGAAGAAATGCACCGCCAATAATCCCGGTTACCAGCAACGAACTGCCCATTTTTGTAAATTTTCCCAGATCGGCTATAGCCAGTGGCCATACTGCCGGCCACATCATGGCATTGGCCAGACCCAAAAAGGCAACAAGATAGATTGACACACTTTCCGGCACCATAATAATGGCTAAAGTAACTAAAATACCGGAGACAGTGGAGAACAGCAAAGCCTGTCCCTGACTCACATACTTTGGAATAAGCAGTACCCCCAGCGAATAACCGATAACCATACCTGCTGATACCAGCCAGATATAATTCTCCGGTGAAGCTAAATGAAGGATTGTGGCATAATCGTTAATCGTACCAAGGGCCACCGTTTCCAATCCAATAACAAAAAAAATGGCAACAACTCCCAGTAACAAATGCGGAAACTGGAAGATACTTGTTTTTGACCTGGAATATGTTGAATTTTCCGGGATATCCTCTCCGTCATCGTCCTCACCAACCGCCTTGATTTCGGGAAGGGGAGAAAAATAATAGAAAAGCCCCATAACCAGTAAAACACCTGTAATAATATAAAACGGAAGAATGGTATCCTCAATTCGCACATTGGCCAAATCCATAAATACAGCAAGCATCAGCGACGCTACAGCATAAAATGTTTTGTTGCAAATACCCATCAGGGCTATTCGTTTGGCAGCACTTTCTTCCGGACCAATTATCGAAACGTACGTATTAACAGCGCCTGTCAAAAGGGCCTGCCCCAGCCCGCTTATAAACAATGCCAGCAACAACATGGGGAAACTGATGGAGCGGGCCGCGGGTGTTATCAGGAAAAAACCTATTGCCATAAGTACAAAGGCAATGACCATTCCTCCTTTATATCCTGCTTTTTTGAGTATTCCGCCGGAAAAAGCCCCGAAGACAACAAAAGCGGAAAAGGTAGCCGTCATAATAAGATATGACTCAGCGGTTGAAATGTTAAAGGCCTCCTTCACAAAGGGGATAAAAAAGGCATTAATCCCAAGGGCAAAGCCCAGCACTGCATACATGGCCCCGATCAAAAGCATTGGGACAATTATGTTCTTTTTATTAGAATTCATAACAAAGTAGATAATAAATATTCTGTTCTTATTTAAACCATTACATATTCAGTAGTTATCCCGACCCGAAGTTCAGTCCCCGGTGCCAGTTCCTCCGAACAACCGCCGCATGCTTCAATTTCCATAAAACCGGATGGATCGCAATAAACACTTAAACTGACCCCTCTGGACGAGGGTAACTGATCCGGAGGAGAATCGGCAATATCAATATAAGACTGACCATTGGCTAATTCTCCGGCATAACGTTTCACCCGGAACTGATTCTCCAGCGTATATTCAATCCAGGGAACTTTCGGACTCATCCCCAGTTGAAACCGGTCTTTCGTTTCAGTTTTCACAACGTACACTCCGTTGGTTAAACGGCGTTGAGAACCGGACGGCCCGTACATGTCCCAAACATCCCTCTTTTCAGGAGGGGGTAAGGTTACTTTTCCGTTTTTCCCGGAATCGAACTGGCAAAGTGACCAGGGCGCCAGTGAAAACTCTCCATTACGGAGAGTCTTCCCACCAATATAGCGAATGACTTCAGTTACATGCTGGGTAACAAAATTATCACCGCTATCCATTTTGACATGGCGCTCAAATTCGCAGGGAATCCCTGCCTGGTAATTATTTATGAGATCTATCTCTGCCCTTATAACAAAATGATTCTCTGCCTGCAATACGACTTCCCAAACAGCCCCGGTTATTGCCGGAGGCACACGCCAGGCGCCGGTTGCATATTCGTATCCCAGTGTAGTCCCCTCCGGAGCAGGCCAGAGCGCATCGCCACCGGGGTTCTGATAGGCATTTTTATTGGAGCGGTTTTTTATGGCAGAAGGCACCACCCGGTTAATGACTTTATTATTAACAACGGTAAACAGTCTGCCTTCCATATCCAGCGCAGCAATAACGCCGTTTTCCAGAGTACCTGTCAGATGCCAGCGACGATACGATTGAGAGAGCAAATCGGTTAATTCCCTGCCTGTCATCTTACTGTTATTTGCTCATCCTCTTTTTCAAATCATCCAAAATGAATGCTTTTGCTTTATTGGCATAATCCATATTGGCTTTGACTGCCGACTGGGCATACCATTGTTTTCCGTCAAAGCGTTTCATATCCACGCCATCGGGAGCAAATGCCATCATTAAAGACGTTTCCTGTTCGCCGGCATGATCTATGGGCCATTGCTTCTGGGCCTCGCCGCTCATAAACGGTTCAACGCGAATCCAGCTAAACGGGTCTGTACCACTGTCATGTTCCTCATAATAGTTGGCAGAAGCGGTATCTTCTCCCCACCAGCCATCGCCTTTTTCATTCTCGATAAAAGCAAAAATCTCCTGCTTGGCTGCCAACCTGAAAGCAAGGTCGGTAGGCATTCCGCTGACAAAGTTTTCACTCTGATGGTGAAAAAATACATAGACATTACGAAAGCCAATACGCAACAGGTTATAAAATAACTGGCGGGCAAATTTATTTAAGGTTTCGGCATCAATATGCACGCCGCCTTTACGCTCAGGACCGGCAACAGCATAAGAACCTGCGCCGTAATAAAACGGCGGAAGTACGATTAATTCCATGTCATCTTCGAGCATTTCCAGTGCCCTCTGAACCACCAGGGTATCAACACCCGGACAAAGGTGTTCGCCATGGTATTCCAAAACACCCAATGCTAAAGCAACAGGTGTATTTTTGTCAATCGCTTCACGGATTTGATCCGGGAACATTAATTCATAACGCATAGTATTTTGTTTTAAAATTAATTGGTAAATTCTACATTTTAAACAGGATAATTTATTTCAGGTGTCTTATAACTCTTGCCGGATTTCCGGCAGCTACCACATCTTCAGGAATATCTTTAGTAACAACACTGCCCGCCCCAATAACGCTGCGATCTCCAATTGTAACACCAGGACATATGGTGGTATTGCCACCTATCCAGACATTATTGCCAATGGTAACAGGTTTCCCGTACTCTATTCTTGTGGCTCTTTCTTCCCAGTCCATGGGATGGGCCGCAGTGTAAATCTCGACCGATGGGCCAATCAACACGTCATTACCTATCGTTACTTTATTGACGTCAAGTATTGTACAATTAAAGTTTATATAGATATTATTCCCAAAATGAATGTTATAACCATAATCACAATAGAAAGGTCCCGAAATCCAGACATTTGTCCCCTGGTTTGGGCACAATTTTTTCAGTATTTCAAGCTTTCTTTCTTTGTCTTCCGGACTCACCGAATTAAATTCTCTCCATAATTTCAGGGAACGAAGATGTTCACTGGAAAGCACAGGATCCGATCCCATGTATAACTCTCCATTCAACATCTTTTCTTTTTCAGTCATGTGTTTTTCTTGCAATGTAAATATCAGGATTAAATCTCAGTGTATTTCATAAATTTAGACGACATCAACTCTGCTCCGCCTTCTTTTACGATGGCCCCATTTTCCCAACGCAATCCAAAATCCTTATCATAAAAAAAGGTATCAACCTGAAAAGTCATGTTTTCTTCCAACAGGTATTCTGATGTTGATTCCATCCAGGGACGCTCCACTTCCATCATACCTATTGAATGGCATGGTCCGTACAGCAAATATTGACCAAATCCCTGTTCTTTTACCCATGCTTCGTACTCATTGACAACGGTACCTGCCGGTTTTCCGGCGCGAAGCAATTCTATTGTTTTTTTGTGGGCTTCCAAACCAAACTCAACCAAACGTCTTTTACGTTCCGGCAACGGGCCTATGGAGAATGGCAGTCCTACACTGGATGAATAACCACTTACCCGTGCGCCAATATTCAACTGGATTACCTCGTTCTCTACAATTTTATTATGAGTCGGACGGGAAATGGCATTATTGGTTGATTCCCCGCAGAAGCAATACAAGGAATGTCCTTCATATTCTCCGCCATGTTTATAGATTTCACGCTGGGCGATTCCTATCACCTGGAATTCCGTCATCCCCGGTTTTATTTCGTTGAGAATAGCCTCCACAGCCAGTTCCGATATTTCAAAAGCTTTACGCATGCATGCCAGTTCATTGTCGCTTTTCACAAAACGTAAAGGCCAAAGGGTCATGTCAGCTTTTACCAGTTCCACTCCCGGAAGCTGTTCTTTTAAAGCCATATAAACCGGCAGGGAGGTAATTGCCCAGCCTACAATACCTAATTTTTTAATGCCTTGCGGAACATATTTCGCAATCAGATCTTTATACGTGATAAAAGACATACCCGGCGCATCCGGCTCTGCCGATTCCCTGTATTCAATTAACTTTTCAATGTTCTTAAAAAAGCTGCGATGAGAGGCGTACAGGTCGCTTTCCGGGCCTACCAGCAATACCGGTTCTCCTTCTGCAGGCACAAAAACGGCACCTGTTTCAAACGTGGGCCAGTATTCGCTCAGGTACCTTACGTGCGCCATATCAGATTCTGTGGCATGTACCAGACAGGCATCCAGGTTTTCTTTCCTGATATTTGCCTGAAACCTTTTAATTCTCTCTTCAAATTCACTCTGCGGAATTGTTGTCGTGTTCATAATTATAATTTTAAATGCTCTTAATGTATTAGTTTACTATTTTAAAAGTATCCCTTTTTTCTGGCGTCCGGAAGTTGACTGTTCAGCGTATCGGTTAAAACCTTTAGCTTTTCGGTTAAAGAATAGGGAGTATAAACATAGTCCTGTTCAAACTGAAAGCCCAAACGCGAATCTTTTGTGGCAGCCAGCAAGGATAGTTTTGTTCTTTCAACTTCGTCTTTAAGAACGCTTTCCATACGATCCAGAATCGTTTCAAAAGCCCCTTTATTCTTTTCTTTTACCAGTTGCAACCGAAGGTCTTCAAACTCAAGGATGGCATAATCGCTTTGCATCATCCGCTGCAATTGCTCTGCCACCACCACTTCTCTAACTGCTTCCTCCCGTTTTCTCTCCGGACTGTTCACCGCAGCCGCTCTGTACAGAATTAAGCCCTTCTCCATTTCGTCTATGGCTTTTTTCAGGTATTTGAGAAAAACCGGTAAAATTTTGGTTTCTTTCCCCGCCACAATCCCCGTAGCACTCCTGGCATATTGTTCTGCTTTATTGATTCGGTTGGAAAAATCGGGGAAAAACACCATCCGTGAAACAGTGAACGGCCAGTACGGATTGAATGGCACCCTCCATGACGGATCCCCCCATGAATAATCGAAGGTGCCGGTCCTTGCCGGCGGGACCTGGAAAAAAAGCGGGTTCCCGACAGCATTATTGGTTCCCATATTAGGGCCAGTATCCGGAACAAAGCGAATGGCCTGACTAAAGTGTTCCCATGCCTTCAATACCTGTTCCTGTTGGTTTTTCCCAAAAATTACCGAAGCAATTTGTTTTAACAGCTCATCGCGGGAAGGATAATCTGTCCAGCAGGTCCACGCACGGAGTTGACTTATAAAATTCGGTTTATACCCGCTGCTCCAGCTTTCCAGGGTGCCGCTTATGCCATACTTTTCCAGGGCACTATACCGGTCGTACCACTGGTACGGGCACGGCAAATAAGGAATGGTTCCATATTGCCAGCTTGCAAACGTATCTACTTTTGAAAAAACATTCATGGAACGTTTCCGGGCTTCATCAATCTGGGCATCGGTTACTTCTGCCGGTCCAATCTGGTTCAGGGAGTAATCGCGAAGGTATCCCTGCATGCCGTCAATCTCGAAACTTTTTCCGTTTTCCCAGGTAAGCATGGGCGTGGTATTTTCCGGAAGCTGCTGAATGAAATAGCGTTTTATCTCCGTATTCTGCGGACGAAAATCAATATTGTACTCCCAGGGAAGTATCTCAATATCCGGATTTATTTTATGGCATTCTTCTTCCACAATGCCTGCCGCATAAGACCAGTTTCGCGCCCATTCCTGAAGGTATTCCTTGCTGGCGCCATGGCCACCACCCCACTTTTTGTACCAGAATCCTTCTGTTAAAAGAACATATCCCCGGATGTCGGGAAATTCTGTTACAATATCCCGCACCAGTTTGCGCAACTCTTCTTCACTTTCTTTTGTGCCGAGGTATTGCCATATTATGGGAGTATATACTTTTATCCCAAAGCCCGATGCCCTTTTTATCAGATCTTTAATTTTTTCCGGATCCTGTTTCCGGACTCCATACATTAACCGGGCATAAAAATCAGTAGATGTTTCGGCCGTAGTACGATCTCCGTTTGGATTGGTATATACTCCGGCAAAAATCCCGTCAAATCCGTCGTGTGCCAAATGAGACAGGAGCTGGTCAGGCCATTCCATCCAGCCCATCCAGGATAACACCATCCTGGTATTATAAAGGCTGTGCCGAACGACTTTAAGATCCTTTGGTAAAAAGGGAGCCTCCCTCAGGTTCATGCGGGCTTCAAGATTATACAAGCCAAACATTGTTCCCCGTTCATCGTAGCCACATACCACAATAGAATCAGGCGTTACCTGTATCTCGTAATCCTTGGTTTTCTCAAGCGTTTTACCGCATCCGGGCAACTGTTCTTTTGTCCCTGCAACGATTCGCCGGCGATAGCGTTTCCAGTCACGGAGCGAGTCCTTCGCTTCCCGTTCAACCTGAACACGATGCGATTTGTCGAGGTAATCGCAAAAATCCCGGACTGCATTTTCCATGATTACGCCGCTGCCCGTTGCCCAGGTTATTGTCCAGCCCTTATCAGGAACAGACATCTCGTTTTTTTCCCGCTGCGTTTCCAAATCCCTTCGCCATACATGCACAGGCCCGGAAGAAAGCCTTTTATGGTAATCATACAGTTCTTCAGCAGGTAGCCGTTCCACTTCAGTATTAAAATCCGAAACTGAACGTTGGAATTGATTCCCGGTGGTTTCTCCAGCACTTTGCCTGTCAAATCCGAGAATCGCGGGTGAGACAGCGGCTCCTGCCAGGCCAGCCGTTGTTCTGCCCAAAAAATCCCTTCGTGTAAAGCCTTTTGAAGTCATTTTAGTTTAAAATTTTAGCTTTGGAAAAAGCATTTGCAAGCTGCTCTTTTGATAAATTCCCTGCTTTCAAAAAACGACGATTGTCAACAGGAACAATAATGGCATCACCGTTTCCGGAATCAATATTCTTCTCTACCCCAAGTGTTTCAAATAATTGCACATTCGATTTATTCAATGGTAATTCCAGTTTTTTGCTTCCTGAAATATGCCAGTAAACCACGTATAATTCGCTTTCCCGCTGAATGATGAATGCCCGCACTTCTTTACTGCCACCGGCCACATTTTCAATCTGTTCATACGGTTGCAACTCAAACTCTTTTTGCTCATTCAGCAGCAGAATATGTTCCTGCTCCAGGTTTTGAAGCATTTGCTTTCGCTCTTCGGTCAGCCAGTTGTTAGCCCTTACTTCTTCCCATCTTCTCAGAACTTCGAGGTTATCAGGGGTTCTGGGATGTGCATCAAACTTTTTCAGGCTCGCATGAATTGAAACCGGACAATCCCATGCTGCTGCCCTGCTTGTGACAAACTCAAGCATATCGGGTTGTGTGCCTATGGTTTTTTCATCCGGTACCCAATACCCCAACCAGCCAAAATTAATGCGGGTGAAATCGGCTTTCATCCGGGGAGCTTCTTCTGCCGGCCACCTTCGTGTTTCCTCTTTCAACGTTTCGGGGCTGAAAATATCGAATGCATTCCCCCCGCTAAGCATGTGCCAGCTAAAATGGGTTTTGGCAGCTCCTTCAGCAAATATGGGGTCAGGCTTTAGACGGCTGAAAACCTTGTATTGTGCCGCAGCAACGTGATGCCAAAACGGAGGATTAACACCTTCTGAACCATCAAAATAGACAAACTTAAAACCGGCATCATAAATATTGGCAAGCTTTTCTGCTATTTCGTCCTGCAAACTGGTATTTTGATCAATATAAACACTGGTGGCCCCAAATTCACTCACATCCAGCAATCCGAAAATATATCCTGCCGGCTGGGTATTGATTGTTGTTTCGTCTATACCCCGAACACACCCGGTAAATTTATACGGTGGTGTGGTGGTATATCCTTCATAAGAAATAAGTTCAGTCCCGATTTTAAGCACTCTGGCACCATCTGCTATTGTGGTTCCGTCAGGGTTTTCTTCCACATACACTTCGGTGTCGTTTTTACCCAAAGGCGCTGACAGGGTATAATGCCGGAGCAGGTTCAACCGGTAATCGGGTTTGGGAGTAACATACCTGCTGTCTCTTCCAATATGGGAATGAAGGAAATGAAAACCCGGTACAATCCCCTTGCCTTCAATGGCCTGAAGCATCTCTCTCAAATCCTCTTTACCCTTCGGATACAAGGATTTATTCCAGTCGTAATCACCGATCTTCCTGTACCCATTACTTTCAATAAAAGCAGGGTAATAAAGCATCATGTTTCTAAATCCACCCATTTGGGCATATTTCAGATGTTGCTGAAGATTCCCGGGATTTACATTACCCGACCAGTAATAAGATAATTTTATCTGTTCATTCCGCCGGCTTTTTACCCCCTTGGGCAGATTATAGTCTTCTTCCACACGGGCAATTTTGTCCAACAGTTCATTGGTCTTGCAAACAATTAAAGCAGCTCCAACTCCTTTAAATTTTATTTCTTTCTCGGCATCTGCCTTCAGAATACGATATCCATTGCGTTTTTCCGCATCAATCCGTGCGTACGGATCGGTGCCTAACAGGTTGACAGAAACATTCTCGTCCCAACTCACATTGAGCCATTCACCAAAATGCTTTCTGTCTTTAACGGGCAACTGGATAAAACAAAGTTCGGTAGCAGGTGGCGGCGTAATTTTCAAATAGGCCGGATAATCGTCAGGATCAACAATAAAATCGTCGAAGCTAAAGCTTATATAATCAGAGGTTTCCTTTATCCGGACAATTGCTTCATACGGGATTAATTCAAAACCAACAATTAATTTGTCGCCTTCCCTTTTAACGGAATTTGCCTGAAACGTCATCCTTTTGTTGGGATGGGCCAGTTTAATTTCGTTATGATACGGCCGTTCCTGTGTCACAGAAAATATGGGGATTTTGTCTCCCGGAACCAGACATTCTTCATTCGAAGACTTAAGCACAAGACTTTTAGAAATCCCGTCACTTCCCACAATGAGCTTAAACTGCTCATTTTCGATAACGACATCATCACTATCTACTGTTATACTTTGGGTGCATGATATTGATATAATGCTCATAAATATGAACAAGCCTACTATTCGTTTCATTCGTTTATATTTTTGATGGTAATTCATACCGGATTTTTAATCTCTGTTCATCAATATTTTATCACTTTGATTCGAAAACGACCAGTGAATACCCCTTACATTTTGGTACCGTCACTTCGATATAATCATCAACCTGTTTAAAGGGAAGGGATTTTTTCTCGGGTGCCAGGTAAACCCGTTTGGGACGGGTCCCGTCATTCCGGAGTGAAATCTTTACATTGTGCAATTCTATCGGCTCTTCTATCATTTCCGTGTGGCCCCTCTTTTCCGGAACGTACGACAGTAGATGGACCATCTTTCGTCCGGGTTGTTCCGTAACAAATGCCCGCGCAAAACTTGGAAGGTCGTCCGACTTAAAAAGCGGGCGGGAAAGGTAGTTGTCCAGGACATTGGAAAAAACAGTCCGTAATTCTACCGAGGCTTTGTCTCCATACCCCGAAAATATCCGGTGACTGAAATGAGCTACGTTTCCATTTACGGTAAGCGCCGGTTTTTCTGTTACCTGATCGGGCGGGGTATAATAAAAGGCATATTCCCCGTCCCAGTGACGGTTAAAATACGGTTTAATCAGGTAGGCCTCCACCTCTGTTCCGGGCAATGGCTCAACATTTATCCCGGAAGCATAAAGTGACAAAGGCATGTCCGGCAGGTGCGAATTAAAATTTTCACCCACGGTAAAGTAAGCCGGGTCGAAATCATTCTCCCCCTCATATGTTAGCCCCCATTCCTTCTCCAGGGCAAACCGGGTCTTTTCCGCATCTAACCCAGAGCTCCCACTGGATATTACGGCCTTGCCCGCTGCCAAATGCTCTTTTACGCGACGCGTAACCTCCTCGTTAAAGGTGATACCGTCCGGGATAACCAGCACTTTGTACTTGCTCCAGTCTGAAAAAGTGGTAACCACATCAAACTGATGGTTTAGTTCGCTAAGCATGCGTACCGCACTTTTCAATTGCCTGTCGCCCCGAATATTTTGTATAGATTTCGGATAAACGATGGCTATTTCTGTTACGTTTTTTGCATTGTCAAACCAGGGTTCCATGGTTTGCAGTTCCTTATATATCTTCTCTATCCGGTCGAATACTGCATTATTTAAATCGCCCCGGGGATGAAAATGCCCCCCGACATTCGGGCGCATGCCATTTGCCAGGCCATACAGCAGTTCTGACTTGAG
Organism: Mariniphaga sediminis; assembly: GCF_003573545.1. Lineage (GTDB taxonomy): Bacteria > Bacteroidota > Bacteroidia > Bacteroidales > Prolixibacteraceae > Mariniphaga > Mariniphaga sediminis. The sequence continues at coordinate 157,404 of NZ_QWET01000001.1, read as the reverse complement.
GGCAGGTTCAGGACGAAGGCCGCCGAAATCGCCCCAATCATAAAAACGGCCGGTCATGTTTAATACCGGCATATCGCCCAACGTACGAACATAGTGCGAAAGTACCGGCAGGTATTCGTACCCCCAGGCTCCCGCAGGAAGGCATTCCACTTCGAAGTAGGTACTGAATTCAGCCTGCTCTTCGTAGCCGGGATTATTGTGATAAATCAACAAATTGGGATTAATTGCCGTAGCGGCATCGTAAATATCTTTTGCCAGTCTCAAAGCTGAAAAACCAGAGAATTTTACCACTTCCTCCCTGTTTGTCCAGTCAATCCCCTTCTCTTTCATCTCTTTCAGACAAATGGGGCAAACGCAGGGAAAATTCTGTAAACAATCAATAAAAAAACCTGACACCGGATAATTTTGTGCAATCTCTTCCACCATGGCCACCAGGTGGTCCCGGTAAGGACTGTTGTAACACATCGTCCTGACGTAAGGTGTAAAACGGGGTTCACGATACTCTCTCCCATCAAAGTAGAGCGTTGTCCAGTCGCGGTGTTGTACCCCTTCGGCGCTGCTGATCCCTCCATTTAAATAGGCGGTAAGGGTAATCCCTTTTCGTTTGCAGGCATCAGCCAGTTGCCCGAAAAGATCGTATTCAAGGGAGGGGTGCTTTATCCCGAGTTTTGTATCGTAATAAGCCATACCCAGATTACAGCGCGCATGAAATGTGAGGTAATCTACCCCACAATCCTTTATCCTGTCGGTAAATGCTTCCACATCAAAATTTTTCCCGACATCCGGAATAGCCGGCATGGTATGGTTATCGTAAAAAAGACAATATTTGGGTTGATGGATATTTTCAGACCTGCCGTTTTCTTCGCTCTTCAGCTGTGATATAGCCGGCAGAGCAAGAATAATGCAAAAGATACTTATTACTATTTTCATGATTTATTTTTATTGGTTACACTTTTGTTACATTCTTTAAATAGTCATTTTTTTACTATTTTTAGGCTCCTTACGGACGGCAAAAATTACCAAGGATAATCCTAAATAATTTGGATGCTTAAAGTTAGGTTAGTTCTCATGTTCATATGTAAAATTATTTTATCCTAAAATACCTTGATTTTGACATGTTACCCGTTTTTCAAAAAATAGAAGCAAACTTCAACCACTCCTTTTATGTGGAACACATGAAGTTCAAATACTTTCCCAATCCGTTACAATTTCACCCCGACATTGAGTTGTTACTGGTTATCCGGGGAACCGGCACCCGGATTGTGGGTGATTCCATCGAACGTTTTAATCCCGGTGACCTGGTTTTAATCGGAGAGAATGTTCCGCACGTTTGGTACAGTGATAAGAAATACATGCGCAAGGACAACAACCTTTCCTCCGAAATAATATTTGTACTTTTCAAAAAAGATGTTTTCGGGGAAAGCTTCTGGCAACTGCCAGAATCGAAAAGCATCCTGGACCTTATTCAACTTTCTCAGCGAGGGATTAAGATAGAAGGTAAAACCAAAATTCCGGTTTCCGCCTTCATGAAATCAATCAGCAAGGCCTCCGGATTCAAACGAATTGCATTGCTTTTTTCCATGCTTGAAGAAATTGCTTCGGGTAAAGAATATCAACTCCTCTCCAGTCCCACTGCCCGGGGAATGATAAACCAACACGATTCAGACCGGCTCAATAAAGTTTATAAATACATTATCAGCAACTACCAGGAAGACCTGTCCCTGGAAAAAGCAGCTTCAATTGCCAATCTTTCACCTGCTGTTTTTTGTCGCTATTTCAAAAAAAGAACCAACAAAACATTTATTCAGTTCCTCAATGAAATAAGAATCAAGCATGCCTGCCGGTTACTGGTAGAAGAAGACCACTCCGTTGCTTCCATTTGTTATACCTGCGGATACACCAGCGTTTCCTATTTTATAAAAAAATTCAAGGAGATAACGGGATACACTCCTTTAAATTACAAGAAAAGGTTCAATGACAAGATGCTTTCTATTTGATGTCATTTGGACTTAAAAACAAAAAAAGCAACAACGTTATTCCGGGTAGCTTGTTTATCCCTACATTAACAATATATCTCAAAACATGCCCTACAACATAAAATTCAGAAAATGCCCTATTTTCGCGCCCTGAAATTTGAGAACTGCAAAACAGGCACTCTTTAAATAACTTATTAATAATCCCTCGGGACAAGACTTCGGATGAGAACAGTGTACTTTCATCTAACCAGCCGTCGTGCTGAGGTCTCCGACTTTCCGAGTTAATTATCCAGCATGAAATTTGAATTTATCGACAAAAAACAGGGAAGCATCAAAGACGATATCCTGTCGGGATTAACCGTAGCGCTGGCATTGGTGCCCGAAGCAGTAGCATTTGCTTTTGTTGCAGGTGTTTCGCCCGTTGTAGGACTTTACGGAGCTTTTATGATGGGCCTGATAACTTCCATTTTTGGCGGTCGTCCAGGAATGATCTCAGGAGCAACCGGCGCTATGGCTGTTGTAATAGTCAGCCTGATTCAAAAAGGAAATGCACTAGGCGACGGGCAAGGACTTCAATATCTTTTAGCCGCCTTAATTCTGGCCGGAACCATACAAGCTTTATTCGGCGTTTTTAAACTCGGAAAATTAATCCGGTTGGTTCCCCATTCGGTAATGATGGGATTTGTAAACGGATTAGCCATTGTAATCTTCTTATCTCAGCTCAACATGTTTAAATCAGGTGGCGAATGGCTCAGCGGAGCCCCCCTTTATATGATGGTTGGACTGGTTGCTGTTACCATGGCAATCATGTTGATTCTTCCCAAAATCAGTAAAGCCATACCGGCAGCACTGGTAGGAATTCTCGTGGTATCTGCTTTGGTCATATTCGGCAACATTGAAACGGAAACCGTAAAAAGCTTTATTCAAAACCGGGGAGGAGAAAGTATTAAAGCCGGACTGCCGATCTTTAATGTACCTCTTATTCCCTTCAATTTTGAAACACTTCGATTGATATTCCCCTTCGCGCTTATTTTAGCTGCCGTAGGTTTAATTGAGTCGTTAATGACACTGAACCTTGTGGACGAACTAACCGAAACACGCGGAAACGGAAACCGTGAATGTGTTGCACAAGGCGCTGCAAACATCGTAAATGGTTTCTTCGGAGGAATGGGTGGCTGCGCCATGATTGGTCAAAGTATCATCAATATAAAATCGGGTGGCCGCGGACGATTATCAGGTATTGTGGGCGCTGTTATGTTACTGATGTTTATATTATTTGCATCAACGTACATTGAAATGATCCCGATCGCTGCCCTGGTAGGTGTTATGTTTATGGTAGTTATCGGGACATTTGCCTGGAGCACCTTCAACATTATCAACAAAATTCCGCTGTCCGATTTAATCGTGATTATCCTGGTTACCGGATTAACTGTCGTTTTCGACCTTGCCATCGCCGTTTTGGCCGGAGTAATTGTTTCTGCGCTGGTATTCTCCTGGGAGAATGCCAAACGTATTCGTGCGCGTAAAACAACAGACGAACACGGCATTAAACATTATGAAATTTATGGCCCTCTATTCTTTGGGTCAACAACACTTTTTCAAACAAAATTCGAAGTTCAGAATGACCCGAGCGAGGTGATAGTAGATTTTAAAGAATCGCGCATTATGGATCAATCTGCTATCGAGGCCATAAACAAGCTCGCCGAACGATACCACAAAGCAGGAAAAACAATTCACTTACGCCATTTAAGCAAAGACTGTATCAAACTGGTAAAAAAAGCAGAAGCTATTTGCGATGTGAATGTTTTGGAAGATCCCAACTACTTTGTTGCCATCGACAACTATAACAAACTGTCGAAACTTCAGTCCAAACTCAACACTACCAGCTAAGTTCACTTTATCAACAAAATATAAAAATCCTTTCCTCCAAAATTAACCGGAGCAATTCAGACAAGACCATATAAAAAATGACATCACACATTTATAAATAAAAATAATTTCAAAGAACTTCAGGCACAACGAACCATTCAACTAAAGATATCTTTAAAAATCAAACTTTTACAAATGAGAAAATCAAAAGGTATTTTAGAATTAGCTGCAGGCAATTTGAATTAAAATTCCCCTTACATCAAAAGGCATTTCATTCAAACAGCCTGCAGCATTAGTTATATCAATATCCCGGATTTTGTTCCAGGGCAGGGTTAATGTTTATTTCGTATAAAGGAATTGGCAGGAGGGCATGGTCTTCTGTATAACTCCCGGTTTTATCGAGCGCAATATAGTGACCTCTGTATTTTCCTGTTGTTTCCACAGTGTGTGCATCGTAATTATCAGGATCATCAGTAAGCTTCATCCCATAAAATTTCCTGTTAAGGCGTTCCAGGAAGATACCCCATCTGCGAATATCCATGTATCTTATAAGTCTTTCCTGACAAAATTCCACACGTCTTTCCCTACGGATAATTTCTCTCAATTCAGCCGGATCCGTTTCAGTTACCGGTGGCATGCTTACAGCTTCCCTTCCCCGTACCTGATTAATTGTTTGATCCAGTAATTCCTGCGTTATATTATCCCCGGCTTCCAGTTTCGATTCCAAATAGCTTAGCAGCACTTCGGCATAGCGTACCAGGATAATATCATCACCAGAGGAACCCCAGTCGCCACCATAATCTTCTGTTACGTACTTTTTCCATCCATACCCGGTTGCTCCCCGCAAAGAACCAACCTTTGTGGCTTCCGGATCGGTTGGAAATAACCTCCCGCGGAACATGGTATATCCCGGTAAAAACACGCTTGCATAAAGACGTGGATCACGGTTTTCAAAAGGATTTGCCGGATCGTATAATGGTGACTCTTCAATGGGCAGCCCGTCATTCATCAGGTAGGCATCCACCAGGTTTTGATAAAGGTTGTCTTCCTGGTAACCTCCATAAAAGTCGGGATGGTAGTTTCTTTGGTTCTGCGGATTACCAAAAAGACCAGCCACACAATTGGTAGAGAGAATGATTTCTTTGCTGTTTTCACCCACTTCTTCAAAAATCTCCTTATACTTTGGATCAATAATATGGTTGTCCAAATCGATGATCTGTTTGTAGGTAGCAGCGGCCTCCGACCAATTTTTATGGATCATTTGTAACCTTCCTTTTATGGCAAGCGGAGCAGCTTTTAGTATTCTCCCTTTTTCATTTTCAGGCCTTGAAGTAGGAAGGTCTGAAGAAGCAGCAGTAAGTTCAGTAATACAGAAGTCCACGATTTGCTGTAATGTATTACGCGTCTGATTATTTGCCTCCTCAATGGTCAACACGTCCGTAATTAAAGGAACGCCACCATACAATACGGAAAGATAAAAATATTCATATGCCCTTAAAAACCTTACTTCAGCAGTTATTTCCGCTTTTTTTGCCGCATCCATTTCCACCTTGTCAATATTGGCAAGAAAATAATTTGCTTTAAAAATGGTGGCATAAGCCCTATCCCATATTGCTTTAACAACCTGTCCGTCGCCTTCATTTAAATAGCCACTGTAGATTACGCCAACAGCCCCGTGTTTGTACCCGGAGTCATCGGTAAAGCTCGACATAATAAGCAATTCGTTTGTATAAGCGTTGAGGCCTGTATTACTGTTCCGGTAAACACCGGTTAAAGCAAGCATTGCATCACTCTCAGTGGTCCAAAAGGAGGCCTCTGAAAGAGCGGCAAGTGGCTGCTTGTCCAACCATTCGTCCTGGCACCCAGTTTGGCCCAGCAAAAAAATCAATATCACACCCAGGAACAAACCTATTTTTTGTAATGATTTCATAATAATTTCCTTTTTATTGATTAAAAATCTATATTGATACCAGCTACATAAAGTTTTGAGAGCGGATAGAACCGGGTTGATCCTCCTGTACTCATTTCAGGATCCCAGTCTTTATAATAGCCGGTCAGGGTAAACAGGTTTTCGCCTGTTACGTAAATACGTACCCTGTCCAAAAAGGTCTTATTTAGTATGCTTTCAGGCAGTGTATATCCGATTTGAACATTTTTCAGCCTGATAAAGGACGCATCCCTGAACCAGTAGTCTACAAGATTATTCCGGTAGAAATCCGTTCCGGTAATCATTATTTTAGGATAGATTGCATTGGGATCCGGATTTTCGGCGGTCCACCTGTTTTCATAAGCGTCTCTTTGAACGTTTCCATTATTATCCAGTGGGAAGAAATGATCTATACTGACCATACTATTCCTTCCTCCTTCTCCCTGAAGCAAAATATTAAAATCAAAATTCTTATACCCTCCGTTCAGGGTAAAAGCATAGGTTGTAATAGGAAGAGGCTGGCCAATTACCTGCCTGTCATAAGCAGAAGTAACTTTCCCGTCAGGAGTTCCGTCAGGACCACTGATATCAACAAATTTAATCCCTCCGGCATTGGCAATTACCGGGTAAGGCTGATCGGCGTAAGCTGCAACCTCCTGGTCGGTCACGAACAATCCATCACTTGTATATCCGTAAGAACTTCCAATAGGATGACCGACAAATAACCCGGAGTTAATATCCTCTTCCAGATCTCCGTATAGCTTAACAACCTCGTTATGCACAACAGAAAAAATAGCTGAAACGCCGTAATAAAAGTCCCCTACACTATTTTTATAGGAAAGGTCGAAGTCCCAACCGGTGTTTTTAACTTCCCCGGCATTGGTGGATGAAGGAGAGGCCCCTAACATTCTTGATACGGAAACATTGTAAAGAATATCGAAGGTATTTTTCTGAAAGTAGTCTGCTGTAAAGGCAAGTTTATTGTCAAAAAATCCGAGGTCTATTCCAACATCAATGATTTTTGTAGTTTCCCAGGTAATCTCTTTGTTTGCGATGGTGGTAACAGCTGCACCAGCCGACAGTTCATTCCCAAAAGGATAATTTTGCCCAAGGGCCACAAGATCCTGATAAGGATAATTGCCGATGGATTGGTTACCCAGTTCACCCCACGAAGCGCGGAGCTTAAAATTATCTAACCACGAAACGGCATCCTGAAAGAACCCCTCTTCAGACACCCTCCAGGCAGCAGAGAATGAAGGGAAAAGCCCCCACCTGTTTCCTTCGGGGAAACGTGACGAGCCGTCGTATCTGAAGTTTGCTTCAAACAGATACTTGCTGCCAAAATTATAGTTGGCCCTTCCAAAATAGGACAAAAGAGAGCTTTGAGAACCGGTTCCGTTTTGAGTACCCTGTGCTGTTGAACCTGCATCAATCTCGTGGATTTCATTGTTCGGGAACTTATTCCGGTAAGCAGCAATATACCTGTAATCATACGCCTGCCCGGAGATACCTCCCAACAGATGGAATGTATGGTTATTTACCACTTTGTTGTATTCAATAACAGACTGCAATGTTAAAGCATCGTTTTTTGACCAGCTGTTATTTAAACTATTTACACCAATACCATAATCCGGTGTAATCTGCTGTGTTGCAACAAAAAATTTGTAATCAGAAACCCCGTAAGTATAACCGGCCTGTCCTCTAACAGACAAGTCTTTTGTTATTTCCCAAACCAAATCGACATTCCCGTAAAAATAGGAACTTCCGCTTTTTACAAATGACTTGCTGTTCAGGTCAGCTTCCGGGTGCAACGTTTCATTTCTTCCGTAATAACCATCGGGATGTACACCAAGAATAGTATTTGAATTTCTCATGGCTCCCCTTACTATCATTCCCACACCCGCACTGTAAGGGCTTGATGGTTCTTGTTCCTTGTATTTATTTCCTGCCAGTTTTACGCTGAATTTAAGGTTCTCGCGCAGTTCGGTGTTCAGGTTTAATCGTATATCAAACCTGTCGGCGCCATTATTTTTTATTAATCCCTGCTGGTCATAATACCCTGCAGAAAACAGATATTGCGTACCTTTTGTACCTCCCCGCATGCTCACATTGTGTTTGGTTTCCACGCCACTTCCTGAATCAAACAAATAGCCGATATGGTCAAAGTTTGGATAATTCAGTGGATCACTTCCGGATTTGAACTTCTGAATTTCTTCATCTGTATACCTTCTTGAACCACCCATATTCACCTGTGCTTCATTCAGTATCTGGGCATATTCCCATGAATTTACCATTTCGGGCAACATGGTAGGTTTTTGTTTTCCCACAAAGGTTTGGTAGCTGAAAACAGGTTCTCCGGATACTCCCTTTTTGGTTTCAACCAAAATAACCCCATTGGCAGCTTTTGAACCATATATGGCAGCAGAGGCAGCATCTTTCAATATAGAAATGTTTGCGATGTCATTCGGATCAATATTATCTAAAGAAGATTCAATACCATCCACAAGTACCAATGGGCTGGTTCCTGCGCCGCTGAAAGTCCCGCGGCCCCTAATCAAAAGCGAAGCCCCGTTATTTCCCGGATTTCCCGACAATTGCCTTACAGAAATACCACTCATCTGGCCTGCCAGAATTTGCGAAGCTTTCGTTACGGTTCTTTTCTCAAGTTGCTCACTGGTGATACTTGCAACAGACCCGGTGAGGTTAACTTTTTTCTGGGATCCATATCCTACGGCTACTACTTCTTCCAAACCAATTGTCTCTTCTGTCATCTTCATATTTACAACAGTCTGGTTTCCAACAACCATTTCCTCTGTTCTCATACCCACAAACGAGAACAGCAGCGTGGCATTTTCGGGAATATTGGCAAGAATATATTCTCCGTCGGCATTGGTAACCGTACCTTGTGTTGTGCCTTTTACCACCACTGTTACACCGGGCAAAGGCTGGTTGTTGACATCAGTAACTTTACCGGAAACAGTGTGTTGCTGCAAAACAGCAAACGTTCCTTCAGCAATCAGTTCCGGGGTAACTAAAACAATAAAGCGGTCTTTTACTGTATAGCCTACATCAGTCCCGTCAAACAATAAGTTCAAGACGGTTTCAATTTTTTTCCTTTCGACATTAACGGTTACCTCCCTGTCTACATCGATAAATTTACCGCTGTACATGATGCGGAACTCACTCTGACTTTCAATTTCTGATAAAACGGCTTTCACCGTGGTATTTTCCATGTGCAGGGTAAGTGTTTTAGATTGCGAATAGGTTTTGGTGGCCAAAACACTTCCAAGGGAGATTAGGATAAAGAAAGCTGTTAATTTCATAAGCCTCAATAATTTTTTCAGTCCAGGAACTTTTGCATTCCCAAACAAATCAATCATTTTTTTCATATTTTTGCATTGTTTAGTTTAAAACTACCCTATTACAGTAGGGTCGATTACTTACTCTCCAGGGAAATGTTGACGCATTTCCCTGTTGTTTTAAAAAACTTCTTACTTCATAGGCACCACATTTTAATTAAGTTAATTCATTTCTGTTCTATTGCTTTTTCCCAAATATTATTTTTTGTTTTGAATAGGTACCATCTGATAATTTGCTCCGGGGCAATGCGTTATATCGAACCGGAGTAGCGATGGTCATCAGATTGAGTATCTGAAAAAGAGGCTCATCCACAAACGTAACGGTATAGGTATAATCTTTTATATCATCATCCACTTCAATGGTAACGTTAAACATCCGGCTCAGTCTTTCTGCAACCTGGAGAATGTTGGCCTCATCAAAAACCAGTTTACCGTCTTTCCAGGCGATATATTTCTCCACATTCACTTCGGTACAGGATACCGCACCTGTTTTTATGTTGTAACTTACATGCTGTCCTGGCAGAATAGCTCCAACATTCTTTATAATTTTCCCTTCCGGACCACTCTTTTCCAAAACCACTTTCCCTTCAACCAATGTGGTTTCTATCTCATCATTGTCCGTATAAGCCATTACATTGAAAGCAGTACCCAAAGCCTTTATACTAAACTCCCCGGCCTGAACAATAAAAGGCCTTTCAGGGTTGTGGGCCACGTCAAAATATCCTTCTCCTGTCAACAGTACCTCCCGGGTATTGCCAGTAAAAGTTCGCGGATATTTCAGTCTGCTGCCATAATTTAAATGAACCTTGGAGCCGTCGGACAGCTGAACCACAGTTCTTGACCCAACCGGCGCAATAATCTCCAATGAGTCAACCGGCAGTTGCATCAGCGAAACTGATTCCGACTTCATGTCATAGATTTCAGAAAGAGTATAAAACAGAAAGGCAAGGACAGGCAGTAATAAAATGGCAGCGGCTCGAGTCAGTCGGGTCACAAATATCTGATTTCCGTTGCCCGTTTTGTTTCGTTTCTGTCTCTCACTATTTATTCGCTCCCTGATTTTATCAAACAACAAACTAAATTTTTCGTCGTCCCCCTCGTTACTTTCTTCCCGGTATGTTTTCCATTCATCAAATGCCCGTTTTATACTTTCTTCACTGAAGGCTTCTGTATTGGCCCAACGGATGGTTTCATCCAATTCGGCATCTGTACACTGGTTATTTAAAAACTTTATGATTTTATCTTTTGTCATTTTTTCTATTCTAAATGCCTCCCGGAGTGTTACCCGGGAGACATAAATAAAACTACCCAACTAAACGAAGCTATACATTAACTTTCCATTTTTCTGTTTCGTTAAGGTTATACGCTCAACCTGCGTTAAGGAAGTATATAAAAACCGATTTTTTTTATGAAAGAAACAAGCAAACAAATAACAAATTAACTATCAATCTATTATCTATCCTGGATTTTAAAAATGACAGTGTATTGGTTATGTGTTTTTTTACTGTATTGACAGAAATGTCCAGTTTTTTTGCGATTTCCTCATGCGCCAGTCCTTCTTCCCGGCTTAGCTGAAAAATCTCTCTCTGGCGAGGGGTCAATTCACTCAGTAACGCCTGCACCTTTTCGCTCAATTCATTGAAATAAATCTCGTTGGTCAGGTCAGGCGCTTCTTCAATTTGTTGTAAAGACTTTATATGTTCCAGGTACTTTTTCTCGCTGGTTCTCCTCCTGAACAAACTGATGGTAGTATTATAAGCAATAGTAAACAAAAACGACTCGAAGGAGGAATATACATCAATCTTATTCCGGGATTCCCAAATTTTAATAAAAACTTCCTGGACAATCTCTTCGGCATCTGCCTCCAACTTAATATACCTTAAAACAAAACCATATAATCTTCTGCTATAACGTTCATAGAGCTGATAAAAAGCTACCATGTCATCATCCCGGATAAGCAGAAGGAGTTCCTTATTGGTTTTTGTTATCTTCAAAGCAGCTTGTTAAAATTATAAATCAAAATTAGTATTTTCTGGTTAATACAATACCATTTCAGGAGTGCGCGAAACATTCCACAATGGGTTTATTGTAAAAAATAATCTTTAACATGATATAAATATGACACTTGGCCTCTTCCTGCTTTGACCATAATAATGAAACAATTTCAACCAACCTATATAATTTTCCCAATGCTTCGAAGTCTCTCCTGATTTTCCCCGGGCCGGTACCACATCAAATGTAATACGACACATTCTCCGTGTATTTTGTTTTGACAGGATACCCGAATCAACTCCTGATTCGAATTTCAATCACACCATGCTTCGCTGATTTAGTGCCAATTAAAACTTTTCGGAACGGGCTGAATATTTTACAAAAAGTTGATCTTTCTGTGACCTCGACGTGATACTTTATCAGGAAATTAGATCAGTTTAATCAAAAAAATAGAGTTATGAAAGTTATTCGGTTATTTATGGTTATGGCATTGGCAACAGCGTTGTTTACCCAATGCAACAAAGACAATCTTATGGATACGCTCCCGGGAGAAGATCCATCGCTAAAAAAGGGGGAAAAGCCAGATGCCCCGCCTAAAGGGAGTTTTACAGTTACCATTGAAAATGTCTCAGAGCACTACTCTTTTTTTGAATCGGGAATGATAAACACTCCGGTTGGAGAATCCAGTCCTGGACCCGCATTCCCGGGTCAATCCTTTACGTTTTCATTTCACGGTGGAAAAGGGCACCAATTGTCCTTTGCAACCATGTATGGAATTTCGAACGATCTCTTTTACGGTCCCTCCGGTGAAGGACTCGCCCTTTTTGACGGCGACACACCGTTAACCGGAGATATCACTTCGATGATTATGTTGTGGGATGCCGGAACTGAAGTCAATGAAGAACCCGGTGTTGGCCCAAATACCGGCCCCAACCAAAGCGGTCCGAATACCGGTCCTGATGAAAATGGAACAGTCAGGAATATTGACGACGTAAACGATGGGTATGCCTACCCGCCCGTTGCGGACAATATTAAAGTAATGCTTGACTATAACGGAACCGATACCTTTACTTTAACGATTGAAAATTTGCCGGGTAGTTCCACGCCACTTTCGCCGTTGGTTTGGGTGGTTCACAGTATGCCCCATGCTTTGTTTGAAGAAGGAATGCCCGATTACGGAATGGGGCTGGAGCACCTTGCGGAAGATGGTGCAACCGGAATGCTGGCAGAGTATTTATCCATGAACAGTGGGTATGTTTCTCCCATTGCCCCCGGGGTTTGGGTGGTTCACAAAAAGAACAACAAGCCAATTTTTACGGATGGAATGCCTGACTACGGAGACGGACTTGAACCGCTTGCAGAAATGGGAGACCCTTCGACTCTGGCAGCAGCGCTGATGGCTAAAGGCTACGAAAGCGGCGTTTTCAATACGCCTGATGGCGCCGGAAGTCCCGGGCCACTGTTCCCCGGAGATTCGTATACTTTTACAGTGGACGGGAAAGCAGGAGAGTACCTGAGTTTTGCATCCATGCTGGGTAAATCGAACGACCTGTTCTTCGGCCCTGATGATATGGGGATACGCTTATTTAAGGGTATAGATGCGGTGGACGGAGATATTACAGCTCACGTAGAACTGTGGGATGCCGGCACCGAAGTAAATGAGTATCCCGGAGCCGGAATTCACCAGGGCCCCGGAGGAGTGGACGAAATGGAAAATGTGATGATGGTTAACGATGGATTTATGTATCCTGCCGTTGATCAAATGATTAGGGTAACCATAATGAGAAACTAAACTGCCTCCTTCCCCGCGCAAAGGTTAGAATATTGAATTAATTAGAGGAGGCCGGAATTATTAAAATCAAATCATTATTGCAGGGATACACAGAGAGAAATCACACAGAGATGCACAGAGTATAACTATTTAACTCTGTGCTCTTCTGTGTAACCATTTTATATTTTCGACTATTACTGTCGGGGAAAAAAATTGATAATTGGGCTAAAGCCCCTCTTTTTATAGATTATGCATAGCCCCGGCTTTAAAGCCGGGGTAATAAATAGGATCTCCGGCAAACGGGCTTTAGCCCAATTATTTTAGTACTATAAATAAGTAGTTTAGTGCAAAAAAATATCATCAACGCAATAAAATTATCTTTTAACCGGGCACAAATGATTTTCTGCAGAAAAATAACCTGATAGTTGTTGCAATAAAACAGCTAACCATTAGGGCTTTCTTATTTCATTCTTTTTCTTTGTGTAAAAGAGCAAGATTTGGAAGGAGGAAAACGAGAGTGAACCTTGCTTTTAACTGTTTCTCAAAAGAATATCTGAAAATCAAATTCAACACGACCAGACCGGTTAACCATGCATATTTTTATCCATCAGGCAACCCCCAAAAAAAATCAGGAATACATTTTTCCCAGCGTTATTTTCAGACAAATTTTATACAAAGCAAAAACCGGACTTCCGAATAAAGTGGCGCTATCCTCTAAAAATGTTATTTTTACAAAAAGATTCAAATAAACTATTAAGACAGGTTCAACATGAAGAATATTCTTTTTTCTATCATCGTTCTGCCCCTGACTTTGACCCTCGCCTGTGTTCCGGGGAATAAAAAACAAAACAGTGCTACTTCTCCCAAGCTTCCCCGGGTGGCAATTTGTGGTCTGGCCATCGAATCAAGCACTTTCTCGCCTGCAGTGTCGCATGCCGATGCTTTCCGCACGCGGCGCGGCCATGAGATTTTTTCTTATTACCCTTTTTTAGCAGAAGGTTCAGCCAACCGGAAACGGGCAGAATGGTTCCCCACCCTGCGTGGCCATGCTATTCCGGGTGGGATTGTGACCCGCGAAGCTTACGATTCGCTGGTAAATGAAACCCTGGCCTTACTGAAAAAAAGTTTGCCCTACGACGGCATTTTTTTCGATATCCACGGGGCGATGAGTGTAGTAGGGCTCGACGATCCGGAGGGCGATTTTATCATCAGAATCCGGGAAGTGGTAGGAAAAGATCCCGTAATATCCACCTCCATGGATTTGCACGGCAATGTTACCGAAAGACTGGCACAACATACCGACCTGATTACCTGCTACCGGATGGCGCCCCACGAGGACGCGCTGGAATCGAAGCAGCGGGCTCTGGAAAACCTGCTCGACCGTTTGGAGAATGGAAAAGGGAAGCCAAAATACAAAGCATGGATTCCGGTACCTGTTTTACTGCCGGGTGAAAAAACCAGTACCCGCATTGAACCCGGAAAGAGTCTGTATGCCAGGGTTCCCGAAGTTGCTGATCAGGAAGGCATCATCGATGCAGCAATTTGGATTGGCTACGCCTGGGCAGACGAACCCCGTAACCGCGGAGTGGTGATGGTTACCGGTGATAACAGGGAGAAGGTGACCAGGGGCGCGGAATACCTCGCACAAAGCTTTTGGGATGTACGCAACGAATTTGAATTTGTGGCTCCCACGGCCCCGCTTAAGGAATGCCTTGACAAAGCCGTAGCCAGTAATAACAAACCGTTTATCATCAGTGATATGGGTGATAATCCGACGGCAGGCGGCGCAGGTGATGTTACCTGGACTCTCACTGAAATTTTAAAACGCCCGGAGTTCAAAACAGGAAACGGGCCTTCCCTGATCTATGCCTCCCTCCCGGGCCCCGATCTGGTAGAAAAAGCAATGGAGGCAGGAGTAGGCAATGAAGTTACGGGAAAGGCCGGCGCCATTGTAGACAACCGGTACGCTCCGCCGATACAACTTACAGGGAAAGTTCTTGCCATTGACACGGACGACCCGACTGCCGGAACAGTAGTTGTGGTGCAGACTGGAAGTGTAAAAGTAATTGTTACCAAAAAGCGCAAACCCTACCACCGGGAAAAAGATTTTACGCGGTTGGGATTGAATCCCCGGGAAACGGATGTTGTGGTGGTGAAAATTGGCTACCTGGTGCCGGAACTGTATGAAATGCGTGCCGACTGGATTATGGCACTGACTCCGGGGGGCGTGGATCAAAACCTGGAACGGCTGGGCTACCAACGCATTCACCGGCCCATGTTTCCGCTGGATAAAGACATGCCCGACCCGGACTTATCAGCAAAGTTAATTCCCTCGTCAGAGATATAAAAGGACGGAAAAACAGGGTACTGGGTACCTCTACTCCTAACGTATTTTTCTAAAATGAGGTCAATTCCGGGGAACCTGCGTATTTCCTGTATGAGGATACATTTTTACAGGTAACTTTTTTCTCAAATCAGATTGAACCTAAATGGAACTAATAATCAGTTATTATGCCTGGCTGTATGGCATTTATTTCATCATGCGCGTCATATATTTCTTTTAGCTCTCCTGAGCCCTTGCTATTACACTTAAAAACCACGTTAGGCGCAGGCAATCCAAAACTTCTTTCTGCACATTCTTTCTTCGCTTTTACATCGGCCTCTTCCTTGGTTTTGGCTAATCCCCATCCATACCCCATTCCAACATTTCCTGTAATGAAACGGTATGCAGCGCATCCTGTTCCCGAAAATGATAAAACGATTGTGCAGTTTCCACCTTTTTCACGGCAAACATCCAGCGCTTTTTTTTCAGCTTCCGCTAACGATATACAATCTGATGACCACCCATAGTAAATTCCATTTCCCCGGTCTATTGCCAGGGCTCCATATTTGGTCGTACCTGAATCATCGCTTTGAGTTTTTCCTTCCAAAGTATAATAAAACTTAGAATGGGTTTTCAGTGTAAAAAACAACAGAGAAAAGGTAAACAGGGGAACGAGTAACATATATTTTCTTTTCATAATCATTCAGTTTAAATCCTTTATTTCTTTTTTATAAAAATAATACCAGAAGGTATTTTTCAATTCATTCTTCGTATCATCCTCTGAAAGTATAAAATTTGTATCAGAGAGAAATGCAGACTGAAAATTTTCAAAGTCCTTTAAGGTTTTGTTGCTAACCGTTAACTCTCCCAGGTACGGGAGTTCCAGTCCTTCATGCATATAGAGCAAAATGGCTTCCTCGATATGCCGGGGAATATAGTTATACCCCATGCCTTTCATTTTCTTCACCTGATATACAACCGCCTTAAAATCTTTCTCCAGTAACATTCGGGCAATGATATATTCAAAAGCTTTTGGATTGTTTGGATTTCCCCAAAGCATTGCATTCATATTATAGTTGTCATCTGTCGTAATAAAAAAATCATTTCCTGGCGTTAGCTCCATTTTTTCAACCAGCTCTGAATCAGAATACATTGCCGATGGGTCACGAATTATTTTTTCGTATTTCAACGCCCAGTTCCGATAATTTAATGTCTGCTTGAGCAAATGAACAAATCGTTCTGCTATTTTGAGATTACCCCTGATTATTTCCGTTTTAACAAGCATTTTTAAATTTTCGGGCTGGTATCCATTTATGACCATTGATTCAAATGCCAAATAATTTGCGGCTTTTGAGAGTCCGATACAATAATAAAAGTAGTATGCCCTATTGATATATTCCGAAAAATGTGGCAATGAAAGTGATTTTTCTTTAAAATCCTGGCTACCAAAAAATAGCTTATCACACAACAATCCTTTTTCGGACAAAGCCAAATTATAGTAATATTGCCCGGTTAAATTTGCAGATGGAGATTTTTCGATATGTTCGATTACAGCATCCCATTTTTGTTGAAATCCCATTTTCTCAATTTGCATTATATCTTCCTGCTCCTTATCGAACTTTAGCGTTATAAAAAAAATGGTTACCAGACAAATTACGGAAACAGATGTAACATGCTTTATGTTTCTTTTTTCAGAAACAACCATACTGTTGATTTCAGGTAGGTGGGGAACAAAAATCAGATAAAGACAAAAGGAATAAAATGAAATGGAAAAAACTGAAAACTTCAATACCGGCAATGGAAATGACAAAAGCTTATCTCCCGGCTGTAAAAAGACAAACTCTTTGAACACAATAAACACGGCTAAGCTGTTGACAAATAGCAATATCAATCCCGGTAGTCTTTGTGGTTTCGGACTGGCTGCAAGAATAAAACTAAAATATAACCCCACGTAAAATAAGGAAAAGGCCCCTGCGAAATAGTACACAGCCGGGAATAAAACAAAAAAGGAGATTAACTGATATTTCTTTTTCAGGCTCATTAAAGCGTACATCCAGAGTAACCCCAGCAGCAATCCTACACTGTGGTATATAAAATGGTCATAGAATGTCTGTAAAAAAAATAGCCCGCAAGCTGCGATGATCGAAAAATGCATTCCCCGGGAGTTACTTTTTGATAAAAGCCTGAAATTTTTCATCAACAGAGAAATGAGGATAACCGGGAAAGATGAGATAAGCAAAGCTCCAATGACATTATAATAATATCCCTGGGTTAAAAAGTTTCCCATATAAACCAAAAGCCCGCCAGGTTTCGATAAAAAGTGTTGCAAATAATCATACGTAAAAATAAAAAGGGATCTGTTTTCCTGGTAAAAGAACAAACCACTTCCAAAAAACAGGTAGTAAACCACTGAAGCAGCATAAAGCATCCACTTTATTGCGACGTAATTATTGAATACCAAAATCCGCCGGTTTGTTATGCCGCCTGTTTCAATCACTTTCTTTTATTTTTAATCCTTGCCTCCTACCCAGTTTGCTTTCAGTCGGGGCCTCTCAGATGCACGGGCAAAATCCCTGGGTCCAACCAGGATTTCCCCGGTAATTAGCTCCGGTATATTAAATGTTTCCAGCATTTTATCATAAACGGCAGGATTCTTTTGTGGTAAAATAAATGGTTTCCCCATATTTCCAGGAGAATCAAAATAGGCAATATAGGGCCTGGCCGTTAAGCCATCTCTGCGTTTACTACTAAAAACAATCCATTTCCCGTTTGAAGACCACGACTGATAACTTTCTGCCTCATTGCTATTCAGAGCCAACCAGCTGACCTTTCCTGTTGACAGATCCAACATATACAAGTCAGCATTTTTATGCCAGATCGAAGATGTACCATAATCACTCAAAGCAAAAACAACAAACCGGCCATCTGGCGATATGCTGGGCAAGGAAACACTTTTATTTATTTTGTTTGCATCAAAAACCACTTCGCGTTGTCCGAATGTTCCCGAGCCGGGGTCAAAAGGTTTCCGGATTAAATTATACCTTATGTTTTTATAGTCAAATTTTTCTTTGGGCTGTTCTGTGCTACAATAATAAAGGTGGTTTCCATCAGGAGACCAGCATGGAAAAGTTTCGTTATAAACAGTGTTGACTGTATCCATGATTGAGCACGGCGTAATTTCATTATTATACACGGAATAAATAAGCAATGAAGAATTGAGATCGTAAATCTCATTTCTCTTATCCGGCCCCATGTGAAAAGCCTGCACAATTTTATTCGACGAAAAAACAACATATTGTCCAAAAGGATGCCATGAGGGGTACACCGCATTTGATGTCATTTCTCCCACGCGTAACTCCATTCTCTTCACCCTGTTCCCTTCAATAAAATAGGTTCCTTTTTTAGAGCCCCGAACATGGAGTAAAAAATGTTCTGGATTGTTTTGCCTGAAAGAGTGACAATTAATACAGTTATCTTCCAATAACTGGTTTTCAACAACGGATGATTCATAAAAACTCTCCAGGGATCTTTGGACTATTTTCATTGCTCCTCCTGCTTCAAATCCAGGATAAAGCAGTCGATAGCAAATAAATGGATCAATTAGCTCATCAACCACATTCATAAAAAATGGTTTGAACTGACTTACTGTTCCATCCGTATTCTTTGAATAAACTTCGAACTTAATCTTTCCCCCCACACTATTCTTCAGTAACTTTCTCCAAAGTTTCAGGTTAAAACGGACTACCCCGTTTTTTGATTTTACGGATAACTGCACTCCATTGGCAGATAAGGCCTTTACGATATAGTGCCCGCCTTTTTCCCGGATGATAAAATTCATTGGCGCTATATTGCCTGGTACTGTTACCCCTGAATAGTCGGGGTCAATAACAGGTTCTCTATCCAGCATTTCTAAATTATCACTGGTGTTTGTTCTGCAACCGACGAATAATATTACCGTGAATATTAAAATCGTCACACCAAAAAGTCTTTTTATGGGTTTATCCTCCAACATTCCAAACTAAAGCAAGTAAATCTACAAATACTTTATTTAAATCAGGTTACGCATAATTTACCAGCAGCATTCCATATTAGAATAACTGATAAGCCAGCGCTTCTGCATATAATATTACAATAAACACTACGGGCAAGGCAAAAAGCAGTTTTTCATTTTGCTCTAAATTCATTTTGGGGGCCAGCTTATGGATAACCCTAAAACTGAAGATAATACCCAAAACAATTAATAAAATCAAAATGGCACTAAAAACCCATTCAGACCAACCTGGCATCTGCGGCATTTCAATCTGCCGGAATAACACGGCTTTTACTGTTTCAACTCCCCCGGGATCCCGTATTATATATTTATAATAAGGAAGTTTTGTTACGACTTCCATAAAAACAAGGCCAACAAAAAATGACGCGATAACGGGAATAAAAATATTACTTATGGATTGAAGATACTGCCTTACAGAAACACGTTTGGCAAAAAATGAGAGCAATATATATGGAAACACCCATAAAATAGATGGTAGCAGAAAATACAAATAAAAGACTTCAATGACATCTTTTAGTATCCCCTCACTTAAATGTAACCCCGACGAAATATTTCCGGAAGCAAAGAGAAGATTCAACCCATAAACAATTTGGAAATGCGTCATTTCAAATATCATTGACCCCGTAAGAAGAAACAAAAAAAACCATTCAGCGATTTGCATCGGCTTCCCTTGCATTAAATCCTGAGCAAACCCAATCTTTACAATGCCCGGATTTGGACGCAGGGACTTATCATCCGGAGTATACTTTTTACAGGTTTTTAAGCACCCGGCGCACAATAAACAATGATTATTAGTATCGACATGGGCAGGATACAAATCAACGCCACAACTCTTTTCGTTTAACTGATATATATAGTCGCTTTTTACACAGGATTTATCCGTACAGGAACGGCAAATGGATTTATCCTTCACTCTCCAGCCCCAGAATGCCATTTTCGAAAAGATACCAAGCAAGTAACCAACAGGACAAAAATAACGACAGAACGTATTCTTTTCGAAAACCAAACCCGACAACATTGATATGCCCATGATAGTAAGCAAGTAATAAGATGTGTACATGGGATTCGCATCTAACTCAAAAATTGTTATACCTACTGTCAGCACAAAAAAATAGAACAAAGTGATGCCCCATCCCGAGAGAATCCATTTTGGCCTTTTTCTTTTGAGCCCTATTTTGGCAAACAAGGTAGTAACCATTTCAACCGGGCATATCATACACCAAACCCGACCTAAAAATATGGCTGAAAGCACAATCAGGGGCCACCATAACCTCCATACAAAACTGGTAGTTAAATTTATTTTGCTCAGCTGATTTACAAAAACAGGATGTTTTGTTGGAGAAGAAAAACCAATGAAAACCAATACAACAAAAACCACTAATGCCATTAACCTAACTGAAACAGGAAACCATTTTTTCCCCAGATGATAATTTAATATTCTTAAAATCATGACATAAGGTTTACTCTTAATTATAGATTCTGCCGTTGATTCTTTCAGAATACATTTATTTTTCGGGCAGGTTAAAGGTCATTAAAATAATCGTCAGTAACCAACTAAAAACGCTTCAACAGAGATACATCCTTTGGGTAATTAAATGTTTCCCGACCATAAAACAATGTATCTAAAACCACTGACAACAAAAACCGAATAGCCTGCCATTGCACCGGTTTTAAAGCTTCGTTGTATTTACAATGAATATGAGCAAAAAAAGCTGCCGTGTAGGTAGTGACGCCTGCAAACGGATTGTGCAAAACAAAAACAGCACTGACACAACTGATACTCCTGGAATTATATTTACAATAATCAGCCTTGCAACATTTCTAATCCCGGCAAATATTCAGCTTTGTCCTTCCCCATAGCAAACCCGGCACATAGAAACCCACACGACAGCCACTTAACCAATACCTATCCTCATTAACCAAACTGTGGAATCTTTAACAATGTGCCTCCTTTGAGTGCAGACTCGTGAGCAATAATTCCAGGGACAGTATATGCTAATGCTTCGTAGATGTCAACAGTGGGTTTTCTTTCGTTTAGTAATGCATCAATAAATTCATGCGTAATAAAAGTGTGTGAACCATGATGCCCGCTATCATGCCTTAATGGTTCCGGCAACATATCTGTTTTCCACCATTCCGGCTGGTCATAATTTTCTAATTTGGGTTTACTCTGAACAAATCCTGCATCATCTTTCCCCAATTCTTTTGTCTTCTTTACCAAAGCTGCGCCACTTCTACGATTATCACAATAGAAACTCATGTTTGTTCCATTCCAACTTGCCCGTTCCAAACCTAAGTGAGCGCCTTTCCACCAAACATTAACCTTAAAAGCATTTCCTTTACTGGTTTTAAAATGAGCAGACTCATTCCAGAAAGGATTATTGTAAACATTATCTTTCAGGTAGGGCGAGTCGTCACCCCAGCCATTACAAACCACCTCTGTCAGTCTTTCTCCGGTAACACTAACCAGGTGAGCAGTACAATGCGTCGGATAATGCATTGGAGCCATTCCATATCGCCAGGTCCTTTCACCATCTACGATATACAAATTCTCCAGACCATCATGCTGATATTCCGATTCACAATAATATAAATTACCGAATTCCCCCTTTTCATACATCTTCCGTGCTGAAATCGTGTGTTGCTGGTAGTAACTGGTTTCAGCCATCATATAAGTTAAGCCATATTTTTTTACCGTTTCCAAAAGTAACTCGGCCTCGGCTACAGACCCCCAGCATGCAGGAACAGCGCTGATAACATGTTTCCCATGTTTCATACATTCTATGGTATGCTTTACATGATTAGGGCCTTCCGTAAATACAGCGATCGCATCAATATTTTTGTCTTTTACCATCTCTTCAAGTGAAGGATAAGATTTGCTGCATTTATAAACTTCCTTTAACCTGTTTCTTCTCTCCGGCACCAGGTCGCTCACCGCCTCTACAATACAATTGGGATGTTCATGCCAATGAAAAGAGCTGCCAAAACGCCCACCCACGATTCCTATTCTTATTTTTTTTAATGAAGGCTCTATTGCCATCAAAGAAGGGGTTATGATGGCTGTTCCCGCCAGCATTGCGTTCTTAACGATAAAGTTACGCCTGGACATAGATTTCTTTTTCATTTGTATAATTTTTATAAAATTTTCAAAAAATGAATGAATATACTGCGATGATTTAGGGTACCATTTTAACTCTCTGGTTTCCGATTGATTTTTTATTTAACAAATTGACAGAATATCCCGGGATATCGGGGTTACGCGATAAAACGGGGCAGAAGATGGTTCTTTCTCTTTTCATTTTTTCATGTTCTTATGAACCCGTGCGATTCTATTCAACCTTCAAAATTCTTCTGTCATTAATGAAACAAAAGATGGAACCGGAATTTTTAATATCGAATTGATCTTAGCACCTTATTCATACAATTTGTTATTCTCCCAAAATCTGTACTTCACAAACCCTTTTACGTTCGCGAACCTGGTCCCAGTCAATAAAATAGATGTACCCAAAATCGCCCAGCGATAATTCTCCCTCTACAATGGGGATTGTTTCTGAACGTCCGAAAAACACTGAACGCAAATGTGCATCCGTGTTCAGGCTGCCTTTGGCCTCTTCCCCCGGAATAGAAAGGGCAAAATCAATGTGTTTCGGACCCGGATGCAGGTACTGTCCTTCTGTCCTGCACGTTGGGATTAACCTCTCCATGATATTGTTCAAATCCTGCTGCAAAAATTCACGGCCAAAGTAATTCAGGTCGTGGGAACACTCCTGCGTCATCACCGAGCAGGTAGTGTGATGCGAATACACCACGCATATCCCGTTTTTTACACCTGAGTCTTCAATGACTTTTTTTACCTCTTCCGTTACGTTATGAAAATCCGGACGGTGGTCTTTGGATTGTACTTCAATGGTTCCTCTGTAAACTTTCATTTTTTATTCCTCCTTTTAGTTTTTACGTTATACTTTATATTTTTTAGTTATGAACTTCATCCCATGCCATTCGCACTGCCCGGATCATTTCATCCAGCATGGCCTCCGGGTCTTTTGCTTTCATAATGCCGCTGGTGGTGCCGGTGGCATCTGCCCCCGCTTTTATTACGTTATACACATCCTGGCCGTTGGATATGCCCGCGCCCTGCAAAACCTGTATTTCAGGGTTGACTTTTTTGATAGCAGCCGTGGTTTCCATGATGTATTTCCTGTCGCTGGGCTGGCCCGTACCAATCAATTCGGTCGGCTCCGCCACTATGATGTTGGGCGAAAAACGGGCAATCGCTTCTGCTTCCTCAATTGTGTCGGCACAAACAATGGAGACCAGGCCAACCTCGTCGGCCCGTTTGATGGCTTTGTTTAAATCCGAAACCGTCATGGGACGCTCGGCGTGGTTGAGCATTACCCCCACTGCCCCTGCTGCCTTCACCGCTTCGGGAAGTACCGAGCCCAGTCCCCTGCCAACGGGCAGAGGGTCCATGTGCTGGGCAAACACCAGCAGGTGCTGCGTGGCTTCCGCCAGCATTTGGATATCGGTATATTGCGGGGTAAAAATGATGCGCACATCATATTTTTCCGAGGCTTTGTCGGCAGCCAGTGCCAGCTTCAGTATCCGCTCCCCGTACATAAAAGCTTTGGGGCCAATCTCGAAAAATGGCGGCTTTATCGTTAATCCTTTGTACATACTGATTTTATTTTAAACATACCTTTCCGAAACCCTTTTCATGAGCGGTGCCTTAGAAAAAAACAAGGCATAAATGGTAATCATTACAAAACAAAAAGCGGGAACCAGAAAAGAGACTTCCACTCCAAACTGGTCGGTAATTACCCCCTGAATGGGAGGGAAAAACGCACCCCCCACGATAGCAAAATTAAGAAGCGCCGATGCCCTGCCCGAGAAAGCTCCCACATCCTCTATCCCCAGGCTGAACAGGGTTGGAAACATTATCCCAAGAAACAGCCCCAGGCCGGCAAGAAAAAATTCGTTATAGCCTGTTTGAAAGAAAATAAGAATAACGTATATGGCTACCATGCCCACGCCATAGATTCCGACAAGCAAATGTGCTTTGATAAACCGGAGGATAAAAACGGCAGCCAGTCCCATTCCCGCAGCAAAAACATAATACAGCGTCAGGTACCGCGAAGCCTCTTCCGGGGTAAAACCCATGTCCTGCAGGTATGGGATAAAAAAACCTGCCGTACAGGCTTCGGCGCCAACATAAAAAAACATGGCAAAAATCCCAAACAACAAATGAGGGTAACGCCGCGCCCCTTTAAATACTCCTTTCACTGAAAATGTGTCCTCTTCTTCTGCCTTCATGTGTGGCATTCCGGAAAAGTATATCAGTGTTCCGATAACTATTATTACCAATGACAACAATGCATACGGCTTCTGAAAACTCAATTCCCCAGTACCGTTGTAGATAAGGGAGGTGGCAACGATTGGCGTAACAGCATATCCTATCCGGGAAAACATCTGGACAAAATTCATCCGGATATGCGCCCCTTCCCTGTCACCCAGTAAAACGACAAAAGGATTGGCGGCCACATTGATTATTGTTATGCCTGTTGACAAGGTAAAAATAGCCATCAGCACAATTGCATACGAATCCAGCATTTTGGCCGGCACCACCATGGCACATCCAAGTGCACTAAAAAACAGGGCAACTACCAGGCTTATTTTATACCCGTATTTATGAATCATCCAGGCAATGGGCAGTGGCCAGATAATGTAAGTGATGTAAAAGGAAAACTGGATCATGGTGGCCTGAAAGTAGCTCAACTCAAAATGTTTGACCACGGCAGGCAACAAAATGTCATTCATCACAAACATTGACCCCACGGTCAGGAACATAAGACAAAGAAGAGACAAAGGCTTGTATTGATGTTTCATTTCTTTAGTTTAAATCCTGGCATCCAGTACAACTTCAATCTCCAGCAACTTGCACAAGTCGACAAGTTCGTTTACATAAGTACCGTATACCGCCGCAAAATGCTGCGACTGAACATGATCCAGTACCTGCCTGACCGGAACGTCCGGATAAAACGTAACACTTGGCCACGACGGCAGTGGTACGCCCATTTCAACCCACCGGGGCCGTTCTTTCCCTTTGCCGGTAACAATATGCATCCGGTATCCTTCTTTCGTTTCGGAAAGACACGCCAGGGTCATGCGCCCCTTTTTCATGTTTGAGCAGTGGGCAATTCCTTTCAGAAGCACGGTTGATACATCTTTTATCTGTGGTTTCCCTTCAATAAAATCAGAAGGGCAGTAACCATCTTCTCCCAGCAACATCCATTCAGGGTGATGTTCGTAATGTTCAATAAAGGTGACCTGCTTCCCGGAAATCCATTTCAGGATTAGTTGTGCCACCGAATTTCCCAGATCATTTTCATCCACATAGGGATAACCGGCATCTGCCACAAGAGACGACGGGACAGCATGGGTAAGCCCCATTTCCAGGTCAACGCCATCCACACATTTATACGAGAAGGTATCGAACTTTTTCTCTTTGCACAAAGCAACCGTTCCCATATACATACGGACTGCCTTCTGAATCACCTCTTCACCGGGTTTTCCAAGCGGGTATTCCCAATCTTTCGAAACCCGTTTTGCTTCCGCCCTGATTTCCTCTTCAGGAATTGCATCCATCTTTCGCTGAAGCTGAAGCATATCCATACTTTCAACTTCGGGCCCAATCAGGTCGCGCAATTTGGTTGGATTAATACCGGTGGAATACAGTCCCATGTCGTTGTAGCCAATCATTCCCAGCCTTGCATGCCGTAACCCTTTCATGGCGGCAGCGGCCTTTGCAAAAGAGAGTATCCCTTCGATATCCATGGGAGAATCAGGGGCATTAAACAGGTATTTAAATTTTATTCCCCACTGCTCCATGGGGAAACGCAAAGAGGTAGAACCCGCCCCTGCTGCCGGGGAAATGAGGGTCCCCTTTTCCCCAAACTGTCCTTCGTGATCGGTAAAACCTCCCAAACTGTAAAGAATCATGGGTTCATTCCGAAACTCGTGTAACACCCTGAATACACCCCGTGTATCTATCCAGTTAATAATATTTATAAACAGAAAGTCCCATTCCTGTAGTTTCAGCTCCCGGATGGCCCGCTCCGGCTCAGTCCCTTCTCCAAAGACAGGGTCCGTTTTTACCAGCTCCAGCCCGGCATCGGTCAACTGCTTTTCAGCCCTGGCGCTTATCATTTTTAAATTGGCGGGCTCATAAAACATCGTTCCAAAGGATACATATCCTACTCTAATCTTTTTCATATTGGTTATCTTTTTGTTAGAATTCAGGTTCATATTTCATTTCAACAGGTTCCCAATGAATCTGCCGGATAATGATATTGCGTATTTTGATTTTACTGCAGTAGGCTTCAAACCCCACCTTTGTATATTTTTCAGTATCGATTGGCTCCGGGTCCATCGCTTCAAGCAGCAACCTCCCGTTGGCCAGGATAAAACAGTGCCCGTCGATGCTTCCCGCCTGGATTTTATATACCTTCCCGGGAACAAAGTCAAATAAAGGGGTACCTACCATAAATTTATAGTCGTTCGATTTTTCAATTCCTACCTTGCCGGTCCACCAGCCCTGCAGGCCTGCCACGTAAGCTATTCCCCGCTGATCGGTTTCGGCAAGCCATTCCCCGTTCCACATGACATTGATGTCATGCGAAGAGGGCAGGATGGTTTGGGCCTCAAATTCCACCAGCACGTTGCCCGGGAAATCTTGTTTCGGAATCGCCATTCCCGGCCAGTTTCCCCTGTTTTCGCCCACCAGCCAGTCACCTTCCACTTTCCATTCACTATGGTGCACGGTCCAGTTTTTTGCAAATTCTTCCGGAGTTACCTTTTTATCATACAGAACGGGTGAAGAATCCAACAAGATTTGCTTTTTCATTAGTTTTATTACATTCATATTCGAAGTTTTAGACATATTTTCTCCTTTTCTGTTTGTTTCGTACTGACACCTGCAAAAAAGCACAACCAGTAATCCCAACATCCATATTTTACTCATAATAAATACCTTACCCTCCTTTGTTTATACACTCGACTTTTATCATACTGAACACTTCCTTTGCATTTACAATACCGGTAAGGTCTTCATTTATCGCGGTTGACAGGTACATCTGTTCCGTACGGCCAATGAGCTTAGGCCTGGATTTTTCTCCGGGCGTGCCGGTTATTTCTCCCCGGTAAATAATCGATGGCTGCCCGTTCCCCTGAAAATCGAACCATCCGTCCGATTTCAACCGTGGAAAGTCCGGGGTATAATCACCGGAAACATTCATTTCGATATAGTAGTACCAGTTGGATTCTTCCGGTATTTGTACATCCACACTGAATGTTTTTACCTTTGGGGTGGGCCCGGTAATTGCTTCGGGTGCCGGATTTTTTAATGACGGAATATCATCCCTCCCGGTTTCTTTCCGGAATGCCCCAATCCAGGCCGGCAGGGAAACCGGGCACTCTGCCTTCCCTTCAAAATTCCCAGTTGCGGTACGATAGGTAACAAACACAGTTTGTATCCCGCCTGTTTTTTTATTTTCGAGCCAGATTGCAAATTGCGGGGGCTCTCCGTAATCGCTTTTTTCATAAATATTCGGCTCCAGAGAAATGGTAAACAGCAAAGCTCTCCCGCCGGCTTGTTTTTTACCTGCGCCGGAACACCCCAAAAGAAACAGAGTCAATATGTATACAAACAGGGCCCTCATTTTATTCAAATTTTACTGGCTTGCGCACCTGCCAGTTTCCGCGGGTGAAATCGGGAAAATCGACCGGCCTGCTTTTACTGGCAACCGACTCTTCTGTAAGTTTGGTAATGATACTCCACGAAGCAGTATCATAGACATCTATCGGTGTATCGGTCCCATTCCGTATTGCCTGAACAAAATCCAGCATACACAAATAATCGCTGCCCCCGTGACCTGTTTCCCTGGCTTTTTCTCCATATTGCTTCCATAAAGGATGCTCATACTTCGATGCGTAGTTATCTATCTCTTCCCATTGATGCGGGACCGGGCTCTTATCTTCCAGGTAAATTTTATTCAGCGACCCGGAGTATATTCCCTTGGTGCCCTGTATCCGGTAAATCCAATCCATCGGCCTCGGATTTTTCGTGTCATAATAAAGGGTTATTGTTATCCCGTTATGGGTCTGTATAAGAGACGTATTTACATCTCCCTGGGCATATTTTTTTGTTGCGGCCGGATGCCCTGCCCCGAATTTCTTTTCAGCGTAATAGTTTTGTCCGAGAGCACGGCTGCTCATTGAAACCAGGTATTCGAACCTATTTCCGCGGTTAATATTGATCCATTGGGAAACCGGGCCAATGGCATGTGTAGGATACGGGTTCCCGTTTGTCTGGCCTCCGTAAGCTCTCCAGCGCATTTCACCATCCGGGCCAAAACCAGCATATCTTGCATCGTGCTGGTAGCCGCACTCACAATGGGTAAGATCCCCGAATAGCCCCAATTGATTCATTACCTGAACCATTTTTACGTTTCGCATATAGGCATAGTTTTCCATCAGCATACATGGTTTCCCCGTCTTTTCAGATGTTTCAACCAACTCCCACGCCTGGTCATATTCCACGCAGGCAGGCATTTCCGTCCCGCCGTATTTTCCACCGCGCATGGCAGCCAGCATAATCGGGGTATGCAGATTAATGGGAGTCGCGGTATAAATGGCATCCAGGTTATTTAACTCTGCCAGTTTCTTATAGTCTTCCGGACCGGTAAACCCGGTTGGTTTTGACTGCCCGGCTTCCTCCACCAGCCGTTGTGCCCTGGCCACTTTTTCTTCCACGATATCACAAACAGCGGGAACTTCGACCCCTTCGATAGAAAGGGCGACTTTTAACATTCCCATACCTCTTCCACCAACACCCACAAAACCAATGCGCACCGGTTTTTCCGGAGAACAACCGGCTAAAAGGTTCCCGTAAGCTCCGGTTGCAAGATACAAACCCGCACCGGTACTGGTTTTTAGAAAGTCGCGGCGTTTAAAATTTGATTTTGACTCCATTTCTTTCATCCTTTATAAATCCCAAAAATTCTCCAGTGATTCATATAATTTCACATACCTCTTATAGTGCCTGTTATACAATGTGTGATTCTCCATTATTGGTTCGAAGGCAAAGCCGGGTTTCACCGAGATTTTACATGCCATTTCCAGATCCTTAAAAATCCCGGTACCGATACCGGCCAACAAACAGGCGCCGGTTACAGAGGTCTCCGTATTTTCAGGGGTCACTACCGGTAACCCGGTAATATCAGCCAGTACCTGGTTCCAGAACCTGTTCCCGGAAGCCCCCCCCAGGGCATGTAGGGTACTGACATGAATCCCTCTGCCTTTCATCGTCTCCAGGTTATGGCGTATCATCAGGCACACCGCCTCGATGATGGCCCGGATAAAATGCCCTTTGCCCATTCCCATTTTAATCCCGAAAAAAACACCTGTTGCTTTCGGGTTAAACTCCGGTGAGCCGGTTCCCATCAGGTGAGGTAACATCAGCAGCCCGTGGACGCCCGGGGCTACTTTTTCCGCCTGCCCGGTAAGCAAATCATACACATCTTTTCCTGTCTGGCCGGCCTCTTCCATTTCCGGTGTACAAAACTCATCCTTAAACCACTTTAACACCATTCCTGCCGTTTGCGCATAGGGCTGCAGAAAGTATAACCCGTCCACCGCATGGCACTGGCAGGGGAGTTGAGTGGAAAAGTCAACCACCGGATTGTTAACAGTTACACACATGGCCATCGAAGCGCCGATAGTCAGGGTTGCATTGCCCGGGTGGATATTTGCCGATCCGATAGCGCCGGCGGCATGATCATAAGCTCCGGTCACACACTGGGTTTTTATACTCAATCCTGTGGCAGAGGCAGCTTGCTTTGTCAGCGTTCCGACAGGAACACCTGAGCTGCATAAATCAGGCAGTTGACTCTCCGAAATGCCAATAAAATCAAGCATCTCCTTCCACCACTTTTTCTCCAGAATATCCAAACAGAGTGTGGAGGATGCCACTGAATACTCGGTGCAAAAAGTACCGGTCATCCGGAAAATAAGAAAATCTTCAACCAACAGGTACTTATATGCCTGGCTAAACACTTGAGGTTCATTCTTTTTTAACCACAGGATTTTGGTAGCCGTCCAGGTGGGAAGCACTTCCGGCTGACCGGTTTTGGCCATGATGGCTTGTGCCCCGAATTTATTTTTTATCTGAACAGCTTCTTCCCCCGACCGGTTATCCAACCAAATAATTGCTTTCCGGAGCGGGTTCCCCGAAATGTCAACCGGAATGAATGTCTCTCCCTGGCTGGAAAAACTCACCCCACTGATGTGTTCTGATTTTATTCCTGATGTAAAAACCAGGTCCCGGATAATCTGACAGGTAACGTTCCAATAGATTTCTGCGTCCAACTCACAAATATCTTCCCCATCCGTATCCAGAACGTATTCCTGTTTTGCAGTGGTTATAATTTTGCCCTTATTATCCATCAACATTCCCTTGATGGAGGTGGTCCCTGCATCGATGCCAATCACATAAGTGGTTCCCTCTTTATCCATTTAGCTGATTTTTGCTCAAACGACTTTATCCTTCATCTGAAATCCCATGCTTTTCCATGGCATCCCGGGGAGAAAGGTTGTTTTTTACCACGTCGCATAAGGCGGCCTGGAAACCGGCAGGGTTGGGGATCTGAATGGCATTCCGCCCGAAAACAACACCCCTAGCACCGTCCCTGATTTCATCGTATGCCAGTTGTAATGCCTCAACCTGGGTAGGTGTTTTGTCTGCGCCCAAACCAAAAACCGGAACCGGGCAACTTTCGGTTACCTTTTTAAAGTCATTGGTGTAAAATGTTTTTATCATGTCACAACCCAGCTCGCTTAAAATCCGGCAACTCGAAAATACCTGCTCATGCATTTGTTCTTTCGAAATAGTGCCGGAGTGGGTGGGAAAATATTCTCCGATAACCGGAATCCCCAGTTTGGCTGCATCGTTTACCAGCCGGCTGTAAACTTTAACATTGTCGGTATCGGTTTTCTCACTCCCGGTTTGCAGGGTCAGCGACACCAACACTATTTCTGCTCCGTTGGCTACCGCCTCTTCCACTGTTTGTGCAATAACCGTATAGGCCTGGTTATAATTCCAGTGAAAACAGTAAACAGAGCTCCAGTTTAACCTCACTATCGGCATGGGAGCGCCTTTGCTGTTAAAAGCAGGCCGGAGATGTTTTAGCATACCGGGGCTTAGCAGCACTCCATCGACACAGGGATTAATTTTTTTTGCCGTCTCCTGCAGGTTTATCATCCCCGGAATAGGGCCGTCAAACATGCCATGGTCGATGGCAACGATTACTGCATTGTCACTTTTGTTAAAGAGTTTTTCCAGTCTTAAAGATTTTCCGTTCATAATTTTTTATATCTAATTAATAAAACACAATCATAAGTTACAAAATACCAATCAGTTCCCGAATAAGCCGCCGGGAATAAACAAGAGTGAATTGTTCCGGCAACCGGATACAATCAAAAAAATAAATATCGAACCAAGTAAAACCTTCTTTAACCGGTTCTTTTGATTAAAGGGATGAAGTCGCCCCCAGGCTATTTCAATTGAGTCTTTCATTCAACAAAAAATCTGTAAATAGTTGTTTCACGATATTTCTCATTCGGATATAAAATGGTGGATGGAAATTCAGGATGATTTGGCGAATCAGGATAGTATTGTGTCTCCAGGCACAAACCGCTATATTTCTGATACCGGATCCCCTTTTTCCCAACAATTGATTCATTCAAGAAATTTCCTGAATAAAACTGTATCCCCGGCTGGGTCGTTCTCACCTCCATTTTCCTTCCGGAAACCGGATCGTATAGCACTGCAGCCAGCGAAAGTTTTTCCTTTTGCTTATTTACTATCCAATTGTGATCGTATCCATTTTCAACCTGACTCACATCCCGGCCAATTCTTTTGGATAGGGTAAAATCCATTGCGCCATCCCTTACATCAACAATGTTGCCCGTTGGAATCAACACTTCATTTACCTCAGTATATTGGTCTGCATTCAAATAAAGTTCATGATTAAGAATGGTAGAATCTCTACCACCCGACAAGTTGAAATAGCTATGATTCGTCAGGTTAACAGGCGTTGGTTTATCGGTGGTTGCCCAATAATCAATAATCAATTCATCATCTGAAGAAAGGGTGTACGTTACCCGGGTTTTCAAATTACCGGGAAAGCCTTCCTCTCCATGCTTACTCAGATAGGATAAGGTTAAAGAAGAATCCGTAAATGATTTAACATCCCAAATTTTATGGTCAAAACCCTCAATTCCGCCGTGTATTGAATTTTCGCCGTTGTTTTTGGCCAGTCTGATTGTATCACCGTTTAGCACAAATTGAGCATTTGCAATCCGGTTGGCATATCTGCCCACCACACAACCGAAATATGGGTTAGGCGAACTCAGGTAATTTCGTACTGAGTCAAAACCTAACACCACATCGCATAAGTTGCCAAGTCGGTCGGGAACCCTAACATGTGTAACAGTAGCTCCATAATTTATTATCTTCACCTCTACTCCATTTTTATTCTTCAGAGTAAAATGAGACACTTCTCCTTCGGGAAATTTATACCGTTTAACCTGTTCATCCGATTTATCCTTAAATGTACAGGAACAAAAACCAATCAGTACAGGAATAAAGATATACCACCTGAAAGCAAGGTATTTTTTAATGATTGCTTCTATATTCATTTACACATCCAGCTAATTTTCAATTGTGCATCCACAACACTCTTGTTTGTGTAGTAATTCTTTACAGCGACTAAAATTTAAATTGCGGAACTTTCAGCCACTCTCCATCCTTCATCGCCGATTGATGAGCAACAACCCCACCAACAGTCATATTCAAAGCCATTGCAACATCCACAAGCGGTTTTCTGTCTTGAAGAATCGCTGAAACAAACTCATCAGTTAATCGACCATGAGAACCACCATGTCCGCCTGAAGTTACCCCCGGAGGAAGAGGAGGGCGCTCCAAATCAGGAAGGTTTTCAACAATACCATCATACTTATCATAATAAGAACCTTTAGTTCCCCTTACCCTTCCTGTTTCAGAACCATAACCATGCCCCGGGGTATCAGCACTTCGACCCATTCTGGCCGTTCCTCCCTCGCTGGTACGGTACAAAGCAATTTCGGTAGCAAATGGATTGTTGTATTGATTTTTATGATAACGTTCCATTGCACTTGGTATTCCCAGACATGAAACTTCGGTAAATGTTCCATTTGTCACCCCAATATAGTAGGCGTCAGAATGCGTTGGGTACCATTGAGGCGGCAAACCTTCCCGCCATTTTTTGAAGGAATCGATACCATTTTCAGAATAGTGCCAGTATTCACCTTCTGCATAAACAACGGTGCCAAAAGCTCCTGCATTGTATATCTGGCGCATGGCATATAGATTCTCCCGGAACATCGAAGTTTCAAACATCATGTATTTGAGTCCGGTTCGTTTGACCGTTTCAAACAATTTTTCTGCATCTTCCAATGAACCAAACACGGCTGGTACCGCAGTGGCAACGTGCTTACCGTGATTTAGTACTTCGATACAATGCCGGGCATGACTGGGTGCGTCAGTGGCAACAAAAATGGCCTCAATGTTATCGTCTTTGACCATTTCTTCCAAAGAAGGATAGGTTTTATTGCACTTTGTAACTTCTGCCAGTTTCGCGCAACGTTCAGGAATAAGATCACTGACCGCAACAATATCTACATTGGGATGATCCTGAAAACCAAAGGCGGCTGCAAATTTACAAACCCCATACCCCACAAGTCCAACACGAACTTTTCTACTTGAAACCGGAGTCCATATTTTTGAACTTTCAGCTGCAGATCCGGTGTCTTCAAACCCCTGAATTGTGGTTTTTGCAGCCTTTTCTCTATTGGTGCAGGCAATCTGGTTCATACCTAATATACCAGCTCCAATGCCGATGCCCGTTAATTTTATAAAATTACGCCTGTTTGATTGATTATTTAATTCTTTCATTCTTCGCTACTTTAATGGTGAATAATTCATATTGACTTTGTTTTTATATTTACCTGGGTGAATCCTTTATCATCCGGTTTAAAATATTTGCAGTAATTTTTTGTACATGCTGATTAACGCCGAATGTACGCCCCCCCGGATTGTGTCCGGCAGGAGCAGAACGTCCGTATGGATCTTCAGCATATTGATATGGAGGCTCTTCCATTCCTCCGTCGCCTGCCGGGACATGACCCGGCGGTTGAGATAAACCTTCGTTCCACCAGCATGTGCCTGCATTAAAAACCCAGTTCCCTTTTGGCCCGGGGTATATGATGCCGGAATGCAGCTTATCCGTTTGTGAAAGTTCACTTTCGGCCAGCACAACAAGCCCCGGTATGTTTAGCGCAGGTGGCCCGTGAAATTCCCAGCCTATAACAGCAGGTATTTTATCTCCCTCTTCAAGCCCGGTTCCTTCATATACCCAATGATCTGCGTTTTTCACTACCCAATCGCCGTATCCAACGCCATAGGATGTCAGCCCCATCAATTTTTCTTCGTCTCCGAAAAGCACATTGCTCGTTTTGGCAAAAACGCGACCCGGTGTCCCCAGGTAACTATCATAAAACTGTATTTCTCCTGAAATAGAATTGCCGGACAGAAATGCAAAACTTAAACCGTTATCACGCGCTTTAATGGCCTCGTCAAACATTTTCCGTGACCAGTATTCGTCGTGCCCCACAGATATAAAAGCTTTACTCCGATTTAATACTTCCGGATCAAAATGCAGATCAAGGTTTGAACAATATGTAACGTCATACCCTTGTTCTTCCAGCCAGAAAACCAATGGATGTTCCCACAACAGGAATTCTCCTGATCCTGCTGAAAGCGGCGCATCAAGAAGCTGGCAATATTTAGTATACGGACGATCAAAACTGACCCTGACATTTGGCCCGGTATACCATACGGATGGGCCTCCATCGTCGTACAATGAATCCCGTTCAGGCCATTTATTATAAGCTTGCCACGTCAGGTCACTTACCTGACAAAGGATATCCGACTTCCGGCGTTCCTTAACCACAAAAATGATATAACTCTGCTTTCCAAATTTCTCATCCCGTGATAATTTGCCCAGATAAACCCCACTTGGCCAATCCGCTGGAATTGTGAATGTAGTAGCCGCTTCCCAGTTGCACTCTCTCAATCTTTCTACAGACATCATTGGCACATCCTGGGTACGGCCTGCAAAAGAGCCCAAACGCGCCATATGCCGGCCACCTGTTCCACCATACCATCCCATTCGGTAGATATCAATCACAAACCTTCCGGGAGGATCCATACTTACTTTGAAATCTATAGTCTCGCCCGGATAAACACTCGTTTTGGAGGCAAACCCCTCAATGCTTATAGAACGTAAATACCGGATAAGAGGGTACGAAGCCATTGTGGGCGGGGTTGTAAAACCTGTAAACTGAAGTTGCCACTCTACTGAACCGGGTTTACTGTTTTCCTCAGCTACAACACCACTTTTTTGACGTGTAGGATTGGAATACCCCGAAAAAGGTATCATGGTGCTGCCCAATCCAGCGAGTGTCGCACTTTTAAG
The DNA here is from genome assembly GCF_003573545.1 of Mariniphaga sediminis. Classification (GTDB taxonomy): domain Bacteria; phylum Bacteroidota; class Bacteroidia; order Bacteroidales; family Prolixibacteraceae; genus Mariniphaga; species Mariniphaga sediminis. Next base: position 121,508 of record NZ_QWET01000001.1, on the reverse strand, counting down.
CATATTACGCCGGGATATGTTAGACTTCTCTTTTTTCATTTTTTGAAATTTAATATCGAAATAATTCAACTGGGAAATTTGTAATACACAACAAAAGAGACGAAAGCTAATCCTTTCAATATATGGATATTATGGCTATTAAAAAAAAAAAAAACGAAATCCCTTTTTGTTTATAAAGTTTTAATTTGCAGGATTTCATCAGTACTTTTCCGCTCTCCGGTATGAGGTCGCTGACAGCCTCCACGATACAATCAGCACGTTCGTTCCCTTAAAACATCTGCCAAACCTTCCGCCTACATAATATTCTTTGCAATAAAATCCCATCTGCTAATATTATTCCCCTTTATTTTTAGTTATCAGCACTTTATTAGAAATCGAAAGTGCTGATAACTAATCTCCAAGTATTCGAATCAAAAACTATTTTTGATCACCATTAATTATAACCTGGATTCTGTGCCAATACCGAATTCCCGTCTTTATCAACACTCAAATCAATCTGGCCTTGTGGAATAGGGAAATATTCGTGTTTATTTCTCACAAACACTCCTGCCAGCCAATTGTTACTTGGGTTTGTAATTTCATTTCCTTCGCGCACAAATAACTTTTCAAACGTAGTTTTTATGTCGAAATCAAGTCCATCATAACGCACCATATCAAAAAAGCGATGATGCTCCATGGCTAATTCCAGTCTCCGTTCGAAATAAACTGCTTTACGTGCGTAGGTTTTACCATTTGCAACAAATTGTCCATCATAAAGACCTACTTTATAATTCGCAGCAGGTTCATCCGTAAATCCGGCTAAAGGATCGTCAGGATTTATATATTTTTTCACAAAACCTTCGGGATTAGCTGCACGATCTCTCACTAAATTTACATAATCTTCTGCCTTCTGTAAACTACCAACCTCAACCTCGCATTCCGCTGCCCATAACAATACATCTGCAAAACGAATCAAATTATATGGGTTATTTGAAGCCCCTCCGGTTCCTCGATCAGTATCTACTCTTGCTTTTTCCACAATATTTTTCAGACAGTTATATGGACCGGCATTAATTTGATTTCTGACCCAAGCCATCCCGGGATGAACTCCCCAATCACGATAAGGGATTCCTCTCCTGCCTACAACCCAATCTAACCGGGGATCCAGGGTGCCTGCATAAGGAGTAAAAGGTTGAGCAGAAGACAAACCATTATCATGCGGAATAGGTGAATCCTGGTAGGTATCCAGCAAAGGTAAACCAGTTTCGGCATCCGTCTGGTAAGCATCAACTAAGTCGAATGTAGCTTGCAACCAACCATAACAGCAGGTTGCCGGGCCGCCATAGGTACCATTATACTGATCCCTTGGATTACCATTCCCACTTGTTGTTCCGTCATTAACAGACATTTGCACAGCAAAAACAGCCTCAGCACCATGTTTCGTCCGGGTTATGAAGTTATGGTTATACTGTTCAAGCAAAGCATACTTTAGCCCATTGGAAGTTTGCCCATTCGCTATAATATCGTCCAACAAATCTTTAGCTGCAGCATATTTATGCTGAAACATATACGTCTTGGCTAAATATGCTTTAGCTGCCCAATTATTGGCCCTTCCAACCTCGCTTTTTGTTTCTGTCAGGTTTTCTGCGGCAAATGTAAAATCTGCTTCAATTTCCGGAAAAATATCAATTGTATTGGGAACCAGATAATTTCCATCAGAATAATTTATGGTTTCGTCTATCCACGGAACGTTTCTGTAAAACTTCACTAATTGTTCCAGATAAAAAACACCACGTAAAAATTTTGCTTCGGCTTCTATTTGTAATAATTTTTCGGGTGTTGAATCTTCCACTTTGGGAAGTATTCTTAATACATCATTGGCCCGTCCCACAGCGGCATATCCAAATTTCCAGTTATCTTCAATACGCTGATCAAATTCCGTGTACAAAAAAGCACTATATCCGGAAGGGCCAAATTCAGTGCCTGCATTGGCATCGTCCCCTCCACGGAGATATGAATGCCCAACCCATATTCCTCCTCCTGTGGCACCCGCACCATCCAATAAAGAATATGCGCCTATTAATAGTTTATTAACCCCCATTTCATTCGATAACGTAGCCTCACTTACTGATCCAAAAGGGTTAATCTCCAGAAAGCTCTCCTGGCAAGATAGTATCATTAATAATATTAAAAAAAAGGACGCTTTTCTTATATGCATTTTCATGATTTCATATTTTAAAGTAAACACTATTAAAAAGTTACGGAAAGTCCAAAATTAAGGCTGGTTTCGTTCGGATAGTTTCCTCCGTCACTCTCAATACCAAAGTTACGTGCAGAGCCTCCTAATTCCGGATCCAGTCCTGAAAATTTAGTCAACGTAAACAAATTAGCAACCTGGGCATACAACCTCATTTTGGAAATGTAAACCTTCTGTAAAAATCCGGCATCCATGGTGTATCCAAGCATTACGGACTTCAATTTTAAAAAGGAACCATCCTCAACATAAAATGAATTAGGAGCCATGGTTGTACTGAAAGACGGAGTTGTCTCAATCTTTGGAATGTTCGTATTTTTATTTTCAGGGGTCCACGCATTCAATAAGTCATTGCTTTTATTGGTAGGAGGATAGAATGCAAAGAAATGAGTATAAGCCCTCGTTGTATTAAAGATTTCGTTACCCTGTGAACCATAAAAAAATGCTGAAAAATCAAAATTCTTATAATCCATATTAAAAGTTATCCCATATGTGAAATCAGGATTAGGATCTCCCAGATGTGTACGATCATCCCCTGTAATTTCACCATCCTTGTCAACATCCATATACCTAAAGCGACCAGGTGCAGCACCATCCTGAGGCGGAGCAGCCGCAACTTCTTCATCACTATTGAACAGTCCGATTATTTTGTATCCGTAAAATGAACTTACCGGATGTCCAACCTCATTGCGAACCGCGTTACCTACTTGTTGGGAAATTGTCCCCATAAATCCTGCATAAAAATATCCGGGATCGGGAATGTCCACAACCTTATTATTGTAACTGGTGATATTAGCTCCAATAGAATAATTAAAATCAGTTTTGATTTTTCCATTATACTTAAAAGTAACATCAACCCCTGTGTTCTGGATGTCCCCAATGTTTACAGAAGGGGCGTTTGAACCCCCAATAACTACCGCGGGTAGTGGCTCCGTAAATAATAATCCTTCAATTTTTTTCTTGTAATATTCTACAGCAAAATCTATGGTATTATCGAATAAAACCATATCAAAACCAATGTTTGTTACAATATTTTCTTCCCAACCTGTGGCAAGGTTTCCAATTCTGTTTGTAGCAAAACCTTGTACGATTGAATTGCTCGATCCGGTAATGTCATAATAAGTGCTGGTCATTCCGCTGCCAAATAAGCTAAATGCATTTTGTGCACTGACATTACTTTGAGATCCTAACACACCATAACTACCCCTGATTTTCATATCATCCAGCCAGGATATACCTTCCATAAATTTCTCTTCACTCATCCTCCATGCAAGGGAGAAAGAAGGAAAAACTCCATATCGTTTGTTAGGCCCAAACACCGAGGAACCATCCCTTCTGACAGTAGCAGAGAATAAATACTTATTATTATAACCGTAATCCAGTCTGGAAAAAAGAGAGAACAGAGCATTGGAGCTAATAGAACTGCTATTGGATATGGCATCAGTACCATTACCCAGAATCAGAAAATTAAGATCATCAGAGAAAAATTTCCTTCTGTTTCCGGAAACACTTCTCCCATTATATTCAATGGCTTCAGAACCTACAATTATTTCAACATTATGCTTGTCAAAATTCTTCTTGAAATTTAATGAGTTGGTAAACGTCATAGTACTCCCGTAACCTGAACTTACACCAAGACTATTATCATTAGTATGTGTTTGAAGACCTTCAACAGGAGTATAATAAAAACTTTGATTAAACGAATTACTAATATTGTACCCCAAACTACTCCTCGCTGTAAAATATTTCAGGAAATCAGCTTCAGCATAAATATTACCTACTGTATACCACGCATAATTAATATTTTTGTCCCTTCGGTACATTTCGGCAACAGCATTACCAGCATCCCCTAACTCGGGGCCACCAAATCCACCTCCCCAATTTCCCATAATATCTTTCAGGGGTACCATATTATTCATTTTGATAACTCCACCGACGATCCCACCAGCAGGGTTAACATCCCGGTGCATAATGTTAAGATTTTCACCAACCCGTATATGTTTCCCCAGATTAAATTCGGTATTTACACGGAGAGAATATCTTTTCAGATAACTTTTGACCATTGTACCCTGGTTGTTAATATACCCCAAACCAAAAAAGTACTTGGCTTTATCAGTTCCTCCGGTTGCAGAAAAATTGTGTTCTGTATTTGGAGCCCTTTTAAATAATTCGTTATACCAGTCTGTTCCCTCTTTGTTGATCTTTTGAATAATATAATTATTCCCTCTGTTGGGAGATTCCCAGTGATATAACGAGGGATCAACCCGAGGATCCCCTTCCATTGCAGTACCTGCACCTCCCGGTCCCCGGTACATATAATCAGGCATTATTCCATCCGGAAATTTCGCATTAGCGGGAAATACTTTATTATAAATATTCATATAATCCTCACCCATTAACAAATTGAATGGATTTTTACCTTTAGGATATTGGATGCCATAAGTAACATCGTATGTAATGACAGGGGCTCCTGTTTTTCCTTTTTTTGTGGTAACCAATATTACTCCATTAGCTCCCCTCACTCCATAAATAGAGGCAGAACCGGCATCTTTCAGCACCTGCATGGATTCAATATCTTTAGGACTTATATTGTTTAAGCTCTGTTCTATTCCATCTACAATAACAAGTGGTTGGGTATTTCCGAAGTTTGTTACACCTCTCACAAAGATTTGACTGGAGGAACCAGGTGCACCTGAAGTAATAACAGTAACACCAGAAGCTATTCCCTGAAGTGCCTGCTCTGCAGAACGGGAAGGAGGCGCTTTTGCCAATTGTTCGGTACCTACCACAGAAACAGAACCGCTTATATCTGCTCTCCTTTTTGTACCGTAACCAATTGCAACTACTTCATCAATGCCTATAGCATCCGTAACCAGGCTAACATTAATGGCCGTTCTGTCATTAACCTCTATCTCCTGCGTGCGCATTCCTACAAACGAGAATTGTAGGATGGCATCTCCGGCAAGGTTGGCAAGTGTATACACTCCGTCGGCATTGGTTACTGTTCCTTCAGTGGTACCTTTAACCACAACCGTAACACCGGGTAAAGGCTGGCCTGAATCATCGGTAACAGTTCCGGAAACAGACCTTTGCTGCTGACCCGCAAATTGAACATCTGAAACTTCGGGAGTAGTAAGCAAAATAAAACGATCTCTTACGGAATGCATTACATTAGTCCCGGCAAATAATTGATTCAGCGCGTCATCTATTTTTTTATTCTTGATGTCAACCGTTACTTTACGGTTTACATCAATAATTTTCTCGCTGTACATGAAATAAAATTCGCTTTGATCCTCAATGTTTTTAAGGATTTCTTTCAGGCTTGCGTTTTTTAATTGAAGCGTAATTGTTTTTGTTTGCGCATAAGTTTCACTGGCAAAAACACTTAGTCCCGATATCAACAATAAGAAAATTGTCGCTTTCATTATTCTAAATAATTTTTTAACCCTGGAAATGTAGCATTCCCACGTAAACCGATTGCTTTTTTTCATATTTTTACGATGTTATAATTTGAAACTACCCTGTTTTTCCAGGGTTGGTTTTTAAAATCTTCAGGGAAGTGTTGCTGCATTTCCCTGTTGTTTGTTATGCAAAGGAGTTAGACTCTTCAAGAAGATTGCTTTTTCATTTCATAGGCATATTTTTTTTAAGTTTGATTTAATTTTATTGTCGTTTCATGATTCGAATCTTTTGTTTTGTATAGGTTCCATCAGGTAACTTTTCCCGTTGAAATGTTTTATATGTTACAGGGGTGGTTTCCTTCATCAAGTCGAGGATAAAAAAGAGAGGATCATTAATAAACGTAACCGTATAGGTTAAGTCTTTAATGTTGTCAGAAATTTCAATATCAACATTAAACATCCGGCTAAGTTTCTCTGCCACTTCGGTAATGGGTTCGTTATCGAAAACCAGTTTACCTTCTGTCCATCCGATATATTTATGGACACTCCCTTTGGAAGACGAACTGATTTTTTCCGACTTTGTATCATAAACAATATGCTGACCAGGAACCATTATCCCCAGAGGCTCAAGATTTTCACCATTCTTTGTTTTTTCAACAACCACTTTTCCTTCGACTAAAGTGGTAGCAATTACGTGGTCGTCAGGATAGGCGTTTACATTAAATTTGGTACCCAATGCCTTTACATTTATTTTTCCGGTTTTTACAACAAAGGGTTTATCGGGATTGTGAGCCACATCAAAATACCCCTCTCCTTCCAATGTTACTCCCCGGATATCGCCTTCAAAAGTTCTTGGATATTTAATTTTACTCCCATAATTGAGGTTTACTTCTGTTCCATCTGACAGCTGGATAACTGCCCTGGAACCTATTGGAGCAATAATTTCGAGCGAGTCAACCGTAAGGTCCACCGATTTGAATGACTCAATGTCACGGGTTGAAATCATGTAAAGTAAAAAGCCGAGTAACGGGATAAACAAAATGGCAGCCGCCCGGCTGAACCATGTAGTAACCATTCTCAGGGTTACAACCTTTTTCTCTTTATGACTTTTATTTCGGAGGTTTATTTCATGGTGAATTCTGTTTAGCAAATCACTGTATTTCTTTTCATCTTTCGTTTTCAAATCAGGCTCAAACGATTTCCACTCATCAAAGCTCCAGCTTTCCCATTGATTATTACCGAAGTCGTTTATAATCCGTCTGACCAGTTCATCAAATTCCTTTTCGGTACAACTGTTATTTACATATTTTTTTAGAAGCCCCTTGTCCATCAACTTAAATAATTTCAGCCTTAAAGATGATATACTACCATTCACTAAATTAAACCTTGCAGGTAATTTGCACAGGTTTATTTATATTACGCAATACAATGTGCGGAGGGACTAAGGAAAAATGCATTTTTTTTCAAGACAAAAACAGATACAAAAATAAAACATTGATAACCAGCCCACTATCGATATGATTTTTTAAAAATTTCAGGGTAGTTACTAAATGATTTTTTACTGTATTTTCAGAAATATTCAATTTTGCGGCAATCTCTTTATGCGAAAGGCCTTCTTCACGACTTAAAAGATAAATCTCTTTCTGGCGGGGTGTCAATTGCGTTAAGAGTACATTTACTTTTTCGTTTAATTCCTTAAAATGGATTTCGCCAATCGTATTATCGTCGGAATAATTACTTTGTTGTGTGGTTCGCAAATATTCCCTGGATTTCATATCACTTACCCTTTTGCGCAAAAGGCTCATTGAAGTGTTATATGCAATAGAAAACAGATAGGCCTCAAATGAAGAGTAAACATCAATTCTGTTCCTGGATTCCCAAATTTTTATAAAAACATCCTGTACAATCTCTTCTGCATCCTCTTCCTGCTTTAAATACCTAAACACAAATTCATGCAATTTATGAGAGTATTTATTATAAATGGCATCAAAAGCAGCCATATCTCCTTTTTTCAGAAGTACCAAAAGAGTTTTATTGGATTTGTTGTTTTCCACAGGAAATCCTATCATGTAATTTATCCAAAAGTATTAATTCTTTCGAATGTTCCTATATTTTTGTGAAAAACAATTCTTCCCTTTTATCGACAGGTATCTATTAATTTCACATACCCATAAACTAACAAGTACCCGCCCTAAACAGCTTTACAGATTTGATTATAATCTATACTCTTTCCCTTGTTTTAGAAACTGTTTAAAAATCGTAAGAATAAAATATTATATAGAATGGGTTTAAGTTTTATTGCACAAATCATAATATTAAAAATCAATTTATTTAACCCCGACCCTAAAGGGAGTAAATTGATTTTCAGTACACCCTTTAGGGATTGGGGTAAAAACTGAAAATCAAAGCAATATAGTGCCGTAGAATGAAATTTAAACAGCTTCTTAGTCTCTGCAGAATGTGAGTCTGATAAAAATTCACACGAAGGTATATTGCTAAAATTTTTCGGATGTAAAAGTAGAGGCAGGTAGTCCTTCCCTGTTAAACAAACTGGCTTCACTTTCATTCTTCCATGCATACCTTACATATTCAGGATAGTCAATATCGGCGTTAAAAACTTCCACTTTATCACCAACAATCTTCGCTTTGGCTGGAAGGTAATTTTTATCTTCCCCGGCAATTTCGAACCCGAAAAGCCCCTTCGTTGAGGCGACCAATCCACTTCCGATATAATCAAATTCAACAATCAGTTTTTTGTCCGATTTTATAGTCTGCCTGTACAAAGGGCCCGAAGCGACCAGATCTTTTCCGTAATTATTATCGAGTGCCAGCCCTGCCAGCCGTTTCCCAACCTCCTGTTTGTTTGCCGGGTGAATGTTGGCTGGATTTCCAATATCCAAAGTAACTACCATACCGGTGTTGGGTGTTTTCAGGGCACACCTTTGTGCATCCCTGAGTTTCTGGGACAACCTTTCGGGAGCGTAATTATACGGTGCTATCTGTACAAAGTAAAAGGGGAAATCATATCCCCATTTCGCTCTCCAATCTTCTATCATTGCCGGGAAAAGCCGCCGGTACTGCTCATCTCTACCTACATTGGATTCGCCCTGGTACCATATTGCTCCTTTGATTTTATAATTTGTAAGGGGATGTATCATCCCATTATACAAAACAGAAGGCAGGTTAGGGTGAAACTCAATTAAATCAGGCCGCTCAGAAAAGTCTGAATTAAGTGTATAAACATAAAACCGGTTCATAAAAATTTCGGCAATCAACCTATATTTCCAATTCCCTTCCATTGAAATGGTATCGCCCATGCTATTCGATATCGTCATTGGCCCACTGAAAGAGCCCTTACCACGACGGTCGATGGCACGAATGGCAATGGTGTTAACTCCTTTTTTCAGTAATGTTTTAGGGACAACCATTTCCCTGGGGGTTTTCCAAAAGTTTTCGCCGGCAAGTCCTCCAATCTTTTGCCCGTTAATATATGTGGCATCCATATCGTTTATCGGACCTGTCCTGAGTACATAATCAACTTCTGCATTTTCAACAGTAAATGTTTTCCTGAACCACATTGCACCATCAAACACTCCCGAACCGATTTTATCAAACCTTCCGGGGAGCCCGACGGTATCCCAATGCGAATCATCAAAATTAGCCTGGGCAGCTTCCAAATCAGAAAAACTGATATTTTGCCATTCTTCATCTGTTAAAGGCATCTCCATTTCGTTCCAGTTGGCAAACCAATCAGCCGCTTTTTTCCGTACATCAGAAGTTTTCACCGCGTCTAAAACTTCGTTAAAATCGCCAAGATTCCTGAGCCCTCCTTCGCTGGTCCAGGCTTCTGCAACAGTTCCTCCCCAACTCGAATGTATAATTCCGATCGGTACATTGAGTTCCTCATACAACCTGCGGGCAAAAAAGAAAGCGGTTGCACTAAATGTCCCCACTGTTCCGGGAGATGCTACGACCCAATTACCCGCAACCGTATCAAAAGGTTTATCAGAAGGATTTGTTTCAACCGTAAGCATTCTGAATCCGGGATAACGGGCCTCAGCGATAACCTTTTTTGCATTCTGAACAGTATCCCTGGGAGGCCAGCCGTTTAAAGTCATTTCCATATTTGACTGGCCGGAAGCCAGCCAAACCTCTCCTACCAATACATCGTTAATGGAAATTGTACTATCCTTTGTACAAATATGGATGGAATACGGGCCACCGGCCTCTGGTGTGGCAATATTTACTTCCCATTTCCCCCCGGAGTCGGTTTTAGCCGAAACCTCTTCTCCCCAACTTGCAGAAACAGTCAGTTCCCGGTTAGGCGTATATTCTCCCCAAAAAGTTACTTCCTGTTGCTGCTGAAGAACCATATGATCAGAAAAAAGCCTGTTTACTTGCAAAGGCTTCTTTTGACTTTGATGGCAGGAGAAAAACAGGGGAGTCAGTAAAATGAAAAAAAACGAAATTTTAATCTTCAGCTTTCTCATATTGTAACTATTTTAAAGTGAATAAGAATGCCCCACTCCACCTGGTTAAAACAACTTTCCATCCAATTCCAAACTATCTCCGGTGTCTTTCAGTTTATAAATTTGCATGCGTTCATCAGGGCTTGAATTAGGCTGGTGCAAAGCAATTACCAATTGCCCGTCAAATGTTTTAAAAATCATTCCATGTCCCCCGTTATTTTTAAACAGACATTGTTCCTGATGTTTCCAGGGGCCTCTCACGCTGCCACTTTCAGATGTTACCATTCCAATTGCATACCCATCGGCCCCCATGCTCGACCAAATCATTAAAAGTTTTTCCGTGGTTGTCCGATACAAAAAACAGCCATCTGTAACGTATCCAAATCCCTCCCTGACAGGCTTTACCCAAGGGGCTTCCGATGCATTGAACAGAACCTGGTTATCACCCTGCGTCCCGGAAAGATCCTTTTTTAATGCCACTACATCAATAGTACCATCTTCAATCTGAACCCATTCATGACAATAAATCATATATGGCTGGTTTTCTTCAACCCAAAGAGTTCCGTCAAGTGTCATCCAGTCTGTCCGGATATGTGGCTTATTTTCAAATGGAATAAAAGGCCCCTCAGGAGTATCTGCAACCAGAACCTGGGTTCCCCTAATGTTACGTTTGGGCCATTTGGGTGAAGGAGGCGCTGCTACTGTGTTTAATGTGTCATTCGAAGTAAAGGTGGTAAATAAATAGTACTTTCCTCTGTAAAAATGAACCTCAGGGGCCCAAACCCTTTGGGTTGCCCAAAAATCGTCAGGAACCTGAAAAACAACTTTTGGTGCGGTCCAGTTTTGTAAATCTTTACTTGTATAAACCTCAACTCCCTGTCCTTCGCTTTCATCCATCGTTCGGTTTTCAATGGAGGCATACAGGTAATAGGTCTGAGTCGTTTTATCAGCCAGGATAAACGGATCCCTGACCCTGATCTCCGAGTTTTTTATCCATTCAGTCTTTTTGTTGGATGCACTGTTGCAACTACTCACACCAAAAGAGAGCAACGCACAGATGGTCAGTAAAACCAGATAGGAACCGTTTATTTGTATTAATCTCATCATTCTTTTTTTAAATACTTTTCACATTAAAATTCACTCTATACTGAATAGCCGTTTATCAAACGGCAGGCACCTTTTTGGTCCTTCCAACCAAAGCAAAAGTGATGCAGATATGCGCAGCGTAATAGGTGGGAAGAATCAGAAAGTTTAGTTCGTCGTATGCAAGAAACTCCTTAAAAGCAATGATGGTATCCGAAAGCAGTATAAATATAATACCTGCAAGATATGCCCACTTTGAAGGTTTGTTTAAACTGATACCCGCTGCAGCAGCAACTGAGACACAAGAAATCAGCAGGTAAACCAGGGAAAATACAGATAGTATTTTTTCATCGATTGCCGGATAAAGAATAAAAACATAAAACGCCAAATAAATAACCAATAAACCAATTAAAGAAACCTTATGTATCTTTCCATTAATCAGGGCAAAAATCAGGTAACAAAGGTGAGCAAAGAAATACAGGCCAATTCCTGCGGCAAACATCATAAAGCTATCCCCTTTGTTGACCAGAAACCAATCGCCCCCCATGGAAAAAACGAAAGCTCCGATAATATAAAAAATATCGGCAGAGGCTCTCATTCTTTGCCGGTAGGCCAGCGCTATTATCATGATACAACTTGCGGGAACAGCCAACTGAAATTCGAAACCATACCCGGTGTAAGCCAATAATGAAAAAAGGATGGGCACTATCAGCATAAAATAGATCGGATTCTTTTTAATTGTTGAAATCATCTGAATTGATTTTTGTTAAATGGTTACTGTTTATATACGTTAAAATGAATAGAATAATCCCCTGGCAACATTTCTTTGTTCTCTGATTTTAAATAAATCATTCCTGCTTCTTCAATCCAATTTTTTCGAATGGAATAGGAATAAATTGCACCCCTTCAAGTTCTTTGGCATATTTTCCCAATGAATAATTTGCCCGTTCCAAATCTGCGCCTTCATCGTTAATTTCAATATTATCTTCCCAGGTATTTATCCCTTTTTTATCCCGCACTTTATTCTTCTCACAGTTGATCAACACGTTCCCAATTAGTGTGTTTTTATTGATGTCATCATCATATCTTATCATTTGAGGATATTGAGCAATATAAGCCAACCGGTTTTGCATAAAAAACTCCTTGGCTTTTTGGGTATACTCTTCCCATTTTTGTTCGCTCCAAGGAGAAAAAGAAACCCCTGTTTCACAATTATAAATGATATTGTTCCAGACAATATTGTCTTTTCCTCCATGAATCTGCACTGCCCCAAAAAGACCGACAGAAGTGTTTTTAAAAACATTGCCGTAAATAAATACACCGCTGATGGCATCATCAAGCCTTACTCCAGCGCGGCCGCAGTGGCTGTTTATTGCATCTTGCCCTTTGGGGCCCACATCGTAAAAGTAGTTGTAGCGTATCACATTCCCCCGGTAGTTTTGTGTCCCCCACATATCAATGGCCCCCTGATCATCGGACTCGGTAACAACGTCATACATTTCGTTGTACTCAACAAGATGGTCGTTCCCATTTAAACGAATAGCACTACTCGGTATATCATGCATTTTGCAGTTTCTGATGGTGGTTCCCACACCGTCGACAAGGATTCCGGGGGTGTATGTTTTATCAATACGTGACAAATGATGCAAATGGCAATTCTCGATGTTGAAATTTCCCTTTTCCAGTGTAATATAGGAACCTCCGTTTACAATAATTGCTCCCCTGCCTGTATCAAAAACCTCGCAACCTCTGATCGAGTTATTGTACCCTCCGTGAACTAAAATGCCATCTTGCGGAAATGCATTTACAATACAATTTTCAACATTGACATAACTGCTGTTTTTTATCTCTATACCCGGACCTGCACCGTTGGAGAAGGTGATATTTCTGAAGGTGATATGTTGTGCTTCTTCTATGCTCAGCAAAGGATCTTTACAAACCGAAAGTTCTATTTTTGAATCCGTCACATCTCCTTCAGGATAGAAAAATATTTTTTGAGCCTTGTAATCATAAGCCCACTCGCCGGGCTGGTCAATTTCACTTACGACATTTACCGCAGCAAAAGGCTTGTTCTCATCAAAAGTATAATGGTTGTATGGTGGATTCAACCAGATAATTTTACGCTTTCTGTCTATACTGTTAACCTGCTCGTATGCATCGGCCCATAAATATTTCCAATAGCCGTGGAGCAGAATATTGGGTTCGTCGTTCCACGATGAAATGTGCTCGTCCGTGTATTGTATGCCGGTTAGCATGGTCGATGAATCAACAACAGAATGAGTAAACTCCGCATACGCATCTCCGTTTGGCCAACGACTTAAAGGCATGGGCTTACCATCTACAATTAGTTCGTGCAAACGAAAATCTTTTAGTTCAGGAACACTTGAAGCTCCCGCCAAACGTAGCTTTTCATGCGTTAAGCCTTCAATATTGCTTACATCAAATTCGATAATTTTTTTCCCAATTTCAGGATTCTTTTTGTATAAGGTATGCCGCTTTGACAACTTCTGGAAGGATGTAAGCGCTGTACTTCCTTTGATCGTTACGTTACCGTTGTCAACTCCGGAGAAAACAATATTTTTCAGCCCGTTGATAACAACTCCCTGTTGTAGGCGATAAACCCCTTCGTGAATGATGACATGGGCCGTATCAAAATCCGAACCGGCAGCGCGAATAAGTTCTGCTGCCCGCGCAATGCTTGCTACCGGTTTTCCTTCTGTTCCGGGATTTGAGTCATCCCCCTGCACGGATACATGCAACGTTAGGTTTTGCGCCAGTGCAACAGTCGAAAACAAGCTAAAAATCAAAATAAAAAAAGCCAGTAGTTTCATATCCATTAAGTTTAAATGATTCAAATATTAAAATTTATGTCAGGTATATTATTCATTTAATCATTGACTTTTCTTTCAGAAAAAGACAGACCTATTGATTTCTCTTCAGGGATGATTCGAAAAACGACATCCTTGTCAGGTACAGAAACAGTCCCTCCATCCAGAAATACCGAATAATCCATTCCTTTAAAGTTACAGTCAATCCTGTCAGAGCTGATTTTTTTAAAGGGGAGACCAGCATCCGGATCTGTAGTCAGGTCAAGAAACCAGTCCACCTGATTATTCCCGGTTAATCTGATTTCCACTCGGTTTGCATCAACCTGAAATTCCATCGTTCCTTTTATATTTACTAATGGCCAGGAAATATACAATTGTCCCTCATTAGAATCATCAACCACAGGGGTCCCCCCTTCAATACACTTTTCCCTGCCATTGATAACCGCTTTAAAACGTAACCCCGCCACATCATCAGCAGTACTCCAGTTAAACCCATCCACAATCGGAAGCGCATAATAGTCACATTTTGAAGAAGTGGCTTTCTCGTTCAGATAATCAGAGGCCAGAGTTTCATCAAATACATGGATATCGCGGAACCTCAGGGCATTATCCTGCCACAACAAATTGAAACGGTAATAGCGGCTGTTAAACCATACTGTCTTTTTATTACTCTCCTTTAAGTCCTCGGTTACAGTAACCGATGTGGCGGGTGTTGTTTTATAATTTTCACGGAACCATTGCCCTGATTCAGCCAGTGTTTCCACTTTTATTTTCTTTTCATCGCGAAGCTTTGCAATCAATGGCATTTGTAATTCGTACCCTTTCGACATCCGGTTCCAGGTAAAAGAATTTTCCTGTCCTGCCTGAACATAGGCATACTCCATACATTCTCCTTCAACAAGCTGCCCGAAGTACCAGTTAATCCAATCAGCGTCTCCTCCACTTTCCGGATAAACCGGTTCCAGCGAAACGACCTTTTGCTTTTTTGTTCCCAATCCATTATCGTATTGGCGTACCGGGTCGCTACCTAACATTCTGAAAACGGGCACCGAAATCTGACTCTCAACATTTTGCGCAGGCATATACGCATTCTTTTAACTGGGATAGTACGCCTGATTCCAGTAGCCACCCCACATGGAATAACCGTCGGTACCCACCTGGTCTTTGCAGTTGCACGAAGCTACAATGCCATATTTTTCATGAAGATAATTCAAAGTATGTGCATCGATAAACCAGGAACCAACTGATTTCGGATAATAACCAAAAATCTGCTTAAAATCTGCCATGTAAACATCTACGAGTTTTTCCCGTTCTTTGGGAGTGTAACCGGTTGAGAAACCAACATCGGCATGCCAGTCCCAGGAATAACGCCCACGCCACTCATATCCGGCCTTTTCAACCAAAGGCTGCGGAATTTCCCACCAGGCCCCAATTTCGAACGAATCAGCCGGAAGACTTTTCAGAAGCTTTTGATAGCGCAAATCCATCAATGCATCGTACTGCAAAAGAAAAGTTCCGCCCAGTTTGTACTGATTCATCACCTCCACCTGCTTCTCCACCGTTTTGAACAGAACTTCTTCGGTAATTTCCTCCTTTCTGGGATCGCATAAACGGATAAAATTGATAATATTAACTATTCTTGGACGCTCTTTTTCATCCTTGTTTTCCTGCTGTTTGTTTTTTTGATTAACGCATGAAACAAGCAAGAACAAAACAGAAAACATCAGTATAAGTAATTTACCACTTCTCATTCCTTTGGTTTTATTGTTTTAGTTGATTTTTGCTTTTTATTTCAGTGACACTTCAATTATTTCCTGTCCAAACTGATGTAGTGAAAGATTTAGTTCCCCGTCATGCAATTGTTGCCCGGAAAACTCTCCCAAATCTTTTCCTGAAAATAATGCTTTCAACGTATACTTTTTGTCTGCATTTACCCATGGAATATTTACACTGCGTGAATCAGCACCCGAAGCTCCCCGCAAAACAACCACTGCCCCACAGCCATCATCATTCAGTTTCCCCCACCAGTGCCAGTCTTCATCGGTAGGTGCAGGCACCCCGCTGTACTGAAAATGGGAATAAATACCATATTGCTGATTGAGCCTTTTTAATAGGGCAAACCGGTTACGGTATTGTTTTATGTTTTCCTGAGTAAGCGAAGTTAAATCGCCGGAGTACGACAGTGGTGACCCCATTAGCCAGCTGCAAATCTGGCGGTCAAGCACATCGGACGAAAGGCTGCCTTTGTAGTTGGTCGTTGCAGCCCCGAATATTTCAATTCGTTCCAGCGGCAACCCCCGGTGGTTATACATAATTTCCCGGGCACGGAAAGCCCCCAAACGCAACTGCTGTTTTAAACTGTCCACATCAAAATTCCAGGTGTCGTCAACCAGGGTTTTCCTGTTCCCTGCGCCCCAGTATTCGTTGGGCGAAGCATGGTACGAATCGACATGTTTTAACACCGCTACATCGGCAGCCGGGCCGGGAGTTTCCCAGTAAATTTCGTGCGACAACTGCAGCCAGGTTTCGGGCGATTGCCTGAGAATTTCGTCCTGTGTGGCAAATAAACCACGCAACCCGCGGAGATACGATTCTTTTTTTGTACGACTTTCGTGGCCGCGGGCAATATCGCCATAACAGATGTTGCTTAAATCCTGCTTAAAATAGGTTGCCCCAAATGTTTTGTTCAGGTAGACAATTTCGTCGACATACTTTTTACGCGACTTTTCATAGCAAAAACTCAGTCCCAACCCGCCTGCCCGACGAATAAGCGGCAAACTAAACAATCCGGGTTCTGAAGCAGAAATATCGGTCTCCTGCTCGTTTATAAAAACAGAATACCACATTCCGGTTTTCATGTTTTTCGACTGAATGTACTCACCTAACCCTTTCATATCCGGGAATTCCTTTGCTCTGGGATTTGTGGTTGACACAGCCCAGCCACCATCGGGTCCGGTGTCCGACCAACCGGCATCCAGCTGAAAACATTCAAACCCAATTTCAGAAGCAATGTCGGCAGCTTCCCGCATATTTTTATCGTTAATGTTGGAATTGTAGTTTGTCCAGGTACAAAATACAGGGGCCACATTTTTCGTTTCATCCACCGGTTTTAAAATGTACTTATTCAGAAAAGCCGTAAAACCCTTTTCAACACAACGGTCGAGTGCCGTTGAGGCTGCGGATACTGTTTTGTAACTTTCTCCGGAAAAGGCATAATCAAAAACCGGTTCCGATTCGAACGTTTCACCGGGTCCCAGCACCCACTCAAAATAACCGGGATTATACCCACTGCTACCATCAACCGAAAGATGCCTTGTTTTTGAAGGGATTTCGCTAACTGAAATAACTCCGGTTGTAGCCGCTTCATTCCGATAAGCAACCATACTGGGATCAACGCCGCGAACTGCCGGAGTTAGTAAAGTAGCCTGGGAAAAAGAAGCTCCCAAATCCAACTGTTTCAACATCAGGTCGGATATTTTAGTCCACTGGCTGCCCTGGTTTTTAAACTCTACCCATTTGCGGATAACCGGTTGACCTTCATAGATTTCATAGTTTATTTTGAATAAAAAATCTTCCGCTATTTTATTTGATGTGAATGTTACCACCAACCGTTTTACCCCTTGTTTTGGACTGGAAATTTTATGGCTTTCAAAAGCAAAAACATCGGCAAAAGTTTTGCCTGCCACATACATCGAATCCACCCACTGAACATTGGTAGTAATTCCCTCTTTTGCTTTTTTCACCGATAACGCATCGGTTTGATTCTGCTCCGCATTCGATTGTTCTACCCCCGATTCCGATGAATATGTAATTCCTTCAGGTTTAATATTTGGTGAAGCTTTGTGGATACTAAAACTTATTTCATCCGAGTTTGCTTTCAGCATATTTTCATCAGCAACCAACAACGCCGAAGTCCGAAAACCGTTGTCAGATAAAACCAGTTTTTGTTCGAGTATTCCTGCCCGTATGTTTATTTCATTTCCCTTTTCCTGAATGGACCAATTCCCCCCCTCAGGTTTATTTGTGCAACCAAACAAAATAGCAAATACAACTATCCACACCGGTAATAATTTTGATTTATAATTAATCATAATACGGCTTATTTTATTTCACTAATTACATACTCGATAGTGTAAATTTCTTCAGGCACTTTTTTAAACCTGAATGTTTCAAGTTTTTTTACTGACCTTCCACCTTCCAACTCAATATTTTTGTACCATTTTTTATCCATAATTTTATTCTCTGAATTTTTAATGGTAACAGTGAGATTTACCTTGGTTTCTCCCCCTAAATGATGGATTACCGGACTGATTTTATCCTCCGGTCCGTAAACCACATCTACATCGGCGCTGCCGGCCCAGGTACGCTGGAATACCATTTTGTTGGTATAGTAGGCCAGTTTCGGATGTCTCAGGTTATCAATCAACGGTTTCTTGTAGGTTCCCATGTTGGCACCTCCCCGCAGGCAGCACCACGAAAAACCATCGTAGCCCAGCAGCATTTGCTTTTTCATTGACTCCCAGGCTGAAAATGCCTGCCAGGCCTGGCTTTCCCTCCATTCACCAGCCGTTAAATACCGCCCAACACTTTGTGCATTATAGTAATACTCGTACGATTGCAGCAAATACCACGGTTTCCCTTTGCACAACTCCCAGTTGGGCTGCCCCACCGACTCTTCGTGTTCGAAATTAAAATAGGCCCGGGCACTGTCCTTCAAACAGGAAGCCGCCCATTGGTAGGGGGCTTTGCGCAATTCAGTCCATTTTTTTCCGTACCCGGTATAAGCATCCTGGTTTCCACGGGTTACGCGGTGTGCTGTATATTCCGGCACGGCCTCTATCGGATTGCCCTCATTATCGATTGTTCCCTCCGTATTTCCGTAATGCGTCAGGTTCCACGCTGAAGTGGGTGAAATAATGCGGCTTTGGTCGGTGGAATAAATCGTGTTGTATATCTTTTTTACGTAGCCATGCGTAGCCGAAATATCGTGGTTATGAAATTTATTCGGGTGGTTGGATGCTTCCCACATTACAATGCTGGGATGATTGTACACCTGTTTGATGTACTTCGGGAAGCCGTCAAAATCAATATTCCAGGCTTCCCCCTCACGGATAAATGAAGCTGTTTGCCAGATAAACATGATGCCCATCTGGTCACCAAACTCCGCAAAACGGGGGTCGTTTATGCCATCAACCGTATCTTTTTCAGCATGAACATGAAGGCGCAAAAGATTAGCATCCATTTTTTTCAGCATCAGTAATTCTTCGGCAACGGTTTCCCATGGGGCACACCGGTTATACTTCGACATTGTTTCAACCGGGGTCCGGAACCCCATAATCTGTGCCCCGTTCAGCATTTCCGGTTTGCCGTTTACATACAGGTTGCTGTTTTTTTGTTCTACTGTCCGGATACCTGTTGTGGTGACATAATCGTCAACTGCATTCCCCAGGGTATCTTTTAAAATAACCTCCACCTTGTATAAAGAAGGATTATCAAAACTCCAGAGTTTGGGCGAAGGGATTTCACATTCGATAGTGTATTCATTCACAATGCGCGGAGGGATGCTGTATTTCCGGCTCACACTTGCCACTTTTTCTCCTTCCTCCGGAAACCAGGGATAGTAGTTTACCTCAATGCTCCCTTCAAAGTAATCACGGGTAGGATAGTTAATATACACCCGGTGAACCTGCGTTGCCTTTTCTCCAATATTTTGGGTATGCACCAACACATCGGTTATCTTACAGCGATGGGAAAGTTCCAGTGTGGCGCGTCCCAGGAACCAACCGGTATAATGGTCGGTGGGGCTGTGCACCATCGGGTAAACTATTTTATAGGGGTTCACTTTAACGGCAATTATGTTTTCATTGTGCCGCTTTAAATACCGGGTTATATCGATTTCAACCGGATGACGAGTGGTTACCACGCCAACTACCTGCCCGTTCACCCAGATTTCACCCCCGGGGTCGAGGGTTTCCAGTTTTAAAACGGCCCGCTGAAAATCATCCGTCGCCACCTTTTTGCGTAAATAGTAGGCTTCCTCTTTTTCCCGCAGTCCGCCATGCGCTGAGGGTAGTTTCACTTCCGTCCAGTGGCCGTCATCAAAACCGGCCGTCTGCCAGCCCTCAACACTTGGTTTTTCCCGAAAATTTTCATCCAACACAACTTTAGAAACATAAGGGTACCGGACCTGGTCGGTTGGGGTATGGTTGAAAATGAAAAGTTCATCGATAAAAGAAGTCCCTTTCGATTCGACAGAGAACTGCGTGATAGCTTCAACAGTAGTATCCATAACCGGAATGTAATATTGAATACGTTTGTCGTTCACATACAGGTTAAAACGTTTCTGTGTCAGGTCTGCCTCTATTTTTAGTTGTACCCAATCATTGGTATTTGCGATTGGTTCTTCCCTGGTTTTGTTTTCAGAACCAAACATTACTTTATTGCCCCGGACACCAAAAACAATACCCTGCCTCATCCCGTCCTGAAGGATGATACGGCACGCTCCGTTTTCTCCTGTTTTAAACGATGTTTCTACCTTAAACCGCCAGGTTAGTGAATCGATAACCCGGGTTATTGTGGTATTCTCCACCTCCAGTGTCCCCTCTTTCACCACTGCGTCCTGGCAATTGTCCCATTCCTGCAAACTTCTGGCTTTTACCTGGTCCTGTCCCTCTTTGTAACCGTAGGCTTTCCAGTTGTCTAACCGGATTGTTTTACGCACTGATGTTACAGGTTGCGGCTTTACATTTTTTAGTAAATCGCTGATTTCGGTATCCGAAACGATCTGTTTATCCAGGTTTGGATTATCAAAAAAATCAGCGGCAACCCGGGCATACTCTTTCAAAAAACCAATCCGCTGGTCTGTTGTCATCCATTGGGTTTCGCCCAGAAAATCGGTTTCCCCGTTGGCCTTCGAATCATTTGTGAAATACCGCATTTCAAAGGATCGGGACAGCTCCTGGGCATTTATGCCCACCGCAAAAAAATAAAACAAAATCACTAAAAATACTTTCCTTAATCCAATCATATTCGTTTTAAAAATTTGAAGAATCATTCTTACTTTACTGTAATTTCATCGGCATACAGCCATGCCGGGGTACCTGTGTTCATGTGCCACGACGGGCATTCCATTATGTTTTTGGCATACACTTTTATATAACGGGCTTTGCGGGCATTCATATCCGCATAAAATGGATATGTACAATATTCTTCGGTGTACGATTCGGCTTTATTCGGGTCGACGGGACTGGAAACTTTAACCGGGTCACTGTAATTTTCACCATCCACTGAAGTTGCGTAACTAACATATTCAGGTAAAAATATGGAAGTCCAGAGCGTGCGTCCGTTTAAGAAATCAATGTTTACCGAATTTACAGGTCTGATTTCGCCCAAATCCAGAATAAACTCCATGTGCTTCTGTTTAAATCCCACCCAATCGATTGGATGTTGGTAAGTTTCGAACGAAGCGAAAACTCCATCAGTTAAAGCCTCAATTGGTTCTGAATCAGGAGTAGTTACCGGGATTACTTTTTTGCGGAATGATATTACGCTGTCCAGTTCATCTATTTTATCAAAAATTCGGGTAAAGGCTTTAAGGTACAAATCGGGCGGTGTGGTCCTTTCATTCAGCCTGGCAATTCCCTGGGCATTACACCCCTCAACAAACTCATGCACCAGCTTTTTAAATTCAGGTTTTACCACGTACCTGCCGTCAGCTGCTTTTGTATACATACTGCGCGGGGTATCCATTTCGGTACCGGCAATTTCCAGTTCGGCAAACATAATGGGTAATTTGGCCCTTTGTACACGAAAAAGCAGTTCCGGGTCATCTGACACTGCTTCTTCTGCCTGGTTTAATAAGCTTTTATACTTCTCCATCATTTCAGCTTTCAGGTAGGTATCCCTGGCATCAATCGGACTGCCAAATATTTCCAGTTCCTGTCCGCTTGCCAGCAATGCTTCGCGCATGGTGTCGATGTATTGCTGAATATAAGTACCGGCTTCCCCGTAATAGTTTTGTACAAATTCCTGAATAATAGCTTCATCGTCGGCATCCGGGTTCCACAAAAGTTTGGCAAGCAGGTAGGTTTTTAACTCCACCATATTTCCACCTTTTTCAGTATTCCGGTCCCCCTGCTCAAACATTTCGGTTACGTTATTATCAGTAAACAGCTTCACATTTGGTTTCAGCGTATGCATGTTTGGGAAAGGACTAATTAGATTGTGGAACTGCACGGTGTAATCCCAAACAATAATGCTTTTGGCAAGTTTCCCCCAGTCTTCCAGGGCTTTTGCAAATTCAGGGTCGGTCTCAGAAATGGGCTTCTCACGTGTACTTTCAATACTGCAAAGCATAATGTTGACATTGGGCTCCAGCTCAATATTTTCGGGAGCTTCGCGCGAATGCCTGTAGGCCAGTGTAGAAATAGTTTTGTCAGGAAATTCGCGCGCAACTTTGTTCACAAAATAAATTATAGAACCACTGTGCCGGAAAGGTTCGCCACCATACTTTTCATTTAGCTTTTTACAGGCTTCGCAACAGCATGGATTTTCATTATCGCCCTGACTAACCGACCAGTATTTCATATGGGGCCTTTTAGCCATCTCTTTCCTCAAATTGGACACAAGAATTTCAAAAACCTCTGAATTCGACAAACACAATTGCCCTCCGTCGCCGGTCTGGCGTTGTCCTT
This sequence comes from Mariniphaga sediminis, assembly GCF_003573545.1. GTDB lineage: Bacteria > Bacteroidota > Bacteroidia > Bacteroidales > Prolixibacteraceae > Mariniphaga > Mariniphaga sediminis. The sequence continues at coordinate 98,801 of NZ_QWET01000001.1, read as the reverse complement.
CCCAAAGCGAATAATATTCAGGGTGCTCCTCACCATATTTCTGGTGCGGAACCAGCGTATTAAAAGTATGAACAAATAGTCCCCAATTGTCTGCATGATGACCCAGTTTGTGCCAATCGAAAAAATCAGCATGGTAGGCATCGTTGAAATACACTTCCCTGAATTTTATTTGCGGAATCACCACCGTGTCCTTTGGAAAAGTGATTGCATTTATTTCAGGAACATAAGTATACTCGTAAGTATATTTCCGGAAACCTGCAGATTCAAGAAAGTCATAAACCCCGTAAAGGATTCCCTTCTCCGAACCTCCTGCAATAATAAAATTCTGCTGATGTTGTTTATAAGCATATCCGTCCGTTTCCAGTTGGTCGAAATTAACAGCCAGTTCTTTTGCATAATGGGTATGCCCAATATAAATGCCCTTGTCGCCTTTGTACTCATCTTCCGAGACAACAGGAAGGTTTGCGCCAGGCAATTTCGCTAAATACAACTGAAGATCATTGGCGGCTTTTAGCGTTAAAGAGTCGGCCTGCGCCGGGATAACAATCTGATATCCGCCTTCTCCGTTAATTGTAAACTTCTGGTTTTTACAACCAAAGGCAAGAACTAAAATTACAATAAGAGAAAAATAGCTGATTGATGAAAATGGTTTCATAATTATTAAGTTTAGTTAATTACACAGTTAATTTAACATTATTGATATGCTCATATTCCAAGGCTCTTTCCATAAATAATCATTCAAAATTCAATATTGATTTGTTCAGAATTATATATCTATCATTTTACCCCTAAATCCCCTAAAGGGGACTGCCGGGGATAATCACCAGTTGTTTCCAGTTCCCCATTCTTTATTGGGTTCAGCTCCCATTTCAAATTCAATGGTACCGCCCTCAATAATGATTGAATAGTCGATCCAGGGTTTGTTGTATGGTTTCCCGTTTAGTTTTGCCGATTGTATGTAAAAATTATCTTCGCTTACATTGTTTGCGATAATCTTAAATGTATTTCCATTGTCGTGATGTATGGTAAGTTCAGGAAAAATGGGAGAACCAATCAGGTATCTCGGTTGTACCGGGTCTAACTGGAACAAGCCCATGGCGCTCATCACCCACCACGAAGCCATGGTACCGGCATCGTCGTCCATCGATTCAATGTAACCTTCCGGATCGGCCCGGTAAATCCGTTTAACAATGGGTTCGTCGAAGAATCCATGATTATGGTACAGCTGGGTAACCTCTTTCGTAGTAAACGTGCGTATCCATTTTTGTGTCAGATAGGGTTTTCCCAGAAGGTTAAACAAGTACGGGTAATGTATATCCGGTTCGTTCAGGTGCATATAAAAATCATTTTCAAAAAAATATTCCAGATCGTCGGACAGCGCTTCTTTACTACCGCGCAAGTCAACTAACCCATCAATATCATGAAGCACAAACCAGCGGTAGTGCCACAGGTTGCCTTCGTAAACGTAAAGTTCAAACTCTTCCACATCCGGAACCGGATTTCCATCCGGCGTAAAAAATCCGCGCTCATTCCCCTGGTTATCTTTTTGTTCTTTGTTCCAGATGTTTTTATAGGCATCGGCTCCGGCTTTTAGTTCTTCCAGGTATTCTGTTTTGCCAAGCGCTTCAGCCATTTTCAGGGCCACATAGGCATGATATGCTTTCTCCAGTTTCGCACTAACGTTACGTGTAGAGTATTTTTCAAAGTCTCTCAACATTCCGTTAAAAGCGATTTCAGTGTCAAAATCACCCAAACCTTTGGCGTATGCATCCATAATTACCGGACTGGTAAATTCCATCCGGATGGTTGGTGTGGGCCAACTGCCATCGCCTGCATTTGAGGTTGTTATCCAATCGGGACGCGTTCCGTAATAATCAACCAGAGAACGGGCAATATTTTTGACTACATCCGGCTCAAGCAGCGAAACCAGGGTGTATTTACGAAAATCGTCCCAAAGGCTCCAACACGAATAATACGTAAAGTCGGGAGCTGTGCTTTGCGTTTTACAAACGGTATCGAGGTGATGGGCCCTTACATATTCGCCTGTTGATGAAGTTGCATTATTGGGGACAAGATAAGAGTGATATAAATGCGTATAGAATAACGTTTTGAATTCTTCCGAATCACTTTTTACCTCCATTTTCGAGAGTTTATCCCTCCACACAGCAGCAGTTTCTTTTCTTACTTTATCGAAATCAAAATCCCTGATTTCATTTTTGGCTTCAAACATAGCCTGCTCTTCGCTGATGGGCGACATCCCCACTTTTAAACGGATCACATTTTCACCCTCTTCCGGAAAATTCAGCCAGACTCCAACATCATTCCCGTTACGAATGGCCTGTCCTTCCTCAGTATTATCGCCCTGCCAACTCGTGAATGACTCGAAAGGCGTATCTGCAACAACAGCAAAAAACAACCGGTGGTGTCCTCCCCCGTTATTGTGTTTTGATTTAATCATCCCGGTAATTTCGTTGTTGTTCAGCACATTCAGACTGGCATCGAGCATCCCGACATAACTATGCGACAAATCAATGGCTATGTACCTCTCCTCTTTTTTATCTTCAGGAAAAGAATACTGATGAAAACCAACCCTTTCCGTTGCCGTAAGTTCAACTTTAACACCTGATTCCAGCACCGTTTTATAATAGGCAACCTCTGCCTCTTCCTCTGATTTTATATAAGGTTCACGGAATTTTTCAATCTTATTCGAAAATTTTCCGATACCCGGTTTAATCAGCAATCCACCACCTTTTCCTCTTGAACCGGCGCCACCAATCCGCAAATGCGAAAAGCCTTCAATAAATTTGTCTTCGTAATAATAGCCCACATGCGAATCGCCCTCGGTTTCGGGAGAGAGGTGTACCAGCCCAAACGGATAAACCGGCCCGGGATATAATTGTCCGTTATCTCCTTTGGTACAGATAAACGGGTCCACATACTTTAAAGGATCTTCCTTTTTATTTTCTACGTTGGAACAGGCAGTGAACACCAGGAGCATTATAAAAAAGCCCCCGATTTTAATGATTTTATTTATACCTGCTTTTTGAGAATGATTCAACACGTTCATTGTAACCTTTTTTACTTTATTTTCCGACTTTATATTTCTCATCATATTATTTCTTCCCATCCATTTTGTTTTATAAAAATCAGTGTTCATGCTTTCCTGTATCCCGCTCTTCCCATCCTGTTTTGCCTTCATCCATATAAATTTCGATGAGGGATTTTGAGACACGTTCATCCACTTCTTCAACCAACTGGACTCTTAACGGATTCGTTAGTTTCTTTTTCCATTCCAGAACCTGCCTGTAAGGATCTTCTTTGTCTGCCTCATAAACAAGATAAGCCCATTTTTCCAGAAACATACTCCCTTTCATGGCAGGAATAACCTGCTGCATATTAGACGCCAGGAAGCTAAGAGACAATGCCCGGGACCAATAAATCCAGGGGCCTCCGGTAATATAGAAATAAGGATTCAACAGTCTGGTGCGCGATTCCAATCCGGCATTGGCATATTCCAGTTTTATGCCCGCAAAGCCGATTCCTGTTTCTTCATTATAAAATGTAATCCATGGAACATCGGCCTCCATTTTTAAATCTGTAAGATCAGCCATATTGCCCACATCGTAAGTAATAATTGAGTCTCGAATAACATCGTACCAACCGGCATGTGTCATCAATTCGCGCTTGAAAACAATTTCTGCATTCCTTAAAGCAATCGTCTGAACTGTCTCATTAATCCGCATCGTGGTAGTACTGACAAAATACGGAACTCCGGGAAAAAACTGGTACCTTACAGAAGCATCAACTTCCGGTACCTCTCTCAAAGCGCCCCAGGCTTCACTGGTAGCCATTACAGCTCCGGATATGGAATGTACATTCTGGTCATATTTCCAGTCTGCTGTATGTGTCCAGGCACGTGGAGGCACATAAATACCCGGATTCCAATGGATTGCCCCATTGGTTTCCATGCGATGAAAAAGAGGAGATTCAGGTTTTTTCTTTAATGTAATTTGATCGAGATGTCCTGATTTTGGATGAAGTACAGCATTGAAATGGTTGTTATCAATGCTTAGGCCCGGCAATTCACCCTGTACACGTAAATCAGTCTGATAGATTTTCGCCATCGCTTTTTCATTGTTATAATAAACAAGGTATACCTGGCTTGTTTTGGCCGCAACATCAGCCAAAAAAGAAACCCTGCAGGTTACTGTTGGCATCCAAAGAGGGATATGCCGTTTGGGTTGCCCTTCTTCCAGAGGTTCCAAATTATCTTCTTCTATATACTGTTGAATGTCGTACACCTGACTGGGCACCTCCGATAAACTAAAATCAACCGGATTAACCGCAACGACCCTGATTTCCCGTTTCAGGTCGTTTGCTTCATCCGGATAAAAGGGCAGCAATACTTCCACCGGCTCCTGTTTACGGTCTATTCCGGCTGTTTCACTTAACACAACCGACTTATAATTTTTCCATGCTGTATCAAATACGTTTGCCCCGGAAGGCGCTGTCAACCGTACCGTTTTGGAAATAAACCGGTCATCAGGTGATGGTTTTGCCGATTTTTTTAATCGGACAGTAATTTTTATATCGTATTCCTCTCCCGGCTGCCACATAAGCCAACCAGTAATTACCGGTTTCTTATAAAGCGTATTGTCCTGCGACAAGGCATAACCGGAGGGCGGACGGTGTGTAAGAGCCGGTTTGTTTTCCTCCTCTTCCACATCTCCGCGGTAAAGATTAACAAAACGCATGGTTTTACCATTCACGGCTGCTTCCACCTCAATTATGGATGCTTCAGGCAATTCAAGTGTCGTTTTAAAATGATAAAACGGTATGGCCGGAACCGGATATCCCAACTCAATATGTTCAATCTTTAAAGAGGGTTCACTCTTCTTAGCCTCAGTATTCATGGATACTGTCAGGCTAACACACAAAACGATGGCAAATAGTGTTTTTTTCATTTTTCAAAGTAGTTTTTCATTATTTACAGTCAGCAAATTATATGATCAGTAATTGTTATACAGTATTTCCCCTGCCTTTTCCCATAAAAACGAGAACGGTGTTTTTAATTTTTGAGTTGAAGATGTTCCATCTCTTTACCTGTTAATGTTGTTTCTCCAACAGATTCAAATCCCAATTTTAAGTATAGTCTTTTAGCATTTGGGTTGTCTTTGTCTACCAATAAACCCAGTGTTTTATTTCTTTTAGAAACATACTCATCAATCAAAAACTGAAGTATTTTCGAGCCAATACCCTTCCCCTGCCAGTCAGGATGTACACCAATACAATCAATATAAAATTCACCTGCCTGTGTTTCATCTTCAGGATTAAACTCCCTGTGAAACATTGACTTCACCATCTTTGCAACAGGAGCCCTGAGTTGCTGTAATTTTGCTCCGTCATAAACAGTGGCTACTCCAACAACTCCTTCTTCATTTTCTACAACCCAACAGTTTTCATAAGAATATTGAGTCGCTTCTTTTCTAATCAGGCTTTCTAAAAACTGAGTGGCCTTTTCTTCAGAATCTTCTCCAATAAATCGATAAACAATTGTGCTCATTGCCAGCATCAGGTGCATTGCAATCACACTTGAATCTTCTGCTTTAGCCTTTCTGATTATCATACTTTTTACAATTTGCTTTTTGTTATTTATACCCTCCGGCCCGGACAAAAATGACTGCAACCTAACGGGTAGTTATTAAATTCTTTTCTCTCAGCGCGTCCAAACTATTTTGTAAGCCTCCGCTACTTCCCCACAGATAGTAGGAAAAATGCATGGTACTTTTTTGAATGATGGGTGTCCAGGGTTGAAATTCCATATAATAGTGCGGAGCGTCACCATTTCGGGGATGGTTCATCCACATGTGCAGGAATAGGGGCTGCTTAACAGGGAATGCGCCCACAAACGTAATATCTTCCCGGGTATCATAACCGGCATTCCACCCTTCCCGGATATTGAATGCCATCCCGTAATACTCTTCGGGCCTCATTCTGTATTCTTTATTTCCATCCATCTCAGGAACGGTAAATACATCCTCCGTACCATGAGTTTCACCTATTTCAAGAATGGGTTGAGGCCCCAGCACATTAGCTTCAGGATTTTTAAAGGTTAAAGCAAACCTTACTTCCAGTAGTGGTGAGTTTCCATACAGTGTAAAAATTTTCTTTAGCCTGTTTCCGAAATAGTCTGTTTCCATTTCCACACGAACATAATCCCCTTCTTCACGAATAATCCTTGCATCATAAATCCGGTGTGTTTCCATACTTGCCTGCCCCAAAAAATCTTCAAATCCACCGTATGGATAATAACCTCTCTCCCTGAATGCTCTTTTATGGTTAATTGTTTTTTCCGGCCAGGCTTTAAACAGAACATTGTCGTTTTTGCTTTTTACAATGTATTCAATGACGCGGGCCCCCGTCCGGAGCAGGGTAATCTGCACCGAATCATTTTCCATCCGGTATTCATTGATCCCGTCACTATTCAAATCCATCTCATATACATATGGCCTCCCCTCTGCCTTTCCCACACCCAACTGGCTTTCGTACGAACATCCTAAAGCGCTTACTTCAACCAGATATTTCCCGGGTTCCAGCTTTAAATCAAAAGCCATATCCTTAAATGAAGCTGTTGGTATTTTACATGTTTCAGTTAGTTCGTAAACTGCCTTTTTCCTATTTTCTTTTTCGAATACTTTAATTTCCACCGGAAATGATTCTTTATCAGTATAATTATGAACAGTTACAGGAAAATGTACATTGGGCGCATGTGCATACAGCAGCTGATGAATTGAGGCAACCGGAGGCAAATCCAACATTGTTAACGTACTTTTTTCTTTTTCATCCCAGGAAAATTTCACTGCAACCGGGTTCGTTCTCCCCATCGCTTCCTTGTTTGGCATTAAAGGAATCCTTATCTGCTTCTCTTCATTTCTGTCTAAAACAATAGTTCCCGGATTATCTCCAACCTTTAAAGCCGAAGAAACACCTACATTTATCTTCCCGGAAATGGAAGCAGATGTATAATTTTTTAATGTTACGACTAAATCATAGCCTTCCAGCCTAGCTTCCATATTGAGCCTGTCGCCAAAATAGTTTTCAAGAAAATACCTGTCTAAATACAGCAACTGCAGGGCATTTCTAAACTCAGCGGGCCCCAGCATATTCGCTTTTTCAAGCACCGCAACTTCCTGCCTGTTCAATATGGCTTCCCAAACCGATTCCCGGGACAATGGTTTTTCCTTTTCTATAAATAAAACCATGGAGGATGTCAGGTTCCCACTCAGGTAACCGGTTTTATTTACAAATGGTACATCTTCATTATCAATTTGTTCTTTATTGCCTTCATGCACAATATATCCGTCATATTGAAGCCCGTCGGACGAAGGGTCGTAAACAGGACGGAAAGCATAGCCTCCTCTTTCGTGTGCATATTTTATCCAGGCATCTTTCGTTGCCATATTCTGCACCTGCAATCCATCGTAATTTTCGCAGCCATAAACCGGAGAAAAACCGGCATCCGTAACAACAGGCAGATCGACCTCTTCGACCCAATTTGCTATTTCATCTTTTGCCATAAAATCCATATACCCGTCGAAAATAAACCAGGAAACACCTTCATTCAAACCTTTGCCAATCAGTTCCAGCGGATGTCCTGCTTCACAGGTAACACTTTTAAGCATTGAAGAAACACCAAACCAGCCCTTAGCTAATTTGTATTTATCCAACAATGACCGGGTATTCTCAATTAACGCCAATAATTGCTCTGCCTGTTCTTTTGCAGAAGAAGAAATAACAAACAGGAAATTGTTATCATTCACCAGATAAAAAGCTTTTACTTCTTCATAATCTATCGCATCAAACTGGTGACTTTGTATTCTGTTTTTCCATTCAAAAACATGTAAGGCTTTACTTTCTAAAAGCTTCCCCGCCTCTGACGAGGGGTCGGTAATTACAAGCGTATTCCCTTCTCCTATGATTTTACCCAATTCGTCAGCAGAAGGATATTTAACCGTTTTGTAAGAATGGGAAAACAGGGTTGAAATAAATCCCTCCTGCATTAATAAACCGGGAATTCCCATATCCTCAGCAATATCTACCTTACTTTGCAACACGGTTGGTTCCAACTCCGGCATACCCATTTTAAACATATTCCCGTACCGGTGCCATTCGGTATAATTGTCTTGCCAATGATTTGTATAACCATTAAAATGCTCGGTTTGAGTAATTACCGATTTTTCTGAATCAATTGATTTAACATTAAAACCTGATAGTCCTTGTCCAAAAGTTGCAGACTGAATGAAGATGGCCGCAACAAAAACCGTAATTCCGGGAAATAATCGTTTCATCAGTATAAATTTTCAATTAAGGTTCTATAATCTTCGTATATACACTCACATTTTAATTTGATTTCCAACCGGATGTATTTTGCAACACCCGACAGCCATCGGAATTAATTATTTCGACTGATATATAATATTATGCTGGAATTCATTTATGCTCATTTCCTGCTCCCTTCAAACTCCTTTATCTAAAATTGCCGTGGAATACCAATCCGCGCACGTCCTTTTATCTTGGCATCCCTGTTTTTTACTCCACTGATAACCTGAAGGTCAAATGAAGAAACCGGCTTATTCACACGTTCAATAACGTAAGTCATCCCAGGTTCCGTTTTAAAAGCGAATTCCTTTTCATTCGTCGCTTTCAGCAGATTCTTTGCTGAATCCGCTTCTCTTACACGTATCTCCCCGCCATCTTCCCAGGGATTAACAATACGACAAGGTTGTCCTTTCAAACTTTTTACTGCGATGTATTTAACCTCTCCCTCTGCCTGTTCGGAGGTTACCTCAAAACCTCCCCGGGCATGCAACTTAAAACAGCTCGCCCAATCGTCGGGTACGGCAGGAAACACACGAATTTTTCCACTGTGACTATGCAGTAACATCTCATTTATTGTGGCTTCAAGAACGGAACCCGGTTCCAGCGCCATGTGGGCAAAGGGTTGCCGCAGCAGCCCGATTTTTTCTTCCGGGTCACTGAACATCACGCGGACATTATTGGTCAGTCCCCTGATTGTATGTTCGGCTGAACTGTACAATTCATCGTGCATCCCTTTTTCAAAGTAGTCTATAAAGTCCCGTTTAAAGTAACAAAAGTGCCCCTGCGAAAAAAGCTGGAATTCATCCACCCAGCGTGCCAGAAGGTCCGGAAGAAATTCGCTCATTCCCAGACGGGCATAACTTATAGGAATAAGCGAGTGCCCGTTATTGGGCAATGGGTCAAAGCTTAAAGCCATATTCCGGCACGCATCAAAAAGCTTCGTCCCTTCATCATCGAGCGTGACCAGGTTTGCAGGAAAGACCGGTGTGAGTTGGGCATTTATCGGGTGAAAACTACAGGGCATTTCTATCGGGGCATTGGGTAACCAATAGGGACGCGTAACCCAGGGTTCCCCCGGTTCTCCTGTTCTCAGGCGTGTACCGTAGGCAATAATGGTATCCCCCACATTTACAGGCCCCCAGGGTTTTGCCTCTTCCGGAATCGTTGTTAAAACAAAAGGGGCCAGGTTATCAAGTATCTCCTGTGCTTTAATGCGTAGTTCCTTGTCCTGCTTATATTTTTTTGCCGTTTCGATAAAGGCAGGGAACAAATTTTTTACAGACGCCAAATCGTTGGTCGTATTCTTGCTCAGGCGGTCTTTGGGAGATTCAAATGGCAATGCTTCGGGAATATGATACATTCCGTCGTCTTCTTTTTGAAGGATATTGGTATATAAACGCACCACTTCCCGCATGACCGGATATGCGTATTCTTCCAGATACGCTTCATCAAGAGTATATTGGTAGTGCCGCCAGAGATCCATTGCCATTAGCCCTGACGAGCCAAAACTGTTGCTCACCTCAGATGCGCCCTCTCCGACTCCCTGGTTTCCCCGCCGGTCGGAGACATCGCTATAAAAAGCGCCATCAATACCATGGGCCAGTTTGGCTGTTTCCATTGCCTTTTCCAGCCCCTCGCGTTTCCATTTGGCGTAGGGCATCATCAGTTCAGGGTGACCTGAAGCATGAAGCGGCCAGGTATAGATTTGCTGGTTCCATTGGTAATAATGGTTCCAGGGGCGTACGTCACGGTTCCACGACCAGATGCTATTGATAAAATGCGGGGGATAATCGCCCTTGGCTGACGAGCCAATTTGATACAAATTCATGTACCAAAGATTCTCAATGTAATCGTCTGGTATATCGACAAAACTTTTTGACCAAAAATCAGCCCACCGCTGTTTATGCGCTTCGTAAATTTTATCGATGCCGGCTTCTGCTGCTGCCCGCACATTTTCGCGGGCTTTTGCCAGGGGGTCATCAGCCTCTTCGCTGGTCACCACCGAAATAAATACGTTAAAAGAACAACGTTTCCCTGTGTTCAGGATATACCCTGCTTCATGACTGTTAAACCGTTGCGCATTTACTCCCGGCCCCACAAGTTTGGCTGCCATGGCAAACGTAAGGCTGCGGGTTGGCTGTACGATCCAGGTTTCGTCACCTTCGGTTCCCACCTCTGTTCCTTCGTTTCCCAGATGAAAGTCACGCCGGAAAAACTGGTACCAGTGTTCAAATACCCTACTTCCCCAGCGTGCCAGTTTTACCCGTCGTTCAACGGGGTCACTCAACTCATCTTCGTAATGGACCACCATAACCGGTAAATCTCCGCCGGCAACAAACGAACGGCACCGGATATTGCCGAGTGGTCCTTCTGCTTTCCATGTTGCCTGCGCATCAGACAGGGAGAGGCGTCCTTCAAAATCTTCCAGGTACATCCAGTCGAACCCCGGCAAACCTGGTTCTATCATCAACTGCCCGCAACTTCGCAACGAGGTGAACTTCTCCGATTTTTCCGGGTTATTTCGATCCTCCCACGGACTGAACATCCCCTCAGGGGCATCATCCCAGGTATTGGTTTTGTTGATTTGAAAATGGATTTTGTCGACAGGGGTCCAGCTCATAGCCCCCAGGTCACCATTGCCAATCGGGAAACCTTCATACCCTTCAGTTGCAGGTGACAAATACACAATATCGTGCTGGGATAAAAAAGCCTGCCGGTCTATGCTAAGTCCTTTTCCATCAAAAGCAATGTTGTTCTGTTCTGTACTTGCGGGTATTTGAGCTATAACAGAAGTTATGATCAGACTGAAAATCAGAAGAAAAAAACATTTTGCTCCTGAACCTCTGCCAGAACAATTTACAGTAATATTCTCATTCAAATTATCGCCGTTCTTGAGTACCATATTTTCAGCTTATTAATGGGTAACTATCATTTTACATTTTTAGCTTGCCATGGAAAACTTCATTCTTTCAGGCCTAAGACAAGCGTGTAATTATCTCTCTCCTGAATATCTTACAAAAACGTTCGCAGATTTCATCCATTCCTAACTCAACAGGGGCGCGCCTGCACTTTTAATATTTGAGCAGAAAACGTTTTGTCTCACAATTATTTACCTCCATGCTTCGGTCTTTGTTTAGCTATTTGAATTCTATTCGTTTCATTTTTCAGATGCCTGCAATGAAATATGTTGCGATTGGACTACCTTTCCATCCATCCCTTTAACCTCACATTTTATCATCGTTGCGTCCAGTTCCACCTCCAGAAAATCTTCATGCGAGCAAATTATCACCGGATAACCAAATCCTGATTTTTTGGAATCAATCCATTCGTTGGTATGAGTATGCCCGCTAATCATCAGATCGATACCAGCATCGCGCAGCACCGGGCCATAATGTTCAGCCAGTTGCGCCATTCCGTACCAGTTCTCCTTATTTTCAATTATGGGCATGTGAATAACTACGATTTTCACTTCGGCATCCAGAAACTCCCGGCCGGCTATTTCCCTTTTCAACCATTCCAGTTGTTTTTCCCGGAAGGCATCGAAATCTGCCAGCCCCGAATATTCGATATTGTCGTCGGGTTTATCTTCACCGCCGTCCAATACAACAAACCTTGCCGGGCCCCGGGAAAAAGCATAATAGTAAGAATCATTGTCAAGAACCAGGAATTTTTTGAGTTCCCGGGCATAAGCCCCTCGGGTTTCATGGTTACCCCGAACATAAAAGAATGGAATGTTTTGAGCAAAACGACTGACGCAGGTATCGATAAAACTGCTATACATCTGTGCTTCTTCATCAATGTGCCCCAAAATATCGCCATTCAAAATATAAAAATCCTGTTCGTCAATAGCGTTATGATCCAGGTATTTTCCTATTTTCCAGGCCTTATCGTGGACATCATTAAATACAGTAAACTTAATTCCTTCCTTATCCGGTTCAACCGTTTTGAACGTGCCTAAAGCAGAATACACCGTGTCTCCAAACACACATTTATAAGGCTGGTAATCCACCACCTCAATACCAAATACTTTGTAACTATAACTTGTTCCCGGTTTCAATCCCGAAATTTCCACTTTATGGATGCCTTCGCCCACATCAATCAGTCCGTAATGACTGTTTTTAATGACCACTGGCTTCTCCCCCTTCCCGTACAACATAACCCCGGGAACAACCAGTGCATCCGTGGAAAATACGACACTTATTGTATTTTGCGAAACATTCTGCAGATAAGGTCCGTGGTTAATGGTTACACTTTTATTTTCCTCCGCCCGGATTACCTGCGTTCCCAGCAACAATAAAACAATACCGGCACATACTTTCAAATTCGTCATTGGTTTATTCTTTTTTAAAAACTTTTATTTAGCTCCTATAAAAATTCCATTCCCCGCATGTATAACAGGAGCGTAAATGCCGTTTAGATTTTTATAAAAATTCTGCGTTTATACATCCAGTAGCAGATGTACCACAACCCCATAAGTGCCATGGTACTGGCAACAATATTAACGGTGAGCTCACCCGCCCAGCTAAACCCGGAATAGGCAACCGGAAATACAACCTGCCTTACAAGCTGTGCTCCTCCTACATGGGCAAACAAGTAAATAAAAAGGGGATTCATTCCCACAATAGCAAAAAACTTAACCCCTTTTTTTACCTTCATCATGTCAATTAGCCAGAAAGAAAATGCGAGGGCAAGGAAGGTCCATCCGCCACTGGCAAAAACAAAAGAAGTGGTTGAAATTCTTTTAATTATTGGGGTTACAGGATCTAACCCATAGCCAATAATCAATCCGGCAATTCCCGCTGCTAATAAAATTTGCAATTTATATTTATGGGATTTTTCGCTCATCAACAGTTTACCTGCCAAAACGCCCCAAATGGTGTGGGCTGTTGTGGGAATAGCATTAACCGATACCCAGTGTCCACCAGACAATTTTCCGGAAATCAGCAAATCTACCCAGGCGCCGAAGTTTTGATCCGGAGTAAAGGGCTGGTTGAACCCTTCAACCCAAAAAGTACGATATATAAGTTCGGTAACAGCCAGTAAACCAAATGATATTAATAACTGATAAAGTGGCTTCTTCCTCATAATCAAAAAGGAGAGAAATATGGTTACCGATAGCTGGGCAAGTACATTTTGAAAAAAGAAAACAATCTTTCCGGAAGATATACATGCCAAAAACCAGCCCAAAAGAAGAAGCAAAAGCGAACGGATTGCTATATGTTTAAAAACCTTGGCGTGTGTTTCGCCTCTTTTTATCCTTTTAGCATACGAAAGAGGCATGGCCACTCCTACAATAAACATGAAAAAGGGCTGAACCAAATCCCACGCATGCAGTCCATGCCAGGGATGGTGACGCAACTGATTTCCTAAAAAATAAACTAACGTACCTTCCAGTTCAGGAACATGCATATACCAGAACAAACGGGTAAATTCTGCTATTAATAAAAACATGGTAAGCCCCCTGAAAAAATCAAGCGACAGTAGCCTTTCCTGTGAATTTTTGTGTCCAACCATTTGATTTTTGTTTTAAGTTTTTTATAATTAGTTATCGATCAAATCATTAAAAGCAAACCCGGTCAACATTTCATGCCTTCCTTTAAAAATGACAAGTTTTATATTCTTGTATTCTTTTTTCAGGAAGATATTACGATCTCCAATTTCCCCAAACTCTCCCAGCGATTTAGGGTGTTCGAGCAACAACAGCTTTTCCTTATCCGAAACATATTTGGAAGAATCCTGTACCGACAAATCCGACAAAACTTTATTGTAAAAATTAATGGAATGGGTTATGGGCACACTCCCCTGTATCCCATCGTATACTCCGGCATAAATACTTAATTCAGAACCGGATAATTTTTCCACAGGCGTTTCCCAATAGATGGGAGATTTTTCTATGGCAACCTGTTCGTTTAACACTCCGTTTTCCGAATGGGTGCATCCCAGAATATCATCTGCATATTTATTCTCCCGAATCCGGCTTTCGTGATACCAGGCAATTAAGTCAGAGATGGGAACCCACGAGCTGAACTTCCGGATTTTATGTTTTGATTTCATAAAACAACTCAATGTTGCATAGCCTCCGCCACTCACTCCCAAAACGTATACCTGTTCCGGGTCTACATTCCCATTTTCAATGGCATAGGTTATTGCATCATCAATATCCTCCAGGGCCAAACAACTGCAGCATGCATCTTTTGTATGGTTTGCCCCCCTGAAATCGGGATGGATATAATTGATGTCATTTAGCAGACAATGATTGGCGATGGAGTCTTGCTGGGTAAAGTCACCGCTCCAGGTATGCAAACTAACAATCAGGGGCCTGGGCTCTTTTGATTTGGCAGGATAAAAATAGGCTTTATGGATATATCCATCCGGATAAGACTTGATTTCAACTACCTTAAAATCATCGCCCCAGTCAAGATCCCGGGTATCATCAAACTTAATAACAGCCTCTGTCTGTTTCTTCACCAGTGACCGGCCTGTTTCATTTCGCCAAACAAATATTCCACTAATGACCACAATACAAACGATTAGTATTACATACCAGCTGCTTTTTTTCATAGTTGTTTTTCATTTAATGAGTTATTCCTGTTAAAATATACGTTTTTCCCTTCTCTGTTTCGAAATTGGTCCGGATAAAATCATTGTCTTCCCTTGAATTGCCCACTTCAGTATTTGTTACTGTAACAGGCTTGTTCGTGCGGATTTGGCAGTTGCCTCCCAGTTTGGAAGTTATTGTGGCACGAACCAATTGCCCGTTTTTCCATTCTATGTCAACGGTAAAACCCTTACGGGCTTTTAATCCTGTTACTTTTCCTTCCTCCCAGGCCGCAGGGAGTGACGGCAATAAATGAATCGTACCATCATGACTTTGTAAAAGCATTTCAGCGATAGCTGCTGTACCGGCAAGGTTAGCATCAATCTGGAAAAAGTTAACGCATCTTCCCAACAGGTTATCCCAACTAATTCCGATAACGTCTTTGCTAAGTTTTGCATGTGCTTTATCGCCCTGCTGAAGCCGTGCCCGACAGGCAACACCCCAAGCCGCTGCTGCCCCCCAGTACATATCTTCCGGTTGGGAGTATCTGCGGTTTAAGGTTACTGTGGCCGCCTCCATCAACTCTGGCGAATCGTTGTACGTAAACTGGGTTCCGGGATACAAGGCAAATAAATGGGAAATATGGCGGTGGCTAACATCGTGCTCTTTATAATCTTCCAGCCACTCCTGAATTTGCCCGTGCCTGCCAATTAAATCCGGTGCAAGCTGTTTTTCCATTTGAATCATTTCCTTACGGAAATCTTTGTCCACATTCAAAATGCGGCTGGCTGCCATTGTATTTCGAAGCAACTCCCTTACAATTTGTGTATCCATGGCAGGTCCGGCTGTATTTGCATACTTTTCCGGTTTATCCGGGAAGGGCATAAAATTGTTTTCCGGGGAATTGGCCGGGCAGGTAACGAGGTAACCATATTCCGGATGTTCCACCATGTAATCCATGTAAAACAACACTGCTCCTTTTAATATGGGATAAATACGTTTCAGGTAATCCTTGTCGAGATTAAAAGCATAATGGTCCCATAAATTCTGGCACAGCCATGCCCCTCCGCCTGAAAACAATCCGTAACTGGTATAGCGGTGCGGTTCAGAAAATCCCCAGGCACTGGCCAGTGTATGCCCCACCCAGCCCCGGCAGCCGTATGTTTCTTTTGCCGTTACGGAACAAGTCTGGCTGAGCAACCTGGTGTAACTTTCAAGCGGTTCAAAACATTCTGAAAGATTTACAACATCTGCCGCCCAGTAATTCATCTGGAGGTTGGCGTCGAGATGGTAATCTGCCTGCCAGGGGGCATCCAAATCCTGGCACCACAATCCCTGGAGGTTCATGGGCAACTCCCCTGCGCGGGAACCGCTAATCATCAGGTAACGCCCCAGTTGAAAAAACAATGCTTCCAGTTCCGGGTCCCTGTAATCTTTCCGGTATTCTTTTAACCTCATACCGGTTGGAAGAGAAGAAAGCAAAGGCTCTGTTTTTCCCAGGTTAATACTCGCCCGCCGGAATAACTCCTGATGCGTTGCGATATGCTCCTTACGAATGTCTTCATAGTTCATTGCCACAACCTTGTCCAAGTGCCTTTTGCAGGAAACTTCCGGATCTTCTGTCTCAGCATCCGGAGTACCGAGAAACTGATTCATCCTTTCCTTGTAACTGGTCGCTCCGCTAATGTATAAAGTTACGGTGTCTGCGCCCTCTATCGTAATACTTGTCTCAGAAGAACTGATTTTGCCACCGTCTGCCAGCACCCTTGCCCTGGCTACGTATTTCAGCCACTTTTCTCCTTTCCCATTATCGGGCCACCCAATCATTACAAGGTCCAAACCGTTTTCGACAAAGGCCTGGTTGTATGCCGTATGACCGGAGCAATTACGTCTTTCCCGGCGGGGAAGTTCTTCTTCCACCCTGCCGGGACGGTCCATGGATACTTTTAAATCGATACTGCCCGGTTGACTGCCCGTAATCCTTACAACAATTACCTGATTTGCTTCAGAGGCAAAGACCTCCCGCACATATTCAGTTTTTGGTGCGGTATAATAACTGGTCTGCACCATCCCTTTATCCAAATCCAACTCATTCCGGTACGCGGTACCACAATATTCGATCGGGGCCAGCGTGCGGTACTCCTTTACCTGTGTAAAGTCGAGCCAGAGATTACCAAGTAACTGGTAAGATCCGAAACTTAGGAAATTCTTTTCGGTCAGCGAAAGAATATCATTGCAAATTTTGTTTGCTTCGTCATATTTACCCTCAAAAATTAAAGCCTGGGCTTTCCGGTTGGTTTCCTGCGCTTTGGGATTATCAGCATGGTGCGGGCGTCCGGACCAAAGGGTATTTTCATTCAGCAAAATCCGCTCTTTTCCGGTTTGTCCAAAAACCATTGCCCCCAAACGGCCGTTACCAACCGGAAGTGCTTCGGTAAACTGCACCGCAGGTTTGTCGTACCATAGTTTCAAATCGTTTGATTCTTGAGCTCTTGCCCAAAACGGATTGGCTAAAATGATAAATATGATGGCGATAACTATTTTCATAATTCCTACTTCGCACTACTAAACTTCTCCAATAACTCTCCCATCTGTTTTCTGTAATTCATTAAAACCTCCGGGTTCTTTGTGTATACCCGGTCGCTGGTAAAAACTTCATCTCCAAAATGAAGTAGCTGCCTGGCTTTTTTTACCAACCCTTTTTGATTTGGAGAAGCCGACTCAACATACTTTTCCAACATCATCATGTAATCGTAATCGTCTATTCCTTCACGTAATATTTCCAGTCGAACCGATGGAACAGGACCTCTTAAATATTTTGTTTTATCGTTATTGGGATCCCGGTTAGGAGGATAAAAGAACATTCCATCTCCATTACCAAACTCCATTCCTCCGCCAACCGGAGCACCGTAACTGTCTTTGTAAGTCATCGGGTCTTCCCAAATATTTTGTAAGATGCCTGGAGGAGAACAACCTTCAGCATTCCAAACATTAGCCGACCAGACTAAAATTCCGGTTAAGTTGTAACGATACGACATCCACAACCACATTCGCATATTAATAGCGTCCGCATCGATAAACAGGTTTACATGCGGATCTTTAGGCCAACACATCAAATACGACCACATTTCGCGCCCCTGTTCCATCCATTTCTTCGATTTTTCAGGATTGAACTGGATTAAGACCGGGCACCCGATATCGGTGACATCCATAATCTCCGGGCCCGGATTATTTTCAGTAATAAAACGTTTTAATTTGGGAGCAGCAGCATGAATTGTTTTCATCCCCTCCCGCACAAACTCGTAATCTTCGTGTTTGGGTTCATCAACCCAATACAGGTATTCTTTTCCGAGCCAACCATTTTTCTCCAGGTTTTGCTGAAAGGCGCCCAAATAACGGGATATTAGTTTTTTATACTCGTCGGTTCCGTTAACAAAACCGCCAAACCAGCCGGCTTTTCGGCCATAATAAGCTCCTTCCCTTAACTCCGGCACCTTAAACCTGAAACCGGTAAACCCGTAGCCGTCAAGGTATTTATGAGCGGCATAATTGAACTCGGTAAAATCAATCTCCAGGTCTAATTCATCCATATTCTGTTCAAAATCGCCATGCGGTAAAAGATTTTCTCCGGTTTGAACATCGGTAAAACTTAAATTATCCATCCAGAAAACTCCTGTTAATTCGCCTCGTGTAAACGGAACAACCGGATAAAACTGAACGCTAACATACTTTGCCTCTGCAGGGATTGGGCGGCAAGCTATCAATCGGTCCACCAGAATTGGATTTTCCGGATCGAGCAGAAGGCTATCTTGTTTCCAGCTTACACTTCCGTCGTAAATAGTTCCCTGAAGATGCCAATGAATTTGTTCTTTATTGGCGTCATAACTTTTTACGGAAACAAAATACTTTTGACCATCCTCCAATGTTTTCGCCCACCACTTTAATAAATAAGGTTTTTCGGGGGTAACTTCAATCAGTTCTTTGGCCCGGCCTTCGATATTCGCACGAACACTATTGTCGTTTACCTGATACGAATACCTTCCTTCGAACACAGTATCAGGATCGAAGGTACCTCCTGCCCATTTTACACCTTTCACACTTTTCGAGATCGGATACTGGTCGAATATTTCCTGCGGAGAAATCCGGTACTCTTTAAAACTCTGATAATAGAGGTCGAGTACCTGTTTTAATTCTTCTTTGGTTTCCAGATTGTGATACTGGTGAATCAATCCTGAATACAGATTAAAAGCAGAACGGATATGAGGAACTTCAGGCATTGAGAAATCCCATACTTTAAGCTCAACGGGAATGGAAGCCTCCCAATTGGCAGTAGCAAATTTTATAACTGCTTTGTAGATTCCGGGTGTTGCATTCTCAGGTACTTTTACCGTAAACCACAAGGGAGTATTTGTTTCTGCTTTGGCATCGAATGGTTTTTCGTACAATGGTAGCGGGTCGGGATACCAGCCTGTCTTATGGTACTTCCCTGATGGTTTGGTAACATGAACATATTCTACCTGCCTGATTTTTATATTGGCAGCAGGTATCACCTCATCTCCCTTCTGCGTAAAATCAGTTATTGATACGGAAATATTTTTAAATTCAACCAGAGGAGATAAAACCACCTGAAATCCTTCATATTCATTACGTGCCGCCTGAATTTGAATTTTCCCTTTTTGGTCCGGGACAGGAGCATCGCGCATTATTTTACTGGTATTTACTGCCCACCATATTTTACACTCCGGGGTGTTCTCCACTAATAAACCATTGGCTCCAGCTGACAAAACAAACGTAAAAACAACACAAATAAGTAAAAAAGCTCGTATCATGTTTTAAAAAATAATCGTTTTTGTTTTCGAATTTTCATCAGAAGAGTGGATGGTTAACACTCCCCCTTTATTTAGTTTTTCCCAGGTCCAGCCCTCTTGCAGCAACGAGGAGCTTTCTTTTATTTTTCTATCACCCACCATTATTTTAGAGGGCTTACTTATTAACCTGAATTTCTGGGTTGATTGACCATCGTAGGTTGAATACCCAATCTTCTCATCGTCGTACTCAATACTTTGGACTACAGATGACGAGCGCAACAAATGATTTTCGTTCGCAGGAGCCCATTCCGGGACGGCAGCCAAAACATCAATAAAATGGCGCACATAATCGCTGTACCCATCCGAAAACCAGGTAGCCAGATAATCGGGCCCAACGGCTACCACTCCATTGTCGTAAGTCATATATGTGGCTGTGTTCAGGTAACGAAATGCCTGGTCTTTAAACCACTCGTTAGCAGTTTTTTCGTACCAAAGGGCACACGCCGATGCATATCGGGCAGAATGACTTCCCATCGGACGGTAACACCACAACTGCTCATTCATGGCATCCATTCCTTCGGTTTTAAATGCCGATACTGCATAGTATAAAAGTGCCGGAATATGAATATCCCTTTTATCATCAAATTGTGGATTTTCAGCCAGATATTTTGCCAATTCAACAGGAGTAATTTGCACCCGGTTTGCAAGGCTTGGATCATAATCAACATCTTCAAAATAACCATTCCATGTAAAAGTGCGAAGCGGTCCGTTTTTTCCAAACAACCAGTTCCATGCAATTTCTACTGCATCGTTGTATTGTATGCTTTTTTGTTCCGGAAGATTAATCCGATCTTTTATCCGGATCAATTCCCGCATCAACTTTACTGGTTCCAGTACATTGGAACTATACTGGTCAAATACTTCGCCGGTGAGCGCATTCACCCTAAACGGCCAGGGCGACCTGCCAATTCGTACTTCATAGTTCTCCTGATCCGAATCAACCGCCTCAATTTCCCTGATATTTGCAGCCAATGCATCCGCGCAGGAAACGGCGGCATCCAGGTATTTCTGTTCACCGGTCACCTGAAAAAAACGAAGATACGCGTAGCCCAGTTCTCCCACTTTATCGGGTTCAATATTGTTATAGCCATCCCCTCTTTTACCCTGCCACCAGGTAGCTCCATAGTATTCCGTTTCAAAAGGATTGGAACTGGCGTAGGGCACATTGGGCCAACGGTAATTCCCCGGGGTTGTTCCATGTTCAAGCTGGTAATCCAACATCTCCCTTACCAAACCGATAAACCGCGCATCTCCTGAATACGCATAATACTGAACCGCAAAACTTTGCACCGACCCGGCAAAAACACAGGCAGGATTATGTATCCAGCGCCGCGCAACAAAATTTTTATCGGGGGTCATGTGAGGGCCTTTAAAACAGCAGGTAACAAAATACATAGGCAGCCCGGTCTGGGGTTCAATGGGCATGTCCAATAAAAATTCGGAGGCAAGCTTTACAACATGACTGTAACCAGCACCGGGAATACCGGGCATATACCAGCTCAAAATCTCACCCGACTCGTCGTATACAACCTCCCGCCCGCATATTGAATCAACTTGTTGCGCTTTAACATGAATCCCCAAAATCAGTAATAATATGGATAAGATAATTTTGTCTCTATTTTTTATTGTTGTCATATTCCTTTTTTAGTTTATAATGCCCATAAGGCTACAGGCATTTATTCTTTAAAGTATCTATAAAAGTAGTCACAAAGTATTTCCCGCTTCCTGTTTCAACCACTTCCGTTTTTATCGTTCTTCTCCCTGATTCACAACAAAAAGCAAAAAAGCATTTGACCTGTCCCTCCCATTTAGCATTACACGTAACTAACCGTTCTGCCGCTTTGTATGAAAAAAAGGGAGGATTAATACAATTTACATAAAACTATCCACTGCACCGGGTATTCTTTAAATACCCATTACTTTCCTTTTCCCGGACTTATAAATTCGTTGATATTAAACATTTCCCCACCTTCTTCCCCTATCAGTAAATTTAAAGTCTCTCTTCTTTTAAAATCGAAATACTGAACTTCGAAGTGATGAGCGCCTTTTTCCAATGCGGCATAATTTTCCATAAAAATTTCGTAGTGTACCCCGTCATTATTAATTATTTCCTTTCCGTCAATAATTAACCGGCTTCCGTCGAACGACTCCAGAAAAAAACGATACACACCGGTTTCAGGAATATATAAGGTTCCTTTAAACCGCACGGCAAAATGATCCTTTATACGGGGTTGAATTTCTGTTAACGATAGCGAATGAAGAGAAAATGAACGAACAGGTTTCAGCGAATCAAAATCCGGCAGTAAAGTAAAAATCCCTTCGTAATAATCCGCCTTTATTTTGTCTCCTGCCGGTTTTTGTTTTACCATTAACGGAAGCCTGACTACGGTTTTAACCGATTCCCTGCTTCTCCCGTTAACACTGTTAATGAACGACGATACAGTTGTCGTATTTTTCAACACAAATAGTTTTTCGTTAGCCGCCTCAGTCTGGTATTGTCCATCGTTTAACCGGTAATTAATGCTGCCTGTTTCATTTTTATTTACAATGGAAAGTGAAGTAGAATCGATAAAATAACTTTTTTCGGCACCTAACAGGGGAGCAATAAGATTTACCTGTGAAGGTTCTTTTTCCTTTTCCCAGATATCGAAAACACAGCCCGTGGTATCAATTGCTTCCACATGCAGCTTATTTTTCCATACCCTGACATTCAGGAAATGATGAATATTTTTTGCTTCTACCGAAAACCAGTTTCTGTCGTTTGGTGTTTTTATAAAATCGCCGCCACCGCCGCCGGTTATGATATGGGTAACACCTTCTTCCTCGTTAATTTGGTTTTCACGAATTGGCCAGGTCCTTTCGTAATTATGCACATGCCCTGCCAGGGTCAGGTCAACACAATATGTTTCATAAAGATCTTTCAGGTGCAATATATTAGGATCGCCTTTGGTGGGAGCTGCCATCAAAGAACTCCTGTACGAAAATTTATGGGATGTAAATACCGGATGATGGTGAATCACAATTTTCCAGGTTTCTTTAGATGAAGCCAACACATTTTTTAGTTCATTGTATTGTTCAGATCCAACCAAAATATCTTTGTTAGTATCTACAAAAATAAAAATTATATCTCCTTTTTTTACCGTATAAAAAGCGTTATCGTATGGAAGATCAAAATATTGGTACAATTTTTCATCATTCATCTCGTGATTCCCGCTCGCAGGATACAAAGGGGTATAACTAAGCAATGTTTTTGCCGGCCGGAAGAATTCATCAGTCCAATCGTCTTTATTAGGGCCATATTGTACCAGGTCGCCAACATGGACAATAAAGTGCGGTGTTTCTTCGGCCATGAGTTCTGAAATTTTCTTCCAAACTACCGGGTTCCCCTGGGTATCGCCAACAACAGAAAAAGAAACAGCAGAATGGTTATAGTCAGGAATGGATAGTGGTGTAAGCCGTCCTCTCAATGTATCTCCGCTCTCGCCAATACTTATTACCTGGTAGTAATATAAATCACTTCTATTTAGCCCGCTTACAGTAAGCTTATGAAAAAGTGCAGATTCATTTTCCCGGGCCACAATTTTCATGTCCGGATTCAATAAAAAAGGTTCGGTCTTAATCAAGTGCACTTCTCCTTTTGCAGGTAATGTTGTCTCCCATAATACCCGAAACGAGGAGTCAGATATGTCTGTCAGGTATGGTTCCACTACAAAATCCAGTGACTTGTCCTGTTGCCCAAACAGATAGGCAGTTGGCAGCAAAAAAAATCCAATAAAAAAAATGGTGTAAAAAAATTTCTTCATAATAATATTAATCTTTTCAGATTCACGTTGAACGGGTACAGTTCAGCTTGAAATACATACGGGTTATTGTACTTTATCATCAAATCAATACATAAAAACCGAACATAAAATGAAGCCCATTAAATAATACGTCCTCTTTGATTATGAACATGCCTTATAAATGCCTCGGCATACGAAGTATTAAATTCCATTCCGCGGAATACTTCCATTTTACCATGGTATGCCGGATAATCATCTTCAATTTTCTGGCTTTTATGAATAAAACATGCATTGTGCTTTTGCTTTATAACCGGAGTAATATCCACATAATTTGTAGGCATAAAATTTTGTGACTGCCATCCCGACATCACTTCATAATAATACATCGCCTGCTTTTTACCTAAATTGAGCCATGCATCATAAACAAGAATGGAACAAACGCGGTGGTCGCGATGCGTGTCGACAGGCCAATGGTTAAAAATAATATCCGGGTCTTCTTCTTTCAGAAAATAATGAATCGTATTATAATGTTCTTTGGTGACCTCACAATCACCATCAATCTGCCCCAAAAACTTTGGTGTGGCATTTAAAATCCTGCATGCTTTTAACGCTTCTTCCGTTCGAATTGCAGCCGCTTCATCGTGCGTTTTCCCGCTGATACCCGCTTCGCCCCGCGTGAGGTATGCAGCGATTACTTCGTGCCCTTCGTTTGCCAATTGCGCCATTACCCCGCCACATCCGGTTTCCGGATCATCTGGATGGGCTCCAAACACAACCACTTTCAGCTTTTTCAACGGTTTCATTTTACTGTCTTCATTTGTTGTACTCATTATTGGCACCCCCAACAAAGAACAAGCTGCTGTTGGGATTGAAGCCTTCAGCAAATCACGACGGGAAACTTTTTTCATCTGTTTATTTTTTTGATTTCAGAATATTCAAAAGGCCTGAATACCTTCAGTAATTCACATAAATATAAGTCATTTTTCGGAGAAAATCGAAACAACAAAACTTCATGTTTATTTCATTATATTTCGCTTAATTATTAAACTGTTTTTTTTGAATATTATTTCCTCTTTACACACATATTAATTTCATAAACCAAAATCATTTTTTCAAAAGATCTTTTAAGCAAAAAACGAGGCCGTAATAAATGGGCTAACGCAAAATGATATCACGTTAGCCCTTAAAAATATAAAATGTACTCTCTATTACTCTATCTGCTAATTCCCGTTAGGATTTACATCCCACCATAAAGGAACATTATCTAAATCTTCATTCCCGTTACCCAATAACTGAACTGCTTTATCAACCTCTCCCGGTTGAGATGCTTTTTCGCTATCAGTAAACATAAACCGCGTAATAATCATCCCTTTAGAAAGATCTATTCTTCCATTTGCAGAAGTTTTTTTAGCATAAATTTTGGGCAGGCGTGTCCTTCTGTATTCAGACCAGGCCTCAAAGCTAATTGGATAGAGCGCTAACCACTTTTGAGTGATAATCTGTTCATATTGTTTTTCGCTATCAGCCGAAAATTTAACCGGGATGTCAGTCATTGCCGGGTCGTTGTACCCATAATTATTGGGAGCAACAGGCGTATTCATACTGTTTACAATACTCTGAATAGAATCCTCTGAAATTCCATTTCCCCTCCATTGCTTTATGGAAACCTCAATCCCTTTTTCGTAGAATGATTTAGCATCTCCTCCCATGTTCCATCCGCGCCAGGCACCTTCTGCTTTCAGGAACCAGGTCTCCGCTGAATGCATAATATTAATAGGAACTTCATGGTTATCGTGCTCAAAATAGGCGCCAAAATTAGAGTAGGATTTGAAATAGTTTATTTCACTCTCCTGCGCATAGCCATTGGCCATTCCATGATACCCCCCCGTGTTGGCTTTTAATTCTTCGGGATACCCGTCCCCGTCGAAAACTTCGTCGTATTTAACAGCAGAGAAAAATTTCTCCATACGCGGATCAGCATACCCTTTAAGGACGCTTTCCATACTTGCACTCATTACCATTGCAATCCAGGGTACCACACGAGATATTCCATTTCCTCTGTTCAGCCCCACAACATTCATAAATGCATCGTCGTCATTGGAGGCCATTGTTTGTTCTGCGGCGGCTGCCTCTGCTTCTACTTTGGCTTTTTGAGAATCGATATTAGAAATACGCATAGCTAAACGTAAGCGCAAGGTATTTGCCAGTTTTGTCCATTTCGAGACATCTCCATTAAAAATCAGGTCGCCATCTCCAAAAGCATTTTCTCCCTGGCGTGATTTCAGGATATCGACAGCTGTTTTTAAATCCTCAAACATCAGGTAATACACATCTTTCTGGCTTTCGTACGGAATTGTTTTTTCACCTGAACAAGCTTTTGTATAAGGAATTGGTCCCCAAATATCAGCTAACTGGTGCATCAGGAATACCTTCCATATTAAAGCGACTCCATATTCCGCCTCATAACCATCTTCACCTTGTGTCATATTCAGAATTGAAAAAAGAGGAGGAAGTCCTTGAGAATACATTTTCTCAAAACCGGCATCACACCATCCTTTTCTTAATTCATTATGTCCGCCCCATGAGGAAGGAACGGCCATAAAACCACATAAATGCATTGCTGCCGCACCTGACATCCGGACATAGTTATCGGTTGTAAGCCAGTTGCTTCCTTCATACTGTGTTTTTGAAAAAAGGGAAGGCAATTGTTCCGGACCTATCTGCATCACCTCCGTTTTGTCGGTATTGTATTCAGCAAAATTATCCGTGCAAGAATATAACAGTGCTGTTCCCAAAATTATACCTGACATTATCACGTATAAATGTTTTTTTATCTGAAATATATTTTTCATGTCCTTAAGTTTTAAGTTAATCATTATAAGGAGATTTTGACATTAAATCCAAGAGTCCTTGTTCCGGGCAGGAAAGCACTTTCTGCACCTTGTCCGTTTGTACTTACGTCATAAGAAACATCCGGGTCAAACCAATTACAGCCATTATAGATGTAAAACAGGTTACGCCCAACAGCAGATATTCTTAATGATTTTATAACAGAATTTCTTATGGGAAAATTATACCCCAACGAAAATTCACGTAACCTGGAATTGGTTGCATCATGGTTAAACAGTTCTCCTGTGCCACTATTAATCCTTCCGCCAACAGATTTGTAATAATCTTCTGCACTGATGTTGATATCGTTCACACTGCCATCTTCTTTTACCCCATCAACAACAATACCTTCTTCACGCCCAACCAAAGAAGCTTTACTTGTTCCGGCACTTAACATCATAGCCTCGGTAGCTGATTGCCGTACGCCGCCATAATTTAAATCGATTAAGAATGACATATGCCAATTTTTGTAGCTAAAACTATTGGTGAGCCCACTTCTCCAATCGTAATTGAAATTTCCTAAATAAACGTCGGCTTTTCCATGATCGATAAGCGGAATACCATTAGAACCAACAATAATTTTTCCATTCGCATTGCGCTTAAAACCGTAGGTAAATATCTCTCCGAATGGCCTGCCTTCGATAATCCATGTTTCCCCCATTGACAAGTTGGGTGTTTCAATCTCATACCTGTCTATAAACTCAGTAAGTTCAATAACTTTATTCTTATTACGTGCAAAATTAAAGTTTACATCCCATTTGAAATTGTGTGTTTTAACGGGTGTTGCATACACCATAATTTCCACCCCGGTATTCTGGATATTTCCACAATTAAGCCATGCAGAACTAAAACCGGATGATGGAGGATTGGTAATCCGCACTAACTGGTTATACGTATTCGATTTATACCAGGTAAAATCGAGTCCCAACCTGTTGTCAAAAAACTTCAGGTCGGCGCCGGCTTCCCAAGATTTGGTTTTTTCCGGAATAAGTTGTTCGGCAACTTTTGTGCTTTTCGGGGTAATCATTCCAAGAGGGCCACTTGAATCGCTGTTATATGCCTGGAATATACTGGCAAATCCGGCATCATTACCAACTTCGGCATAGGAACCGCGTAGTTTTATAAAAGTAATTGCATCGGGAAGGTCAATCATATCGCTAATAATTCCGGACAGCCCAACTGACGGGTAAAAATAATCATGAGGTTCCGGCAGGGTTGAACTCCAGTCTCTTCGTGCCGTTACATCCAGGAACAAATAATTCCGGAAACTAAACTGTCCCATCCCGTAAATTGACTGTTTTTGAATCCGTGTTTCAAGATCCTCGGTAATAATATTTCTGGCAAAATTTAATGCAAATTTGTTCAACATAGACAAGCCCCTTGCTTCTGCCCACTGGCCTCTCCGTTGCATATCTTTCACCTCAGCACCTAAATTAAGGCCAACCCGGAAATCTTTATTTAACTCTTTATCAAATCCCAATAAAATATCACTATTCAGATTTTGGATTTTATCAAATGAGGTTTTATAATTTCCGAAGCCGGAATAAATGTACGGGGTGCCCCAATATGTTTTTTCCTCGTTGTCTGAATTAGATATATTCATTCCTCCACGGACTTGCAGGTATAAACTTTCAGAAAAATTGTAGCGCAAACTCAAAAAACTATTTACCCGGTTAAGAGCGCTGGGCAGTTCAAAACCTTCCATCGCCCAATACGGGTTAATGTTATCTGTTGATTCCGGCGCCCAGGTATTCTGCGTAAGTTTTCCCATTTCTGTTACATACGAGCCATTTTCAATATCAGAAGTCCGCATGCTCCGTGGCATTTTAACCAACTGCCACATGGGGCTAAAAAGATTGTCCCCTGAGGTAGGCTGGTCTTTTACAGTCTGGCGGAAGTGAGTAATTTTAAAATCCATATTCAGGTTTTCCATCAACTCTGCAGTAAGGCGCAAATTAAAGTTGTGTCTTACCATTTTATTGTCTTCCAATACTCCTCTTGCTGTAGTATTACTATACGAAAAGTAAGAAGATGATTTTTCGGTACCGGCACTGTATGAAAAACTATTTGTCAGGTTATAACCTACTGAAAAAAGATCTTTAACATTATCGGGCTGAGGAGATAATGTTACTGTTTCCCCTTTCCAGTTTTGAACACTTTGCCCTGTCATTTTGGGGCCCCAACTTGTATTGGCAGCAGTCGCCTGATAAATTCCGCTGGCACCTTGTGCATATTCATTTTGAAACTCAGGATATAAATACGGGAGATCAAAACTGGTAACAGAATTAACTGTAATCCGGGGCTTACCTTTCACTCCTCTTTTTGTCGTAATCACGATTACCCCGTTGTTGGCGCTCGACCCATATAAAGCTGAGGCAGCAGGGCCTTTCAGTACGTTTAAACTCTGAATATCATCGGGGTTAATGCTCGACAAATTATCTAATGGCGGCTGAGGCTGGCCTTGCATAAAAGGGGCAATACTCTCGGCAAAAGCCTGAGGTATCCCGTCAATTACAACAAGTGGCTGGTTGTTGTTTTGTATGGAACGATCGCCACGGATGATAATACGGGGATCGCCGGAAACACCACTTGCACCGGAAGAAGAAGTAATTGAAACCCCGGCAACCTTTCCGGCCAATGCATTACCAAGACTAACGTCTTTCACAGTAGTTATCCCTTCCATATCAACCTCCTGGGTTGCATATGTCAGGGTTTTCTTTTTCTTTTCAATACCCAAGGCAGTAACGACTACCTCTTCGATCGATTTGGTATCTTCTTGTAGAGTTACGTAAATTGCCGACTGGTCGCCAACTAATACTTCCTGCATGATAAACCCTATAAACGAAAACTGTAACACGGTCTGATCGTTTGGAACAGTTATCTCAAAATTACCGTCAAGGTCAGTAACTGTCCCCTGAAGGGTTCCTTTTATAATAACATTGACACCCGTGAGAGGCAGATTATTCCCATCGACTACTTTTCCGGTTACTGCTTTTTCTTCACCTTCAACAATAACAATTAAGTTATTTCTCATGTGTTTATAAGTCAATCCCTTATCCGTTAAAACTACATCCAGCAATTTATCAACCGATGCGTTTTTCATATTGACACTAACTAACTTCCCTTCAACATTTTCATAGCGGTAAAGAAACTTCACGGAAGTTTGCTCTTCCACTGAAGAAAAAAACTGTTCAAGCGGAACATTTTTAATATTAATAGTTGCTACTGTATTCTGTGATACTACAGCCCAAGACTGAAAAACACAAAACAGAATTAGTAAAAATGTTAGTTTCATAATCAACCAAGTTTTTGGGAACAGAGAAAAAAATACTCCTATCCCTTGTAAATGAGATTTTTTTTTCATAAGATTGAAATGTGTTAATGAATTTTAAATTGAATGATTTTACACAGTCTTGGGGTGGAGAATGGTGCATATTCTTCACCCCATTTTAATTTCTTAGTTTATTCACATAGGCTAATAATTTTATTGTTCCAGAAAATAATATTCGCATAGTAAAAAAGAGCTTAGTTCCGTTTAACGGTTACATTTTTCTTCTTTATTGAATAATCAAACTTTGCTGCTTGTTTTAAAGCGAACATTGCCTGTTCAAATGTTTCTTTATCAAAGGTTCCTGTAAACCTGTAATCTAGTATTTCACTGTCTTTCACATTTATATTCACGCCATACCAGCGTTCTAGTTTCACTTTTATCTCACCAAACCGTTCTTTATTAAAAATCAGTTTGTCTTCTTTCCATGATACTTCAGGTTCTGTATCATTAAGAGTTATAACCTGGGCACGTTTTATTTTGACTGGAATACTCTCTGTAACATTTTCGTTTTCAGGCTGCTTTTCAGATGACACATCCGAAACCTGGTGGATATTCTCATTTTTAAGCAATACCAGCTTTTGACCTGGTTCCAGCATCAGGTTACTTTCACCTTCTTTATCAGATTTAAGTCCTATGATTTCAATCGATCCTTCCAGCAATGTTGTTTCAATACTGTTATCATCAGCATAAGCTTTTACATTAAACTGAGTGCCCAGCACTTTTATATCTATTCCGGTAGTATTTACTAAAAAAGGCATTTCCCCTTTTTTTGAAACATTAAAGAAAGCCTCTCCTTCCAGGAAAACCTTTCTTGTGTTCCGTTGAAAATCTGTAGGGTACCTAAGTTTAGCGCCTGCATTCAACCAAACTTTTGTACTATCTGACAGGACGATATAAGATTTTGAACCTTTGGGAACGTTTATTTCATTATACTGAACCGTTTGAGGGATTATGTCTTTGTTCAAATTTTCATCAGTTTGGGCAATGACTAGCAGGTGTATTACATAACCCAATATACAAGCTGCTGCATATTTCATAGTGGTCAGGATAATCTTCCGTACTCCTGTAGGATTTTTCCTGCGCAAATCAGTGGACTCTTCAATTTCTAACTTATCATGGATTTTATCCAGTATCGCTTTTGATGATATATTAAGTTGATCGTATTTAACATTATCCCAGTTATCTTTCAGCCACGCAAACACCATCTCATCAATATTTTCGCTGTTTATAAGCTGAAAAAGTTCTTCCTTTTCTTTGCTGACTGCCTGATTTGAAATTAACTTTTCAAACAATTCAATTATTCTATCTTTTCTTTGCATATTGAAATTTTTCATCGTACAGCTTAATCCCGATAAAACTTAACTGGCTATCACCAAATCCGGATATCCTATTTTAATCATCCGGATTAGTTAACCATATATGAATTAGAAACCGCACATTGTTAGTACTGGTTATATTCCTTTTTCCGTGAAGGGAAAATGTAAAAATTTTTTTATAGAGATTAAATAATGGTATCGATAAGAAACAAAACCATTACTTTTAAATACCTGGGAAGTTCACCCCGTAAAAAATTTAATGCATTGCGGATCTGTGTATCTACGGTATTTTCCGAAATATTTAGTCGCACTGCAATTTGTTTATAAGTCAATCCGTGATCTCTGTTCAGTAAAAAAATCTGCCGCCTTCTTTCAGGCAACTTTTTTATAAGTGAATAAATGGTTTCTACTATTCTTTTTGTTTCAATACCTTCTTCGGTCTGTTTTATATTACTCAGAGCATAGTCATCACAATAGTCCATTAATGCCTTCTTCTTCAAAAAATCATACACCTCGTTCCTGGCTATTATGAAAATATAGTTATTAAATGATTTGTTGAGATCGATGTTTTCTTTTTTTTCCCAGATTATTACAAAAACCTTTTGAACCAAGTCTTCTGTATCGTGCCAGTTCTTCAGGAACTTATAGATAAAAGCAAAAAGCTTTTTATGGTATTTATAATAAAGAGCATTAAAAGCTTCTGGTTGCCCCGATTTTAGGGCTTTATAAAGTGCTTTCTCTGTTAGGTTATCCATGAATATAACTTAAATTCTTTCTTTCCCCCTTTCCAAAAGCCTTTGGAACTTATACTTGTCAAAAAAAGAAATGATGTTCCTGAATTAAGTCAGCATAAATTCAAAAGTAATTTTTCAAATATAAAAGACATAATCCTCCTTTAGCAATCCATCAAAACCAGCATATAATCTTTTCAAACTTATTAAAATTTGTTTATGATTCGCAAATAAGGAAAATATAATTTTCTCCATTATTTAAATTGTCATTAGAGAGCATTAATTGGAAAATACAAGGGATCTAATATAAAATATTTATCGTTTTTTCATATACGAAAACACCAAAAATAGAATTGGGATGACAAGGTAAAGAAAAAGGAACAACGAGCAATCGATATAAAATAAATCTATTATAAAGAGGCCATCTCTACAGAAACAGCCCCTTTTAACCAACGTATAATGCAATATGTTAATTATTTACTACTTCGTAACAACCATACGAATAGACTCTGAATCAGCCCCAGATACTACCCGAACCAAATAAATTCCGGTGGGCCATCCACTTACATTAAAGTCTACTTTATTCAATCCATTAATCACAGGATGTGGAATTTCTTTAACCAATACACCTGTATTACTGAATACCAGCACATAAGCATCTCCGGCCTTCTTTGAATTAAAATCTACATTTACTAATCCGCTTGCCGGGTTCGGGTAAACCCGCATTTCAAGAGTAGATTCACCTTTCTGTAAGACTTCTTCTGTTGCTGTGACCAGTTCATTATTATATAAACTTCTTACCTCCGATGGTTTAAGCGGCCGTCCCCAAAACCGGAATTCGTCCATGCTGGCCGGTATATCCATCCAAAATTTACCACTGCCATCCTGCATCAGCATAATGGGGTAATCATTAACATCATCATGCGCCATTCCATTGGCCATTACCCCGATATCCAGAGAACCGGGTTGCAACTCCCCATCCAGGTATATGTCCATCGTTTTGTCACGGTCAAATGAAATAGCCACAAAGTGCCATTTATCATCTGCAATGGTAGGTATATTGTTGTCTTTCGCGTTCCACCGTATAGCCTCTCCGCTACCCCCTTCTTCCGTTTCTCCGTTTGCAAAATTCACCGACCACCTGTCTCCGGAAGATTTGTTGGACTCGTTCGTGAAAAAAGCAAAACCTTTCTTTCGTGTTGCTCCGAGCGCACCCAGGTCCTTGTTACTTACTATCACCGGGGTATAAGGTGCTGCTGAACATTTAATCCATAGCGAAAATGAAAAATCACGGGTACCAAGCCGCAAGTCATCAACCTTGGGTAATGCAGCATGCGACAAACGATCAAAATATGCTACCTGTCCCCGGTCAGGATCACTGACAAATGTCGTGGCAACCGTTCCTGCATCCGTAGCATCGTAACCATTCCCGCTGGCATCCTTCAAATCACTGTCCAGCGGGAGGTAAACCAGTTCTCTGTCTTTTCCTGTGGTATCTGATACATAAACAGTTGACATCTCTTCTTCTGTTAACGCCCGGCCCCACAACCGAAAGTCATCAACATTACCGGATACTTTGTCCGGGTTAGCCCCGGTCCTGTCCTGAAGCAGTGTTAACGGGTAAGCGTGCCCGGCTTCGTAAGCACTTCCCGGGCATACAGACATATCCATCGCCCCATCCATCAGTTCCCCGTCCAGGTTAACTGTCATCATCCCGTTACGCTCAAACGATACCGCTATAAAATGCCATTGGTCATCTGCAATACTGGCACCCCCGTGATCCGATGCTTCCCACTTTAGTGTATTCCCGCTGCCATCTGCAAAACTTACCCCCCATTGTTTACTCCCGGGAGTATCTGCATGATCAAGGTAAAGGCTGAAACCTGCCCCTGTTGCACTGGAAAAATCTTTATTGCTTAAAATAACCGGGGTTCCCCCAACAGCAGGAAACTTCACCCAAACAGCAAAAGAAAAGTCTTCTGTTCCAAAATGTAAGGCAGATGTGTCAGGGAAAGCTACATACGAGTTCTCGGTAAAGTTTGCCACCCTGTGCCTTTGGGGGTCATCGACAAATGTAACGGCCTCGGTTCCCGCATCAATACCGTTTATACCGTTCCCGCTCACATCCTTCAAATCATAATCAAGCGGAAGGTGTATCAACTGGCCTCTTAACGGCTCAAAACGAATGGAATCGCCTTTGGGCCAGGTAAAAACGGCTATATCGCCAGGCCCAACGGCAATCGTACGTATATGTTTAATTTCTGCCGGCACCAGCGTTCCGTCTTTAAGCACACGCCGGACACTGGAATCACCTTTGATTGTCAAATCCATTGAGTTCCGGAAGTCGCGGTTTACTACTGCCAGAAAAGCCAGTGAGTCTCGCTCAAGTACCGAAACAACAGCCCCCTGCCCGGATGTTTCCAATACATTGACCTGTTCCGGGAGTTCTGCCAACCTGGTTGTTCCCTGTGGGATACTACCCGTATGGCGGACAGAAACAACACCGGAGCCTAAAAAAACTCCCGAAAGCCCCTGGATTTCTTCATTAACCTGCTTGACCCGGTAATATACAACACTCCTGTTGCCGTTTATGTCTATCGGCCCATTATAAAACGGCAGGTAGGTTGTCCAGTAAGTAAAATATTGCAATCCCTGTGCCCCGTAAGCCAGGTTGCTAAACATCTGAAGCCTTAAATCCGCAACAGTTGGTACCGGATAACTCCAGTGAGAAGTGGTCAAAGCAAAAGCCCAGAAAGGTTTTCCCGCCTTTTTTGCTTCGTCAGAAAAGATCTTCAGATTTTCATACCATTCCGGTCTTAAGTAACGAACCGAATCAACAGCCAGTATTGGGTAATGGTCGAATGAATAAAACTGGAGATCAACTGTATTCATAAATGTATTCACATAAGTTTCATAACTCGATGTTCCCAAATGAGATGATTGGGCATAATTGGGATGAAGATTTACATAACATGGATGTACACTGTCAAGAGCCTGAATCCTTTTTGCCAACTCACCGAGGGCAGCAAAATCACTCATAGGAGGTTCATCTCTCAGATAATATCCTGCCAGTGCAGGATGGTTCATAACACTTCTAACTGTATTCTCAAGGTCACTTTCCGATTCAGGACACCAGACAAATAATTTTATTCCCGCCATTTCTGCGGTATCCAGTAAATTTGTTGCAGATGAAATATCATAATATGAACGAGTAAAGTTGTAGCTGAATCCAGCCTCCTTCATTTCAACAAATCTGTCCACTGTATTTTCCGGAGGAGGGCTTTCATTCCATCCCAATATCGGTATCTGCCCTTCTGTTTTTAAAGTATCTTGTGCATGAACATTTATACCTGTCAATACAAAAGAAAGGAATAAGATGATTGATAAGTTTTTCATTTCAATGATTTTTGTTTTTCATTTGGAAACAACCATTTGAATGGTTTCCGATTTTTCACCGTTTACAATCCGTACCAGGTAAATGCCCGTTACCCATTCATTAACATCAAAGGTTGTCCGATTTATTCCCTGCTCCGCCGTAACCGGAATCTCATTAACCAATGTCCCCAAGGTATTATATATCATGACTTTTGCGTCTCCAAATCTTTTCGAATTGAAAGTAACCGTGACAACTGAACTTGCCGGGTTCGGGTAAACCCGCATTTCAAGAGCAGATTCACCTTTCTGTAAGACTTCTTCTGTTGATGTGACCAGTTCATTATTATATAAACTTCTTACCTCCGATGGTTTAAGCGGCCGTCCCCAAAACCGGAATTCGTCCATGCTGGCCGGTATATCCATCCAAAATTTACCACTGCCATCCTGCATCAGCATAATGGGGTAATCATTAACATCATCATGCGCCATTCCATTGGCCATTACCCCGATATCCAGAGAACCGGGTTGCAACTCCCCATCCAGGTATATGTCCATCGTTTTGTCACGGTCAAATGAAATAGCCACAAAGTGCCATTTATCATCTGCAATGGTAGGTATATTGTTGTCTTTCGCGTTCCACCGTATAGCCTCTCCGCTACCCCCTTCTTCCGTTTCTCCGTTTGCAAAATTCACCGACCACCTGTCTCCGGAAGATTTGTTGGACTCGTTCGTGAAAAAAGCAAAACCTTTCTTTCGTGTTGCTCCGAGCGCACCCAGGTCCTTGTTACTTACTATCACCGGGGTATAAGGTGCTGCTGAACATTTAATCCATAGCGAAAATGAAAAATCACGGGTACCAAGCCGCAAGTCATCAACCTTGGGTAATGCAGCATGCGACAAACGATCAAAATATGCTACCTGTCCCCGGTCAGGATCACTGACAAATGTCGTGGCAACCGTTCCTGCATCCGTAGCATCGTAACCATTCCCGCTGGCATCCTTCAAATCACTGTCCAGCGGGAGGTAAACCAGTTCTCTGTCTTTTCCTGTGGTATCTGATACATAAACAGTTGACATCTCTTCTTCTGTTAACGCCCGGCCCCACAACCGAAAGTCATCAACATTACCGGATACTTTGTCCGGGTTAGCCCCGGTCCTGTCCTGAAGCAGTGTTAACGGGTAAGCGTGCCCGGCTTCGTAAGCACTTCCCGGGCATACAGACATATCCATCGCCCCATCCATCAGTTCCCCGTCCAGGTTAACTGTCATCATCCCGTTACGCTCAAACGATACCGCTATAAAATGCCATTGGTCATCTGCAATACTGGCACCCCCGTGATCCGATGCTTCCCACTTTAGTGTATTCCCGCTGCCATCTGCAAAACTTACCCCCCATTGTTTACTCCCGGGAGTATCTGCATGATCAAGGTAAAGGCTGAAACCTGCCCCTGTTGCACTGGAAAAATCTTTATTGCTTAAAATAACCGGGGTTCCCCCAACAGCAGGAAACTTCACCCAAACAGCAAAAGAAAAGTCTTCTGTTCCAAAATGTAAGGCAGATGTGTCAGGGAAAGCTACATACGAGTTCTCGGTAAAGTTTGCCACCCTGTACCTGTTCGGATCATCAACAAACGCGGCTGCCTCAGTCCCCACATCAATACCGTTTATACCGTTCCCGCTCACATCCTTCAAATCATAATCAAGCGTAAGGTGTATCAACTGGCCTTTTAGCGGCTTAAAACGAATGGAGTCACCTTTGGGCCAGGCAAAAACGGCTATATCGCCAGGCTCAACGGCAATCGTACGTATATGTTTAATTTCTGCCGGCACCAGCGTTCCGTCTTTAAGCACACGCCGGACACTGGAATCACCTTTGATTGTCAGATCCATTGAGTTCCGGAAGTCGCGGTTTACTACTGCCAGAAAAGCCAGTGAGTCACGCTCAAGTACCGAAACAACAGCCCCCTGCCCGGATATTTCCAATACTTTGATCTGTTCCGGAAGCTCTGTCAACCTGGTTGTTCCCTGTGGGATACTACCCGTATGGCGGACAGAAACAACACCGGAGCCTAAAAAAACTCCCGAAAGCCCCTGGATTTCTTTGCTGACTTGCTGTACTTTATAATACACGGGCGTACGTTCCCCATTATATATCGGACCATCATGGAAACATTCGTCATCACCGCAGGGAGGAGTCCAATAAGTAAAATATTGTAACCCCTGTGCCCCGTATGCCAGGCTGCTAAACATCTGTAAACGGAGGGCTGCAGTTGTAGGTATAGGGAATGTCCCATAAATTGCTGTAGCCATGGCAAATGCCCAAAATGGCTTTCCCGCTTTTTTCGCTTCATCGGAAAAAAATTCGAGGTTATCATAGTAAAGTTCACTAAATTTACCTAACGAATCACCTGTAAAAGGGTAATGGTCATAGGAATAAATCTGTTGTGGGACCGTCTCATAAAAATTTTTCACGTAAAGTTTGTAATCTGAAGTTCCAAGCCTAAATGATGGGGTAGAATTGGGATAAAGATTTACATAACAAAAATGAACCGAATCAACAGCCTGTATCCTTTTTGCCCACTCACCAAGGCCGGCAAATTCACTCATAGAAGGTTCATCGTCCAGGTAATATCCTGCCAATGCAGGATGGTCCATAAAACGGAGGACTGTATTTTCAGGATCACTCCTAAGTTCGGGACACCTAATAACAATTTTCATCCCCACTGCTTCAGCAGTATCCAAAGCCATTTGAACATGATCAGCACTTCCAAAGAATGTAAAACTAAGCGAAAACCCCGCATCTTTCATCTCGGTATACCGGGCTACAGTAGTTTCATGTGGAGGAATACTATACCATCCGAGTATAGGAATTTGCCCATCAGTTTGAATTTTGTCTTGTGCACTAATATGCCCGATACAGAAAAGAGCAAAAAGTAAAATAATATACTGTGTTTTCATCTCACTAAAATTGTTTATTTCGTTTGTATTCGATGTAACTCCCGATGAAACGAAGTTCGACCTAAGTCAATTTTAATTCTTCTTGTTTGTGAATTTAAAGAATTAAAATTCATGTTCGTTTCATACATTTTTTTCTTTTAGTTTTTTAATTGTCGCATGGAATTCCATGATTGACAAATAGTCATTTATCCCTGGTGTTTTTTCTAATCATGCTCACTTCATTCTATAAAGTTTTTATAAACCAGATTTTATATTTTGCATCGAACATCTCATTCCTCCCAGTTATCAATAGCAAGAGATTCAGAAAAGCCAACAACCATCGAATATAAATTTGCATTTATGCTTGCCCCACCTTATTTCGTGAGGATATTTCATAAAAAAGCCCCTCCCCCTGATACTGTTGAGAGAGGGGCAAATTAAAATTAGATTCTTTTGTTCAAATTTACCAGAACAAAAAAATATTATTCAGTTACCACCAAACGAACAGTTTCAGAATTACTTTCAGAAGCTACTCTTACTAAATAAATTCCAGTTCTCCATCCTCTAACATCAAAAGTGGCTATATTTTGTCCGGAAACTGTTGAATATGAAAATCCTTTCTGTAACATACCAGCGCTGTTATAAATGGAAATCTGTGCCGTTCCTGATTTTTTTGAATTGAATTTGAGATTTACTTCACTGTTGGCAGGATTCGGATAAACAACAGAACTTAGCGATACTGATGGCCTCTGGTAAATACTGGTAATAGGAGAATAAATCTGCTGAATATCGGTATCGGTAATAACACGGTTCCAAACCCTCAACTCATCAATATAACCTTTCAGACCTGCTCCTTCGTTGTACGTACCCGTGCCGTCTTCCATTATCGTAAACGGATAATTGTTGTCATCGTCCCAGGCCATACCCGGCATTAACGACAAGGCTGCATTGCTGTACTGTTGCTCGCCATCTATCCATACACGGATGGTGTCGTCACGGTCGAACGATACGGCTACAAAATGCCAGTTATCATCAACACAGTCGGGTGCTCCATTCTCAAAAGCTGTCCAGTATACCCGCTCGTTGCTTCCGCCTACAGCGGTTTTACCATCGCCAAAGTTAATCCCGCAATTGGGTGAACCTACAACATCCGCATTTTTCGAGTACATACAGAAACCTTTGTTCTGCCCACTACCCCAATCTTTATTTCCTATAATTACAGGGTCTCCGCCTACCCGATTTATCTTCATCCACATGGCAAAAGAGAAATCCTGGCCGGCTCCAAATTTCAATGCATCGACCAAAGGTAATGTGGCGTGCGAAGCAGTGTCGAAGAAAGCAACCATACCTCGTTGCGGATCATTCACAAATGAAGTAGCTATCGCTCCTGCATCGGTAGCATCGTTGCCGTTGCCACTGGCATCGCTTAAATCATTGTCTAACGGAAGATAAACAACCGGTCCGTCGCCGACAGAAAGTGGTTCATAAATCTCCTGAACATCAGTATCGGTAATAACACGATTCCAAACCCTCAACTCATCAATATAACCTTTCAGACCTGCTCCTTCGTTGTATGAACCCGTGCCGTCTTCCATTATCGTAAACGGATAATTGTTGTCATCGTCCCAGGCCATACCCGGCATTAACGACAAAGCTGCATTGCTGTACTGTTGCTCGCCATCTATCCAGACACGGATGGTGTCGTCACGGTCGAACGATACGGCTACAAAATGCCAGTTATCATCAACACAGTCAGGCGCTCCATTCTCAAAAGCTGTCCAGTATACCCGCTCGTTGCTTCCGCCTACAGCGGTTTTACCATCGCCAAAGTTAATCCCGCAATTGGGTGAACCTACAACATCTGCATTTTTCGAGTACATACAGAAACCTTTGTTCTGCCCACTACCCCAATCTTTATTTCCTATAATTACAGGGTCTCCGCCTATCCGATTTATCTTCATCCACATGGCAAAAGAGAAATCCTGACCGGCTCCAAATTTCAATGCATCGACCAAAGGTAATGTGGCGTGCGAAGCAGTGTCGAAGAAAGCTACCATGCCTCGTTGCGGATCATTCACAAATGAGGTAGCGATTACTCCGGCATCCGTTGCATCGTTGCCGTTGCCGCTGGCATCAGTTAAATCATTGTCTAACGGAAGGTAAACAACCGGTCCCTCGCCGGCCGAAGATGATTCATAAATCTCCTGAACATCGGCATCGGTAATAACCCGGTTCCAAACCCTCAACTCATCAA
The DNA here is from genome assembly GCF_003573545.1 of Mariniphaga sediminis. GTDB lineage: Bacteria > Bacteroidota > Bacteroidia > Bacteroidales > Prolixibacteraceae > Mariniphaga > Mariniphaga sediminis. The sequence goes on along the minus strand of NZ_QWET01000001.1, from coordinate 58,401 downwards.
TATAACCTTTCAGACCTGCTCCTTCGTTGTACGTACCCGTGCCATCTTCCATTATCGTAAACGGATAATTGTTGTCATCGTCCCAGGCCATACCCGGCATTAACGACAAGGCTGCATTGCTGTACTGTTGCTCGCCATCTATCCAGACACGGATAGTGTCGTCACGGTCGAACGATACGGCTACAAAATGCCAGTTATCATCAACACAGTCAGGCGCTCCATTCTCAAAAGCTGTCCAGTATACCCGCTCGTTGCTTCCGCCTACAGCGGTTTTACCATCGCCAAAGTTAATCCCGCAATTGGGTGAACCTACAACATCTGCATTTTTCGAGTACATACAGAAACCTTTGTTCTGCCCACTACCCCAATCTTTATTTCCTATAATTACAGGGTCTCCGCCTATCCGATTTATCTTCATCCACATGGCAAAAGAGAAATCCTGACCGGCTCCAAATTTCAATGCATCGACCAAAGGTAATGTGGCGTGCGAAGCAGTGTCGAAGAAAGCTACCATGCCTCGTTCGGCATCATTCACAAATGAGGTAGCGATTACTCCGGCATCCGTTGCATCGTTGCCGTTGCCACTGGCATCGCTTAAATCGTTGTCCAAAGGTAAATATACGACTGGTCCCTGTGCAAAAGAGAGCATAGCCATAAATACACCTGCTAACAAAAAGTAAACTTTTCTTTTCATACCAAAAATTTTAAGTTAAAAATTATTATAAATATTGATTATAGTTAGTTCTACTCCAGAGTAAATATTCTATTATTAGAATACTTGTTATAAAAGTTTCGTATCTGAGCAGGACCAGATATATCCTGCTGTTAGAGATAGGCATGAAGAAATAAATCCTTCATGCCTATTTTCTGAGAACGTGGCTTAGTTAGGATTGACATCCCACCATAGCGGGATATTTTCCAGATCAGAACCACCTAACATTTGGACAGCTTTCTCTACTTCCTCCGTATTTGCATTTTTTTCACTTTCTACGTAAGAGCAACGTGTTTGTACTTGTCCGGCTGATGGGTTAATATTTGCATTAACCGAATATTTTTTAGGATATAATTTGGGTAGTCTTGTCCTTCTGAATTCAGCCCATGCCTCAAAACTAACGGGAAACAATGCAAGCCATTTTTGAGTCATGATTTGCTCGTACTGTTTTGTTTTGTCAGATGAGAACTTGACCGGGATATCGGTCATTGGCGGATCGTAATAAGGTGGGTTCTCCGGAGCCACCGGTGTTGAGGTACCATTAATATAATCATCAATGGCGCTCATTGGATAAGTGGTTCCTTTCCACTGCTTAATGGATATTTCAATTCCTTTCTTATAAAAGGATTCTGCTGTACCTCCCATATTCCAACCTCTCCAAGCCCCTTCTGCCTTCAGGAAATAAGCTTCGGCTGCATTCATTACATTTATAGGAGTTTTATATTGATTACCGTCCTGAAAACGGGGACCGTACTTGGAATATGCCCGGAAGTAGGTATATACTTCGGGATTGGAACCGCTTGAAAAACCATGGTACCCGCCAATGTTATTTTTATATAATTCAGGGAACTTCCTGTTCACAGGGTTCAATTCAACCGGGGACCAGAATTCTTCCATACGGGGATCATTGTACCCCTTCAGCAGACTTTCCATATTTGTACTCATAACATCCTGATAAAAGGACTCCATCCTGGGCATTCCATTGCCTTCTTCATTAAGGTCTTCAACCGGGTACAACGCATCATCAGCATTGGTTTCGAGCATAGGGCCTGCAGCAATAGCAGCTTCTGCTTCCTGTTTTGCCTTTTCAGGTTCAACATTCGAAATCCGTATAGCCATCCTTAATCGAAGTGTATTGGCAAATTTCAGCCATTTTGAAATATTGCCGGCATAAATCTTATCGCCAGGGCCAAAAACGGTTAATCCAGGATTACTTGCCAATTCTCCTTTAAGAATGTCCATTGCACTGGCAAGTTCCTCAAACATCATGTAATAAATATCTCTTTGATTGTCATAAGCAACAGCTTCTTTTCCGCTTCCGGCTTCCGTATAAGGAACGGATCCCCAGATATCGGTTGCACGCTGTAACTGGAACACTTTCCATATCTGTGCAAGGCTATACGAAACCATATCTCCTTTCCGCTCTGCATCACTCATAATACTTAAAATAGCAGGCAAACTCTGGCTGTAAACATCATGAAACCCTGCATCCTGCCAGCCAACTCCCTGCATATACTGGTCATAAGACTGTATACCACAGGAAATATATCCGCAATTATTTGAGACCAACGTACTTGACATCCTGCTCATATTATCGGTGGTAGTCCATGATAGCCCTTCATGCACCCCAAAGGCAAACAACTCAGCGTATTCTTTAGGTCCTATTGCCATTAACTGGGTTTTATTGGTGTTTATTTCTTCAAAATTATCTGTACATGAATACGATACTACGAGCACAATAAATATGTAACATAATTTTTTTGTCAGCCTATTTGATATATTCTTGTTCATTCTTATTTCTTTTTACAGTTTAACCATTATAATGACAACTTAATATTAAAACCAACATTTCTGGCTCCCGGTAAGAATGCACTCTCAGATCCTTGCCCATTTTTTTCAAGATCGTATGTAATGTCAGGATCAAACCATTTACAGGCATTGTAAATATAGAACAGGTTTCTTCCAATTGCTGACACCGTAATATCTTTTATTACAGCACTTTTCACAGGAAGGGTATAACCTATTGACAATTCGCGCAAACGTGAATTAGTAGCTTCATGATTAAAAGCTTCTCCTGCCCCGCTGGTAGCGCGGCCTCCAATATGTTTCCCGTACTGTTCTGCTGTAATTTCAATATCGTTGGGGACATAACTTACCGATTCATCTTCAGCGATAACTCTTTTTACGCCGTCAAAAACAAAACCATCCCGTCCGTAGAGTGTAGCGATACTGGTTCCACTTCCCATCATTTGAGCCTCGGTAGCCGACTGACGGACTCCGCCATAGTTCAGGTCAATCAAAAAATAGAGGTTCCAGTTTTTATACCGGATATTATTATTCAGGCTGCTTCTCCAGTCATAATTAAAGTTCCCCAAATATATTTCTGAATCAGCGGTTATTTCAGGATAACCAAGTTCATCGACAATCACTTGTCCCTCTTCATTACGGACAAAACCTTTTGATAAAATTTCACCATACGGACGGCCTACAATAATCCAACTGTTACCAACAGATAAATCAGGTGCACTAATTCGATATCGATCCAACGTACTGGTAAGTTCTATCACTTTATTCCAGTTGCGTGAAAAATTCAGGCTTAAGTCCCATTTAAGATTCTTTACCTGAATTGGAACTGTTGTCAGCATTACCTCAATCCCTTTATTCTGGATGTTTCCACAATTAATTCCTGCACTACTGTAGCCCGATGAAGGAGGCGATGTAACAAAAACTAATTGATTATATGTATTTGATTTATACCAGGTAAAATCAATTCCAAAGCGATCTTTTAACAACCTCATCTCAGCCCCTGCTTCCCAGGCCTTTGTACGTTCCGGGATGAGTTCTGAAGGTACTTTGCCCGAATTAGGCTTAACAATGCCCATAGTACCGTTTGATTCACGTGAAAAAGTCTGGTAGATACTGGCAAATGAAGCCCCGTTACCAACCTCGGCATAGGAGCCTCTGAGCTTGGCAAAAGATATTATTTCGGGTAAAGGAATAATATCAGATATAACACCAGTTAACCCAACGGAAGGATAAAAATAATCGTGAGGTGCCGGAAGGGTTGAATTCCAGTCATTACGTGCAGTAACATCCAGGAACAGGTAATTACGGAATCCCAACTGAACAGTCCCGTAAACCGATTGCGTCTGAGTATGGTTCTCATAATCCTTGGTTTTAGTCTTTACTCCATTTTCCAAGTAAAACTTATTTTCAATAACCAATCCTTCCATCGTCTCAGACTCCAACCACTCACTTCTTGAGTCCCTGATTTCGGCTCCCAAGTTGGCAGTTATCTGTAAATCGTCAACCAGTTCTTTATTAAAACCCAGTAGGAAATCAGCATTTAATTTCTGACTATTAATATACTTTCTGTAATATTTCCCTTTTCCTGAAGCAACGTATTGTGTATCCCAATACAATTTTTCTTCTTCATTTTCTGAATTATTTGCCATTTGCCCTCTTCCCTGAATATAGAGCCAGGGTGTAATATCATATTTTAATGCTGCCACCGCATTCAGGTAGCTGCTTTTTTTAACCGCCTCTCGTCCATATATTGACCAATATGGATTTATCACTCCGGTAGAACTTGGAGCCCAGGTCAACTGTTTCCTGGAAAGGAACTCATCAATATAAGAAGCTTCACTGATGTCAGAAGTACGTATGCTCCTTGGCATTTTAATCAATTGCCACATCGGACTGAATAAATCATCGCCAGTTACCGGTCCATTCTCATTCATACCCTTTTGCCAGGTAAGAATACAATCAAGCTTCAGGTTTTCAATTAACTCTGCATCCATACGCAGGTTAAAATTATGACGCTCCATTTCGTTTACCGGAATCAGGCCTCCGGCTGTAACGTTTGTATACGAAAAATAAGCTGTCGACTTTTCATTTCCCATACTGTAAGACAGACTGTTCGTGAGGTTATAGCCTGTCCGGAAAAAATCTTTTATGTTATTGGGCTGCGCATCAAGAGGAACCTCATTCTCTCTCCAGTCAGTAACCGTCTGCCCCTCCATTTTGGGTCCCCAGCTTGACGTTTCCTCATTGGCATTATACATTCCACTGTTCCCTTGTGCATATTCATTCTGGAACTCAGGGTACAGATAAGGCACATCAAACGATGTCAGTGAATTCACCTGAACTTGTGTTTTCCCTTTTTCCCCCTTTTTAGTGGTTACAATAATGACCCCGTTTGCGGCTGCTGACCCATAAAGAGCCGATGCTGAAGGCCCTTTTAAAACATTAATTTTTTCGACATCATCAGGATTAATACCATCCAGGCCAAAATTGGAAGGTACACCGTCTACAATAATTAAAGGGGTATTTCCTCCGCTAATCGAACGTTCTCCCCTAATTATAACACGGGAACCGGAACCAACGCCACCTGCCCCTGAGCCTGTAGTTACAGCAACCCCGGCCAATTTACCGGCGAGCATATTCCCAAGGCTTATATCTTTTACAGTAGTCACGGCGTCAACATCAACCTGCTGGGTGGCATACGTTAAGGTCCGTTTGTTTTTTTCAATCCCTAAGGCAGTAACTACAACCTCCTCAAGAGAAGCTACATCTTCGCTCAACTGAATATTAATGACCGTCCGGTTGCCAATCTCAACTTCCTGCGTAGACATACCAACAAATGAAAAAACAAGTGTCCTGCTGTTTTCAGGGAGCGACAACTGATATTGTCCGTTGACATCTGTAACAATACCAATAGTTGTTCCTTTCAGATACACTGAAACACCGGGAATAGGTTCTCCGTTTTGGTCGGTAACCTGCCCACTGATCTCAATCTTTTTCTGTTCCTGGATTTCCGGGATCTCTTCCGGTTTTATATTTACTTTTTCTTTTATTATTACCTGCCGGTCCCTTATCAGGTACTCAATTTTTTCTTCGTTGAGAACTTTGTTTAGTATTTCTTCAATAGAAGCGTTGGTAAAACTTACCGACTTAAAATTCTGTTTCGAAAGGACATCGTAATTATAAAGGAACACGAATTCACTTTGTTTCTCAATTTCCTCAAAAATCTCCTTTAAGGAAGTATTTTTAAGTTTTACGTTAAGCTTTGTACTTTGCGAATAAGTATTGAAACCAACCGCATGAAATACAAGTAAAAATGAAAAGAATACCGTCAACCTCATAATACGATAAAACTTTTTTAAAACCCCCATCCTAGGGAATCCTGTAATTCGCCTTTTTTTCATAAATTTGCAATGTTATTTAACAATTATTTTTACCTGATCTCACCATCAGGGATAACAACGGTGGGTGTTACAGCACTCACCGTTTTATATACATCCTATTTAATTATAAATTGTGTTTCATCTATTTTTTCCAATTTTAGGGAGGCAGTAACAGCCAAATTATCCAAAACAACTTCCATTTCTCTGTTCAGATCAAGTTTTCCGCCAATACGCACAGAGCCTTTTAGCGGATCTTCAAATTTTATTGTAATATTGAAATATCTTTCAAGCCGTTTAACAATGCGGTTCAGTTCAAGATCTTCAAACAGGAGAAGTCCCTGAGTCCATAATGTATAGTTTTCGGGGTTTACTTTGGCCACACTAATTTTCCTGGAATGAACATCCCACGAAGCCATTTCTCCGGGAGACAATCTCATCTCTTTAGTCGATAATACTCCACTCTTATGAATAATATTTACAATTCCTTTAGCGAGTACCGTTTCAAAATTCCGATCGACCTTATAAGCTGACACATTAAAACTGGTACCAACAACTTCTATAGAATAATCTTCCTGAGGAGTTTTAACTATAAAAGGGGCATCTTTATTTTCAGCCACTTCAAAATAGGCCTCTCCGTCAATATAAACTTCCCTTTTATTTTTACTGAATACTGAAGGATAAATTAATTGGCTTCCGGAATTAATATGAATCCACGTACCATCTGCCAACTGCAACTTACTCCTTTTTCCATAAGGTACAATCAATGTGTTTTTCTTACCAACATTCTCTTCAACTGAGAAAGCTTCATCACCCGCACTAATCATAACCTCACCTGTCGAATCATAATTAATAACTGAATTGTCGTTCTCAATGGAAACCTTTTCGCTTTCTGACAGAACAAGTTGAACAGATTCCTGACCTCTTACCTGTTCTTCACTTAAAACATAATCAGAATAATTATTGTCTTCCTGGTTTGTATAATAATAATATGCACCCCCTCCCACTGCCAGCAATAGCAATAATGAGGCAGCACTCCTAAGGAAAATCCTCCTGTATCGAAATCGATCTTGATTGTCGTTTTGTAGGGCTATCTGTTTATTGAGTCGGATAAGGATCTCTGAGCGTTCTTTCTGAGAGAGAGTATCATCCTCAGAGATTAAAAATGACAGGGCGTCTTTTAATGTAAATATCCATTTTTTGTCTTCCGGATGCTTTTCTATATAATTGTTCCAGTACTCTTCATCCTCATCATTTTGGCTAAAAACCCAATTTATAAACTTCTTATTTTCCAGATATTTTGAATAATCAGCCATATTTACTGTTTATTCATATAAGTAAATGAGATCTCAAAACGTGGACACTTTTTGCAAATTAAAAAATAGATAAAAAATCATATTTGTTTTAGCCCCTAATGACTTCCTTATTTTTTTAACGGTCCGGTAAACTTGTTTTTTTACTGAATCACTGGCTATATCAACAATCTCCGATATCTCTGAATAACTCAATCCTTGCATAAAACGCAGAAACAAGATCTCCTTTTGTTTATCATTCAAATCCGCAAGTATTGTTTTGACAAGCAACTTCTTCTCCTCTTCTATTTCGTTTTCAATAATTTTCTTTTCAAATGAATATTCAATATTAAAATCAGAAGTGGTCTTTTTATTTAATTCTATTATTCTTCTTTCCCGTTGAATCTTTCTCAGCAGCGTATTCTTTAACGACTTTAATAAGTAGTACCTGATATTATCTGTATCTGATAAAGAATGCCGTTTATTGTAAAGGTCAAAAAAAACTTCCTGAATACAGTCTTTCACCAATTCCCTGTCGGGTGTTAATTTTGAACCATAAATAAATAAACGATCTACATATAGATTATAAATGGATGCGAAAGCTAACTGGTTTCCCCTCTTAAACTCTTTCCATAAGTAATCCGTGTTACCTTCTGAGTCTTGCATCATAGTTTTTATGGCCATTTAGGTCTCACTAATATAGATCTACTTTGATAGATTTGCAAATTTGTCTTTTCTTAAATCTCAATTAATAATCAACCGTCATTATAAGCATCTGAATAACCATTAGATCTACCATTCTTCATCTGTTCTTTCGCGGATTACACAAAAACCAACACTCCTAACCGGCCACTGCCAACTAATATGCCCGAATAACTTGTAATGTCAGTGTATTAAACCATATATTTAACTCATTCTGTTCTTGAATGTGTTTTTACTTTTCTAATATTTTACCCTCAGAAGGTAGAACAATATATTTAGAAAAATATAAGCCAGAATAGATAAAGCCAGGCCATAAACATTTAGGAAGACAAGCAGAAACAGGCTGACAACCAGAAAAAAGTAACGATACCAGTTTTCCTTCAGGTTCAGATTCTTAAACTTCAGTGAAAACATAGGCAGGCTGATTACCATCATTCCTGAAGTAAGCAGACCAAGGACCACCAGATTATGTGTAGAGTAGATAAACTGCAAAAATCCCTGGTGACCCGGAACTTCCAGCATCAGACCCAGCGAAGCCCAAAACAGACCATTGGCGGGGATAGGTAATCCACGGAAGAATGTTTCGCCAGATTGAATAACGTTGAACCGTGCCAACCTCACAGCGCCCATAACAGGCATCAGTATGGCAGAAAAAAGAATCAGCCATTGGCTCCAATGGGCATTGATCTCGTATATCGGTTGATTGCTTTCAAAAAGTGAAAACTCAAGGAGCGTGAAAAGGATAGCCGCAGGTGCAAGGCCAAAAGAAATAAGATCGGCCAGCGAATCGAGCTGCTTTCCAACTTCGGAATAAGCTTTTAGCAAGCGGGCTGCAAATCCGTCCAGAAAATCGAAAACAGACGCAAGACAGATGAAAATTCCTGCCCATACAAGGTGTCCGTCAATAGCAAAGATTACGGCCAGCGAACCAGCTACCAGGTTCATAGAGGTAATAAAATTAGGTATCTGCCGGATCACCCGTTTCATTGGAATTTACTTTAATGACGCAATCACAGTTTTGCCTCCCACTGTCTTTTGGTGCATTTTCACATGGACATCAGCATCAACTGGCAAAAACAGATCTACCCGCGAACCAAACCGGATAAAACCATACTCCTGCCCTTGTTCCACTATATCGCCCGGTTGCTTGTAGGTTACAATACGTTGTGCCACCGTACCAGCTATTTGCCGGGCCATCACTTCCGTACCGTTGTTCATTTTAAAAACAGTGGAGCATCGTTCATTCTTTTCCGATGACTTCTTCACAAATGCCGGATAATAAGCACCTCTTTTGTGGTGTTTATAACTCACTTCCCCACCAACCGGCGCCCGATTCTGATGTACGTTAAATACCGACATAAAAATGGAAACCTGCAGCCGTTCATCCTTAAAATATTCCTTTTCGTACACTTTAAAAATTTCCACTATTTCTCCATCGGCGGGAGCCAGGATATGCTGGTCATTCTTTTCAATTTCCCGTTGAGGCACCCGGAAAAAGAACACAATGAGTGTTGCCAGGAATAAAGAACCTGCCATGAGAAAATAAAAAATGAGGTAATCTCTTAATGTAAAATAGATAAGCGCATCTATTACGGCCAGGAAGAAAAAGGCCACTGGAATAATCTTCTTTCCTTCTTTATGAATTTGCATCTTTATAAATTTCCTGTAAAATCTAACCATACATAAACTACCGGTATCACAAACAGCAAACTGTCGAAGCGATCGAGCAGGCCGCCATGCCCCGGAAGGATCGTTCCTGAATCTTTCACGTTGAGACGGCGTTTGATTATGGATTCAAAAAGATCGCCGAGCGTACCGAACAGAACGACAATAACGGATATTGCCAACCAGTTTAAAACGGAAGGGTGCTGAAAAATTACCGAATTAAGGATGCCCGTAAGCAGGGCAAATACCGTTCCGGCAATGAGTCCTTCCCATGATTTATTGGGAGATATTTTTTTATGAATCTTGTGTTTTCCAAACATTGAGCCAGCCATGTAAGCCATAGAATCATAAACCCAAACAATAAAAAAGACGCCAATAAGTATTTTCGCGTTGAAAACAGGATAGTTGGGATAACCGGGATGAACCATAAAATTAAGGAGGCTAAACGGAACGGCCACATATACAAAACCGGTGAAAGTGACTGCACTGTTCTGTAAAATTCCCGATTTTTCGCTGAATGCTTCAAACAGAAAAATAAAAGTTAATGCCGGTATAAAAATAAGATACGACTTGGCCGGTAACAAGTTGTTGACCATGCCAAAACAGATAATAAAAAAGAGCAACCCTAATGCAAGGCCTGCTGTTTTTCGCGGAGCACTTCCAGCCTTTTCCAGAAGCTGGTAAAACTCCAGTTGGGTAAGGTAAAGAAAAGTACCGAAAACTACCGCAAACAGCAACGGATGAAAAGCAGCTCCGGCCAACATCAAAACAACATATACAACTCCGGTAATGGAACGCCTGGATAAATCTTTCATGTGCCTATAATTGTTTATTTCCAATTTTAACACATGCATACCTGGCTTGCGCTGTCAGAAAGGGGGTTCCCATGAAACTTATCGTCATGCTTTTGTAAATATACTTTCTATTCATGGTTACTTCAACGCTTCAATTCTTTTAATAATTCCACTGCTTTTTCCTCATCGTTTTCATCTACATAAATCTCAAAATCGCCAAACACTTGGTAAGCAGAGTCGTGCTGATTCAGCACAACCACTTTTAACCCCGCATTCTCCAAAATATCTTTGGCCATATTTGCTTTGTACTCATGCGCAGTAAAAAATATTTTTTTCCAGCCCTTTTCCATACTTTACAAAGATTAAAAATTTACGCCGAAATAGTTTGATTTTCTGAATTCTCCTCTTCCTTCCCGTTTTCAGTTTCAACAGATTCTTCAGGTTTATTATTTCCCTGTCCGTTATCCGCATCAATCATTTTTTTATCGTCCCACGGGCGTTTACCAAATATTTTCTCAAGATCTTCTCCAAAAATTACTTCACGTTCCAACAACAGTTCCGCCAGCTTTTTGTGTCCCTCCTCATTCTCTTTCAATATTTTTCTGGCCCGCTTATACTGCTCGTCAATAATCTTTTTCACTTCCTCATCAATCAATTCAGCAGTTTTTTCGCTGTAAGGTTTGGTGAAAGCATAATCCGTCTGTCCGGTAGAATCGTAAAAACTCACATTCCCCACTTTTTCACTCATACCAAAGTAACTAACCATCGCATAAGCCTGCTTGGTTATTTTTTCCAGGTCGTTTTGGGCCCCGGAAGAAACCCTGCCAAAAATGTTTTCTTCAGCTGCACGACCACCCAATGCCGAACACATTTCGTCAAGCAGTTGTTCTTTTGTGGTAATAGAGCGTTCCTCCGGAAGGTACCAGGCTGCTCCCAGCGCTTTTCCTCTGGGCACAATGGTTACCTTTACAAGTGGATGGGCATATTCCAGCAGCCAGCTAATCGTAGCATGACCGGCCTCGTGATATGCAATGGTCTTTTTCTCTTCTTTCGAAATAATTTTATTCTTCTTTTCCAGCCCTCCGATAATACGATCGACTGCATCGAGAAAATCCTGTTTGGTAACCGCATCGCGGTTTTTGCGGGCAGCAATCAGGGCTGCCTCGTTACACACGTTGGCGATATCAGCCCCCGAGAAACCCGGTGTTTGCTTCGCCAGAAAATCTACTTTGACATCGGTAGCCAGCTTCAGGGGACGCAGGTGCACTTTAAAAATTTCACCGCGCTCCTTCAGATCGGGAAGTTCCACATGGATTTGGCGATCAAAACGCCCGGCACGCATCAGGGCCCGGTCCAGAATGTCGGCCCGGTTGGTTGCTGCCAGAATGATGACCCCGCTGTTGGTATCAAACCCATCCATTTCAGTCAGCAACTGGTTCAACGTATTTTCTCTTTCGTCATTCGAACCGAAATTGGGATTCTTCCCTCTTGCCCGGCCAATGGCGTCAATTTCATCAATAAAAATAATACAGGGTGCTTTTTCTTTTGCCTGTTTAAAAAGATCGCGTACCCGTGAAGCGCCCACACCTACAAACATTTCTACAAAGTCGGAACCCGACATGGAGAAAAACGGAACACTTGCTTCCCCTGCCACAGCCCTGGCAAGCAAGGTTTTTCCGGTTCCGGGAGGGCCAACCAGCAAAGCGCCTTTAGGAATCTTGCCTCCCAGTTTGGTGAATTTTCCCGGATTTTTCAGAAATTCCACAATTTCCTCCACCTCCTGCTTGGCTTCTGCCAGGCCGGCAACTTCTTTAAACGTGGTGCTCACTTTCTGATCCTTATCGAAAACTTTTGCCTGCGACTTCCCTACATTGAAAATACCTCCGGCCCCTCCGCCAGCGCCGCGGCTCATCCTTCTGAATATCCACAGCCACAGCACAATAATCAGCACAAAGGGGCCAATAGTCCAAAGGATTTCCCCCATCCAGTTTCGCTCTTCTTTGTATTCCGGAAGTATTTCTTCCTGTGCCCCCTCCTGTGCCACACGCAGGTTACGTTCAAAAGTCTCTACCGAGCCAATTGTAAATGTAAAATGAGGGCCTTCCTCTGCGGGTTTTGAAAAATGTTCACTAAACTGCTGCTCGTATTTTTGAAGACTGTTCTTTTTTAAATAGATGTTGGCCTTCTTCTCGTTTACCACAACAATGCGTTCAATATCATTTTGAGCCAGCATTGTCGATTTTACTTCGCTCCAGTTGGTTTCTACCGGTCCGCTGCTGTTGCTCAGATAGTACTGAACAGCAATAAAAATAACGGCAATAAGTCCGTAAACCCAGTAAGCATTAAATTTCGGCCCCTTGGGATTTTTTTTATCCCCTTTTTTCATTCCCGGAATAAGCGGATTCTCGGGAGGTGACTGTTTATTATTTTTGTTGTTCTCTGCCATAATTTGTTTCTAATTATCTGAATCTGCCTTTATTATTTTTGCATCTGCCCAAAGTCCTTCAAGGTCGTAGAATCTTCTTGCCGACTCGCTAAAAACATGTACTACAATTTCCCCAAAGTCCAGCAAAACCCAAATAGAATTCCCATAGCCTTCAGAGTGCCAAGTCTTTATTCCTACCTCGTCTTCTACGTTCTTTTCAACAGACTGGGCAATGGAACTTACTTGTGTGGAAGAGGTTCCGTGACAAATAATAAAATAACCGCACTCAGTATGATGTAATGTATTTAAATCGATAATTGTTATCTCTTTTCCTTTTATTTTTCTTATTCCTTCAAGAATTGCTTCTTTTAATTTTTCTGTAATTTCTATGTTTTTATTCATAAATAACTTTTAGCCCTACAAAGATATATTTTTTACCCAACATCAATTTTTTATTTTCCATTCCCACTTTGATTTGCAGAATGCAATGAAAAATTCGTCAAATTTGTATTTCATTTACCAGTACATAAAAAATGGGTTTAAGTTTCAAACTTTCATGGAAAAAGCAGATAAATATATTCTAGTTTTAAAAGAAACCGATTCGACCAACAACTATGCCAACCGATTGATTTCGTCAGGAGGGGCAGAAGGAGGAACTGTCGTTTTGTCACATTACCAACATAAAGGCAGAGGGCAACTCGGAAATCACTGGGAAAGTGCCCGGGAATTGAACCTGCTTGCCAGCATTATTTTATTCCCTGCATTCCTACCGCCCGGGAAACAATTCTATTTATCAAAAATTGCCAGTCTTGCCCTGGCTGACTGGCTTCGACAAAAAACGGACAATGTTTCGATAAAATGGCCAAACGACATATATGTGAAAAATCGGAAAATTGCGGGGATACTGATTGAAACAACGATTCAGGGAAACCTTTTTCATTCAGCAGTTCTGGGTTTCGGCCTTAATCTGAATCAGGTAGAGTTTAGTCCGGAACTGCCTAATCCTGTTTCGCTGAAACAGCTAACAGGCATAAATTATAATTTGATTGACACCGCCAGTCAGATACGGAAGATATTTATGAAGTGGTACCAAAGACTGGAAACGGGACATATTGGGGAAATTGACGATGCTTACCTGGAGAATCTTTTCCGGATAAATGAATGGGCGTTGTTTAAAGAGGAAGGCCAACTGTTGGAAGCTCGTATTAAAGGCACTTCCGAATTTGGCCAGCTCGTTCTCGAAGACCGTTCAGGAAACCTCAGAAATTTCTCATTTAAAGAGGTCGAATTTATTATTTGATATTTTTTGCTACTTGTATGGCAAAGTAGCCAGTGTTTCTGCCAGTTGGTTTATCCCCTCTTCCAATTTGTTGCCTACCATCATTTTTATCATCATGTTCAGGTCGGCGTGGAGTGTGAGCCGAATCTTGGTTTGAAAAGCAGAAACAGGCAGCAGTTGTATCCAGAAAGTAAAACTCATTGGCAAGCCGCCTGAACTTTCCACTTTAATCGTTTTATGCGGTTCACGGTTTACCACACGAATTTCTGCCAACCCCATTCCGGTAATATTGAATCTACAGGAGTCCTGGTCCGATTCGAAGTTACTTATTTTAACTTGCGGAACCTGCTTCGTAATTTTTTCCAGCAGCCCTGAATTCAGGTATTCCGAAAGATTTTCAAAATTCGCCAGATAATCGAACACAATTTGCTGATTATGATCGATAAGTTTTACATTACTGATGTATTTGTTGATGGCCATAATAGTTCGTTATTCCTGTATAATTCGATGATAGCATCTGCCGTTTGAAAAATTCCTATTTTTTTCCCCAGCTGGCCGGATCTTCTCTCCACTCCATCAGGGTTTCTACCTGATCCTGGGTTATTTCGCCTGCTTCAAGCGCCAGATCAATCAAAACCTGGTAGCGGCTTAACGGCGTCAATTCAATGTTGGCCTTCTTAAATTTTTCTTTTGCCACATGGAAGTTGTAGGTAAAAATAGATAGCATACCTATTACTTCGCCCCCAAAATTATTTACCGCTTCAGCAGCTTTCAGGCTACTGTCACCCGTTGAAACCAAATCTTCAATAATCACCACTTTCTGCTCCGGTTTAAGATCGCCTTCGATAAGGTTCTCGAGTCCGTGCCCCTTTGGTTTTGAGCGAACATAAATGAATGGCAGTCCCAACTTATCCGCAACCAGCACTCCGTGTGCAATTGCCCCTGTGGCCACCCCGGCAATTACTTCGGCCTGCGGATATTTCTCCCGGATAATTTCTACAAATTTATCGCGGATAAGCGACCGGGTTTCCGGATAAGACAAAGTCTTGCGATTATCGCAATATATAGGTGATTTCCAACCAGATGCCCAAACAAACGGACTATTGGGCTGGATTTTAATGGTATCTATTTCTAAAAGTTTTTTTGTAATTTCAATTTGTGTTCGTTCCATACCTGATGTGATATTTTAACTTTGTTGTTTATAACGATAGAGCAAATGTATAAAGTTTTTCTGAATGACCGACTGATAAAAATCGGTGCTTCCACGAATATAACATTAAATAAACCAATCGTAAGCTTCAAAGAATCGTGCACTGTGGCGGAGATAAAAGAATGGTTTAAATCATTTTTAAACAATGATTTAGACGAAGTTTTTCTTTTACATCCCGAGCCCGGATGGTTCTTTCTGTTGTTTCAATCGATTTTTCTGCCTGTGCCGGCGGCCGGCGGTGTGGTTATTTCAGAAAATCGCCTTCTTTTTATTTTCCGCAGAGGAAAATGGGATTTGCCCAAAGGAAAAATTGATGAAGGAGAAACGCCTGAAAAGGCGGCGATGAGGGAAGTAATGGAAGAAACAGGTATTCAGGGCCACCGGATAACCAGGCCCCTAGCATCCACCTTCCATATTTACCAGTCTCCATACCCGGATACAAAAGGCCAGTGGATTTTTAAAGAGACATTTTGGTTTGAAATGAACTACCAGGGAACAAATGCCGGCATTCCTCAAACCGAAGAAAACATTACCGAAATAAAATGGTTATCCGGCAATGAACTCGATGCGGTATTGAACAACACTTATGGAAGCTTGCAAGATATTATTTTGCTTTACCAAAACGATTAATATTTCCAGGGCGAGGCATGGTCAAATCCTTTGGTTGTCTGCAACGTTGTTTTTGATGCACAAGTGGATTATTCCCTAATATTTTAGCGGAACAGATTCATGTGTCACAGTACCCGCAGAAACCTTCCACACCCTAAAGCCCAACGGGCGCTTGTCGAAATTTACACTGGTTGTTTCGCTGGTTACCATTTGGGTTCCTTCAAAATTATTAACAATCAGCCTGTGGGCATGCCCGGAAAGATAGGCCACCACATTGTTTTCCCGAAACAGATTCAGTACCTCTTTTCTTTTTGCCGGGGGCAGGTTAAAATAGCCCGTTTGCTCTGCAGGATCTTCCACATAAATGGGCGAGTGCCCGGCTACAAACACCGACGATTTTTTCTTTCGGGCAACTTCTAATGTCTTCTTAAACCAGTGGTCGTGTTTCTCCGACTCGTTCTCTACCTCGCCATTCCACAATTGGGTGTTTGCAATGATAAATGTGTAGCCTTTGTGCATAAAACTATAGTAATCTTTCCCTATTACTTTGCGGTAGTAAACCAGCGATGTGTCATTCGGAATTTTCTGAATATCGTGGTTGCCGGCAACACAATAGCAAGGCACCTTTAATTTGTTTTTGATGTTTAGAAAGTCGGCATACGAACTATCGTTGGCAACATTTACAAGATCGCCGCAAATGATTACAAAATCAGGATTGATCTCATTTATTTGTTTAACAGCCTGATTGAATGATTGCAGATCTTTTTCGTAATCTTCAAACCCCAGTTGGGTATCTGCTACCTGTACAAATGTAAAAGTTTGGGGAGCAGGCTCAGTAAATGAAAACAGAGAGAAAAAGGAAAAAAGAAAAAGCCAGTACTTCGTAAAAATGAATTGCATTGTATATCGTTTAAGATTGTTTTCTACTTTGAATTGATTTTCCACATTACAAAAATCGCACTTGTTTAAATTAAACTCTTAACTGTAATTCTTTTCATGCTCGTTTCACATTGAAACGGCATTACTTTACTGTTTTCTTTGCCGCTCAAACAATTCTCGTTGCAGAAATCTCCCAAACTGCTGCTCAAAACCATCAAGCGGAGATTTGGTTTGCTGAAAGACCACCTCGTGTTTATCATTCAGAAGCAGGCAGGTAGGAAATGATTTCACACGATATTCTTCGGTAAAACGGCCTTCTTCATCCACCAAATGAATTCCCGGAATTTTCTGTTTATCCAAAAACATTTTCATTTCGATAAGATCCGTTTTCCTAAGAACAATTATGATCTCGAGGTATTTCTGAAAGCGGTCTTCAATTTTTGTAAGGTATTTCAAATGCTCCCGGCACACAATCATTTCCGTATCGGCAAAAACCAGGTATTTAAATTTATCGTCTCCTGAAATTTCATTGGTGCAAAAACGTTGCCCGCTGGTATTTTTCAGACAAACGACAGGTGCCAAACTACCCGGCCGAAGATGTCTCAGTTTTATTAGAATATTTTTTGCCGTCTCTTTTACTGCTTTTTCCTGGTCTTTAACAAAAATATCCGCTCTTACCAGATTTAAAATGGCATTCTCAGAGAAGTCGCCGGAATAAAAACCATCGTGCAACATTTTTAAAAGTACCAGCCGTGCAACTGGCCCTGTTATCTTGTAATTGTCCTTAATAAACTCCAGCAGAAATCCGGTGTCCGTTTGAGAAACAGCCCCCCTGATTCTTTCTCCTTTTATGGATTTTGCTGCAAAACTAAGTTTATTGCCATACATTTTGTCGAAAAGCCCGGTAAATGCAGGATGATTCCAAAAGGCAGAAGGTACCTCCGAGAGTTCATCAGAAACAGATGCAGGCTCCAACTTGAATGCATCGGCCTCCACCGCCTTTATTTTTAACTTTTTATGAAAAAGAAAAGTCTTTGAAGAAATGCTACCGAACTGTTGCTCGAGCACAGCAGAAAGAGAATCAAACACCTGCCTGGATTCCCTTAAATACAATTGGTTAAAATATTTATCCCTGAGTTGGTAAAGCTGGTTATCAAAAGCAGAGATCCGGTCATTAAGCTGGTTTCCCCCACCTGTAGCAAACCAGAATTCTACCGGTTGGAAGTAGGGGTTTTTCTGATCCGCAAACGATTTATCGCGAAAAGGTGGTAACAACAAGGTGATTTTTTCTCCCGGTTCAAGAAAAAGCATCCCACGGTAAATTCCGAAGTCACTGAAAACAAAGGTGGGTTGTTCAACCTCTGCCTCGGCGGAAAAAACGCCATTGCTGTTTACTTCAAGTGTGAATACATGTACCTTTTCGCGGGTCACCGGATCAGACAACCGGAAAAAATCAAGCTTTTTCCCTGCATACTCTTCATTCCAGCCACTGATTGACGTAGCCGAGACAGGTAGGTTCGTCCAAATAATCAGAAGAACAGATAAGAGCCATCCATTCATAAACCCTATTTGTTGTTATCCGGTTTAAAATCTTTTAAATCGAGTCCGGCAGGAAGAAACATACTGGCATCGCCCCCGTGAAAAACAATATCCCGGATAATGGTGGCATTTACCGGTGTATGTTCAGGTAAGGTCAACAGGAATACTGTTTCAATTTCAGGATGCATTTTTTTGTTTACCTGAGCTATGGCGCGTTCATATTCAAAATCGGATGAAGTACGCAGTCCCCGCAAAATATATTGAGCCCCCACCTCTTTGCAAAAATCAACTGTTAGCCCTTCATGCACGGATACTTCAATTTTCGCTTCCTGCTGAAACACCTGTTTGATCCATTTCAAGCGTTTCTCCAATGGAAAAAAAGACGTTTTGTTGGCATTGAACCCAATCATAATAAAAATTTTATCGAACATAGGCAAGGCCCGTCGCACAATAGATTCGTGTCCAATGGTAAAAGGATCAAATGATCCCGGGAATATGGCTGTTTTCATACTATTAAAGTTGTTTTTTTTCAAAGGTATAGTATGCCTGCCCGGCTTACGCGGTCAGACGGGGAAATCGCGTGTACTTTAATCATTCTCCTGGGCGTAAATGTTTTACATACTCGTTTCATAATTACTTTTTTTACTAAGGTACAAACATATTTTATTTTTCCCTGCCTGACGAAAACGCCCCGTGCATTTAGTTTATTGCTTTTGCCCTGTTGGCATTAACAAATAATATATTTCCCAGTTTCTCATATCCTTCTGTAAATTCTTCTGTCTTTTCAATTTTTTCCGAAGTAAACCCGATAAGTGTCAAATCGGCATCGACAGAGTATTTGGTTATGACCTCTTTACGGTGCCCCTCTTCAAAAGAAACCATGGTTACGTTTGAAGGACTGATGGGCAACCGGCCGGTTTTTATAAGTCCTAGCAACTGTTTGCGCTTTTCGTTCATCATCGCTTTCGGATAAAGGGCAAAAATTTTTATTTTCCCCTTTTCCCAATCAGGATGCCCCAAAATAATGTAGCCAAGCAGAATCATTAAATTGGCATTCCGGTAATCATCGGGCCTAATCCAGATATGTATCTCATTTTTATATCCGAAACTTTTATACGAAGTGTTCAGGATACAAATATCAAATCCGGTAGATTCTGCAATTCCATAATTGGCTGCAATTTCTTTCAGGTTTTGCGGATCGGTTCTCGAAAATTCAAATAAAATGAGGTTATTCCCTTTTCCTGAAATGCCCGAAAGCTGCACCACCTGAGCAATAGCTGAAGTGTATGATGGTGAAATAATCGTATCGAGGTAAACCCTGTTTTTACTGCCATGTGCCAGTTTGATGAGTCGATCCAAAACTATTTTCGACTCCTCACTCGTTTCAGCATTTAGGTAGCCTTTTACATAATGGATATACGTACCAAAGCCATATTTAAAGGAAATCCACCGCATGATATCAAAAGCAGAACGACGGCTAAACGTGTCATGCGAGATACAGACCCCGAAAGGGCGCCAGCTTTTCTGTTGGTCGGCGCTATCTGCCCGTTGCAGGAAAATCTGGAGCTGACGGCTCAATTGGAATACAACCCCTTTAAAAAGTTTGTTCAGACCCTGATTTTCTTCGTTTCCAAGCATAACCATATAATAAATGAGGCCCATGATAACAATGGAAGCGGCTGCGTAAGGGGCATTCATTTTAAACATGAGCCAGAAAGAAAACAGGGCACCTGCCAACGAAACATACCAGTTTGAGCGAAAAGTAGGCCGGTAGGCCGGATCGGCAGCAAAGTGTTCCAGGAAAGAAATAAGACAGATCGCCCCATAAGTCACCATAAAAAACATGGAAATAATTTGTGCCACAAAATCGATACTCCCCACAGCTACAAACACGAAGGCAATAAAAACAGTTATCAACGAGGCGTTTACCGGTTCGTTGTCCTGCTTTCTACCCCGGGCAAACCACTTATTAATATTGTTTTCCGGGAAAATATTATCGAACCCGATGGCCTGCAGGGTGCGTGGTGCAACCATAATCGATCCCAAAGCCGAGCTCAATGAAGCTGCGGCTAATCCAACCGGAATGATGGGACCCCACAAAGCAATTTTTCTCATAATAAGTTGATCACTCACCAAATCCTCAGGCGAGGCTGAATTCGTAAATTTCCATGCAACAGCAATATATATCAGCATCCCGACAAACGTGGCCCAAAGCGTACCACGGGGAATTGATTTCTGAGGATTTTTCAAATCACCTGAAAGCCCTAAGCCCGCTGCCAATCCGGTAAAGGCCGGGAAAACGATAGTAAAAACATAAAAAAAATTTTCATGGTTCACAATCCTGGCATGAAGATTAATTTCCGGGGGTTTTATGGGGGAATTTCCCAGAAAGAAGAACAAAATGGAAGTAAACAGAACAATGACAACCACATAAAGGGCTTTCATCCCAAGATTAGCCCCCTTAACCAAAATGAGTACCGAAAGCAACGCCATGGTAGGTATGGAAATCCAACGACGATCGGGAATATAAAAACCATATTGTTGGTAAATCCAGTCGATAAGCGGTTCAAATGCCTCACCAAAAGCAATGATGTAAAAGGCAACGCTGATTGCCTGCGACAGGTATAGTGTAATGCCAATTGCACCCCCTATATTCATACCAAACGACCGGCTTATAATGAAATAGGCACCCCCTCCCTGAACCCGCTGGTTTGTAGCTATTTCAGCAACTGCAAAAGCAGTAGGAATGGTTACCACGTGTCCTAAAACTATGATCCCAATTACTCCCCAGAAACCAACATGGCCTACTGCCCAGCCAAAACGGAGAAACAGAACAGCACCAAGAATAGTAGAAAGAGCTGTAAAAAATACCGGAAGAGTGCCAAACCTGGCGTGGGTGTTTACCAGCGATTTTGCCATTTTTTCATTTCTATTTAGGGTCAAAAATCAAGTTTATTCTTTAAAAAAGCAAAGATAGACCCCATGATTTCTTTCAAAATATTTTTTTTGCCTTAAATATTGACTTAAATCCTTTATTTTGCCTGAGCAAATAAAAAGGAGAAAATCATTTGAACGGAAGGCTGAAAAATAGTTTATGGGCTGTTGCATTTTTAATGATAATCCTGGCCTGGATTTTCGGTTTATTTATTGATCTGACCGGTGACTCCGGGCTGTATGCTGCCATCTCAAGACAAATGGTAGAGTCGGGCGACTGGCTAAACCTGAAGATTAATGGCGAACCGTACGATCAGAAACCGCACCTGTTTTTCTGGTTGGCAGGATTGGGAATCCAGCTTTTTGGAAATACCAACTTTGCCTTTAAATTGTTCCCCTTTCTTTTCGGATTAAGCAGTCTTTATTCTATCTACCGCCTGGCACGTTTATTTTTTTCTGAATTGGCCGGAAAGCTGGCTGCCTTAATAACAGGGACTTCCCAAATATTTTTCCTTTACTTTCTTGACCTTCATACCGACTCGGTTTTGCAGGCTGCAGTAGCACTCGCTTTGTGGCAGTTGGCGGAATATCTAAACAGTAAAAAGCCTTTAAATTTTATTCTGGGTTTCCTTGGAATCGGACTGGCCATGCTTACCAAAGGACCTGTTGGAGCTATTCTCCCTTTCTTTTTTGTGTTGTTTTTTCTCCTTTTAAATAAAGATTACCGGCAGCTTTTTCACCCTAAGTGGCTGTTAGGAATAATTTTAGTACTTGTAATCATTTCACCCTCGCTTTACCACTTAGGGAAAAGCTTTGGTTTTGAAGGTATCCGCTTCTACTTTATAGATAATAATATCGGACGTGTAACCGGCAAAGTGGCGGGTTCAAGCACCGATCCTTTTTTTTACCTTTACAACCTGCTTTGGGCTTTTCTTCCATGGACAGTCCTGGTTTTGGCCGCATTGTTTTGGGAGATTAAAAGCTGGTTTGGGAAACAGTCAGTTCATAAATTTGCTTCGTCACTGCTTGGAAGTATTTTAGTTTTACTTTTTGTTTACAGCATTGCCCGGGGAAAAGCCCCAAACTATCTAATGATCTTGATTGGGCCTCTGATAATAATTGCAAGTGGTAAGATGCAACACTATTCTCAACTGTCTTCCTCCGCATTTATTAAACTGACTCTTGCACAGGTTGTCATTTGGGTTCTCCTCGTTGGGTTACTTTTGGCAGTAGGTTTTCTTTTCCATGAAATCAGTTGGTTTACGTTTATACTGTTTTTGCTGACGGGAATAGTTATACTTTTCCTGTATTTAAAAATTGAAAAAGACAATTGGTGTAGATTGATTTATTCTGGTGTAATTATTTCGACAATGCTCAATCTCTACCTGAATGCCGTTGTTATACCAAAATTATTTTCTTACCAAGGAAACAGACAGGCGTTGGATCTATTTGAATCGGACAATTCGCAACAAAACCGACTCTATAATTATGCTTTGGAAGAATACGAATTGTTTTTCAATGCAAAAGATTCGGTACGAAATATTGCCACATGGAAACAATTGTACGAAGCGATGGAAAAAACCGGAACATGGATTTACACCAATGAAATAAAATGTAATGAAATTTTAAATATGGGTTTTCAGATAGATACAGTTTACCAGATTAAGCACCGGGGAATGAACCATATTTCATGGCAGTTTGTAAATCCCGATACAAGAAACTATTCGCTGGAACCCAACTACCTTATAAAAACAAAAACTGGCCAGAACAAAATAATACTAAAATGAATTTAAAAAATAGGCATCACATAGCTATATTTGTCCGTTAAGAGTTGAAAGCTAAACAGAATTGAAAAACAAACAAATGATACTATCCATTATAATACCCGTTTACAACGAAGAAAAGACCATAACAGCCATTTTAGACAGAGTATTGGCGGTAGAATTACTTTACAATTTTAAAAAAGAGATTATTCTGGTTAACGATTGTTCCACTGACAAATCATCGGAGGTAATCGGGAATTACATAAAGCATCATCCGGAAATCGGGATACAACTTTTCCATCAGCCACAAAACATGGGAAAGGGGGCGGCACTACATCGCGGAATTGCCGAGGCCAAAGGTGATTGTCTTATCATTCAGGATGCCGATTTGGAGTATGACCCAAGGGAATACAATCATTTACTAAAACCCATTGCTGAAGGAAATGCAGACGTTGTTTATGGTTCGCGGTTTATGGGAGGAAATCCGCACCGCATTTTGTTTTTCTGGCATTCCATCGGGAATAAATTACTAACGACGGTGTCGAATATGTTCACCAACCTGAACATGACCGATATGGAAACATGTTACAAACTGTTTCGTTCCGAAATTATCAAAAAAATTGATCTCAAAGAAAAACGGTTTGGTTTTGAGCCGGAAGTTACGGCAAAGGTGGCAAGGGTGCCAGGTGTACGGATTTACGAGGTGGGTATCTCTTATTACGGCCGCACTTACGAGGAAGGTAAAAAGATTGGCTGGAGGGATGGATTCAGGGCGTTGTGGTGTGTGTTGAAATATAACGTTTTTAAATAAATGTCCATCCCCGTGCGGAAATCAATATTGAATTGGCTGAAACCGGCTTACCCTTGGCTTTTAGCGGCATTGTTTTTGGCTGTTTTAATTAATAACCGCCATAGCAAAACAGGAACGTTTAACTGGATGACTCCCCTATGGGCAGATCAGGCCGGCTACTATGTTTATTTGCCCGGTTTATTTATTTATCATTTTGATGCAAGTTCTTTTCCTGAAGGCATCGAAGAAAAAATGGGAGACGGATTTTCACTCGATCTGGAAAACAATAAAGTCATTACTAGGTATTCGTGTGGAGTTGCAATTTTACAGGCCCCCTTTTTCCTGATAATTCATACTTTGGCTGGACTGATGGGCCTACCCCAGGATGGTTTTTCAGGGATTTACCATCAGGTTCCCAATCTGGCCGCTTTATTTTATAGCATTCTTGGTTTATTTTTCTTATGGAATTTTTTACGGTTCTATTACCGGCCGCACATTGTTTCTTTTACCCTTGGAATTTTGTTTCTTGGCACAAACCTATATTATTATGCTGTTGACAGTACAGGAATGTCGCATATCTATTCTTTTAGCTTGTTTGCAATAACAGCATGGGTAACAAAAAAAATGTTAATGGTAAATAAAGAAAACCAACTTGTTCATTTTGCCGTATGGAGTTTACTTTTTGCATTGGTTGTTTTGGTCCGGCCAACAAACCTATTCATTTTGCCTTTTCTGTTTACCCTTGATTTAAATTCGTTTTCAGAATTTTGGGACAGGATAAAAAGATTTGCCACGATTAAAAATATTTTAGTAATTTCAGTTGCTTTTTTAGTGGTATTTCTACCTCAGTTTTTTTATTGGAAATATGTTTCGGGCAGTTATTTGTTTTATTCTTACGGTGAATACGGTTTTTCAAATTTAACATCTCCCAAAATTATAGAAATCTGGTTTTCTCCAAACAACGGGTTGTTTTTGTACAGTCCGCTGTACTTACTTATCGTGGTTTCAATGGTACTAAATGTAGCGGGTAGGGGCAGCCGTTTAAACGCCTGGATAATATTAGCAACATTTTTTGTGCTCACCTATGTATTTGCCTCCTGGTTTATTTTCTCCTTCGGATGTGGATACGGGAGCCGGAATTTTGTTGAATACAACGTAATGTTTGCACTCCCGCTGGGTTATTTGCTCAACTGGCTTAGACGATTAAAGAGGAACAAACAAATAGTCGCTATTTCCCTGATTGCTTTTTTTGTAATATTTAATCTGAAGTTGGTTTATGCATACAACAGGTGTTTTCAGAGTGGGGACTGGGATTTTCAGGAATATGCTTCCTATCTCGTGAAACTTAGAAAGTATCATCAGGAGTTGGAATTAGATGAAGCGGAGAAAAGCATCTCATCCGACATGGAATATTCGAAAACTCTTTATTTACCGGTGGATAAAGTACATTATCTTAATTTCAGCAAGGCAGTGGTCGCTGCAGAAGTAATTGTGGAGGATAAAAATTTAGAAGCTTTACTGGTTTTGTCTATAGAAAGTCCGGATTCTCTGGTTTATTGGAATTCATGCCTATTGCGGGATCAGATTCCGGATAAAAAAGTGAACCGAAAACATCGTATAGAGGGTGAATTCCGGCTACCTGTACCTCTGCCTGTAAATTCCACAATTGCTGTTTATATCTGGAACAGGGAAAAAGAAACCCTTACTATGAACAAATTGAAGATAACACTGGAATAAAATTGGAATGATTCAGCACATTCAACAAAAATTATTAACTGAATACTCATGACTGAAACAACGGGAAATTTAAAGTATGGAACCGACACGCTGGAAATAATTTCAGCAGCTGACAGATTTAACTACTGGATGTATCGGACCATACAATCTCATTGCAAAGGTAATATATTGGAAATTGGTAGCGGAATTGGCAACATATCACAGTTCTTTGTGGAGGATGGCGCTGAAATTACCCTGAGCGATTTCGACAGCAGTTATTTTCCCCGTCTGAAAGAGAAATTTGGGAACAGACAAAATTTAAAAGGAATCCATCAGATTGATTTTTCAGCTAAAAACCTTGAAGAAAAGCACCCTGAATTAGCCGGGCAGTTTGATACAGTTTTCGCCCTGAATGTAGTGGAACATATTGAAGACCACCAACAAGCATTAAAAAATGCATATACATTTCTTCGGCCAGGAGGCAATGTAGTAATTCTTGTTCCTGCCTTTCAATTTTTATTTAATGGCTTTGATACGCAGCTTGGACATTATAGAAGATACACAAAAAAAACATTGAAAAGTCTGATGGAATCAGCCGGCTTCGAGGTAATCCATTCCATATATTTTAACTTTATTGGTGTACTTGGCTGGTACCTGTCAGGTAATATTTTACAAAAAAAGATGATCCCCAGGGGACAAATGAAATTATATAACGAATTGGTTCCGGTTTGGAAAATAATCGATGTGTTTATGAAGTATTTTACGGGTTTGTCAGTAATTTGTGTAGGGAATAAAAAAGTTTTAAATTGCAAATGAGTGATAAATTTTTTTCTCACCCTGTAATGAAAAGTATAAATAACTATTTAGCCTTTGCCTTGATCGGGCTATCGGCAATTTTCTTTATCCTTTTTTCTGTATTTTCAGATGGAAACTGGGGAGGAGCTGACAGCTACGTTCATTACAGGATTGCCCGTTATGCAGTAAATTACCCTCATCTGTTTCTGGATTTATGGGGAAAACCGGTATTTAATATCCTCAGTTCACCGTTCGCTCAATTCGGATTTTTAGGAATAAAAATTTTCAATGTCGTGGTTGCCTTGCTATCTTCATATCTTGTTTATGATATTGCAAGGATGCATAACTGGCATGGACGTTATGTAGCCATTTTAATGTTACTCTTTGCACCCATTTATTTTATAATTATACCTTCGGCGTTAACAGAGCCACTGTTTGGCCTGGTGCTTGTTGGAGCGGTATGGCTTTTTTTTAAAGACCGGTTCGTTTTGTCTGCTATTGTCATTTCCCTCATTCCGTTTGCCAGGAACGAAGGATTTGTGCTTATTCCATTATTCCTCGTTGCTTACCTGATGAAGAGAAGTTATATAGCTATTCCGTTCTTATTAACTGGATTTTTATTTTTTAGTCTGGTTGGATGGCCTGTCTATGATAATTTTTTCTGGATATTTCCCCAGTCGCAAGGAGGAGGGGATTTGGGAATCTATGGACGCGGGCCTTTATTTCATTATGTACATTCCATTGATAAGATTCTTGGATACCCGATTTTGATTTTTTGGCTTATCGGATTTTTGTTTTCATTTTTTTCCGTACTAAAAAGGTTCAAAAAAATAACCAATGAACATTACTTTTTTCTGCTTGTAGTAGGTGGGTTTCTTACTTATTTTGCTGCACATTCAGTAGTCCGATGGTTATGGGAAGGAAGATCGTTAGGTTTAATCAGGGTCATTGCAGGTGTAGTTCCTCTCGCAGCATTAGTGGGAGCCAGAGGTTTGCATGAACTATTAAACTTTTTTTGGAAAAAAAAATTGCTTTCAAATGTTTTTATTACGGTATCTGCAATACTTATTGTTGTACATCCTTTCAATAAATATCCTGTACCAATACCCACCAGTTGGGAAGAGCAGCTAATTAAAATAAGCTGCAATTGGCTGAAGGAGGAAAACTTAGACGATCATCTGATCTATTTTTATGATCCGTTGATTCCCCACTACCTGGACAAGAACCCTTATGATCGCCAGCAGGTTCACGAGTTGATTGATGATAGGGTGAATCCTGAAAATGGAATACCAACAGATGCAATTATAATCTGGGATGCCCATTTCGGACCGAATGAAGGACAATTGCCCCTTGATCGCTTATTACACAACGAACATTTTGAATTACTAAAAAAGTTTGTACCTGAGCATCCTTTTAAAACCCTTAACGCTTATGATTACGAAATATATATTTTCAGACGCAAATAATAATTGCAATCTTAATTATTCTTTTGAAAAATGAAGCAGTATGTGTCAGGGAAAATTCTCGTAAACGGAAATAACAACATTGCCCCAATAAAAGAGATTGAATATTTTATGAAGTTTTGCTTTTGATCCTGCTTTATCCGATAAGAAATATCAGAAAATCGAATGGTTTTAAGTTGAAAGGATTCGATAAGAGTGAATCCATGTTTAATTCCTATATCTTTTATATTTTTTTTTCTAAAATAATAAAGATGAGGACTATGAAAACTGAATTGCCACATTCGGTTTAATAAATGATGATATCCTAGTTGATATGCAACTTTAGAAAAAAAGTAGAACAATCCTTCCTGGATGGGTATGTTAATTACGAGTAATCCTTCATTGCTAATTATTCGGTGGTTAGATTTCATTGTCTCTTCAATACCAGGAATATGTTCAAGAACATCATTGAAAATAACGAAATCGTATTGTTCGGTTTCGTTTATTATATCAGGATAAAAGCCATTTCGAACATGAAAACCACCTTTCAGATATTTATTGTTGAACCGGGGCTCGGGCTCAATGCCGTCACATTGAATTCCATACTCCTTGCATGTTTCCAAAAACCATCCGTATCCGCAACCTACTTCAAGTCCTTTAGCATTTGGCAATAAGCGATTAATAGATTTGGCAATTTGCTGAAAGTTTTCTTTACGCAATTGTTTTAATGCTTTTTCCCTTTCTTTTTCATTTAAACTTGAATTGAAATTTGTATTGAAAACAGCATCGTGGCACAATTCCAATTTGCACTCATTACATTGATATACGGTGTGTTTTAGTTGATATTTCGCTATAGGATTAGATGTGCTGGAGCAGACAGGACATTCAAACTCATTCATTGTTTTTGTATTGGATGGTGAGGGATGTTCTGAATATCAAAATTAAGGGCGCTAAGCAGAAGTTGAAATCCCAGAATAATAAGCAGTGCTGCTATCATAACCGTCCCCGCTGGTGTTGTTGACATTGCTTCATAGCTAGTAACCCAATGATAGATACCGAAGACCAGGCCCACTATAATAGCAAGTAAACCACCTAAAAATTGCATGGTGCCGGCATTGAAATCTCGCAATAAATAACAATAAAAAAAACGTTTTAAAAAGCGATTTACATATTTCATCGGGAATTCCCAAAGTACCGTGCCTATTATTAAATTCGATTTCTCATTCCCATATACAGGAGATATAGGGATATCTTTTACTACAGCACGAAGCACAGATAAACGGAATAACATGTCTGATTCAAAAAAGTATCTGTTATCAATTTTGTTGAGAGGGAGAAGTTTCAGAACGTTAACATGAATTGCAGTAAAACCATTAGTGGGATCGATAATATTCCAGTATCCATTAACCATTTTGTTAATTAATGACAGAAAACTGTTTCCAATGAGTCTCATGCGGGGCATTATCAGAAGCTTTTCAACGTCAAAGAACCTATTCCCTTTTGAATAATCAGCTTCTCCTGTTTCAATAGGTATAACTAATTTCGGAATAAAATCGGGATTCATTTGTCCATCGCCATCAAGCTTCACAACGATTTCTGCTCCATCAGAAATGGCTTCTTTATATCCCGTTATAACCGCACCCCCAACGCCTTTATTTTTTTCGTGATAGATTACTTTAATCCTGGGGTCTTTTGTATTTTTTTCAACATACTCCCCAGAATTCTCTGGGCAAGCATCATCTACAATATAAATATGTGAAACTTCATTGCCAATTGCCTGCAGGACATCTAATATGTGATTTCTAACTTTGTAACACGGTATTACTACAGCAATCATTATTTTTACTTTTTATAACTCAGTTTGTTTTATTGGAATACTCATCTATCCCCATCAGCGCTTTGCTATAATCGGGTGCCCGTAGTTTGCTTTCAAATTCAGGCGAAGGCTTCTTATCCAAATAGGAATCCCAGAAGGCTTCTTTCGTCATTGAATCCCAGTGGATTGAAAAGTTTCTTCGCTTGTTAATATGATGTACCCCAGCCAATACTAAAATAAAAGCAACTATTACGACAGGATATTTTATCCATTTTAATTTCAGGGAACTTATATAAGTAAAAAATGCACCTGAAGACAAGGCTAATAATCCATAAATATCAATCATAAAACGATTACCAAAAGCTCCTCCGGACCACCAGCACCACCATGAATATGAAACATAGATAAAAACCAGAAATGTAATAGCCAAAGGTAATTGCAATTCCTTTTGCTTTTTCCATAATATAAACATTCCCAGAACAGAAAAAATCATGGCAGGAGAATACACAAGCCAACCATTCCGATAACTAAAAAAGCCATTTATAATTTTTGGGTCATTGAAAAAGAACTGGCTTCCGTCGGCATAAGAATTATAAAAAAAGGAACCGGTCAATAGTTTCCAATAGAGAAATTGCGGAAACCATATAATAAACCAAAAAAACAGAATAAGTGCCAGGTGCTTATATCTTGACAGGAAAAAATTTCCCCGGTTTATTAGAGCTCTCCAACTTTTTATTCCAAAGAATATAAAAAAAAGCGAAACAAGAATATTCGTTGGTCTGACCAATGAAATTAATCCTATTAAAATGCCCAGCAAGATGGTATATATATATTTTTGTTTATCATACCATTTAATGGTAAACCAGACAAACAAGGTAATAAGGGCAAAGCTAAATGTGTGAGACATTCCTTGTTCAAAGGTTGCATAATAAAACAAATTCGAGCTAGCAGCGGTTATTACGACAACTAAGGAAGAAATAAAAGGATTAAAATATTGCAACAATAATTTACATAAGAAAAATAAACCCAGTGCGAAGTAAAAAATAGCTGAGATGATTATTGCCAGATGGTATGGTTCAGAATAACCTCCTGCATCATATTCCGAATTTAAGGCATAATAATGTGCTGCAAAAAAGAATGGGGCATACAGGAATGACATTCCCATTGATGTAACAAACACTTTACTGCCATTTGGAGCCTCTTTAGGCCACATTTCAAATTGGTGCGGCCCAGAATAATTATCGATAAATTTCAATGTAATATCATTATAAATAAAGGCTGCAGGTAAATATCCATAATATGAAATTACATCCCATTGAATTACCTGTTTGTTTTTCCATGAATGAACGTTGTTTGTAATATTAATCGAAAGCAGTACAATAAGGAAAGAAACAATGTATGGAAAATTTAGCTTAAGAAATTTAAATCTATTCATTAATAAAAATAAAATGATTCCTCTTATTTAGGATTTTAAAGTCTGTTTACAAAAATAGAATTTTTTTTGTGGATTTCGTCCTTTAAAAACTATGGTAATGGGTATGGTTTTCCTTTTAACGGCCTACACTTGGAGTTTTACAAAAGATATGGTTTTTGATAAATTACGGAAGGCGCTGTTTATTACTCTGCCAACTGCGAATATTGGTTTTGTACGGCGATAGAGAAAAAGTTGAGTAAAAATACCACGTTGGATTAAAAATTAATTTGAGAAGGGAAAACAATCAACAGACTGCTATATTTGTTGGCCTGTGAATGAAAATCCAAGGAGATTTTGGAATAATAGGTTAATTTTGCACAATCAATTTCAGATGGAGTAGTATAAGCTTACTAGTGTCCATTGCAGCAGTATGACAAAAGAAGCTTATTGGAATTCTTTAGGACAAATAAGACCGATTGCTGAATATTAGTCGCTGTTAAAGCGAACCCGATTATGAAAAAGCTATAAAACGAAAAAAAGAATAGAACTAAATGGCTATGAAGATTTACTTGGTTAGGTTGGATAATATACTCTTTGCCTTCATTTTTATATTGATGTTTTTCTATTATGGACTTAATGAAACTCTTTTCGATCCTCCCCAGTCAGTTCATGTTTGGAGGCAAACGAACAGTTTATCGTTAACGCATAACTATTATCAGTATAAACAGCCTTTTTTTGAGCCTGAGATGCACAATCAGTTTGGTAATGACGGCACGTCAGGAAAAGCGGTTGGTGAGTTCCCTGTAATTTACTATTTCGTAGCTCAGCTTTGGAGAATTTTTGGAAAACATGAATGGATTTTTCAACTGTTACATGTTATAATAATCTTTTCAGGCTTGTTTTCTATATTCTATAGCTTGAAATACTTATTGAAAAGTAGTTTCTGGGCAGGTTTTAATAGTCTGATAACATTTACCTCTCCAATGGTAGTTTTTTATGGCCCCAAATTTTTACCAGATGTTCCAGCTCTCATGTTTGTTTTTATTGCGTGGTATTATATTTTAAGATTTATAAAGAAACGACAAGTTGTTAACCTATGGGCTTCTGCCTTATTTTTTTGCCTTTCGATGCTACTTAAAGTTACATCGGGTTTTTCGTTTATAGCCCTTGGGGGATGGCTGATTTTTGAATTAATTTTCCAGCATAAAAGTGACCGGATTTTCAATTTTAGATTGAAACATTTCCTTCCTTTTATTTTGGTTCTTATTCCTGTGTTTGCATGGTACTTTTATGCTGATTACTATAATACTGTTAATCAAGGACATTTTTCTACTCATGGAATATGGCCGTTGTGGACTACCACAAAAGAAAATATTTACAGAATAATTGACGTACAGAATAAAATATTTTTTAAGCAGCTATTTTTACCCTTCTTACAATATACAACACTCGTTATATGGTTCTTTTTGATCATTACAATCAAAAAATTACAACCGATATTCCAATATTTTATAATTGTTTTGCCCATTGGTTTTTTAGTTCAGGTCATTTTATGGTTTCAAATATTGGATTATCATGATTATTATCTGATTAACCAGATTGTTGTATTGGTTGCTTTCTGGGCAATATTTATTATTCGGGTTAAAAGCTTACTATCTTCGCTAAATTTCAGAATTGTACTCAAAGTCTTCTTTATTGCCTTTTTTATATGGAATGTCATAGCTTGCAGGGAACAGGTACAAACCCGATATGAAGGATGGATGAATGAGACTTATCATAAACATTTTAAAGCCTTATTGGTTATAGAGCCCAGCTTTCAGAAGTGGGGAATTGAACCGGAGGATAAAGTAATTTCTATTCCGGATTTTACAATAAATACCACACTTTATTATATGAACAGAAAAGGCTACACAGATTTCGCCAGTGACTTTTCAACACCAGAAACATTTTACAGACGAATTGAACAAGGCGCAAAATACTTGATAGTAAATGACTCCACATTATTAAAGTCAGAAATCATACAACCCTTCATAAAGGACAAAATTGGTGAATTTAAAAACGTTTCTGTATATAATCTTCAAAAATTGAAAACAAAAACAAATGATTAAATCAGGTTATTGTAAAAAGTTCGATTTTTTTACTCCCCATTTCTGCAACCTGAACTGTATTGAGGTTCTAAGAACACCTATCCCGTAAATGCTGCTGTTTTTGAAATTTATACTCGAAGCGTCATCGAAATATTTGGTGGGGCAGGTAATTTCGGCAATGTCGAAACCGGCGTACCAAATTTGTGCCAGCATCTGGTTATCGAACACAAAGTTGTCGGAGTTGGCATTGTAGTTCACCTTTTCCAGTACTTCGCGCGAAAAGGCACGATAGCCGGTGTGGTATTCCGAAAGCTTGGCGCTCATCATGATATTTTGAAAAAGAGTCAGTCCACGGTTGGCAATGTACTTTATAAGGGGCATGCCACCTCTTAGTGCGCCTTTCCCCAGGATACGCGACCCCAGCACTACATGGTAAAGTCCGGAAGCAATGAGATGGGCCATGGAGGGAATCAGTTTCGGGGTGTATTGATAATCGGGATGAAGCATAATCACAATATCCGCCCCCAGTTCAAGGGACTTGTTGTAACATGATTTCTGGTTTCCTCCATACCCTTTGTTCTGCTCGTGTACAATGATATGTTTTATCCCCAGCTTTTTACCCACTTCTACCGTATCATCTTTACTTAAATCATCGACTAGAATAACATCGTCAACAATGGAGAAATCGATTTCCCGGTATGTTATTTCCAGTGTTTTCGAAGCATTGTATGCCGGAAGTACCACTACCACTTTTTTGTCGTTAATCATTCTTCTGATTTTTTGTGCGACAAAAATAGGAAGAAAATAGGAGAGCAAAGGTCGTTTGTAATGGAAACTTTAAAGATGGGAAGATACTGCCACACCCCGAAGTCTTTTTTTGTTAAAATGGTATTTATTCACTCCGCCCTCAAAAAGGGGAGCAAAATACGTTAGCAAGCAAAACTCCGCAAGAGTGACAGTATTTTCTGAAGTTACGATTCATTCCTGCTGCTCACTCTCCTCTTCCTCCAATTTTGGTACGTACTTTTTTACGGCCCATTTAACCAACCGATATGATATCACAATAAGTACCGGCCAGCTAACCATCCACAATATTGGTGTAGTATACATTACTTTCTGTTTTTAATCAATAAACATGGGATTCTTCACTCATCTCTTCTTCGGTCACCTTTTTTCGATTCATTGCTTTCCAGAAATAAACGATGTAAGCAAATACAAACGGAATCATTAGCGAAACATAACTCATTACTGTCAGGGTAAACTTACTCGAAGAAGCATTTTGAATTGTCAGTGACGACTGTAAATCGGACAAAGACGGATAAAATGATGTATTATTAAACCCGGCAATGATAAAAAACGCAAATACCGTCAATACGGTACCTGTTCCGGCAAACCAAAAGCCTTTGCCACTTTTCATAAAAATGGTGGAAATAATCCCCCAAAGTACCCCTACAACACCCACCAGGAAAAACACCAAAACAAGAGGCATTTGAAGCAGGTTATGCAGGTACTTATATTTTTCCATAAATACCTCTCCGGTTTCAGAATGCACCGCAAAGCCCTCTTTCAGCAAAAGCCAAACGACAAACCAAAGAAAAAAGACCAAAAATGGAATGGTATTGTAGAGCAGTTGTTTTCGCGAACGGCTTACAATAGCCTCGTGATCCACCGTAAAAATAAAATAGAGAAGCCCCAAAATGCGGGCGAGAAAGAAAACAGCCAGGCCTAAAGCCACGTTGTGAAATGTTAAAACGGCTTCCAGACCGCGGGCCGGATTTTGCCAAAGTACCTGGTTCATTTCGTTAAGGGAAAACTCGGCTCCGTTGAAAAAGGTACCTACCGCTGTTCCTATAAGCAGTGTACCTAACAGACCGTTGACAACGAGAAATATTTCGTACGTTTTGGCTCCTAAAAAATTGGCCGGTTTCATCCTGAATTCATACGCTACTGCCTGCACTATAAAAGCGGCAAGAATGAGCAACCACACCCAGTAAGCCCCGCCAAAGCTGGTAGCATAAAACAAAGGAAATGAAGCAAAAAATGCTCCTCCAAAAGTTACCAGCGTAGTAAAGGTGAACTCCCATTTTCGACCGAGCGTATTCAGCAAAATGGTTTTTTCTCCCTCTGTTTTTCCAACAGAATAAATGAGCGTTTGTCCTCCTTGTACAAACGTAAGGAAAACAAACAGCGCGGCAAGAACTGAAATCAGTACCCACCAGTATTGTTGCAATGCATAATGTGATAAATTTTCAAACATATTTAGTTTCCTCCCATTTTAATGTTTTGGTCCGATTTTAATTTGCCGGAACATGATTTTCAACTCGGCAATCAGCAAAATAGTGAATAGCACAGCAAACAGCCAGAAAGTT
Organism: Mariniphaga sediminis; assembly: GCF_003573545.1. Classification (GTDB taxonomy): domain Bacteria; phylum Bacteroidota; class Bacteroidia; order Bacteroidales; family Prolixibacteraceae; genus Mariniphaga; species Mariniphaga sediminis. Next base: position 22,986 of record NZ_QWET01000001.1, on the reverse strand, counting down.
GTTTGTACTGACCCTGCACTAATTCGGGTAACACCCGCCATTGTGGGCATAAGATCCTGAACCACCCAGGGCTGGCGGCCTACTTCTGCAACAATCCACCCGGCCTGACTGGCGAGATAAGCCAGCGGAACAGCGATAATAGCAAAACGGAGAAACCCCCTCTTTTCTGTAAAGCTTCCTTTTATCACATAATAAAATGCAAAGGCAAACAGCAGTACGAAAAGAAAACCCAATCCGACCATCAGGTGAAAACTATAAAAGGTAAGTGGCACACTGGGAATCAAATCGTTGGGGTCTTCAAAATAGCCGTACCCGAAGTACTTAAAATAATTATTCTGAAAATCCTCACTGGTTAGTTCTGCTTTCAAAGTGTTGGCCAGTTCTTTGTTTCCTGCCTTTTGCGCTTCTTTAAAGTCGAACAGTTTACTAATAGCCACTTTCCCCCGTTCAATTTTTTCGACCGCCGGCATGTAGCCATATTTTTCGTTCCCGTCAATTAAATCGTGAATCCCCGGTACAAAAGCATTCCAATCAAGAAATGCCATGTAGGAAAGGAAATTGGGAATTTCAATTTTCATGGAAAAGTCTTTCAGGTTCTCATTATTGGGGTCGGTTTCCGAAGTGGAAAAAAGTCCGACAGCCACCAATCCAGCCCCTTCACTGCCATTGTACAATCCTTCGATGGCAGCAAACTTCATGGGTTGGTCGTTGGCAATAGTACGGGTTGAGTTGTCCCCGGTCATAATTAAATAAAGCGACGAAACAAGCCCAAATACGCTGGCAATAAGAATACTTTTTTTCGCCAGCAGTAATTCACGCTTTTTCAGAATAAACCAGGAAGAAACGCCAATTACAAACACAGAGGCCAGCACAAACCCGGAGGAGGTGGCGTGCAGCCATTTATCCACTGCGACTTGCGAAAACAAAACATCCCAAAAATTTTGCATTTCATTCCGGGCTGTTTCAGGGTTGAAGACCATTCCTACCGGTTTTTGCATCCAGCCATTGGCGACCAAAATCCATAAGGCAGAAAGGTTAGCGCCGATGGCTGTGAGCCAGGTAGCCAGCAAATGTGTTTTTTTACTCACTTTATTCCACCCGAAAAACATGATGGCAATAAAAGTGGACTCCATAAAAAAGGCGAGGATTCCTTCAATCGCCAGGGGAGCACCAAAAATGTCTCCCACAAACCACGAGTAACTAGACCAGTTGGTACCAAACTCAAATTCGAGAATAATACCAGTGGCAACTCCGATAGCAAAATTGATCCCAAAAAGGGTCATCCAAAATTTTGTTACCCGTTTCCATTCTTCGTTGCCGGTTTTTACATACAGCGTTTCCATAAACGCAATGATGAAGGTAATACCCAGCGTAAGCGGAACGAACAACCAGTGATACATGGCAGTGAGGGCAAATTGCGCTCTCGACCAGTTTACTAAAGATAAATCTGCGATTTCGACCATAGTTATTCCTTTGGTTTTGTTAATATTTCCAATACATAATCACTCCGTTCCCGGTCGGTTTCAAAATTGGTTTTAAGAAAATTGGGAAAAAAGAAAACTTTAAGGATGGCAAACATGATAAACAATTTGATTAGAATAATAAGCCATACCTGACGCCCCCAACCGCTCATATTGTGGAATCCACTTATGTAAAAACTCCAGATTCGTTGAAGTGTATTTTGGTTCTTTTTACTCATGTCGGTTTTTAACAGCTTTCTGGTAAAAATACACGGTTCGTCTCGTTAAAATATGTTTTTAATATATGTTGTACAGCAATTTTAGGGGAAGTGGTTTGGAGACCAATGCTTTTCGCTATTTGCCATTTTATAAGTTGCAATCAAAAGTCGCTATTTCAGAATACGTTAGAAGCTTTTTTTGAACAAATAATTTTCGATTTAAACATTTGTTCACTAAATTTGATTGTTCAATTTAATAAGTGAATCAAAATATGAAACCGGTAACGCGTTAGTAAGCGAATATAGTGACTGACACTATTGTGTTTGCGGTGATGGGAGCCCTGATAGTTATCGGTTTCTTCTCATCGCTGTTTTCATTTACAAAAAGGAAATATTCTATATTCGAAAATGGGGGTTACACAACCATTAACAGATTTTACACTTTCGGTTCCTGACCGTTTCTTATATCAAAGGCCATTAATGTATTTCCCCGGCGTTGATACAAAATGCCGTTTTTAATAACCGGGTGCGAAAAATGCTCTTTGGTCCCACGGCTAATTTTAAACGAACTTTTCTGTTGTAGTTTCCCATTCTCGCAACTTAACAATGAAAGTTCTCCCCGCCAGTTATAATAATAAAGCATATTACCGGCAGCAACAACAGCGCCTGTTCCGGTTTTTAGTGAATCCACCACTTCTCCTGTTATTGCATCAAAGCTTTTTAAATCTTTTTTCCGGGTACCGCATCCGTAAAGGTAATTGTCCATTTTAACAAAACCGCTCATGTAAGTATCCAAATCGGCAGTACGCCAAAGTTCACTTATTTTTGTTCCGTCTTCAGAAAGCTGAAGTTTAACGCCACAATTTCCATCTCCAACGGCATAGTAAATATGTCCATTTTCGAATATCACATTGTTGCTGTGCGTATCGCCTATTCCGGGTTCGCGCTTTTCCTCCGGGGTATTTTCCTGCTGGTGAGCCCAAAGCAGTTCCCCGGTTTCCGCATCAATTCCCAGGAGATTATACGCAGAAAAAGTAACAAATATATTACGCTCAGGAAGTTCAATCAGGTTTCCCGGATTGTATGCAGAACGTTCGCCTTTGCCTTTACATGACCAGATAAGCTCCCCGGTATATCGATTCAGGGCCACTACGTTGTGCTCCTTTCCACCGGGCATACAGAAAACTTTTTCGCCGTTCACTACAGGCGCTTCCGAAAATCCGTGTATGGGAAGTATGCCGCCAAAGTCGGTTACAAAATCTTTTGACCAGACCATTTCCCCATTCTCAGATTTCAGGCAGGCCAGACCCCCCATGCCAGTTTCAACATACACTAAATCATCCACAACGGTGGGGGCCGAACGTGAGCCGGGATAGTGCTTTGACCACTCTTTCCCATATTTTTCTTTCCACAACAAATTCCCATTTATATCATAACAATACAACCAGGCCATACTATCTACTTCACCCGTAATAAAAATTTTGTTATCCGTGATGGTGGGGGAACCATAGCCGTTTCCAACCCCTTCGGCAAACCAAACCTCTTCCGGACCGTTTTCCGGCCACACAGTCAGAAGGTTTTCTCCATCGAAAACGCCTTTACGGCCTTCTCCGCGCCATTGGTATATTTTTGATTTCTGGGGAGTACACGCTGTAAAAAGACAAAAAGTAAATAGTATAAAAGATAGTTTCATTTTCTGATATTGATTTTCTTAACCAGTATACGAAATGTGTTTTTAATTACTGACACCTGGTAAAAATCAAAAAAACTATTCAGAAAAATCGAATTCTTTTTCAAAATAACGGTAAACGTCCCCGTAATCTTTCGCCTCCATCAAAGCCGCACGGAGCCTGGCTGCTCCCGGAAAACTGTTGAGATAAATTTTGTAAAAGCGTTTGAGTATATTGAAGTTTTTAATCCCTCCCCAGGTCTTTTCAAAAAGTTGTGTATGTTCCAGCAACTTCTGAATGCGTTCCTGTGCTGAGATTTCGTCTTTCTCCGGACTAAAAAACCAGGGATTCTGAAAAATTCCCCGACCAATCATCACTCCATCGGCATTGGTTTCTTCTATTCTCTTTAATCCATCGGAATAAGAATAAACATCGCCGTTCCCATAAACCGGGATGTGCGGTTTTAGCCTGTCTTTCACTTCAACGGCTTTGGCAATTTCTTCCCAGTTGGCGGTGCCATCCGACTGCATTTTTTGCGTGCGCCCATGCAGAATTATAGCGGCCGGATCAACTTCAAGAAGATGCTCCATCCATTCTTCGGTCTGATGTTCTTTAATGCCGGTACGGGTTTTTACGCTAACCGGCAAACGGGTTCCTTCTTTGGTTGCCAGAATAATTTCCCTGGCTAAATCCGGCTCACCAATCAGCGCACTGCAGGCGCCGGTTTTAATAATCTTTTTCACGGGGCATCCCATGTTTATGTCCAACCCGTCGAATGAATAATTTTCAGAAATATATTTTGCTATGTTATAATATACTTCCGGGTTGCGGCCCCAGATTTGAGCAACCAGTTTAATGTTTTGCCTTTTCAGCAGTACCCTTTCCGATTCGTTTACAATTAAACGCTCCGAAACCCGCTCCCTGCCCTTGGGATGGTTCATTCCTTCCACCGAAGTAAATTCGGTAAAAACAGCGTGAAGCTTCCCCGGTGTGGTCATTCCCGCGACAATCTCCCGGAAAACCGTGTCGGTCACGTCTTCCATAGGAGCAAGTAAAAATGCGGGGCGGTTAATATGCTGCCAGAAATTGTCCATTGTTAAAAAATACTGTTGCGGCTAAAATACGAAACTTCACCCAATAGGATGCACTCTACATTTTGCGAACGCCACTACTGTCATGTCAAAGATAAATTGTCTCGTACTGTCATTTCGAATCTGAGGCACGAAGATGAGAAATCTCAATATTGTAGCAGATTTCTCCCTGGGGTCGAAATGACATTCTGAAGCTGACATGACACTACCTTGTAACTGCTAAAAAAATCACACATCAATTATTTTCGGTTTGTTGTTCGGCCTTCACCAGCGCCAGGCTTTTCCGGTACTTCCGGCTGTTACCAAACTGATAGGCCCGGGGCCCTTTTGCCGTAGTGTTGCCTTCCTTTTCAGCCGTACACTCAGGTGTACAACAGCCATCGTATTTTTGGGCACATTCCGGACACTGAATAAACAGCAGGTGGCAACTGTTATTGGCACAATTGGTATGCGTATCGCAAGGGCTACCGCACTGATGACAATGCGAAATAATTTTTCCGTTAACACTCTCCCCCAGCCTTTCATCAAAAACAAAATTTTTTCCTGTAAATTTCGATTCGAGTTGGGCCGTTTTTATTTGCCTGGCATATTCCAGCACTCCCCCGTGCAGCTGATTCACATCTTCAAATCCCTGGTGTTTCAGAAAAGCGCTTGCTTTTTCGCAACGAATACCTCCGGTGCAGTAAAGTAAAATCTTCTTGTCTTTTTTGTCTTGAAGCAGGTCGGTTACCATTTCCAGTTCTTCCCGGAAAGTATCGGCTTCCGGACAAACAGCACCTTCAAAATGGCCGATTTCGCTTTCGTAAAAATTCCGCATATCCACCACGACAGTATTTTCTTTTCCAACCAGTTCATGAAACTCCAGCCCGCTGAGGTGTTTGCCCACGTTGGTCACATCGTATGTACCTTCGTCCAACCCATCGGCTACCAGCTTGGGGCGCACTTTTATGGTGAGTTTATAAAACGACTTTCCACTATCCTCAATGGCATACTTGATCGGAATATTTTTTAGAATGTCATATTTCTCAAGGGTCAGCAGGAACTTATTAAAGTGATGTTCCGGCACACTCATTTGGGCATTAATTCCTTCCCTTGCCACATAAATTCGTCCGAAACAATTCAGGGCAAACCAGTCACGGTAAATGTCGTCCCTGAATCCTTGGGGATCGTCGAGATAATGATAGCGGTAAAATGATATGGTTTTCCGGCTGAAGGTTTCTTCCATCAGCTCCTTTTTTAATACCTCCCTGTCTATTTTGTTGTGCAACTGCATTGTTGTCATTTTTGGGAGGCAAAAATAATGCATTTGGCAAAAAGAACAATAAAAGAGATTTTATTCTGAATAAGAAATAAAAAAAGCACAGCCAAATTATGACTGTGCTAAAAATATTTTCACCAACTTAAAAAGTTACTGCTGCCTCATTGGAACAGGTAACACCATCTGATTCACACACTTCAAACACAAAGGTTCCGCTTATTCTTCCCAGGTTAAGTGTTTCCGATCCATCGTTTGAAACGGTATCGTAAACAGAACCGTTCATTTTTATAACAACATTGTCTCCGATAGCGCCTTCCCATGACAGGTTAACGTATCGGACCCCTCTTATTTTCTCGCCGGCTGCCGTAAGTGTAATTCCAGTCCCTGTATTTTCTGAAACGGTTACATTTTGAGACGAAGAACCAGTAGCGCCTTCATTATCCGTTACTTCCAGCAAAACAGAAAATGTTCCCCCGGCATTATATGTGTGTCCCGGATTCTGTTCGGTTGACGTGTTACCGTCTCCAAAATTCCAGTTCCATTCAACCACAGAACCACCCGGATCGGTACTGGTATCGGTAAAAGTTGCGGTTAAGCCTGAGGTTGTATAAGTGAACCCGGCTGATGGTGGAGTGTTTACTGTTCCGCCACTTTCGTTGTCAATGGTAACACCGAAGCGGTTGAGCACGACACCGATGGGAGTAGCAATAGTATGCGTTGAGCTACCCGCAAATAATAAACCGACCGGACTGTTACTACTGTTGTCAGTAACTATGAGGGATCCAGAATCCCCTCCATCACTAAAATCCCCGGGAGTTATGGTTATTTGATCGACAAACCTGGCCGCTTGCACACATTTGAACGGACCGCGCGACTGGTAACAAACATCAACCGTCACGTTTATTTCTGAGATCGTCCCGTGGGTCCAGCCTGTAGTACGGCCATATTTTTGAACATCCAGGCCGATGGCAGCAGAGACGGTTGTCGATCCCGGAGTTCCGTAAGCATCTGCCGGAGTGGAAGTCCCCAAAGTTCCGGTGGAACACAGTGCAATTGCCGCATCCATCAGGTTATTTTCAGAAAAACTAATGGGTTCAAAATCATATAAAGTGCCAATAGCATCTGCCGGATCGCTCCCCCCATCGTAAGGGCCGGGTTGCAGCACGTTGTCGCCAATAGAAGCCTCATTTCTGTTGGCATAAACATGGTTATTACTTAACGCGAAAACATTTCCTTCGGCATCTTTAACCCGGCAACCAATGGTTCCGGCAGTGATATCAGGATGGCCGGTTGAAACGCCTATTGGTACAGGACGAGGAAACCATGAAGTTGGCTCGGCATAAGCCTTAAACATACCTGTTACTTTCGAAACGACAGGTACATTCTCAACAGACACAGGCAATGCAGTAGGCCTCGCACCTCTTCCCACATTTTCAATGGATATATCGGGCCGGTGTTCAACTTTTGAGCGTGTGTAAATAACAATGGCCGGCACCCCATCATCATTAAGGCCTGTGCCCATTCCCACTACCTCCGGGTTGCGGAACAAAGCGTTGGAAATTTTATCCTGAAGATTGACAACGGATTGTACCTTCTCCACAGCAATAGCTAATCCGGGCGGTTGCTCCCATTGTAAAGGACCAACGGAAGAATCATAAGGTTCATTACATGTCTGGAAAAGCGTAACCAATAGGAGGACTGCAAAAACCCTCAGCAATAATTTTTTCATCTTTCCGATTTTAATTTTGGTTTGACCTATACAATATCCGAATAAAATCTCAGATAGAAAATATTTTCTGCGATGAAGTTTTTCGAGGGGGCAGCAATCAAATAGTTTGATTATTAAATAGTTTAGTCATAGCATTACTTCGAAGTAATGCTATGACCACAGGCCAGTTTTAAATCTGTCCGGCCAGGAATTCGGTTACGGCAATTTCAATCCGCGAATTGATTTTTGATGTCTCCGACTTTTCAAACTTGTCACCGGTAATATTCTCAAACAGTTCGATATAACGTTCCGATACAGACTTTACAAAATCCGCTGACATTTCGGGAACGGATTGTCCTTCTTTTCCCTGGAAACCGTTTTCAATGAGCCACTGACGCACAAACTCTTTTGAAAGTTGTTTTTGCGGTTCGCCGGCAGCCAGCCTTTCCTCATAGCCTTTAGCATAAAAATAGCGGGATGAGTCAGGTGTGTGGATTTCATCGATAAGATAAATCTTCCCGTCCTTTTTCCCAAACTCGTATTTGGTATCCACTAAAATCAATCCTTTTTCTGCCGCCATTTCAGTACCACGCTGAAACAGTTTTCGGGTATAGTCTTCCAGCATTTCATATTCTGCTTTGTCAACCAATCCCTGGGCAATAATTTCTTCGCGGGAGATGTCCTCATCGTGCCCCTCATCGGCTTTGGTTGTTGGAGTAATAATCGGCGCGTCAAACTTTTGATTCTCCTTCAATCCTTCGGCCAATGGCACACCACAAAGCGAGCGTTTTCCGTCGCGGTATTCGCGCCATGCATGCCCTGTCAGGTAACCCCGGATAACCATCTCCACCTTGTAGGGTTCGCATTTATGACCTACCGTCACATTAGGATCGGGAGAAGCCACTTTCCAGTTTGGAACTATATCGGCAGTGGCGTCAAGAAACTTTTCTGCGATTTGGTTCAGCACTTGTCCTTTGTAAGGAATCCCTTCGGGCAGCACCACGTCGAAGGCCGAAATGCGGTCGCTGACCACCATCACCAAAAGGTCGTCGTTAATATTATATACGTCGCGCACCTTCCCGTGATACACGTTTCTTTGTCCCGGAAAACGAAAATCAGTCTTTGTTAATGCGTTGCTCATTCTTGTATTATTTTTAGATTGTTTAATTTTCCCTGTTTATTTCGATTCTGGTTTTAATTCAAATAACACGCTTCCACTGCACTTTGCTTATTGCTCTGTCTTTTTTCCTCTCCCTCTTTCTTCTTTTTCTTCCGCCCGGCTTTCGTAATATTTCTCGTACGCATCTACGATATCCCTTACCAGCCGGTGACGAACAATATCATTTTTGTTAAACTGAACAACTGAAATCGACTGAATGTTTCGAAGTAATTTCATGGCAAAAATCAACCCTGAATTACTCCGTTTGGGCAGGTCGATTTGCGTTACGTCCCCTGTAATAATGAATTTGGCATTCAGCCCCATCCGGGTGAGGAACATTTTCAACTGATTAATGGTTGTATTCTGTGCCTCATCGAGAATGACAAAAGCATTGCTCAAAGTTCTTCCGCGCATAAATGCCAGGGGAGCAATCTCGATAATACCGTCCTTCAAAAAATCTTCCAGTTTGCGCGGCGGAATCATGTCCTGAAGCGCATCGTAAAGTGGCTGAAGATACGGATCAATTTTTTCTTTCAGGTCACCAGGCAGGAATCCCAGGTTTTCACCAGCCTCCACTGCGGGACGACTCAGGATTATTTTCTTGATCTCCCTGTTTTTTAGCGCCCTGACTGCCAAAGCAATGGCCGTATATGTTTTACCTGTACCTGCCGGACCAATAGCAAAAATCAGGTCGTTTTTAGTGCTGTCCTCCACCAGTATGCGCTGGTTGGGCGTACGTGCACGTACCGGTTTTCCACTATTCCCGAAAACAATAATGTCACTCTCCGAAGTTCCGTTTTCTTCCAGCGAGGAGATGCCGGTAGAAAGTATTTGCAGTATCGCGTCTTCGGTTAATACATTAAACTGATAGTAGTGATCGAGCAAAAGTGCAAACTTTTTTTCAAAACTATTTATCTCTTTCTCTTCGCCCTGAATGTATAATGAATGACCACGTGCTGCAATTTTTATTTTTGGGAACCCCCCTTTAATGAGGTCCATTTTTGTATTGTTAATCCCAAAAAATTCCAGAGGGTCAATGCCTTCCAAATAAATCTGTTTCTCCAATCTTATTTCTTAAATTATTAAACGCAGCTCAAAATTACAAAATAAATTTATCTGTTTTGTATCGGTGTGTTTTTGACAATAAACAAATGTACGTAAGTCCCTGTTTAAGTAAACAAAAATATCTATTGATGGAAGTTTATTCTGAAAAAAAATACAATTACCGAAAAATCCTGCAGAAAGAATAAATCATGAATTACAGACTTTTGCCTTGCTCCCATTCCGGGGTATTTCCACCCCATCAAAATGTAATTTGACAGAAAAATATCCAAAACGGCACAAGGTAAAAATCAGTTGATAAAAATTTTACAATTAAAAGTGATTTGGCTAATATTGTACTGAGATTAACGTATGACTAAAACGGATGAAATACTGCTCTCCCGGATAAAACAAGATGATTACTCCAGTTTTAACCTTTTGTTTTTCAAACACTATGCATCATTGTGTTCTTTTGTTACCACCATTGTAGCTGACTCAACAAATGCAGAAGATATTGTGCAGGATCTTTTTATAAAACTTTGGTCTGATCGCAAAAAAATAGTGGTTTACAAAAACACAAAACATTACCTGTTCAGGGCTGCAAAAAATAGTGCACTAAACTTTTTAAGGACAGAAAAAAACCGTAAAAAGGCCATAAACAGATTGGAGGACGCGGATTTTCCTCAGGAAACAGAAGATTTGACACAGGAAGATTTTCTGCAAAAACTGGAGAATTGTATTGATCAGTTACCGGAGCGGTCAAAAGAAGTACTTCTTCTGAGTCGTTTTGAAAAACTAAAACACAAAGAGATAGCCGAAAGGTTAGATATTTCGATAAAAACCATCAAAAATCAACTTTGGAAATCCCTTAAATATTTAAAATCATGCCTGGAGGTCAAAAGCGCCTTCTGATACTTTGTGCTGCCTTACAAAATTCGCCCCAAAAACCTGATTACTAAACTCTCCAGATGCACCTCCGGCAGAAACAGAATCATACTATTTTCAATCATCCCGTACACTCTTCATCAAACAGAAGTAAAAAAATGGAATTTGCAATAGGACTTTTTTACCATGGATGTGTCATTTAAATGAAGTACAAAAAAGAATGAAAGAAAAGCAAAAACAGGAAGAGCATATTATCGATCATCTTCAAAATGAGATGGGCTCAGGTACTACAGACCCGGAATTTCAGCATTGGATAGATTCTGCTTCGGAAAACAAAAAGAACTTTTCGAAATATGTCAAAATCTGGGAGGGGATAGATATTCTTGCCGAAAGGAAAAAATACAAGCCTGAAAATGCATGGGAACAAGTTAATTACCAAATTGTAAAACAAACAAGGATTGCCAGTCGTTTCAAAATTATTTTTTTATATGGAGCAGCGGCTACTCTACTGATTTTGTTAGGGTTCTCATTCTATTTTAACTGGTTTGCTCCGGATACAGAACCATTAAAGCTCACTACCGAATTGGGCAGCCGTTCTAAGGTTGTTTTGCCGGACGGAACTTCGGTAATGCTCAATGCGGGTTCGGAATTAATCTATCAATTCGACAGGCGCAAAAGAACCCGGAATGTGCAATTTAGTGGAGAGGGGTACTTTGAGGTAGAGAAAAACAAAGCGCCATTTATTGTCCGGATGCAGGAAGGCTTAAGGCTTACCGTTCTGGGCACAAAATTTAATCTTTCCGCTTATCCGGACGACGCTGTAATAAAAACAACCTTAACCGAAGGAAAAGTAGAACTACACGATAGTAAAACGGAACTGTTGGTATTAACCCCGGGACAAACAGGCTCTTTCGACAAAAATTCCGGGAAGCTGTATTATTCGGCGGAAGAGCCCCGGTATAACCTGAGTTGGATGGAGAAAAAATTATACATGGATAATATGTCCCTGAAAAATGTTGCCAGGATACTGGAAAGATGGTACGATGTGGAAATAACTTTTGCCGGAGAAAACATCGGGGAGAATATTCACTATACCGGAGTACTCCAGGAAAAGTCAATTTTCGATGTATTTAAGGCTTTAAATGAAATCAGCAAAATTGATTACACGATAAATGGCAGGAATATCACTGTATCACAAAAAAATAAATTGCCTATGAATTAATTCCGTATCAAAAACAAAAAACGGGAAATGGTCGCACATTCCCCGTTATTTGAAAGTTTTAATCTAATGCTTTCCACATTAGATATTTACTAACTAATTAAAGTATTACAAAAGTATGAAAAAATTTGATGTAAGAAGAAAGCGGTTAAGTCCGGTTTTAAAAAAAATTTTACTGGTAATGAAACTGACAACTTTTATTCTGATGATTTCGATGCTGCACGTTTCTGCGACTGTTTATTCGCAGGCGACCAAACTATCGTTAAACCTGCGGGAGGTTACCATTAAAGAGGTACTCCAGGAGATTGAGTCCATGTCTAAATTCCGGTTTATTTACCAAAACGAAGAAGTTGATTTAAACAAAAAGATCAATGCCAGTTTTAAAAATGAAGTCATTGAGAACATCCTCAATAAAATATTCGAGGGGGAAAATATAGACTATTCGATTACGGCAACCAGTCTCATTTTAATCAAACCAGATCTAAAAACAGGGAGATCCCGGCAATGGCGTGATAATGAAACCTACCAACCCAAAATGATCTCCGGGAGCGTAACCGACTCCGGCGGCCAGCCACTGCCCGGCGTAACCGTTGTGGTGAAAGGCACTACGCAAGGAACGGTTACCAATTCGGATGGGGAATATTCACTTCCCAACGTTTCGGGAAATGATGTGTTGGTTTTTTCTTTTGTTGGAATGGTAACGGAGGAGTTTTCGTGTCCGGAAGGAAATGTTTTAAATGTGACGTTACAACCAGATGATTTACAAGTTGAAGAAGTGGTTGTTACTGCTTTAGGACTTAAACGTCAGGAAAAATCGTTGGGATATGGAGTGTCAAAGGTTGGAGAAGAGGAAATATCTTCCGCCTCCGGAGCCAGTGTTTTGAATTCAATTCAAGGTAAAGTGGCTGGTTTGGAAATGAATAGTTCGCAAGGAGGACTGGGATCATCAAATCGTGTGGTTTTGCGTGGGAACAGTTCCATTACCGGGAATAACCAACCCTTGTACATTGTGGATGGAGTCCCTATTAATAATTCAACAATAGAAGAAAGTGTTGGTGTATGGGACCGGAAAGATTTCGGCTCTTCAGCAATGGATATCAATCCCGATGATATTGAGTCTATTACGGTACTTAAAGGGCCTAATGCTGCAGCCTTGTATGGTTCACGTGCTCAAAACGGGGCTATTGTAATAACCACCAAAAGTAAAGGGGCCAAGGATGGTATTGGCGTTGAGTTTTCAACGACAAATATGTTTGATATGATTACAGAACAATCTTTGCCAAAGTTTCAAAATCAATATGGACAAGGAAGATATGTGAATAATGTTGCCACTTATGATTTGATTAATGGAAGTACCAGTTGGGGGCCCAAAATGGAAGGACAAACATTTGAGAGCTGGAGTGGATTTCAGGATAATTTAAAATATGCGCCCCACCCGGATAACGTGAAAGACTTTTTCGAAACCGGTTTAAGGACAACGAATACACTTTCTTTCAGCAAAAGCGGAGCGAATGGTTTCACAAGGGTTTCCTATACAAACCTGTATGCAAAAGGCACACTACCTAACAACGACCAGAACCGCCATAATTTGTTTATAAAGAGCCAGGTTGATTTGGCACAATGGTTAAGGCTGGATGCCAAAGCAAACTTTATTACCCAAAGGATTGACGGGGGTACATGGCTGGGAGAAGCTACCAGTAATACCATCTATGGTTTGTTTATGCTACCTCGTAACGTTGATCTTAATGAGTTGAAAAAATTTAACTATCAAAAAACGCCAAATGATCCGTTTACCGGAACCCAGATGAATCCTTACTGGACTACAGATTACGATGAATTAATCAATAAGAAAAACCGCTTTTTGGGATATGCCAAACTGGATTTTGATATAAGCAGTAAATTTAGTGGTTTTGTAAGGGCCGGGACCGATTATTCCAATCATATTGTTGAAGAACGTTATAACCGGGGTCATAAACAGCTCTCAACGGGTAGATGGATTATGAACCAGTACAATACTATTGAAACCAACCTGGATGCCTTGTTTACTTATTCGCAACGATTCGTAGATTTAAGTATGAATGCGAATATTGGAGGTAATATTCGATATGAATATTCAGATAAAAGTTTTAACCAGGGAGATGAGGTTATAAATGAGGGTTTCTGGAATGTACAAAGCTTTCTTACCAAATCGGCCAGTTACAATTACTATAAAAAACAGGTAAATTCATTATACGGAACGATAAACTTAGGGTACAGAGATTATCTTTATTTTGATGCTTCGTTCCGCAACGACTGGAGCTCAACGCTTCCGAAAGATAACAGATCCTATTTTTATCCTGCTTTTTCATTAGCATTTCTGGCAAATGAATTGATAAATACAGAAAAAATTAACCTGTTAAAATTACGTTTGGGATATGCTAAAGTGGGTAATGACACAGATCCTTACCGTTTAGCAACAACATTTGGCATTAATCCGCTGATAAATCACAATGGCATTCCTTTAATGGATGTGGCTGAAATACCTGGTGTTCGCGATTTAAAACCTGAATTAACCACCTCTATCGAGTCCGGCGTTGAGCTAAAAGCTTTTCAAAACCGCTTACTACTTGATTTTAACTACTATTGGCAGTCAACCGAAAATCAAATTCTTGAAACTCCTGTTTCCCCGGCAACAGGTTATAAAGCCAAGCTGATTAATGCAGGGGAAGTGAGAAACTCAGGGATTGAGATTGCATTAGGAGGTGTACCTGTAAGGGGGAATGGTTTAGAATGGGAAACTACTTTTACCTTCGCAAAAAATACAACAGAGATTGTAGAGCTCTCAGAAGGAATAGAAAACCAGGTCCTTTCTAACTTGGAAAATCTTGCCGGAGGAATCCAGATTGTTGCTGAAACAGGCAAAAATGGTTACGGTAAAATATTTGGGAAGCCGTTAAAAGTGAACGGACAATATCAATTGACCACCCAGAATACATTCAGAACAGGAGTTGATCCGGTTGAACTCGGAAATTTTAATCCTGATGCGGTGATAGGATGGTTAAATAACTTCTCGTATAAGCGTTTCTCTTTAAAATTTTTAGTGAGTGGAAAAATAGGAGGCGATATCCTGAATGCTACAAAAGCAGAGCTTTCGGATGCAGGTGTTACAAAAAATACACTTGATTACCGTGAAGGAGGTATTGTTGTTGAAGGAGTAGACAGCCAGGGAAATCCGATAACGGCAAACATGAATGCTCAGAATTATTGGGCTGGCCTCGCTGATTATGGAGAACCCTGGGTTGTTGATGCAACAAACATTTCGTTAAAAGAAGCTTCGTTAGCCTATACTTTTAAAATGTCTCCCAATGCGTTTATCCGAAGTGTAAGGTTTTCAGTAAATGCTTATAACCTTCTCTTTTTGTACCGGGATAAAGAGGCCCGGGACATCGATCCAAACCAAACCTGGGGAGTAGGAAACGGGCAAGGTTACAGCTTGTATAATATGCCATCTGCATCATCCTATGGTTTCGCACTCAATGTTAAATTTTAAAATACGACGTAGCTATGAAAAAAATATATAAAATAATTTTTGCAGGGCTTATATTAATCGGAGTTACAAATGCATGTAGCGATTTCGATGAATTGAATACGAACCCGAACAGTCCTTCCACAGAAAAAGTTTCTCCGGCAAGTGTACTGGCAAGTAGTATGCGCAAGGCGTTTCACGAAGATCGTTTTGAATTCTGGAGAGGGGTTGTCCTTCATGCAGAACGTTTTGCCGCCCATCTGGAGGGAGGATATTCCGGTTGCTGGTGGAATGGAAACTCATCGTATACATATAGCGAAGACTGGACTGCCGCCACATGGAGTTCATACAACAGCAACTCCAACAACGGATACGGAGGCCCTCTTTTTGCTAACCTCAAAATTTTGCTTGACTATTATGCAAATAACCCCGATGAAATTTATGCCAGTGAATATGTCGGAATAGCAAATACCATCCGCGCTTTTCAGTTTCTAAAAATCTCTGACCTTTTTGGAGACATTCCTTATACCGAGCATGGTAACATTGAAATTCCTTCACCGGCATACGATTCTCAACAGGATATTTATAATGACCTGGAGGCAATCCTGAAAAAAATGGTCGAAGAAAACCTGAATTCTGATGTTAACATTAGTTCCTTAGACAAGTTTGACCTGGTTTACTCAGGAAATGTCAGAAAATGGCAAAAGTTTGCCAATGCGTTGCGTTTGCGAATGGCACTGCGTCGCTCCATGGCTGACCCAAATGGTGCCAGTCAGATTCTTGCAAGCATTGTTCAGTATCCATTACCTGAATCAAATGCAGATAACCTTAGAATTGCAAGGACAAAGTCAACAGTGGACCTTCAGAATCAATATTATGGTTTCTTTAAAACGTGGCCGGGGAACCTTGGAGGAGAAACCTATTCGTGGGATGGATATAATTTAACCTGGGGCCCGGGACCAGGTGCATTTATACCGGCCTATGCCATTATTGAGTATATGAAGGGCTCCGAATTGTATGCCAGCGAGGTGAATGCGTCAGGTTCTGCCGATGTGAATATCAATCCGATTGCAGGTATTTATGACCCGCGTATCGATAAATATTTTATGCCTCCCAAAGGAGATGCCTCTAATGAGCACAAAGGCATGCCGGCACGGGCGATTTACATGCTGGATAATGGAACGATAACTTCAATCAATAGCCATCCCGTTGAAGGGAATGTAAAAAATTATTCATGGATGCATCCTTCTATTTGGTATGATGGCGGCACGTGGGATCCGGTATCCCTTGATTATGCAGAAGTGTGCTTAGCCTTGGCCGAGGCAACTGAACGTGATTTGATTTCATATGAAAAAACGGCGGCAGAATGGCTTTCCGAAGGACTTCAGGCCAGTTGTGAAAGATGGGATGCAGAATTGGGTAGTTTTGCTGATGATGTAGTGGCAAAATACAACGCCGCATCTGATGAAGAAACAAAACTGGAAATACTGTATGTTGAACGTTGGATTTCGGCTTATACCGTACCACACCAGGCATGGAGCATAGTAAGACGTGCCCAAAGTCCTGAGTTTTGTTATCTTGACAGAGACATGAAACTGGTTGGAAACTATGTAGAAGCGGATGGAAGCGTCACTTCAAATAAAGTACTTGCCCGTTATGCTGAAGGGAGCACCAACTTTGTACTTCCTCAACGGATGAGGATTCCGGAAAGCGAACAAGCAGTAAACAGCAATGTTCCTGAGGCAAACAAAGCAATGTCGAACAAAGTGTGGTGGGCAAATTATTAAATCTTACCGTATTTAGATTTTAGACTACCAATGCCGGGAGCTAAAAATTCCCGGCATTTTTTGAGAAAAACTGTTTTCTAACTGCCTGTTTTTTAGGCGCCCTTATTTTAACAAAGGTTTTTTGGGGTAAATCCAATTTTTTACTATTTAAAACCTGAGTGCCAAACATCAGAAGAGGCTGTCTCAAAAGAGATGGCCTCTTCTTGCATTCTTCTACCCCGGACGAAGAAGTCCAAATTCCAACCATTCCGGTTGATGTGTTTCTGCAAGAGGCAGAAAACCTTTGTAAATGGAGCCTCGACGATGCCCGGGCCTTGTCTGCAGTTGGTATTACCGAGGAAATACTAAATGACCTGCCTGTACGTGCAGGGGCATGCCGCGAGGCACAATCCATTTGGAACAAAGACTATCGTTCCCAACAGGAAGCCCAAAAAGAGTGGGCACAACAAGTGCCTGAAGCCTACGATTTCCGAAACGACTTGCTCGCTTCTCTTCGTTTTGCTTACCGGAAAAGCGAATACTGGAGAAAACTACACCGAAAACAAAGCAGCAATCAGGACGATGTGACTTAATATGTACATCCTGCATCCTGTTGGGGCGTCCTGCAAGCATGTAGGGCGCCCTGCTTATTTTTACCCTGCCCTGCATGGATTTTATGCTTTCCTGCGCAGCAGGATTACAAAATATAAAAGCAGGAAGGGTAAAAAGGCTGCAGGAACAATCAAAAACGTTGCAGGATCAAAAAAAGGCCGCAGGAAATGCCAAAAATGACGCAGGACGGGTAATAAAGTTGAAGGACATTTTTCGTGTCAAGTTATTTCAGGGTAAGACCTTATAATTCTATGGCAAATTTCAACTGATTGAGCGAGTAGATTTTTTTTCTGTTTTGGTTTTGATAGATTTTTTTTCTGTCTAATAATATACTCCGCATACCAGCATTCATACTACCTAAATAATCTAATTCATATGAATCTCCAATATAAATACAATTTGAAAGTGAAGCACCAAATTCTTGAGCTGCATAAAAAAATATTTCTTTGGCGGGTTTTGAGAAGCCGATATCCTCAGGAACAATAATTTTACTAAAAAAAGGAAGTAATTTGTTTTGTCTTAGTTTGTAAATCTGGTCTGAATAGATACCATTTGAAATAATACCTAGTTGATGATTCTTTAATTCTATTAATGCTGGAATTACATCAGGAAAAGCCTTGCAAGATTGAAGTAGCAATAAATGATACTGTTGATATACTTTTTCTGCTTCAGCTTTTGAAATTTTGAAGTCGTTTATTTTGCAAAATTCAATAATACTATTTAACCGATGTTCTTCTAAAGAAATTTTCCCTTCAAAAAAAAGATTTAAATTTCTGTTTTTAATAGTGATCCAGTTTTGTGCATTATTATTCTCAATTTTTAAATGTTCCTGACACATCTGATCAAATGCTAGAAGATGTGCCGATTCACTATCAATTAATGTATCGTCTAAATCGAATAATATTATCATATTATTTTTTTTCAACTTCTGCATCTAAAGAATGAATACCAAACGAACCTTAAAGAATTGATTTAATGACAACTATTCACAAACTATATTATATGTATTATTTAATTCCAAACTCTACAAAAGTTGAGCTATCCCAGACATCTCCCTTATTCACATTGACAGGATCGTTTGGTACTATATTTCTGTAATATTTGTTATAATTAGTGACATCCCAGATAAATTGAATAGCAGAATCGTCAGATACATTAAACTCACTCTTTACTTTTGCGTAAGTACCATTCGTTTCATTCCAGATATGCACATTATTATTTGTTTCTTTTAATTTATGATCAGAAGATCTATTGAATTGACAAATTTGATATTTGTCAGACTGACAAAATTCTCCCATATCAATCCCAATAGCAGAAAGTGACATATAACCGATTTCGATAGATACACTATCACACCATTCAATTCTGTTATATGTTTCGTATCCACTGTCCCTGAAAATTGAATTCTTAAAGTGAATTGATTCAACCCTATGATCATGATCTTGGGATTTGTTCTTTCTGAATGTTTTATGCATACTTGACTTTTGTATGTAAGAAAACTCAGTACATGGCTTTAAATGAAAACTATCGGCCAGATCCATCTGGGATAGCCGGATTCCATCAATATAAAAACTGATGTCAACTAATTGCTCATCGCCATGAAATCCTCCAGTAAAGTCAACGGCATTTAAAGCCTTATAAACACATTCTGATTCACCAGGAGCCAAAGCTACAAGCCCGGTCGATTGCATCTTCATACCATCAAACTCATATATAAATGCCCGCTGAAGTCTAAACTGATTCGAATAAACTTGTTCGGAAGTATCTATTTCGTGTAATATTTCAAATCCAAAATAGTAAATAGGGTTGATGCTATTTTGAACATATACAATAAATTTCATTGGCCCCTCTGTACTTTGATTTTCATATGTTACATAACACTTTTCAAAATCACCTCCCAATAGCGAAAGAGTGGCAGATAACAATAATATAGAAAATACAATTTTTATCATTTTGATCTGTTGATTACTATTTCAAAGAAAAAAAAATTCTATTAATTTATCTATCTGACAAGAAGAATGGTTCCTTTCCCCTGAAACGAATTATCCGCTACCCTTTTCCCGATTCTTCAAGTACTTTCTGCACCGAACCATGCATTAACAAAAGCCGACGGGCTTTTTCTTCTGAGAAACCCAGCTCCTCCACAATCATCCGGGTGCCTCGTTCCACCAGCTTTTCATTGGTTAATTGCATGTTTACCATCCTGTTCCCTTTTACCCTTCCTATTTGTATCATCAACGTAGTGGTAATCATATTCAGAATAATCTTTTGCGCCGTCCCCGATTTCATACGCGTACTTCCGGTAACAAATTCCGGCCCTACAATAACTTCAATGGGAATGTCCACATTTTTTGCCAGGGCAGAGCCGGGATTGCTGGTGATACACGCAGTTAAAATACCTTGTTCCCGTGCATTTTTTACGGCGCCTATAACATAAGGGGTACGGCCGGAGGCGGCTATTCCGACCACCGTGTCCCATTCCGTGATATTATACTTTTGCAGTTCCTGCCATGAGAGGTTTTCATCGTCTTCTGCCGATTCCACCGCCTTACGAATGGCCTGATCCCCTCCGGCAATAATGCCGATAATCAAATCATACCCAACCCCGTAAGTGGGTGGGATTTCGGATGCATCCAATATACCCAGCCGGCCACTGGTGCCTGCTCCTACATAAAAAAGACGCCCACCCTTTTTTATTCTCGGGACCAGTTCTGTAACCAGTTTTTCAATTTCCGGCATTGTCTTTTCTACTGCCGGAAGCACCTTTTTATCTTCGTTGTGTATTCCCTCCAACAACTCCTGAACACTCAATTTTTCAAGGTTGTTGTAGGGTGAGCTCGATTCAGTAATACTGTTCATATTTTTTTAATTGAAGATGGTATTCCATCAATTTTAATAAAGGTTCCTGCAAAATCACTCCCGGAACCATATTTCGCTCCAAAAGTACATTTCTTAATTGTTCTTGAAAATGGAATGCTACCGACCCCACAAAACAAATGGATTGTTTTTCGTGTCCTTTGTATTGCACCACATTTCTTGTCATAAAGGACTCAAATGCCCTACGCACAAGCCCGGCACAGTAACTCTTATGGATGTTTTCTTTTAAAAACGGAACAAATCCTGCCAAAAACTGGTTGGGTTTTCCCTGATTGTAAACCCGGTTCAGGAATTCAGTGTATTCCAGCGGATACCTGGCCTGGAACTGTGCTAACAGTTCAGATGGCATAATCTTTTTAAGGTAGTCAGAAACCAACTGTTTGCCCAGTCCTGCTCCACTGCCTTCATCGCCTAAAATAAAGCCCAGCGGTGGTATATGGGCGGTAATTTTTTCCCCGTCGTATTGACACGAATTGGAACCGGTTCCCAAAATGCAGGTTATTCCTTCCTTTTTACCAAGCGTAGCCCGGGCTGCCGCCAAAAGATCACTCTGAACTTCAATCTCCGCTGTTGGAAAAAAAGAAAAAAGAGCCTCGCTGATGACCTGTGCCTTTCTAGCATCCACCACTCCGGAACCATAAAAAAATACCTGCTCCACTTTTCCTGAAAGTTGGGAAAATGAGCTTTTTTGCAATTCCTGAATAATATCTTCGGTAGTCCTGAAATACGGATTAATACCGCCTGTGGACATCATTCCCGGTGTATCTCCTTTACCGGAAAAACACCAGCTTGTCTTGGTGGCGCCACCGTCTGCTATTAGTATCATCTGGTTCTCCAAAATTTAGTTAAAAACAGGCCTGCAATCACTGTAACCATAGTTCCAATTAAAGTGTACCACGTCCAGGCAACTGAAGTGAAAAGGATAATATAAATCATCACAATAATACCTGCCATAAAAGCAGGTATAGCATGTTTAATCTGTGGTTTGCGGAAAAGAACGCCCAGAAAAAAGGTGCCCAGTAATCCACCATAAGTAAATGATGCAATGGACAAGGCAAGTTCTACAACTACCTGGGAACTCTGCATAAATAAAATGGCTGAACCAATAAGCAGA
Source organism: Mariniphaga sediminis (assembly GCF_003573545.1). Taxonomy (GTDB): domain Bacteria; phylum Bacteroidota; class Bacteroidia; order Bacteroidales; family Prolixibacteraceae; genus Mariniphaga; species Mariniphaga sediminis. Next base: position 1,403 of record NZ_QWET01000001.1, on the reverse strand, counting down.
AGACACCATATTCCCGTTATTAATCTGGAAATTATAATTTCATTGGTCTTATTTAGTTTTTTGTAGTAAGGCACCACATAATCATACATAGTTGTAGACCCCAGGGCTGTAATGGAACTTGAAAGAGTTGACATTGCCGCTGCAAAAAGGGCAGCAATAATCAATCCTGAAAGTCCTGTCGGCATTTCCTCAATTATAAACCTGGGGAAAACTTCATCGGGTTTGATATCTGCTCCACCATAAAAAACAAAGAGCAAACTGCCAAGGAAAAGGAAAAGGGCAAATTGAAATATAATGATTCCCCCGGTGGTTACCAACGCTTTTCTGCTGGCTTTAAGAGTGCCTGTAGCAAGCAACCGTTGGATAACAAGTTGATCGATTCCATGTGAGGCCATAGACAAAAAAGCACCACCCAAAACGCTTGCAATAAAAGTATATGGGGTTGAGATAAACCCTTTAAAGCCACCATCTACAGAAAAATTAAACACTTCATATTTGCCTGCTTTAAATGCCTCAGTCATTCCTCCTCCTATTCCTCCGCTCAGGTACCGGTTTACAACAACTATTGCAGCTATTGCTCCGATAAAATATATGAATAGTTGAACCACTTCCATCCAAACAACTGATTTTAGCCCCCCTGCAAAAGTATAGCTGTAAGTCACCAGGGCTATCAGGATGATTGAAATAATATAAATCCATTCATTTGTAAGGCTTTCTGCAATAAAAGTTTCCTTTAAAATAAGGGCAAGGGGAATAGCTGTAGCAAAAAGCCTTACGCCGTCGGCAGCCAGTCTTGTCAACATAAAAACACCGGATGCAAGATTTTTCATCGGTATTCCAAACCGATTTGCCAAAAAAGTATAAGCGGTTCCCAATTCTCCCTTAAAATAAGATGGAAGAATTACCCAGGCAACAACCACTCTTCCTAAAAAATAACCTAACGTAATTTGAAGAAAATTAAGGTTCGTTAAATAGGCAAGCCCGGGAATACTTATAAATGTTAAAGAACTTGTTTCGGTTGCGACTATTGAAAAACAAACAACCCACCAGGGAATCTTCTGACCTCCAAGAAAATAGTCTTTAGTTGATACCTGTTTCCCGGCAACCTTAATTCCAAACCAGGTTATTCCACCCAAATAGGCTATTATGATGATGATATCTATAAATGTAAAATTCATATAAGTATGGTTATTTTAAATTTTGGGACACAACAATACCTTGCCGCAGAAACTGCAACTAAAAAACAAGGTTCACGAATATTTTCTTTATATTAAATCATTAGTGTCCACTAAACTTTATAAAATATTGTTTTAAGAACTTGATATTATGTAAGATATGCTCGAAATAGGTTGTCCACGATTTGAATTCATACCTTTAAATTCAAAATTAAATTTAGGGGTATG